>NZ_LT670818.1:1200000-2400000 GCF_900129505.1 Bradyrhizobium erythrophlei | reverse complement strand
TTGCGGCCGGCTTCCTGATCGGCGGCGCCAGCGTCCTGTTCCAGGCGACGCTGCCGCATGACGCCCGCGTGTTCCGCGATGCCTTTGTCTATGGCGCCGTGATCGTGGTCCTCTTGGTGCGCCCGCAAGGGCTGTTCGCGCCCAAATCCGCCAAGCAGAGGGTCTGATCCATGGCGCGGCGAACATCGGTGATTTGGCGAACGATCACGACACCGGTCATCCTGGTCGCCGCGCTGCTCGCCATTGCGGCCTTGACCTATCAATTCGGCGGCAGGGCCTTCAATCGCACCGTCGTCGAGATGTTCATCAACATCATGGTGGTCGCCGGCCTCTACGTCTTCGTCGGCAATTCGGGACTGCTGTCATTCGGCCATATCAGCTTCATGTGCCTCGGCGCCTATATGACCGCATGGCTGACCATCCCGCCGATGATGAAATCGGTCACGCTTAAGGGACTGCCCGCCTGGCTCCTGCACACGCAGTTGCCGATGTGGGTTGCGACGCCGATCTCGGGCGTATTCGCGGCCTTGTTCGCGCTCATCGTCGGGCGCGTCATCATGCGGTTATCGGGGATCGCGGCCTCGATCGCCACCTTCGGGCTGCTCGGCGTCGTCAACAACGTCTATTCGAACTGGGACTCGGTGACGGGCGGGCAAGGCTCTATTGTCGGCATCCCGCCCAATACGAATGTCTGGATCGGATCGCTGGGCGCCGCGGTCGCCATCGCGATTGCCTATCTCTACTCGATTTCCCGCTCCGGCCTCGCGCTTCGCGCCACCCGCGACGAGGCCGTGGCCGCCAGCGCCTCCGGAATCGACATGGTCCGCGAGCGGCTGATCGCCTTTGTCGTCAGCGCCTTCATCATTGGTCTGGCCGGCGCGCTCTATGCGCACTTCCTGAGCATCGTCAATCCGGGTTCGTTCTATCTGCGCACGACGTTCATCACCCTGTCGATGCTGGTGGTCGGCGGCATGAGCAGCCTCAGCGGGGCGGTATCCGGCGTCGTGGTGATTTCCGCGCTTATCGAGATGTTTCGCGACCTGGAAAAGGGCGTCAGCCTCGGCGGCCTGACCATCGCGCTCCCGAACGGAGTGCAGGAGATCGCAATCGGCATCATCACCATCGTCATCCTGATGTACTTGCCAACCGGCCTTACCCGCAACCGCGAGTTCTCCTGGAGAGGGTGGCCGCTCGGACAGCGGTTGCCGCAGCCTGTGCAGACGGCCCTGAAGGAATCGAATTGAAGTCCAGTTCACAAAACGGAGGAGTGGTTAAATGCGTTTCACCAAAATACTAAGTGCGTTGGCCGTGGCGGGCGCGCTGTGGTCGACCCCGACCCTGGCGGCCGACGAGATCGTGGTCGGATTTGCCACCGCCGCATCCGGCTTCATGCAGGCCTATGACAAGCCGGCCCAGGACGCCGCGCTGATCCGCATCGACGAGATCAACAAAGCGGGCGGATTGCTTGGCAAGAAGATCAAGGCCGTGTTTGCCGACACCAAGACCGATCAGGCCGAGGGCGCCAAAGCGGGCCTCGCGGTGCTCGACCAGGGCGCCGACCTCGTGATCGTCTCCTGCGACTATGACTTCGGTGCGCCGGCGGCTCTGCAGGCTCAGTCGGCCGGTAAAGTCTCCTTCTTCCTGTGCGCGGAGTCGATCAAGGCCGGCATCCCCGGGGTCGGTCCCTACTCGTTCTCCGCCTCAGTGCTGGCGGCGGTGCAGGGCGCGACGATGGCCGAGTGGGCCTACACCAAGAAGAATGCCCGCAGCTTCTACCGGCTGCTCGACAGCTGGACCGTCTATAACAAGGGAATCTGCGACGGCTTCGACTGGGAGATGCCGCATCTGAAGGACGCCACGCTCGCTGGCACCGACACCTTCAAGAACGACGATGCCTCGATCGCCTCCCAGATCACCCGCATCAAGAGCCTGCCGAAGGAGCCGGACGCCATCATGCTCTGCACGATGATGCCGGGCGCGGTTTCGGCCATCAAGCAGATCCGCGCCGCCGGCATCAAGTCGATGATCCTCAACGGCTCGGGCGTCGATGGCAGCTATTGGCTGAGCGCCGTTCCGGACCTGTCGAATTTCTACGTGCCGGTGCAGGGCTCGATCTATGGCGACGACCCCAATCCGAAGGTCGCCGAGTTCAACAAGAAGTACAAGGAAGTCACCGGCGGCGATCCGTCCAGCCAGTACGTCTATCCCGGCTATGTCCTGATCGACGTCTGGGCCAAGGCGGTCGAGCGCGCCAAGTCGACGGATGCCGCGCCTGTCGTGGCCGAACTGGAGAAAATGACCAACGAGCCCACGCTGTTCGGGCCGCGGACCTTCAGCAAGGACCTGCACCATCAGAACCAGGGCCGCTATCTGATCGTCGATACCGAAGCGGGCAAACCGAAAGTGGTCGATCAGTGGACGATTTCGGAGAAGATCCCGGTCGACTATCTAGTGTCCAAGTAAGGCCGGGCAACGCGTCGCCCAAGGTTTTCGCCTGCGGCGTCTCCTTGGGTCGATCGCCATGAACGTGACGCCTGCTGAAGTCGGCAGGCGTCTCGTTCGCCGGGCTTAGATTTAGTTCACGAATGTTGCGCTGCGAATGCAGCGGCGGGGATAAGGACAACACGGAGATGGTCATGATCAATTGCGACATGGGCGAGGCTTTCGGCCTCTACAAGATGGGCGATGACGAAGGCCTGATGCCCCAGATCGACGTCGCCAACGTCGCTTGCGGATTCCATGGCTCGGACTTCAATCACATGCGCGAGACCGTGCGCCTGGCCAAACAGCACGGCGTCAAGGTCGGCGCCCATCCCTCTCTGCCTGATTTGCAGGGGTTCGGACGCCGGGAGATGAAGATCGGCCGCGAAGAGCTGACGAACTGCCTGCTCTACCAGATCGGCGCGCTCAAGGCGTTCCTAGATGCCGAAGGCGTTGCTCTCAATCATATCAAGCCGCACGGCGCGCTCTATGGCATGGCCGCACGAATGGAGGACATCGCCGAGGCCGTGGCGGACGCCGCAGATGTCTACAAGGTGCCGCTGTTCGGCATGAAAGGGACGCTGCACGAGAAGGTCTATCAGCGCCGCGGTCACACCTTCGTCGCCGAATATTATGCCGATCTCGACTACAATGCCGATGGAAGCCTCATCATCACGCGCGAACACGATGCCAAGGATCCCACCGACGCGGCTGCACGCTGCCTGCGCGCCGTGACCGAAGGCAAGACGCGCACGGTGGCTGGAAACGACATCACCGTCGGGTCCGATTCCATCTGCGTCCACTCCGACACACCGAATGCCGTCGACATCGCCGTGGCGGTTCGCGACGCAGTCCGCCCCTATCTGGCAGCGCGCTGACGCGCAGGGCAAAGCCGATCAAAGTACGAGGAACTCATGGCTCTACAGCAAATCTTTTCGCCGCTCCCAGGCATATTCTACCGCAAGCCGGCACCGGACAAGCCGGACTACAAATCCGATGGCGACGCGGTCACGCAGGAAGACACGGTTGGCCTCGTCGAGGTCATGAAGTCGTTCAACGAAGTAAAAGCGGGCGTGGCCGGCAAGATCGTGCGCTTCCTTGTCGACAACGAGGACGCCGTGATGGCCGGCCAGCCGATCGCCGAGATCGATGTCTGAGCCAGTCAAACCGCCCATGACGATCCAGAAACTTCTCATTGCCAATCGCGGCGAGATCGCCGTGCGCATCATTCGTGCGGCGCGCGAATTGGGCATTGCGACGGTGCAGGTCTACAGCAAGGCCGACAAGGACTCGTTTGCAGTGCGGCTTGCCGACGAGTGCGTCGACATCGGCCCTGCGCAGGCGTCGAAATCATATCTCAACCGTGATACGATTCTCGCCGCCGCCAAGACAACGGGCGCCGACGCGATCCATCCAGGCTATGGATTCCTTGCCGAAAATGCCGAGTTCGCCGCCGCGGTCGAGGCGGCGGGGCTGATCTTCGTGGGGCCGACGGCTCAATCGATCCGCCTGATGGGCGACAAGGTCGCCGCGCGCGAAGCGGCGGCGGCGGCGAAAGTGCCGACGGTTCCAGGCAGCCGCGGCCGTCTGGAGTCCGCCGAGGCGGCGTTCGCCCTGGCGGAGAAAATCGGCTTTCCCGTGATGATCAAGGCGGCGGCCGGCGGCGGCGGCCGCGGCATCCGCATCGCGCGCTCGGCCGAGGAGTTTCATCACCTGATGCCACAGGCGCAGGCCGAGGCGCTCGCGGCCTTCGGCGACGGCGGGATCTATGTCGAGAAGCTCATCGAAGGCGCGCGGCACATCGAGGTGCAGATTCTCGGCGACGGCCACGACGTCATCCACTGCTTCGAACGCGAGTGCTCGCTGCAGCGCCGCCGTCAGAAGGTCTGGGAGGAAGCTCCGTCGCCCTCGCTGACACCAGCCATTCGTGAAAAACTCTGTTCGTCGGCGGTCGCGCTCGCCAAGGCGGTGCACTACCGCGGCGCCGGGACGCTCGAATATCTGTACGACGATCGCAGCCACGCGTTCTATTTCCTGGAGATGAACACGCGCATCCAGGTCGAACATCCCGTGACCGAGATGGTGACCGGCATCGATCTGGTGCGCGAAATGATCCGGATCGCCGGCGGCGAGCCTCTGCGCATCCGCCAGGACCAGGTGCGCGTCAACGGTCACTCGATCGAGGTCCGCATCAACGCCGAGGATCCGGCGAAAGGCTTCGCCCCCAACCCGGGTACCGTCACCGCGCTCAGCGTGCCCGGCGGCAATGGCGTGCGTTTCGACAGCATGCTCTATGCCGGCTACACGGTGCCGCCGTTCTACGACAGCCTGCTCGGCAAGTTGATCGTCCACGACGAGGATCGGGCAAGCGCGATCCGACGTCTCGAACGCGCCCTCGGTGAACTGAACGTCGAGGGGCTGGCGACGACCAAGCCGCTGCACCAGGCGCTGGTTCGCGATCCCGACGTGCAGGCCGGGCGGTTTCATACCGCCTGGCTCGAACCGTGGCTGGCATCACATATCGCAGGTCTCGCCGCAGCAGAGGCTGCTCCGGCGGTGCCGACCGTTCCCGCTCCCGCAACCGCAAAATAATCCGTCCCGTCAGCAACAGGAGGCCAGTGCCCCATGCAAACTCGATTTTCCTTCGGCGGCGATGAGCACATCTTCGCCGAAGTGGATGAAGCGATGTCGCTCGAGGCTTTTTTCAAGAGCCTCTTCATCACCAATGCGGTGCGCGACGCCAGGATCAAGGGCGTCACCGAGATATGCCCGGCCAACGCCTCCTATCAGGTGAAGTTCGATTCCGATCTGATCAAGCCCGATGACATGCTCGCCGAGCTGAAGCGGCTGGATTCGGCTGCCGGGAAGTCGGAACCGGTGATCGCGACCAGGATCATCGAAATCCCGGTGCTGTACGACGATCCCTGGACCAACGAGACGCTGATGCGCTTCCGCGAGCGTCATCAGGATCCCAACAGCACCGATCTGGAATATGCCGCACGCATCAACCATCTCGACGGGGTTGACGCCTTCATCAAGGCGCATTCGAGTGCGCCCTGGTTCGTCTCCATGGTCGGCTTCGTCGCCGGCCTGCCTTTCCTCTATCAGATGGTCGAGCGCAAGCGGCAGCTCCAGGCGCCGAAATATCTGCGCCCGCGAACGGACACGCCCAAGCTCACGGTCGGGCACGGCGGCTGCTTCAGCTGCATCTACTCGGTGCGCGGCGCCGGCGGCTACCAGATGTTCGGCATCACGCCGATGCCGATCTACGATCCCAACCAGAAGATCAGCTACCTGCGCGATTTCATGTGCCTGTTCAAGCCGGGCGATATCGTGAAGTGGAAGCCGATCGACCGGGCGGCCTATGACGCGGCCGTCGGCGACGTCGAGGCGGGCCGCTTCGCGCCGGTCATCCGCGACGTCTCGTTCTCGCTGACCGAGTTCAACCAAGACATCGATGGCTACAATCACAAACTCGAGGGGGTCCTCCATGGCCATTAAGGTTCTGAAGCCGGGTCTTGCCACCACCGTCCAGGACCTCGGGCGGCCCGGTTATTATCACATCGGCATCCCGCTTTCCGGCGGCATGGACCGGCATGCGCTCGCAGCCGCGAACCTGCTCGTCGGCAACGAGGAGGGAGCAGCCGTTCTCGAAGCCGTCTTCATGGGGCCGGAGCTCGAGTTTACTGATGACGCCATGGTCGCAGTCACGGGGGCCGAGTTGCCGCCGAAGCTCGATGGCGTTCCGCGCGAGACGTGGGCCTCCTTCAACGTGAAGCGCGGCCAAAAGCTCTCCTTCGATTTCCTGAAAAAAGGCGCGCGCGCCTACATCGCCGTCGCAGGCGGCATCGACGTGCCGGTGGTTCTCGGCTCGCGCTCGACTTATGCGCTCGGCGCCCTCGGCGGCTTCAAGGGACGCAAGCTCGAGGCCGGCGACGAGTTGCCGGTCGGCACGGCCAATGCAGCGGTCAAGGAGGGCCGTGCAGTCGGGGACGAATTGCGCGGCTTGCCGGTTGGAATGCCAACGGAGTTGCGCGTCATCCCCGGACTTTACTGGCATCGCATCACCGAGGCCGCCGGCAAGGGGTTCTTTTCCGATACCTGGAAGGTCGCTCCGGAAGCCGACCGGATCGGCTACCGCTTCAAGGGCGGCAAGCCGCTCGCGTTCGTGCCGCGCGAGCCGCCATTCGGCGCGGGCTCCGATCCCTCCAACATCACCGATGCCTGCTATCCCTATGGCTCGATCCAGGTGCCCGGAGGAACCGAACCGATCGTGCTGCATCGTGACGCGGTTTCGGGCGGCGGCTATTTCATGGTCGGCACGGTCATTTCGGCCGATATGGATCTGATCGGCCAGCTGCAGCCCAATACGCCGGTCACGTTCGTCAAGGTCGAAATGGATCAGGCGGTGGCGGCCCGCAAAGTACGGGCTGAGCTGCTGGCGAAAGTCCGCTCGTCCTTGACGTCATCATCCTGAAGCCAGCGCGCGCCATCTATCGGAAAAGCCCATAACATAAGGGCTTTTCGAGTTTTTGCCGAGGTGGCGGTGGGTGCAGTCTGCTGCGAACCACTCTCAAGGCAATTCGCCTGTTATTGGCCGAAAAACTCAAGATTGAGCGTCGGAATGGGGCCCCTGGCAATTTCTTTCCGTCTTTTCCGGGGTTTAATCGAATGGATAAGTAATTTGTTTCTCTTGAGAACAAGCTGATAACAGGCGGCTAACAGGCGATGAACAGGTGCGAAACAGGCCTGTACAGGCTGCTAATGTCGCCGGCGAGAGCCACGGCAGCTTGAGGTCTTTCGAGGACGCCGCACGATTTCGGATTTGACCTTGATCGTTTGCAGATAAAAAATCGCGGAGCGCATGGATGCGCTCCGCGACTTTCACTATTTTTCAGTCCCTAGCTAGGGCAAATAATCAGCATCGATTGCGGCACGCAAATTCCTGGTCAAAGCCTTGTACTCATCCGTCACATCCTCCGGAAACTTTCGCAAGATGTCTTCCGACTTCAGCAACTGCTCCATACAGTCAAGCTGTCTCTTTACATGCTCCAACGCGTGCCTGTGACGCATCTTGCTCCATTCGAGGATTGCCCGCAAATTTCCTGAAGCGGCCTTTAACACGAGCTGCTTATCAATGGCTAGACTCGCGGGAATTAGCTTGCGCCGACCATTTTCGATAATTGGGACCAAGGTTTCGCTGATTTCGAAAAAATCCGCCCTGAGTAAGTCCGGATGAATCTTTCGCGGCAGCTTACGCGGGCGCCCTCGCGGGTTTCCGCACGTGCCGGGCTTGAACTGGCCCAAGTTGTTACGTGGCAATTCAATCTCCTCTGTCAAACGACGAATAGGAGCGAGGCCACAAACAAGATCGGCGCGACCCCGCAGGTTTACCGAATTTCTGCTCTTGCGAGAAATTCAGACCTATCGGGCGTCACGCCGTCATCTACGCTTTACCTCCCGAATTTGTGCATCACGCAACGGTTAAAACCGCAATTCGGGTCTTAGGCGAGGTGTTGATTGTGTATCACAAACAACGGTTGCGATCAAATTTCAGGGTGTAGATTAGCAGCTGATTGCGGGCGTTTGTGGGTTTTTTGCCACAAATGAGAGCCTGCGCTACTGCAACGGATCACCGCGCCTTTCCTCGACCTCCGCAAACGTTTCGCCCGTGATGGCCATCGTTGCCCCCTCGCCGGTAAAGGTCTGCCAACGGCGAATGGCGACGTCGACATAGAGCGGATCGAGTTCGATCGCGCGTGCCCTGCGCCGGCACTTGTGAGCGGCAATGATGGTCGTTCCCGATCCGGAGAAAGCATCCAGTACGATCTCCCCGCGGCGGGAGCAGTCCTTGATGGCGTCGATCACCAGCGCCGTCGGCTTGACCGTCGGGTGCATTTCCAGGTCCGCGTCTCGACCGGCCCGCCAGGTATTGACGCCGGCGTAGTCCCAGACGTTGGTCCGGTAGCGCCCGTTCTTTCCGAGCTCAATCGTGTTCACATGGGGGTCAGTCCCCACCTTGTAGACGAACACCAGCTCGTGCTTTGAGCGATAAAACGATCCCATTCCGCCGTTGTTCTTGTTCCAGACGCAGAGGTTCTTGAGTCCCGAGTAGATGCCGTGTGCCGCACCCATGACTTCCGCCATATGGCGCCAGTCCATGCAGATGAAGTGGACAGCACCGTTCAGGCTAACCTCCGCCATGTTAGCAAACACCACCTTCAGGAACTGTTGAAATTCGGCCGGGGTCATCTCACCCGAGGCCATCTTGAACTCCCGGTGTTTGACCCCGCCAAGACCCCCGACGTGACCGTCGATCGGGACGTTGTAGGGAGGATCCGCAAATACCATCCTTGCCTGTTCGCCATTGAGCAATTCCGGGTAAACGGCCTTGTCGCAGGCGTCGGCGCAAATCAGCCGGTGTTCGCCTAGGTGCCAGAGATCGCCCAATCGGGAGACGGCTTCGTTCTGCAGTTCCGGAACAATGTCGCTGCGGTCGGCCTTGGTCGAAACCGTCGGGCCGTCAATCAGTAGGTCGATTTCTGCCGTCTCAAATCCCGTTACTTCCAGATCGAAATTAAGGTCCTGTGCGGACAGCTCCCGCCAAAGCAGCGTCAGCTGCTCCATATCCCAGTCGCTATTGAGTGCAATCTTATTGTCGGCGAGCGAAAATCCGACCTTCTGCTCGGCGGTCAAATGCGTAATGCGCAGGACGGGAAGGGTTGTCAAACCGGCCAGCTTGGCTGCTTCGACCCGGCCATGGCCCACCAGGATAACGCCGTCTTCGTCAATGACGACAATGCTGTTGAAGCCAAACTCGCGGATTGAGGCTGCGATTTGGTGCAGCTGCTTTTTGGGATGTCGACGCGCATTGCGGGGATTGGGCTTCAGATCAGCAACGGGCAGATGTTCGATGCGGAAATCACTCATGTACGCCTCCTTGCGTTGAGGCCTATATACATCTAAGTATCGCGTACTTCAAATGTACTTTGATGATTTCTGGCCTGCGGCGCAAACGATCGTAGTCATGATTAACTCAGCCGCGGATCGTGATTTCGACGTCATCGGGGCTTACTCCAAACGTGGCAGCTAAGGCTTTTTTAGCGTCCGCAATGGTCATCGGTGCGCTGCCAGTACCCCCCAATTTTGAGGAAGGAGCCGGCACCGGCATCGGTTTGAACTTCAACCCGCGGAGATCGATGCCCAGAGCCTTGAGAGTCTTGTAAGAGATGGGATTGCGGCCCTCCTTCCAGACACCCGCACGCTCAAATGTGGTATATTCGGATAGCTCGATCAGAAAGCGTGGCTGGCCGCGATCGTTTTCGCTTTCGGGTTGCTTGCGCAAACCGGAAATGAGGCCAATCAGGAACGCGGCCCGATGAGTGATCCCCTCTTTCTTATTATCCCAGGCAGGTTTTCGGCAACACACGACATATTTGCAGGCGCCAGCCGTCTTTGGGCTCAATACCCAGTCTCCCGTACCGCCGCGACTCAGAATGGTTTCGACCGTTTCTGAAGTGAACACGACGATTGCGAATTGGTCGTCTTTCGACACGCTTTGCTCCGGCTCGATGGAATAAACAAACTCTATCACACTTCAAGAAGCGGCTTTCGCTGGGCACCATGGGCTACCATCAAGTCGTCCCCGGCCTCGCGTACCTTTTGACTGGGCCCCCCAAAACCGTAGCCGTTGCGCTCGTTGCGCGCGCCCTGCACCAGCAACAGGAGCTTGTCGGCCAACCCCGACGGATCGCGAAACCTGGCCTGTTCGCACAACTTTACGATCTTCCGTCGCTCGGCCTGCCAAAACCTTTCGATTTCGCTCAAAAGAGGGTTCTTGGCTTCAATGCCTATGAGATCCACGGCAGCTCTCGACAGTTGGGCATGCTCTTCCTGATTGGACAGGTCGGCCGCGAATTCAGAGTGGAGGACCCACGTCCTGAGCTGTGCCTCGGGATCATTTGGGTGTTCCTGTTCGATCTGCTTCCATGATTGCTCCGCTCGCTTCATAAGCGATTTCAGGAAATCGGAAACCAACCGCTCTCGGGTGCCGAAATGCTTGATGATCGTGCCGACATTGGTGTGCGCAAAGTGGGCGATCATGTCCGTCGATATTCTGACGCCCCAAAGGGTGAATAGCCTATCAGCGTGCTCGACGATCCGCTCCTTGGCCGGCTTGTCCAATTCCGAGGGTTGAGGCTGTATCGTTTTGGGAGTAGCTCGCATCGTTTCATCTCCAATTCAACTATATATCAATTATAGCATATTTCGTGCCAAAGATCTCTAAACTCACATGCCCGGGCTTTGTCCGTGCTCACGAATTACCGGCGCCGCTACCATAATGGGGGCTGAGACCCTCGAGAATCGGACCGACCGCTCGACAGGCCGGCAATCCTAAACTACTGAATTCATTTACTTTTTCTGTGCGAGCGCTTAATTCCGCACCGAAGATTTGCTCAATCTCTGGCAAAATTTGAAGGATTCCGACCGCCTCGAAGCACCGGCGTTACGCAAATCGCGCCTATGAGCTTCCCTGTGCGTTTGAGTGGCTGCTGAGATTTCGGGCGCAATACAGTCCTAAGAATTAAGAGCGATTCGGATTTCCTACGTCGGGACGACAAATCTTCCGGCGAACTGTCCTTCCGCTCCCCTCGGCTCTCCCAGCAAAACAGCGGCGCAACTCTGAATTCAACAGTGAACTGCAATGTGGGCCCTAACCTTCACAGAGTTAGGACCCCAAGAAACCAAGTTCACGATCATTTACCAGAATTTCGGATTAGCACTCAGGCGTTGCGTAGGCCCTGAGGCACCCGAATAAAACATAAGTCAGCGTTTATGTTTGACGAAAACCGGGTGGTTGCGTTGTTTCGCCCTAACTCCACAACGTTCCCGCTCGAGGGGGTTGGACCGCTTTCAGGGGTAAGGGGTAAAGCGGAAAACATCTGCTCGCAGCGAGTGTTTCCGAGTTTGATCCCAAACGGACTGGCCTCCTGATACGGGCGCGCAGCCGCGCGTGTCGCAGTTTGTTCGCGCTGGCGCGCGGAGCTCGCTCGGGGTATTTCTATAAGTAGAATGCGCAACAATCCCATCGTCGTGCAAAAATACGGCGGCGCCTGCCTTGAAACCCCGGCAAAAATCCGCGCGGTTGCGAGCAGTCTTGCCGACCTACACAGACGCGGTCATCGGGTAGTTGCGATCGTTTCAGCGATGGGTAAGACCACCGACGAACTTGTTAAGATGGCTTATCAAGTAAGCCCGCATCCCAATCGCCGTGAACTGGACATGTTGCTGACCACCGGTGAGCGCATCAGTATGTCTCTATTGAGCATGGCGCTCTCCGATTTCGGCGTGCCGGCGATCAGTTTTACCGGCAGTCAAGCCGGAGTGATGACCGACGAATCCCATTCCTCCGCGCGCATTCTGGATGTGCGGCCAGTTCGCGTGCGCGAAGAACTCGATCGCGGGCGCATCGTGGTTTTGGCCGGCTTTCAGGGCGTGAATCCGGTGACCAAAGAAATCACCACGCTGGGCCGGGGCGGCAGCGACACCACTGCGGTCGCCATGGCCGCGGCGCTGAGGGCCGATTGCTGTGAAATAATCAAAGAGGTCGACGGCGTCTGCTCGGCCGATCCGCGCATCGTGGTGAATTCCAAACCGTTGCGTCACCTGGATTTTGCATCGCTATCCGAAATGTGTTTCTGGGGCGCCAAGGTTTTGCATTTCCGCAGCGTGGAGCTGGCACAAAGCCAAAATGTGCGCTTGGTTTTGAAAAAATGGGGCGGCGCTGAACACAGCACGCAAGTGATGAAGGAGGTTTGCGGAATGGAAAACGGAAAGGTTTTGGCCGTCAACTCGATGGCTCGCATTGAGCATGTGGAGATCGATTCGGCGGATCTCAATCAGGGTTTTGAGAAGTTCGCGCAGCATCTCAAACAAAACGGGTTGTCCTGGCCGCAACTCCTCGCTTCGGCTTTCACCGCCGGAAAAACCCGCATCATGATGACTTCCGATTCGGAATCGCTCGACACCTTGCTGCGCACGCTGGAGGGGAGCAAGAACTTGCGCAAACAGCGCGAGACCCTGAGTTCGGTGAGCATCACATGCTTCGGCGGCGTTTCTTCAGACTTGCCATTCAAGGCCATTCAGATTCTGCAAAGTCATGGGATCATCGTCGACAAATATGTTTCGTCACCGCATTCGGTGAATCTGTTTGTTCCTATCGGGGGTCGCGAGGCCGCGGTTAAGGCATTGCATTCGCTGGTCTAGTTGGCCGTTTCGACCAAAAATTGCCCTGTGTGAGAAACGCGGCGTTAGCCTGTCAAACCAAGCGGTCACATTGGCGCGGGGCGGAAGGTACGTTCGATTTTCGGACAGGTCACATCTTGACCGCATTCGCGAAGAGCGTGTCGCCCCACTCATGCAGGGGTCGCATGAAGTCAGATTGGGTGTGGATTGCTCGACCTTTGCGCTCGAGCCATTTTCGTCCGTAGGTATCGAATGGAAAGTGTCGCATGTAGTAGTCGCAGGTCTCTTCCCAATGGTCGACCGACAACGACTTACCATAGTGTTGGCAATAAAGATCGGTCCGCACGTGTTCTACGCCGCTCGGTTCTCGCTTCGCGAAGATGAACTCCAACCGGTTTCGCCACAACATCAGAATGTCTCGCCGTTCCGGGCCGAAGAAACGACGAAAGCCCAATAGTTCGCGATCGGCTTGATAGGGTGCATGATCGCCAGGGGTCAAATAGGCGTCGAACAATTGAATCCGAACGCCGTCGCAATCGCTGGAATGCGTTCCTTCTATGAACCCGCGTAGATCTCCGGTAACGCGCTCATCCGGATCGAAGCAAAATATCCAGTCGAACTGCAAATGTTCGCGCGCCGTCTGCAGCAAAAGTCCGCGATGTCGACCCTCGGCAATCCGGCGTGCCTCGATGTCCGCTTCCCACGACCGATTTGTCACAACTAGAGCGACTTTTGGGTGTTCGCCAAGAATCTCCAGCGTTCGATCCGTGCTCGCGTCATCATAGGCGACTATCGCATCGACGTTCGTGCCGACGTAGTCCAGCGTGTCTTGGAGAATGAGCGCTTCATTGCGAACGCGGGTGATTCCGATCAAAAAGTGCTTTTGACCGAATAGGCTTGTATTGCAAGCAATGATTTGCTCGCCCTCGCGGAGCTGCCAACTACTCGTGCCCGGCATGGCCACCACCTAGCTGCGACAAAAAATCGGCACCATGATGGTGGGCGGGCGCAGTAACGGCAAGGGTTAAGAATCGTAGGGCTAATGTTGCCGGTGGTACGGCGCTAACGAGAGATTGCGGAAAACTAACCCCACGGCGCGTTGGGTGAGGTGTCTGAATGGAATGTCGCCTGTTGGCACCGAACGGACGTGGCGCATGTAGTCGCTGTATGTCTGCTATAGGGGCAACAGCGGACGATATTTGCTCGCAGCGAGTATTTCGCCTTTTGACCCAGAACGGACCTCCGTGCGAAGGACCCGCTCTTCAACTAGTCCGCTATCTTGATACCTTCCAACTGAGATACCAGTCTATTTCGATCTTACTGGCCTAGTTGATTTTGAGCACGGTTAGCGCCGTCCAATGCGAAGGATTTTGACGTTAGAAGAACAATTACGGCGCTATCTGTCCATCGCCGCGATCAGAGAATCAATCTCAATGGTCGCGAAATTGCAGAAGGTGTCCGAGACCGCATAAGGGAAGATGATCTTGTCGCGATGGCGCATCGCGCCGCAGGTATAGACGACGTTCGGCACGTATCCTTCGCGTTCGGAAGGGTCGGGACGCAACAGCGGCTCGCGCAGGCGGGCGAGCACCTTCGAAGGATCCTTTTTGTCGAGCAACGCCGCGCCGATCGAATATTTCCGCACAGGGCCGACGCCGTGGGTCAGCAGCAGCCATCCTTCATCGAGCTCGATCGGCGATCCGCAATTGCCGATCTGCACGAATTCCCAGGGATATCGAGGCTTCAGAATCGGCTGGCCGCCATCCCATGTGTAGAGATCGTCGGAATAGATCAAATAGAGGTTCTCGTTGTCCTGGCGCGCGATCATTGCATACTTGCCGTCGATCTTTTGCGGAAATAACGCCATGCCCTTGTTACGCGCGGCGCTGCCCTTCAAGGCCGACAGCCGGAACGATACAAAATCGGAGGTCTCGATCAGCTCCGATCGGATGGCCCGTCCGCTATAGGCGGTGTAGGTCGCGTAGTAGACCTTCTGTCCAGCACCGCTGAACTGCACAAAGCGGGCGTCCTCGATCCCGTTCGACTGCGCTTCGGTGACCGGAAAGATCACCCGCTCGCTGATATCTTCGCCGGCCGTGAAGGTGACGTCGATATCGTCGCCGCCTGCGCCCGATGTCAGCCTGACAATATCGGGGCTGGATGCAAGACGTGCCGTCGGATCGACATTGACGGTCCCGTCCGCGGCAATCAACCCCGACCGAAATGTCAGGGAGGACACATGGCCTTCGCCGACGGCACGAAGACTCAGAATGAAGCGAAGGCTGCCTCCCGGCGTTCCGGACTGATCGGGATGCACGACGATACTCGGATTGAATAATGCCGACGCCTCGAACGAATATTCGTTGAGAAAATAGGCGCCCACGAGTTGCCGCTGCACCTGCGTGAACGCGACATGGTCGGCCAGCGCGGCTTCCATCTCCGCGGCGCGGGCCTCGAAGGTCTGCAACAAATTGCGGTGACGGCCGAGGAAGTTTTCCAGAACATCGGCCAATTGACGGTCCGCGGCTTCGGGATCGAGCGCGAGAACCCGCTCGACGATATGGTTGGCACGGGTCTTGTCCGTCGGATTGAGGTCGCGCGGCTCCGTTGCTGGCTTGAAAGGCCGAACGATCACGCGTGTCGGATCGGGTCGCAGATGAAGGGCCTGGCGATTGAGAAAGGGAAATTCCGGCACGGCGACCTCTGACAGATTGAAGGAAGGAATAGTTATCGGCGCCGTCAGGCGACCAGCGGAGCAGGCTTGGGGCGGCTTTCGCTCAGGCGGGCAATTTGTCGAATCTCGGAAAGCCCGAGCAGGTACGACACCACGGATTCTCCGCCTCGATTTTCATTGGGACGGTCGGGATGCAGGCCATCGCGGCAGCTTCCCGTTTCCAGATCGACCAGGGAAACCGACAGGTCGTTACTGCCCAGAAACCACGCGAACACCCGGGCGGCTTCGGCTTTCCACTCGACATCGTGATCGGCGCGCCACGCGGCGAGGCAGGCCGAGATGGTCGCCGCGGCCTCTAGCGGCTGCTGGTCGAAGGCTTGCGGCGGTTGGCGCCTGTCACCAAATCCCGCCGTGCCAACCGGCCGGAATTGACCCTTTGCCGAGGTTTGCCGGGTCACCAGCCAGCGCAGCGACTTCAGACCGGTATCGACATAACGCGATGTCTTGCTGGCGACGCCCGTCACGATCAGCGCTTGCGGCAATCGGGCATTGTCATAGGCGAGCCCGTCCTCGAACCAAACCCAGTTGTTGGTTGCGACGGCATCAAAAATCGAGATCAATCGATCGGCAAGCAGGGTGCGGAGACGCGTCGCGCGGACGTCGTCCGTAACGGCCGTGCAATAGGCATCAAGCCCGAGCAGGACAAAAGCCCACGCACGCGGCGAGCGAAAGCCTTCGACCGCAGGCATCGCTTCGGAAAACAGCGATGCGGCCCATGATCGCCGCGACAAATTGGCGTCGGTGAGCGCGCACACACCCAAGGCCCAGAGCGTTCGTCCGTGGCTGTCCTCCGACCCCTTGTCTTCCAGCCAGCAGCGATTGAAGCCCATGAAATTACGAAACCGTTGCGTGCCGGGATTCCAGGCGTGCTGGACGAAGGCGGCAAACCGCGCCGTCAGGACTTCCGGCAGCCGCTGTTCGCCCGGGTTGTTGAGGGCGCAGGCCACCAGCAGCGCGCGGGCATTGTCGTCGACGCAATAACCGTGGGCGCGGTCCGGTACGCTGTGAACGGCGTGCTGAAACAGTCCGGTATCGTCGCACATCGACAGGAAATGATCGATCTGCATCTCCGGCGGCGCGCGTCTGTCGCGCAGCAGCGTGCTGGTGTCCGAGCGCGCGATGGTCTTGAGCCGATGCCGGCGGCCAGCATTTTCAAAGACCGACATATAGCGCTCGGCGGTCCGTTCCCATGTCATGGAGCGACTGCTCGAATAAGCCCGCTTGCGCATCGCCTGCCGAAGCACGTCGTTGGTCAGCAGCTTTGCGATTTCGAGGCCGAGAGCGGCCGCGTCGCCAAACGGAACCAGAATGCCGCGGCCGTCGGCGAGCAGTTCGCGGGCGTGCCAATACGGGGTGGAAACCACGGCTTTGCCGAGCCCGAAACTATAGGCGAGCGTGCCCGATGTCATCTGGGCTTCGTTCAGGTACGGCGTCACGTAAACGTCGGACATCGAAATGAAATCGAGCAGCGTCTTCTGATCTACAAATTGATCCAGAAACACCACATGATCCTCGACGCCGGCCTTGCGCGCATGCGCCACCAGGCTCTCACGATAGGCCTCGCCCTGATCGCGCACGAGGTTGGGATGCGTCGCTCCGAGCACGACGTAAACGGCGTCGGGCCGGGTTGTCAGGATCGAGGGCATCGCGTCAATCATGACTTCGATGCCCTTGTTCGGCGACAGCAGGCCGAAGGTCAGGATGACGGACTTGTTGCTGAAGCCGAGTTTGGCTTTGGCCGCGTCAGGCTCGACGAATGCAAATTCCGGGATGCCGTGCGGGATGATTTCGATCTTCTCGTCGGGAACCTGATAGACCGAGCGTAACAGTTCCCGGCCTTTTTCAGCCATCACCACGACCTTGGATGACGCCTCGACAATCCGCGCGATGACCTCGCGCTGGACCTTTGTCGGCTCGGACAGCACCGTATGCAGCGTGGTCACAATCGGTATGGTCAGGCGCGACAGCAGGGTCATGATCTGACCTCCCGCTTCGCCGCCGAAAATGCCGAATTCATGCTGCAGGGAGACGGCCTCGAACCCGCCGCTGTTCAGATACTCGGCGGCGCGCACATAATCCTCCGGCCGATCGTCAGCGATCTGCAGGTCGACCGTGGCCGGATAATCATAGACCTGGCCGTGATCGGTCATCGCGACGATGACGGTTTCCAGATCGCCCCGCGAGGCCGCAACGGCGCACTGCAAATCGGTGGTAAAGGTCGCGATGCCACAGCGGCGGGGAAGCGAATTTCCGATGAACGCGATACGATTTACAACGGCCAATTTGATGTCCCCGGTTGATTGAGCGATGCATGCGCCAAGGGAGTCGGCACCTGCGGGGCACACGAGGCAGCATGTCGTGCGCGATTGACCCCGGCAGCGCTGCGCTCTGTCAGAGCATCGGGGTTTATGGTAGGGCCGGGATAGGCCAGCAACGCTTTCAACCCGTGCGCGCCGACCTCGATTTCGGCATGGTCCGCTTCCAGGAAAACGGCGTCACCAGGCGCCAACCTCGTCAAGCCGAGTTGGGCGTGACCTTCGATCGCCAGAACCCAGGTCTCTTTCGGTGCGTCGAGCACCCAAACGGAACCCGGATCAAGGTCGATCTGCTCCAGGACAAAGTGAGGATTGACGGTGAGGACCATTCGCGCGTCGCTCAATCGTTCGGGAGGCGATTGAGATTCGCGAGGCCCGGCCGTCGCGACGGCGACGGCGTTCTCGATGTGCAATTCCCGTTGCCGTCCATAGTCGAACAGCCGGAACGTGACGTCACTGTGCTGCTGGATTTCGGCGAGAACGATGCCGGCGCCGATCGCGTGAATGGTTCCGGCCGGAATGAAAATGACGTCGCCTTGATGGACCGGGTGCCAATGCATGATGTTGGCGATCGAGCCGTCCGCGATCGCCGTTCGCAGCTCGGCGGCGGAACGCGGATAATTCAGTCCCACCGCGACCTCTGCGCCCGGAATGGCGGAGAGAATGTACCATGCTTCGGTCTTGCCGTTGGAAAGCCCGATCGACCGCGCAAACGCATCGTCCGGATGAACCTGAATCGATAGCGGCTCGGTTGTGAAGAGCAGTTTGAGCAGCAGCGCCGTCTCGGGCGCAGCGGGGCCCGGGCGCTCAAACCACAATTCCCCGATCGGGCCGTCGCTTGTCGACGCCAGGCTCCACGGACGCAGATCGGTGCTGCCCCAGGGCTTCGGCTTGGTTCGGGCGATGGCATGTTCGATCGTCAAGGCGGCCTCCTGGCTCTGGCGCTACGGACTGAAACGGAACAGAGGCCCGTGCTGCCTCGCGGACGCTTAGCGGGCGCGATTAGTCTTTGGCTGTCCGTGCGGGGCGGGGACCGGTCCAGGCCGGGAGCGCGTCCCATTCGGCCCATCGCATGCGGCGCTCTTCGTTGCCTACTTTGACAAAAACAAAGGGGGCGTCATCCTGCCCCGACTTTGATCCGGCGAAGGTCGCGGGAAGTCCGTTTGCGTTCCTGATGGTCGCTGTATTTGCCATGCCGTCTCCTGTCCGCCATGCGCGCAGATTTCGCTGCCGCAGGTCAATTAAGAACGACCGCAGCGGCGATCAGCAGGCCGAACAAGATCGGCGGCAGCACCGGCGGCACCAGACCACTCACGAAAATCGAATTTTGGGGTATCGGGCATCGGACCGCCTGCTTGGTTGAGGCGGGAGCGCAACGCTCTCAGTCACCGATAACAGCCGAGGGCGGGCGGTGATATCCGAGATATAGGAACTCCCTCGCCCAATAGCGAGGCGGGCGTCAGCCAAATCCGCTTTAATAGCTGTATCTTTAGGCCGGCATTGCTCTATGATTGGACTTCCTGACGTCGGAAACGACGAGGGACATTTCTCAACATCAACCCTGGCCGACGATCCACTATGCTTTGCCACGACATCAAAGGCCGCCGCCAAAATCAAACTAGGCCCTGTTTGGGATTAACTCGATGCATGGGTACGCCGAACGCAGCAACAGGCAAAGCCGCGTTGAGGCGGAGCTGGTGTTGTGAATATCGGATCAGCGCACCCGGCGGCTCCAATGACCAGTCTGTCGTTGCTGCTGTTTCAGAACGGGTTGCCCGATCTCCCGGTAGTGCTCATCGAGCCTCATCGAAATTACGGCGGGATCTGGCGCATCAAGTTCAGCTATGACACCGACCAGCCGCTCTCGATGAGCGCCGGACAGGCGGCGTCATTGGCTACTGATCTGCATCAAATAGGCGAAGACCAGTTGGCTGGTGAGATTGATGACGCGGTCAGAAGTGCGATGCGTTATAGCTCGATGTGACTGCTGTAGGCGCTGTCCCTGGGTGCAATGTCAACCCTATGAGACAAGCCGCGCGTACGAACTGCCAAATATACGTAATTCATCTCCAGCGATACGCTGCCCAAGCCTGCAATATTGGGGTGCTTGAGATGCGGCCGTACCGCGCGTGCACAGCGCCAGGAGAAGCGAGACCGTATCAGTTGGCCGGTCTATGAACTTCGAGCTGTTCAATGTCGCATCTTGGCACTTTTCGGACAAGCTGGGCGGCCTGACGAATGTCTGCTGTTGAGGGTAGAACGGACGTGCCGCGCGAGCCTCGCCAGGTCCGAGTTTGCCGAGTAGGCAGCGGCCGTTAGCGATACGGCAATCGCTCTCCAGCTGGACAGCGATAGGCGTCCTCCTCTGGCAAATACGCAAGCCGTGCCGGTCACCAGCGATGAAGAACGGTCGGTGCAGATGCACTGCGGCCCATCTCCAGGCGCCCTAAGGCCAATCAGCACGCCTATAAGCATGGCCGTTACTCGGCAGAAGCGATTGCCCGGCGATGAAATATCGGCCCTGATGCGATTAGGCCGGGCGTGCGGAGGACCGGTGTTTGATCCCTTCCGCTGTCCCAATTTGGAACCCCGAGGCGGACTTGGGCTGTTGCTTCGTTTGGTCCGCACTGACGGTAACGCACTTCACGGTAATCTGAGACTCGTCATAGAGCCTGAGTGCTAGTTTGTGTTGGGGCAAGTTCTTGTGCAGTCCAACAGCATGCCAAGAAAGGTGTGCATCTTTACCAAGAGAGGCCCGCTGATGGCGCTAGCTATGGCGGCGGGAATGGTGTTCGGCCTTGTCGGGCCCACCTCAGCGCAGTTCTTCAATTTCGGCGGATTTCAGCAACGGCCGCAGCCACAACGCGGTGGCGGCGGGTTCGGTGGCGGCTGGTTTGGTAATGACATATTTGCGCCGTTCCAACAGCACGCGCCGCAGCCTCGCCGGCAAACACTACCGCCCGTGCACGAGGATTTCTCAAAAGCGCCGCCGCCCGAGAAACGCGACACCGTACCCGAGCACCACATTCTGGTGCTCGGTGACGCCATGGCGGACTGGCTCGCCGATGGTCTTGAAACCGCCTATGCAGAACAGCCCGACCTGGGCGTGATCCGAAAGGCGAAAAACACCTCCGGCCTGATCAAATATCAGCCCAAGGGCGATCCGGCCGATTGGGCCGCCGCCGCCAAAAGCATTCTCGCCACCGAAAAAGCTGACGCCATTGTTGTCATGCTCGGGCTCAATGACCGAGTCGCGATCCACGAGCCGGCCGCGAATGAATCGGACAATAAATCGCCGGACAAGAAGAGCGACAAGAAGGATGCCAAGGCCAAACCCGATGGCAAGCCTTCAGACACAAAATCCGACGCGCAGCCCAATGCCAAGCCGCATGACAAGGCAACGGATTTTGAATTGTCGCCGGACGATGCCACCGACAATAGCGTAGCGCCGCCCCTCATAGGACCGGAGAAAAGCGCGCGCTCCCCGAACGGCCTCTATCAGTTTCACGAGGAACGCTGGGTGGAGCTCTACACCAAGAAGATCGAGGAGATGATCGGCGTCCTGAAATCCAAGGGTGTGCCGGTGCTATGGGTCGGTCTGCCGGTGGTATATGGCCAGAAGGCGACCGCCGACACGCTGTTCCTGGATTCGCTCTATCGCGATGTGGCCGGCAAGACCGGCATCACCTATGTCGATGTCTGGGACGGCTTTGTCGACGAGGGGGGCCACTTCGTGCAGAAGGGCCCGGACTTCGAAGGTCAGATCCGACAGCTGCGCTCTTCCGACGGCGTGTATTTCACCAAGGCCGGCGCGCGCAAGCTCGCGCATTATGTCGAGCGCGAAATCACGCGCCTCCTCGCCGCGCGTTCGGCGCCAATCATATTGCCAACCGAGCCCGCGACGCCCGATGCCAATGCCGTGCCCGGTCAGCCCGCTCCGCGGCCCCTCGCAGGTCCAATCCTGCCGTTGGTCGCCTCCTCGGTCGGCACCGATCAATTGCTCGGAGGGCCGGGAACGAGCCCGGCCGCGGTCGATGCGCTCGCCGCACGTACGCTGCTCAAGGGTGAAGCGCTGACGCCGCCCCCCGGCCGCGCCGACGATTTTGCGTGGCCGCGCCGCGAAGTCGGGCGCGAAGAGGCCAAGGGTGAGGAAGCAATGGCATCGGTATCGCGCGATGGCATCGCCCCGGTAAGGAAGCCGGCGGCATCGCTAAAGCCGAAAAAGCATCGTAGCCAGAGGTGGGACTGGGCAAGAGGGATGGTCCGGGAGCCTGCTTTTGCGCGCAGCAACGTGTGGTAAGCGGCGGCAAGGCGCGCCAGTCGCCAGCGATGGCAAACGGAAGGTGCCGAATGCGCGGTGGACCATCGCCGGGTGCACCGAAGGGCAACAGGAACGCTTTCAAGCATGGTCACTACACGACGGAAGCGATTGTGCGACGGCGCGAGATTTCGGTATTGATTCGCGTCGCTCGCGCCTTGGAATCAAGCAGCCTGTAGCGCGCCGTGCACCGAGCCTTCTAACGCAAAAATCTTACACACGCCGAAATCCCCCAAGACAATGCGACGCCTAACTCCACGATTCCAGGGCGGCGCGATTTATTCGCGCTCATGTCGGGGCCTCCCTACGCGGCGGGAGCGTAGAGGCCTTAGGATCATCCGAAGGCGGTGCAATGTTATCTCGTATAACGCGCGGCCGGCCGCACCGTTAGCCGGAAGTCGTCGATGTTGATTTCGTGACCGCCGCTTGCTTTTTCAGCGCTCTCCGCTTTTTGGTTGCGGTCTCGAGTGACCTCAGCGGCCGTAGTTGCGTCTTGAAGGCATTTTTCCGCAAAATCTCGAGACGGTCCTGATACTCGCGTTCGGTATTCCCATTTTTGCACTTCATCGCTTCATTCCACTTCCGTTTGCGCAACGCGCTTCCTGACGATCATTCGCGCCGAGAGAAAGCCGCACGGTCCCGTTGGGGCGGACGAGTGCCGGTCATCGCACAACGCACGCGGGTTGGAGGATCGGTGCGTAGGCAATCAGGCGGCGCTACTTGTCATAATTAGCGTCCGGTTCAAACATGCACCGCAACGGCAAATGCACGATTTACGACATCGTCGCTGCCCGATCATGAAGTGGCCAACGATTGACGTCGCTTCTTTGATAGCAATGTCAATTGGAGTGAAAAATCACCACAAGAAATGAAATCTCCCGGAAAAACAAATCATTGGCCTGTGATTTGATGTGGAAGATTTGCCCCCCGCTTTTTTGCCTCTGTGAATAGCTGGCACTACCGACTACCCACAATGTTCCATCGAAAATCAGGCTGCGGTGATCGCCGTGTATGCACAACTGCACAGCTCTCGCCTTAACCTTTTGTTAACGATATCCGGGCAGCATGAAGACCTCACCTTCTGGATACGCGTGCACGAGCTGCGACCGTCCCTATGGCGGCTGTTCGATTTTATCCGCGTGGTGGAGTAAGTGACATGTCGGTGAATAAGTCGCGCCCTGAGCCAAAACTGTTCAACTTAACTCGGATCAGGAGAGCGCAGGGACTAGCGCTCGTTCTTATTCCAGCCCTGACCGCATTTAAGCCAAAAATTGAAGCGGCCATTCTTCAAGAAAGCAAACCTGTTCCGCCCGACGAACTCATACACCTTCTGGATCAGCTATACGTTTTGGGCATAGCCGGCGGATTGATCTTGCAGATGGTCGCGGTGCTTCAAGCTAACCAGCAGGCCGAACTTCCCCCGAACGAAAATGAAAAAGATCGATCATCATATAATTCAATTGCGAGGCAGCGCTTGGGCGAGGCGCTGCGCTATTGTAACGATGCGACATATGCCTTGATGAAATTAACACGAGTGAAAACGGCCTGACCGATCCGGCGCTCCGTACCAAGAACGATGCCGCTTTATCTGATGCGGCGTCCAAGGCGCAGTCACGGCGACCGAACGCACCGCCAGTGCCGCGGCCTGATCCGTTCCATCGGCAAGCGGCCTCAGGCCGGTTCTTTTGTCTTCGTCGGAAAATGGACTCCCAAGATTGCCGACACACCTTCCCGACGAAACGATGTGTGGGACAGGCGTGCGCAGTCGCAAGCTGTTCTATCTCAAGCGTTCGGCCGCCGCAGTTAGCACAGGATAGCGGGCATAGAGCGTGTCGACGCGGTCTCGCCACATCGCCACGAACGCACCCGAGGTCAGACTATCGACCGACTTCCATTCGCGTTTGACCGCAGGCAGCGTGTTGCCCCAGATAGCGCGCTTGCACCATCGCTCGCCCTTCGCCGAGCCCTCCTGGGTTGCGCACATCGACTTCCAGGCAATCCGCTGCGGACGGCTGATGTGTTGGGCGGCTCCTTCCCAGCCCTGCTGGTGGATCAGGTAGAGGTCGGAAAAGGTCGGCTTCTTCTGCGTCATTATTTCGAATAGCGCAGCCTCGCTGAGAAACTTGTAGGCGGCACCCATAGCGTTGTCGCGAGGATTGAGGATGTCGCCCGATCCGTATTTGCTGAACTCAAACTTGCTCAGCTGGAACAGGCCGATATAAGAGCCGGTGCGTTGCCTGGGATTGAAATCGGATTCGATTTTGGCGACCGCCTTCATGAAATTGACATCGACACCGAACGCTTCGGCTGCACGTTCGATCTCCTGGACGGGCGTTCCGAGCGGAACGTCGCTCAACGCCGACAAGGCGATCTTCGCGGGTTTCTCCGGCGGCGGACATTCCGAGTAGACGTAGTACTTTAGATACGGCAGTTCGCCCTCGTCCGGATTGGGCGAAGCAGCGAGCGGACGGTCCTGCTGTGACGTTGCCTCGTTCTCGGGCGGCGCAGCCTCAAGGCTGGCACGGGCCCGCAACATTAGCCCTTGCCGCAGCGAACTGGTCACATCGGACGGCATCACCGCGTCCGGCGCCGCGTCGCTGAATTCCGCCGCAACAATCGCATTAGCCGATGATCTTGTATCGAATTTCGCCTCGATAGCCGGGGCCAGCAACGATGCGCGGACGGTTGTCGGCACCGTCGTCAGGTTCAGCGGGATGGCGCTGAATGCATCAGCAACTCTAGCATTCGGCGTTGCGACGCTCGGGCGCGGTACCGCGATCTGATGGATCGCGGCAAGCGAAGTCGCGGCGGCCTCGGCGATCGGTTCCGGCTCATCTGACACCGCCCTCGTGTCGGTTGCCGTCACCACTGCGGCGGGCGCCGCCGTATCGGCGCTATCGACAGCGGCGTTGGCCAACACGGTTGTCTGTGGGGAGTCCGCGATCTCGGCGTCGGCAGTGAGAGATGGTGGGGGGCGGTCGATGATTGGCGCCGCAGCGGTGTCTTCGATGCCGGACGAACCGAAGCCAGCAACCCAGGCGACAACGCAACCCGCGAGAACTACGGTTAGCGCCGGCACCATCGCCAATCGCCGCGGGTTAATGATCGTAGCCTCCCGACGCTCCACCTGAACCAGATTGAACTGCCAAGCATGCGACGCCGGGGAACCCTCGGATCAAGATATGACCGCCCAAGGGCGGAAACTCCAGGTCATCGATTTTTTCAAACAGTGTTGCTTGAATGCAACTCGCGGCCGCGAGCGAGTTGCTGTGCATCCTCGGACGGAAGCATGCAGGGGGAGCTTCTGACGCGCCATCACGCCGACGTTGAGTTACGACGCTACTAGGCTGCCCTCGCGCTCAAGTTGGTCGAGCCGCGCTAGCGTCTCATCATCGACGGTGTAGATTTCACCGGCCAAGGGCTTGCCTTCAGGATCAGGCATGATCACCGGGAAACCGTTCTCAATCATTTTGTAAGTCGGAACGGTAACGGCGCCGCCAACAAATTCGCAGCCCATAAGCAAGTAATGGTTCCAGAAGCCGCTCTTGAGCGTGCCGTAAACGAATACTCTATGCGTACGCTCCGCATCTCCTTTTCCATTTCGCAGAGCGTCGGTAATCGGCCTCCTGGCTCATATGATATAGGCGGTGAACACGGGTTGCGGCCAATGTCGCAGTTGGGTCCCACAGCATGTCTGCGGCATGTCCGCTCTGCCCCGGTAAACCGACCTCGCCTGTCGCACTTGGGCTCGGCACAACCCTCTGACGCTCCCCCTTGGCTCCCCCGTACAATTTCAAACGGCAGTTTCCTCTTGAGTTCAACAACTATCTGCCTCGACCCTGACCTTGAGAAGGTTCGGCTGGACGCCGTTTGAATATTACTTCACGTCCGCTTTGACCCACATGTATTGTCCGGCCGCGTGTCGCAGGAGGTTTTCGTCGAGCTGGCGTCAGCGGTCTTGCATCAGTGTATGCGGTCTCTGATTGTTGCTGTTGCGCCCCGGATCAATATGAGTCCAGCGCGCGTGCGACCTCATTAACGGACGGGTCTCAACGGGCATGTGGGTTCGCAAGCGCCGGGAAGACCGATCCTGTATCTTATCCGGGGCGAGTTTTCGGACATGGCGATGTCCGCTCTCGGGGTAAAGCGGAAAACATATGCTCGCATCGAGGTTTTCAGCTTTTGACCCCACACCGGACATTGGCCGCGTAGCGAACGGCCCTTAAGGCGAGGACGGTCCCTTATCCTTTTTTTCGACACGCCGACCCGTTGAGCTATACTGCCGCGCTTGGGAGGAACTAAAGATGCCTTCCCTTGACCACGCTGCGATCGTTCTTGCCGGGATCGCCCTGTTTGCGGCCTTTGTAAATGGTGCCATCGGCTATGGGTTTTCGTCGCTCACCGTGCCGCTTGGGCTCGTTTTTTTTACAAATCGCATCCTCAATCCCGCCGTCGTTGTGGTCGAAGTCTTCCTTAATCTATACGTCCTGTTCATTAATCTGAACGGCGTCCCGACTGTATGGAAAAGGGTGTTTCCAATTCTCGTTGGGATGTTGCCCGGTATCGCCGTCGGAGCCTTTGTTCTTGCTTCGCTTGAACCCGGCTGGGTCAAATTCTGGACCTATACAGTCATTCTGCCCCTCATCCTGGCTCAGGCAGCCGGTTGGCGGAGGCCAGTTCGATTCAGCTGGTTGATCGGTCTCCCATTTGGAACGGCGCTGGGCATCCTGTATTCGGTAACAACGATCTCAGGACCTCCCTTGGCGATTTTGTTCAACAATCAAGGCCTAGTCAAAAATGAGTTTCGCGCCGGTCTCGCATTGGTTCGCGTGGTTGAGTCGAGCGTGACCGCGGTCGTGTACTATCAGCTTGGCCTGTTTATAGCCGAAAGCGGGGACATCTTACGGGTGTTCGTTCCCTGCGTTGTGGTTGGGATACCGCTTGGTGCCTATTTCATCCGACGGGTGGATGCCGAGACGTTTCGTCGAATATGCATGAGCTTTGATGCATGGGTCGTCGGATTCGGCCTCTCCCGGGTGTTGATCGAGCTGGACTTGATGGAAAGCCCGTGGGCCTACAGCGTGATGGCGATCACCATTTTGATAGACGCTTATTTGTTGTACATCTTTTTCACAGTACGCCGCGCGCGAATTCGATGATGATGCGAATAGGCCGAGGGTTCGGTATGAAGACCGTATCGGTGCATGCATTTCCTAAGGTAGATATCCGGGTGCGCAGTACCATCCCGTGCCGCCACCAACAACTGCCGTATAGCCATCGCGGCACGACGGCTTTGTTGCAAACAGATAGACAAAACAAACCACGATCGTCAGTTGTACAATCCAGCAAATCCGAGAATCCATCCGTGCTCCTCCATTCTATTCGAGACTACGACAATTTGCGCTAAGGATCGCGGTGAGAAGCGATACGCGCCACACTATGAACCTCGAAGGTTCTGTGGATGCGGGCGGCGTTTTCTTTACGGTTAGAGGGAGTGAAGCAGGATGATTTGCCTATTCAGCATCAGAACACTTAAAGGGTGCCGGAAGTAGAGGGCGGGGTGTCAAACCGACGCGATTGACCTGCCGCCAGGCGCAGTGGGTGAAGGTGTCCGCCTTCATCGCGCCCGAATCGCAGTCGCAACTGATACAGGTTTCGATCCTCGGAGCGAGGACAGCAATGGAGCCTGCAAAACCCCGCAAATGGACCGAAGAGGAGACAAAGCTGCTGATCGAACTCGCGCAGCGGAAGGAAAGAGTGCCAACAATGGCGAGAGAGCTTGGACGTCACATCGCCTCCGTTCGACGACGAGCTCGCGAATTGGGTTTGCTTCTGCCGCAGGGCCGACGTGAGAGGCAGCTTTAGCTTTTCTCGCGCCGTCGTCGAGCTGAACTCGCGACATCATTTCTTCAACGGCCCTAGCCCACTTCGGGCAGGTGGGCATCGTTTCTGCGAAGGCCGCATACCAATCTTCGGGAAATGGAATAAACGGCCAAGGCCCCTCGTAGTCGTTCGGGGCGACTAAGGGTTTGCTTCCTTGCGCCTGAGTACCGGCGTGTCGATCCTTCAACGCAATGGCACTCGCCCCGACATCCGTGACGAACCTTAAATCGATTTCCATAATCAAGCTCCCGTAGTGGAAGCACGACATCGATAACTTGGTAGTTCTCAAACAAGAGCGATCAATACATCTGCCCAAGTAACAAAATACCGCGCCAGTCTGGTAAGGAATAGGCACGGGGCCCTGACCTATCCACATTTCAAGACGCTGAGGCGAGAAGCCCGCTGACCTGCCGGTGCAGGCACCGACCAGATATGAGCTCGTTATCAACCTGAGGACTGCCAAGACAAGATCGATCATCAATCGTTGAGGTTGAGCGGACGGATGGTAATGGACGGAGACAATTCAGAGTAGATGTTACCGTCTAGATCGAGGACAACGGCAACGGACCTGCCATCTTTTAACGTCGCTTTGCCGCGCCAAATTCCGCGATTGTCCTTTTGCAATCCGGATACATCTGAATAACCCTTCGCTTCAATTCGCTGCCTCGCCTGATCTCCGTTGAGGCTATCGGCACCCGGCAAAGCCTGCCGATTTGTCGCATTAGGAAATTCGAAGGGCTCAATCGCGGAGTAGGAGGGATAAGCAGTACCGGAGTAACAAGGGCTGGTGGGATTATACGACAAGCGGGCATAGCAAGGATTGAGGGGAGCAGTCGCGAAGGCGGAGGGCATCGTCGGGCCGGTCGCATAGGCAGACGGCCGCGTGGGCTGCGTCTGTCCGAATGCGGGCCCGATAATCGACATCGCTACTGCAGCTATGACTGGGATTCTCAAGTTCATTCCTCTTGGATGGACTTCGTATCTCCCCATTGTTCGTGCATATAATCGCTCTCCCCTGAACGCCAAGCGGCAATCCGACGAGCGCCAGTGTCGGGCCGGCGAGAGAGCACCAACGTAGGCGGCTGCGAATACGTCGAGTTGCCCGCTGGCGGCATCATGTGGACAAGCCCTGCGATACCCGTCCCGGTGGACGTCGGCGACCGAGAAGATGAAGAAGCAGAGATCAAAAGCCTGCCGTGGGCGAGGGCTGAGCTGTCCGAACTGTGGTGGAGTGTGGTCTGTGGCTACACGGACGACGAATGGACTCGATTCGATCCTGACGCTCCACAAGATCCGATGCCGGAGCCGCCCAAAAAGCCTCGTGGGCCAGCGAGGGTGATACCGATACGACCGCGCAAGGGCACAGATGGCGGTTGAGGAGTTATTTTCCCTTCGCCTTCAGGTCCTTCGCCGGAGATAGCCCGCCCGCTTTGGTAAGTGGATCGTTCGGATCACGGAGCACGAAGCGGTCGAGCACTAAATAGGTGACCTCAACCGTGAGGGCCGCAGCTGCAACGACCGCTAAAACCAACAGAGCGATCGTGCGCTTGCTCATCTTCTCGCTTTCGGCCGATCGACGCGCACCTCACGAAACTCCTCAGGCCCCTTGGTGAGCCGGCTTCGGCGCTGGGCGCGTTCTTGGGGTGGCGCCAATGGGTCGATCATCTGGTCGATCGATTCGGCAGCGGGCGCGCGAGGCGCGGGCGGGCTTGTTGACGGGCGGCTCTGGCGTTTTGACGTTGAGCCCGAGTTCGACCAGGCGACGGATGGCATTGATCAATATGTTCCCGTTAACGGGAGCACTCGTTGCAAAATGGCACCGAGGCAGATGAGCACCACGAGCAATTTGAGCAGATTCGATAGTCGGCGGTCGTTGGCAAACTTATCGATGGCCCAAAAGCAGATTGCGCCGATGACGACGATAATCAAAACACCGATCAAAACCGAAATCATAACCATCCCCTTCGTCGTTGATTGCAGCCACCATCACACCGTAGCGTGGCCGGCCGACGCGGCGAAAGCGCCCCGAAAGGGGAATTGTCAAATCAGCAAATCAGGAGCCTTTCAGCGGAAGCTCCTTTCGGGACTTTTTAAAAAGGTAAATTCGCGATTGGATGGCTCCGATGGAGCGTTTCATTTTTTGGGCGATCAGCCGCGGCTTCATTCCCGAAGTTACTAGCTTGCGCAGCATATCGTCGTCCGTAAGCGTCCACGGTCGGCCTGCTGGACGAGGTCCGGTCATTTTCGCTCCGCCTTCCAGGCGGTCGACTTGGCCGCCCTCGAGAATTGTGGCTGCCCGACGCGTTCACGTCCCGTACCTTCTGTCAGATAGGAGACGGATGGCAGGACAGGTAGCGAACATCGACGGCTTGCAAGGTGAGTTTTGCTAACTAACGCCGAGCTTTTAGGCCCAGCTCGACCAGGCGGCGGATGGCTTCGGAGCGGCCGGGCTCGTCATTCTGCTTTGATGACCAAGCATCAACCTTCGATAAGAATTCGTCGGAAAGTCGAATTGCGCGAACGGGATCGCGACCGGTCGCGGGCCGCCCTCCCTTGTTAGGTTTTGGTAATACCGTTCCTGACTTTGGCATGTTTTGGTATTACCACATCGGCGAGCCGAGGGGAAGCGCGAACTTCCGCCCCGGCTCTAACCCAAGCCACAACGGAGCGAATCCACATGACCCAGGCTACCCGCGTGCTTAGCACGCCACCCACAAACGCGCCCGTGTCCATCGCAAGTAATCAACAGAGGTCGGCACTGCGCGTAGGATCTCTCGAACTTGATCTCACCAATCGAACAGCGAAGCGCGGCGACCGATCGTTTGAGCTCCGGCCGCGCGAATTCCGCCCGCTCGAATATATGGCGCGCCGGCACGACCAGATCCTGACACGCACCATGCTGCTCCAAGAGGTATGGCACTACAAATTCGTGCCTGAAACGAATCTCGTCGACGTGCACATGGGCAAGCTGCGCCGCAAGGTCGACGGGCCAAATGAAGTCCCGATGATCCGCAACATCCGCGGCGCAGGGTTCGTTCTCGCTGCGACCGATCAGGCGGCCATCCCGCAGGACAGGGGGCAGGCATGAACAACGAAATCAGAAGAGGCCCAGGCAACCCTCGCGAATCTTCACCAGCGCAAGGCAGGTGGTTCGGGTAATCGGGGGAGACCCGTCAAGGGCGAGGGTAGCGGCCTCAACGTCGCGAAGGCGGCGGCCATGGCGGGAGTCGGACGGGGTCGTATGACCGTCGAAGCTGGGTAATGCCGGCTGAGGAAAGGGCCCTGACTCTGTTGTTGGGGGTTTCAACGAACCTGGCTCAAGAGCGGTCTGAGGTCTGAAAATGATCCCATTAGCGGATAGTCAGTCCGGTCGCCTCGCCCTCCAAAAGTTGCGCGAGAAAATGGCGCGTGCTGGTCTGATAGCCCGAAGTCGTTCTGGTAACACTAACCAAAGGACCAATCCTAAACCGGCGCCGCCGGTGCCCCAAAAAAAGATTATAAGCGAATCCACGACCGCCATCGGTGGTGCATCCACGAGGTGATCAGTGTTTCCATCCACCCAGCTTCCATAATGAGAGCTTGCCAAATAGAGAACTTGAAGAGAAGGGAAGTTCAGAAGCAGCGCAAGCAGCCAGAGCAGCGCGTTTGGCTTCCAATTAAACATCGACGGAGCCACAATAGCCATGATGAAACCCAGGTACGTGACGGGGCTCGCGAGAAGCATCTTTAAAAGAAACATAAATACCATTGCTTGCATCCCAGCAGCGCGTAAGTGTCACGCCCTCAAGCGTATTCGCGGTTAAGAGTAGTGGCGAGGCACCGAGCGCCGACGCTAATCGGCAAGGAAAGGGACCGCCACCGAACGTGCCACTCTGACTTTGGCGTTCGGTGCGGTCGTTAAGTCAGATCGATGTCCCCACCGCTCGTCAAGAGATTTCCCCCACTCGTAGGCGACCACAATCGAAGGCAAAGGAAGCACGAAGAGAAATAGGAGAACGAAATTCAGCTGACCTACCTTCCGAGTGATCGCCCAAAGCGCAAAAAACCAGAAAGCATAGAGAGCAAGCATAAACAGGGCAAACACTTCGGCCGATGGGTTCGGCGGCAAAAGGCGTGGCTGCAGGGGTTCGTAAATGTTCGCTGCCACCAAAATGAAAAGGAGCGTCGCGAAAACGCCGGCGATAAGCCCGAGAACAACAGCCGCTACCAAGCTAAATTCCCGCAAGTTGATCGCCCCGGATAACGCCGATCTCAACCCCTAATGTTTTACCGTAAATTTACAATCGAAGAGTGAAATTTCGGGTTATAAAGGGTAAACACAACTCCGCTCCGGCCTCTTCTGCCGAGCTGATGGTATGAGCGCGCGCCACTTCCGATTTTGGCACATAACGTCACTTAGTGCGCTGCACCGATATGTCTGAAGTTCGGGGTAGACCGGAAGTCATCGGCCGACCGTTAAAACGGCGCTTATGACCCGATTTCCTGTGAACCTCTGCGGCCACTCCTCGACCTACCCGTGGGGGCTCAACGGAGGGATTAGGTCATGGCTATTGTACAATTTACACGCTTCAAGAGCGACAAGCCTGAGGAAATGATCAAGACCGCCAAGCAGGCGAAGGCAATCTTCGAAAAACACGGTGCTGAATTTCTTCGACTTTCCCGGTTTCACACTGGTATGTGGGCCGGAGAGTTTCTTATCTCCACGCGCTACTCCAGTTGGGAAGTGTACGGAAAGGTACAGGAGGCATTGGCAAAGGACGAAGCATTCACAAAGCTGTACGCAAACACAGCTACCTTTGCCGAATTGAAGGGCCGTAACATCGCGGTCGGCATCGATCTCTGAGGCTCCGCTGAGAGTTGCGGGCGTTGCTTTCGAGTATTGAGGTTCTGTGAGCCGTATCGGCCGCGGCGGTCCTGACCGGCCGCAATGTGCCGACGCCGCCAAGCGCAGTCGTTTTGACCGCGTCGGTATCATGCTCGCCGCTTCAGCATCGGGCCGCCGTCGGCCGAGCGGAAAGGCGCGACAAAGATGGCTTTGCATCTACATGCTGAGCGTCTGTCGTGACGGATCATAGGCAGCATGATAATTCTGGCGATGCGGCCAGATCATATCGTTGGCTGTGTCACGGCCAAAGCGCCAATTACTTGCTGTCGCTATTCGGTGGCCTTATTGGCCAAAGATTCATAAAGCCCGGCTAGCCGCTTGTCATGACCGGTGAATCGGTTTCGGAATTTGAACTCGCCCCAAGACGTGTAACTCAATTGCACCTTACCTTGGGTATCCTCCCACGCCAGCACTCTCATGGGCAGATCAAGTGCAGCCTTCCCGGTGAGGGCAGCACTCATCTACGCGGTTGCAGAATGACCGCAGTTGGCACCAAACCGACCTCGTGTCCGCGCTCGGTGATGTCTGTTCGCCGGCATAGAGCGGACATCGTTCAGGACCGCGCTGAGGTCCGAAAATGACCCTTCTCGGAAGTCGACCACTCACGGATATATTTCATTCTAGTAGCCCAAGACGTATTCCAATTTTGGAGTGCGGGCAGTTACACTGTTGCTTTTTTCGGGGAGGCGAGAATGGCAATTGCGTTGGTTACTGGCACTAGCAGCGGAATTGGATTGGCGACCGCCGTGACGCTTGCGCGTGGGGGGCATACCGTCATTGCGACGATGCGAAATCCGGAGAGCGCGGGGGAGCTTCAGAAAATCGTGACGGCCGAGAAGCTTCCGGTCACGATGGCCACGCTCAACGTAGATGATGATGCTTCGGTGGAAAGTGCGTTCGCCAAGGTCATGGCCCAACACGGTCGCCTCGACGTGCTGGTGAATAACGCCGGGATTGGTGGCGGCGGCTCGGTGGAGGAAAGCTCAGCGGCGAGATTTCGTGAGGTGATGGAAACCAATTTCTTCGGTGCGCTCCGCTGCATCAAGGCCGTCTTACCCGGGATGCGCCAGCGGCGGCAGGGTTGCATTGTCAATGTCACGTCGATAGCTGGCCGAATGGCTTTGGCTCCTGCAGCGGCTTACTCTGCGTCCAAGTTTGCTCTGGAGGCCTTGAGCGAGTGCCTCGCGCAGGAAATGAAGGCGTTCAATGTGAGGGTTGCCGTTGTCGAACCCGGCGTCATCGCTACGCCGATATTCTCGAAGGCAGCGCCGGTAGCCGACGACAGTCCTTATCCGCATTACCGGCGTCAAAGGGCCATGTTCGCGCAGTCGCTGACCAAACCGACGTCGCCCTACGTTGTTGGCGACAAAATCCGCGAGATTGTCGATAGCGACAGCTGGCAGCTCCGTTATCCCGTCGGTCCCGATGCCGCACCGTTCCTCCAATGGCGGGCGAGCAAGACCGACGAGGAGGTAATTGATATCGGGGCGGCGAGCGATGCGGACTACATCCTCATGGTCAAGCGCGAGTTCGGCATCGACGTAAATCTGTGAATACGATCTATCGGCCATCGAGAGCCATCGGGGGACCAAATGCGATACCTGATATTGGGCGCTGGAGCGCTCGGGGGATATTTTGGTGCAATGCTTATCAAGGGCGGGGCCGACGTCACATTTCTCGTCCGACCAGCGCGCGCCGCCCAGCTTCGGCACGATGGCCTGATCGTAAAAACACAGGACGGAGTCGAAACTCCGCACGCAGGTCAGGACAGTTCAAGAAGGCCAGCTCGACGGGACCTACAATGTCGTTCTGCTCACCTGCAAGACCTACGATCTTGCTGGGGCCATGGACGCGATTGCTCCGGCGATGGGCGAGCAAAACGTGATCATACCTGTACTGAATGGCGTACGACATATTGACGTTCTTACGGAGAGATTTGGTGCCGGGCGCGTGCTGGGTGGGCTCACGGTCATCAATGCTGCCTTAATGCCGGACGGAACAATCCAGCAGAGTCAGGTACGTGTTAACATTACCGCCATTGGTGAACTCGACGGCCGCTCATCCTCCCGATGCACTGCAATCAAGACCGCGCTGGAAGCGGGTGGCATCCCGGTCCAAGTCACGGACAACGTCCTCATGATGATGTGGGAGAAATTCTTCGGATTTGCCTGTAGCGCGACAATCGCGTCCTTGAGCAGATCGCGCGCCGGAGTTATCGCACGGGCATCTGACGGCGCGTCCTTTGTCTCTGCCGTCATCGCGGAGTGCACACGGGTCGTAACGGCGGTGGGCTACCCGCCGTTGCCAGCTTTCAATACCGCTGGCGAAATCTCCGCGCTATTTTCCCAACCGGACTCGGCTTATGGGCCCTTCATGCTGATCGATATGGAAGACGGTCGACCCACCGAAGGCGAGCACACTATCGGCGATCTTGCAGAATGCGCGGGGCGGCTAGGCGTCAGCGCGCCACTTCTTACCGCCTCCCGATGCAATCTCCAGACCTACGAAATCAACCGCTGTCCAAAAACATAATCGAACTCACTTGGTGCGGACGATGTTGTCGCGTGCCGACGAAGTGATCGAATAGCGACGATTTGCTGCAGTGCACGAGTCTCCTCTTGGCACTTTTCGGACATGCCTGGGCGACCTGACGATTTCCGCTTTCGGGGGGAATAGCGGACGTCCCGATCAAGCGGGCCGAAGCCCGAAGATGACCCAAAGCGTGCGTCACCGCTGCCCCGGTGAACGGCCCGCGAGGATTGGCACTCCCCGATACAATCGCACCTGATCAAGTCCTGAACCTTTTTTCCATCGCTTTGACCTATAGTCATGCCCAAGCCTGCATGCTGGATTTCCAAAACTTCAGCCGCTGGCGGGGCATCGCTCGGGCTCTCTGCCGTGTCGCAACAGAAATCTCAGGCAGAGTGTACAGCCCGCTGCGGCACGCATTCGTAAATTTCAGCAAACGCAGGAGGAGCTTATGCCTAAGTCTCTCGCCGTTTTCCTTTCTGGCGTGGCGCTGGTCTTTGTGGCGTCGACCGCTCTAGCCGGAGAGCAGGTGCTCGAGTTCAAGCTCGTCACCAAGCCGATCGATTACAAGGTAACAGAGGCAGCAAATATCGAAGGCCAAGTGGTCGGGTCTGGCAAAATGTTCGGCGTGGCCTTCTTCAAGGACGGCCGCACTGCCGTGAAGGACTTCGTGGCTTCCGCTGACTTGCTCAAAGGCTCGGGACCCATTTACGGCTACAGCACCTACACTTTCGAAGACGGATCCTCGATCACGGCGCGTTATGCTGGCTCGGTCAAAGAAGGCCGGACGAAGGGCGAATATACGATCCTTTCTGGCACGGGTGCCTACGCAAACGCTACGGGCACGGGCAGTTTCGAAAGCGTGCCGACCGCGTTCAAGGGAGCCGGCCTTTATGACGGGAAATTCGTCGTCAAAACACCCGGCTCATAACGCCGCGCGCGGACGTATCGCGCCGTCCTGAGCAGGCGCGGGCCCGCAAATAAAATTCGAGCCCCGCCGCCCGGTCGCGGCGGGGCCACTACCTTTGCCCTAATAGCGGTCCACCTTCCAACTTCAGATCTTACGCCTTCGACAGGCGCAAGAACTATTGTACGTCCATAGGACCAGACCGAAAGTGGTCGAACGCGGGCTCGAAGGCGGTGCTTTTGGCCCAAAGGGGGATGGCGACGTCTCAACGCGCGTCGGCTGTTGGCACCTTTGAGACCTGCCGACGGACACTGAATTAGTCTGCTGATTGGGGTAAAACGGAAGTCGTCGGCCAGCCGTCAAAGTGACGCGATTGCCCCTTCTCGGACATTGGGAATCGGGCAGGACATTGTGTACGAGCGAGTGACGCGGCTAGGAAGAAAACCCGCCTCCGAGTCACGGGAAGAACGGAAGGTTCTACAGTATGGAGGCGGGTTTCTAAGCATCGCCTACTCAAAGTTGGGCGGTAGTCCGTAAGCCTACCGTCCAACCTCGCTTTTAGCACGGGTTGTTGGGTTAGTGAAGCTGCTCGCGCTGCTGCATTCACCCTTCGGCTATCGGTTAGGTACGATTTGCCGCACCTGTTATGCAGCGTCTTGAGTTAGGCAGTATCTGCGCGTACCTGGAAATTTCAGTGATGGACGAGCGCTGCGGCCTCGTCGACTTCATTGGTCCGCACGAATAGCAAACGCGACGCTACGGATATTTGTGCGTCGGCGCTGCCATCTTGGCCGATGAAGATTAGTCCCGCTCCGCCATTAGCTACATTTAAAATGACGGGCTCGCCGTTCCACGTCTTGATTGGCTCCATTCCGATGATGAGAAATTCACCGATCGGCTGTTCAAAATATTGAAGCCTAAGTTGCGGAGCGACCTCTGCTGCCGCAAGTCCAAAGCCTAGATGTTGAGCGCGCGCATAGATGTCCGCCAGCGACGCAGTCTCGGTCTCAAAGCCGAGTTCGGCTGCCGACACCGCAAGAAGCTCCACCTTTGTCTTGATAGCGCTAAGGGTAAAGGCCGGTCGGGCGGGAATTTCCCCAGCCAAGCCTCCCATACCACAACCTTTTCGCAGAACGAGTTTCTCTACGCCTTGATTTTTCTGACCAAGAGCTCGGTGCGCACCGTGCCGGTCGGCGTCATCGCCGAGCTGATCCGCGGCGACGTGTTCTACTGGGGTCAACTAATGGCTGGGGCGCTGCTCGGCTCGATCCCGGTGGCACTCATCTACTCGCTCTTCGTCGAACACTATGTCTCCGGCCTCACCGCCGGGTCGGTCAAGGCATGAACGGCAGATTCCCCGGATTGCTGACTGAAATTCTGTGCTGAAGCAACCAAAAGCGCCGGAACCGCTTGTTGGTCCAGGCTGGAGATGACGCCAGCACCGCGTGCAGAACCAATCCCGTCCGAAACAAACGCGTCAGTTTTGGGAGCTCAAAATCTCATACTCTCATTGAGTTCTTCCGGTTATGGCACGTTTGAGACATGCCTCCCGCATCCAGCGACGTCCGCTTTCAGGGGTAACCCGGAAGACATTTGCTCAGACTGAGTTCTTCTCAGTTTGACCCATAGCAGTCATGGCAGGGTGCGGATGATGGCCCCGTGGTTGCGTTCCGCAAGCCCAAGTCGTGCGTCAATCCACAATTGCCTGAAACAGGCGCCATTCGCTCGGCACACCTTTCAAGGTGTGCACGCCGCGCTCTGCGAACGTTAATCCTGAACCAGCCACCAGGTCTCGAACGGTCTGGGAAACGAGCACTTCACCGGGCGCGGCCAGTGCGGTGACTCGCGCGCCGATGTGCACTGCGATACCAGCCAGGTCTTCACCGACCAGCTCGCATTCCCCGGTGTGCAGTCCGCAGCGGACTTCGAGGCCGAGCGAGCGCGCTGCTTCGCGGATCGCACCTGCGCAGCGGATCGCTCGCGCCGGGCCGTCGAAGGCCGCAAGGAAACCATCGCCCGCAGTATTAATCTCGCGCCCGTTGAAGTTCCGCAACGTATCCCGAACTTTTGCACGGAATGCCGCGAGCAATTCGCGCCATGAACGATCACCAATCGCGACAGCTCGCTCGGTGGATCCCACGATGTCCGCAAAGAGAACCGTAGCGAGGACCCGCTCCCGGTCTTGCGCATGGCGCTTGCCCGTCAAGAACTGCTCGACATGGTCCAGCAGCAGACCGCCGTCATTCACCCAAAATGTATGATCCGTGCCAGGTAGCTCGATCAGCTGGGCTCCCGGGATGCCTTGAGCCATTCTGCGCGCGTGCTCGACGTCGAGAACCCGATCTCCAACGCGGTGCAAAATGAGCGTCGGAGCGCGGATCGCGGGCAGGACGTGTCGCACATCGATTTCTCTGTTCATCTTCATGATCGCGGCGGCTGCTCCGGGGCTTGCCGCTGTGCGAAAATAGGAAGCGAGGCGTTCGGCGGAACTCGGATCGCGGGCAAGGCTCGGTGCCCACATTTCGATACTAATTCCTTGTGGTGTGCCCCAATTGCGTTCGATGTTTTCGAGGAAGCGCTGCCATTGCTCGTCGTCCCAGCCTAGGGGATAGTCGGGCGCCCAACTGCGCTTAGCATAGGAGCCGTACAAGATCAGCGCCGATGTGCGTTCGGGATACGTGGCAGCGTAAAGCAAGGACATCGGCCCGCCCTCGGATACGCCAAACAAAGCCGCCCGCTCTGAACCGACTTCGTCCAGAATCGCACGCACGTCGTGCATGCGCTGCTCAAGCGTGAAAATCTGCGATCCCCGGTCTGACATTCCGGTGCCACGCTTGTCGAAGAGGATAAGGCGGGAGAACGATGCCAGGCGACGGAAGAACGAGCTGCGTACCGGTGACTGCCAGGTCGCCTCGATGTGTGACACGAAACCCGGGACGAACAGCAAGTCCAACGGTCCATCGCCTATAACCTGATAGGCGATATGAACATCGTCGCTCTTGACGTAATGGGTCACTGGTGCAGCCATGACAGACCTTAATCGCGACTTGGCCAGCTGCGGGTGCCGGTACCAATTGCTACCTAAAGAGGTCCGGCTCAGCACCGTCAGTTGAATGATACCCCTTGTGGGCAACGCTGCCAACGTGTCGAAGCCCTGTTCCGCACTGACCATCCCACGAATGAGGAGCACGACAATGTCCGCCACCCAATTCGGACATCGGAAGCAAAAAGCGTAATGAGAGTGACGAAGCCTTCTCACGATGCATATCCAATAAACAGATAGCGAGTGGGCGATGTGTCAAGGGCGCTTCCCTTTCACACAATAGCCGCACCGATGTAACGAAAGCCTGGGCAAACAAACCGTAGAATGCGGTCCAATCTTAGGTAGGTAAGCCATGAAACAACAAATGAGTTGCCGCGATATGGAACTGCTCTACCGACAACGAGCCGTGTTTGATAGTGAGCATAGTTGGAAATGGCTTGGTGAAGCGGAGCGCTGGGGACACCTGGCACAGAAGGAGACCGCATCGCGCTTTAAAGAGATTGGGCCGATGGCGATGGGACCGAACACTATCCACAGCGATTTACGCGGTAAGCAGATGGGCTAACATCCTTTGAAGAATGAGCAACAGCCCAGCTCAAGTGACCTAGCAAGGAACGGCGGAAAGACGGTGTGCGGTTGTCCTTTGTGTAAACAAGGAGACAATTATGAAACTAACAATCGCACTGGCAACCGCATTCGCTCTCACAAGCACGTTCGCGCTTGGCTCCGTGACGTCCAGCCATGGAGTTTTAAAATGAAACAAGTGCTCGGAGTGGGTATCGCTCTCCTGCTCCTCGGGAGCGGCGTGTGGGCAAACCTCGGCGTCGGCTCACTTTCTCAAAACACCGGCGCGTGGGTCTCGCATTCTCGTTGAACGCGGACTGAACCCGGAATGGCACACGCGCTTATCGCGCTGAACTAAGGCCGCCTTAGTGACGGTCTCTTGCGACGCGCAATGTCGCTTCATGGCACGAAACGGACATGCCGACCGCATTGAGCGATGTCCGGTTTTGGGGGTAGAGCGGAGTGCACCGGGAGACCGGCAAGGAGTAGATGGTGCAAGTCCATCACGATGAAGGAGTATCCGCCTCAACGGCGTGGCGCCAAATTGATTTATCGCAACATCCGTCCTGCGATTGTCGGCAATCATCCCATTGAGGCGATCCTTTTTGGATGCAAGGGAGAGAGCTATGACAACTGCGGGAAACGCTCTTTTATGGTCTGGTATATACTTTTGTCTGTCGTTCGCTGCGATTTTTGTGGTTTGGTTTGCTGACAGGTTGCGATCTAACTTCCTAAGGAAGCCATAGCGCGAACTTATACAGCCAAATGCGGCTAGAGATGCTATTTGCTGCGGTGTATGAGTCTGCTTTTGGCACGAAACGGACCTCCAGCGATGTCCGATTTGAGTCCGCTCTCAGGGGCAAACCGGAAGTGACCGGCACGCGGCCAAAATGACGCGATTGACCCTTATGCGACATCGGCAGAAGCCGCTTACAGCGCTGGACGAGGGCTGTCATATTTGATCGCGGACGAGCTTCTCGTCGAGGAGACCTGCTAATGCAGGTAAGGCGGACTGTCCCAACCTTGGCGACGGCCAACGACACTATGCAACTCGTCAAAGCTCTTGGCGGCGTTTTGTTGACGTGGCAGCAGTTTGAGCAGTTGATAGGATGATTTCTTAGTTAAGACGCCCGACCCTCTGGGACGAAATACGTCCGTGCGGTCCCGCGCCTTCTGGTTATGGCCTGATTGTTGGCAGGAACGGGAGGTAGCAATGGGTAGTGATCATATTTCAGACTCGATTGCGCTAACACCGGCACGTCCTCAGGTGCCTTGGCGGCAGTTTTTCTGCGACGAGGTTGGGCGGCGAGAATTTATCTGTAGTGGCGGCGCCAGTGTCTTAAGCATGATACTTGCTACGCTCCTCGCTGGCTCGAAGCCGGTCAGGGCTGAGACGGTCACCGGATCATTGCCTGAGCTCGACCGCGTGGCAGTCCGGATAGTGATCGATAGCTATCAGTTCGCTGTCGCCCCGAGCAGAAAGCTGCCCAACCTCGATGTCCAGCACTTTGGCTGGGGTCTTAGCGACAAGCCGCCGCGCAAAACGTTGGTCAGCGAATTCGGCCTTGCGATGCATGTCGAGTCGCGGCGCGGCAACGAGACGCGCAACGTCCTGGTGGATTTCGGTTTCACGCCGGAAGCACTTCTCAACAATGCGAGCCTGCTTGGTATTGACCCTGCGGCCATCGACGCACTTGTGCTCAGCCATGGGCACCAGGACCACTTTGGCGGCCTCGTCGGTTTCTTACAGGCGCATAGTGGCAAGCTAAAGCCCAAACTGCCGTTGTTTGTCGGTGGCGAAGGATGTTTCTGCGCGCGCGAGTGGACTGCCCCCCCGGCGCGGGGCAACTTCGGTGTCATCAACCGAAAAGCCCTCGAAGAGGCCGACCTCGCCGTGACCGTCGCGGAGAGACCGGCCCTGGTTGCCGATCACGCCGTGGCCACGGGGCAGATCGGTCAGAAGACCTTTGAGAAGGTGCTATCGCCGAGCGCAATGACCATTGGCTTTGAGCGGGGCGTCGGCTGCTATCCCGACCGCCTCAGCGAGGCGGAACGCAGTGCGCCCGTCGTGCCGGATCAATTTCAGCACGAGATTGCGACGGCATTCAATCTGAAAGGACGGGGGCTTGTCGTCCTGACTTCGTGCAGCCATCGCGGCGTGGTCAACGCAATCAGGCAAGCTCAAGCTGCCTCCGGTGTGGAAAGAATTCATGCAGTGATTGGAGGCTTTCATCTCGCGCCCTATCAAGAGGATTACGTTCGAGATACGGTCAAGGCACTCCAGGAAATCGATCCGACTTACGTGGTTCCGCTGCATTGTACGGGCGAACCTTTTTACGAAATCGCGCGCGCTGCTATGCCGACGAAGCTCTTACGCGGGTACACAGGAACTCGCTTGGTTTTCGAGGCGTGAGCGGACCTCAATATTATTACGTGAATGTCCGTTCGTGGCACGAAACGGACCTAGCCGGGCGATCCGACGATGTCCGTTGTTCCGGGCAAAGCAGACTTCGCGATTGCGGGCGTCAATGTCTGAAGATGATCCAAACGATCTTTCGATCCTTACCTTTAGGCCGCTTCTGCTAGCTATTGGACGACGTCAAGTTTGACCTTTGCGATCCCACTTCCAACCATTCCCAGCGCATCGGCCGCAGTATGTGAGACATCGACTACTCGTCCGGGAATGTACGGACCGCGGTCATTGACCCGAACTGTCACTGACCGCCCCGTCGCGACGTTTGTCACCCGCAGCCGGGTGCCAAACGGCAACGTAGGATGAGCGGCGGTTAAATCGTGCGTATCGAACTTTTCGCCGCTCGCGGTCTGTTGCCCTTCCGTGTAGAAGCTGGCAATTCCCCGCGAGGCGATCTGTGTCGGGGCCGCGTTGTTGTGCCGCGCGAACGGGATATGCTTTTTCGCGGATGCGACACGCCTGTTGGTGACGAATGATGCCGTTCGATTGTGCTGCAGCGACGCCTGTCGACTGGGGCCAACAAATTCGGAATTCCTGGTGACAACGGATGACTGAGCGCAAGCCGCAAGCAACGCCGCGCCGAGAACGATGGCAAACAGTCGAATGACATTCCGGACACGAGCGCCCGAGACCGAGAACGCGTCAGGAATATGATTTGCTTTAATGGCGCCGTACGAACTCTTGGCACAATCGACGGAAGACATGTTGCATCCCCAACCTGTTCCTCCAACCTAAATCCGACCCACGATGAGGGCGGAACCGCCGCTGAACAAGACCAGGCGCGGCATCAACCACCGATTTCATTCGGGTGTGATTATTGCGCCACAACTCGCCGCAAGGCGCGATGTCGCCTGTTGGCACGTTTGAGACATTCCAGCCGGCTACGAAGATGTCTGTTTAGGGGGCGCCGGCTCTGACGCTCGCCGCGACAGGTTGGCTTTGGTCGCGCTGAAGATGGAACACAAACAATCATGGTGGGTTCTCACTAATGACCAAAGCCGTTCGGCGCGTCGTCGCCCGGTACCGGCGGCGGGAACTAGGAGAAAGCCCCGCTTTGCTAGAGGCTCCCCGCAGACCTTCATCGCTAGATATAGCGCGCACTCCGAAAGGCTGGTGGCAAAAACAGGAGTAATCATGAAGCTGAATTCGACACAGGTGAAAAAGACCTTGAGCCAATTCGAGGCTGAGGTTCTTCCCGATAATCATCCGGCGGTTCCTCAACTGCATAGCATGTTCGGGGAACATACGTTCTTTATCGATGACAGCGGCCTTAACGTCCTGGAGCCGGCCGAAAAACTGGAAACGGAAATTCGAACCGGAGAAGTCGTGAGCCTTGCCAGTTGGAGTGATGCGACCCTTACGAAACTGAGGCCCCACGAACCGGAACCGACAGGCCTCGTCATCGTCTTGGAGACCGGGCACTAAGGCCTCCATCGCTATGCGCTGCGTAGGATAGCGTCGCGACGCCCCAATCTTTAGGTCAGCATCCGCCTATCCCTGCGTCCGGGTCCGGACGCAGGGAGGATTGCGCAATCGGTGAAGTCCCCCCGGCAGCGGAAACCCAACAATGCGGAAACTTAACCGCCATCAAAAAATATGCGCCAATGGCTGGCGTGGACAAGTCTGTATCTTGCTTGATCAAGCGCGGACTCTAACTGATTGGGACTAGGTAGCCTTCAATCATGTTGGAGGTAATGATTATCAAGAGCAGCCCGAGCAGGAGGGCGCATGTGTCCGCCACGGAGCGGCGATAATGAATGGATTGGCAAGCAGTCGGGCTGAGGCCAAATATCAAGGCAACCGAACGCTGTTCGTCCTGTTGGCGTCCGGCTGGCATCGCGCGGGAAATGCGTGAGTCGCTCTCCGGGGTTATCGACATCGAGCAGCCAAGCTGGAGCAAATGTGGAGCTTGCTTACACTGCCCCAACAACAATTCTGGCAGTAACCACGTTCTTTAGTTGATCGTCAGGAATTGCGGCGTTTGCTCTCGTCACAACGGCGAGAGATTTCTATGCCTATCGTACGATACGTAGTCTGGGTTGGCACATCGCTTCTTGCGCTACTGTTCGTGGCAAATTGGTTCCTTCCCGAACCCACGCGAGAGCCAGGGCATGAGGCAATCGATAAGCCGGTTATTCGGATAGCCTCAATTCAGCAGCCACCCGAGCGAGTGGTCATTGACACCAGTCAGCCGACGGTAGTTCCGCCACCGCCGCCATTCAAAAGCGAAGGTGCAGGCAGTCCATCGTCGCTGCAATCGTACGCTTCTGTGGACCCATTTCCGACAGTGGTCGACTCAGCCAAAAAGCTGCCGAAGGCAGTTGAACGGCGGGGGGCCAGAGTTGATAACTACCGACCGACGCTATCGAACACCCCTGCGGTCGCTCGCGGCGGCTCGACGACAGCTGTATCGTCAACCAGGTTATCCTTCGCGGAGATCATTTCTGGACAGCTAGTGAGAAACCTATTCAACCTGCGTTGACCTCGCCGTCGTGCGAAACTACGTGTCGCATCCTGGTGAGAGGTTCAGTGCCCTCAACAACCCCGCAAGGCCCTCGGGGCGCCGACATGGCCTGAGGTCGACGATTGCCTTCGGAGGTTCGACATTCTTGCTCTTCTGTGATTCTTGCCCCTTCTTTGATTGCGAGCTCTTGATGCGTCGGTCCTGTGCGCCCTTTTCGACCTTCATCGAATGCGGGTCATGCCAATGACGGCCAGTAACCTTCGGGACCGTTGTGGGCAACGGCAATGAGGGTTCGGGGGTTGCTTTCGCAAACTGTGTGACCGGGTCAACCGGGACCGCCTTGCGCACATAGGAGATTTCGAGCTTGTCCGCCTTCGTTAGGGTGTCCTGCGGGACGGCTGAGCCAACGGTCGTTCGATTCGGTAAGGGTTCGATGGCCGGAGGACGCGACGCCGCCGTCCCAGCCTTAATCGCTATTGCCCCTAGGAGGATCAGACAGACAATTGGGAGCCCCACTATCCTCATGGCTAATCCCTCAAGCCGAGCAACTCGGTCGTCGTAAGCTCGGGACGGATTCAGGCTGTTAAAGGGCAGGCTCGGAAAAGATGGAGGAACTGGAAAAGTTGTTTGTCGTACGGTTAACGCAGCTCAGAGCCGTCATGGTGCCGCGTCATATATGACGTTGCTATTGTGAGAAGGTGAACGGCCGCAGTCCCCAACTCCTGCATGTCTTTATCAAGCACGTAGACCCCTGCTGCTCTGTGATACGCGACACCAACAGTAGCGTAGGCATCGGTTACGAAATCGGCAGTGCGGTCACCTTTCTTAAGAATACCTCTTTCTAACACCACTTTCATCGCAGCATTGGAAGTAGCTTCGGCGATGTCGGCATCCTCCAAGTCTGGCGACGGCAAGCCCGATTGCGTTGGGTGGCATTGCTGAGAAGCCTCTTGCAATACTTCATAGAAATGCGGTTTTTGGGCTTCGTCGGCGTTCAAATATGTCTTCAGAAATCGTCGTGATCTGGCCTCCAGATGTTTGCGATCACGCCGGATCTTTCTCCGCTGCTCTCCGAGTTCAGATTTTGGCCAACTAGACAACTGAGCCGTTCCGTTAAAATGACATCGAAGGGGCCGCGAGCCCATCGTTCTTCAACTCGCTAACATTCATCACGCAAACTAACCTTCGGAAGGCTTAGCCTTGTTGGCGTTGCGTTGCCATCGGCTCGGTGTGCATCGACTGCTGAAGTGGCCTCTTCTGGAGGCGCCAGGAAGTTTGAGCGCGTGCAAGCTCGTGCCAGCGCTCCGCTTGCCAAATCCATTTTCCTCGATTCGAAGGCTCTAACCTCGCCCGCTCCAGACAGTACAATTCCATCGCCGAGCAATCATTGTCACTCATCCCAGGACCCTCCTGCCGCCAGTCTATTTCTTCTGTTTGCGTCAGAGTCATTATGATTATATGGCAAAACGATTCTTAAATAGGTTCCACGGAGATCCGGCCTGGTTAGACGGACTCTATTGAGTTCCCGAGCCATGCATCCGCCTGATTGACATTGCCAGGGCGGTAGCGAGCGAACCGCCAGATAGGCACGGCTTAAACTTCTGGAAATCAATGCATGTGACAGGCAAGTCGCATCGAATCGCAATAGCTATGTCCGACTACGACCGCGCAGAACGGACGAGTTGGCGGCTGACCCTGACACAGCCATCTGCTACTGAGAGCCGCCTCGGCGGCTCCCTTTGTTTTATTAAGCTCCGCCGCGCGGCAACCCGCCGATTCGCCACACTCGTTAATTGGTTTTTCGGATGATCTCGCCAGCCGGTTGATCAGAGGCCGTCCGCAAATTGCCCGCGCAGTTTGGGTCCTCAGATTCGCAACCGTTTGCAAACCATTCAACCGATCGCGTAAATACCAGTAACGAATCGAAAATCGTTCTTGCGCACATTCTCCTCAGTCAAAGGGGTGAAGTGGAGCGCAGATCATGAGCAGGGAAGCAGTTCTAGAGAACGTACGTCGATTTCGCACCATCGCGTCGCTATACCGGCAAACCGCAGCCCTCCGACCTGGCCAAAGCTGGTCCTTGCTTGGGCAGGCCAAGGATTGGGAGTATCGCGCATTGGCGGAGTTGGAGTCCTACTTTGGGGGCTCAGCACAGCCTACCGGCGCGCAATTGGAGATCGCTATTGCCGCCTAAGTGCTGCTCGGCGGAAATATTATCCAAGCTTTGGATGTCAACCCTCCTGTAGCCGGCGGATTGCGCCTCGGGAATTGGCCCGCCTTTGCCGAGAAGGCTTCTGTCCAAGCCAGAGGTCGCGCATGTAGTTCTTTGGGCCACCATTCGTTGGCTTGGCGTCAATCGAAAACGGGAAGTCCGCGAACTCGTCAATTTGTCGAATTGCAGCTTTTACGGCATCGAGCTGTTGTCCTCCAGCACTTTCGCGGGAAGGCCCCATGCCCGACGTGGGTGGTCATTAACGGACCGCGAAGCCTGCCCCTACTTGGGATCGGCACAACACTCTGCCGCTCCCCCTTGGCTCCCCCATACAATTTCAAACGGCAGACCTCTCTTGAGTTCAACAAATTATCTGCGCTCGACCCTTACCTTGAGAGGGTTGAGTTCTCTTACCGTCAGCTTGGGAAAACAAACCACGTGTCAAGACGCGGCACCCCACTTGCATGCTCGCTACGGAGGGTGGTGGGCGAACTCGGTTGAGTTCTGTCCTTAATCACGTGGACGTCGATCCGGTCTCGAGGCCGATCCGCACCGCGTCCAATCGGTGACCGCGCTGCTGCGGGCTGCGCATTGGGTGAGTGATCGCCTCTTAGTCAGCGCTGGTGACCAAGGCCAATGCCAAGTTTGAGCGCCTTCTGGCGTAAAGAGCCCACGGTCCGCTTGGTCAACTTTGCGATCTTGTCGACGGGTGTTCTCGCTTTGGAATGAGCCCGAAGCTCTCTGACATCGGCTTTCGAATATTCCCGCGTACGATTTTCTTTTTGGATTTTTTAGGCAACTTCCACTCCTGCTTTGGAACGGGTTGTAACACGGGAAATTTGCTTGGCAACATTCCGATGCGCATGCTCCTTTGAGGTCTTCCTCGCTTTAATGAGGATATTCTCGATTCGGATCCTAAGATGCCTGGTATCGCTTGAAATGAGCAACAAGATTGCTTTGGTTTCGCTCGACTTCGCCGGCACGGGAAGCGTGTGTGGTGGCAACAAGGAGTTATCCGCCATGGACGCACATTTAGTCGAAACGACAATTAGAGCTTACCTAACCGAAATTCGCAGCCGGCTCGACAAGGCCGCGGGAATAGGACGCGCAGCAGACGCCTGCGCTGGGGCTGGCTTTCACGAGAAGGGCCTCGAAGTCGCACTCGACATGGAGCAACTTCTGTACGAGGCAACCACGCTGCTGAATGCCGCGAGCCTCATCAACCGGATCAGTCGACAAAGTTGAGGGTCATTTTTCTTTAAGCCTCCTCCCCGCCGGCGCTTGCGTCTTCCGCGGGGTTGCGGTCGTGGCGGCGATGATGCCGCACGACCTTGAAGGAGGATTTTATGAAGCTCTCCGATACTCAACTACTGATTCTGTCTTCGGCTTCGCAACGAGCCGACCATGCAGCCCTTCTACCTGCAAATCTCAAAGGCAACGCCGCAAAGAAGGTGGTCGACAGGCTCTTGAACGAAAAGCTTCTGCAAGAGCTTCGCGCCAAGCACGACATGCCGATATGGCGGCGCGACGACGATAACAGGCCTTATTCGTTGCGGATTACGAAGGCCGGCCTTAGAGCGATCGAGCTGGCCAAGGCGCCGGACGATAATGCCGCGGCTGATCCCAATGAAGTCGCAGGCCCAGATGTATCCACGCAACCCAAGTCGAACGAGCGGCCAGGCCGCGCCAAGCGATCGAGGGCAGAGAAGACCGCTGCCGTTTCCACGAGGACAACCAAGCCATCGCCCGATCGAGCCAAACCAAACTCCAAACAGGACAAGATCGTCGCCCTCCTACAGCGCCCGGAAGGCGCGACGTTGGATGTCCTGGTCAAGGAGACGCAATGGCAGAAGCACTCGGTACGCGGATTTCTCGCCGGCACCGTGCGCAAAAAGCTGAAACTCGCCCTCCTCTCCGAGAAGATCGACGGTGTCAGAAACTACCGGATCGGCACGGCCAAAGCCGCAAAGAGTAAGAAGACCTCGGCGGCGCGAAAGGCTTGATCGAATGCCACGTGGCACGATCGAAGATGCAGCTCTTGAGGCTGAGATCGGGCGTTTGCGCGATCTCAGCCTTCTCGAACTCCGGAACCGATGGAAGGCGCTGTTTGGCCATCCCGCGCCCAAATCATTGCGCCGAAATTTTTTGGCGCGGGCGGTGGCGTATCAAATGCAGGTCGAGGTCTATGGTGGACTATCGGTCGCAACAAAGCGTCGGCTGCGGGAAATCGCCAACGCCGTTCGAAATGGTGACGCGAACGCCATGCTAGGCAGCAGCCGCATTAAACCCGGCACGCAAATGATCCGGCAATGGCAGGGCACCACCCATACCGTCACAGCATTGGCGGAGGGATTCCAGTGGAACGGTCGGACCTACAAGTCACTCTCCGCCGTCGCCAATGCCATTACCGGTACCAACTGGAACGGGTTTGCTTTCTTTGGCATCAAGCGGGCGCCATCTGGGAACAAGAACGCGTCGGGGCCGCGGCGAACTAACTTGCCTGCAACTCTTGACGTCAGCACTGAGCCTGTTTCAAAAGTGAAGTCTACGAGGAGCGGGCGAAATGCGTAATCCGGCCCCGCCCCGGACCAAGGTTTTTCGCTGCGCGATCTACACCCGGAAATCCTCCGAAGAGGGACTGGAACAGGACTTCAATTCGCTGCATGCGCAACGCGAATCCTGTGACGCATATATAAAGAGTCAGCGGCACGAGGGCTGGACTCCCCTTCCCTCCCTCTATGACGATGGCGGCTATTCAGGCGGATCGACGGAACGACCGGCCCTCAAAAGGTTGCTGGCCGATATCCAATCCCACCTGATCGACGTGGTCGTGGTCTACAAGGTGGACCGGCTTACCCGGTCATTGGCGGATTTCGCGAAAATCGTCGAAATCTTCGACGCGGCGGGCGTCTCGTTCGTCTCGGTCACCCAGCAATTCAACACCACGACCTCGATGGGGCGCCTGACCCTCAATGTCCTTCTGTCCTTTGCGCAGTTCGAGCGCGAAGTCACGGGTGAGCGGATCCGCGACAAGATCGCCGCATCCAAGCAGAAGGGCATGTGGATGGGAGGCTGGGTGCCGATCGGCTATGACCGCAAGGACCGGACCCTCACCATCAATGAAACCGAGGCCGTGACCGTCCGGACGATCTTTGACCTGTTTCTGAAACTCAAAAACGTCCAGCGGGTCCAGACCGAACTCGTTCGCCTCCATCTCAAGACCAAGCCATATGCGACGCCCCGAGGCCGAGCGGTCGGCGGCTTGTCCTTTGCGCGCGGTCACCTCTACAAGATCCTGTCGAACCCTCTTTATATAGGGGAGATTGAGCATAAAGGTGTGCGGTATCCTGGTCAGCATCCGCCCCTGGTTGACGCCGCGACATGGGACGCCGTCCAGGCCCAGCTTGGGGCCAACCATCACGAAAATCGGGCCCGGACTAACGCAAAAAGCAAAAGTCTGCTCGCAGGGCTCATTTATGACGACGCCGGCAATCGGCTCGTCTCCAGCCACGCGACCAAAAATGGCAAGCGTTACCGATATTACGTGACGTCAGACGGGAATGGGCGTTCCGTCGCAGCGGCTAGCGTACCAAGGCTCCGGCTACCCGCAGTCATGATCGACGAGCTCGTGCTGGCGAAATTGCAAAGGTTTCTGACGGATAAAACCCAGATATCGACCTTGCTTCGCGAAACGCGGTGTCGGCCGGCAGAGATTGGCAGCGGCCTTGAAATCGCAAGCAAGTTCGCGGATTCGCTGACGTCCGCCGCACCCATGGCGCAGAATGTTGCGGATATTCTCGCGCGCGTGACTGTCAGTCCAACTAGCCTAAATATCTCAATCAATCGAGACCAGTTACTGGCGGTGTTGACTGACACATTCGCGGAGCCATCCCAGGACAACGGCCAAGACAACATCATCTCACTTGAGGCGACTGTTCCTGCCGCCCCAGGCGGCGGCTCTGGCAAACTCGTTTTCGACGATCAGAATGGCAAGACACCTGACGCCGTTGTCGTAAAGGCGATCGCACGCGCCTTGGTCTGGTTCGAACAACTCACGACGGGCAAATCGCGGTCGATGGCGGAAATTGCGGTACGTGAAGGCATCACCGACAACTATGTCAGCAACCTGATTCATCTCGCATGGTTGTCACCCGATCTGGTCGGAAAGGTCCTGGAAGGTGATACGGAGACAACCGCGTTAGCGAAAACGGCGATGCTTACGCGTAAGTCCGACGTTCTATGGAGCCGGAGATAGCCAGAAAGCTCGACCGAGCGTTCGCGCCCCGGGGCGCGGTGAGTTTCGCCGATCCAATGTTATGGAATTCAAGTATCGCAGGTGGCCTGCTGAGCAGGCTTGGAAAATACGTCAAGAGTGTCATTCAAGAGCGGGAATTGCGGGAGATGACCCAACAACTTTTGAGGAACTCGATCGGACTTTTCGACAAGTTCAACCATATCCGCAAAAATCAAAGCCTCGCCCACGATAACGTTTTTTTGGAAAAGGCGGAGGCGCGTTTCATCTTTGATTCCATCAGTGCCGTGTTGAGGTTCGGGAAAAGCATTGACGCCTCCCGGCTCGAGTCCTGAACCGGATTTACGCGGCCGGCCGCACCCCCGCCAGCTCGGTTCCGTCCTAGATCAATCGATTGGCTTGCGCAGCCCACGTTAGGGCGTGGCCACGGCGGCGGCTGCCTTCGCGCGCTTCTTCTTTGTCGGTGCCGACACCGCTGGGACCGCCGGCGATGGCGCGGGCGCTGGGCCCGTAGCCCTGCGTTTGGCGTAATCATCGAGTACGGCGTCAATGCGAGTGAGAAGGGGATCAAAGCCTGAGAAGTCGATGCTGCCCGCCTGCGGCCGCACGACACGCTCTGCAAAGACGACCTTTCCGAACTCGCCAGGCGCGTCGTGCTCCTTGTCGGGATTAAAGGTCTTGCCGTCGATCTTGGTTGCCAGCAGGGCCGGGTCGAAAAATCCTCGGGGCAGGACTTATTGTCGGGACCCTTGATCGGCGTTTTGACAAGATAGAGATGGCCGCCAAGATGATAGAAAGGTAAGTCCGTCGCGTGACCAATGGTGACGCCAAACTTCTTGCTCTGAGCCAGCTTAAATATCTGAGTTGCGCCATCGTCATTATCGATCAGCACAATCACCGGGTGCTTCATCGGGCGGTGTTTGAACTTAGCAAGCTTGTCTCTCCATGCTTCGAGGAAGAATTTGAGGTCAGGTGAGCCGCCTCGAAGCTGCAGGAGATCCTTCGATTGCTTTGAATATTTGAAGAAATGAATATCGAGGGAAAGCTTGCCGTCTTTAGTCGAAGCCAGCTTCGGATGGAGTGCCGCCAGTTTGCGAATCGCACTCTTAAGGTAGATTGAGTCGGTCGGTCCTTCGCAAATGATGAGCGGCTTTGACGGATCGATGAAGTGCTTGAAGAAAACGAGTTGGAAGTAGATGAGGCGTATCGCCGAGGGATATTCGTTCTTATGTTTGGTCCGGTCGGCATGCAGCTTGTGCCGCTTTTCCTTGTTCTTTTCAGCGTCGATCGCAATATCTATCTGTCGTTCCTTAATGTGATAGATGTGGTCAAGGACGCCCTCCAGGCGCGGAACAGAAGAGTCATCTACCCCGTCGCGCTTGTAGGCGCCGGTGGCGAGAAATGAATGCGTCATCGCGCGTGCAAGTTTGCAGTAACGCTGCGGTACATTGACTTTTTCATTGACCGTGAGGCCGGTGACGGTTTGGCGACTCCCCCTCACCTGCATACGAGTTTTTGTGTCGTTTATCGTAAATCCAGCACCCTCGATGCGAGATTTTACCTCATCACCTAGTATCCAACCTTCGCCCACCGCGACCGCAAGGGCCACTGGAAATTCCTTCTGGTTGGTCGAGAATGTGATGTCGTCAGCATAGCGCGTATAGGAACATTGGTTTTTGGCGGCCAATTTGACCAGCCTTATATCGAGGAAATGCGTCAATAGCTCGGACAAGATCGGCGAGCATGGGCTTCCCTGGGGTAATACTCCATCATTGCAAGCAATCTGTGCGAGAATGGTCGCTACAGGTTCGGCCAGCTTGAACTGATTATTCTTGAGAAAGAAGCCGCGGACGCGCCCAAAGTTCAAGCTAGGAAAGAAATTCTGCAAGTCGAGATTTAACACGTAACGGCGCGACTTATGCGCTTTCGCATTGGTGATTATGGAGTAGTCCTTGCGAAACGCATGTGACAACTTGTTCTTGCGTTTCTCGGGCTCTTCTAACTCGCGAAGGCATTCGTACAGAACGTCGGCGAGTCGCCTCTGAAGTCCCTTGAGCATCGGAATCGGCGCATCGATGCGACGTTTGCCGCCGCCTTTTTTCTTAATTTCGAAGGTCTTGTATTTTTCCGCCGTTGGAATTTGAAAGACGATATAGGACAAAGCGCTCGGCTTGTAGCCGAGCAGCGCTGCAACATCATATCGAGTTTTTGCTGTGCGGAGGGTGTGAAGGATCGACAACGCAAATCACCAAAGGAAAAAGGCTTACAGGCACTCCTACGCGTCGCATAGGCCATGGGCCATATGTTTCAATCATGGATCATAGGGAGCAGCGTGCCTGACTTTGGATCATATATCGCGAAACACGATAATAAATCTGCCTGTAAGCTTGTGGACCAATGTAGCGGTAAAGGCGGTCAACGCAAGATGTTGCAGAGGACTACGGTATTGCGTATATTTGGCGGACTTACTTTCGATTAAAGGGCACGACCACACCGGGAAATTCTGATTTCGGCATGATACGTGCCGAATCCTGCTTCAACTGAACTACTTCCGCTGTACGTGCTGAGAACCAACCGGGCGGGAGGCAAGTCAGATTCTCAACGTCGCCGGCCGACATTGTAAATTCGACCGAGAGAAGGTCTGCTTTGGTGCGCAGGCCTGAGTCGACCACAATATTCATCGCGTCCGCTAGGCTTCGCGGCTCGGGTACCAGCCACTCTCGATCCAGCGGCTCTTCCCGGTTCCAGCCCTTTGCCGAGTAGAGCTTGTAGAGGTCTGTTGCATGAGTCTCTGGAATGATATCGAGATCGGAAAGACGCTTAATCTGTGCTTTTACGGACACGCGCCAACGCTCTTTCAAAGACAAAAGAGCCGCTAACGAAGGTCGCCGAACCTCGTGCGGATAGGTTGTAGACGGCAGCAAAAATGCGCTCGCGAGTCTAAAAGCCTGCGTTTCGATTGGCTTGAGGTTTTTCTTTAGCTCGTCCTCTGTGACGTCCTTATGTAAAACGGCGTGGGCCAATTCGTGCGCAGCGTCCATTTGGCGCCGGGGAAACGACATCTTGTCTGTTGCCAAGAGTATGTGCGGCCGACACTCGGAAGCTGACCAACTGCAAAGCCCGTCGAGCTTGGATGTACCCATTTCTATGGCGCCGACGACAACTCCTACGCGTTCGAGCAGCGCCACAACGTCCGTGCAGGGACCTTCACCAATTTTCCAGTGGCGCCGCAAATCGAGTGCAATCTTCTCGATATCCTCATCGCGAAGTTGTTTGTAACTCGCCCCGTCGAGCACATCAGGAATGTCAGCACTGGGAAAATCCACATAATGTTGCAGTGCCGCGCTGATTTCTTGCAACCAATGCATCTGAGCGTGCTGATAGTCGATGTCCCGGACGAGCGTGCTCGCCAGAGATCGGTAAAAGACAGGCCGGGTGCTATCAAACACAGGTCGAAGGAAAAATTCGCGTCGTACCTGTAGCGCGCCGGCAAGTGCGGAGAGAGCATCAGAATCCGGTGCACTGGAGCCGTCTTCCCAACGTGTCACCGTGCTTGCGCTCACGCTCAAAAGCCGAGCAAGCGCCGACATGCTCGCAAGTCGTCGCGCGGCGCGAGCCTCGGTCAATCGCTCCCGAACGAATCCAGGCGTTCCAACACGCATTTTTATTCACCCAACCGAAAATCTACGCTGTCGCGAAGGCTCAATCGCCTTCCGCACTGCCGTCTTCTTCTTCGGGCTTCGGAGCTTCTGGTGGGACGAATGGCTTTACGACTTTTTTCAGCGAGACCTTGATTGGAGCCGCTGACGGAGTTGGCGAAGTCGGATTGACCGGGCCCGCAGCAGGAGCGTCCCCGTGACCACTTAGGAAAGTGTCGAGTGACTCATAGAACAAGTAGCTCTCATAGGCCGAATCGATGATCCCGACGGCAATCTCTTCGATTTGGCCAGCCCGCTCACGATGGCGAGACACAAGCAGCAGAGCAAAAACGTCTCCGACTTTCGGTCCCATACCGTCGAGATCCAGGCGCGGGGAAAGATCGTAGTTGAGGCTAACGCCGGCGCTCCGCGACTTATTTTTTATCGGAATCGACTTTGGCTCGGGCATAGCTGCGAGGCCCAGGATGATGCCTGTTTCGCCCTGCTCAAGCCGCATGAACGGTTGAAACACCTTCAGTTCGGTGTTTGGGATCACGCCGCCGTCAAGAAGGCGGCCACCATGTGACGAACAGACTTCCTCGAAGCCTTGCTCCCACATCCGGAACCGCGCCTGTCCTTCAGCTTCTCGGGCCCGCTTTTTGTCCAAACCCGAATGGTCGCGAATCATCTCGAAGGCTTTGACCGCTTCGGCCCGCACCCTGTCCTCAAGGTCAATAAGCAAGTCTTTGCCGAGAGTTAGGCGTAGGTGGCGTTGGACCGTATCGTGCATTTGAGCGAATCCATCAATTGCGTATAGGCGGATTTATGGCCTATATTTTTGCAAAATGGAAGATTTTTCTTCACATTTCGTCGCCCGAGCTTAAGGTTCGGCCGCAATCATTCGGCACTTTACGCAATTATCTGTGCCTGCCACCGGTCTTTGCGGCGAGCGCGTCCGGAGTGCTGTTGCCAGCACCATCACCATCCGATTCTATGCGTCGGCGAAACCGATGTTTTCGGGACGGGGGCGATGTGACTGAGTTGAACTTTAAAGGCAAAGAATTTGTCTACAACCATCACCTGGCCGTGCCCTTTCGGCCGCTGGAGCCGCACGCGAAAAAAGGGATTGGCGCCGTCGCGCTTGACGGCAACCTCATCATTCACGGCGACAACTTACACGCGCTAAAAGCACTGCTGCCCTTGTACGCCGGTAAGGTGGACTGCGTGTTTATCGACCCGCCTTATAACACAGGCAATGAGGGCTGGAGTTACAACGACAATGTGAACTCGCCAATGATGGCAGGGATGGATTCGATCACCCCCCGCATAGCCTTGGCGAGATGGGCTCCCTTATCCTTCGCCGCGGTGCGCCGAAGCTCCAGTTTGAGCCTTCCGCCATCGGCCTCTTCCGCAAGACCCCAGTATTTGTAGGCACTCAGCTTTCGGGCGTCCAAATGCCCGTTGTCAATAATAGACTTGGCCTCAGCAACCGTCGCCCCCATGGGTTTGGTTGCGAGGTATTTGACCAGGGCTATAACGTCTTCAATGGTCGTGCGGGTTGGAAGAGATATCGCCTCAGCCATAAAGAATCTCCGGGAAAAGCCTATTATTATGGGCGCTTTCCAACGGGAGCAAGCGGAGTCCTGAACAACCGGAGATATACACACCCTATCAGGGATGTGGTCGTTTCCGCCGCCGCCTATGCCGTGGGGTTTGAGGTCCCTTCAATTTTGGATTCTTCGCCATTTATTATCCTCGCTGGCCTAGAGAATCATGCCAGCTAGTGGTTAATCAAGGGCCCAAGTCGACCAATAAGCCCCGCCTGGCAACGTCTGTCCCAATTGATGACTCCCGCCGAATTCATAAAAAAATGGAAGCCCGTTGCGCTCACCGAGCGAGCTGCCGCGCATACGCACTTTCTCGACTTGTGTAAGTTGTTTGAGCACGACGATCCGGTTTCGGCTGATCCAACTGGCGAATGGTTCACGTTTGAAAAGGGAGCCACTAAGACCGGTGGTGGCGAGGGCTTCGCCGATGTTTGGAAGAAGAATTTCTTTGCGTGGGAATATAAAAAGAAAAAGCGTGACCTCAACGCCGCCATGGACCAGCTGGTGCGGTACGCCGCCGCACTGGAAAATCCACCGCTTCAGGTCGTCTGCGATACCGATCGCTTTATCATTCGCACCGCATGGACGAACACAGTCCCGAAGCAATATGAAATCGAACTCGACGGTCTGGCACTGCCGGAAAAGCGCGAAATTCTCTGGGCGGTCTTTCATGATCCTGAACGGCTGCGGCCGAAAGAAACCCGGACTGGCATTACTAAAGAAGCCGCAGACAAGTTTTCTACGATCGCATTGCGGTTACAAGGCCGGGGTACGCCGGAGGAAGTGGCGCATTTCGTCAACCAACTCGTCTTCTGTTATTTTGCCAACAGCGTAAAGCTCTTACCGGAAGGCTTCTTTCCGAAGCTTTTGAAGCGTGCAGGGCAGCGACCAGACAAGGCGCAGGAATATTTCAATTCGCTGTTCGAGGCTATGGAAAATGGTGGCGAATTCGACCTCACCGATATTGCGCATTTCAACGGCGGTTTGTTCGATGGTCGGCGCGCCATCCAGCTTGATGACGGCGACATCGGGTTGCTGGTCGAGGCCGGAAATCTCGATTGGAGCCTGATCGACCCTACCATTTTCGGCACTTTGTTCGAACGCTTCCTCGATCCCGACAAGCGCGCGCAGATCGGCGCGCATTATACGATCCCGAAAAAATAATGATGATCGTCGAGCCGGTCATTCTGCGCCCGTTGCGCGCTGAATGGGAGAGCATAAAGGCACAGATCATTCCTCTTGCGGAGAAAGCGTCAGGTATTGTCCCCCGAAGCCAGAGTCCAGGGGATCGCCGCGCTGCCGATACCGCTTCTCGCAAGCTTCGGTCCCAAGCAATGGAGTTGCGCGATGCATTTCTTCACCGATTGGCCAACATACGTATCCTTGATCCAGCATGTGGATCGGGAAATTTTCTTTATCTCGCGCTTCAAGGCGTAAAAGACCTCGAAAATCGTGCCGTACTTGAGTGTGAGGCACTAGAACTTTCGCCCAGGGCCTTAGAGGTAGGCCCTGAGATCGTACATGGCATCGAAATCAATCCATTTGCTGCCGAGTTGGCTCGCACCACGATTTGGATCGGCGATATTCAATGGCGCAGGCGCAATGGAATTTATTCTGAGCCACCACCTATTCTACGTAAGCTTGACGCGATCGAATGCCGCGACGCGCTGATCACAAAAAGGAGCGAAGGATCGTTTGTCGAAGCTGGTTGGCCCGCTGCCGAGTTCATCGTTGGCAATCCGCCATTTCTAGGCGATAAATTTATGAGGGAGAGTTTAGGCGGGGACTATACGGAGACGCTAAGAGAGATTTACCTTGGACGCGTGCCAGGAGGCGCAGACCTGGTGTGTTACTGGTTTGACAAAGCGGAGAAGCAACTCTGCTCTGAGGCTGCGCTTCGTGTTGGCCTAGTTTCAACGAATTCGATACGAGGGGGCGCAAATCGCGCTGTGCTAGATCGCATCGCAGCGGCCGGCAGGATCTTTGCCGCATGGTCAAATGAAGAGTGGACGATTGAAGGAGCTGCTGTTCGCGTATCTCTCGTTTGCTTCGATCATCCAAAGCCACAAGGATTTGCAGAGCTTGATTCAAGAAAGGTAGAAAAAATCCATTCCGATCTTTCATCGCGCTCGACAGATATGACCACGGCAACAGCGCTTCCTGAAAACGCCAACACGGCGTTCAACGGAATCTCTAAGAAAGGCGCGTTTGATATTGTCGGCGATCTCGCGCGTGCGTGGCTTATGTTGCCGCTCAATCCGAATGGTAGACCAAACTCGGACGTCTTATTCCCTTGGTTGAATGGCGAAGACGTAACCGCGCGCGGTTCGGGCAAATGGATAATAAATTTCGGGGAAATGAGCTTGCGTGCGGCGAGTCTTTATGAAGCTCCATTTCAACATATTGCTCAGCCTGTAAAATCGGCACGCGAGAAATCTGGCTCCGTTGGAGAAAAGAAAAGCTGGTGGCTTCTGGCTCGGCGTGCGCCTGCGATGTTCTCTAACATTTCTTCGCATCACAGGTTAATTGCCACTCCTGAGACGCCGACACACACTGTGTTCGCGTGGCTTCCCACTGGCGTCGTTCCAGACAAAAATCTTATTGTTATTTCGCGATCAGACGACACCAGTTTCGGTATTTTGCATTCCCGGTTCCACATAGCCTGGGCTAGAGCTCTCGGTTCTCCCTACGGAAATCATCCGACCGCTCGTCGATACAACAGTTCGCGCGTGTTTCGGACCTTTCCCTTCCCCAAGGGCTTGACGCCCAATATCCCCGCAAAGGACTACGAGAACGATCCGCGCGCGCAGACGGTTGCGAGGGCGGCAAGGCGGCTCGATGAATTGCGTAACGCGTGGCTCAATCCGCCTGACCTCGTGAAGATCGAGCCCGAAGTTGTCCCCGGCTATCCCGACCGTATCCTGCCGAAAGATGCGCAGGCCGCCGTTACGCTGAAAACCCGAACGCTAACCAACCTTTATAATCAGCGCCCGCAATGGCTCACCGACGTCCATCGCGATCTCGATGCGGCTGTCGCGGCAGCCTATGGATGGCCTGCTGACATCTCGGAAGAAGATGCATTGGCCAAATTGCTAGAGATAAATCTGGCTCGCGCTGCCTTAAATTGCGGCGAAGGGGAAGTTGAAATAGAGGAAGACAATGAACCAGCAGAAGACTGAATGGCGATAAACCCCCGGCGCCAGTCTATCGAAACAGATCGTTCGCTTAGATCGCTCTCTATGTCTTGTCCGCCCGTCCGGCCTAGGGTTTGGTCCAACGACGCAATTGGTCCGAAACGCCTGTAAGCATCCGTCGCAAATCTGCTCCACCTCCTGCAGTGGAAGGCTGTCAATCAATAACCGCATTGATGATTGATCTGCTTTGGGCCATCCCCCGCAGACAACACAATCGCCTTCACTGACAGATGCCTCTCGCGTAAGGTTCACGTCAACCTAGTTGTGGGGACCGCTCAAACAGCTTTATCCAGAAATCATGGGCGGATTCGAGGAGATGGGTCACTGAAACGATGTGCCCGGCTTTGACCTGCACGAAAAGGCCGTCGACGCCATAACCGAGAACCCCAGCGCCATAGGCAAAAAGAGGGCTACCGTATCCAGCGTGATGAGTGGCCTGCACTTCGTCCGAAGCCTTAGGCCTGAAGTGTTTTGAACCGTTGCATAGTTCTTGGATGAGAGAAAAATTCTGACATTTTCTGTTGACGTACTCCTTCCATTTACATTCTCTTTCCGCAACCGCCCCCTTGGTCTCCCGTCCCGTGATCTGAGCTTGGAGCCCAGGGTTCTTCTTCAAGCGGCCGTGCCAAATCCATTCACGCAAATGATAGGCGTCGCGGAGAGCGTTGATTGCCGCATAGCTGTTGCGGGGGTCTGCTGCGAGCGTATCGATTTCGTACGACAGCTTCGTCAGAAGATGGCGGGGCTCGGTTAGGTCAAGGGCACCGGACATGATTGGACCCGGGGTAGCAGGTTTCGGATCAGTGCAATTTCAATCCTCAGGCGCTGGCTCTTCATCCCGAACGCAATGAAGCCCTCCGGGCATTGAAGATTCAGCGATGACTGACGCAGCGCCAACCAAATACATAGGTTACGAATTCCGAAATCACTAGCGGCCTTAGGTACGCCATAGGTACTTGGCATCACTTGGGTGGCTCAGGCAATTCGGCCCAGTGAGTCGGAAACAGGTCCTTACCATCGTTGAGATAGTCCGGTGCCCTCGACAGGCTCGATGCCGGTTTGTTCAAGGGCGAATTTCCGTGATCTCCGCTCCTTCCCACGAACTTGGTAGCCCGTTCCGGCGAGGTAACACCGTCCTCGCTTGCTACTCAGGCCGCAAACGACGAAGACTGCTTCTAAGCCCGGCGTTCGGGCCGTGGGTTTCGATCAAGGCCCTGTCGGTCTGCGTCATAGGGTAAGATCTCACAACGATGCGACAATTGGCACAGAAGGACAGACGCGTGGCGATATCGCTGCGTTGCTTCTCGCTTTGCCCACCGCGCAGCACGATCATTAACTTCCGGCGCTTCTCCAATGCATCGCCCCGCCTGTAAGCCTGTTCGGCCTTGTCTCCGATGACATCGCCAGCACGGTCTCCGTGATTTCCCCCGGGAAGTTCGAAACATTGCCCCCCCAGCCAAAAATAGTTCTTTCGCATAATCATAATGACTCTGACGAAAAAGGCAGAATAAGCTGTGGATATGAAGCGGGCGGGGGTTGCAATGGAAAACGTTCGACATTACCGGGCCATGGGTTCTCTGTGCCGTCAGTTCGCAGCGTTCGACCCTGTACATAGCTGGAAATATTTAATCGAAGCACAGAAGTGGGAGCATCTCGCCGAAGCGGAAATCGCTTCACACTTCAAAGAATGCAACACCACAGAATCCAAGGCTCCCGAACTCCGTTCGGCAGCGTAATTCCAAGTTGAGCCTTAGGCAATCAAGCGGGGTGCCACCGTTCAACACCTGAAGATCTAGCCAAAGTCAGGGCCTTTTTCGATTCCTGATCTGCACAACATTGCCGGTAACCCGCTCACGTAGCTCGCCCACGCCTCCATCAACTTGCGCCGTTTCTCCAGTGCATCACTGCGGCGGTAACCGCGCGAAAACGACGAAGGTTGCCCGTCGATTCTGGCTTGCAAGATGGGTGTTTTCAGGGGTGACCACGAAACGGACGACGGTTTCTCGACGTGAACCTTTGGGAGAGCGCCATGCAGCAGCCGGATCAAAACAAACTCGACGCATTTCTCAGCAAGATGGTCGGCGACTTGGGCAGCGTCGCCACCGGTGCCCTGGTTGTGCTGGGCGATCGGCTTGGTTTCTACAAGGCAATGCAGTCCGGCGATAGAATGACCGCCGCTGAACTCGCGCGGCGGACTGGAACCCACGAGCGCAACGTGCGCGAATGGCTCGCAGCCCAGGCCGCGGCCGGATACGTCGGGTATGACAGAGATGAGGATTCCTTTTATCTCAACGCCGAGCAGGCCACCGTGTTTGCCGACGAAGACAGTCCGGCCTTCATGGCCGGCGCCTTCGAGGCGGTCTCGGCGTTTTGGCTCGATGAGCCAAAGGTGGCGGAAGCGTTCCGCACCGGCAAGGGTTTGGCATGGCATGACCACAGCGCTTGCTTGTTCCGCGGCACCGAGCGCTTCTTCCGTCCGGGCTACAATGCCAATCTCGTTTCATCCTGGCTCCCCGCGCTGGATGGCGTGGTCGACAAGCTCAAGCAGGGCGCGCGGGTGGCCGACGTCGGCTGCGGCCATGGCGCCTCGACGGTGGTGATGGCCAAGGCCTTCCCGAAATCGCATTTTACCGGTTTCGACTATCACGGGGCTTCGATTGATCGCGCGCGCAAGGCGGCCGCGGACGCCGGCGTCGCTGCCAACACCAGCTTCGAGGTGGCGCAGGCCAAGACCTATCCCGGGAGTTACGATCTCGTCGCATTCTTCGACTGTCTGCACGACATGGGGGACCCGGTCGGTGCGTCCGCGCACGTGCGCGAGACGCTGAAGCCAGACGGCACCTGGATGATTGTGGAGCCGTTCGCGCATGATCATCTTGCAGCAAACCTCAATCCCGTCGGACGGATGTATTACGCAGCCTCCACCATGATCTGCACGCCCGCGTCGCTGGCGCAGGAGGTTGGGCTTGGTCTCGGGGCGCAAGCGGGTGAGGTCAAACTGCGGCAAGTGGTGAGCGCCGGCGGCTTCACCCGGTTCCGTCGCGCCGCCGAAACGCCCTTTAACATGGTGCTCGAAGCGCGGCCCTGATCAAGGCGCTACGATAGCTAGCGCGGCGCGTACGCTGGAACGTCTTCTAATCACCACCATCATTCGCAGAGAAAGCCACTGGCAAAGTCGCCTTCTGAGAAACGACCGACACTGAACGTGCAAAGGGCGAGGAATTCGCTCTTTCGGTGGCCTACTCGCGTAACTGCGGGCGCTAACCCGCGGAAGCGACGGCACAATTGAGTCAGTTACATTTTCTATTGTAATATCAGAGACTTACTGGCGGACCAGAGGGGATTCAAACTCCCGATAGGCTTCTCAAAATATCCTTTTGAAATGTCGGCTGAATTTCCGCTCATGTGCCGCAAAATGGCCCACTGAGAGAAATCCCGCAAAAGGTGCAGAAGCTCGCGGCGCACCGCTCTCTCACCAGTGGGGATGTCGGCCGAATCGGGCCGGCACTGACAATTGCGGGCAAGGTCTGCGCGTTGGGCGAGCGTGTCGACCCGTCCGCCTAGGCCCTCCGACCCGAAATTGATGTCCGAAAATATCCCACATAATTCGCCTCAAACGGAGAAAGTTGCGGGCGCCTCACCGGATGCCTCTGATGCGACCGACTGACCGGAAAGCAAATCACCGGTAGCAAGAATCCTATAGCCGATTGCTTGATATCCGACGCGTCGTTTTGCGGCCATTCGGGCCAGAACCGGCACGTTCATGTCGACATAGTCGTAGATGATCACCTCGCGCTTGGAGTCGTGGAGACGGTGCAACCGGCCGGCATACTGGGCAAGTGTACCTTTCCACGCTATGGGCATAGTAAGGAAAAGAGTATCGAGACGGGAATCATCGAAACCCTCGCCGAGATAGCGCCCGGTCGCGACTATGACGCGTTCCTCGGTCGGGGGAATCGCGGCTAGACGCGCGGCGATATCGCTGCGTTGCTTCTCGCTTTGCCCACCGCGCAGCACGATCACATGCCTCGCGAAACGCTCGAGACGCTTTGCAAGGATCTCCAAGTGGGCGGTCCGCTCGGTGATCACGACAGGTGACCGTCCTGCTTCGAGTGCATGCAAGACATCATCAAATATCAAACCGTTGCGCGCTTCATCGGCGACCATTGCCTTGAAAACATCCTGGATGGAAGGGGAAGAGGCGTTCAACGTGGCTTGGAGTTGGAAGCTGGTGTCCCTGATCCGCACCACGTGATCAAATGGGCGTTTGGCGGCCTCGGATCGCGCATCTACGCGATGGCGGACAGGACCGCATTGCATAACGATGATCGGGTGATGTCCGTCTTTCCGCGTCACTGTTGCTGACAGGCCGAGGATGTAACGGGCCTTGCTGCGGCGCGCGACCATTTCGAAGCTCACGGCCGACAGATGGTGGCATTCGTCGACCACGAGATGTCCATAATTTCCGACGATATCGTCAACTTCTCCTTTGCGAACAAGGCTCTGGATCAGGGCGACATCAACCTGACCCTTCGGCTTACGACGACCACCGCCTATTATGCCGATCGCATCGCGCGGCAGGTTTGAGAACGCCGTGAGCCGCTCAATCCATTGATCCATCAGTTGACGGCGGTGAACGAGGATCAACGTATTCAACCCGCGTTCGGCGATCATCCGGATGGCTAAGACCGTCTTGCCGAATGCCGTCGTTGCCGCAAGCACGCCTGTATCGTGCGGCAACAGGGCTGCGATCGCGGGTTTCTGATCGGGACGTAGTGAGCCGGTGAATGCGAATGGGATCGGCGCTCCGGTGGTGCGGCAATCTTCGATGGTTACTGCAATTCCAAGTGACGCGAGGAGATCGCAGACGGCGTCGGAGCACCCCCGAGGTAGAGCAACGTGATGGCTAGTCAACTCTGCACAAGAGATGATCCGAGGCTTGTCATGGGTCGATCGGCGCATTGCTTGTGCGGCATAGAATTCGGGATTCTGGAACGCAGCGAGGCGAATAAGGCGGGCGATCAGCGACGGTGGTAGCGCATGACGCGGGATGTAGATCTGGTCCGCCTGTACGACGGTGATCGCACTTGGCAAGGGCCCGTCGATTGCTGGTGGCGGCTGTCGGCGCGACGGCGGGGCAAGCCACGGTTCTTCGTCTTCGTCGACGAGAGGGATACGCACGCCAAGAATTTTTCCAGATGCACTTGCTTCCTCGATAAGATGATCCACCTTCGCTCGCGCTATAGGATCAACCGCGGACAGGAAGGTCCACTGATCCAGATATGGCGAACAAGACTCGTCGATGAACACGCTGTTGCCAGAGCTGCGCGCAAGCCCCTGGAGCGGCAATGCAATCAAATTACCGAACCCACCCGCCGGCATCGAATCCTGGCTCGGAAAAAACCGATCGTAGGATCCGAATCCGATATCGGGGACACGTTCCATCGTGTCGGTGATAAGGAATGCCCCAAGACGGCGCGCCGACGCTGCCGGTATTGGCTCCTTGAAAAAGATCCAGGCGTGGGCACCGTTTCCGGACCGCGACCGCTCAATGGCAACAGGAATTGCGTGACGCTGGCAGGTCTCCCTAAAAGCGAAGACATCTCTTCGCCATTCCCCTTCGTCGAAATCCGCGGCCAGGAACGAACAGGTATTATCCGCAAGCATCGGATAGACCCCCATAACAAACGGGGCGCCATTCGCGTCGGTCCCGCGTAGATGACGTTCCATTGACACGTCATCTACGACCAAGAATGCCTGATTTGGACATGCCGAACATTTGACTTTCGGCTTTTCGCAAATCCCGCGCTGCCATTCATTCGCACAGGCGGGTGCGTAGCCGCTGCGCCCCGACTTGCGATTCTCCCAACGGATAGGGAAGACATCCGAACGGCCGCGGAAAAGCCGTCGGAACAGGGCAATCTTGCTTTCGATTGTCGAATTCCGATCGACGAGATCGCCGGCTTTTTCCGAAGGGATAACTTTGATCGCAGCGGCCTGCTCACTCGCTGCCGATCGCAGCGTCTCGATCTCGGCTACGATCGCCGCTCGCTCGCGTTCCAGCGCAGTGAGCCGCGTCATGAGGTCGGTAATTCTGATGTCCGTTTGCGTCATGGTCGAGTTTGGCGAATGCGCGCGTTCTCTGTCAGCAGCTTAACAAATTCTACTGCGCTCGGCGCTGCGCAAGTGTGGTTGCGCTCGAATTGACCGAAGATTTGAGAATGCAGCGCCCCACTGTCGCGCAGTCTGCAGAATCCAGTCGAGATAGAGCGTTAAAGGGCCCAACGCCGGTATGGAGAAATCAAAAAGGCCGCGCGATATACAAGATCGCGCCGTCATTGACGCCATCAATTGCAGAGAAGGCCACTGGCAAAGTCGCGTTATGAGAAACGACCTCCATTCATCGCGAAAAGAACGACCAATTCGCTCTCTCAGTGGCCAACTACCGCAGGTATCTGCACTAACCCGCGGAAGTGTCCGCGCAATTTCGCGAGATATATTTTATATAATTATATCAAAGACTTACTGGCGGAGAGGGAGGGATTCGAACCCCCGATAGGCTTGCACCTATGCCGCATTTCGAGTGCGGTGCATTCGACCACTCTGCCACCTCTCCGGGCGCCATAACGGGCGATTCTCGCGCCCGCGGTCGGGCGGAGTTCTAGGCGAGGATGGCGGGGCAGACAAGGCGCCGGAGAGGGGAAATTCCCGGTTCGGCAGCCGCTGCAGACAAGGGTGGGACCGCCAGACGCGATAAAAACCGGCGGTCCCGTGTCGCATCATTGAAATTGCGGCCGTGAAGTGCGGCTTCGCCGGCCAGCCCGAGCGACGATTGGACGGTAGCGATCCGCCCACAATCGGCAACGCAATCCCGGTCTTAACCTAACCAGTCAAGGTTACCCGTCCGCCCAACCTTAATCCTTGCTCTTGTTGTCCTTCTTCTCGTCCTTGCCTTTATCCTTTTCCTTGCGGCGGTTGGTGAAGCGCGCATTGCCTAACCCCGTGCCAATCGTCAGCACTCCCCAGCGCTCCACGTCCTGCATGAATGGAACCTCGCAAAGCCCCTGCGCCACGCCGTCATTATGCATCAGCACCGCGGTGTCGTGATCGCCGATCTCGGGGATCGCCTCGACCAGGCTCGCCGGCAGATTGAATTTGCTGCTTTCCCAATTGCCCGGCAGGTTCTGCGCGCCCTTCTCGATCGAGCCATCTTCGTTGATCACGCCAGGACAGGCGATCCCGATGAAGGGCGCGAGCTTGAGGCCTTCGGCTTCCGCGGCCGCAATAAGGCCCTTCAGCATCTTCACCAGCCGCTTGACCGCGCCTTCCCGCGTCGGCTCGTCGTCGGCATGCCGCCACAGTTCGGATTTCCAGACCGCGGCCTTCGACAGATCGGGGGCCTTTTTCCAGCGGGTTTCGACCACGCCGCAGCGGATATTGGTCCCGCCAATATCGACCGCAAGAATGCTGTCATGGGCCTCGAAGATCCACGACGGCGCCAGATGCAGACAGCCGACCAGGCCGGCGTCATCGGGGTGATAGCGGATCGGCACCAAATCGACCTTGAAATCCCCGGCCTTGAGAAGCGCATCGGTGCGCGCGATCGCGAGTTCGCCGACCCGGCTTTCGCGAAAGCCACCGCCGACCACGATGCGTTCGGTATCGGCCCAGGCCTTGGTTTTGAGGAAGCGCTGCGTCACATGGCTAAGCTCTTGGGCAAACTCCTCGATCGCGCCATGCACCAGCGCGGCGGCGCCGACGTCCTCGCCAAGCAAGGCCTCATCGAGTTCGCTCTTGCCCAGATCCGCCGAGGCCTTCTTGCCGAGCGGATCGTCGCCATTTCCCTTCAGCGGCTGGCGCAAGCTGTCCAGGATCTTGCGGAACGCGCGCTTGCTGGCGCGGTCGCCGAGAAAGCCGTCGTCGTCCTTCAGCTCGATATTGAAGCTGTCCACGTCCACCGACGGCAGCCGGGTGGCGCCGTGGCGGGCGATGCCCGTTCTCGTTATTACATCGTCCGCCATTTTGCCCTTGCCCGGTGGGAGCCGGCGGGACAACGGCGCGGGAACCCATTGGTTTCACTGGCAAGGTTAGCCTCGCCCGAAACCGGCCGATCGGGCCAGAAATGCGCCAAATCCTTCAGATTTGGCCGGTTTTTGGGGCAGTTTTCCTTGACTCAGGCCGCTTCCCGGCTATAAGTCCCCGCACCCGGCGCGGGAAATTCCTCGCGCCGCTTGTTTTTGCGCGGATTTAAGGGATCGCTCCCCGATCGCGCGGAAATTCGCGACGATCTGATCGTCGCGATGAACCCATAACGACTGAAGAAAAAGCCGGCCCGGACCCGTTCCGAGGCCGGGATCGAACACGAAGGAATAAAACGATGTTCGCAGTCATCAAAACCGGCGGCCGGCAATACCGCGTCGTTCCGGATGATGTGCTCGAGATAGGCAAGATCGCCGGCGATGTCGGGACGATCGTGCAGCTTGGCGAAGTTTTGCTGGTCGGCGGCGACCAGCCGGTACTTGGTGCGCCCACGGTGGCAGGCGCTTCCGTTGCGGCCGAAGTGCTGCAGCACAAGCGCGGCCCCAAGGTGATCGCGTTCAAGAAGCGCCGCCGCAAGAATTCGCGCCGCAAGCGCGGATATCGCGACGAGATCACGGTGCTCCGCATCACCGAGATCCTGACCGATAGCGCGACGCCCTCGATCGGACCACGTCCGAAACGGGAGAAGCCGGTGGCTCCGGCGCCGCTGGACGGCGACGACGAGGCGCCGACGGTCGCGAAGAAAAAGGCAGCGCCGAAGAAGGCTGTTGCCAAGGCCGCGACAAAACCGCGCGCCAAGCCAGCGGCGGCGAAGAAGCCTGCCGCCAAGGCTAAAAGTGATAAAAAGTGAAGCGTGATAAAAAGTGAAATGATTCCGTCAAGGAATTGATTTAAAGATTCGGCGAAGTTTGGAGACGGGCTATGGCTCACAAAAAAGCAGGCGGTTCATCGCGAAACGGGCGTGATTCAGCGGGCAAGCGGCTCGGGATCAAGGCCTATGGCGGCGAGCACGTCATTCCCGGCAACATCATTGCACGTCAGCGCGGCACCACCTGGCATCCCGGCCTTAATGTCGGCATGGGCACCGACCATACTCTCTTCGCGAAGGTCGAAGGCCATGTCGAGTTTCGTGCAAAAGCCAACGGCCGCACTTTCGTGTCGGTTGTTCCGATGACGGAAGCCGCGGCCGAGTAAACGGTGGACAACATGAGTCCGCCGGGTCCTGTTGAACCGGCGGAGCGAGAAGGCTCCAGGGGAGGCGGGAAACCGGCCTCCCTTTTTTGTTGTGCGTGTTCAGAGTTGCTTTTTGTTTTCGCATACAGGAGCCCGACATGCTGCAGGATATCCCGACCCCTACGTTGCGCGAGGCAAGTCCTTGCGTCCTCGAGACCGAACGGCTGCTGCTGCGCAGGCCGACGCTCGCGGACGTAAAAGCGATCGCGCGTCTCGCCGACGATCGCCGCATTGCGGAAAATAGCCGCCGCCTGCCGCATCCCTATGGCCAGGACCACGCGATCGAATTCGTTCGCGCGACCGCAGGCGACAATCGCGGCACCGTATTCCTGATCGAAAACAATTTTTCGCCGATCGGCATGGTCGGCGTCGACTGGCGCCAGCCGGACGCGCCGGAACTCGGCTTCTGGCTCGGCGTCGAGTATTGGGGCCAGGGTTTCGGCACTGAAGCCGCACGCGCGGTGATCGATTTCACCTTCGAGGAGTTCGATGCCGAGCACCTGGTCGCAGGCGCACGCGTCACCAACCCGTCGTCGCGCAACATCCTGGAGAAATGCGGCTTCCAGTGGAGCGGCGTCGAACTGCACCGCTTCGAGGCGCTGGGCTCATCGACCCCGGTCGATTGCTTCCGGCTTTCGCGCGGCGTGTGGTCGTCGCTGAAGAACTGGGGCAGCTCGACACGGCGCGGGCGGTAGCGACTGAGCGCCACCGCGTCTTTCCGCGAACAAAACTGCCCGCGAACGTAGCTGCCGTCGTCCCCGCGAAAGCGGGGACCCAGTACGCCGCGGCGCGTCGGCTCAATTCCAGATGTCTCTGGATACTGGATCATCCGCTTTCGGATGATGACAGCAGGAGCTGTGCTACGGATTCAATTTTCAAACAGCCTGCCATCGCGAACAACTCCTCCCCTCCCCCCGCGAAGCGGTGGGGAGGGGTCGGGGGGTGGGGGGTCTATCGGCTTGCTCTTCCGGCAGCGAGTCTGCCGAGACACCCCCCACCCCCTTCCCGCCACGCGCGAGGGCGCGTGGAGGGAGGGGAGATCACCGTGCATGGCTCCGCGATCTCGCCGCATGTTTCGCGCGAGGTTTTGTCATTCATTCCGCCCTCTCCGATCGGAGGGCGCAGGGAATGCCGGGCGTCCGATGCGCCCGATAGCCGCGTGTGCAATGAGTGTGGTAGAACGCACACGCGTTGTCAGGTCACACCGGGAAACACCCCGCATTCCCCGCGCAATGGTTTTACGGCTTATGTCGTACTCTCCCCGGCGATCGGGCTTTTTTGTCACCGTCATCCCTGAGAAGCTTGTTTCTCCCGGGCTTGACGCCGGCGTCGAGGCGTCAGGACCACACGATTTTGCCGTCCGCGTCAGCGCCGTTCGTCAAGAGCGCCCTCGCGTCCACTGCATCCCGTCCCGCGTCCGTGACGATCGCGAGCCGCCCCTCTGTGGGACGGGACGATGCGCATATAGAACTGATTTGGTCTTTCGGAAAACCAGAATATTTTTGCAAAGAGGGCTGGACAGGCCGTCGCGCGCCGAACGAAGTGATTTGCCCGACGGGTCACCAATCGATTTGGATTGAGATAGTCCCGATGAGCCAACATGCCCGCTTCTGGCACGAACCGGAATAACCCGGTCGGTCCGGCGATGTCCGTTCTTCGGGGGTAGACCGGAAGTCACATGCGCCCGATCAAAGTGACGCGAATGACCCAGAACGGGCATTGGGTCACTGATTTTGACCGAACTATGTGCCGCACCCCGGGCCAACATGAGGTCTTTTGGATGGGCGGGGGATAATGTAGTGTTGCTTAGAGCTGCTCTTCGAGACGGGACGTGCCGACGTCTCCGTTCGAGGTGGATGGGCAGCGGAGAATGCCGTCGGCGGGCATCGCACTCTCAATAATACCGACAGTCCTTTTGCGCCGGTCTCTCAGCGAGCACCCATCGTGCGCACGGGCATGCGACAATTATTGCGCGAATTACTTTTTCAGGGAGGTCTATCATGCCAGCTTTTCGTGATCGATTACAGATACTGTCGGCAACCATTATTTTGTTGGCAGCAACCAGCACCGGCGCAATTGCCCAGAAGAAATACGACACTGGTGCGACAGATACTGAAATTAAGATCGGCAACATCATGCCTTATAGCGGACCAGCTTCCGCTTACGGCGTCATCGGTAAGACCGAGGCTGCGTACTTCAAGAAGATAAATGCGGAGGGTGGCATCAACGGTCGCAAAATTAATTTCATCTCGTATGATGACGCCTACAGCCCGCCGAAGGCGGTTGAACAAGCCCGCAAACTGGTTGAAAGCGACGAAGTGCTGTTCATTTTCAATCCTCTCGGTACGCCGTCCAACTCGGCGATTCAAAAGTATATGAACGAGAAGAAGGTGCCTCAGCTGTTTGTTTCGACTGGTGCGACAAAGTGGAACGATCCGAAACATTTTCCTTGGACGATGGGCTGGATACCCAATTACCAGAGCGAGGGTCGCATTTATGCACAGTACATTTTGAAGGAAAGGCCGACCGGCAAGATCGGTATCCTTTATCAGAACGACGACTACGGAAAAGATTACGTCAAAGGTATCCGGGACGGTCTGGGCGCCAAGGCGGCTTCGATGATTGTCGGAGAGGAAAGCTACGAAACCGCCACCCCTACCATTGACTCGCACGTCGTGGCGCTCAAGTCGGAGGGTGCAGATATTTTCATTAGCATCACGACACCGAAATTCGCAGCGCAGTCGATCAAGAAAGTAGCTGAATTGGGTTGGAAACCGCTGTTCATTCTCAACAGCGTTGGCTCATCTACCGGGGCCGTCATGAGGCCCGCAGGTATTGAAAACGGACAAAACATCATCTCGACCGCTTACAACAAGGATCCGACGGATCCGCAGTGGAACGATGACGTCGGAATCAAGCACTTCGATGCATTTCTGGCGAAATATTTTCCGGAAGGTAACCGCGAAGACTCATCTGTAGTAATCGGCTACAATTATGCGCAGACGATGATCCATGTACTACAGGCATGCGGCGATGATCTTACCCGCGAAAATATCATGAAGCAGGCCGCGAGCATCAAGGGTCTGCAGCTGGAAGGGGTGTTGCCCGGCATCACGATCAACACCAGCGCAACTGACTTCGCTCCAATCAAGCAATTTCAGCTCAGGACATTCAAGGGCGAGCGTTGGGAATTGTTCGGCGATGTCATCACTACCGAAGTCGGCGAATAGGCATGAGAGATGATCGAACGAAGCGGCGAGAGTTCATCGCGCCGAGCATCGGGCCGCGGCGTGGATGGAAATCGTAACGATGATCCCCGGAGCTCCTGGGGGGCGGCTGTTGACTAGGGTTACGACCGGATCATTCCCCGCGAAGTCCATAAACTGCGGATACGGGGAGCGCTTTGCCGATATCTTGTGAACTGTTTCATACTCGTCGACTACCGGGAACGATAATTTCTGCAAGGAGAACGGCGAGCACCCTGAGTGCTACCCTCGACCACCGGGTCGAGTTTTAGCCAAGAGGTAGCCTGTGTCCACGATAGAAGAGTGGCTGGCGTCGCTCGGCATGTCCGAATACGCGCAGCGCTTTGCCGAGAACGACATTGATGTTTCGGTCCTCCGCCATTTGACTGATCGAGACCTTAATGAACTTGGTGTCTCGCTCGGGCATCGACGCAAGATGCTGGCAGCAATTATCGAGCTTGCGGTCGTCGCTCAGCCCCAGGCAGCAGCACCCCCCGCACCGCAGGCACAGGACGGAGCCGAACGTCGCCAGCTTACCGTTATGTTTTGTGATCTTGTCGGTTCGACCGCGCTCGCGACAAAACTTGACCCAGAGGATCTGAGGGAGGTGATCGGCGCGTATCACCACTGCTGTGCAGAGCAAATTAACAAGAGCGGCGGTTTCGTCGCCAGATACATGGGCGATGGTGTGCTCGCCTATTTCGGTTACCCTCGAGCGCACGAGCATGATGCGGAGCGCGCAGTCCATGCTGGGCTAGGTCTTGTCGAGGCGGTAGCGAAGCGGAGAACTGTCGTCGGTGTCCGTTTGCGGGTGCGCGTTGGCATTGCCACCGGCCTGGTGGTTGTCGGCGATCTCATCGGTGAAGGTGTATCGCAGGAACACGAGGTGGTCGGCGAGACCCCCAACCTTGCGGCGCGGCTCCAAGGACTGGCCGAGCCAGAGACCGTGGTCATTGGTGACAGCACCCGGCGCCTTCTTGGCGGGCTCTTCGAGTACCGTGATCTCGGCGTCATGTCCCTGAAGGGCTTTGGCGATCCGGTGCAGGCCTGGCATGTGACAGGCCTGAGCACAGTTGACAGCCGCTTTGAGGCGCTGCGTGGCACCACCACGCCGCTCATCGGCCGCGAGGAGGAGATCGACCTGCTCCTGCGCCGATGGGACCAGGCGAAGCGCGGCGAGGGCTGCGTGGTGCTCATTTCCGGCGAGCCAGGCATCGGCAAGTCGCGCATCGCTCAGACGCTCTTGGAACGCCTGAGTAATGAGCCACATACCCGCTTGCGGTACTTTTGCTCTCCTCACCACCGGGACAGCGCCCTGTATCCAGGCATCACGCAGCTCGAACGGGCGGCCGGTTTTCGGCGCGAGGACACTGACGAGCAGCGGCTGAATAAGTTGGAGGCGGTGCTTCGTCAGGCAACCGATGATCTGAGTGAGGCCGTCCCCCTAATGGCGGAGTTGCTGTCGATCCCGACGGGCGACCGCTATCCGCCCCTGAACCTTACGCCGCAAAAGCGCAAGGAAAAGACGCTTCACGCAAGGTTGGCACAGGTCGAAGGATTGGCAAGTCGTCAGCCGGTGCTGATGGTATATGAGGACCTGCACTGGAGCGACCCCTCAACGCGAGAGTCGCTAGATCTGCTCGTTGACAGGGTGCCGACGTTACGTGTCCTTGTCGTCATTACGTTCCGCCGGGAGTTCGCGCCACCGTGGGTCGGCCTTCCGCATGTGACCATGCTCAACCTCAACCGACTTCCGCCCCGGCGATGCGCCGAAATAGTTGTTCAGGTAGCGGGCGGCAAGAGGTTGCCCAAGGAAATTGCCGACCAGATCGTCGAGCGCACCGATGGCGTGCCGCTGTTTATCGAGGAGCTGACCATGACCGTCGTCGAGAGTGGCCTAGTCGTGGATGTCGGCGACCGCTACAACGTGGCTAGGCCGTTGCCGCAGCTTGCCATTCCGGCGACGCTGAACGATTCGCTTCTGGCGCGCCTCGATCGGTTGGCACCGACGCGAGAAGTCGCGCAGGTTGCAGCGGCCCTCGGCCGACGATTCTCACATGAGTTGATCAGTGCCGTTGTGCCAATGCCGAAGCGGCAAATAGACGAGGCGTTGGCGCAACTCGTGGGCGCTGAATTGATGTTTCAACGTGGCAGCCCGCCTGACGCAGAATACACTTTCAAACATGCGCTCGTCCAGGATGCGGCCTATAGCACCCTCCTGCGCAGTGGACGGCACCAGGTACATGCACGCATCGTCGCCGTTCTCGAGCGCCAGTTCCCGGAAATTGTGACAGGCCAGCCTGCGCTTCTGGCACAGCATTGCGAAGAGGCCGCCCTTACAGAGGAGGCAGTTGGTTATTGGCTGAGGGCTGGCCAACAGGCTCTAGCGCGATCCGCAATGACGGAGGCGAGCACACAATTGCAGAAGGGACTGGACCAGCTTGCCAGACTGCCTGATGGCCCTGGGCGTCAGCAACTGGAGTTGGATCTACAGATGGCACTCGGTCGAGCGCTGATCGCCACAAGAGGGTATTCAGCGCCCACTGTAGGCGCGACCTTCGCCCGAGCGAAGGCACTGGCTGAGCATCTGGATCGGCGGGAGTATCTCGTTCCACTGCTCCACGGCCAATGGGCGTACCACATGGTCCGATCCGAATTGAAGCTCGCGCTGTCGTGTGCCGAAGAGGTGGAAGAAATCGGTGAGTCACGGAATGATGTCGATGTGCAATTGCTGGGGCATTACCTAAACGGAATGATTCGCTTCTATCTCGGGGAATTTGGCGCCGCTTGCGCGCACTTTGAGCAGTGTCATGACTTAGGCAATCCGGTGCATCGGGCTGTGGTTACGCAGCTGACGACGGCAGATCCATATGTAGCTGCGATGGCGCATCTTGCCTGGACGCTGCTGTCCCTAGGTTACGTCGATCAAGCTCGGCTGCGGCTTCATGAAGTGTTATCGGAGGCTGATCGGCTTGAACACGCGTATACGCGAGCCATGGCGCTTTCCTTCGCATGTTGGGTGGAGTGGATTGGCCGTTCGCCGGAGATCGTGCGTCGACGCGCCGATGAAGGTGTCGCCCTCTCGATCGAACACAATTTTCCGTTATGGTTGGCTTGGGGCATTGCGTATCGCGGATGGTCGTTGAGCGCTCTTGGTCAGACACAGGAAGGACTCACGCTGATCAAGCAGGGGCTATCGGCAGTACGTGCCACCGGCACCGTCCTAATGACGCCATATTGGCTCATGTTGCTTGCAGATGCCTACGCTATGATTGGACAGCCTGACGAGGGGCTAAGTTGCCTTACCGAAGCTGCGCTCGTCCTCGGGACGATCGAAGAGCGGTTCGAAGAGGCCGAGTTGCATCGGTTGCGAGGCGATCTTCTGAATGGCATGGGCGAACGAGCCGCGGCCGAAATGAACTATCATCAGGCCATGGCGATTGCGAAACGGCAGGGCGCAAAAGTTTGGGAATTGCGCGCGGCAACCAGCCTGGCGCGCCTCTGGCGTAGTGAAGGCAAATGCTATGAAGCGCGCGATCTGCTCGGCCCTATCTACGACTGGTTCACTGAAGGCTATGAGACATCGGATCTTAAGGAGGCCAAGGCTCTGTTGGATTCACTGCACTGATGGTGTGTCCGCGTAATGAAAGTGGGGCGCAATTCAGAGTCGTGTGCTAATTTGCGAGAGAATGGCTTGAGCTCGCGAGGCACCGCGAGTCGCTTGGTCGTTATTGACACCCACCGAAACCGGTTCGATTGTGTCGATCCGCCGAGCGGGGCGGGATCAGAACAGAGGAGAAGGGCTAATGGCAGCGATACATCCTAAAGGCGCTGTGAAAGATGAGGTGGTCACGTATTTCTTCCTCATCAAGCATACCGAAAAAGGTACTGTGCAGAGCGCAGCACAGAAGAAGAAAGGAGTAAATGATGTCACCAAGGTAGTTAAAAAAGAAGGGGGGCAATGTAACCTCTACTCGACCAGGGGTGCACCCTTTGATTATGTGAGCGTCATGACCGGTATCACCACCGCTGCAGCGGTCAGGATAGCAGCGGAGATCGAGACGCGAGGGACCGTGAAAGCGACGCTAATTTCGGGCATCGAGATTATGGCGGCGCGAGTCATATCCGGCACATCGCCTAGTGAAAAAAGGCGCTAAGCTATGCCACGGCGTTTTATGCGCCAGCGCAGAAACCGCCCCGTCGAGGCTCGACAGGGTCCCGCCCCCGGCACTGTCGGTCGTCAATTTCCAAACGCAGTATTGAGTATGCGAGCAAGTCGAACGCCGGTTTTCTGCAATTGCTCCTTCACAGCCCGCTCATTTGCATCAAGATATCTCGCGCTAATTGAGACGCCTCCGACATCCAAGTCGCGCGACGATCCGTGCATCACGCAGTATCCATGCAGAAGGCTCAGGAAGCGCGGCGGAAGTAGGACTGCGAGGCGCAAGTTTCGCGGTCCTGGCTTTTAGGTACAAGGCGTTGCCGAAGCGATATTCGGCTCTGGGCAAGCGCCCAACTGCGAAGCGGAGCAGCGCGCCGCGTTATCACCGGCTCTTGAGCGCCTGTAACGGCCTGCTCGGGGAGCCGAAACGCGGACTATATCTACTTGCCCACACGCCCTATCGATCCGTCACGTCAATTTGCAGCAACGCAGTACTTCGGTCGCTTTCGGAGCGTGGCGGACAATGACTAGGGTCAGCGCAGACCTTCGATTTTGCCCTAACCTCAAAACGGCCGCGGCGCTCGGCCTCAGAATTTCCGACTCTGTTCTGGCCCGCGCAGATAAGGTGATCGAATGAGTGCACGATTTCCGCTAATGGCGCATATCCGAAGTGCCGCCTGTACTGAGTGATGTCCGCTTTCGGGGGTAACCCGGAAGACTTTTGCTCAGGCAGCGTGCCGCGTCTTACCACCAGCCGCGTTGCATCGGAAAAAAGGACTGGCCGCCGCGCGGACGCGGATTGCCGGTCTGGAAGTTCCGATTGGGCTGGAAAAAGGACCCGAAGCCGTCGTCCCAGAAATTGCCGCCTGCAACGGCGACATCAGCCGTCGGCCGGCGCGTCACAAAGCCGCCCTGGGGCTGGTTGTTCAGCACCGCGACGAACTCAGTGCGATAGTTGGTCTCGCTGCTCAACGGCTCGTCCGAGACGACGATCGAGGATCGCGGCACTGCGGTCGGCGCGATGCGATCGAGCACATCCTGCGGGATGGTGATGCGGTCGAGCGCGTCCTTGGCGTCGTCCCCGGTGTCGATCGTCACCGCGGTCCAGCGCAGGCCCGAATCGTTGCCCGCCACCGCCGTGAACACATGCGTGCCGATCCGCCTGTCGGGATCGCGGATCGTGACCGGAACCTCAATGGTCGCATCGAACACCTCGCCCCCGTCCGGCCAGGGCTTATGCGTGTTGCGCCGCACGTAAAGCTTCTGCGTCGCGCGGCTGATGTAGACCGAGACCGGCTCCAGCGCGAGCGTGGCCTCGCCTGCCGCTTTGGCGGTGTCGGCCTTCCTTCTGTTGGCCGCCCTGGCGGCGTCCTTTGCGGCGGCGGCGGCGTCGAGCTTCGGTTTCGCGTCGGCCCTGGCGGTGTCGAGCTGGGTCCCCAGATCCGCGGACTTGGCGGCGGCCTTTTGCTTGAGGTCCTCGGCGCGCGCCTTGGCCTCGTCCGTCCTGGCGGCGGCGAGCGCCTTCTCGGCGTAGGCGAGTTCGGCGTCGGCGCGGGTCTTGAGCCCCTCCAGCTTGCGCAGCGACGAAGTCAGCGACGCCGTCTCGCGCGGCGCTGTCGCGGCGGCTTTCTTCGCCTCGACGGCCGCCCCGGCAGCCTCGGCCGCTTCGCGGGCGAGCGCCTCGGCCCTGGCCGGCGCGGCCGCGATGGCTTCCCGGTTCGGCACCAACAGCGCCGGATGGGAGAACTCGACCGGCTCGGCGTTATCAGGCGAGATGATCACGCGCATCCCGATCCACGTCTTGTCGAACAGCTTCTCGGCAAAGCCATAGGGCATCCGCACGCAGCCGTGCGAGGCCGCATACCCGGGCAGCGGCCCGCCGTGCAGCGCGATGCCGTTCCAGGTAAGGCGCTGCATGTTCGGCATCCAGGCATCGTCATAGAGGCTCGAGTGGTGGTCCACGTCCTTCTCCAGGACGGCGAAGACGCCGGCTGGCGTCTCGCGTCCTGCGATGCCGGTCGATACCGGTGCGCGCAGGATCCAGCCGTCGGCGTCGTAGAAAGTGACTTGCTGGCTCTTGATCGACACAATCGCCATGATCGGCTCGCCTGCCTCGCGCGGCGCCGTCGCCTCGATGGGTGGCGCGGGGCGCGCCTGTCTCGCCGCGGCGTCAGCGGTCAGCGCCGTCAGTGCGGCCATCGCCGCGACCGTCACAATGACTGGAGGCCTCCAACGCCGCATCGCCCCGGTGGATTGCGCCGTCGTCAATCGATTTGCCATGCCACGCCCCGGTTGAAATGCCTGCCCGCGCCTGCGTCGATCACGTGTCGAAACGCGATTATCGGATTAGCTAACCGCCGCCACCATGCACGCCGCCAATTCGCTCCCGGGGAGTATCGGCACGTCCCGCTGGCAAATCTCTCATATACGACAGCCGGAGCAGGAGGAAGGGTGGCTCGCATGTGTGTGCTCACCCTTTGTGGTGATCGCAGCCCATCGAGCGGGCGTTCGCAGGCCTGCCGCCTGCCGTTGCACACAGGCAACACTTCCGGGAAAAGCACACGACCTGCCCGTTTGCGCCATTGCGCGACCATAACCTTGTCCGAACAATCAGCGCCGTCCGCATGCTTGCTGTGCAATCCGGTCCGATGCCGCCTTTGGAGGCTGGGATGATGAACCCGCGGCGACTTTCGACAGTGCCGGCGCCTTTGTTGCGATCGGTCATTCTCGCGACCGGGGTTGTCGGCTTGCTCGCTGCCCTCGGGCCTGCAGGAATCCAGAACACCGGCGCGGCGTCACACACGGACATCAGCGCTCCCTCTCTCTCCACCGAACAGGAACTCGCGGGGGCACCGCAGCCAAGCTCGATGCTCAATGACAATCTCGGTCAAACCGATGTAGCGACGGCCGAGCTATCGCTTGCGGAAGCGGTCGCCGACGCATCAATCACCGGGAACAACCCGGAGCCGGTTGTCGAGGCGGCCTCGACCAATTTGCCGGATGTGCCGCCAACCGAACCAGCGCCTGTGCAAGTCGCAATGGCGAATCCGTCGGATCTCGAACCGGGCGACGCCGGCAAGGCCGTGAGCTCCAACGAAGCCGCGAGTTCCATCGAAATCGTCGACGAGTGCCTGGTCGTGGACATCTGTGTCGATCGATATCTGTGGGCGCTTTATCAACGGACGCCCAAGGAGGACACCATCAAGGAGCTTGAACGGAGGAACGTCACCGTCAAGCGGAAAAGGAAGATGGTGACTGTCGCCAGAACCTTCACCAAGCTCGTCGATGAAGATTTTGGGTGGAAGGATCCGAAGGCGGCGGAACGAGCCGGCATGTCGATGATGGACTACGTGATCGGAGGCATGGATCGGAGCTTCAAGCTAAGACTGTTTCATACGCTTCACGCGGCGGAGGCGGCGGGCTTTTCGCCGGGCATCACCAGCGCGTTCCGTGATGACTACCGCCAGTCGATCGCAAGCGGCCTCAAGGCGGCGAGCAACAGGTCGTATCATGGCGGGAGCTCCCATGGTGGCTATGGGCATGGGCTTGCGGCCGATATCGTGAGTGTCCAGGGCGAAACTCGCGACCAGCGATGGGCTTCCTCCGAAAAGCTCTGGAAGTGGGTCGATGCGCATGGGAAGGAGTTCGGAATCGGGCGCCCATATCTCGACAGGGACCCGCCGCATGTCGCACCGGTCGACGGCCAGGAATATGCCGCGCACAACCGCGGCTCCAAACACGCGGGATCGGACGTGAAGAAGGTGAAGCGCGTGGCCATACGGGACGATCGGAGTCAAGCGAAGCGCCCGAGAGCTGCAGCAGCCTCAAAGATGAGAACGAGCTGAACGCCCCGGTTCCGATATGAGGCTCGCAAAATAAAGGAAGCCGTGACTTCCGCTGTTGGCACCTTTCGACCCGCCGACCGTTTTGACTAACGTCGGCTATCAGGGGACCCAACGCTGATCTATCTGCCGCCGCGCTGGGCATCGGATCCGGGCCGTCGGCGTGGAGAGCGTGTTCCCCGATTTTGGCGGAAGGGCGGTTCGATGCTCGGCAATGGCTCCCTGGCGGCGGTGAGAATCCAGCTTCGGAATGCCTCGATGGCGGGATCACGCAGGCGATCATCCCTGATGACGAGTTGATAGTCGTCGGCCCGCAATTCGGGAGCCGCGATCGGGCAAACCAGACGACCGGCCGCGATGTCCGCCTCAATCAGGTGCAGCGATCCCAGGGCGATGCCCAGGCCATCGACGGCCGCCTGCAGGTGAAGGTAGACGTGATCCAGCTCGAGGTGCCGGATCGGCGCCAGGCCCGAGACGCCCGCCGCCGAGAACCATTGCGGCCACGCGGCGCGGGTCGTTGTGGAATGCAACAGAACGTGCCGTCGCAAGTCGTGCGCGGTTTCCACCGGACGGTCACGCAAGATTCTCGGGCTGCACACCGGAAGCCGTCGGTCCGGCATCAGCGTCTCGCAGTGAATTCCGGATCCGTGCTCCACGCCCGAGCGTATGCCGATGTCGAAAGCGGTGCCGACATAACGGAGCTTGCGCGACGTGGTTGAAATTTTCACCTCGACGCTCGAATACGATTCCTGGAATCTCGAGAGCCGCGGCAGCAGCCAGCGCAGGGCGAAACTCGACAACGCGTTGACGCGAACGATGCCGGACACGCGGCGCGCGGATCGAGGTTCTCGAAGTCTGCTTGTTGCCGACGTCAGGCGCGAGAGTGCCGCGCCGACATCTGTCAGGAGGTCCGCGCCATGGTCCGTCAGCGCGACGCCGCGGGCGCGTCGCTCGAACAGCGGGACGCCGAGCCAGTCTTCCAGATGCCTTATCTGCTTGCCGATCGCCCAATGGGTGACGTGCAAATCTTTCGCTGCTTCAACAAAGCTACCGCGCCGGGCCGCGGCCTCGAAGGCTCTGATCGCATTGAGGGGTGGCAGTTCATTTTCGCCCATGCGTGAGTTTTCCTCCCATCTAACGGGAAAATAGCTCAGTTGAAGGCTCCCGGCTAGTGAGCTAAGCCAGCTGAAAAAATGGAAATGGCCGCAGGCTTGGATCCATCCTGGGAGGATTTTTCTCGGCTTGGGGCAAGACAGCGAATCGGATGGCTAATGACGGCGCTGGACGCAAACGGCAGAAAGGCGGCTGCCCGGACTGTGGCGCGCGGAAGGACGCTCTGGACCGCCTGTGCGGCGCACGCGCTGCATGACGGCTACACCGATTTGATCTATCTGCTGTTGCCGGTCTGGCAGGCCGAGTTTGGGCTCGGCTACGGTGCGCTGGCGTTCTTGCGCGGACTTGCCGCCGCCACCATGGCGGGACTGCAGGTGCCGGCCGGACGGGCAGCGGAGCGTCTTGGTGGGCGCACCACGCTCGCCCTCGGCACGGTGCTGGCGGCGATTGGCTACCTGCTTGCGGGCTATTCGGCCGGATTGGCTGGATTATGCGTAGCACTCGTGGTGACCGGATGCGGATTGAGTACGCAACACCCCATCGCCTCGGCCGCGGTTTCGCGCGCCTATCAAGACGACGCACGCGGTCCCCTCGGCACTTACAATTTCGCTGGCGATGTCGGCAAGGCCGCCATTCCGGGCGGCGCGTCTCTTTTATTGGTCATGATGTCCTGGCACCAAATGGTGTGGTTTCTCGCCGCGCTCGGCGCGGTCGTGGCGGTGGCCGTGGCGGTCTTTTTTCCGGCCAACCTGCGGCCGGTTTCCCTGGGCAAAAAAGCCGAAGGCCGCGCCTCCGGCGCGCATGGCGGATTCCCGTTACTGCTGGCCATCGGAATCCTCGACTCCAGCGTGCGCATGGGATTTCTGACGTTCCTGCCGTTCTTGCTGAAGGAGCAGGGCGCATCCTTATCGACGATCGGATCGGCGCTTGCTCTGGTGTTTATTGGCGGTGCTGCCGGGAAGTTTGCGTGCGGCTGGCTGGGGGCACGGTTCGGCGTCCTCGCGACGGTGCTTGTGACCGAGGCCGGAACGGCCGCCGCAATCCTTTCCGTCCTGGTGTTGCCGCTCGTCCCGGTGCTGGCGCTCCTGCCCGTCGTCGGCCTCATGCTCAACGGCACCTCCTCGGTTCTCTACGGCACCGTTCCGGAACTGGCGCCCTCCGGTCGCACGGATCGGGCGTTCGCAATCTTCTATACCGGCACGATCGGGGCCGGCGCGATTGCGCCGATTCTGTTCGGGATATTGGGCGATGCGGTAGGGTCGCACGGCGCCATGATGGCGACGGCAATCACGGCCGCTGCAATCTTGCCGCTCGCGATCGCCTTGTCGCCGCGGCTCGCAGCCAAAGCATCGGCTCACGCCCCGGTTACACCGGCGGACTGACGACCGCCTCGCCGCGCCCGAGCTTTCGCTCGCGCAGGAAAATGTAGAGCCCGGAAGCGATGATGATGGCAGCGCCCGCGATCGTCGCCATCTGCGGCACGTCGCCAAAGACGAAATATCCGAACATCACCGCCCAGACGATCATCGAATATTGATACGGCACCACCACGCTGGCAGGCGCGAGCTTCAGCGAGCGGTTGACACACAACAGCGCGCTCACCGAGATGCATCCGGCGGCGGCAAACAGGCCGAGGCTGCCGAGGCCGGGCGTGACCCAGCCGAACGGCGACATCAGCGCGCCGAGCGCGAACGTGCCGATGAATTGCGACGAGGCCAGCACGATATCCGGCGTCGCCCGCAGCGAGCGGGTGATCAGCATCAGCACCGCGAACGACAGGCTGCCGCTGAGCGCGATCATCGCGGGCCAGCTGATGGTCTGCGCCGACGGGCGCAGCGCGATCAGCACGCCGCCAAACCCGATCAGGATCGCGCTCCAGCGCCGCCAGCCGACATGCTCGCGGAGCACGATCGCCGACAGCGCGGTGACGAAGATCGGACACGCCAGATAATAGGTCACGACGTCCGCGAGCGGCAGATAGACGGTCGCCAGGAAGAACGCCGCGACTTCCATGGTGGAGAGCATCACCCGGAACAATTGCAGCCACGGACGTTCGAGGCGCAAGAACTCCCCGCGGTGCCGCCAGATCATCGGCAACAGCACGATCAGCGCGGCGCAGGCGCGAAGCCACAGCAATTGTCCAACCGAATAGGTCGCGACCAGGAACTTGCCGAGCGCATCGCCGAACGAGAACATGAAGATCGACAACAGCATCAGCCCGATGCCGGCGAGGCGCGCGGAACGCTCGTCGGTGACGGCGGGGATTTTGGAAAGTGGATTCATCCTGAATTGCGATCCCAGTTCTCCGTCATGGCCGGGCATAGCCGTCCGAAAGGACGGCGTCGCTTTCGCTCGCCTATGCCCGGCCATCCACGTCTTTGGTGCCGCGTCGTTTTAAAGACGTGGATGCCCGGGACAAGCCCGGGCACGACGAATTGACCGGAATCGATTGCGGCACTCATACCGCTGCGATACCGATGGAACATCAGTCCTGGAACATTCGTCCGTCCGCGCGAGAACCCAGCCATGACCGAGTTCGATCCCGTGAGCCACCGCATGGTGCCGGAGCAACGCTGGTTCGAGGATTTTACGCTCGGCGAGCGTTTTGTCATTCCCAGCCGCACCATGACCCCGGCGGTGTTCGCCGCGTTTCAGGCCGCGAGCGGCGATACCCATCCGGTGCATTACGACGTCGAATATTGCCGCGCCCGCGGCATGCCAAACCTGCTCGCCCATGGTTTCCAGACCCTGGTCCACACGGCGCCGGGAGCCGGCCTGTTTCCCTACATGGTGGAGGAATCGCTGGTCGGCTTTCTCGAACAGTCGAGCCGGTTTCTCAAACCCGTGTTCGCCGACGACACGATCTATCCTGCGCTCGAAGTGACGGAGCTTAAGCCCGGCCGCACCACCGGCGTGGTGACCCTGCGCTCCACGGTGTTCAACCAGCGCCGCGAGCTGGTGCTGGAGGGCATGCAGAAGTTCCTGATCCGCCGCCGGCCGGCGAAGGCGAAATAGGCCGCAGCCTCAATCGATCACGTCGTCCGCGGTGGCCAGCACCGTCGGCGGAATCTCGATGCCGAGCGCGCGGGCCGTCTTGCGATTGATCACGAATTCGAATTTGGTCGCCTGCTGCACCGGAAGATCGGCCGGCTTCGCGCCCTTCAGGACGCGGGCGACATAATTGCCGGTGAGCTCCATCAGATCCAGATAATCCGATCCGTAGCTGGCAAGGCCGCCGGCATCGACATAGTCGCGGACATCGAACATCGTCGACAACCCGCCGCGCAGCGCCAGATCCGCGATGCGGGCGCGATGAATGTAGAAAAACCCCTCGGGGCCGAACACCATGACGTTGCCGGGCGATTTCGGGATGCCGGCGAAGGCCGCATCGATCTGATCGGCGGTATCGGCATTGAGGACATCGACCGTGATGTCGAGGCTCGCGGCCGCGCCCAGCAAATCCCTGACAAAGGGCGCGGCGAGTTCGGAAGTCGGCTTGACCAGCGCAAAATAGCGCGCCGCCTTCGGCACCAATTCGCGAAGCAGCCCGAGCCGCTTGGCGGCGAGCTCGGCGTTCAGCGAGGTGATCCCGGTGACGTTGCCGCCCGGCCGGCGCAGGCTCGTGACAAGACCGAGCGCCACCGGGTCGGTGCCGGAGGAGAACACGACCGGAATGGTCGTCGTCGCCGCGCTGGCGACCACCGCCGCCGCCGTGCTGCCGGGCGTCGTGATCACGCTCACCCGCCGGCGGACCAGATCGGCGGCCATCGCCGGCAGATCGTCATTCCTGCCCGAGGCCCAGCGATATTCGATCGTGACATTCTGGCCCTCGACGAAGCCCGCATCGGCCAGCCCCTTCTGAAATGACGCCAGGCGTTTGGCGTTCTCTTCCCGGGAGCCCGCGTGCAGCAATCCGATCACTGGCAGATCCTGCTGCGCACGCGCCGCGAGCGGCCAAAGCGTCGCTGAAGCCGCCGCGCCGCCAACGAGCCCGATGAAGCGGCGGCGTCTCATGAGGATTTCCCGATCTCGCTGGTTAACGTCCCCCGCGGAAACCATACCACATAAGCCGGATCGTCATCGACGCCCCAATAAAGCCCTAAAATATTGAGCTTTCTCGATATTTACCAAGCTCGTGGGTTGCCGCACCGGCCCCTCTGCCTTACCTATAGCCCATGAAATTCCTGGATGAAGCAAAGGTCTATATCCGCTCCGGCGACGGCGGCAACGGCTGCGTGGCGTTTCGCCGCGAGAAGTATATCGAGTTTGGCGGACCCTCCGGCGGCAATGGCGGCCGCGGCGGCGATGTCGTCATCGAGGTGGTCGACGGACTGAACACGCTGATCGATTACCGCTATCAGCAGCACTTCAAGGCCCAGAAGGGCACCAACGGCATGGGCAAGGACCGCCACGGCGCCAACGGCAAGCCGATCGTCCTCAAGGTTCCCGTGGGAACGCAGGTGTTCGACGAGGACCGCGAGACGCTGATCCACGACTTCACCACGCTGGGGGAAAAATTCGTGCTGGCCGAAGGCGGCAATGGCGGGTTCGGCAACGCGCATTTCAAGACCTCCACCAATCGCGCGCCGCGCAACGCCAATCCGGGACAGGAGGGCGAGGAGCGCTGGATCTGGCTGCGGCTGAAATTGATCGCGGACGCGGGCCTGGTCGGCCTGCCCAATGCTGGCAAGTCGACGTTCCTGTCCAAGGTCAGCGCGGCGAAACCGAAGATCGCCGACTATCCCTTCACCACGCTGCACCCGCAACTCGGTGTGGTGAATTCCGATGGCCGCGAATTCGTGCTGGCGGACATTCCGGGGCTGATCGAAGGCGCGCATGAAGGCGCGGGCCTCGGCGCTCGCTTTCTCGGCCATGTCGAGCGCTGCCGTGTCCTGCTGCACCTGGTGGACGCGACCTGCGAACACGCGGGCAAGGCCTACAAGACGGTGCGGACCGAACTCGAAGCCTATGAGGGACAGCTCGCCGACAAGATCGAGATCGTGGCGCTGAACAAGATCGACGCCGTGACGGGCGACGAGTTGAAGAAGCAGAAGGACCGGCTGAAGCGCGCCGCCAAAAAGACGCCGTTGCTGATGTCGGGTGCAACCGGCGAAGGCGTGAAAGAGGCGTTGCGCGCACTGGTCGCGGTGATCGGCGAAGCCCCGGTATCGGCCAAGGCCAAGGGCGTGGCGCAGGCCGAGCCGTGGGCATCCGAGGCTCGGGCGCCCTCGACCACACCGCAGGGCTGACTTTTTTTAGCCCTCCGCGCCACTTCCAAATCATCGAAGTGGCGCGTATTGCTCTCGCCACCCACGCCGCATTGTCCGACAGCACCATGGCCCGCCCGACTTTAAAAAAATTCCGCCGCATCGTCGTCAAGGTCGGCTCTTCGCTGCTGGTCGATTCCGACGCAGGCGAGGTGCGGGCGGCCTGGCTCACCGCGCTCGCCGCCGATCTGGCCAAACTGCACGGCGAAGGGCGCGAACTCCTGATCGTATCGTCGGGCTCGATCGCGCTTGGCCGCAGCCGCCTGAAACTGCCGCGCGGCACATTGAAACTTGAGGAGAGCCAGGCCGCCGCCGCGGTGGGGCAAATCGCGCTGGCGCGAACCTGGTCCGAAGTGCTGGGCCATCACGGCATCGGCGCCGGCCAGATCCTGGTGACCTTGCAGGACACCGAGGAACGCCGCCGCTATCTCAACGCGCGCTCGACCATCGGCAAACTGCTGGAATGGCGCGCGGTGCCCGTCATCAACGAGAACGACACCGTCGCCACCAATGAAATCCGCTACGGCGACAACGATCGCCTCGCCGCCCGTGTCGCCACCATGGCAAGCGCGGACTTGCTGATCCTGCTGTCGGATATCGACGGCCTCTATACGGCGCCGCCGGGCAGCAATCCCAACGCAAAACTGATCCCCGTGGTGGAGAGCGTCACTTCCGAGATCGAGGCGATGGCGGGTGCCGCAGAATCCGAACTGTCGCGCGGCGGCATGCATACCAAGATCGAGGCGGCGAAGATCGCAACCACCGCCGGCACTCATATGCTGATCGCGTCCGGCAAGATCGAGCATCCGTTGCAGGCGATCGCCGACGGCGGCCGCTGCACCTGGTTTCTGACGCCCGCGACCCCCGTCACCGCGCGAAAACGCTGGATCGCGGGATCGCTGGAGCCGAAGGGCACGCTGACCATCGACGCCGGCGCGGTGAGCGCGCTGCGCGCGGGCAAGAGCCTGCTGCCGGCGGGCGTGATCCGGGTCGACGGACAGTTCGCGCGCGGCGACGCGGTGGTGGTGCGCGGCCCCGACACCCATGAAATCGGCCGCGGGCTCGTCGCCTATGACGCGGAGGATGCCGAGAAAATCAGGGGCCGCTCCTCCCCCGACGTCATGGCCATCCTCGGGGTCAGCGGGCGCGCCGAAATGATCCACCGCGACGATCTCGTGGTCGGCCCGAGCGGTGCGTTTTCGCAGAGCTAGGCCAATGGCCTAGCTGGGCACAGGCCCAAAAAGCCTGCCGCCGCCTGCCAGCCATGCCCCGCCGGCCTTCGCAAAATGGCGATTTCCGTGCTAGGACATTGCCTTAACCAAGGTTGAAACCGATATGTCCGCGCCGCTCAAAGCCATCGACGGAAGCGCCGATTTGCCGGCTCTGATGACCGAGCTCGCTGGCCGCGCCCGCGCCGCCGCGCGGGTGCTGGCGCTTGCCTCCCCCGATCAGAAGAACGAGGCGCTAACAGCGATGGAGCGCGCCATTCGCGCCAACGCGCCCCTTATCCTCGCAGCCAATGCCGAGGACGTCGCCGAAGTGCGCGCCGGCGGCGCGAGCGCCGCTTTCATCGACCGGCTGACGCTGACGCAGGCGCGCATCGACGCAATGGCCGGCGGCATCGCCACCGTGCGCGAGATAGCGGATCCGATCGGCGTCGTCACCGAAAGCTGGCAGCGGCCGAACGGCATGGTGATCGAACGGGTGCGCGTGCCGCTCGGCGTCGTCGCGGTGATTTTCGAAAGTCGTCCCAACGTTGCCGCCGACGCCGGCGTGTTGTGCCTGAAATCCGGCAATGCCGTGATCCTGCGCGGCGGCTCCGACTCCTTCCGCTCCTGCCGCGCGATCCACGACTGTCTGGTGCAGGGCTTGCGCGAGGCTGGCTTGCCGGAGGCATCCATTACGCTGGTGCCGACCCGCGACCGCGCCGCGGTCGGCCTGTTGCTGACCGGCCTGAACGGCGGCGTCGACGTGATCGTGCCGCGCGGCGGCAAGAGCCTGGTCGCCCGCGTCGAAGCCGAAGCGCGCGTACCGGTGTTCGCGCACCTGGAAGGCGTCAACCACGTCTATGTCGATTCCGCCGCCAATCTCGAAATGGCGAAGTCGATCGTGCTGAATGCCAAGATGCGCCGACCCGGCGTCTGCGGCGCGGCCGAAACCCTGCTGGTCGATCGCGCCGGCGCAGCCGCGACGCTGAAGCCGCTGGTCGAGATGCTGATCGACGCCGGCTGCGAGGTGCGCGGCGACGCCGCCGTGCAGAAAGTCGACGTCAGGGTGAAGCCGGCGACCGAGGAAGACTGGGACACCGAATATGAGGACGCGATCATCGCAGCAAAAGTCGTCGACGGCGTCGACGAGGCGATCGCGCATATTCACAACCACGGATCGCACCACACCGACGCGATCGTGACCGAGGACGAAGCCACCGCCCGCCGGTTCCTCGACGAGGTCGATTCGGCAATCGTGCTGCATAACGCATCGACCCAATTCGCCGATGGCGGCGAATTTGGCTTCGGCGCGGAAATCGGCATTGCCACCGGGAAATTCCACGCGCGCGGCCCGGTCGGCGCCGAGCAACTGACCAGCTTCAAGTACCGCGTCCATGGCACCGGGCAGACGCGGCCGTGAACGCCAAAGCGTTTTCAAACAAGCCGTTTTCAAGCAAAGCGTTTTCAAGCGTGGCGGACGCCGGTTGGCGCAAGGAAGACGCGTCAAACAAGGACGCGTCAAACATGAATGCACTGCGCCCGCGGTGGCTCATTTGAAGCAAGCCTCGGTCGCGTCTCTCGCTCAGGCCATCCCGCTTCACACCGACGGCATGCGCATCGGGCTGCTCGGCGGCTCGTTCAATCCGCCGCATGACGCGCATCGCGCGATCAGCCTGTTCGCGATCAAGCGGCTGAAGCTCGACCGCGTTTGGTGGCTCATTACCCCGGGCAATCCGCTCAAGGAACAAGGCGCCTTGCGCGATCTCGAACAACGCGCCGAGGCCGCGCGCAAAATGGCCGGCGATCCGCGCATCGACATCAGCTGTCTCGAATCCGTCATCGGAACCCGCTACACTGTTGACACCATAACTTATCTGCGCCGCCGCGTTCCCGGGCTGCGCCTGGTCTGGATCATGGGCGCTGACAATCTCGCGCAATTTCATCGATGGCAAAACTGGCGGCGCATCGCGTCCGAAGTGCCGATCGCGGTGATCGACCGTCCGCCGCAAAGTTTTCGCGCGCTTGCCGCGCCCGCGGCGCAAGCGCTCGCCCGCTACCGTCTGCGCGAAAATCAGGCGGGCAGCCTCGCCGATCTCCGTGCGCCGGCCTGGGTGTTTCTCACCGGCCTGAAACTCAATCTGTCGTCGACCGGCATGCGGAACCCGGACGGCAGCTGGAAGACAAAGTGACGGGACCGCATCACTAGAATATTGAAACCGTTAACACCACATGCGTAGTATAGCCTGTGGGCTCCGAGATTCGGCGCCCGCGATACAGTGAAAGGAATGGTCCCTGGCCACATCTGTATTGTCCAAGTCTGTTTTACCCAAGGTTCCCAAGAAACCGGCCCCCAAAACCGCGCGTAAAACATCGACACAAGCTGCGGCCTTGAAGGCGCAACCCGACGCCGACAAGACGCTGAATATGATCCTCTCCCGCCTCGACGACATGAAGGCGGAAGAAACGGTCACCATCGACCTTCGCGGCAAATCTGCATATTCCGACTACATGATCGTCACCTCGGGCCGGGCCAACCGTCACGTCGGCGCGATCGCGGAAAATGTTGCCAAAGCCTTGAAGGAAACCGGAATCAAGAACCTCCACGTCGAGGGCCTGCCCAATTGCGACTGGGTCTTGATCGATTCCGGCGACGTGATCGTGCACGTATTCAGACCCGAGGTCCGTGAATTCTACAATCTCGAGAGATTGTGGACGCAGGTTCCGACGGCGGCGAAGGCGATCTGACCGACGAGCCGATGCGAATCGGCATGAGCGCATGCTAGCTTGCGCTCATGCGCCTCGTTGTCATCTCAATCGGCCGGCTAAAGCAGGGCCCTGAGCGGGAGCTGTCCGAGCGCTACCGCGAACGGTTCGACGACCTCGGCCGCAAGCTCGGTTTTCGCGGCCTCGATATTCATGAAATTCCCGAAAGCCGCGCGCGCGACGCCTCGACCCGGATGACCGAGGAGGCGGCGGCCATTTCGGCCGCAACCCCGCAAAAATCCGTGCTGGTGGCTCTGGACGAGCGCGGCGACAATCTCGACAGTGTCGGTTTTGCCCGGCATCTCGGCCGCTGGCGGGACGAACAGGTTGCCAACACTATTTTTGCAATCGGCGGCGCGGACGGACTTTCGCCCGATTTGCGGCGCAAGGCAAACTTGAGAATGGCGTTCGGCGCCGCAACCTGGCCGCACCAGATGGTTCGCGTCATGCTTCTGGAGCAGGTCTATCGGGCCGCGACCATTCTGGCGGGTCATCCCTATCACCGCGCGTAAGCCGCGCCAGCGTCTTCGTTGAAGAGAGCGCCGACCGACCTTGATGCAGCCAACGCGAACCAACCACGCCTACCCTGACACCATCGGCCGCGGCCGGTCCGCTTCCGGCCGTATTCCGCTGTCGATCGCGTTGTTGTCCGCGGGGTTTGCAAGTTTTAGCCTGTCGCCCGCTGCCGCGCAGACCGCGGCTTCGACGCCGCAGACGACGGCCGCTTCATCCGACGCCATCAAGCAGCGCGAGCAGGAACTGGAAGCGGCCCGTACGCAGCAAAAGAACGCGGCCGACGCCCAGGAGAAGCTGAAATCCGAAATTACCTCGATGGGCCAGGATCGCAGCAAGCTCAATCAGCAGCTGATCGACATCGCGGCCCAGGTACGCGGTGTCGAAACCCGGATCGGCGATGCCGAAGCACGGCTGCGACCGCTGGATTCCCGCGAGCAGCAGATCCGCAGTTCGCTCGATTCGCGCCGCTCCGAGATTGTCGAGGTGCTGGCCGCCCTGCAGCGCGCCGGTCGGCGCACGCCACCGGCCTTGCTGGTCAGGCCGGAAGACGCGTTGCAATCGCTTCGCACCGCCATGCTGCTCGGCGCCGTGGTACCTGAACTGCGGTCCCGTGCGGAGAAACTGACGGGTGATCTGACCGAGCTGGTATCGCTGCGCAAGACCATCGCGACCGAGCGGGACCGGCTCGCGGCCGACCGCGACAAGCTCAGGGACGACCAGACCCGGCTCGCCGCCCTTGTCGACGAGCGCCAGCGCCAGCAGAGTTCGATCGAAAAAGACATGGAAACGGAAGGCGCGCGCGCCATCACGCTGTCCCGGCAGGTCGACAGCCTCCAGGGCCTGATCGCCAAGATGGAGCAGGACCTGAAGAGCGCCGCGAAGGCGGCTGAAACCGCCAGCCTGCAGGGCGCGCCCGCCGCCCTCAACGGCAAGCCGAATCTGGGGGCGCTGAAGGACCCTGCCCGGCTGAGCCCGGCCATTGCTTTCGCCTCCGCCAGGGGTTTATTCGCGCTGCCGGTTAATGGCGTCAAGATTCGCGATTTTGGCGGTTCCGACGGGGCGGGTGGCGTCGAAAAGGGCATTTCTTTGGCAACCCGGCCGGGAGCTCAGGTCACAACACCGTGTGACGGCTGGGTTGTTTACGCCGGTCCCTTCCGCAGCTACGGACAACTCTTGATCCTCAATGCCGGTGGCGGGTATCATGTGTTGATCGCCGGGATGGAGCGCATTTCGGTCAACATCGGCCAGTTTGTACTTACGGGGGAGCCGGTCGCGATCATGGGGACGGTGTCCCGGGTCGCATCCATTCTCGCGACTAATGCGAGCCAGCCCGTGCTCTATGTCGAGTTCCGTAAGGACGGCACTCCAATCGATCCAGGCCCATGGTGGGCCGCAAATGAAGGCGAAAAGGTTCGCGGATGATGCGCAAGACTTCAGTAATTCTCCTTAGCGCCGCCACCGGCGCGGCTCTGACGCTGTTCGTGACCCAACCTCGCTCCATGCTGATGGGATCGAGCGCGCGCGCCGCGACCTCGGACACCTATCGCCAGCTCAATCTGTTCGGCGATGTGTTCGAGCGGGTTCGCAGCGACTACGTCGAGAAGCCCGACGACTCCAAGCTGGTCGAATCAGCCATCAGCGGCATGCTGTCCGGCCTCGATCCGCATTCGAGCTATATGGACGCCAAGAGCTTCCGCGACATGCAGGTGCAGACCCGCGGCGAATTCGGCGGCCTCGGCATCGAAGTCACGATGGAAGACGGCCTGATCAAGGTGGTTTCGCCGATCGACGATACCCCGGCGTCGAAGGCCGGCATCATGGCCAACGACATCATCACCAATCTCGACGACGAAGCCGTGCAGGGCCTCACCCTCAATCAGGCCGTCGAGAAAATGCGCGGGCCGGTCAATACCAAGATCAAGCTGAAGATCATGCGCAAGGGCCAGGACAACCCGATCGACGTGACGCTGGTGCGCGACAATATCCGCGTCCGCTCGGTGCGCGCGCATGTCGAGGCCGACGATATCGGCTATATCCGCATCACCACCTTCAACGAGCAGACCACCGAGGGCCTGAAGAAGGAAGTCGCCAACCTGCAGAACCAGATCGGCGACAAGCTGAAGGGTTTTGTGATCGACCTCCGCAACAATCCCGGCGGTCTGCTGGAAGAAGCGGTCACGGTTTCCGACAGCTTCCTCGAGCGCGGCGAGATCGTTTCCACCCGCGGCCGCAACGCCGAGGAAACCCAGCGCCGCACCGCGCATCCGGGCGATCTGACCAAGGGCAAGCCGGTGATCGTTCTGATCAATGGCGGCTCGGCATCGGCCTCCGAAATCGTCGCCGGTGCGCTGCAGGACCACAAGCGGGCGACGCTGGTCGGCACGCGCTCGTTCGGCAAGGGTTCGGTGCAGACCATCATCCCGCTCGGAAGCGGCAACGGTGCGCTGCGCCTGACCACCGCGCGCTACTTCACCCCGTCGGGCAAATCGATCCAGGCCAAGGGCATCGTTCCCGATATCGAGGTGGTGCAGGACGTGCCGGACGAACTGAAGTCGCGCACCGACACCAAGGGTGAAGCCTCGCTGCGCGGGCATCTGAAGAACGACGGCGACGAAAAGACCGGCTCGCAATCCTACGTGCCGCCGGACGCCAAGGACGACAAGGCGCTGAAGATGGCGGACGACCTGCTGCACGGCATCAAGGTCAACGCGACCGCGCCGACCACGGCTGACAGGACCGCGACCGACAAGCCTGCCAACAAGTCGGCCAACTGATTCAGGGCTGCGGCTCACCTGCATCTACCGCCAAGGGCGGCCCTCGGGCCGCCCTTTTTGCTGGATGATTTCCCGGAAGTTCGCCTGGGCCCCGAAATGCGCCTCTGTGCGGCCGCGGCGGCCGCGGATCTGCCTTGGCCGTGCCGCGCCGTGGTATCGTCGGCCCGTTGATTCGGGAAAGATCCATGGCAGAGACGGCCGACGATCTGAGCACGCCGCTTGGGCAGACGACACCGCGCCGGAAACGCCGCTACCGGCTGCCGTTTACCGGATTCCAGCTGCTGGCCGTATTGCTCGGCCTGTTCCTGGTTACCTTCGCGGGCTTCGCCCTCTTCAACGACAATCCACTGGGCGGCGAGCCGATCGTCCGCGTGGCGATCCGCCCGCCGACGCCCGCGGAAGAAAAACCTGCCGCGGAGCCCGCAGCCGCGCCGGAACACGGGGCCAAGGCCGCCTCCAGGCACGAGACCCCAGGCGAGCCGAAGACCGTCACCATCATCGACGGCTCCAGCGGCGCGCGCCACGACGTCCCGATTGGCGGCGGCGAAGCTGCGGAAAAGGCCGCAGCGGGGGAGCCTGCGGCCGCGCCCGCCATGATGGCCGGCATCGACGCCCGCCTGCTCGAAAAATCGCGCTACGGCATGATCCCGGTGGTGGCGGACGGCTTGAAACCCTTCACGGTCTACGCCGCCGAGGCCGACCGCGCAAAGGCAGCCAGGATGCCGACGGTTTCCATCGTGGTCGGCGGCCTCGGCGTCGGCGCCGCCAAGACCACTGACGCCATCATGAAACTGCCGCCCGCGGTGACGCTGGCGTTTACGCCCTATGGCTCCGATCCCGGCAAACTGGCCGAGCGGGCGCGCGCGCAGCGCCACGAGATCCTGCTGCAGGTGCCGATGGAGCCGTTCGACTATCCCGACAACGATCCGGGCCCGCAAACCCTGCTCACGACGCTTGGACCCGAGCAAAACCTCGACCGGCTGTACTGGCACCTCAGCCGGTTCCAGGGCTATGCCGGGATCGCCAATTTCATGGGCGCGCGCTTCGTCGCCGCCGATGCGGTGATGCAGCCGATTGTCCGCGAGGCCGCCAAGCGCGGGCTCGGCTATCTCGACGACGGCTCGGCGCCGCGCAGCGTCGCGGCCTCATTGGCGGCGGGCCAGTTGATGCCGTTCGCCAGGGCCGATATCTCGATCGACGCAGTGCCGACGGCGGCTGAGATCGACCGGGCGCTGGCAAAGCTGGAAGATCTGGCGAAAGACCGCGGAACCGCGGTCGGTATCGCCTCGGCGCTGCCAATCTCGATCGAGCGGATCGGCCTCTGGGCCAAGACGCTCGAAAGCCGCGGCATCATGCTTGTGCCATTGACAACCACGATGCTGAAATCAAAATCCAGCTAAATATCAACCGGCTGGCGACCCCGGCTCTTGGGCCTTGTGTCGGGCCGCCCCATATGACGCGGAGAGGCTCTGACGGAATGGCGCGCTACGAAGACCTGCCCTATCGAACATGCGTCGGCATGATGCTGATCAACCCGGCAGGGCTCGTCTTCATCGGACGTCGCGCCGGCGGCATCGAACATGTCGACGACTCCCACGTCTGGCAGATGCCGCAGGGCGGAGTCGATCCCGGCGAGGATACCTGGGAGGCCGCCAAGCGCGAACTCTATGAAGAGACCAGCGTCCGTTCGGTCGAGAAGCTCGGCGAGGTCACCGACTGGCTAATCTACGACATTCCCCGCACCGTCGCCGGACGCACCTGGAAGGGCCGCTATCGCGGGCAGCGGCAGAAATGGTACGCGGTCCGCTTCACCGGCAAAGATTCCGAAATCAACGTCGCCAGTCCCGGCGGCGGCCACAAGGCGGAATTCATCACCTGGCGCTGGGAGCCGATGAAGAATCTTCCCGAGCTGATCGTCCCGTTCAAGCGGCCGGTCTATGAGCGCGTGGTGAAGGAATTTTCCGGCCTCGCGGGCGGCTAGTGCGTTACGTCGTTCCGGGGCATGCGAAGCATGAACCCGGAACCTCGAGATTCCGGATCTGCGCTTCGCGCATTCCGGAATGACGACCGGAGACTCCATGACAGAAGGCAAACTCTACCGTCCCAATGTAGGGATCGCGCTGTTCAACGCGGCCGGTCATGTCCTGATCGGGCGGCGCTTCCGGGACGACGGGCCGGAGATCATTCTTCCCGGACTGGAATGGCAGATGCCGCAGGGCGGCATCGACGCAGGCGAAAATCCGCGCGACGCGGTGATGCGCGAACTCTGGGAAGAGACCGGCGTCACCAACGCCGACTATCTGTCGGAGACGGATTGGCTGACCTATGAGTTTCCGCCATTCGCCGGACCGCCGTCGCACCGACTCGCAAAATTCCGCGGCCAGCGCCAGAAATGGTTCGCGCTGCGCTTCACCGGCTCCGATGCCGAGATCGATCCGCTGACGCCGCGCAATGGCCAGCCGGCGGAGTTCGACCAATGGCGATGGGAGCGGCTCGACCGCGTCGCCGAACTCGTGGTGCCCTTCCGGCGCGAGGTGTATCGCACGGTGGCGCAACGGTTTGCGGCGTGTGCGGGATGAGCGAACTACAGCGCGTGATGCGGTAGTGTACGAACCGGTTTCTCTCCGGCGAACGCCAAGTGTTCGCTCGCAGCGTTTTAGTTCGGTTTTTGTCAATGCAAGCACCAACGCCGTCGCTGCCGTAGCGACAATGAAGCAAAGGCGCGGTCAAAGTCCTTAGGCAACGTACTCTATACTGCAGTCCGATGGGGGATAGCTCATCAGGGAACAAGAGAGCATTTAAGCGATTCACTTTCACAATCCTCCGACGCGGGCCACCAGCCGGGATGTTTGCTATTGCTTGGAAATGAAAATACGTCGCGACCGCTGCTGAAGCGAACACCGTCAAGCAAGAAGCAAACGCAAATATGGCGAGCAGATTACGAATCATGGCGCCCCAGCGGCCTCTTTCATATCAGATCAATCATGCGACGGCGGCGCCCATCAATCTCGATGTATGAATACGCGCCCTAATTCGGTCCGACCGAAAACGGACCGATCGCGATGACGTGACAGTCGCTGTCGCGTTTGGCGCAGTTACCGAGCGCCTGGTTGATCGCGTTCTGTTCGTTCGCCGCCTTGAGCGCCAATCCCGGATGCCCCGCCGCGCCGGTCGCAACCGCATTCCATCCGTCCGACGCAGCCGCGAGCTGGCGCACCACGTCGTCGCGCGCGTCCGCCGCGATCGAGGCGTTGCCGGCAGGCCGGCCGGTGACTTTCAGGATGGTCGGCACCGGCACCACGAACACATCATCAACAGCGACGATCTTGCAGGCCGTACCCGCGACCGCGCCACAGCCTTCGAGCGTCCGCCGCGCCGCCTCTTCCGGCGAGTCCTGATTGAAGAAGAAGAACATTTGCCCTCCCGGCCCAACCGCAATCGCCTTGCTTTTGCGTCCCCGCAGGTATCTTTCGTCGATGCTCTTCCTCGGGCCTTCGTGGACCAGGGGAACCTCGACGGGAACAAGCGGCCGTTCGGTCGACGGATCGTGCACGATCCAGGGCGTCGGCGGCAGCGGCGGATGGCCATACATGGAAACCACCGTGTTGCCGACGGCGTAGACTTCGCATTTTCGCGGCGACTGCGCCGCGTCGGCGTGTTTCTGACATTGCTCGACGGCGGCACTTTTCGCGGCTTCTTCGCTCGGCTGCGCCACGACAAACGCGTTGACGCCGGCATTGTTGAGGGCGACGGCCTTGAAGTCCGCCGCGGGCGCATACTCGTTCGCCAGGGTAATACGGGCGCGATCGCCGACGAACGGCACGGTCTCGGCCGCAAACCTCTCGCTCGATGCGATCGGTGCCGCCGGCGGAGGGGCCGGCGCCGCGGGCGCCGCGGCCGCGACCGCAGTTGCCGCCGGGGTCGTGTTGGCTGCGGTGGACGTCTCCCCGGACCTTCCTGGCAGCTCAAGCTTGGTAAAATACAGAAAGCCTGCGACGCCAATGGCGACGACGCACACCACCGTCACCGCCAGCGGCCACATCCAGTTCGGCGTTGCCGAGGCTTTGGCAGCAGGCTTCTTCACTTGCGGTGTCGCGTAGGTGCCGTCCTCGCGGCGCATCGCCACCATATAGGCATGCACCGGGGTCGGAATGTTCTTCACTTCCTGCGCGCCGATATCGGCGAACTGCACCGACAGCTTGTTGGCGACCTGTTCATGCACCGCGCGCGAGACGCAGATGCCGCCGACCTCGGCCAGGCCCTCGAGCCGCGCCGCAATGTTGACGCCGTCGCCGAGCAGGTCGCCGTCACGCTCGACCACGTCGCCGATCGTGATGCCGATGCGAAAGCTCATCTGGCGGCTGGGCGGATAGGCCATATTGCGGGTGCGCAGGCTTTCCTGGATGTCGATCGCGCATCGCACCGCTTCGACGGCGCTCGGAAATTCGGCCAGCACCGCATCGCCGGCGGTGTTGAAGATTCGTCCGCCGGATTTGGCGATGAAATCGTCGGTCACTGCCCGGTAGGAGGCCAGACGCCGCAGCGTCTCCTCTTCGTCCTCGGCGACCAGCCTCGAATAGCCGGCAATATCCGCCGCAAAAATGGCTGCGATCTTGCGTTTCATGAAAGCCGGCCCCGGACCACGATGATTGGTCGCAGAATGGCGCCAGAAGTTCACAGGCGCAACCTAAGTTCCGGCGCCGGTCGCGCCGTCGCGGAGGCTCAATTCAGTTTGGTTTTGCCGCGGCTGGCGGGGCCGACCCGCTCAGTGCATCGCCGTCGCGCTGAGCTGGCTCTGGATGCTCTTGAAATGATCGAGCCGTTCGATCTCGCGATCGAGCTCCGAGCCGTCCTTTTCGGCAAGCTTGGCTTCCATCTCGGAAATCGTGTCGGCGAACCGCGCCCGGTCGAGCTCGTCGATCGAGGTGGCGACATCGGCCAGCACGGTCAGGCCATTCTCGGACATTTCCGCAAGCCCGCCGAGCACGATGATCTTCTGATGGGTGCCGCCCGTGGTCACCGTGAGGATCCCCGGCCGGATCACGGCCACCACCGGCGCATGTCCGGCGAGCACGCCGAAATCGCCTTCGACGCCGGGAACGTCGACCTGATCGACCTCGCCGGTGAAGGCGAGCTTTTCAGGCGAGACGAGATCGAAGTGGAAGGTGGCCATGGTGGTGTACCTGCGAGTAGTAAGTGGCGAGTAGCGAATGGCGAGCAGTGAAGGAAGGGAATGGCCTTTAACTATTCGCCACTCCCTATTCGCTATTCGCCCTCTTACGCTGCTTCGGCCGCCAGCTTCTTGCCCTTTTCGACCGCCTCTTCGATGTTGCCGACCATGTAGAAGGCGGCCTCGGGGAGATGGTCATACTTGCCTTCGCACAGCCCGCGGAAACCCTTGATGGTGTCGGCGAGGTCGACGAACTTGCCGGGCGAGCCGGTGAAGACTTCGGCGACATGGAACGGCTGCGACAGGAAGCGCTCGATCTTGCGGGCGCGGGCCACCGCGATCTTGTCCTCTTCTGATAATTCGTCCATGCCAAGAATGGCGATGATGTCCTGCAGCGACTTGTAGCGCTGCAGCACCTGCTGAACCATGCGCGCGGTGTCGTAGTGCTCCTGGCCGACGACGAGTGGGGAAAGCATGCGCGAGGTCGAGTCGAGCGGATCCACCGCCGGATAGATGCCCTTTTCCGAAATCGCGCGGTTCAACACCGTGGTCGCGTCCAAATGGGCGAACGAGGTCGCGGGCGCCGGGTCGGTCAAGTCGTCGGCCGGCACGTAGATCGCCTGCACCGACGTGATCGACCCCTTGTGCGTGGTGGTGATGCGCTCCTGCAACGCGCCCATGTCGGTGGCGAGCGTCGGCTGATAACCCACCGCCGAAGGGATACGACCCAACAGCGCCGACACTTCGGAGCCGGCCTGCGTAAAGCGGAAGATGTTGTCGACGAAGAACAGCACGTCCTGGCCCTGATCGCGGAAATGCTCGGCGACCGTCAAGCCGGTCAGGCCGACGCGGGCGCGGGCGCCCGGCGGTTCGTTCATCTGGCCGAACACGAGCGCGCATTTCGACTTCACGCTCGGATCCGGATTGTGCGGATCGGCGTTGACCTTGGATTCGATGAACTCGTGATAGAGGTCGTTGCCTTCGCGGGTCCGCTCGCCGACGCCGGCGAATACCGAATAACCGCCGTGGGCTTTCGCAACGTTGTTGATCAGCTCCTGAATCAGCACGGTCTTGCCGACGCCGGCGCCGCCGAAGAGGCCGATCTTGCCGCCCTTGGCGTAAGGCGCCAGCAGGTCGACGACCTTGATGCCGGTGACGAGAATTTCGGCTTCCGTGGACTGGTCGGTATAGCTCGGCGCATCCGCGTGAATCGGGCGCAGGCCTTCCGCTACCAGCGGACCGGCTTCATCGATCGGCTCACCAATCACGTTCATGATGCGGCCGAGCGTGCCGGCACCGACCGGAACGCGGATCGGCGAGCCGGTGTCGGTGACTTCCTGACCGCGGACCAGGCCCTCGGTGGTGTCCATTGCGATGGTGCGCACTGTCGATTCACCGAGATGCTGCGCCACTTCGAGCACCAGGCGATTGCCGGCGTTCTTGGTTTCGATCGCGTTCAGAATGGCGGGCAGGTGCCCTTCGAACTGCACGTCGACGACGGCGCCGATGACCTGGGTGATGTGTCCGGTCTGGTTTGCTGCTGCGGCCATAAAACTCTCTCCTTCGAATTCTTTTCGCTAGAAGTCCGCCAGTGTGTCGCGCGAGTGGCTAGAGCGCCTCGGCGCCGGAGATGATTTCGATCAGCTCCTTGGTGATCTGGGCCTGACGGGTTCGGTTGTAGATCAGGGTCTGCTTGCGGATCATGTCGCCGGCGTTGCGGGTGGCGTTGTCCATCGCGCTCATTTGCGCGCCATAGAACGAGGCATTGTTTTCGAGCAGCGCGCGGAAGATCTGCACCGCCAGATTGCGCGGCAGCAGGCCGGTCAGGATCTCGTCTTCCTCGGGCTCGTATTCGTAGGATGTGGTAGCGCCAACATTGGCGGCCTCGGTCTCCACCACCAGCGGAATGATCTGCTGCGCGGTCGGGACCTGCGCGATCACGGATTTGAAACGCGAGAAGAACAGCGTGCAGACGTCGAACTCGCCGGCGTCGAAACGCGCGACCACCCGCTTGGCGATATCCTCGGCATTGACGAAGCCGAGCTGGCGGACCGAGCGCAACTCGATATTCTCGACGATCTGCTTTTCGAAGGTGCGGCGCAGCTGCTCGAAGCCCTTGCGGCCGACGCAGAAGAACTTGACCTCTTTGCCCTGGTTCATCAGCGCCAGCGCGCGCTCGCGGGCGAGACGCACGATCGAGGAGTTGAAGGCGCCGCACAGGCCGCGTTCGCCGGTGCAGACCAGGAACAGATGGACCTGATCCTTGCCGGTGCCGGCCAGCAGCACCGGCGCGCCGGGCGACCCCGCCGCGGCACTGGCGATATTCGAAATCACCGCGTCCATTTTTTCCGCGTAGGGCCGCGCCGCTTCGGCGGCGGTCTGCGCACGGCGCAGTTTCGACGCCGCGACCATCTGCATGGCCTTGGTGATCTTCTGCGTCGCCTTGGTGGAGGCAATGCGGACCCGCATGTCTTTAAGGGAAGCCATTCTCAGTTCACCCCGGCGATCCGATCCTCGATCCGACCGCAAGCCTCGCTTTTGTCATGCCCGGCTTTGTGCCGGGCATCGACGTCTCGTTCTCTAGGCAAACGTCTTGGTATAGCTCTCGACGACCGCCTTCAGCTTTCCGGCGGTATCGTCGCTGAGATCGCGGCTTTCGCGGATGCTGTTGAGGATCTCGACGTTCTTGCCGCGCAACAGCGACAGCAGGCCGTCCTCGAAGGCGCGCACCTTGCTGAGCGGAAGGGCATCGAGATAGCCGTTGGTGCCGGCCCAGATCACGCACACCTGCTCTTCCATCTTCAGCGGCGAGAACTGCGGCTGCTTCAGCAGTTCAGTCAACCGAGAACCGCGGTTCAGCAGCCGCTGGGTCGAGGCGTCGAGGTCGGAACCGAACTGCGCGAACGCCGCCATTTCGCGGTATTGCGCCAGCTCGCCCTTGATCTTGCCGGCGACCTTCTTCATCGCCTTGGTCTGCGCCGACGATCCGACGCGCGACACCGACAGACCGACGTTCACCGCGGGACGGATGCCCTGGAAGAACAGGTCGGTTTCCAGGAAGATCTGGCCGTCGGTGATCGAAATCACGTTGGTCGGGATATAGGCCGACACGTCGTTGGCCTGGGTTTCGATGATCGGCAGCGCCGTCAGCGAGCCCGAACCCTGCTGGTCGTTGAGCTTGGCGGCGCGCTCGAGCAGGCGGGAATGGAGGTAGAACACGTCGCCGGGATAGGCTTCGCGGCCCGGCGGGCGGCGCAGCAGCAGCGACATCTGGCGATAGGCGACGGCCTGCTTGGACAAGTCGTCATAGATGATGACCGCGTGCATGCCGTTGTCGCGGAAATATTCGCCCATGGTGCAGCCGGTGAACGGCGCGATGTACTGCATCGGCGCCGGATCGGAGGCGGTGGCGGCGACGATGACCGAATATTCCAGCGCGCCCTGCTCTTCCAGCACCTTGACGAACTGGGCAACGGTCGAACGCTTCTGGCCGATCGCGACATAGACGCAATACAGCTTGATCTTCTCGTCCGGCTGCGCGTTGAGCGGCTTCTGGTTGAGGATGGTGTCGAGCGCGATCGCGGTCTTGCCGGTCTGGCGATCGCCGATGATCAGCTCGCGCTGGCCGCGGCCGATCGGGATCAGCGCGTCGATCGCCTTCAGGCCGGTCGCCATCGGCTCGTTGACCGACTTGCGCGGAATGATGCCGGGCGCCTTGACGTCGACGCGCTTGCGTTCGGTCGCAGCAATCGGCCCCTTGCCGTCGATCGGATTGCCGAGTGCGTCGACCACGCGGCCGAGCAGGCCCTTGCCGACCGGGGTGTCGACGATGGCGCGGGTGCGCTTGACGGTCTGGCCTTCCTTGATCTCGCGGTCGGCGCCGAAGATCACGATACCGACGTTGTCGGTCTCGAGGTTCAGCGCCATGCCGCGGGTGCCGTTCTCGAACTCGACCATTTCGCCGGCCTGGACGTTGTCCAGCCCGTAAACGCGGGCGATGCCGTCGCCGACGGACAGCACCTGTCCGACTTCGGAAACCTCAGCCTCCTGGCCGAAGTTCTTGATCTGGTCTTTCAGGATCGCGGAAATTTCCGCGGCGCGGATGTCCATCAGCCTGCCTCTTTCATCGCGTGCTTGATCGAATTGAGTTTGGTGCGAAGCGAACTATCCACCATGCGGCTGCCGAGCTTGACCACAAGGCCGCCGATAATCGAAGGATCGACTTTCACGTTGAGCGCGACGTCCTTGCCCGTCACCGATTTCAGTGCGGTCTTCAGGGCGTCGAGATTCTTGTCGCTGAGCGTTTCGGCGACGGTGACATCCGCGGTCGCCTCGCCCTTGAACCTGGCCACCAGCGCGCGGAACGCGCGCAGCACGTCGGCGACCGCGAACAGCCGGCGGTTGGCGGTGAGAACTTTCAGGAAATTGGCGGCAACGCCTGATATACCGGCCTTGTCGAGCACGGAGGCAAGCGCCTTCGATTGCACCTCCGCCGAAAAAACCGGGCTGCGGACCAGGCGTTTCAGATCGGCACTGTCGCCGAGCATGGCCTCGAATTTATCGAGATCGGCCCTGACCGCGTCGATGGATTTTTCATCCCGCGCCAGTTCGAACAAGGCCGTTGCGTAACGACCGGACACTCCCGAAACCGACGGATCTTCTGCAGCCACAAGCTTGCTCTTTATTGCTGTCAAATTCGCAAGGGAAAAACCGTCGCCACGATGCGGCGCCTAGCGATCCAAGCCCTTGGAATTCAAGCGGGACTTCGATTTTCGACCGGCACAGGCTGTACCGGGATCGTTAAAATCGCGGCTTTGCTAACATAGCAGGAGCGCAGGTGCAACATGACGGAACGCGCCGGCGCTGCCTTGTCGCATGTGCTTATCCGTGCCGGCCGGATGACATTTTTCGGCTCCTCCGGCGCCGCGAGTTTTTCGGCCCCGACCAGATCACGCTGACGCTTCGCGGAAATCGCAAGCGGCAATTCGTTCCGGCGCCGGATGCATGGCTGCATGGAGCCATACGCAGGGAACGCCGGCTTGGCCGGGTTCATCCGACCGCCCGCATTACTTGGCGAAATCTCGTCTTCTTCGGCGACGACTTCTCTTGAAAGTATTTCTAAGTAATAAACCATTAATTCTTCATGTGTCTGCAGTACTTATGAAATATTAACGATTGACCGCATTCGGTCACAAGATATTTCAGCGGGAGACAAACAGGTTTTACTGCCCCTTTTATGCCTCATTAGCCCACCAAACGGCGACCAAGCAAATTGGGACGGGGGTTCCACTAGTCACACATGTGGCAATACTATCCGAGGGACTAATGCATGGTAACATTCAAAAACCCGACACTGGGAAGGGTAACCCAGTCGCGCACTGCGCTGGCGCTCGTCACCGCAACTCTCCTGGTCGGCGGAACCGCCACCGAGGCTTCTGCCAAATCACATCGGCATCATCACGACGGCTACCATCATCACCATCACGCCAGTGACTCGCCGCGGGGCGCCGGCAGCCTGGCCTGGCGCGGCGCCAATGCCTCGATCGCTCCGTCGTCGGGCGGCGGACGCAGCTTCTCGGGGATGGCGTCCTTCTACGGCAACGAGTCCGGCAGCAAGACTGCCTCCGGTCAGCACTTCAATCAGAACGCCCTGACCTGCGCCCACCGCTCACTGCCGTTCGGCACCAAGCTCCGGGTGACCCATGGCGGCCGCAGCGTCGTCGTCACCGTTAATGACCGCGGCCCATTCGTCCGCGGCCGGGTATTGGACCTGTCGACGGGCGCCGCCCGCGCGATCGGCCTGACCAGCGCCGGCGTCGGCCGGGTGACCGCTGAAGTCGTCTCCTGACGGCGTCTTGCGCGCCTCTTCGATCCATCAAACCCAGTAAGCGTTGCGTAGCGTAACGGCCGCAGACTTGCTGCACGCCGAAAAAGGGTCCGCCGTCGTAAATGACGGCGGGCTTTTTTGTCGGCCGTCACTGCGGCATCATCCTCTCACTCACAAAAAGCTCTGCGGATCGACGTCGACCTCAAGCTTGAGATTGCCTTTTGTCTTCGGACCGGCGGCCAGCCATTCGCGCAGATATTCCGACAGATCGACATTGCGGGCCGATTTCACCAGCAGGCGGAAGCGATAGCGGCCCTTGATCACCGCGAGCGGGGCTTCGGCGGGTCCCAGCACCTTGATCCGCTCGTCGATCGGCGCGATCGCGGCAAGCTTGCGCGCAAAACCTTCGGCGGTCGGCCGGTCGCCGGCGGAAATGATCAGGCTCGCCAGCCGGCCGAACGGCGGATAGGAGGCGCGCTCGCGGGCCTCGATCTCGCTGGCATAAAACGCCTCGCGGTCGCACGCCACCAGGGCCTTCATCACGGGATGTTCGGGCTGGTGGGTCTGCAAATAACCGACGCCCCTGCCCTGATCGCGTCCGGCGCGTCCGATCACCTGGTTGAGCAATTGCCAGGTGCGCTCGGCCGCGCGCGGATCGCCATTGCTCAGGCCCAGATCGGCATCGACGACGCCGACCAGATTGAGCCTCGGGAAATTATGGCCCTTCGCCACCAATTGGGTGCCGATGATGATATCGACGCGGCCCTCCGCGATCTCGGTCAACTCGGCGCGCATGGTTTCGATCGAGGTGATCAGGTCGCTCGACAGCACCATGGTGCGGGCTTGCGGAAACAGTGCCGCGGCTTCCTCCTGCAGGCGTTCGACGCCGGGGCCGACCGCGACCAGCGATTCCTCGGCCTGGCAATGCGGGCAGACATGCGGGCGCGGCATCGAGAAGCCGCAGTGATGGCACACCAGGCGCTGGCGAAAACGGTGATCGACCAGCCAGGCGTCGCAGATTGTGCAGGCAAAGCGATGCCCGCAGGCCCGGCACAGGGTCAAGGGCGCATAGCCCCTGCGGTTGAGGAACAACAGCGCCTGCTCGCGCCGCTCGATGGCGATTTTGATCTCGCCGGCTAGCCTCGGCGAAATGAAGCGGCCGCGCGACGGCGGCTCGCGGCGCAGATCGATCGCCTCGATGTGCGGCATGTGCTGGCCGCCGAACCGCGATGGCAGCACGATACGCTGGTACCGGCCCTTGCGCGCGTTGACTTCGGTCTCGACCGACGGCGTGGCGGAGGCCAGCACGATCGGGATCTTGGCGATATGGGCGCGGACCACCGCCATGTCGCGGGCATGGTAATGCGCGCCTTCGTCCTGCTTGTAGGCCTGGTCATGCTCCTCATCGATCACGATCAGCCCGAGATTGGCATAGGGCAGAAACAGCGCCGAGCGCGCCCCCACCACCACGGGCGCTTCACCGGCCGCGATCGCGGCCCAATTGCGCTGCCGGCTGCGTGGCGTCAGTTCGGAATGCCATTCCAGCGGCCGGACGCCGAAACGCTGCGCGAAGCGGTCGAGGAACTGACCGGTCAGCGCGATCTCCGGCATCAGGATCAGCGACTGCCTGCCGCGGCGGATCACTTCGGCAATGGCCTCGAAATAGACTTCGGTCTTGCCCGAGCCGGTGACGCCGTCGAGCAGTGCGACGTGAAAGCTGCCATTGGCCGCCAGCGCGCGCATGGCATCGACGGCGGTGCGCTGCTGGCGGGAAAAGTCGGGCGTCGCGAAGGAAGGATCCGGCGCCGGCGGCGCCATCGCGCGCGGCATCGGTTCGGTCGCCAGCGTGCCCTCGTCGACAAGGCCGTCGATGACACCGGCGCTGACGCCGGCTTCATGAGCGGCTTCGGATTTGCCGTGCAGCAGGCCGTCGGACAGCACATCGATCAGCCGCCGCCGCGCCGGGGTCAGGCGCTTGGGCGCCTCGCCGATCAGGCGCACGCCCATCCGCACCCGTTCGGGGCCTAGATGTTCGCCCATCCGCAAGCACATGCGCAGCACCATGCCGCGCGACGACAGCGTGTAATTGGCGACCCAATCGACGAGTGAACGAAGCTCTTCCTTCAGCGGCGGCACGTCGAGCTTTTCGCCGACAACCTTGAGCCGGTTGTGCAGGCGCGGATCGGGATTGGCGTTTTCCGCCCACACCACCGCGACCACCTCGCGCGGCCCCAGCGGCACGCAGACCACGTCCCCGGGCTTCAGTTCCATGCCGCGCGGCACCCGGTAGGAATAGTTCTGATCGAGCGCGACCGGTACCAGCACATCGACGACACCGGTCGACGATGCGGATGACGTGCCGGCGCGCGTGGTGTGGTCCATTTTCAAAAATCAGACTCAAAAACCGGGAGGAAGGGCTGAACTTACGTCCATCGGCGGGTCGGGGCCAGAGTCCGGGCGCGGCCAGCCGCCAGATTAGCGAACGGTAAACGAAACAGGTGCGATATAATAAGCAAGAATCATCGCGCGCGCACAGCGGCCCGAAAGACAGCCAAATGGCAAAGCCAGCTCCCGCGGTTCAACCGATCGAACTCGACTGCGCCGACGGCACCATCACGCTGGAGATGACGCATTGGCTGGCGCATCTGCGCAGCGAGCGGCGGCTGTCGCCGAAGACGCTGGAAGCCTATACCCGCGACCTCCGCCAATTTCTCGGTTTCCTTTCGGGGCATTGGGGCGCGCGCGTGACGCTCTCGCGCTTTGCCGCGCTGGAGACGAGCGACGTCAGGGCTTTCATGGCGATGCGGCGCGCCGATGACATCGGCGGGCGGTCCTTGATGCGGACGCTGGCGGGACTGCGCTCGTTCGGCCGTTTTCTCGAACGGGAAGGCAGGGGCAAGGTCGGAGCGCTGTCGGCGATCCGCGCGCCCAAGGTCGGCAAGAGCCTGCCGAAGCCGGTTCCGATTGTCGCGGCGAAGCGCTTTGCCGACGCCGACGAGCGCGCTGGCGAGGACCGCGATCCCTGGATCTGGGCACGCGACGCCGCCGTGATGGCGCTGTTGTACGGCTCCGGCCTGCGCATCTCCGAGGCGCTCGGCTTGAAACGCCGCGACGTGCCGCTGCCCGGTGCCGGCGACGTACTGGTCGTGACCGGCAAGGGCAACAAGACCCGCATGGTGCCGGTGCTGCAGAATGTGCTGACGCTGGTTCAGGATTATGTCGCGATGTGCCCGCATCAACTGCCGCCGGAAGGGCCGGTCTTCGTCGGCGCCCGCGGCGGGCCGCTCAGTCCCCGGATCATCCAGCTCACCATGGAGCGGCTGCGCGGTGTGCTTGGCCTGCCCGACAGCGCGACGCCGCACGCATTGCGGCATTCCTTCGCGACGCACCTGTTGAGCCGGGGCGGCGACCTGCGCGCGATCCAGGAACTGCTCGGGCATGCGTCGCTCTCGACCACGCAGATCTATACCGGCATCGACAGCGAGCGGCTGCTGGAAGTCTATAAATCCACGCATCCCCGCGCCTGAAAATCGCCCCGCTTTCATCCCCGTCACGCCACCGTCACGCCCGCTTGCCCCTTGCGCCGGCGGTGCCGTTCGGTCAATCGTTGGCGCATCCACAGGGAGGGAATCATGAGCGCACAGGAAGTTTTGGAGCAGGCGGAGCACACCAAGGAAGCCGCCGGCGAGAACAGGAAGATCGCGCTGCTGATTGCCGTGATCGCGCTCTGCCTGGCGCTGTCGGAAACTTTGGGCAAGGGCGCCCAGACCGAATCCATCGCCAAGAACGTCGAGGCCTCGAACCTGTGGGCGTTCTTTCAGGCCAAAAGCATCCGCCGCACCGTGGTCCAGGCCGCCTCGGACCAGTCGAGGTTAAGCCTCGGGCTGATGGGCGACGCTGCCGCGAAGGCGGCGCTGCAAAAGCAGATTGACGACTGGCAGCAGACCGCGGCGCGCTATCGCTCCGAGCCTTCCACCGGCGAAGGCACCGAGCAACTCGCCGAACGCGCCAAGCATGCCGAGGAAGAGCGCGACCTCGCCACGGCGAAGTACCATCACTTCGAACTCGCCTCCGCCGCCTTCCAGATCGGCATCGTGCTGGCGTCGGCGACCATCATCACCGGCATGATCGCGCTGGCCTGGATCTCCGGCCTGTTGATGCTGGCGGGAATCGCCTTCACCGCGCTCGGCATCTTCGTGCCGCATCTGTTGCATCTGCCGTGAACGGCGAGAGCCCCGTTCCGATAGAATCGAAACGGAACTTGGGTAACGCGTTTTCTCAACGCGGATCGGTCTCCACTTCGCTTGAAAACGTTCTAGAGCGGGATGATTCTTGAGTGATACCAACGGCCCTAATTATTGACTGTTGCCCATGTTCGTGTGGTGATTGAGGCGATGCGCTTTGGATCGTGTTCAAAGAAGTTCCATGCGTCGCAGGTTTTATCAACGATGTCGTCGTAGTCGTCGAAGACGGTGATCGCGAGTTTGTTGCCGCGCAGATATTCCCAGACGTTTTCGATCGGATTGAGTTCAGGCGCGTAGGGTGGCAGACGCACCAGGGTGACGTTTTCGGGGATCGTGAGCGCGGCAGCAATGTGATAGCCGGCGCCATCGAGGACAAGAGCGGCGTGGCTACCTGCCGCCACCTTGCGGCAGATCGCTGTGAGATGCAGCGACATGGCCTCGGCGTTCGCCGCCGGCATGACCAGACCTGCTGCGACGCGACGCTGCGGACAGGCCGCGCCGAACAGGTAGGCCCAGTCGTAGCGCTGGTCGTGCGGTGCGCGGGGCCTCGTTCCACGCTTGGCCCAGACGCGGGTCAGCGTGCCCTGCTGGCCGATCCGGGCCTCGTCTTGGAACCAGATTTCGATCGGCTTGTCTTTGGCGTGCTCGGGAATTTGCGCCCTGACGGTCGCGGCGAAGTTTTTTTAAACGTCTGCTGGGCTTCTTCGTCAGCCTGCGGGTGGCGGGGCCTTACCGACAGTTTGCGGTAGCCGAGCTTGGCTAGAACCTTCCCGACCGAACGCTCGTGGAGCGTGACACCGAAGCGCCGCTGCAATTCGTCGCGCAGATCGACCCGCCGCCAACGCACTACCCCGTGCACCGCGGGGTCGGGGCCGGCCTCGACAAGCTCGGCCAATTCGGCCTGCTGCCGCACCGTGAGTTTTGATCCGGGACCTGGCGATTTGAGATTGCGAAGCCCGGCCAGTCCCGCGGCGTTGTAACGGTGCACCCAGTCCCGCAAGGTCTGACGGTCCATGCCGCAGGTTTCGGCCGCCGTTTTGCGGTCCGAGCCATCGAGCACCAGCGCAAGCGCGAGTATCCGACGCGCCGCGGCGCTATCCTTCTCTCCGCTCGCCGCCTTGCGAAGCGCCGAAGCCGTCAGATCAAGTCGGGTGATCGATACCGCCGCTCCCATCGATGCCGCTCCTCTCAAAGGCTAGCATCGAGTCAGAGTTTCCCTGATTTGGGAATCCCTAATGAGTCACAGTTTCGAGCCGTTGGTATGAATCGATCCGTCCGCGTTCCCTTCACCTCTCCCCATCGGGGAGAGGTCGATTTGCGCAGCAAATCGGGTGAGGGGGCACAGCTCTAACGAGGGACCGTAACCCCTCACCCGGCGCTACGCGCCCACCTCTCTCGATGGGAGAGGTGAGCAGAGCCCGCGAACTACTCATCACGCTCTACCGCGCTTCGTGCACGCTCTTGCGGAAGCGCTGGATCAGCCGCAGCGTGCGCGATGACCAGCTGCTGCCGTCGCCGCGCAGCGCGTCCCTGATTCTGGCTTTGATCGGATCGACCAGCGCGTTGGCCTTGGCGCGCAACCCGAGGATAAACTCGTAGAGCGTCTCGAACCAGTTCATCTCCAGGAGCTTGTCCTTTGTCACGTCGAAGACGAACGCGGCGACGCCTACCCCGAGGAATTTCGCGAAGACGATGGTGGCGATGGCGCTCATCCAGTATTCATGGGTGAGCAGCCACAGCCCGACCAGCTTGAGCGGAAACAGCGGAATCACCGGCACGATGAAAACGATCAGCGTCATCGCCGGCGACAGCGTATCGACGCGTTCGGCGAGCCATTGCTTGAAGGCCCGCAACGGGATCAGCGCCACGAACCACGCCACGATCGGCTCGAGGTGATCCCACAGCCAGGCTTCGATCAGGAAGATGATCGCGAGCAGAACCCAGATCGGCTGTAGGAGGCGGCGCATCATCCCGAGGTGTCCCCGCCCAGTTTTTCGGCGTCGATCACATATGGATCGCGCGCTTGCCGACTGCAAGCGCCGCTTCCTTGACGGCTTCCGATCGGGTCGGATGGGCGTGGCAGGTGCGCGCCAGATCCTCGGCGGAACCGCCAAACTCCATCAATACGCAGGCTTCGTGGATCATTTCGCCGGCTTCCCGGCCGACGATATGCACGCCGAGCACCCGATCGGTTTTCGCATCTGCGAGAATCTTCACGAAACCTTCGGTGGTCTGGTTGACCTTGGACCGGCCGTTGGCGGTGAAAGGGAATTTTCCGACGGTGTAGGCGACGCCCGCCTGCTTCAGTTCGTCCTCGGTCTTGCCGACCGACGATACTTCCGGCGTGGTATACACGACCCCTGGTATAACATCGTAGTTCACATGGCCGGCCTGGCCGGCGAGAATTTCCGCGACCGCAACGCCCTCGTCCTCGGCCTTGTGGGCGAGCATCGGGCCCGCGACGACGTCACCGATGGCGTAGACGCCCTTCAGGGTGGTCGCGAAATGCTGGTCGATCTGCACCCGGCCGCGATTGTCGAGCGCAACTCCGGCTTCCTTCAGACCGAGACCCTCGGTGTAGGGAACGCGGCCGATCGCCACCAGCACCACGTCGGCCTCCAGCGTTTCCGCCTTGCCGCCCGCGGCGGGCTCGACCTGCGCTAACAGCGTCTTGCCTGAGGTGTCGACGCCGGTGACCTTGGCGCCGAGCTTGAACGCAAAGCCCTGCTTTTCAAGGAGGCGCTGGAATTGCTTGGCGACCTCGCCATCCATCCCCGGCAAGATACGGTCGAGAAATTCCACCACGATGACCTGCGCGCCGAGACGGTGCCACACCGAGCCGAGCTCGAGCCCGATCACGCCGGCGCCGACGATCAAGAGTTTTTCCGGCACCTTGTCGAGCGCAATCGCGCCGGTCGACGACACGATGCGCTTCTCGTCGATCTCGATGCCCTTCAGCCGCGCGATGTCGGAGCCGGTGGCGATGACGATGTTCTTGGTCTCCACCATTTGGGTCTTGCCGTCATTGCCGGTGACCTCGACCTTGCCGGTGCCGAGTATCTTGCCCTTGCCATGGATGACGTCGATCTTGTTCTTCTTCATCAGGAACTCGACGCCCTTGACGTTGCCGTCGATGCCCTGCTGCTTGAAGTTCATCATCGCGGGCAGATCGAGCTTCGGGGCGGAAACGCTGACGCCCATTTTCGCGAAACTATGGCCGGCTTCCTCGAACATTTCGGAAGCGTAGAGCAGCGCCTTCGAGGGCATGCACCCGACATTGAGGCAGGTGCCGCCAAGCGTCGCATCCTTCTCGACCACCGCGACCCTCATGCCGAGCTGCGCCGCGCGCACCGCGCAGACATATCCGCCGGGACCGGTACCGATGATAACGAGATCGTAAGTGGCCATGATGGGAAGTCCCGTAGCTTGAGGCTGTGACAGGTATTAGCGACCGCCCGATACATCAAGGATGGCGCTGGTCACGTAGGACGCGTCGTCCGACATCAGCCAGACGATGGCGTTGGCGATCTCTCCGGCGGTGCCGACGCGCTTCATCGGGACCGCATGCGCGAGACGGTGGGCGCGGTCGGGCTCGCCGCCGCTAGCATGAATTTCGGTATCGATCAGCCCGGGCCGGATCGCGGCGACGCGAATGCCCTCGCCGGCGACCTCGTAGCCGAGGCCGATGGTGAAGGAATCGATCGCCCCCTTGGAGGCCGCATAATCGACATAGGTGTTGGGTGAACCGAGCTTGGCGGCCACCGACGACAAATTGACGATGACGCCGCCCTTGCCGCCGTGGCGCGTCGACATCCGCTTCACCGCCTCGCGCGCGCACAGCATGCTGCCGGTGACGTTGACCGCCATCATGCGCTGGATGCGTTCGGCGGACATCTCGTCCACCCGCGACGTCGGCCCGACGATGCCGGCATTGTTGATCAGCGCGCCCAACGTGCCGAATTTGTCGGCGGCCTTGAACAGCGCCAGGATATCGTGCTCGTCGCCGACGTCGCATTTCACCGCGATCGCCTTGCCGTTGCTGGCCTCGATGGCGGAGACCACGCTCCGGGCCGCGGCCTCATTGCTGGCGTAGCCGACCACGATTCGAAACCCGTGCGCCGCCGCGGCGATAGCGGTGGCGCGGCCGATGCCGCGGCTGCCGCCGGTGATGATCGCAACTTTGTCCGTCAAGACTAGCCCCCGAAAAACCAAACGCACGCCATCGCGGCCAACGATAAAATGAGAACGCCGATCAGAGATCCAGCACCAGCCGCGCCGGATCTTCCAGGTTTTCCTTGACCCGCACCAGGAAGGTGACCGCTTCCTTGCCGTCGATGACGCGGTGATCGTAGGACAGCGCCAGATACATCATCGGGCGGATCTCGATCTTGCCGCCGATCGCCATCGGGCGATCCTGGATCTTGTGCATGCCGAGAATGGCGGACTGCGGCGCGTTCAGGATCGGCGTCGACATCAGCGAACCATAGATGCCGCCATTGGTGATGGTGAAGGTGCCGCCCTGCATCTCGTCGATCTTGAGCTGACCGTCGCGGGCGCGGCGGCCGTAATCGGCGATCGACTTTTCGATCTCGGCAATCGACTTGTGGTCGCAGTCGCGCACCACCGGCACCACCAGGCCCTTGTCGGTGCCGACCGCGACGCCGATGTGATAATAATTCTTGTAGATCAGATCGGTGCCGTCGATCTCGGCGTTGACGGCCGGGATGTCCTTCAGCGCCTGCACGCAGGCCTTGGTGAAGAAGCCCATAAATCCCAGTTTGGAGCCGTGCTTCTTTTCGAACACGTCCTTGTACTGGGTGCGCATCGCCATGATGTGGCCCATGTCGACCTCGTTGAAGGTCGTCAGCATCGCGGCGGTGTTCTGCACTTCCTTCAGGCGCCGCGCGATGGTCTGGCGCAGCCGCGTCATCTTCACGCGCTCTTCACGCGCCGCATCGTCGGCGGGCGAGGGCGCCCGCACCTGCACCGCGGCGGCGGGCAGGTTGACCGGCGTCGGCGCCGAGGCCGCCTTCTCGATCGCGGCCAGCATGTCGCCTTTCGTCACCCGCCCATCCTTGCCGGAACCGGGGACGGTGGCGGCATCGATGCCGCTTTCGGCGGAGATCTTGCGCACCGATGGCGCCAGCGGCGCGTCGGCCGGGGGAGTTCTTGACGCAACCGCCGCAGCAGCGGGCGCGGCGGCAGCGGCCGCCGGTGCGGCGGCCTTCGCAGGCGCCGCAGCCGGCTTGGCGGCGGCTCCCGCCGCGCCATCATTGATCTGGCCGAGCAGCGCACCGACCGCGACGGTTTCGCCGTCCTTGGCGCTGATCTCGCCGAGCACGCCGGCGGACGGCGCCGGGACCTCAATGGTGACCTTGTCGGTCTCGAGCTCGACCAGGGGCTCGTCCACGGCCACGGCATCGCCGGCCTTCTTGAACCAGCGGCCGATGGTGGCCTCGGTCACGGATTCGCCGAGCGTCGGAACGCGAATTTCAGTCATTGGCTTGTTTCCTCTTGCGTCATAGACCGGCTAGTCCCGGCCATCGGCGCCTCAAAAATCGGTCATCGAGAAAGAAGGCGAATGCCCCGCTTTCGCGGGGGCATCCGGATCATGAATGGCTAGCCCAGCGCCTCGTCGAGCAGCGCCTTGAGCTGCGCCAGATGCTTCGACATCAAACCGGTCGCGGTCGCAGCCGACGCGGCGCGTCCGGCGTACCGCGGGCGCCTGTTCGGCGCATGGATCTGGTTCAGCACCCATTCGAGATAGGGCTCGATGAAGTGCCAGGCGCCCATGTTGCGCGGCTCTTCCTGGCACCACAGGACCTCGGCGCCCTTGAACCGTCCAAGCTCCTGCACCAGCGCCTTCAACGGCACCGGATAGAGTTGCTCGACGCGCATCAGGTAGATGTCGTCGATGCCGCGCTTCTCGCGCTCCTCGTAAAGGTCGTAATAGACTTTGCCCGAGCACAGCACGACGCGGCGGATCTTGTTGTCCGCCACCAGCTTGATCTTTTCGTCCGGCAGCATCGCCGCATCATCGTAGAGAATGCGGTGGAAGGTGGTCCCCGAACCCATTTCGTCGAGCCGCGAGACCGCGCGCTTGTGGCGCAGCAGCGATTTCGGCGTCATCAGGATCAACGGCTTGCGGATCTCGCGATGCAATTGACGCCGCAGCACGTGGAAGAAGTTGGCGGGCGTGGTGGCATAGACCACCTGCATGTTGTCTTCGGCGCACATCTGCAGGAAGCGTTCGAGACGCGCGGAGGAATGCTCCGGCCCCTGCCCTTCATAGCCATGCGGCAGCATGCAGACGAGACCGGACATGCGCAGCCATTTGCGCTCGCCCGACGAGATGAACTGGTCGAACAGCACCTGCGCGCCGTTGGCGAAATCGCCGAACTGGGCTTCCCAGATCGTCAGCGCATTCGGCTCCGCCAGCGAATAGCCGTATTCGAAACCAAGCACGGCCTCTTCCGACAGCAGCGAGTTGATGACTTCGTAATGGCCCTGGTCGCCGCCAATATGATTGAACGGCGTGTAGCGGCTCTCGTCTTCCTGATCGATCAGGACCGAGTGCCGCTGCGAGAAGGTGCCGCGCTCGGAATCCTGGCCCGACAGCCGGACGTGATGGCCTTCCTGCAACAGCGTACAGAACGCCAGCGCCTCGCCGGTCGCCCAGTCGATGCCGACGCCCGTGTCGATCGCTTTCACCCGGTTCTCCAGGAACCGCTGGATGGTGCGGTGAGCGCGGAAGCCATCCGGCACCTTGGTGATCTTGCGGCCGATATCCCTGAGCACGGCGACATCGACGCCGGTGACGCCGCGGCGGGCGTCCTCCTCCTGGTCCGCCGACTTGAAGCCGGCCCATTTGCCGTCGAGCCAATCGGCCTTGTTGGGCTTGTAGCCGGACCCTGCCTCGAGTTCGGCGTCGAGCCGGGTGCGCCAGTCGGCCTTGGCCTTCTCGACCTCGCCTTCGGTCATCACGCCTTCGGCGACCAGCCGCTTGGAATAGATCTCCAGCGTGCTCGGATGCGACGCGATCCGCTTGTACATCACCGGCTGGGTGAATGCCGGCTCGTCGCCCTCGTTATGGCCATGCCTGCGGTAGCAGAACATGTCGATCACGACCGGCTTGTGGAATTTCTGCCGGAATTCGATCGCGACCTTGGCCGCGAACACCACGGCTTCCGGATCGTCGCCGTTGACGTGGAAGATCGGCGCATCGATCATCTTCGCCACGTCGGACGGATAGGGCGAGGAGCGCGAGTAGCGCGGATAGGTGGTGAAGCCGATCTGGTTGTTGACGATGAAATGCAGCGAGCCGCCGGTGCGATAGCCTTTCAGGTCGGACAGGCCGAAGCATTCGGCAACCACGCCCTGCCCCGCGAATGCGGCGTCGCCGTGCATCAACAGCGGCAGCACCGAGATGCGCTGGTCCGGCGGATCGCCATGCTGATCCTGCTTGGCGCGCACCTTGCCAAGCACCACGGGATCGACGATTTCCAGATGTGACGGGTTGGCCGTAAGCGACAGATGGATGCGGTTGTTGTCGAACTCGCGGTCCGACGAGGCGCCGAGATGATATTTGACGTCGCCGGAACCCTCGACCGCGTCGGGGTTGACCGAGCCGCCCTTGAATTCATGGAACAGCGCGCGGTGCGGCTTGCCCATCACCTGCGTCAGCACGTTGAGGCGGCCGCGATGCGGCATGCCGACGACGATTTCCTTTACCCCGAGATTGCCGCCACGCTTTATGATCTGCTCGAGCGCCGGAATCAGCGATTCGCCGCCATCCAGACCGAACCGCTTGGTGCCGGTGAATTTGACATCGCAGAATTTCTCGAAGCCTTCGGCCTCGATCAGTTTCATCAGGATGGCGCGCCGGCCCTCGCGGGTGAAACTGATTTCCTTGTCCGGCCCCTCGATGCGCTCCTGGATCCAGGCCTTCTGCGCGGCGTTGCTGATATGCATGAACTCGACGCCGAGGGTCTGGCAGTAGGTGCGCTCGCAGATCGCAACGATCTCGCGCAAGCTGCCATATTCAAGACCAAGCACGTGATCGAGGAAGATCTTGCGGTCGAAATCGCTCTCGACGAAGCCGTAGGAGCGGGGATCGAGCTCCTCGCGATTGCGCGCCGGCTCGATCCCAAGCGGATCGAGCTTGGCGTGGAAGTGGCCGCGCATGCGGTAGGCCCGGATCAGCATCAAGGCGCGCACGGAATCGCGCGTCGCCTGATGGATGTCGGCTGCGGTCAGCTCGGCACCACCCTTGACCTGCGCCTTGGCCGCGATCTTGGTGCCGACGGACTTTTCGACTTCGGCCCAGTTACCGTCGAGCGCCGAGGTCAGGTCGTCGCTCGGCGTCAGCGGCCAGTTGTCGCGGCCCCAGGACGGCCCCTCGGCGTTCTTGCGGACGTCGGCCGGGGTGTCCTTCAGGCTTTTGAAGAAATCTTGCCACTCGGGATCGAGGGAAGCCGGGTCTTTTTCGTAGCGGGCGTAGATCTCGTCGATATAGGTGGCGTTTGTGCCCTGCAAAAATGACGAGAGGGCGAAGGCGGCGTTCGCGTCTTGGCGAGACATGATTAACGTCCTGGCGATTTCGAATGGCGCATAGAAAACGGCGCAACACCCGATCCGGCTACCGGATCAGCGTGATAGGAGGCCTTTTACCCTATTTGGGGTGAAACCGCGCCCCGAAAAGAACCAAAGAATGAATTAGCCTTTCAATTTTTCGGCAAGGGTATGTCCGAGCCGGGCCGGCGACGGCGAGACGGTGATTCCTGCCGATTCCATTGCCGCGGTCTTGGAGCCGGCGTCGCCCTTGCCGCCGGAAATGATCGCGCCGGCATGACCCATGCGGCGGCCGGGAGGGGCGGTGACGCCGGCGATAAAGCCGACCATCGGCTTCTTGCGGCCGCGCTTGGCTTCGTCCTTGAGGAATTGGGCGGCATCTTCCTCGGCCGAACCGCCGATTTCGCCGATCATGACGATCGAGGTGGTCTTGGGGTCGGCCAGAAACATTTCCAGTACGTCGATGAATTCGGTGCCCTTGACCGGGTCGCCGCCGATGCCGACCGCGGTGGTCTGGCCGAGGCCCTCCTGGGAGGTCTGGAACACCGCCTCATAGGTCAGCGTGCCCGACCGCGAGACGATGCCGACATTGCCGGGCCTGAAGATGTTCGCCGGCATGATGCCGATCTTGCATTCGCCCGCCGTCATCACGCCCGGGCAGTTCGGCCCGATCAGCCGCGACTTGGAGCCCGAGAGCGAGCGCTTCACCCGCACCATGTCGAGCACCGGGATGCCCTCGGTGATGCAAACGATCAGCGGGATTTCGGCATCGATGGCTTCGCAGATCGCGTCCGCAGCCCCCGGCGGCGGCACGTAGATCACGGATGCGTCGGCGCCGGTCTTGTCGCGCGCCTCCGTCACGGTGTCGAACACCGGCAGCCCGAGATGGGTTGAGCCGCCTTTGCCGGGCGACGTGCCCCCGACCATCTTGGTGCCATAGGCGATCGCAGCTTCCGAATGGAACGTGCCGTTCTTGCCGGTAAAACCCTGGCAGATGACTTTGGTATTCTTGCCGATCAGGATGGACATGGTTGGGGCTGCTTTCGCGAGACGGTAGGTCGGGGGGTCAGTGGATCCGCCGGTAGACGCCGGTGAGCACGTCGGCCCACCCTTCCGCGTCGGGCGAAAACTGGATTTTCATGGAATAGTTGTTTTCGTCGATGACTTCGTAGACATGGCGCGCATTGCCGCGCAGCGAGCCGCGCACCAGGATCAATGATTTGCCGCTCCAGCCGCCGGAGGCCGGCGACGGCGGGTAATAGCCGAGCGAGTCGTGCCAGAACAGTTTGTAGAGCCGATCCTCGCGGTCATAGGTGAAGACGCCGTGGGTGGCGAAGCTTTCCTTGCCGTTGCGGGTCTGTCGGGTGTCCTGGATCAGGTAAAAGCCGTTGAGGTCGATGCGGGCCACGACGTGCGAGGTGGCGGGCCCGCCTTGGTTCCAGCGCGAGGGATACACCACTTCGTCACCGCTCCACTCGCCCGCGAACGCTGCGAGCTTGCGGTGCTCCTCAAGCGGTGTCGGTGCGGCGAGATGGTCCTCGGGCATGGCCTAGCCTCCCTTGACGGCCTTGACGATTTTCTGTGCGGCGTCGTCGAGATTGTCGGCCGGCAGCACGTTGAGGCCGCTCTCGCGGATGATCTTCTTGCCAGCTTCGACATTGGTGCCCTCGAGCCGCACCACCAGGGGCACTTTCAGGCCGGCTTCCTTCACAGCGGCGACCACGCCCTCGGCGATGACATCGCATTTCATGATGCCGCCGAAGATGTTGACCAGGATACCTTTCACGTTGGGATCGGCGGTGATGATCTTGAAGGCCGCAGTCACCTTGGCCTTATCGGCGCTGCCGCCGACATCGAGGAAGTTCGCCGGCGCCATGCCGTAGAGCTTGATGATGTCCATGGTCGCCATGGCGAGGCCGGCGCCGTTGACCATGCAGCCGATGGTACCGTCCAGCGCCACGTAGTTCAATTCGTATTTCGACGCCTCGATCTCCTTGGCATCTTCCTCGGTCTCGTCGCGCAGCGTGATGATTTCGGGGTGACGGAACAGCGCGTTGTCGTCGAACGACACCTTGGCGTCGAGCACTCGCAACTGGCCCTGCTTGGTGACGACCAGCGGATTGATCTCCAGCATCGCCATGTCCTTGGCGACGAAAGCGTTATAGAGCTGCGCCACCAGCTTTTCCGCCTGCTTGGCGAGATCGCCGGTGAGCTTCAGCGCCTTCGCAACGGTGCGGCCGTGATGCGCCATGATGCCGGTCGCCGGATCGACCGAGAAGGTTATGATCTTTTCCGGCGTCGAATGAGCGACGTCCTCGATATTGACGCCGCCTTCGGTGGAGACCACGAACGCCACTTCGGAGGTCTCGCGATCGACCAGGATCGAAAGGTAGAACTCCTTGTCGATGTCCGAGCCTTCCTCGATGTAGATCCGGTTGACCTGCTTGCCGTGCGGTCCGGTCTGCACCGTGACCAGCGTCGCGCCCAGCATCTGCTTGACGTAGTCGTTGACCTCGGCGACCGACTTGGCGATGCGCACGCCGCCTTTGTCGCCGGCGGACGCTTCCTTGAACTTGCCCTTGCCGCGGCCGCCGGCATGGATCTGGCTCTTCACCACCCAGATCGGGCCGGGAAGCGTTTTCGCCGCCGCGTCGGAATCGGCAGGCCGCAGCACCGGCATGCCCTTCGAGATCGGCACGCCGAATTCGTGCAGTAGCGCCTTGGCCTGGTATTCATGGATATTCATCTGGACGTTCCCCGAACCCTCGTGCGGTGAATTTTGAAATTCACATCAGTTTTGCGGCTGGCATACCATATACCACAGATCAATTCAAACCGCTTCGGAGCCCTCCGAACAGGGAGCCCCGAAAATCGAGCAGAATCAGCGGCCGAGGAGGTCGGGCGCGATCTTCTTGCAGGCGTCGACCAGGCCCTGCACGGCGCCGACCGACTTGTCGAAGGCTTCACGGTCCTTGCCGGCCAGTTCGATCTCGACAATGCGCTCGACACCCTTCGATCCGATCACGACGGGCACGCCGACATACATGTCCTTCACGCCGTATTCGCCATTGAGGTAGGCGGCGCAGGGCACCACGCGCTTCTTGTCCTTGAGATAGCTCTCGGCCATCGCGATCGCCGAAGCAGCCGGCGCATAGAACGCCGAACCGGTTTTCAAGAGGTTGACGATCTCGGCGCCGCCGTTGCGGGTACGGTCGACGATCTCGTCGATCCGCGCCTGCGAGGTCCAGCCCATCTTGACTAGATCGGGCAGGGGGATGCCGGCCACCGTGGAATAGCGCACCAGCGGCACCATGGTGTCGCCGTGGCCACCGAGCACGAAGGCGGTAACGTCCTCGACCGAGACGTTGAATTCGTCGGCCAGGAAATAACGGAAGCGCGAGGAATCCAGCACGCCGGCCATGCCCACCACCTTCTTGTGCGGCATGCCGGAGGCCTTCTGCAGCGCCCAGACCATGGCATCGAGCGGGTTGGTGATGCAGATCACGAAGGCGTCGGGGGCATATTTCTTGATGCCGGCGCCGACCTGCTCCATGACCTTGAGGTTGATGCTGAGGAGATCGTCGCGGCTCATGCCGGGCTTGCGCGGCACGCCGGCAGTGACGATGCAGACCTTGGCGTTGTCCAGCGCCTCATAGGAATTGGCGCCGGTAAAATGCGCGTCAAAGCCGTCGACCGGCGAGGATTGTGCGATATCGAGCGATTTGCCCTGCGGCACGCCCTCGGCAATGTCGAACATCACGACATCGCCGAGCTCCTTCAAGCCGATAAGGTGAGCCAACGTGCCGCCGATCTGGCCGGAGCCAATCAAAGCAATCTTGTCGCGCGCCATGGGAAATCTATCCTTTGAAGGTCAAGGAGGAGTAGAAAAGAAGCTGGACGGCTGGTTATCCCTTTCGACCGACCCGTTCAAGTCAGGCTATGCTCAATTGTCAGCCCTGCCTTGATTTCGATCATCCAACTTTCGCTATTTCGGGATGGATGAAACTCGAAACCCGGCGATTCCGGGCTCGCTCGTTTCACCCGCGATCCCGAAATGACCGGAAGTCGCGCCTTACGTCTCGACCAATCCGGTCGTCGACCCGCTGGCGGCGGAGTCCTTGCAGCCGTGGGGCAGCGCCAGATAGGACTCCGAACTCATCTCGATCAGCCGCGACGAGGTCCGCTTGAATTCATTGGCCTCAGGACCCTCGGTGGCCAGATACAGCGACAACGGATCGGCCGCCGCCGAGGCCATCAGCTTCACGGCGTTGTCGTAGAGCGTATCGATCAGCGCGATGAAACGCTTGGCGGCATTGCGCTCGCCGTAGTCCATCACCGGAATGCGGTCGACCATGATGGTATGATAGTCGTGCGCGAGCCTCAAATAGTCGGACGCCGCGAGCGGCTTTTCGCAGAGATCCGCGAAGGGAAACCGCGCCACGCCGTCCGCCGAGCACGGCACGTGCAGGATGCGGCCCTTGATCGAAATGTCGCGCGGCTTGCATTTGGCGTTGCCGGTCATCCTGGCCCAGGCCTTGTCGAGCGCGGCGGCGGCGGCGTCCGCCGGCACCAGCCACATTTTCACCCCGGCAAGCTTCTCCAGCCGGAAATCGGTGCGGGCATCGAGCCGCAGCACCTCCATGTGATCGGAGATCTGCGCGATGAAAGGCAGGAACAGCGCCCGGTTCAGCCCGCCCTTGTAGAGATCCTCGGGCGCGACATTGGAGGTCGCTGCCACCACGGTGCCGAGTTCGAACAGCTTCTTGAACAGCCGTCCCAGGATCATCGCATCCGCGATGTCGGTGACATGGAATTCGTCGAAACATAGCAGCCAGGCCTCATCGAAGATCGACGCTGCGGTGAGCGCAATCACGTCAGCGTCGGCGATCTCGCCGCGCGCCATGTTCTGGCGATAGCCGTAGATCCGCTCATGCACCTCGGCCATGAATTCGTGAAAATGCGCGCGGCGCTTGTGGGTGACCGAACTGTGCTGGAAGAACAGGTCCATCAGCATGGTCTTGCCGCGGCCGACTTCGCCGTGGATGTAGAGGCCGCGCGGCGGCTGCTCGTCCTTGTCGCCGAACAGCCGGCCGAGCAGGCCCTGCTTGCGGAGCGGCTTGTAGTCCGAGAGCCGCTGCTCGAGTTCCGCCAATGCGTCGGCGGCCTCTTCCTGCGCGGCGTCGGGCTCGATCGCGCCGGAGGAAACCAGGGACTGATAATGGGCGCGGAACGAGGCGGACGGGGGAGACAGCATGCCCCCCTTACGGCCCCAACAGGACGGAAAATGCAAGCCAAGAATTGGTGCAGCGGCTATGCGGTCGCGCGGTCCGGACGCGGCGCGGCGTCCTATGCGATGCACAGCAGAGCCGGGACCCCATGGAGTTCGGCGGCCATAGGCCCCGGATCAGCAGCGCACCGTGGAGCCTGCGCTCAGGCCGCGCGGCGCGCGGACCCAGGTGCACGGCGCGGCATCCGGAACACGCCGGGCTGCCTCTCCCTCAGGCGCTCAGCGCGTAGGAATCCTCGACCACATAGGGCCCGCCGCCGGTGGAGGCCCGCGACGAGAACAGCACGAAGCGCGAGGCCGTAAAAACCCGGGTCGGGAAATAGCCGCGTACCGACAGATAATCGGCGACGTCCTGGTTGGAAGCATCGCGCAGCCGCGCCAGCGTCACATGCGGGGTGAATTTCCGCCCCTCGGGATCGAGCCCGATGCGCTGCATCAGCCGCTCGAGTTCGGCCTGCAACTCGATCAATGGCCGGCTCGGCACCACCTGGGCCACCACCGCGCGCGGCTTCTTGCCGCCGAAGCTGGAGAGGCCCTGTACCGCAACCTCGAACGGCTTGCGGTTGACCCGAAACAGCAGCGAGGCGATTTCGTTGGCCGCAACGCCGTCGATATCGCCGATGAAGCGCAAGGTGACGTGGTAATTTTCGGGGTCGATCCAGCGGGCGCCGGGAAGGCCACCCCGCAAATTGGAAAGCGTCTGGCCGATCTCGGCCGGAATTTCCAGTCCAGTGAACAAACGCGGCATCAGCGTGACTCCCGATGCTGGGGCATGATCCTTGGAACGATCCTGCCCTGTAACAAGCCCGGTGACGAATCACCGATCACTAATTTCTAGCGTAGTTATGTGACTCTGCGAAGCAGCCGACGTTAACAGATCGGAAAGCTCCCGGGAAAACACGGCGTTAGGGTTAGTGGTGCCCAACTTTCAACTGCGTTGCCCGGATATCGTGCCGAGAAATGCCTGTACCGTGGGCAGAATATTCTTGACGATGACGTCGACGCCCTCCGCGGTCGGATGCAGGCCGTCGGCCTGATTGAGTTTGGCGTCGGCGGCGACGCCTTCGAGGAAGAACGGATATAGCGGCACCCCGAAAGACTTGGCGAGATCGGGATAGATCGCATTGAAGCGCGCGGAATAGTCGCTGCCGTAATTCGGCGGCGCCACCATGCCGCACAACAGCACCGCGATCCCGCGGGCCTTCAGCCGGGCGAGAATATCCGACAGCGCCGATTTCGTCACCGCGGGATCGGTGCCGCGCAGGGCATCGTTGGCGCCGAGTTCCAGGATCACGGCCTGGGTGTCCTCGGGCACCGACCAGTCGAGCCGGTCGCGGCCGCCGGAACTGGTGTCGCCCGACACCCCGGCATTGCTGATCTCAACCGCTATACCCTTGGATTCCAAGGTCTTTTGAAGCCGCTCGGGAAATGCCGCGGAACCCGTAAGGCCAAGGCCGGCACTGAGCGAATCACCCAATACGACGATCTTGATCGGCTTTGCCCCGGCCGCGCCTGGCGCCTGGGCAAACCCCGCCCCCGCCGTCATCAAGACCATGCCCAACACAAGTATGTGCACGAACATCCGCACCCGCCTCTCGACCGCGTATGCGGAAGTGCCATATGACCGAGCCATGGACAGTCTCATCGAACCCTCTTCACTTGCCGGCCTGGAGTCGGACACCATTTCCATCTCGAACGTCAATCTCTCGCTCGGCTCAGGAGCCGCGCGCGTTCATATCCTGAAAGATATCAGCCTGCGCGTCGCGCCGGGGGAGGCGATCGGCCTGATCGGGCCGTCCGGATCCGGGAAATCCACGCTTCTGATGGTGATGGCGGGACTGGAGCGTCCCGACAGCGGAGAGGTGGTGGTGAGCGGCACCCCTTTCAATGCCCTCGACGAGGACGCGCTGGCGCGGTTTCGCGGCCGCCAGGTCGGCATCGTGTTCCAGTCCTTCCATCTGATTCCGACCATGACGGCGCTGGAGAATGTCGCGGTGCCGCTGGAGCTCGCCGGCAATCCCGATGCCGCCAAACGCGCCGCGGAGGAACTCAACTCCGTCGGCCTCGGCGACCGTCTGCATCACTACCCCACGCAATTGTCCGGCGGCGAGCAGCAGCGCGTCGCGCTGGCACGCGCGCTGGCACCCGACCCCGCCATCCTGGTCGCGGACGAGCCCACCGGCAATCTCGATGAGACCACCGGCAAGCAGATCGTCGATCTCCTGTTCACCAAACATGCCGAGCGCGGCATGACGCTGGTGCTGGTGACCCACGACAGCTCGCTGGCGCAGCGCTGCGATCGCGTGGTGCGGCTGCGCTCGGGCCGGATCGATAGCCAAGGCGCGGATCCAAAAGCCGCTTCATGACGATTGCCTCCGAACCCATTCACGGCGCCATGGCTTCCGGACCCGTTCGCGGCGGCCGCAGTTCCTTGCTTGCCCTGCGCTTTGCGCTGCGCGAATTGCGCGGCGGCCTGCGCGGCTTCTATGTCTTCATCGCCTGCATCGCGCTCGGCGTGATGGCGATCGCCGGCGTCGGCTCGGTCGCGGCCAGCCTCAGCGAGGGCCTGGCGCGCGAAGGCCGCACGCTGCTCGGAGGCGACGTCGCCTTCTCCCTGATCCAGCGCGAAGCCAAGCCGGATGAAGTCGCCTTCCTGCGCTCGCGCGGCGCGCTGTCGGTCGCGGCGACGTTGCGCGCGATGGCGCGCACCGGCGACGGCCGGCTGGCGCTGGTCGAACTCAAGGCGGTCGACGGCGCCTACCCGATGCTCGGCGAGCTGGCGCTGGAGCCGAAAATGCCGGTCGCCGATCTCCTGGCGGAACGCGACGGCGCATTCGGTGCGGCCGCCGATTCCACGCTGCTGGCGCGGCTCGATCTCAAGCTCGGCGACCGCGTCAGCGTCGGCAGCGCGAATTTCCAGATCCGCAGCGTCGTCGACGCCGAGCCGGACAAGCTCGCCGGCGGCGTCGGTCTCGGTCCGCGCTTCCTGATCGGCGAAGCCGGCCTGCGCGCAACCGGACTGCTGCAGCCGGGCAGCCTGGTGCGCTGGATCTATCGCCTGAAACTGCCTGACAGCGCCACCGACGACCGCGCCGCCACCGCGCTGATCGACGAGGTGCGAAAGGCGTTGCCGGAGGCCGGCTGGGAGATTCGCAGCCGCACCAACGCTTCGCCGCAGCTCGAGCGCACCATCAGCCGATTCACCCAGTTCCTCACTTTGGTCGGCCTCGCCGCGCTGTTGGTCGGAGGCGTCGGTGTCGCCAACGCGGTCAAGAGCCACATCGATCGCCGACGTGACGTCATCGCCGCGTTCAAGGCCCTCGGCGCCACCGGCCGCGACGTCTTCACGATTTATCTCACCCAAGTCGTCGTGCTCGCAGGAGTAGGCTCGGTGATCGGGCTGGCCGCGGGCGCCGCGCTGCCCTTCATCATCGTCGGCGTGTTCGGCAAGCTGCTGCCGCTGCCGGTGGTCCCGGCCCTGCATCCGGACGAACTGGTCCTGTCCTTCATCTATGGGCTTCTGACCGCGCTTGCCTTCGGATTGTGGCCGCTCGGCCGGGTGCACGACGTGCCGGTGGCGGCGCTGTTCCGCGAGGCGGTCGATAGCGAATGGCATCGCCCGCGCTGGCGTTATCTCGCGCTGATGGCGGTGGTGATCGCGCTGCTGATCGCGGTCGTGATCGGGCTCGCCTACGACAAGCGCGTCGCAGCCGTGTTCGTGGTGTCCTCGATCGCGGTATTCGCGCTGTTGCGCGGCATCGCCGCCGGCCTGATGGCGCTGGCGCGCCGGCTGCCGCGCAGCCGCTTTACCATGCTGCGGCTGGCGATTTCGAATATTTACCGGCCCGGCGCGCTGACACCGTCGGTGGTGATGTCGCTCGGGCTTGGCCTGGCGGTGCTGGTTACGATCACCCAGATCGACGGCAATCTGCGGCGGCAATTCCTGGCGGCGCTGCCGGACCGGGCGCCGTCGTTCTATTTCATCGATATCCCCGCCAGTGACGCCGGCCGCTTCGCCGATTTCCTTAAAGCGACCGCCGGCCCGGAGTCGACGATCGAGGACGTGCCGATGCTGCGCGGGCGCATCGTCTCGGCCCGCGGCGTCAAGGCGGAGGACCTCAAGGCCTCCACCGACAGCGAATGGGTGCTGCAGAGCGACCGCGGCCTGACCTATACTGGGGAAATCCCGAAGGGCTCCAAGGTGGTCGATGGCCAGTGGTGGGGCGCCGATTATAGCGGGCCGCCGCTGGTCTCGATGGAGAAGAAGATCGCCGACGGGCTCGGGCTGAAGATCGGCGACGAGATCGTCGTCAATGTGCTCGGCCGCGACCTTCCGGCCACCATCGGCAATTTGCGTACGGTCGACTGGCAAAGCCTCGGCATCAATTTCGTGCTGGTGTTCTCGCCCAACGCCTTCAAGGGCGCGCCGCACACCCATATCGCGACATTGACCGAAATCCATCCGGACCCCGCCGGGGACGCGAAGATCATCAAGGCCGTGGCCGACGCCTTTCCGATGGTGACGAGTGTCCGGGTCCGCGAGGCCCTGGAAACCATCGGCACCGTCGTCACCAATCTGGTGCTGGCGATCCGCGGCGCCAGCGCGGTGACCCTGATCTCGGCCATTCTGGTGCTGGGCGGCGCGCTTGCCGCCGGCCATCGCCACCGGGTCTATGACGCGGTCATCCTCAAAACCCTGGGCGCCACCCGCGCGCGGCTGCTCGGCGCCTATGCGCTCGAATATCTGTTGATCGGCTTTGCGACCGCCGTTTTCGGCGTGATCGCCGGTTCCGTCGCGGCCTGGCTGATCGTGACCCGGCTGATGACGCTGAGCTTCGTCTGGCAGGCCGGCAGCGCCGCGGGCGTGGTCGCGGCGGCGCTGGTCGTCACAGTCGGACTGGGGCTCGCGGGCACGCTGCTGGCCCTGAACCAGAAGCCCGCGACCGTGCTGCGGAATTTATGAAAAATTTATACCGGCCGCGGCCAACTGGTTAAGGCGACCGATACCTCCAATTCCGGCAACCGGACATAACTCACGGCCCCGTTATCCGCTTTAACCGCGGGATTTGGGCTTGCGGAGCGACATTCAGCCGCGCATGGAAGCTTGCGGTGAATGTGCTAGTTTCCCACATACCAGTCAGGTTAGACGCCGCTTGATGACGCAAAATTAATGTCAGCAAACGGTGGTATCTGAGATAGATTTCTACCACCGGCGACGCAAACCCTTGCGCTCCGCCGGGGCAACCAACGGGAATTCGACCATGTCGGACCTAGACCGCAACTATTCTTCTCCTTTCGGCCGGGCCGCCGGGCGCGTTGACGCCGCGACCGTCGACGCCGGTCTGCGCGCCTACATGCTGCGCATCTACAACTACATGAGCATTGGCCTGGCCATCACCGGCCTCGCCGCGCTCGGCATCTATATGGCGGCGGTGACCAACGATCCGTCGGCGACCGCCTACCACTTCCGCGATATTTCGCTGACCTCGTTCGGCTACGCGATGTATTTCAGTCCGCTGAAGTGGCTGTTCATGCTCGCGCCGCTCGCGATGGTGTTCGTGATCTCGGCCGGCATCAACCGGCTGCAGCCGGCCGCGGCCCAGATGCTGTTCTGGGTGTTCTCGGCGCTGATGGGCATTTCGCTGTCCTCGATCTTCCTGGTGTATACGCACACCTCGATCGTGCGGGTGTTCTTCATCACCGCGGCGACCTTCGGCGCGCTCAGCCTCTACGGCTACACCACCAGGCGTGACATGAGCGGGATGGGATCCTTTCTGTTCATGGGCCTGATCGGCATCGTCATCGCGAGCCTGGTCAATCTCTTCCTCGCTAGTTCGATGCTGCAGTTCCTGGTGTCGGTGATCGGGGTGCTGGTGTTCGCGGGCCTCACCGCCTACGACACGCAGCGGCTGAAGAACGACTACATCTACGGCTACGCCTCGCAGGGCGGCGTCGTGGCGGAACGCGCCTCCATCCTCGGTGCGCTGTCGCTCTATCTGAACTTCATCAACCTGTTCACGCTGCTGCTGCAGCTGCTGGGCCAGCGCGACTGATCAGGTAGCTTCAGCGGAACAATTCGAGCCCTGGCCTTGCGGCCGGGGCTTTTCTTTTGCCCGAAGCGAAAATACTCTTCCCGTCATGCACTCGCTCGAAATCAGGCCCACCACCGCGGCCGACCTGCCCTTCGTCACCGAGATCTATGAGCACGCGGTCCGCCACGGCACCGCAACGTTCGAACTGATCCCGCCGGACCTCGCCGAGATGACGCGGCGCTTTGACGCGCTGACGGACGGCGGCTTTCCCTATTTCGTCGCGCTCCTCGAAGGCCGCGTGGTCGGATACGCCTATGCGGGCGCCTACCGGCCGCGGCCGGCCTATCGCTTCACCGTGGAGAATTCGGTCTATCTGCAGCCCGCGATCCACCGGCAGGGCATCGGCCTGCGATTGCTGCAACGGCTGATTGCGGAATCGGAGGCGCGCGGCTACCGGCAGATGATCGCGGTGATCGGCGATTCCGCCAACGCCGGCTCGATCGGAGTGCACACGAAGTGCGGGTTTCAGATGATCGGGACCCACCCCAATGTTGGCTTAAAATTTGGCCGCTGGCTCGACACCGTGATGATGCAGCTTGCCCTCGGCGACGGTGGCACGACGCTGCCGACGGGATGATACTTCACATCAGCACCGTGCGCTGGTCCGGAATAACGAGATGTCGACTCAAACCACCGCCAGCTTGCGATCGATCACCAGCAGCACGCGGTCGAGTTCGTGGCCACGGCGCAGGATCAGCCCGCTCGCCGAGATCACGCTGTACATGCCCTGCTTGCGCGCGAGCCGCGGATCTTTTTCGATGCGGTAGATCGGCACTTCCGAAGCGCGGCGGAACACCGAGAATACCGCGCGCTCCCTGAGGAAATCGATGGCATAGTCGCGCCATTCACCGTCGGCGACCATGCGCCCGTACAAATTCAGGATGCGATTGAGCTCGAGACGATTGAACGTCACCCCGCTTGGCACTGGACCCGCAGCGGCGATGCGCGCCGCTGCGCGGGCCTCGCTTGGATCGGCTTCCTCCGACATCGAACTCATGGAGCGCCTCCTTGTCATCCGGGCGACATGATTGCGCCAACGGCGCGCGGCTGCAAGAGGGGCCGGTGACGGGTGCGTCGATTTCCCGCCCGGCCGATCGCTCCGGGCCCCCTCGCCGGCCGGAAAACCGGGTGTGCGATGGCGCATCCAGGCCGTCACGGGATCGTTAGCGGAATCATAATACCGCCCTACTTCTGCCAAGGGCCCGCCCTGCTGAATTGCGACAAGATGATTCTGCGTTGGCCCGGTCCTTTCGGTTCCGGATTCCTCAGCCCCCAGCCCCCCGGGGTCGTCGGGATCGGGCCTGTTCGCAGCGAGACTATTCTCAATTAGGGCCAACGAAAGTTGGTCCTTTTTGTTTGTTTGCAGGGTGGCTTTGTTCGTGGAGTGTCGTTGCGGCCGGCCTGCGCCGATCTGCTGTCGCCGCCATCTGCTGTCGCCCATGGGACCGCCATTCCAGCGCGCAACGAGCGAGCCAGGCCGCATCCACGATTGAGCGCTAAACGTCCGGGGGACCTGCGCCTCCCGGAATGACAAAACCCAAAAGCGGGAACTCAGTGCAGCGAAGTGATGGCCGCTCCCAGCATCGCGCCGGGCTTGTCGCGGCTGCCGTCCTGGACATAGACCACCGCGCCATCGACTCCGTCGCGGGAAATATTTTCCAGGGGCACCGTCCAGCTGCCGGCAGTTCCGTTCCAGTCGCCCACCTTGAGCAGGTTGCGCACCACATTGTGGTAGGTGACCTCGTGGCCGCCGTTCTCGCCCCGCCCGATCGAGATCGGCACCGATTTCGAGATCGAGCAGATCCAGACTTCGCCGCGCATCGCCGCCGGCCCCTTGCTGGCGGCAGCGACCGAAACGTTGATCTCTTTGCCGGACTGCGTCATCGTTACCGGTACCGACATCACGCCAACGGTCTTCTTGGTGGCGTCGATGGCATCCTCGATGCCGGCGCGATCGCTGCCGATCACATGGACTTCGCCGTTGACGACCGCTTGCGGGGTGTAGACCTCGCGATCGCCACGCACCTGGGAATACGCCTTCTGGCGGGCGCTGAACCGCGCATCCGCGAGCGTATCCTTCCAGCCAAGATAATCCCAGTAATCGATCGGCATGCTCATCGCGATCACCGACGGATCCTTGGCGAGTTCACCGAGAATCTTGTCGGCGGGCGGGCATGACGAGCATCCTTGCGATGTGAACAGCTCGACCACCGCGCGCGGGTCGGCATGGGCCGGACGGATGATGGCGACAATCGCGCAGACGCCAAGCGTACCCGACCAGCGCGAAATCAGATTATAGGCCATCGTCGTTGTCATGCTGGAAACCGAACCCCACCCACGCCGTTAACGCTTTTACGGTCCCTGATACCGTCCCCCGGAAGGCGGCCTTCGAACGCAAGAAGGCGGCCCTTCATAGGCCGCCTCCCCTTGAGCCGCTACTCACTTCGCGGTGAGCCATGGATCACAACCCGCATCACGCCGCAAGTTTGCGCAGCACATAATGCAGGATGCCGCCGTTTCGATAGTAATCGAGCTCGTCGAGCGTATCGATCCGGCATAGCAGCGAAATGCGCTGCAGCGAGCCGTCGCCCGACACGATCTCCGCGATCAGCTTCTGGCGCGGCTTGAGGTCGCCCTGCAAGCCACGGATCGTCACCTTCTCATCGCCCTTCAGGCCGATCGACTGCCAGGAGGCGCCGTCCTCGAAGGTCAGCGGCAGCACGCCCATACCGACGAGGTTGGAGCGATGGATGCGCTCGAAACTCTGGCAGATCACCGCGCGAACGCCGAGCAGCCGCGTTCCCTTCGCGGCCCAGTCCCGCGACGAGCCATTGCCGTATTCGGCGCCGGCGAAGACCACCAGCGGCACCCGCTCGGCCTGATACTTTATCGCCGCTTCGTAGATCGACATCTGCTCGCCGTCGGGCCAGTGCTTGGTCAGGCCGCCCTCGGGGATATTGCCGTCGGCGCCCTTCAGCATGAAATTCTTGATGCGGATATTGGCGAAGGTGCCGCGCATCATGATTTCGTGATTGCCGCGCCGCGTGCCGTATTGATTGAAGTCGGCCGGACGCACCTGATGTTCCGACAGATATTTGCCCGCGGGCGAGGTCAGCTTGATCGAGCCGGCCGGCGAGATGTGGTCGGTGGTGATCTTGTCGCCGAACATCGCCAGAATCCGCGCATCGACCACATCGACGATCGGATCCGGCTCCTTCTTCATGCCTTCGAAATAAGGCGGGTTCTGCACATAGGTCGAACTCATGTTCCAGCGATAGGTTTCGCTCTCCACAGTCTTGATCTTGCGCCAGTTGGTGTCGCCCTTGAATACGTCGGCATAGCGCTTCTTGAAGATCGCCGAGGTGACGTATTTCTTCATGAAGGCGTTGATCTCTTTCGTCGTCGGCCAGATGTCCTTGAGGTACACCGGCTTGCCGTCCTTGCCGGTCCCGATCGGCTCGACGGCCAGATTCTTGGTCACCGTTCCCGCCAGCGCATAGGCCACGACCAGCGGCGGCGAAGCGAGATAATTGGCCTGCACATCGGGGCTGACGCGGCCTTCGAAATTGCGGTTACCCGACAGCACGGCGGCAGCAACGATGCCGTTGTCGTTGATCGACTTCGAAATATCTTCCGGCAGCGGTCCGGAATTGCCGATGCAGGTGGTGCAGCCGAAACCGACCAGGTTGAAGCCGACCTTGTCGAGCTCGAGCTGCAGGCCGGAATTGGAAAGATATTCCGCCACCACCTGGCTGCCCGGCGCCAGCGAGGTTTTCACCCAGGGCTTTGCGGTCAGGCCCTTGGCCGCGGCATTGCGGGCCAGAAGTCCGGCACCGATCAGGACGCTCGGATTGGAGGTGTTGGTGCAGGAGGTGATCGCCGCGATCACCACATCGCCATGGCCGAGATCGAAATTGCGGTTCTCCACCGCATAGCGCGTCGATGCATCGGCGGCCTTCTTGTACTCGCTCGTCATCGCCGCGGAAAAGCCCTCGGCCACGGCGGGCAGCGCGACACGGCCTTCGGGCCGCTTCGGTCCGGCCATCGACGGCACCACGTCGCCGAGATCGAGGATCAATTTTTCGGTGAAGACCGGATCGGGCGACTTGGCGGTACGGAACAGGCCCTGCGCCTTGGCGTAGGCGGTCACAAGCGCGACGCGGTCGGACTTGCGGCCGGAGGTCTTGAGATAATCGATGGTCTCGGCGTCGACCGGGAAGAAGCCGCAGGTCGCGCCATATTCCGGCGCCATGTTGCCGATGGTCGCCTTGTCCGCGACCGAGAGATAGTCGAGGCCGGGACCGTAGAATTCCACGAATTTTCCGACCACGCCCTGCTTGCGCAGCATCTGTGTGACCGTCAGTACCAGGTCGGTGGCGGTGACGCCTTCCTTCATCTGGCCCTTGAGCTTGAAGCCGACCACTTCCGGCAGCAGCATCGACAGCGGCTGGCCGAGCATGCAGGCTTCGGCCTCGATGCCGCCGACACCCCAGCCGAGCACGGCGAGGCCGTTGACCATCGTGGTGTGCGAATCGGTGCCGACCAGCGAGTCCGGATAGGCGACCTCGAAGGTGCCTTTCTTCTTGCCGACCGTCATCTTCTCCTTGCGGGTCCAGACCGTCTGCGCGAGATATTCGAGATTGACCTGATGGCAGATGCCGGTGCCGGGCGGCACCACGGAGAAATTCGAAAACGCCTTCTGGCCCCATTTCAGGAACTCGTAGCGTTCCTGGTTCTGCTTGTATTCCTCGACCACGTTCTTGCCGAACGCCTTGTTGTCGCCGAAGAAGTTCACGATCACGGAGTGGTCGATGACGAGATCGACCGGCACCAGCGGATTGATCTTTTCGGCGTCGCCGCCGAGCGCCTGCATCGCGTTGCGCATCGCCGCGAGATCGACCACCGCCGGCACACCGGTGAAGTCCTGCATCAGGACCCGCGCCGGACGGAATGCGATTTCATGCTCGAGCTTGCGCTTCCTCAGCCATTTCGAGACCGCGACGATGTCTTCCTTCTTGACGGTGCGCCCATCTTCGTTGCGCAGCAGGTTTTCCAAGAGCACCTTCATCGAATAGGGCAGCTTGGAGATTCCCTTCAGACCGTTCTTCTCGGCGGCGGGCAGGCTGTAATAGACATAGGTCTTGCCGCCGACCTTGAGGGTCTTCTGGCTTTTGAAGCTGTCGAGCGAGGTCATATGAGGAATTCCCAATTGTCAGTTATACCCGGCAAGGGTATTTAAACACCGTCAGCAAACTTGCATCATGCGTTGGCCCGATGGCTTGCAGACGCGGATTGTGTGCTGCATCAGGTTCCGGCTTATAGAATCATTCCGGTGGCACCGCCACACCGACAATCGTCCCGCAGCGCTGCGCCACCCAAAAATTCTGCTGCGGTACCCATCAATTCTAGAGGGCTGTGAAAGGGCAAAATGCGGCTCTCGGGACGTGGCGTCACGTGTGTGAGAGGCGGCCGGGACGTGTTCTCGGGCCTCGATTTCGAGGCTTCCTCGGGCGAGGCGCTGGCCATCATCGGCGCCAATGGATCGGGAAAGACCTCGTTGTTGCGAATGATTGCCGGCCTTCTGGCGATCGCCGGCGGTTCGATCGGCCTGGAAGGCGGCGAGGCCGAGCTGACGCTGCCCGAACAGGCCCATTATCTCGGGCACCGCGACGCGCTGAAGCCTGCGCTGAGCGTCCTTGAAAACCTGTCCTTCTGGCGGGATTTTCTCGGCGGCGAGCGCTCCGACACCAGGGAAGGGCTCGAGGAGAGCCTTGCGGCGGTTGGGCTCGACCATGCGGTTTCCCTGCCGGCGGCCTATCTGTCGGCCGGCCAGCGGCGGCGGCTCTCGATCGCCCGGCTTTTGACCGTCCGGCGCCCGATCTGGCTGCTCGACGAGCCCACCAACGCCCTCGATGTCGGCGGCCAAAGCCTGTTTGCAAGCCTGATGGGCGATCACCTCAGGACCGGCGGCCTGATCGTCGCCGCCACCCACGCGCCGCTGGGCCTTGCCGCGCGCGAATTGCGGATCGGGGGCGTGTCGTGACCGCGCTTGCCGCGCTAATCCGGCGAGACATCGCCATCTCGCTGCGAGTCGGCGGCGGGGCGCTGATCGGCGTCCTGTTCTTCCTTACCGTGGTGGTGCTGATGCCGTTCGCGGTCGGCCCCGATCTCGCATTGCTGACGCGGCTCGGACCGGCGATCCTCTGGCTCGGCGCGTTGCTGGCGAGCCTGCTCACCCTCGACCGGCTGTTCACCGCCGATCATGACGACGGCTCGCTCGACCTGATCGTGATGGGCCGCACGCCGCTGGAACTCGCCTGCGCCGCCAAGGCGCTGGCGCACTGGCTGGCCGCCGGGCTGCCGCTGGTGATCGCAACGCCGGTGCTGGGGCTCCTCTTGAACCTCGATGCGCTCTCGACGTCGGCTGTCGCCCTGACGCTGTTGGCGGGAACACCGGCGCTGACCTTCACCGGAATGATCGGCGCCGCTTTGGCCGTGACCCTGCATCGCGGCGGGCTGTTGCTGGCGGTGCTGGTGCTGCCGCTGTCGATACCGGTGCTGATCTTCGGCGTCGCCGCCTCGCAGGCCGCGATATCGGGATTGTCGTTCGGCGCGCCGTTTTCGATCCTGTGCGCGCTGTCGCTGATCAGTTTCGTCATCGGACCGTTCGCCGCCGCCGCCAGCCTGCGGCACGGGCTGGATTGACGTTGGGATCACTTGACCTCGATCAACTCTCGCGGAGCGCATTCATGCGGATTGCCTCTGGCGGCCACGACTATTAACAGGGTGCCATGACGCTGATCGATCTCGCCAACCCGACCCGGTTCCTGACGCTGACCGCGCGCGTCTTGCCTTGGCTCGCGGGCACAACCGCGATCCTGTTGGCGATCGGTCTCTACCAGTCGGCCATGGCGCCGGACGATTACCAGCAGGGCGCCACCGTCAAGATCATGTTCATCCACGTGCCGAATGCATGGCTTTCGATGTTCGTCTGGGGCGTGATGAGCCTGGCCTCGCTGGGCACGCTGGTGTGGCGGCATCCGCTCGCGGACGTCGCCGCCAAGGCCGCCGCCCCGATCGGGGCCTCCTTCACGTTTCTTGCGCTGGTGACAGGCTCGCTGTGGGGCCGGCCGATGTGGGGCACCTATTGGGAATGGGACGCGCGGCTGACCTCGGTGCTGATCCTGTTTCTGATGTATCTCGGCTTGATCGCGCTATGGCGGGCGGTTGAAGATCCCTCCCGCGCCGCGCGTGCCGCGGCGGTGCTGACGCTGGTCGGCGCCATCAATCTGCCGATCATCAAGTTCTCGGTCGACTGGTGGAACACGCTGCACCAGCCGTCGTCGGTGTTGCGGATGGGCGGGCCCGCGCTCGATCGCGCCTTCCTGATCCCGCTGCTGGTGATGGCGGTAGCGTTCTCGCTGTTATTCCTCACGCTGCATCTGGCGGCGATGCGCAACGAAATCCTGCGCCGCCGGGTGCGCAGCTTGCAGATGATGCAAGCCAGCCGGCGATCGGCGTGAACACGATGTGGCTCGGTCCCTACACTTCCTTCATCGTGACCTCCTATGTGCTGGTCACAGCAGTGGTGCTTGTTCTTATTGCCTGGATCGCAATCGATTATCGCCGCCAGAAGTCGCGCCTGCGCGAGCTCGACGCGTCGGGCGTGGTCAGGCGTTCCGGGCGCAGCGCGGTGGATATGAAATGAGCGAGACATCGAGAAGCGGTACTCCGCCGGCGCGCCCGACTTCAAGCCGATCCTGGCTGATGGCGCTGCCGCTGATCGCCTTCGCGGCGCTGGTCGCGCTGTTCTGGTTCCGCCTAGGCACCGGCGATCCCTCGCATATCCCCTCGGCCCTGATCGGCCATCCGGCGCCGCAGACGCCGCTGCCGCCGCTGGCGGGGCTGGTCGATGGCGGCGCACAGGTGCCGGGGCTCGACCCGGCCATCTTCAAAGGCAAGGTCAGCGTCGTCAACGTCTGGGCTTCGTGGTGCATCCCCTGCCACGATGAGGCGCCGCTGTTGACCCAGCTTGGCCGCGACAAGCGGCTGCAGGTGATCGGCATCAACTACAAGGACGCCCCCGACAATGCGCGGCGCTTCCTCGGCCGCTACGGCAACCCCTACGGCTTCGTCGGCGTCGACGGCAACGGCCGCGCCGCGATCGAATGGGGCGTCTATGGCGTGCCCGAGACCTTCATCGTCGGCCGCGAAGGCACCATCGTCTACAAGATGGTCGGCCCGGTGACATCGGATAATATCAACACCGTGCTCAAGGTCGAGATCGACAAGGCGCTCAAGGCGGGGTCGTAGACCCCCGTAACTCCTGGGGCTGCCGATGCGAGCCGGCTGAACACACTTCGTTTCAAATTAATTTTTGCCTTTGTCTGCTTAGCCCTTGCTCACATCCCCCTCCGCCGCGTCGCTCGCTTCCAGCGACGCCGGCTCCAGATGATAGCGCTTGGTCAGCGGCATCTGCGCGATCGCGAAGATCATGGTCAGCGGAATCACGCCGAACGCCTTGAAGGCGACCCAGAAATCGGTGCTCTGGGTGCGCCAGATGATCTCGTTCAGGATCGCCATTCCCAAAAAGAACAGCGCCCAGCGCGCGGTGAGGATGCGCCAGCCCCGCGGCGTCAGGTTGAACATCTGGTCGAACATGATCGCGATGAAGGAGCGGCCGAACAACAGCCCGCCGCCGAGGATCGCGGCGAACAGGCCGTAAATGATGGTGGGCTTGACCTTGATGAAGGTCTCGTCGTGCAGCACCAGCGTCAGCGTGCCGAACACGATGACGACGACGCCGGTAACCAACGCCATCAGCGGCACATGCCGCGTCACCACATAGGACGCGACGATCGCGGCCACGATCGCTACCATGAAGGCGCCGGTGGCGGCGAACAGGCCGAACCTGGCGTTGGCGCCGAAAAACACCAGGAGCGGACCAAGCTCGGTCAAGAGCTTGAGCAGTGGATGCGGCGTCGTTTTGTCCATTTATTCAATCCCTGCGATGGCCTGGGCAAAATCCCGCGCGGTGAAGGCAGCGAGATCGTCGACGCCCTCGCCGACGCCGATGAAATGCACCGGCAGTTTGTGTTTCTCCGCCAGCGCCACCAGGATGCCGCCACGCGCGGTGCCGTCGAGTTTCGTCATGACGAGGCCCGTAACGCCCGCGGTACGGTGGAACGCCTCGACCTGCGACAGCGCATTCTGTCCGACCGTGGCGTCCAGCACCAGCAGCACCGCATGCGGCGCGGAGGCATCGACCTTCTTGATGACGCGAACCACCTTTTCAAGCTCGTTCATCAGCTCGGCCTTGTTCTGCAGCCGGCCGGCGGTGTCGACCAGCAGCACGTCGAGCTTGCCCTCACGCGCCGCCGTCAGCGCGTTGAAGGCCAGGCTCGCGGAATCCGAACCCTGCGCGCCCGCGATGACCGGTGATTTGGTGCGCTCGCCCCAGATCTTCAACTGCTCGATCGCGGCGGCGCGAAAGGTGTCGCCGGCGGCCAGCATCACCTTGCGGCCTTCGGCGGAAAGTTTTGCCGCCAGCTTGCCGATGGTGGTGGTCTTGCCGGAGCCGTTGACGCCGACCACGAGGATGACGAACGGCTTCTTGGTCTCGTCGACGGCAAGCGGCTTTGCTACCGGCGAAAGCACCTTCTCGACTTCGGTCGCGACCACCGATTTTACGTCGGCGGCCGAGATCGACTTGTCGTAACGGCCGTGGCCTACCGCCGCCGAAATGCGCGAGGCCACCTCGGTTCCGAGATCGGCACGCAGCAGCACGTCCTCGATATCCTCAAGCATGGCGCGGTCGAGCTTGCGCTTGGTGACGAGATCGGCCACCGCCGTCCCGAGCGAAGTCGAGGTGCGCTTCAGGCCGCTGGACAGCCGCCGCCACCAGCTCAGTTTTGTCGTTTCCGGAGTGTCGTTCATGGCGGGGCTGTGTTAGCGGTTTCGCGCCATGAGCGAAAGTCTCGAACGCTTGACCGAAGTTCCCGAATTGACCGCGGAGGAAATCCAGGCCCGCGTGCTCCATCGCGACGGGCTGATGCTGGTGATCGACAAGCCCGCCGGGCTGCCGGTCCATCGCGGCCCCAACGGCGGCGCCAATCTGGAATCCTCCTTCGACGGCTTGCGCTTCGGCCTGCCGCGCCCGCCGGTTCTCGCCCACCGGCTCGACCGCGATACTTCCGGGTGCCTCGTATTGGGACGCCATCGCAAGGCAACCGCGTCGCTCGGCCTGCTATTCAAGCATGGCAAGATTTCAAAGACCTATTGGGCGGTGGTCGAGGGCGGCCCGGCCGAGGACGAGGGCACTATCGACATGCCGCTTGGCCGCCTCAACGCCGAGCGCGGCTGGTGGCAGAAGCCCGATCCGGAAGGGCAGAAAGCCGTCACCAACTGGAAGGTGCTGGGACGTGGCGACGGGCTGACCTGGCTCGCACTGGAGCCGGTCACCGGCCGCACCCATCAATTGCGCGTGCACTGCGCCGCCATGGGCTGGCCGATTTTCGGCGACAACATCTACGGCAACGGTCCCCGTTTCGGCGAACCGCACCTGCATCTGCATTCCCGCGAGATCGTGATCCCGATATCCCGCAACAAGGACCCGGTGCGCGTGGTGGCACCGGCGCCGGCTCATCTGCAGGAGCGGCTCAGGGTGTGCGGATGGAATGGGGAGTGAAGCTCGTCATTTGCGAGCGCGCTGCCGCTCTGGCCACAACCACCGTTGTCGTCATCCGCGAAAACGGATGATCCAGCATTCCAGAGACGTTCGTGATCAACCGAGAGGCCGCGGCGTACTGGATCGCCCGGTCAAGCCGGGCGACGACCGTCTGAGGTCAGCCGCGCACCATCGTTTCCGGTAATCACAAGCGCCCGCACCGCGCCCGGCGTTTCGCCTGTGATGGCAAAAGGAATAAAATGCTCGGTACGCCCCTGACTGGCGCTCTCGATCAGCACCTGCCGCGTATGCCCAAGCTCCGACGCCAATCGCTTCTGCAAGCTGGCTTCACCCGTTGCGCGCAGCCGTCTGGCGCGCTCGCGAATTTCATTGCCGTTAACCTGCGGCATTCGCGCCGCCGGCGTGCCCGGCCGCGGTGAATAGGGAAAGACGTGGAGGAAGGTGAGGCCGCATTCCTCCACCAGGTCCTGCGATTGACAAAACATCTCTTCGGTTTCGGTCGGAAACCCCGCGATGATGTCGGCACCGAGCGCGATATCCGGCCTCAAGCGCCGCACCTGTGCGCAGAACGCTATAGCATCGGCGCGCGAGTGCCGCCGCTTCATCCGCTTCAGGATCAAATCGTCGCCGGACTGCATTGACAGATGCAGATGCGGCATCAGCCGCTTGTCGTCCGCGATTACATCGAGCAGGTCGCGGTCGACCTCGATGGAATCGATCGATGATATCCGCAATCGCTTCAATTCCGGCACATGCCGCAGAATCTGTTTTGTCAGTTGCCCGAGCTTTGGGGCGCCCGGAAGATCGGCGCCGTAGCTGGTGAGGTCGACGCCGGTCAGCACGATCTCGGCATGGCCACGCTCGACCAGCGCGCGGACCTGTTCGACCACCGCGCCCATCGGCACCGACCGCGAATTGCCGCGGCCATAGGGAATGATGCAGAAGGTGCAGCGGTGGTCGCAGCCGTTCTGCACCTGCACGAATACCCGCGGCAGGCCCTTCTGAAACCCCTCCAGCAAATGCGGCGCCATTTCCCTGACGGCCATGATGTCGGCGACCGCGATCTTTTCGCTGGCTTCGACGCCGAATTTCGCCGCGCCGTCCAGCGCGACGCGCGCGGCGCGCCAGGCCTCGCCGCGCATCTTGTCGTCATTGCCAAGCACGCGATCGACCTCGGCCATGCCAGCGAACATCCCGGCCTGGGTCTGCGCCGCGCACCCGGTGACCACGATCCGGGCCGAGGGCCGCTCGCGCTTCAGCCGCCGGATCGATTGCCGCGCCTGCGCCACGGCTTCATTGGTCACCGCGCAACTGTTGACCACGATGGTGTCGGTCAGCCCGGCGCTCTCAGCCTGCCGCGCAATCACCTCGGATTCGAAGGCGTTGAGGCGGCAGCCGAAGGTGACGATCTCGACGCTCATCTCAGGCGACGGAGGAAAACAGCGCCGGATCGAAACGGCCTTCATACTCGAAGGTCGCACTCCCCATCATCAGCACGTGGTCGTCGCCCTCGCGCCATTCGATGGCGAGTTCGCCGCCCGGAAGCGCGATCTGGACGACGCGGTTGGCGCGCTTCAGCCGGGCCGCCGCCACCGCGGTGGCGCAGGCCGCCGAGCCGCAAGCCTTTGTCAGACCGGCGCCGCGCTCCCAGGTGCGGATGGTGATGTGGTCGCGATCGACGATATGGGCCAGCGTGATATTGGCGCGCTCCGGGAAGATCGGATGATTTTCCAGGAGCGGCCCGAAGCGGCCGAGATCGTAGGCGTTGACGTCGTCGACCCAGAAGATCGCGTGCGGGTTGCCCATGCTGACCACCGACGGGGTGTGCAGCACCGGCGCGTCGATCGGCCCGATCTGCAATTCGATCGATCGCGTGTCGCGAAATTCCTCCGCCAGCGGAATGTCCTTCCAGCCGAATTTCGGCGGACCCATATCGACGGTGTAGAGCCCGTCGGCGCCCTGCCAGCAATTCAATAGCCCGGCCTTGGTCTCGAAGGTGGCGGCCGTCTGGCCAGTGGCCTCGAACAGCCGCCGCGCCACGCAGCGCATGCCGTTGCCGCAGGCGGCGGCCTCCGAACCGTCATTGTTGTAGATGCGGATGAAGGCCTCGGTGCCGTTCAGACGCGGCGGCTGCAGCACCATCAGCTGGTCGTAAGGCACGCCGGCAGGCGAGGCCACGGCGCGCGCCTCCTCGGCCGTGACGGCGGCGGACTTGTCGCGCAGATCCACCACGACAATCTCGTTGCCTATGCCATTCATCTTGGTGAAGCTGTGGTTGGCGAGCGCGCTCATGGCATTCCCTGAACTCCGCCTGCTTTATATGGCGAATGACGACGGATTGGCCAGTGTGGTGAATCTGTGTCGACGCCCCCTGCCTGCATGGGAGCCCCATGAAATAACTCTCATGGGACGAAAGCTGCGCCTGCGTGTTAGCATGGCGGCAACCTCGCCGGCGTGAACCGGAACCTCAACCCCGGACACATGGGCGGGCCGCCGCCAGAATTTAAGGCTTTGGAGAAGACCGAATGATTTGCCGCCGCTCGTTTCGCCTTGTCATGCTCGCGCTGATCCCGATCGCAGCGATTTCGGTGGGCCTTGGCAACGCGCTGGCGCAATCGCCGGCGCCGGCGGCCTCTCCCGCGGCACCTGCCGCCTCGGAAACCCCGGCTCCCGCGGCAAGCCCGGCTCCGGCCGCGAGCCCGTCGCCGGCACCCGCCAGCCCGCCGGCGGCCGCCGAGACCCCCGCGACGCCCCCCGCCGCCGCGCCGCTGCAAACCGCCGACCCCTTCGGCGAGCAGATCACGCTGGAGCCCAAGACGGTCGTCGTCCTCAAGGGCAATGCCAACTGGGATTCGGCGTTCGACACCCTGATCGATTCCTTCAAGTCGCTTTCCGCGCTGCTCGACAAGCAGGGCATCAAGGCGTCAGGCAACGCGATGATCGTCTACACCTCCACCGACGATACCGGGTTCACCTACCTGGCTGAAATCCCTGTCGATCAGGAGCCGAAAAACCTGACCAAGGCCATGAGCATGGGCAAATCGCCCGACGGCAAGGCCCTGAAATTCGTCCATCGCGGGTCCTACGACAACATGGACAACACCTATGAGGCCATCACCAATCACCTCGACGACAAGAAGCTCGAAGCCAAGGACACTTTTATCGAGGAATACCTCACCGACCCCCTGAAGACCGCGGAAGACAAGCTGGTCATCAACGTCTACGTGCCGCTGAAATGAGATTTATGGGACATCGCACTCCGCCCGCCGCCGCCATTTTCGCGAGCGTGTTGCTTGCTACGCCTGCACTGGCGCAGACCATGCCGCCGCCGATGATCACCGTCAGCGGCGAAGCCACCATATCGGTGGCGCCGGATCGGGCGGAGATCGAGGCCGGCGTCACCTCGGACGCCAAGACCGCGCGCGACGCATCCGATGCCAACAACGCGGCGATGGGCAAGCTGTTGCTGGCGCTGAAGGCCGCCAACATCGACGAGAAGGATATCCAGACCTCGCGGCTGTCGCTGCAACCGCAATACGCGCCAAACCGCCCCGGACCGTCTCCCGTCGTCGGCTACCAGGCCAGTAATCGCGTCACCGTCCGATTGCACGACATCCCAAAGGTCGCCAGCACCATCGATATTCTGGTAGGCGCCGGCGCGACCAATATCGGCGGCATCGGTTTTTCCGTGTCCAACGCGTCAAAGCTTCTGGATGACGCCCGCGGACAGGCTGTCGCCGATGCCCGCCGCAAGGCCGAGATCTATGCCAAGGCCGCCGGCGTCACGCTGGGCGCGCCGCTCGACATCTCCGAGCAAGGCGCCCCCGGCCCGATGCCCTTTCGCAAGATGGCCGCGGGCATGGCGGTGTCCCCGACACCGGTCGCCCAGGGCGAAGAGACGCTGCAGGTGACGGTGAGCGTGTCCTGGGCGATCAAGCAGGCGGGGCCGTAGAATGTCGTCCCTGCGACCCGTCTACGCCAAGGCTTCGCCGGGGGTCATGACGGTGGGCCGCCGAAGCTTTACCGAAGGCGCCAAGCAGGGATCCATAACCACCGGCTTCCGTGGCTAAGCGAAGCCGTTGGTCGAGTCTTTTCCAATAATTCAGATTGGTGGTTATGGTCCCGGCTCGCGCTTCGCTTGGCCGGGACGGCGACTAGATTTCGAATACCTGCCCCGGATTCAGCGCCACAAACCGCTCCCGCGGGATCTTCGCGTCATCCAGCGCAGCATGCAGCGCGGTAAGGGGAGCGTCGATGGCTTCATCGGTGAGCTGAAACGTGCCGTGATGGTGCGCCAGCGCGGCTTGGGCGCCGCAATCGTCGAGCGCCTTCACGGCATCCGACGGATTCATGTGCTGGTCGCGCATGAACCAGCGCGGCTCATAGGCGCCGATCGGCAATATCGCCAGGCGCAGTGGGCCGTGCGCTTGCCCGACATCGCGAAAATGCTTGCCCGAGCCATAACCGGAATCGCACACGATGTAGATCTTGCCGGCCGGCGTCTCCAGTACAAAACTCGCCCACAGCGCTTTGTTGCGGTCGAACAGCCCGCGCGCCGTCCAGTGCCGGGTCGGCACCAGCGTTACCGCGATGCCATTGCCGAGGTCGACGCGGTCGTGCCAGTCGAACGGTTCGGCCCTGACCTTGTCGTCGGCGCGGCGCATGGCGACGTCGTTGCCGAGCGGCGTGATCACCCGCGGCGAGAATTTTGCCGAGAGTTTCGACAGCGTGGCGATATCGAGATGGTCGTAATGACCATGCGACACCAGCGCGACGTCGATCGGTGGCAGCGCGTCGAAGGCAATGCCGGGGTCGTTATGGCGCCGTGGTCCGGCCCAGCGTACCGGCGAGGCGCGCTCCGACCATACGGGATCGACCAGGATGTTCAGCCCCGCGGTCTGGATCAACCAGCTGACATGGCCGACAAACGACAGCCGCACCTTGCCGCCGTCGACGCGGGCCGGCGGGGTGTCGGCATGCGGGCTCGGCGCCCATTCAGGCCAGACCTGGCGCTGGCGGTCGCGACTGAACTGCCAGCGCAGCACCTCGCGAAGGGATTTGGGCGGCGCGCCATCGGGATCGAAAAACTGCCGGCCGTCGAAGTGATCGGAAACGGGGCCGGAATAGGTATTGTCTGCTGAGCTCATGGACCCGATTGGTCCCAAAAACTTCCACCTTCGCAAGGGGGTACACCGGGTACCGGGCTTCACGAAGCCGCCATCGGGCCGCGACTTTCCTTGACTTTTGGGCCTCGCGGGGGTTTAACCCGCGGAATTCATCGGAAGGACTCATCTTTTCGACCCGCCGCCCGGTCCCTGAGGCCGGAGGTTAACGCCCGACAGCGCGATGCGCCCTCGGGCGCGAAAGTGTTTGGTTGATCGGCTCGGCACTATGCCGAGATAGTAAAGTGGTCGTCATACCCCGCGAAAGCGGGTGATCCAGTATCCCAGAGCAGCTCGCTTGAGCCGAGAAGCTGCGGCGTACTGGATACCCCGCTTTCGCGGGGTATGACGGCGGTGACTGACGCAGCGCCTAGGCAAGGAACAACGGCATTGTTCGACAATCTGTCGGAAAAGCTTGGTGGCATTCTCGATCGGCTGACGGGGCGCGGGTCGCTGTCCGAAGCCGACGTCGATGCCGCGATGCGCGAGGTGCGCCGCGCGCTGCTCGAGGCGGACGTTTCGCTCGATGTCGTCCGCAGCTTCACCGATCGCGTTCGCGAACAGGCGGTCGGCGCGACCGTCGTCAAGTCGGTGACCCCCGGCCAGATGGTGGTCAAGATCGTCCACGACGAACTGGTCGCCATGCTGGGGTCCGACGGCCAGACCATCGACCTCAACGCGGTACCGCCGGTCGCGATCATGATGGTCGGCCTGCAAGGCTCTGGCAAGACCACCACCACCGCAAAACTCGCCCGCCGTTTGACCCAGCGCGACAAGCGCAAGGTGCTGATGGCTTCGCTCGACATCTATCGCCCGGCGGCGATGGAGCAGCTCGCGGTGCTCGGGCGCGACCTCGATATCCCGACCCTGCCGATCGTCGCCGGCCAGAAGCCGACCCAGATCGCCAAACGCGCGCTGGAGGCCGGAAAGCTCGGCGGCTACGACGTGGTTCTGCTCGACACCGCCGGCCGCACCACGCTCGATGAAGAGATGATGACGGAGGCGGCCGAGATCAAAGCCACCGCCAATCCGCATGAAGTGCTGCTGGTCGCGGACTCCCTGACCGGCCAGGACGCCGTGAATCTGGCGCGATCCTTCGACCAGCGCGTCGGGCTGACCGGCATCGTACTGACGCGGGTCGATGGCGACGGCCGCGGCGGCGCTGCACTGTCGATGCGCGCGGTGACGGGCAAGCCCATAAAACTGATCGGTACCGGTGAAAAAACCGACGCGCTGGAGGATTTTCATCCCAGCCGGATCGCGGGACGCATCCTCGGGATGGGCGACGTGGTGTCGCTGGTCGAGAAGGCCGCCGCCAATATCGACGCCGAGAAGGCGGCGCGCACCGCCGAACGGATGCGCAAAGGCCAGTTCGACCTGTCGGACATGCGCGAGCAATTGCTGCAGATGGCCAATATGGGCGGCATCAGCGGGTTGATGGGCATGATGCCCGGCATCGCCAAGATGAAGAACCAGATTGCCAACGCCGGCATCGACGACAGGATCCTGAAGCGCCAGGTCGCGCTGATCGATTCGATGACGCGGCAGGAGCGCAAGCATCCCGATATCCTCAAAGCCAGCCGCAAGAAGCGCATTGCCGCGGGCGCCGGCGGCAAGGTCGAAGACCTCAACAAGCTCCTGAAGATGCATCGCAACATGGCCGACATGATGAAGGCCATGGGCTCCGGCAAGCGCGGCCCGATGGCCGGCATCGCCCAGGCGATGGGCTTTGGCGGCGGCACGCCCTCGCCCGAGCAGATGAAGGCGCTGACCGAAAAAATGCCCGGTGGCGCAGGTCCCGGGGGCATGCCCGCGCTGCCGAAGGATCTTCCCGCAGGCTTGCGGCAGGGCCTGCCGAATCTGCCTGGCCTCACCGGCTTGAGCGGCAAGCCGAACCTGCCGGGCCTCGGCGGTTTCCCCGGCCTCGGCAAGAAAAAATAATCGCGATCAATTCACTCAACCATTCGAACAGACACCTCAAAGGAGACCAAAATGTCAGTCGTTATCCGCCTCGCGCGCGCAGGCACCAAGAAGCGTCCGGTCTATCACGTCGTCGTCGCCGACTCCCGCTTTCCGCGCGACGGCCGCTTCATCGAGCGTCTCGGCCATTTCAACCCGCTGCTGCCGAAGGACAACGCCGAACGGCTGAAGCTCGACATGGACAAGGTCAAGGCCTGGCTCGCCAAGGGCGCGCAGCCGTCGGACCGCGTGACGCGCTTCCTCGATGCCGCCGGCGTCGTGAAACGTGCCGCCCGCAACAATCCGGAAAGGGCCGTGCCGCGCAAGGAGCGCAAGGCGCAGGCCGAAGCCGCCGCCAAGACGGCCTGACGCGTAACGGGGCTGCGACAGTGGCAGCACCGATTTGCGTCGCCCGGATCGGCGCCGCGCATGGCGTGCGCGGCGCGTTGAAACTGTGGACGTTCACCGAAGACCCGTTGGCGGTGAAGGCCTACGGTCCGCTGGTGACAAAAGACGGCGCGCGTCAGTTCGAGGTCACGAGCGCGCGCGAGGCAAAGGGCCATCTGGTGGCGACGCTGAAAGGCGTTGCCACGCGCGAGGAGGCCGAGCGTCTCAACGGCATCGAACTCTATGTCGCGCGGGAAAAACTGCCCGACACCGATGAGGATGAATATTACCACGCCGACCTGATCGGGCTTGCCGCGGTGAATACCGCCAATGAACCGCTCGGCCGCGTCATCGCCATCCATAATTTCGGTGCCGGCGACATCATCGAGATCGCGCCGCCCAGCGGGTCGACCCTACTGCTGCCGTTCACCAATGCCGTGGTGCCGATGGTCGATGTCCCAGGCGGACGCGTGGTGATCGAAATGCCTGACGAAATCGAGGGCGACAATCCCTCCAGTGCGGACGACTGAGCATGGCTGCCGAGATAATCCCCTGGCGAGCAACCGTCCTCACCCTGTTTCCGGAGATGTTCCCCGGCCCCCTCGGCGCGAGCCTTGCCGGCAAGGCGCTGGCGTCGGGCCTGTGGGCGCTGGAGGCGCGCGACATCAGGGATTCCGCCACCGACCGCCACCGCAGCGTCGACGATACGCCGGCCGGGGGCGGACCCGGCATGGTGCTGCGGGCCGACGTGCTGGCGGCTGCGATCGATGCCGCGGATAGTGCTGCCGACCGTCCAAGGGATCGACCAAGGCTATTGATGAGCCCGCGGGGTCGGCCATTGACCCAGTCGTGGGTTAGGGAACTCGCCGCCGGGCCCGGCCCCCTGATCGTCTGCGGCCGGTTCGAGGGCATCGACCAGCGCGTAATCGAGGCTCGCCGGCTCGAAGAGGTTTCGATCGGCGACTATGTGCTGTCCGGGGGCGAAATCGCTGCCTTTGCGGTGATCGATGCCTGTGTCCGGCTGTTGCCGGGCGTCATGGGAAAGCCGGCTTCCGGGGCCGAGGAGAGCTTTTCCGAAGGACTACTGGAATACCCGCAATATACCCGCCCCCAGGACTTCGAGGGCCGCACCATTCCGGAAATCCTGTTGTCCGGCGATCACGCCAAGATCGCGGCCTGGCGGCAGGCCGAGGCCGAGGCCCTGACCCGGGCCCGGCGGCCGGACCTCTGGGCCGCCAGGCAAGCCCCGTCCGCGCCTCGGCAAAAACGCCCAAAAAACACGACGGAAGGGTGACAAGCCGCCGCCTTTGCCGTATACGAGCGCCAAATCCGCGCACCGAGCATTTTCCGGCAAAGTGGCATTCCGGTTTTGCCGCAAGAAAATGCTCGATTTTTTGAGTGGCGCGTATTCTTTCCGCAAAACCGGTGTCCACCTTTGCGGAATACGCGCTACAGGATAACGAACACCCGCGCAGCCCGTGCCTTGGCGGCTGGGGCGCGCCGCCGATGGAGATTTTGCGATGAACCTTATTCAACAGCTCGAAAAAGAGCAGTTCGACAAATTGGCCGCCACCAAAACCATTCCGGATTTTGGCCCCGGCGACACCGTGATCGTCAACGTCAAGGTCGTCGAAGGTGACCGTTCGCGCGTGCAGGCCTATGAAGGTGTCTGCATCGGCCGCTCCGGCGGCGGGCTCAATGAGAGCTTCACGGTTCGCAAGATTTCCTACGGCGAAGGCGTGGAACGCGTATTCCCGGTGATGTCGCCGATGATCGACTCGATCACGGTGGTGCGCCGCGGCAAGGTGCGCCGCGCCAAGCTCTATTACCTGCGCAACCTGCGCGGCAAGTCGGCCCGCATCGTCGAGAAGAAGTCCGATCGCCCGGCTGCCACTGCCGCTGCCGTCGGCGAGTAATCGCCGCGCACCATGGATTTGACGAAAAGCGCGGGCTCAACCCCGCGCTTTTTTGTTGCGCCATACCTATCTAGCTATCGATTGATTGTCGCGATGGCCGACGCTGTGGTAGAAAACCCAATGGTTCCAGATCAGACCAGCATCGCTTGCCTCATCGTCTCACGGATCGTGATCGACGATCGCAGCCGCCTGCCCGGCCGCTTTTTCGGACGGTTCGCGACCTCGGCGACCTCGGAACTTTCGCGCGCGCTCTGACGCCGCGCCGATATCTCGACTGTTTCGCGCGTAACCGCGCTTTCCTGCTCACGCAAATTTCCTCGAGGGCTCACACTCATGTCCAAACCCACCACGCTGTACGACAAGATCTGGAATGACCATTTGGTGCACGAAGCCGATGACGGCACCTGCCTGCTCTATATCGATCGCCACCTCGTCCACGAGGTGACTTCGCCGCAGGCCTTCGAAGGCCTGCGCACGACGGGGCGCAAGGTTCACGCGCCGGAGAAGACGCTGGCCGTGGTCGATCACAATGTTCCGACTACCGACCGCTCGAAGCCCAATCCGGACCCTGAAAGCATCGAGCAGATCGCGGCACTGGCCCATAACGCCAAGGAATTCGGCATCGAATATTACAACGAGTTCGACAAGCGTCAGGGCATCGTCCACGTCATCGGCCCCGAGCAGGGCTTTACCCTGCCCGGCACCACCATCGTCTGCGGCGACAGCCACACCTCCACGCATGGCGCGTTCGGTGCGCTGGCGCACGGCATCGGCACGTCGGAAGTGGAACACGTGCTGGCGACGCAAACCCTGATCCAGAAAAAGGCGAAAAACATGCGCGCGGTCGTCGACGGCAAATTGCCCGACGGCGTCACCGGCAAGGACATCATCCTGGCCATCATCGGCGAGATCGGCACCGCCGGCGGCACCGGCTATGTGCTGGAATACGCCGGCGATGCCATCCGTGCGCTGTCCATGGAAGGCCGCATGACGGTCTGCAACATGTCGATCGAGGGCGGCGCCCGCGCCGGCCTGATCGCGCCCGATGAAAAGGCGTTTGAATTCCTCAAGGGCCGCCCGAAGGCGCCGAAGGGCGCCAACTGGGACGCCGCGATGCGCTACTGGGATACGCTGCGAAGCGACGACGGCGCCCATTTCGATCACGAGATCAGGCTGGATGCCGCAAAACTGCCGCCGATCGTGACCTGGGGCACTTCGCCCGAGGACGTGGTGTCGATCACCGGCTTCGTGCCCGACCCCGATGAGATCGCCGACGAGGCCAAGCGGCTGTCGAAGCACCGCGCGCTGAACTACATGGGCCTGAAGGCGGGAACAAAAATCACCGACATCAAGCTCGATCGCGTCTTCATCGGCTCCTGCACCAACGGCCGGATCGAGGATCTGCGCGCGGCGGCGAAGGTTGCCGAGGGCAAGACCGTCAACGGCCATGTCAACGCCATGGTGGTGCCGGGCTCCGGCATCGTGAAGGAGCAGGCGGAAGCCGAAGGCCTCGACAAGATCTTCCTCAAGGCCGGCTTCGAATGGCGCGAGCCGGGCTGCTCGATGTGCCTCGCCATGAATCCAGACAAGCTCAAGCCCGAAGAGCGCTGCGCCTCGACCTCGAACCGCAATTTCGAGGGCCGCCAGGGATTCAAGGGCCGCACCCATTTGGTCTCGCCGGCCATGGCGGCGGCCGCGGCGATCGCCGGGCATTTCGTCGACATCCGGGAGTGGCGGTAGATTTCTCCCTTCGCTCAACCTCGAGGCGTTCCCGAAGCAACTCGTTAAGGTGTTGGAGGCAGACTGGTTCGAGGCAGGCTTGGCAGCTCGCGAGGAGTCGAACAATGTCCGACAAGTCCGAATTCGTCGATATGATCAGCGAAGCGACGCGGCAGGTCCGCCGTCGCGTCGTCCGAACCGCCGCCGAGCCCGTGGTCAAGGAAACCTCTCGTCTCAGTCATTGGCCGCCGGACCGCTGGGAGCAGTGGCGACTGGAGACTCTAACGCCCTGGAAGATCAAGCGATGGAAATTCAAGAACTGGGATCGGGGGTAGCCCTCGCCCGGCATCGATAGAACAGGCGCCCTTTCGGGCGCCTGTTTCATTTCAGCGGACGTCTCGACGCTTACCAATGGATGTGGTGATGCCGGTGGTAACGATAATGATGGTGCCAGTGGTGGTGCCAATGGCGATAGTGGCAGACGCGGCGCGGGCCGTAATGGGTCAAGATCACCCGGCAGCGACGGTACGAATAATAATAGGGGTAATCGTCATACGGGTAATATGACGCGCCATAGAAGAAGCGCCGGTGAAAGTGATGGTGGTGCGCAAATCGATAGCCGCCATAGCGAAGGCCGCTGTATCGATGGCCGCCGCCATGGAAGACCGGTCCGGCGCGAAACCCGCCGCCATGGAATACGGCGCCACCACCGTGGAAGCCGCCGCCGTGAAAACCTCCGCCGCCATGGAAACCGCCACCGCCGTGGAAGCCTCCGCCACCTCCACCGCCGTGGAAACCTCCTCCACCTCCGCCATGTCCACCGCGGACTTCGGTCGTCAGCCCGTCGGCGCCAAGTTTCGCCGCGGAGACAGCACCCGGATTGATCAGCGAGAGCGCTTCGGCGCGTTGCGGAACGGTTGACAGCGCCAGCATCGCGGCAGCTGCAAAGCCGAGACGACGGACAGCGCCGCGCCCGGAATCCAAAATCCTGATCATGTGTGAGACCTCCCTGAATTAATGCTGATCATGTGTGAGACCTCCCTGAATTCAGGCAACGAAAGCCCGGGCCAAGAGAATGGCCTGACTTCGGCAGGTTCATTTGCGATCGATCCCAACATTAAAATAAAGATGGGCACGTGAACGCGCCATGAATGTGCGCGCCGCAATCTCAACCTACGCAGCGAAGCGCAAAAAAATCGCGCTCATTTGGAATAGGGATTGGAGATGACTGCTCATGTCATCGTAAAGCTGACGATGATCGACCGCGTTATTGGCGAAGGGATTTGCGTCTCGGAACTTTGACCGTTCGCTGACGAGGCTCCCGCCTCACCACCAGGGTCCGTAGCCGAGCCCAAGGAACGGGAAGAACGGCGCCGGCGCGTAGTAAACAGGCCGGTCGTAATAATAAGGCCGATAAGTTTGCCGATGGATGGCGCGGTGCTGATGCTGGATGCGGAGGCGTGCGCTGACGTCGGTCGGTCCGCCCGTTTGCGGTTTTTGCGTCACGGTCTGCGACGGAACCGCCGACGCGGCATTGCCCGCGACTGAGCCGCCGAGCGTCAACGTGGCCGCCAGGATGGCTGCGCCGATCCGCTTCGCCATGAGACACTCTCCGATGCAAAAGGCGTGGCTTGATCAAACTCCGCGGCGCGGGACGGATCGACGCCGCACGGCAGCGCTTCCGACAATCGCCCGACGGCAAATTTCGCTAAACTAGCCCGGACGCCAGAAGCAGCTCATGCGCGGCACGATTACCGTGCCGCTCGGCCGGTATTCCTGCACGTAGGTGGCGTTGCATTCGCGCACCGCGTTGCGGCCGGGGTAGTACCGGGGATAGACGCCCTCGGGGTTCGGTTCGTAATAGGGCTGGACGCGCAGGCGTGTCTGCGGCGGCCGGAACCGCCGCTGCGCGGAGATTTCGGCCGCGGCAGGCTGCGCCGCCTGCGAAGCCTGCCGCCGCGCGTCCTGCGCGTATGCCCCGGACGCCGGCAGCGAAAAAACGCCTGCCAAAGCGACCCATATCGCCGCCGTTCCGATCCGCATCATCACACCCACCATCGAGCTGTTGCCGGCGGCAAGGTCTCCGATTGCCGCGCCGAGGTCAACCACAGACGCGCATTCCGCAAAAGCTCGGCCTCGGACTCGATCCGAAGGTGGGCTGTGGTTTTGCGATTGGAATACGTGCCAATTATTCCGTTAATACTGCATGCATGAACGCGGAACCCACGCTAAAACCTCCAAATGTGGCGGACCGCAAAAGCACCCTCGCTGGCCGAGATGGAGGCCATGGCACACGACGTCTTCGGGCGCCTGCCCAGGACGTTTCGCGAGTTGTGCGAGGACGTGATCATCCGCATCGACGATTTTCCGACCGAAGAGGTGCTCGACGAGATGGAGGCGGAAAGCGAATTCGACCTGCTCGGCCTGTTCCAGGGCGTCGGTCTGCCCCATCAAAGCCACGGCGACATTGCCCGGCTGCCCAACATGATCTGGCTCTACCGCCGGCCGATCCTGGATTACTGGGCCGAACATGACGAGGCGCTCGGCGATATCGTCCGCCACGTGCTGATTCACGAGATCGGCCATCATTTCGGCCTGTCCGACGAGGATATGGAGGCGATAGAGGCCGACGCGGATTAGGGAATTTGCCCTTTAACGACGGCGGTATTCGCGATAAACCACGCGGGCAAAACGCTTTTCCCTAATCTCTAACCGAGAAGTGCGATCGATGGACAAGTTCACCACGCTGGAAGGCGTCGCGGCGCCGCTGAAGATCATCAATGTCGATACCGACATGATCATCCCCAAGCAGTACCTGAAGACCATCAAGCGCACCGGCCTTGGCAAGGGCCTGTTCTCGGAACAGCGCTACGAGGACGACGGCAGCGAGAACCCGGATTTCATCCTCAACAAGCCGGCCTATCGCAACGCCAAGGTGCTGGTCGCCGGCGACAATTTCGGCTGCGGCTCGAGCCGCGAGCATGCGCCTTGGGCGCTGCTGGATTTCGGCATCCGCTGCGTGATCTCGACCTCGTTCGGGGACATTTTCTACAACAACTGCTTCAAGAACGGCATCTTGCCGATCCGCGTTACCCAGGAAGACCTCGACAAGCTGTTCGACGACGCCGAACGCGGCGCCAATGCGACACTGACCATCGATCTGGCCAGCCAGGAAATCCGCGGCCCGGACGGCGGCACGGTGAAGTTCGAGATTGATCCATTCCGCAAGCATTGCCTGATCAACGGCCTCGACGACATCGGGCTGACCATGGAGAAGAAGACCTCGATCGACGCCTACGAAGCCAAGGCAAAGACCGAGCGCGCCTGGGCCTGACCTGACGGCAGTCAGGCGCTTGAGGAAGGTGACGCGCATGCGGCCCGACGTCGTCACCTTCTGGCACGGACCGCTCGATGCGCTGCGGCTGACATGCCTGAGGTCACAGGTCGCCGCCGGCCACAAGGTCACCGTCTATAGTTTCGATCCGCTGGCCGGGTTGCCCGACGGTGTCGGCAACGCCGAAGCCGAGGCGATCCTGCCGCACGCCTTCTCCGAAAGATTGCGGCCGCCGCAACAAGACGGCGGCTGGCGCGACTGGACCATCTTGCAATTTTCCGATTTTTTCCGGATGCGGCTGATGGCGGAGAGCGCCGGCCTGTGGCTCGACGCCGACGTGCTGCTGCTCAAGCCGGTCGAGATCGACCAGACCCGGCCTTATTTCGCCTGGGAGCGACCGCGCCAACTCGGCAATTCCGTGCTCTATCTGCCCCCAGGCGATCCGATCGTGGTGGCGTTCGCGAACCTGATCCAGCAGGAAGAATTGACGCCGGACTGGCTGGCGCTGCGGCACCGGCTGACCTTCGCCTTGCAACGCTGGCGCGGCGGATCGAGCCGCCTCTCCGACATCCGCGTTGCGATCTTCGGGCCGGCGGCGCTGACCGCGCTCGCGCGCCGGGCCAGCGAATTGCATCATGCCTTGCCGAAGAAATCGTTTTATGCGGTTCACGCCGACCCAAAACTGTTCTTCGACCCGTCGGATTTTTCAGCCTTGATCAGCGATCCCGGCATCACGGGCTTGCATATCTCGCCCAAGGGCCGCGGCAGCAAACTACCGATCCCCGGCAGTCTTTATGCCTGGGCGACGGAACGGTTCGGTTCGCCCTAAGGAGCCCTTCCGAGGCTGCCCACGGTTGATCTACCGCAACAACGCCTGCCTCCGTTCGTGCTCAATTTCGTGCATTCGGAGGTGTTCCATGTCCACCCAACCAAACCATACGCCGTCTTCGACACGCTGGTTACGGCGTTCAGCGACTGGCTGAAACACCGCCGGGAGCTGAACGAATTGCGTCGGCTCAACACCGCCGAATTCGTCCGCATCGCCAGCGAACTCAGGGTTTCCCCAAGCGACCCGAGCCAACTGGTCCGTCAAGGGCCGCATGCCGCGGACGAACTGCCGCAGATGCTCAAGGCGCTCGGGATCGACAAAGAGGCCCTTTCGCGCACGCAGCCTTTGGTGCTGCGTGACATGGAGCGCGTCTGCGCCTTCTGCCACCAGAAGGGCGAATGCGTCCGCGAATTCGCCGCCGGCACTGCCGCCGAACATTATGAGGAATATTGCCCCAACGCGCCCACGATCGATGTGCTGGGTCTGGAGTTGCACAAATGAAGATCTCGCGTTCCGCCTGGATTCACGTTTCGCTCGCCATCGTCATTGCGGTGGCGGCGCTGTTCCTGATCCGCCTGCACAATGCGGGTGGAGGCATTTTCTAACGGGCAGTAGATGGGTTGAGCGAAGCGAAACCCATCGTCTTTTCCAATCCGTCTGATGGGTTTCGCAAGAGCTCGACCCATCCAACGATAACCGTTCCTTCAATGCGCCATCGCCTCGATCGCGTCCGCGATCGCAATCGTGCGCCGGGCCATGTCGGCGTGGAGCCGCTCCACCATCTGCCCGTCGAGCGAAATCGCGCCGCGCGAGACGTTTTCCGGCAGCTCAAAGGCGGCGATGATCCTGCGGGCATGCGCGACTTCCTCCGCCGGCGGCGTGAAGATCGCATTGCAGGCCTCGATCTGACCCGGATGGATCAGCGTCTTGCCGTCGAAGCCGAGATCGCGCGCCTGGGTACATTCCTGCCCAAAACCGTTGAAATTGCTGAAATCGCTGTAGGGTCCGTCGAGAATGTCGAGACCGTGGGCGCGCGTGGCGAGGATGCAATGCGTGATCATGGGGATCATCGCCGCGCGGCCGGGCAGCATCTTGATCCGCGTTTCCCGCGAAATGTCGTTCGGCCCGAACACGAAACCGGCCAGCCGCATTTCGGAATCGCGCGAGGCGCTGGCAAGCTCCTCGGCATGCAGCACCGCGCGCGCGGTCTCGATCATCGCCCAAACCCTGATCGAGATGTCGGCGTTGATATCGCCGAGCCGGTCGGCGATCGCCGTCAGATCCTTCACGCTGGAAGCTTTTGGAACCAGGATGCCGTCGGGCCGGGCCTTGCCGGCCATGGTGACGTCGTCGATCCACCACGGCGAATCCAGCGCGTTGACGCGGATCAGGATCTCGCGCTTGCCAAAACCGCCGGCCGCAACGGCCTTCGCGATCTGGTCGCGCGCCAGCGCCTTGGCCTCCGGCGCCACTGAATCCTCGAGGTCGAGGATGAGGCCGTCGGCGGGGAGGTTCCGCGCTTTTTCCAAAGCCCGCGCGTTCGAACCGGGCATGAACAGCAGGCTGCGGCGCGGGCGGATCATGGGTTGGTTCCCTTCAATTCCTGGAGTTCTCGCGATAGCATCTCGGCCGACCCTCCGAAAGGCTTGTTCCCGCTTCCCGCATATGGTTATGCAACGCCCATGACAGGATTTCCGGAACGTCTACTGGAGGGCTATCGCACCTTCACCTCGCAGCGGCTGCCCACCGAACAGTCGCGCTACCGCGAACTGTCCGAGCGCGGCCAGTCACCCCAGGTGATGGTGATCGGCTGTTGCGATTCCCGCGTGTCGCCGGAGGTGATCTTCGACGCCGGCCCCGGCGAACTGTTCGTGATGCGCAACATCGCCAACCTGGTACCGGTCTATCAGCCCGATAGCGGCGCGCATGGTGTGTCTGCAGCCCTGGAATATGCCGTTACGGTGTTACGGGTAAAACATATCGTGGTGCTCGGCCACGCCCAATGCGGCGGCATCCGCGCCTTCATCGACAAGATCGAGCCGCTGTCGCCTGGCGACTTCATCGGCAAATGGATGGCGATGTTCATCAAGCCGGGTGAGACCGTGTCCCAGCGCGGCCACGAGTCGATGGCCGATTTCACGATCCGGATCGAGAAGGCCGCCGTGTTCCGCAGCCTGGAGAACCTTTTGACATTTCCGTTCGTCCGGACGCCGGTCGAACGCGGCGAGCTCAAGCTGCACGGCGCCTATTTCGGCGTGAAGGAAGGCTCGTTGTTCGTGCTCGACCAGGCGGCCAAGGAATTTCACAGGGTAGGCGAATAACGAATGGCAAGTGACGAATGGGGGAAATTTCCATTCGCTACCCGCCATTCGCTACTCGCTCTTGTGGTCGCCGCCCCAGCGATCGGACAGCGCCAGCAACAGGGTCGAGACCACGAACACCAGGTGCACGCCGACCAGCCAGCCCATCTTCTGGGCGTCGAAGAAAGCGTCGATATTCATGAATGCCTTCAGCACCTGGATCGCCGAAATCGCAACGATCGAGGCAAGCATCTTCTGCTTCAGGCCTGCGAAATCGACCTTGGTCATCCATTCCGGCCAGTCCGGATGGTCGCCGGGATTGATCCGCGAGACGAAGTTTTCGTAGCCCGAAAACACCACGATCAGAATCAGATTGCCGATCAGCGAGACGTCGATCAGCGACAGCGCGCCGAGGATGATATCGGCTTCATTGGCCGACGGCGCGATGAGAATGAACTCCCACAGTTTCTTGAAGAATTTGAACAACATCACCGCGAGGCAGACGACGAGACCGAGATAGAACGGCGCCATCAGCCAGCGGCTGTTGAACAGCACGCTTTCCATCCCGTGCTCGAGACGCTTCAGCGTCGGATTGGGCCGATACGGAGCCGGTTGCTCGGTCATCGTACTTCCGGCTCCTTATGACTTACGCCGCTTTTTTCTTGGCTCTGATCAGCTTGCGGTTGATCAGGCATTCGGCGATCTGGATCGCGTTCAGCGCCGCACCCTTGCGCAAATTGTCCGAGACGCACCACAGCACCAGGCCGTTCTCCACGGTCGCATCCTCGCGGATGCGGCTGATATAGGTCGCGTCCTCGCCCGCCGCCTCATAGGGCGTAACGTAGCCGCCGGGTTCGCGCTTGTCGATCACGAGGCATCCCGGCGCCGTGCGCAGGATGTCGCGCGCCTCGTCGGCCGAGATCGGGTTTTCGAACTCGATGTTGACGGCTTCGGAATGGCCGACGAACACCGGCACCCGCACGCAAGTCGCGGTCAGCCTGATTTTGGGATCAAGAATCTTCTTGGTCTCCATCATCATCTTCCACTCTTCCTTGGTGTAGCCGTCCTCCATGAACACGTCGATCTCCGGGATGACGTTGAAGGCGATGCGCTTGGCGAACTTCTTGTTGACGATGTCGCTGTTGGTGTAGACCGCCTTGGTCTGCGAGAACAACTCGTCCATCGCGTCCTTGCCGGCGCCCGACACCGACTGATAGGTCGAGACCACCACGCGCTTGATGACGGCCTTGTCGTGCAGCGGCTTCAGCGCCACCACGAGCTGCGCGGTCGAGCAGTTCGGATTGGCGATGATGTTCTTCTTGACGAAGCCTGCGACAGCATCCGCGTTGACCTCGGGCACGATCAGCGGCACGTCCGGGTCCATGCGCCAGGCGGAGGAATTGTCGATCACGACCGCGCCGGCGGCGCCGATTTTCGGCGACCAGTCCTTCGACACCGCGCCGCCCGCCGACATCAGGCAGATATCGACGTCGGAGAAATCGTAATTCTCGAGCGCTTTGACCTTCAGGGTACGATCGCCATAGGACACTTCGACGCCCATGCTGCGCCGTGACGCCAGCGCCACGACCTCGTCAGCCGGGAATTTGCGTTCGTCCAGAATGTTGAGCATTTCCCGCCCGACATTGCCGGTCGCACCGACCACCGCGACTTTGTAACCCATCGTTCACTCTCCGCAGAAAAATGCCTCCTCACCGCCTGCGGCGGAAAGGGAAGAGGCAGCGCTTCTATGCGAGAAACGCCGGCAAGACAACGTTAGACCCGCGTAATCGGACGCCTGATGCGATCGTTTTGGACCAGCCGCGCCCACCCCTCATATCAGACCCGAATTTATCCGGCGCTCACCAGCTTCGCCGACGAATGCACGGCCACGCTAGCGCGCCTGCTGGCTTATGTGGGTACTCTGGCGTTGGTTGCGATGCTCGGCATCCATCTGTGGGATCAATTGCCGGTGGACGGATCAAACGAGCCCCCAGCCAAAGCGAGCTGGAGTCTCGCTGACCGCTCGCATCCGGCGTTCGCCGTGAGCCAATCCGAATTTCCAGACAAAACAGAAACTTACGAGATATTCCGGCATCCGTTGGGCGGTCGCCGGGACATCATGCGCTGGACCGGGCAGGGCGAAAAGCCGGTCGCGGAGCTCGAAATCTATCGTCCGGGCGATGAATTCAGCCAATCCGGACCGGCTTTCGCCGACCTTGCCGCGCGAATGGAGGCCAGCGGCGCGCGCGAGCTGGAAGCCGCCGGCGTCATCGACAGCAAATTCGGCACGGTGACGCTGCTTCGCCGTCCCGGCGAGGGCGGATCCTGCCTCGGCTTTCTCAAGCGTCTCGACGATCCCGATCTGCAGATCTCCGGCTGGTCCTGCCCGGGCGACGGCTTGCCAGCGCAGCGGGCGGCGGTCGGCTGCATGCTCAACCGGCTGATCCTGCTCACGGCCGGAAACGACCCCAAACTGGCGGAATTGTTCGCCCGCGCCGAGCTCCGGCGGACGAACTGCGCGGCGGCTTCGCCGGCGGCGCCCTCGGCGGACTGGGTGACTTCCGCCGGCAACCCGTTTTTGCGCGGCGCGCTGTAGATCGGCGGTGGTCAAGCCGCTGGTTTCCAAGCAACTTTTTTCAATTCGCCGCATTATTCCGGCGCAGTGTGGCCGGTTTGACCTTGTGGCTGGATAGCCGCGCCAGCTAAGGTGACCGCAAATCGGAAATGGCGGCATAGTCCGCCCGTGAGGACATGATGACCCCAAGATTCCCTGCTGCGAACCGGCTTGCGATGTTGCTGGCTTCCGTTGCCGTCATCGCCGTTGGCTTCGCCATGACATCGGCCAGCGCCGAACCCAAGCGGCAGTACGACAACCGTGGCCGGCCCTATTACGGGGCGAACGGTCCCAATGTGGTGTATCAGCAGGGGCCGCACACCCGCATCTACGTCACCAAGCGCTCCTGGCTCGATGCCGGCGTCGAAGTATTGCCCGGCGACCGCAAATTCCTGGATTACGCGTTTCCATCGGAGTACGGGTACCCGGACTTCGCGCGCGAGAACAACAATCGCCCGATCGACCGCCAGCCGCTGAACCCGCCGTCGGATCTGGGTGGATATCCGCGGGGTTTCCCGCTGTATTGATCCGGCGCCCCAGATCTCACGTCGTCCCGGCGAACGCCGGGATCCAGACGCCGTTGCGCTTCGATAAACCAACCGCACACATTTGTGCTGACGGGTGCCGGCTCAGGGCCGGGACGACGACGCGGAGAGATGCGCGCCCTTACGCGTGCAGCTTCTGCAATTCCTTCAAGATCGCTTCGCCCATCTGCGTGGTACTGACGGACGTGGTGCCCTCGGATTTGATATCCGCGGTGCGCAGGCCGCTTGCCAGCACTGCCGCGATCGCCGCATCGACCTGGTCGGCGAGCCGGCCCATGTCGAAGGAGTAGCGCAGCGCCATTCCGAATGAGGCGATCATTGCGATCGGATTGGCCAGTCCCTTGCCGGCGATGTCGGGTGCGGAGCCGTGCACCGGCTCGTAGAGCGCCCGGCGCTTCTTGGTCTTGACGTCGACCTCGCCGAGCGAAGCCGACGGCAGCATGCCGAGCGAGCCCGTCAGCATCGCCGCGATATCCGAGAGCATGTCGCCGAACAGATTGTCGGTGACGATGACATCGAACTGCTTCGGCCATTTCACAAGGTTCATGCCGCCGGAATCGGCGAGCTGATGCTCCAGCTCGACGTCTTTGTATTCGCGCCCATGCACCTGGGTGACCACCTCGTTCCACAGCACGCCTGATTTCATGACGTTGCGCTTTTCCATCGAAGTCACCTTGTTGCGGCGCTTGCGCGCCAGGTCGAAGGCGACGCGGGCGATGCGCTCAATCTCATAGGTGTCGTAGACCTGGGTATCGATGGCGCGCTTCTGGCCGTTGCCGAGATCGGTGATGGTTTTCGGCTCGCCGAAATACACCCCGCCGGTGAGTTCGCGCACGATCATGATGTCGAGGCCCTCGACCACCTCGCGCTTCAGGCTCGAGGCGTCGGCAAGCGCGGGATAGCACACCGCCGGCCGCAGATTGCCGAACAGGCCAAGGTCCTTGCGCAGGCGCAATAGCCCGGCCTCGGGCCGTGCCTCGTAGGGAACGCTGTCCCATTTCGGACCGCCGACCGCGCCGAAGATCACGGCATCCGCCGCCATCGCCCTGGCCATGGTCGCGTCGGTGATGCTCTGCTTGCTGGCATCATAGGCCGCGCCGCCGACCAGCCCATCCTCGGTCTCGAAATGCGCGATGCCTTGCGCATCGAGCCAGCCGATCAGGCGTTTCACCTCCGCCATCACTTCGGGGCCGATGCCGTCGCCGGGGAGTAGCAGGAGCTTGTGGGTCGCCATGGGAAATTTCCTCATACCATTCGTCATGGCCGGGCTCGTCCCGGCCATTCACGTCTTCGATAGCAACGAAGAGGAAGGACGTGGATCCCCGGGACAAGCCCGGGCATGACGGCCAATTTCGATGCGCGCGGAGTGCTAAAACGCCGTTGCGCTGATGGCAAGACACCATTGCGGGTGGCGCGCCTGTGCAACCGCCGCCCGGCCTGCCACAATGGCGCACCCTGCCGGAGATTCCCGTGAGAGCCCCCGATCCCTCGCCACCTGCGCATCCCGCGCGGCTGATCCTGATCCTGTCGCTCGCGCCGACCATTGGGCTTGGCATCGGCCGCTTCGCCTACTCGCTGGTGTTGCCGGACATGCGGGATGCGCTCGGATGGTCGTATTCGGCCGCGGGTTTCATGAACACCATCAATGCGGCCGGCTATCTCGCCGGCGCGTTGGCGGCCTCGAAGCTCATCGGGCGATACGGCCTTTCGGCCGCGGTGCGCTGGGGGACGCTGGCCTGCGTGCTGTCGCTGGCGTTGAGCGCCTTATCCGGCAATTTCGTTGTCCTCAGCGTTGCGCGGTTGCTGGTCGGCATCGGCGCGGCGCTTGCATTCGTTTCCGGCGCCGCATTGGCGGCGACGATCGCTCAATCGCGTCCTGCGCGGGCGGATTTTCTGCTGAGCCTGTTTTACGCCGGGCCCGGACTCGGCATCCTGTCCTCCGGACTGATCGCCCCCTTTGTGCTGCAGGCATTCGGGCCCGGCTCGTGGTGGATCGTATGGTGGGCAATGACGCTGCTCTCCCTTGTGATGATCGTTCCTCTGCTGCTGACTGCGGTCGATGCCAATGCGGGAATCGCCGCCGCGGCGCCGGCGAACTTCGCGGTTTCCCCCATCCTAATCTATCTCACCGGCTATTTCCTGTTCGGCGCAGGCTACATCGCCTACATGACCTTCATGATCGCCTATGTGCGCGACGCCGGCGGCGGCGCGGCGGCGCAGAGCGCCTTCTGGAGCCTGATCGGCGTCAGCGCCTTCGTGACGCCCTGGGTGTGGCGCCGTGTGCTGGCGCTCGACCGCGGCGGCCTCTCCACCGCGATCATCCTCGGCGTCAACGCGCTGGGCGCAGCACTGCCGCTGTTCGGACATTCGCCGGCTTTGCTGGCGGTATCGGCACTGGTGTTCGGGGTGGCGTTCTTCGCGGTTGTCGGATCGACCACCGCTTTTGTCCGGCTCAACTATCCGCCTTCCGCCTGGCCGAAGGGAATTGCGGCGATGACGATCGCGTTCGGCATCGGCCAGACGCTCGGTCCGATCGCGGTCGGCGCCGTCACCGACGCGATGGGCAGCCTGTCCTATGCGTTGAATGTTTCCGCGGCGATGCTGGCAGTGGGCGCGATGGCGGCGGCGTTTCAGGGGAGGCTGGTTAGCCGCGAATAGCGAATGGCGAATGGCGAGTAGCTAGTAGCGAGTAGCGAACAATTCCTTATCTATTCGCTATTCGCCATTCGCTATTCGCCACTCACGCCATCAACTCCCGCTGAACGAATTGTAGCCCTGGTCTTCCCAATAGCCGCCCTTGTAGTCGTTGGTGACTTCCATCGAGATCACGTATTTCGGATTCTTGAAGCCGAGCTTTGTCGGCACCCGGATCTTCATCGGATAGCCATAGGCGCGCGGCAGAATCTCGTCGGCGAATTTGAAGGTCATCTGGGTTTGCGGATGCAGCGCCGTCTCCATGTCGAGCGGCGAGTTGTAGCCTTCGGAATCGGCGCACTGGAACCAGCAATATTTGGCGCGGGTGTCGGCGCCGACCAGCTTGAGGAAATCGCGCAGCGGCGTGCCGGTCCAGCTTCCGATCGCGCTCCAGCCTTCGACGCAAATGTGGCGCGTGACCTGCTTGACCTGCGGCAGCTTGTAGAGTTCATCCAGCGTCCACGACTTCTTGTTGTCGACCAGCCCGCGCACCTCGAAATTCCATTCCTTGCCGTCGATGGTAGGCGCGTCGTCGAGAGCGTAATAGGCGTTGAACGGAAACGGTTTTGTGATGGCGCTTTCCGGGAAGGTTGGCGCCAGCGCATTGGGATTGAAGATCGCTGCCTGTACCGCGTCGTTGAACTTCGAGACCTTTTTCAGCATGTCCTCGGCGGAAAAGCTGTCGGACACGTCGCAGCCGGTCAGAAGCGTCAGCGCGCCCAGGCTTGCGCCGCCGGCAATAAAGCGCCGGCGCGCCAGATCCGGCATCACCTTTACCGCGTCCCGGACCAACAGTTTCTTGTCGACGCCGGGGATCAGAAGCGAGCGAAGTCGGCCCATCGTATTCTCCTCGAATTTGTTAGCGGCCGATGATCATTGCGCGCAGGCTTTTTGGTACCAGCACCGCCAGCGCGACGTGCACCACCAGGAACGCGACGATCGCCGCCATGCAGAAGAAATGAACGAAACGCGCGACGTCATAGCCGCCGAACAGCGCGGTCAGCCATTGCAGCTGCACCGGCTTCCAGATCGACAGTCCCGACAGCACGATGACAACGCCGACCACGATGATGCCGGCATAGAGCAGCTTCTGCACGTTGTTATAGCGGGTGAGGTCGTCATGTGAGAGATGGCCGGTCAGCGCCGCCTTGGCATCGGCGATCACCCCCGCCGGGGTGATCGGCAGCAGCTTCCTGCGGAAGCGGCCGGTGGCAAAACCCAGCGCGAGATAAACCAGGCCGTTGACCATCAGCAGCCACATTGCCGCGAAATGCCAGAGCAGCGCGCCGCCGAGCCAGTCGCCGAGCGTAATGGTCTTCGAGAATTTCAGGAAATCGAACAGCGGCGAGGCGTTATAGATCTGCCATCCCGACATGATCATCAGGATCATCGCCACGGCGTTGATCCAGTGCACGGTCCGGACCCAGGCCGGCTGGATCACCTTCGCCGGGGCCGGGACTGCACGTTCATCGCTGGCTGCAAGACTGGACATCGCTAATTCCTGGCTTTTCCATCTCTGAAAGGTCGGTACGTCAGATTATACGCCGGGAACCCCGGCTTCGTTACTGCCATACGCACGATAGAATCGATGCCGGCAGGCTATCGCAGTCACAAAAAAGCGAGCCGGGCTGCCCCGGCTCGCGGTCGCACATCCTGTTGGGGACTAAACCAGGACAAGCGGGGTTACGACGGCATCAGGACGGTATCGACCACGTGGATCACGCCGTTCGACTGGTTGACGTTCGGGATCGTGACGGTCGAGGAATCGCCCTTGGAGTCGATGATCATCACGGTGTTGCCCGACCGCTTGACGGTCAGCTCTTCGCCCTGGACGGTCTTCAGTTTCTTGCCGTCGGTCAGGTCGGAAGCCTCGAGCTTGCCCGGAACCACGTGATAGGTGAGGATCTTGGTCAGGGTCGCCTTGTTCTCGGGCTTCACCAGCGTGTCCACCGTGCCGGCCGGCAGCTTGCCGAAGGCGGCGTTGGTCGGCGCGAACACGGTGAACGGGCCCTTGCCTTCCAGCGTGCCGACGAGACCGGCGGCCTTCACCGCCGCCACCAGCGTGGTGTGGTCCTTGGAGTTGACGGCGTTCTGGATGATGTTCTTCGAGGGGAACATTGCAGCACCCCCGACCATCACGGTCTTCTCGCCGGACATTTCGCTCTTCATTTTGTCTTGCGCGCTCACCGGCGCGACGATGGTTGCGGTCAGGGCCAGCGCCGCGAGGGCGGCGGCGGAAAGAAATGCAATACGCTTGGACATGGATAATCTCCCGATGGATTGAGGCGCCCGGCGGACATCCGCCGGTGCTTGTGGCAACAACGACGTTTGTCGGAGGATGATCTGACTGCGTCGCTGTTGGCCCGAGCTACGGGAGGTTTTGGGGGCGGTTTCGAAGAATAATTTATCGTGATGCTTGAAACTTTTGGCTGGGGTGTCCGTGTGGAACCCCGTCATTGCCGGTCGGCGCGAAGCGCAGCCCCGACCGTCATTGCGAGCGCAGCGAAGCAATCCATCGCGCAGCAAGCAAGAAAGCTGGATTGCTTCGCTGCGCTCGCAATGACGGTTTCAACATTCGCAATGACGATCTCCCGGACATGCATATAATTCCCGCGACGCGTTGCGCCCGAGGCTTGCTGTTTCTTCACGCTCTCTTCGAAAAGAGGGCGCAGGGAAAGCCGGGTGCGCGCTGCACCCGCGGTCTCGCGTGCAAAATTGTGCAAAAGAGCGCACACGAGCATACAGGTTCAGCGGAAGCAGTCCGGCCTTCCCTGCGCAATGGTTTTAACGGTTTCCTTCGGGCTCTCCCCGGTGATCGGGCTTTCTTGTCACCGTCGCCGGCAGCGTGAGCTGCCAACTTGACGCCAGCGTCGAGGCGTCAGGACCACACGACTTCTCCGTCCGCCAGCAAAACGCTCTCGTCTTTAGCGCCGCCCGCGTCCATCGCATCCAACCCCGCGTCCGTGACGATCGCGATACGCCCCTCGAGTGGGGTGAACGGCTGCGGATATAAACTGATTTGCGATTTCGGAAAAACAGAATATTTTTTCAGGCGGGACTGGACAGGTAGAATCAGCTTGATCCGGCTCAGGAAATTAGGTTTTACGCGCAATTCCGCTGAATGCACGCGGAAGGTCCCCAGCCTCGATGAAGCTGACGGGCCGGCGCGGCGCGTGGTATTGAGTGCACTGTCACGGTAATTCCTAGGGCGGGATGCTAGGTGTTGGAAAAGCTCATCAACGTCGCAGGCCTTATCAACACTCTGCTGTTTTTTGGAGTGGTCCTTGTCGCAGCGTACCATAACACTAGATTCATACACGATTGGGTCGAAGATCATGGTAACTCTGCGGGGTTCTGGTATCGCTCGATCTTGTCCGTAGTGGCCCAATTCTCTAGCGTCGATTCGGAGCGAACCCGTCGCCGCCGCCGTCAGCTGCGGCTGTGGATTTCGATCGCTTTGGCGCTTGCAGGACTGCAGCTATTCCTTTTGTGGTTGTGAGTACTTCACCTAGCCCGTAGGATGGGTGGAGCGAGTGTAGCCCGCATGAGCGCAGCGACATGCGGGGATGCATCAGGCTCACAGGCCGGCCCCGGATATCGCTTGGTTGATCCGGCGACATTATCGGATAGCGTGCATGTCTATTGCCGTGGCATGGATGATCCCCAATGGTCCGGTATCGACGCAACTTCGTCCCCGGCGGAACATGGTTCTTCACCGCCACACTGGCTGACCGGCGCTCGACCGCTCTTGTTGACCACATCGACGCGCTGCGTTCGGCCTTCTGCGCGGCTCGCCGCGCCAGCCACTTCGCGATCGACGCCATCGTCGTTCTCCCGGACCATCTTCACGCCATCCTGACCTTGCCAGCGAACGACAAGGATTTCCCGGGCCGCTGGCGGCGGATCAAGGGGAATTTTAGCAACGCATTAATCGGAGCGGGCCTCGATCTCAAGCGCTGGCCGAATGGCGATCTCGCGCTTTGGCAACGACGGTTCTGGGAGCACACCATCCGCGATGATGGCGATTTCGCTCGGCATGTCGACTATATCCATTTCAATCCGGTCAAACATGGATTGGCGCGGCGGGTGAGCGACTGGCCCTATTCGTCGTTTCACAGGTACGTTCGGGAAGGCCGGTTGCCGGACGATTGGGCAGGCGACATCGGCGAGAGCGCAACAGATTTCGGAGAGCCGAGCCCGCCGCCGTAGCCCGCATGAGCGCCAAGATGTGCGGGCGACGTACGCCTCCAAGCCGCCCCGGATATCGCTTCGCTCATCCGGGCTACGCTTGCTGCGCCCCAGCCCTTAGGAGGGCGAGAGCGAGTGTAGCCCGCATGAGCGCAGCGACATGCGGGTGCAGTGCGCGCCTGGAAACCGGACCCGGATATCGCTTCGCTCATCCGGGCTACGCTTGCTGCTCAATCCGCCCAACGAACTCTAATCCCGATTGTTCGGCGTCTGCACGAAACCGCGGTTCCAGGTCGGGCTGATCAGGATCTCGTTGACGCAGACGCGCGGCGGCAGACTGGCGACGAAGGCGATGGTGCGGCCGCAATCTTCGGGCTGCAGCATCCGCGCCTGCTCCGCTTCCGAGGGCACCACCGGCCGCAGCTTCAGGATCGGGGTTGCGACTTCGCCGGGCGACAGGCAGCAGGCGCGCAGGCCGTTGACGCATTCATCCATGTTAAAGGAATGGGTCAGCGCCAGCACCGCGTGCTTGGTCGTGGTGTAGGCGGGCCCCGGCATTTTCGAGACATGGCGGCCGGCCCAGGACGCGACGTTGATGATGCAGCCGTCCTTTTGCTGGCGCATCGCCGGCAGCACCGCGCGCATGCAGTACAGCACGCCATTGAGATTGATATCGACGAGCTGGTTCCAGCCTTCCAGCTCCATGTCGGCCCAGCTGCGTTTCGGTACATTGATGCCGGCGCTGTTGACAAGCAGGTCGATGCGGCCGTGTTTGGCGAGGATCTGCCCGGCGGCCTTGTCGACGTCGGCGGCGACGCTGACATCCAGCGGGATCGCCTCGGCCTTGCCGCCGCTCCTGTCGATCTTGGCCACGACGGTATCCAGCGCGTCTTTCCGCCGCCCCGAAACCACCACCGTCCAGCCATCGGCGGCCAGCGCCTCCGCCCCGGCCTCGCCGATCCCGCTGCCGCCGCCGGTCACCCAGGCCACGCGTTTCCCGTCATTTGACATGCAAACTGTCTCCGTTGCTTTGTGAAGGGCGTTTTTGCTATTGAACTGTCACATTGTCGCGGCCAAACCACCGCGTCCGCCCTTCCCGCAATGATGCATGAACGCGACCAGAAAACCATCATGAACGCCAACCTGTTCTCCCGCCTGTTCGACGGCCTCGACGATCCAGCCCGGCTTGCGATCGAAATGCTCGACGGCCGGCGCATCAGCTATGGCGAGCTGATCGCCCTCGCCGGGCAGATGGCCAATGTGCTGGTCAGAAGCGGCGTCAAGACCGGCGACCGCGTTGCCGCCCAGACCGAGAAGTCGCTGCCGGGTCTCGTGCTGTATCTCGCCACGGTACGCGCGGGCGCGGTGTATCTGCCGCTCAACACCGCCTATACGCTCAACGAACTCGAATATTTCATCACCGACGCCGAACCGTCGCTGGTGGTGTGCGATCCGTCGAAGGCCGACGGCATCGGCAAGATCGCCGCCAAAGTCGGCGCCAAGGTCGAGACGCTCGGCGCCGACGGCAAGGGGTCGCTGACCGACGCCGCCGCCAAGGCCAAATCCGAATTCGAAACCGTCGCGCGCGCCAACGACGATCTCGCCGCGATCCTCTACACGTCGGGCACCACGGGCCGCTCCAAGGGCGCGATGCTCAGCCACGATAATCTCGCGTCGAATTCGCTGTCGCTGGTCGACTATTGGCGCTTCACGGACAAGGACGTACTGATCCACGCGCTGCCGATCTACCACACCCACGGCCTGTTCGTGGCGAGCAACGTCACCCTGTTCGCGCGCGCCTCGATGATCTTCCTGCCGAAATTCGACCCGGAGGCGATCATCAAGCTGATGGCGCGCGCCACCGTGCTGATGGGCGTGCCGACCTTCTACACGCGGCTGCTGCAAAGCCCGGCGCTGAACAAGGAATCGACCAAACACATGCGGCTGTTCATTTCGGGCTCCGCACCGCTGCTCGCCGACACCCATCGCGAATGGTTCGCGCGCACCGGCCACGCCGTGCTCGAGCGCTACGGCATGACCGAGACCAACATGAACACCTCGAATCCCTATGATGGCGAACGCGTTCCCGGCGCGGTCGGCCATCCCCTGCCCGGTGTGTCGGTGCGCGTCACCGATCCCGAAACCGGCAAGGAGTTGGCGCGGGACGAGATCGGCATGATCGAGGTCAAGGGCCCCAACGTCTTCAAGGGCTACTGGCGGATGCCGGAGAAGACCAAAGCCGAATTCCGCGACGACGGCTTCTTCATCACCGGCGACCTCGGCAAGATCGACGCCAAGGGCTATGTGCACATTGTCGGCCGCGGCAAGGATCTCGTCATCTCCGGCGGTTTCAACGTTTACCCGAAGGAAATCGAAAGCGAGATCGATGCCATGCCGGGCGTGATCGAATCCGCCGTGATCGGCGTGCCGCACGCCGATTTCGGCGAGGGCGTCACCGCCGTATTGGTCTGCGACCAGGGCGCCAGGGTCGATGAGGCTTCCGTGCTCAAGGCGCTCGACGGCCGAATTGCCAAATTCAAGATGCCGAAAAAGGTGATCGTGGTCGCCGAATTGCCGCGCAACACCATGGGCAAGGTGCAGAAGAATATCTTGCGGGATACCTATTCGGATATTTACGCCAAGGCGAAATGAGGCGTCGCGTTTTCAGCGGAGGATCCAATGGACAAGAGACTTTTCGTTGAGCCTCCCGTCATCAGCAGCAGGCTTCGGTGGAAAGACATCTCCCTGCCGGCATCGATATCCGAAGCTGATCTCGATCGGATCATCTTTTCGGTCATGACCTCGCGGTTGCAGAAGGCCGCGATGGTTATCTTCAAGACGCTGGAGCAGTGCGAGCAACTCAAGCCGCCGATCGATGCCGATATCGTCGGCGCCCGCCTCGCCGCGTTAGTCGAGTCCGACCGGATCGTGGGCGCAGGCGATCTACGCAAATGGCGGTACAGCGAAGTGCGACTGAAGGATTGACGGGTCATATTTGGAATTCATGCCGCGCCTCCGCTAAAGCAGGCTTATGACAAAGCGGCTGCCGACGATGAACAGATAGGTGCCGAAGGCCATTTCCAGCGTGCGTTTCGACATCGCATGCGCGGCCCTGACCCCGAGCGGCGCGGTCAGAAGGCTGGTCGGCATCACAAATACGGCACCGATCAGCGAGACGTAGCCGAGCGCGAAAGGCAGTTGCAGCGCGGCGATTTCGGGAAAGCGCGCGGCCGCGGGCCAGCCGGCATAGACATAACCGAGCGCGCCGGGGATCGAGATCAGCACCGCCAGCGCCGACGAGGTCGCCACGGCCTGATGGATCGGCCGGCCGTAGAACGTCATCAGCAGGTTCGAAAACAATCCGCCGCCTATGCCCATTAACGTGGAGAGGATTCCAACGATGAAGCCGTAGACCTTCATCAGCGGACCCTTGGGGAGATCGTCGCCTAATTTCCAGGTCGCGCGCGCCAGCAACAGGCGGGCGGCGGCCGACCAGGCCACGGCGACGAAAACGATCTTGAACAGCCGCTCCGGCGCGTAGCGTGCGGTGACGCTGCCAGCGATCACGCCGATCAGCACCGGCAGCCACCAGGCTTTCAGGATCTCGGTATCGACCGCGCCCCTGAGGTAGTGGGCGCGCCAGGAGCGGATCGAGGTCGGAATGATGATGGCGAGCGACGTGCCGATGCACAGCGGCATCCGCACCTCCAGCGGCACACCTGCTAGTCGGAAGCATTCGTAGAACACCGGGACCAGGATGGCGCCGCCGCCGATACCGAACACGCCTGCGAGAAAACCCGAGAGCGCGCCGACCGCGACCAGCAGCAGCGCCAGTTCGACAAGTTCGGAGACATTGAGCCCAGCGGTTGCCATGCGGGGTTTCTCCCTGTTGGCGCGTCTAAACTGCGCGCGTTCATGAATCGTGCTTCAGGTATACCAGCCAACAGGAGCCCTCGACCTTGTCAATGCGCTCAATTGCAAGGCTCATCTGAAACTATGAATACCCGTTCGCAAACCGCCGATTTCGTCGTTGCACTGAGTGATTCGACTTCGTAAATAGGCTTCGTCTACCGCGATCCCTCAAGGGGTCCCTGCGTGGGCCCGCAACCGTCAAAGTCGCCAATGACCGCCAGGATCGAACGACCCCTTTCACCACATCTGCAGACCTATCGCGTCACCCTGACGATGGCGATGTCCATCATCCATCGCATCACCGGTATTGCGCTGTATTTCGGCACGCTGCTGCTGGCGTGGTGGCTGATCGCGGCGGCTTCCGGGCCCACCGCCTATGCCAATGTGCAGGCCTTTACCTCGAGCTTCATCGGCCGGCTGATCGTGTTCGGCTACACCTGGGCGCTGATGCATCATCTGCTCAGCGGCATCAGGCATTTCTTCTGGGATCTCGGCTACGGCTTCAAGGCCAACGAGCGTGAGGCGCTGACCTGGGGCGCATTGATCGGCGGCATCTCGCTCACCGTGCTGTTATGGATCGCAGCCTACGCGATCGGAGGCGGACGATGAGCGCGCCCGATACGCACAGCGTCAAATCGATGCGCACGCCGCTCGGACGCGTCCGCAACCTCGGCTCCTCGCATTCCGGCACGTCCGACTTCTGGCGCCAGCGCCTCACCGCGGTGGCGATGCTGCTGTTGATCCTGCCGGTGATCGTGGTGGTCATGATGCTGCTCGGCCGCAACCAGGCCGGCGCCGCGCAAATCCTGGGTTCGCCATTGGTCGCGATCATCCTGTTGTTGTTCATCGTCGCCAGCATCTGGCACATGAAGATCGGCATGCAGGTGGTGATCGAGGACTATGTGCATGGCGAGATGGTGAAGCTCGCCGCCATCATGGCCAATAATTTCTTCTCGGTTGCGGTGGCGCTGGCCTCGATCTACGCCATTCTCAAACTGTCCTCCGGAGTGTAGCCCATGGCGGCTGACGGCAACGGCAAGGCCCCGATTGGCGGTCCCGCCGGCAATGGAAAGGCCTATCCGATCGAAGACCACACCTACGACGTGGTCGTGGTCGGCGCCGGCGGCGCGGGCCTGCGCGCGGTGGTCGGCTGCAGCGAAGCGGGCTTGCGCACCGCCTGCATCACCAAGGTATTCCCGACCCGTTCGCACACGGTAGCGGCCCAAGGCGGCATCTCGGCGGCGCTCGGCAACATGCACGAGGACAATTGGCGCTGGCACATGTACGACACCGTCAAGGGGTCGGACTGGCTCGGCGACCAGGACGCGATCGAATACATGGTGCGCAATGCGCCCGAAGCCGTCTACGAGCTCGAACATTGGGGCGTGCCGTTTTCGCGCACCGAGGACGGCAAGATCTACCAGCGGCCGTTCGGCGGCATGACGCTGGACTACGGCAAGGGCCAGGCGCAGCGCACCTGCGCCGCCGCCGACCGTACCGGCCACGCCATGCTGCACACCATGTACGGCCAGGCGCTGCGCCACGCCGCGGAATTCTTCATCGAGTTTTTCGCCATCGACCTGATCATGGACGACCAGGGCACCTGCCGCGGCGTGATCGCGCTGAAGCTCGACGACGGCACGCTGCATCGTTTCCGCGCCCAGACCACCATCCTGGCGACCGGCGGCTATGGCCGCGCCTACGCCTCCTGCACCTCGGCGCATACCTGCACCGGCGACGGCGGCGCCATGGCGCTGCGGGCCGGTCTGCCGCTGCAGGACATGGAATTCGTCCAGTTCCATCCGACCGGCATCTATGGTGCCGGCTGCCTCGTCACCGAAGGCGCGCGCGGCGAAGGCGGCTATCTCGTCAATTCCGAAGGCGAGCGCTTCATGGAGCGCTATGCGCCCTCCGCCAAGGATCTCGCCTCGCGCGACGTGGTCTCGCGCGCGATGACGATCGAAATCCGCGAGGGCCGCGGCGTCGGCAAGAAGAAGGATCACATCTACCTGCACCTCGATCATCTCGATCCCAAGGTGCTGGCCGAACGGCTGCCGGGCATTTCCGAATCGGCGAAGATCTTCGCCAATGTCGATGTCACCCGCGAACCGATCCCGATCGTGCCGACGGTGCATTACAATATGGGCGGTATTCCCACCAATTATCACGGCGAAGTCCTGACCAAGACGAATGGCGACGACAACACCACCGTGCCCGGCCTGATGGCGCTCGGCGAGGCGGCCTGCGTCTCCGTGCATGGCGCCAACCGTCTCGGCTCCAATTCGCTGATCGATCTCGTGGTGTTCGGCCGTGCCGCGGCCTTGCGTTGCGCCGAGAAGCTGGCGCCCAACGCCACGCAGCCGGAACTGCCGGCGGGCTCGGCCGACAAGGCGCTCGGGCGGCTGGATCACTATCGCTATGCCTCCGGCGGCACGTCGACGGCCAAGCTGCGCGACAGCATGCAGCATGTGATGCAGAGCAATTGCGCGGTGTTCCGCACCGGCGAGATTCTCAACGAAGGCCACAACCTGATTCACAAGGTGCACAGCGGCATCAGCGACATCGCGGTGACCGACCGCTCGCTGGTGTGGAATTCCGATCTGGTCGAGACGCTCGAATTCGACAATCTGATCGTGCAGGCAGTGGTGACGATGGATTCGGCGGCGAACCGCAGCGAGAGCCGCGGCGCGCATGCGCGCGAGGATTTCCCCAACCGTGACGACAAGAACTGGATGAAGCACACGCTGGCCTGGATCGACGCCGGCGGCGACACCAGGATCGATTATCGTCCGGTGCACGACTACACGATGACCAATGACGTGCAGTACATCCCGCCGAAGGCGCGGGTGTATTGATCACGACAGCGAAGGCTTGACACGATGGCTGAATTTGCACTGCCGAAAAATTCGAGGATATCGGGCGGCAAGACCTGGCCGAAACCGGCAGGCGCGACCGAGACGCGCGAATTCAAGGTCTATCGCTGGAATCCGGACGACGGCAAGAATCCGAGCGTCGATACCTATCTGGTCGATACCAACGATTGCGGCCCGATGGTGCTGGATGCGCTGATCTGGATCAAGAACAACGTCGATCCCACGCTGACCTTCCGCCGCTCCTGCCGCGAGGGCGTCTGCGGCTCCTGCGCCATGAATATCGACGGCCAGAACACGCTGGCCTGCACCAAGTCGATGCACGACGTGAAAGAGGGCGCGGTGAAGATCAATCCGCTGCCGCACCAGCCGGTCGTGAAGGATCTGGTGCCGGATCTGACCAATTTCTACGCGCAATATGCCTCGATCGAGCCGTGGCTGAAGACCTCCTCGCCGACGCCGCAGAAGGAATGGCGGCAGAGCCACGACGACCGCGCCAAGCTCGACGGCCTCTACGAATGCATCCTCTGCGCCTGCTGCTCGACCTCGTGCCCCAGCTACTGGTGGAACAGCGACCGCTATCTCGGCCCTGCTGCCCTCCTGCAGGCGAACCGCTGGGTCAAGGACAGCCGCGACGAAGCCACCGGCGAGCGGCTCGACAATCTCGAGGACCCGTTCCGGCTCTATCGCTGCCATACCATCCTGAACTGCGCCAAGGCCTGCCCGAAGGGCCTCAATCCGGCCGAGGCGATCGCCGAACTCAAGCTGAAGATGGTCGAGCGCCAGGTCTGAGCTTGGCGCGAGCGGCGTTGGAGCCGGCCGCAAACTCGGCTATCTAGACGCCATAGTCGCTCCTCTCCGGCGAGACCATTTTGGCACAATCAGGCCCTTCCCCCCGCATCGCCGCGGCCAACGATCCGTCGGCGCCGCCGTTCGGCGCCTTTGCGCCGACGCGCGCGCAATCCGCGATCATTTCGCTGGCGCAACGTTCGAAGCTCAAGCGCGGCGCGTTCCGTCCGATGCTGTCGCGGCTGGTCAACCTGCTGCGCGCCGGGCCGGTCGACGTGCAGTACCAGGGCGCGTCGTTCCGCTTCTATCACCAGAGCAGCGCCACCGAGCGCGGCGCACTGTTCAATCCCGACTATAATCTCGAAGAGCTGGATTTCCTGCGCGCGCACACGCCCGCAGGCGGGGTGTTCGTCGATGTCGGCGCCAATGTCGGCACCTACGCCATGGTGCTGGCGCACCAGGTCGGCGCGGCCGGAAAGGTGATCGCGGTCGAACCGCATCCGGTCACCCACGCACGGCTGGCGTTCAACCGCGCCGCCTCGGGCTTCTCCCAGGTCGAGCTGGTGGCCGCCGCCGCCGGCCCCTCCGACGGCGAGTTGATGATCGAAACCGACGGCGAAAACCTCGGCGCCAGCCACATCGTGTCGGGCAAACCCGCGGGGCACGCCATCCGGGTGCCGTCGTTGCGGCTGGAGCGCATTCTCGGCGATGCCGGCGTCACCCGCGTCGATGCGCTGAAGATCGATGTCGAGGGTTTTGAGGATCGCGTCCTGACCGGTTTCTTCCAGCAGGCGTCGCCGAGCCTGTGGCCCGGCGCGGTGGTGATCGAACATCTGTCGCGCGACGAATGGGAGAGCGACTGCATCGCCGACATGGTTGCGCGTGGCTACACCGAGACCGGGCGGAACCGCAGCAACACGCTGCTGCTGCGCGGCTGAACTTTCGCCAGCATTGGGCGGCATAGCGAGAGGATGTGTCCTCCAGCCCAATCCTCCAGCCCAGGGAGATTTTGATGATCGACCATATCGGCTTTCCCGTTTCCGATTACGAGCGCGCGAAAAGCTTCTATACAAAAGCGCTGGCGCCGCTCGGCTACGGCCTCGTCATGGAGGTGACGCAGCAGCAGACCGGCGCTCCCGCGGCCGGCTTCGGCGCCAACGGCAAACCGGATTTCTGGATCGGCGACGAAGGCGGGATGAACAAGCCGCTGCATGTCGCGATCCAGGCGAAGGACCGCGCCACGGTCGAGGCCTTCTACAAGGCGGCGATCGCAGCCGGTGGACGCGATAACGGGGCGCCCGGCATTCGCGCGCATTATCACCCCGATTATTACGGCGCCTTCGTGTTCGATCCCGATGGCCACAATATCGAGGCGGTGTGCCACGTGCCGGAATGACCGGTTCCGGGCCCGTCCGATGCGGAACATCGCCCGATCGGGGCCGTTATGACTCCAGCAATGGAGCAAGCATGGCCAACGATAGCACCGCAAGCGACATCCAGCGCGCCTGTGACCTCATGACGAAGATCGGCTTGGCGATGCTGGTCACCCGCGACGGCGACAAGCTGCGCGCACATCCGATGAGCGCTTATCTCGAACGCGACGAGGACACGATTTATTTCCTCACCGACGCGCGGCGCCACAAGGACGAGGAAATCGCCCGCGACCCTCATGTCAATCTGGCGTTCGCGGATCCGGGCAGTCAGAAATACGTGGCGCTGTAGATGCCCATCGAACCGCCCGAGATTCCGCCGGCGACGCCGGGCAATCCGTCCGAGCCGCCGCCGGAGAATCCTCCGGGCAACCCACAGCCGGAGATACCGCCGCCGATCCAGGAGCCCGGCGAACTGCCGCAGCCGGAAGAGTTGCCGGGCCGGATGCCCGATGAACTTCCGATGCGAGGACCGGACGGACCACGCACGCCTTCGCCTGCAACCGATTCCGACAGCCCATTGGCGCGCTCAGAGTCCGATATGAATCCGGGCGAGCCGGAGATGCCGCGGGGGACAATATGAATTGACGATTTGAAACCATCCTCTGAATGCGTAATGAACAATTGCGTATTCAGGCTTTAGACGCGCAGAAATAAATAGAAGTCCGCCTTCGAGGCCCGCCACAATGCGGCCCAACGTCTATTTGTTGATCGCCAGACCTTAATCGCCAAACCCGCTGCCAAGCTTTTTCCGGGGAATCCAGACCATCATGACAAACCTTCGTCTCCTGCTGCTCGCCACGACCGCGCTTACGGCGATGCAATTGTTGGCCTCGCCGTCGCATGCACAAGGTGCGCCGATGGTCATGGCGCAAGCCAAGGAAGAACTCGGCCCCGACGGAAAGCCGAAGCAACCGCCGAAGGGGGCACCGCCGCCGAAGCCGGCGCCGCCCGCGGCTGCGCCACCCCGGCCCGCGCCCCCACCGCCGCCGCCTCCACATGCGCCGCCTCCTCCTCCGCCTCCCCCTCCTCACGTGGCGCCCCCACCGCCGCCACCGCCTCCCCATGTGGCGCCGCCGCCCCCACCACCCCCTCCGCACGCGGCGCCTCCGCCTCCGCCGCCGCCTCCCCATGCGGCGCCGCCACCTCCGCCTCCGGCACGTCCCGCGCCTCCGCCTCCGCCGGCGGCAGCGCCGCCGCCTGCCCCGCCGAAACCGCCGGCCCCGCCGAGCGGCGCGCCAGAGATACGACAGCAACAACCTCGGGCCACCCCATCCCCGACACCCCCGCCCCCGCCGCCGCCCCCTACGGGCGCAAAACAGCCTTTGGGACCGGCCCCTTCGGCCACTCCGCAGCCAACGCCGACGCCATCCCCCACGGGCGCGCCGCCAGCGTCAGGACGCGGTGGCCCGCCACCCGCCGGTGCCGTTACACCACCTCCGCCCGCCGGTGCCGGCACGGCTACGCCGTCGCCGTCTCCCACGGGCGCGCCGCCACCGTCAGGACGCGGTGGCCCGCCACCCACCGGCGCCGTTACACCACCTCCGCCCGCCGGTGCCGGCACGGCTACGCCGTCGCCGTCTCCCACGGGCGCGCCGCCGCCTCCAGGACGCGGAGGGCCGCCTCCCGGCACGCCGCTCGCGCCGAATACCACACCCGCTCCGGGTGGCGGACAGACCGCGCTGCCGCCCGGCGGCGGTCCGTTGGCGCATCATCCCCCGCCAACGAGCACGGCTCCGCTTCCGGCCGCGCCACCGCCGGCGCAGGCCCTCGCGCCGATTGCACCGGGTGCCCCGGCACCCGGGCCGCGCCGCATGGAAGATTTCCGTGGCGCACGGCAGGAAAGCGATCAGGGCGGCCGCAAGGTCTTTACCGAACCCGGCCGCGTCATCGTCGTCGATCCGTCCGGCCAATCCTTCATTCGCCACAACGAAGAGGATCGGTTCCGTTACGGCGCGCGCGACATCCAGACCCAGCAGGTCGGCAACGACACCCGTACCATCGTGATTCGTCCCGATGGCTCGCAGATCATCACCGTCGTCGGCCGCGACGGCCAGTTGATGCGCCGGATCAGGCGGGATCGGGAGGGTCGCGAGATCATCATCATCGACAACACCTATCGCGATCCGCTCGCGGTCGGCGGTTTCTATGTCGAATTGCCGCCCCCGGTGATCGGCATTCCCTACGACCGGTACATCGTCGAGGCCGACGAGGCACCGCCGGACGTGATTTACGAGACCATGGAGGCGCCGCCGGTGCAGCGGATCGAGCGGCGTTATTCGCTCGACGAAATCCGCTACAGCCCGTCGGTGCGCGCGTTGATGCCGAGCATCGATCTCAACAGCATCAACTTCGAAACCGGATCGTGGGAGATTCCGCCCGATCAGGCGGCGAAGCTGCAGTCGATCGCGGACGGCCTCAATCAGGCGATCGCGCGCAACCCGCGCGAGGTGTTCCTGATCGAGGGCCACACCGACGCGGTCGGCAACGACGTCGACAATCTGTCGCTGTCGGACCGGCGCGCCCAGTCTGCGGCCGAATTGCTGACCCAGCAATTCGGGGTCCCTGCGGAAAACCTGACCTCGCAGGGCTACGGTTCGCAATACCTGAAAGAGCAGACCTCAGGCCCGAGCCGCATCAACCGGCGCGTCACCGTCCGCCGCATCACGCCGCTGCTCAACGGCGGCACCGCCTCGTTGCCGCCGCCGCCTCCGGGCATCGCGCCGCCGCGCTGACGGCGAGGCATTCGTGAAATGAAAATGGCCGGGAGCAATCTCCCGGCCATTTTTGTTGTGCGGCGACAGCCAGTAGTCCAGATGAGTCAGCCCTTGTCGGTATCCAACTTGAATATCTGGGAGCTGTCCCCGATCGATAGCAAGCCTGTCTTCGCGTAGAGATCCAGCTTGGCGCGGGTATCGGTAATGTCGAGGTTGCGCATGGTCAGCTGGCCGATACGGTCCGCCGGCGTGAACGCCGCATCCTCCACCTTCTCCATGCTCAGCCGCTCCGGCTGATAGGTCAAATTGGGGCTCTCGGTGTTCTGGATGGAGTAGTCGTTGCCGCGTCGCAGCTCGAGCGTGACCTCACCGGTGACTGCACGGGCCACCCAACGCTGGGCGGTTTCGCGCAGCATGAGGGCCTGAGAATCGAACCACCGGCCCTGATAGAGCAACCGGCCAAGGCGCATGCCGCTGATCCGGTATTGCTCGATGGTGTCTTCGTTGTGGATGCCTGTGATCAGGCGCTCGTAGGCAATGTGCAGCAGCGCCATGCCGGGCGCTTCGTAAATGCCGCGGCTCTTTGCCTCGATGATCCGGTTCTCGATCTGGTCGCTCATGCCAAGGCCATGTCGACCGCCGATGGCGTTGGCCTCGAGAAACAGCGCGACCGGATCGGCGAACGCCTGGCCGTTCAATGCGACGGGCTGCCCCTCCACAAAACGCACGGCCACCGTTTCGGCCTTGACCACACAGTCGTCGCGCCAGAACGGCACGCCCATGATGGGATTGACAATCTTGATGCCGGTACCCAGGCTTTCAAGATCCTTGGCCTCGTGGGTCGCGCCGAGGATATTGCTGTCGGTCGAATACGCCTTCTCGGCGCTCATCTTGTAGTCGAAGCCATTGGCGGTCAGGAACGCCGACATTTCCGAACGGCCGCCGAGCTCGTCGATGAACTGCTGGTCGAGCCAGGGCTTGTAGATCTTGAGGCTCGGATTGGTCAGCAGGCCGTAGCGGTAGAACCGCTCGATATCGTTGCCCTTGAACGTGGAGCCGTCGCCCCAGACGTTGACGCCGTCTTCCTTCATGGCCGCGACCAGCATGGTGCCGGTCACCGCGCGACCAAGGGGCGTGGTGTTGAAGTACGTCGCACCGCCGGTTGAGATGTGGAAAGCACCGGATTGGATCGCGGCAATACCTTCGTGGACCAATTGCTTGCGGCAATCCACCAGTCGGGCTTTTTCGGAGCCTAAGCCCAGCGCCTTGCGCGGAATTTCGTCGTAATCAGCCTCGTCGGGTTGGCCAAGATTGGCGGTATAGGCGAAGACACGGGCGCCTTTCTGTTTCATCCACAGCAGCGCCGCGCAGGTGTCGAGGCCGCCCGAGAAGGCAATGCCGACTTTTTCCCCTCTGGGCAGCCCCTTCAAGATCGTACTCATAAAGCTTCCAATCGGTGGTAATGGCTGATGTTTCCAGCGAATTGAGTGCGCGAATATCAAATTTCACGCCGATGGGCACGCGATTAATCGTCCGGATGGACCTCGACGATACGGCTCGCCAGCGACCGCGGGGGCGCCTTGCGGCGCGACACAAGTCGCCGCCGCCAAGCATAAGCAGGCCAGGCAAACAGCGTCAGCGCGGCGTCGATCTCCTTGTCGGAGAGGCGGGTCCGCGACCAGCGGTAGATATAGCCGTAGGCCAGCCAGACCACCAGATACGTCACCAGTCCGGCAATCGCGACATCGGTGAAGAAATGCCCGCCGAATGCCATTCTGAGCGCGCTGGTCGCAACCCCGAACACGGTCGCGGCAACATAGGCCAGCGGCCGCCATGCCGGCGGCGTCAGCGCCGCGGGCGCGTAGGTCCAGAACGCGGTGGCGCCTTCGCCGGAGAAGAACGAACAGTTCCGCGCGCAGGCGCCGCGCGGATCCCACCACGGCACGAATTGATCCGGCCCGTTGAATTGCGTCACCGCCACCGGACGCGGCCGGCCCCAATAGCTCTTGAAGGTGAGATTGGTGAGGATGCCCGCGGCAAGCGTGAGCGTGACCAGCAGAAACACGATCGCGCGGCCCGACATCAATAGCGGCCGGTCCGGCCGCACCAGCTTCACCACCAGCGCGACGATCGCCGGCAGCGCAAGCCCCCACGCGATCCACATCGCGGCGTCGCGCGCGAACGCGGCGAGCGCATTGAGCTTCAGCGGAAACGATTTGGTCGCTGTATCGTAGAACAACGAGGCAATCTTCAGATCGAGCTCGGGATAAATCCCGAACAGCAACCCGACAGCGAGCGCCAGTCCCAGCGCGATGAATAGTCCGGTCCGGTTCATGCGCGGGGTTTAGCCGAGGAGGTTGATGATGAAAAGGCTTCGGAACACGCTTGGTCACGGCGCCGGCGGCGAAGGTGAATGCGACGGCAACGGGGGCGGCGGCTTCACCGGGCGCGGCGGTTCGCGCCAGGCGCCGGCATTGCGGCCCGCGATCATCCAGTAGACCACGCCGGCGACGATGCCCGCACCGGTCATGATTTCGAGGTGGCGGCGGACGATGCCTTCGAATTGAAGCGTCGCGGTGTCGAACGGGACCAGGCCGAGATAGCAGGCGAGGCCGACGAGTCCGCCGCCGAGCGCATAGGTCAGCGCGCCCCTGACATAAAAGGCTTCGGTGATCAGGACCACGAGCATCGCCGGCAGCAGGGCAAAGCCGCTGATGAAGACGAAGCCGAAACCGACCAGGATATTCAGCGCGCCCTGATCGACGGGCCCGGCCCCGAGATCGCTGAATTCCGGAAACAGCACCGCGCCGACCACGATCATCCCCGCCACCAGGCAGGCGGCGAGGAAGGCAAACAGGATCACGAACAGCCGGCCGATCAGCGCCATGCAATTAAACCCGAGGTTGCTGTCGTTGCGAGCCAACGGGCCGCGTTTGTCGCAGGTCGAATCACGATCAATCCGTCATCGCCATCGCGCGCAGCGCCTGGCGCTCGCGCGCGGACAATTTCTCAGTCTCCGATTTCAGCTGGCCGCAGGCGGCGAGAATGTCGCGGCCGCGCGGGGTACGCACCGGCGAGGAGTAGCCGGCGTTGAAGATGTATTCGGAAAATTTCTCGATCTGCTCCCAGTCCGAACACTCGTAGCGGGTACCCGGCCACGGATTGAACGGAATGAGGTTGATCTTGGCCGGAATGCCCTTGAGCAGCTTTACCAGGAGCTTGGCGTCGTCGAGCGAATCGTTGACGCCCTTCAGCATCACATATTCGAAGGTGATGCGCCGCGCATTGGAAGCGCCCGGATAATCGCGGCAGGCCTGCAGCAATTGTTGAATCGGATATTTCCGGTTCAGCGGCACCAGCTCGTCGCGCAACTCGTCGCGCACCGCATGCAGCGAGATCGCCAGCATGACGCCGATTTCCTCGCCGGTGCGGATAATGTTGGGCACCACGCCCGAGGTTGACAGCGTGATGCGGCGGCGGGAAATGCCGATGCCCTCATTGTCGGAAACGATCAGGAGCGCATCGCGCACCGCCTCGAAATTATACAGGGGTTCGCCCATCCCCATCATCACCACATTGGTGACAAGGCGGCTGCCGGTCGGCGTATCGCGGTCGGCCCAGTCGTTGAGGCGATCGCGCGCCACCATGACCTGGCCCACGATTTCACCCGCGGTGAGGTTGCGCACCAGCCGCTGGGTGCCGGTGTGGCAGAACGAGCAATTCAGCGTGCAGCCGACCTGCGAGGACACGCACAGCGTTCCCCGGTCGGTTTCCGGAATATAAACGCACTCGACTTCATGCGCCTTCTCGACCGCATCGCCGCTCGGCAGGCGCAACAGCCATTTGCGGGTGCCGTCGCTGGAGGTCTGCTCGGCGACCACCTCGGGACGCGCGACCGTGAAATGCGCCTCGAGCTGGCTACGCATTTCCTTGGAGATGCTGGTCATCTCGCCGAAATGCGCGGCCCCCCTGACATAGATCCAGTGCCAGAGCTGCTGCACGCGCATCTTGCGCTGCGCCGGCGCCACGCCGATTTCGCCCAGCCGCTCCGCGATCTCCGCGCGCGACAGGCCGACCAGCGAGGGCCTGGCCGGCGGCACGTAGGTTTCAAGCGCGATCTTTTCCAAGGGCGCGTTGGCACCGGAACCCGGTTCGATTGCAATCGTCATGGTTTCGCTCATGGAACATCAAATAAGCTTTCCAGGTCCGGCTGGAAAGGCACCAAATGCATGGATATTGACGAGAAAAGCGGCTTAACGCCTGCAATCCTGGGCCAGCCGGTCGAGCGCCTGGGCAAGGCCCTTCAGCGAGAACGTATCCGTGGTCTCGGTGCCCTTGGCGGAGACGCCCTTGATGACGGCGTCGGCGGACTTGCGCATCGCCTCGACCATCCGCTCTTCCTCGGCGGCATTCTTGATCCAGAGCCCATCGCCCTGGGTGTACATCGCAAAGCTCGCGCCGCCGACCTCCAGCGTCGATTCCGATCCCGGCTTCAGCGCATAGCCGATCATGACCGAAACCTCGTTGGTGACTTTCTCTGCGGGACGCGTGGAGACGAACGCATAGGCCGGATCGCGCGGCCGGTTCGGCGGGTTGGTTTTCGACGATGAGGGCTTTGCCAGCGCAAAGCATACCTTCTTGCCGTTCGGTGTTGCGGTATAAGCGCCCCAGGTGCCGTACTGACCGATCAGCGTCGGTTCCGCACCGCCGGCGACGGCAGCAGCTGGTTCCGTCCTGGCGGCAGGCTTCGCCGCAGTGGCGGGCTTTGCAGGTGCGGCCGGCTTGGGCGCGTCCTTGGCGGCTTTCGGCGACGCGCTCTGCGCCTGCGCAAGGCTTGCCGCCCCGCACACCACGCAACTTGCCACCATGGCTGTCAGGATTCGCCGCACGGACATCACCAAATCTGGTTCCCTCAATATTGTGACTGGAAGATGGCTCGGACACCTTGTCGTCACGCGGGCGATGGATAGCCGGGAAATGCCTTTTTGGGAAGGCAGCTGCAAACGCTTGCGACGCGTTGCCGCGCGAACTCCGCCAAGCGCGCTCAAGTTTTTGTCCGCGCTTGGCGCTGCTTCTCCCACTGCGCCTCGGTCCATTGCAGCAGGTCTTCCGGGCCGGAACTGCGCAGGTGGGCGCCGCCATCCTGCACCACCATCTCGCCGTTGATGTAACCGGCGGAATCCGAAATCAGAAAGCTCGCGAGATCGGCGAGCTCGCGATGGTCGCCGACGCGGCCGAGCGGATTTCGCGAGGCCCAATCATCATCACGGCCTTCAGGGCGAAGCTGGCCTGACGCACCCGGTGTCGGAAACGCGCCGGGCGCGATCGCCACCGTACGGATGCCCTTCGGTCCCCATTCGACCGCGAGGCTCCGCGTCATCGCGAGAATGGCCGACTTCGCCATCGCGGAAGGTACGGTGAAGGCGCGGCCGGTGATGGTCGAGGTCGAGAGGATGCTCAGCACCACTCCCCTGTGTCGTCCTTCGATCCAGCGTTTGCCGGCGCCAAGCGTGCAATACATCGCGCCGTGCAGCGTCGGCGCAAGGATCGCGTCGGCCGCGCGAAACGACAGATGCTCGGTCTGCGCGATGAAGGTGGCGGCCGCGTTGTTAACCAGCACGTCGATCGGGCCGTCGCGCCAGACCGCGTCCAGCATGGCGTCGACGCTGGCGCCGTCGCGAATATCGCACCGGATCGCGGCAACCTTGCCGCCGAGATCGCCGCGTATGCCAGCCGCCGTCGCCTCCAGCAATTCGAGCCGGCGGCCGCAGATGATCAGCTCGGCACCAAGCCCGGCAAACCGGCGTCCCATCGCGGCCCCGAGCCCGGAGCCGCCGCCGGTCACCAATATGCGCTTTCCCTTGAGCAGGCCGTTTTCAAACATCGTTTTATACTCCTTTAGCCGTCGTTGCGAGGAGCGAAGCGACGAAGCAATCCACATCTCGGCTCGCTGCTATGGATTGCTTCGCGGAGGCTGTCATAGGGTGGCGCGTTCGCGCCGACCCGTTGGCTCGCAATGACGGGGATGGAACACCGTCCCAGCGTCCAAAGACGTCCGAATCAGATTGTAGCCCGGCTTCAAATCCGGCATGAAGCATTCAGCCTTAAGACTGTGGGTCCGAAAACCGGGTGTGTCCATGAAAGCCATTCTCTGCTCGCAATATTGCGGTCCCGACGATCTTGTGCTGGCCGACCTGCCCGATCCCGTCGCCGGACCCAACGAGGCCGTCATCGCGATCAAATCCGCGGCGCTGAATTTCTTCGACCTCCTGATGATCCAGGGCAAATACCAAATCAAGCCGCCGTTTCCGTTTTCGCCGGCGGCCGAAGTCGCGGGCGTCATCGAGAGCATCGGCGAAGGCGTCACCGGCCTGAAGATCGGCGACCGCGTGGTGGCCTCCTGCGGCCACAACGGCGCGCGCGAAAAGATCGCGCTGCCGGCCAATGCGATCGTCAAGATTCCCGACAATCTGGATTTCGATCGCGCCGCCGGAATCATCATCATCTACGGCACCGCGCTGCACGCGCTGGAAGACCGCGCCAGCCCCAAGCCGGGCGAAACTCTCGCGGTGCTGGGGGCTGCCGGCGGCACCGGGCTCGCCGCCTGTGAACTCGGCAAGCTGATGGGATTGAAGGTGATCGCCTGCGCGTCGTCGGAGGAGAAGCTCGAATTTGCCAAGGCCCATGGCGCCGAACTCGGGCTGAACTACGCCAAGGAAGATTTGAAGGAAGGCTTGCGCCGGCTCACGGGCGGCAAGGGCGCCGACATCATCTTCGATCCCGTGGGCGGCAGCTACGCCGAGGCCGCATTGCGTTCGATCGCCTGGGAAGGCCGTTTCCTGGTGATCGGATTCGCCGCCGGCGACATTCCGAAGATGCCGCTCAACCTGGCGCTATTGAAGGGCTGCGATATCCGCGGCGTGTTCTGGGGCGCGTGGACGCGGCTCAATCCGGAAAAGAACCGCGCCAATCTGGAAAAGCTCGTGAAGTGGACCGCAGAGGGCAAGATCTCGTCGCATGTCGATCGCACCTTCCCGCTGGCGCAAACCGCCGATGCCCTGAAGGTGCTGGCCGGCCGCCAGGCGATGGGCAAGGTGATCCTGCATCCCTGATGGGTATTCGTCGTGCGCGGGCTTGACCCGCGCATCCATCGATCGTCACGAAATCGGTTCGCGGCAGATGGGTTGCCGGAGCCTCCTCCGCCTGCGTCGCACGATTGGCGCGACGCCACGGGCGTGTTGACCATGCCAGCCCGATTAGCTAAAATTGCACGTGAATTTCCCGTCAATCTGACGTGGACTCTTTCTTGTGACGAAAAAATGACGGTGGGCGGCCACGAGTGCGCCGCAATGAAATCAAACTATCTCCTATATCCCCCCGGCGATGGTCGCTTTTTGGTCGGATTCAAAATGCGAGTTAGGGGTTCGGTAGCGGGGGCGCTTGGCCGACAAGAACAACAAGAAACGGATGCCGAGGCGCCCCTATGTTGCGTAGTAGCGTGGAGGCATCACTATGGCGCGAAATACGAGGTTCAATTCATACGACGAAGAGATGGCCGGGTCGTATGACGAAGAGCCCAGCGATCCCGAATTCATGGCCTACGGATCTTCGCCTTCGATGGCGGATGAGGACTATCCCGAAGAACCCGAGGACTATCCCGAAGAGCCCATGCCGCTCTTTCTTTCCGGTGGTGAAGAAGAACCGAGGCAACGGGGCTTCGGAACTGGCGGGGAACGGTTTCTCGACAGAGCGCCGATCGGACCGAGGGTTATCAAGGGGGCCATTGCTGCGGCATCGGCGGCGGCGATCGCCTTTGCGATTCTAACGGTCGGCAATCCGCTCGCGTTGTTTGCCGATGCCAAGGCTTCGCTGCCCGCCGCGACAGCCGATCAGTCGGGCGCCACGCAAACCCTCATTCCGCCACCCGCGGCCCCAACGCAACTGGCCAATGCCGGCCCGACGCCGGTCCTGCCGTCGAATGCCGGTGTCCGGTCCGCGCCGCCGGCTCCGAGGGTCACGCGCGACGATATCGCTCTCGCGCTCCGGTCCGCGCAGCCGAACCAGGTGCAACCCGAACCGTCGCCGCTGCCCGCCGCGGCTGCACCGGCAACGCCGGCACGACGACTCGATGCCGACGAGCTCGCGAATTTGCTCAAGCGGGCGAAAGGCCTGATCGCGGTCGGCGACATCGCGCCGGCGCGGCTGTTGCTCGAACGGGCGGCGAACGCGCAGGAGGCCAGTGCGGCGCTGCTGCTGGCACAGACCTACGACCCGGCCGTGCTTGGAACCCAGGATATGCGAAGCATCACGCCGGATCCGGCAATGGCGCGCGACTGGTACCAGAAGGCGGCCCGGCTCGGTTCGATGGATGCGCGGCAGCGCCTGGCGCAAATGCAGAATTAGCTTTCAGTCCAGCAGGGGGATATCGATGCGACGACTACTTGGAATGGCGATCATCGCCGTGATGATGGTCTCTGGCCTGGTGGCCAGGGCCGAGGAAACCGAGTTTGATCCGGCCAAGGTCAGCGAGAGCCTCAAGGCGATATTCCAGTTCGGATCCTCCTCCACCAAGCAGGCTCTCAACGCCAACACCGTGACGCTGATCTCCGGCACCATCGGCGGCACCTATGTCCAGTTCGGCGCCGACCTCGCTTCGGTCCTCGATGACGGCAACAAGCTGCGCGTGCTTCCGATCGTCGGCCGCGGCTCGGTGCAAAGCGTCGCCGACATCCTGTTCCTGCAAGGCGTCGATCTCGGGATCGTGCGGGCCGACACGCTCGACTATCTGGAGCGCAAGGGCTTCGCCAAGGACATCAAGAAGCAGTTCACCTACGTGACCAAGCTCTACAATGAAGAAGTGCATGTGATCGCGCCGAAGTCGGTCCACAATCTCAGGGAACTCGACGGCAAGACCATCAGCGTCGACCTTCCCAATGGCGGCACCTTCGTCACCGCGCTGACGGTGTTCGAGCGCCTCGGAATGAAGCCGAAGGTCGTCTATGTCGAGCAACGCATCGCGATGGAGAAAATGAAACGCGGCGAAATCGACGCCGTGATCGTCTGTGGCGGCAAACCGTACAAGTCGGTGAGCAGCTTCAAGGACGACCGGTTTCATCTGGTGACGGTCGACTACGACAAGCCGCTGCAGGGCGATTATTTGCCGGCGACGCTGTCGGCGAAGGACTATCCCAACCTGATTTCGGAGGGAGAGCAGGTCGACACCATCGCGGTGCCCGCGGTGCTCGCGGCCTATAATTGGGCACCCAACACCGACCGCTATCGGAAGGTCGCGCTGTTCGTGGATAATTTCTTCACCAAGTTTCCTACCTTCCAGAATCCACCGTTCCATCCGAAATGGAAAGAAGTATCGCTATCCGCCCCGCTGCAGGATTGGCAACGCTTCCCCGCCGCCAAGCAATGGCTCGACAATCACGGCATCGAGCCGGTTGCGCGCACGAGGTTTGACGATTTCCTCAAGCAGAGCACGGCGGCGAGCGGCAAGGCGCCTTCCGACACCGAGAAGGAAGCCTTGTTCAAGCAATTTCAGGCGTGGGAGGCCGAACAAAATGCGGGGGCAAGGGCCCAGGTCCGCAATCCGCAAAAGCCGGCGCGCTAGCGTTCAAGCCGCGGGCTGAGCCCGGCCGGCGCTGCCCATCCGCTTCAAGGCGGCGCGGGCAGCGTCGCGATGTTCCGGCGTGATGTGGGTCGCGACCAACCGCATCGCGGTGGCGAGAATGGCGGCATCGTCGGTGAAGCCGAGCACCGGCAGCATGTCCGGAATGAAATCGAACGGCAGGATGAAATAGGCGATCGCGCCGAGCAGCGCCGCCTGCACGTGGCGCGGCGTCTGCCGGTCGAAGGCGCAGTAATAGGCCGCGAGCAGATCCTCGGCGAAGGGAAGCTGCGCCACCACCCGCTTGAACTTGACCCAGAAGCGCCGGCGCACGCTTTCGCGGTCTTCCGCCAGCCTGTCGGCCGGCTCGAAACCCACGGTATGTTCTGACGCCATATTCCGGCTCCCCTGACAACCTGCGCGGCAGATCGCCGCAGCAGGCACCCCTCAAAAATGGGGATGTCGCGTCACACCCGCAAGATTGCGAGGCAATCAGGCAACGCCGAGCTGGCCGGCGATGGCGTTCATCGCGGTTGCCAGCTCGATATCGAGGGCGGTCACCCCGCCGGCGTCGTGGGTCGCCAGCACCACCTCCACCGTCTTGTAAACGTTGCGCCATTCCGGGTGATGGTCGTGCTTTTCGGCCACCAGCGCCGCGCGCGTCATGAATCCGAAGGCTTCGTTGAAATCCTTGAACGTGAAAGTCCTGGCGATCGCCTCGCGGCCGGTCACCTCGCTCCACCCCGGCAACCCCTTGAGGGCCGATTTCCGCGCTTCCGCCGACAGCCGTTCTGCCATGACAACCTCCCACTTCAGGCCAATTTTACCCTAACACCTGACGGGACCGTCGGGATCCCCCGCCACGATACGGCGTCAGCGCCGGTCCGGAGCGCTTCCGGTAACCATGACGCAGATGTAACCCCGCGCTGGAAGGAAATTTGGTAGAATCCTCATCTAACCGTATTGGCAATATGAAATTGGACCTCAAACGATTATTTGCCAGGTCGATGACGGGGGACCTTGAACCGGCCGCCCCGCCGGCGCCGTCGTCGCCGCGCTCGGCCCAGTCCAAGACCATGTTCGTCATGCTCGCCGGGATCCTCGCCGTGATCGGCGCACTCGCGGGCGCCTACTACTTTGCGGTGCGGCCGGTGACTCTTCGGGTTGCGGTCGGCCCGGCCAACAGTGACGACCTCAAGGTGGTGCAGGCGCTGACCCAGGCCTTCAACCAGGCGCGGGGCTATGTGCGTCTGCGCCCGGTACAGACGGACGGCGCCGCCGCCAGCGCCAAGGCGCTTGAGGACGGCGGGGCCGATCTTGCCATCATCCGCGGCGACCTCGACGTGCCGAAGAACGCGCAGGCCGTGGCGACGCTGCGCAAGAACGTCGCGGTGCTGTGGGTGCCGCCGTCCGCGAAGGGCAAGGGCAAGAAATCCGGCCCGAAGATCACCAAAATTCCGCAGCTTGCCGGGCGCCGCATCGGCGTGGTCGGCCGCACCCCGGCCAATGTCAATTTGCTGAAAGTGATCCTGCAGCAATATGGCGTCGACCCCGCCAAGGTGGAGATCGTTCAGTTTCCCGCCGGTGAGGCCGCCGACGCCATCCGCAACCAGAAGGCGGACGCCTATCTCGCCGCCGGTCCCGTCAACAGCAAGATCACCGCGGATGCGATCAATGCGTCGACCCGCGACGGCGGAACGCCGACATTCCTCGCCATCGATTCGGCCGAGGCGATCGCGCAAAACCATCCGATGTACGAGGCCTCCGAGATTCCGGCCGGCGCCTTCGGCGGCTCGCCCGCCCGGCCCGACGACGAGATCAAGACGATCAGCTTCTCCCATCACATCGTCGCGCGCAAAGGCCTGTCGGAATCGACGGTGGCCGCCTTCACCCGCCAGCTGTTTGCGATCAGGCAGCAGCTGATGACGGAATTCCCGCTGGCGGCGAAGATCGAGACCCCCGATACCGACAAGGACGCCGTGATTCCCGCGCACCCGGGCGCCGCCGCGTTCGTCGATGGCGAGGAGAAGACCTTCCTCGATCGTTACAGCGATTACATCTGGTGGGGCCTGATGGCCTTGTCGGCGATGGGTTCCGCTGGCGCGTGGTTCGCGGGCTACCTGAAAAAAGACGAGCGCAGCAACAACAGTTCGCTGCGCGAACGCCTGCTGGACTTGATCGCGGCCGCGCGCCGCAGCGATTCCACCGAAGAACTCGACCGGATGCAGGCCGAGGCGGACGATATTCTGCGCGACACGCTGCATTGCTTCGATGATGGCGCCATCCAGGAGGGAGCGCTGACCGCTTTCAGCATCGTCCTCGAGCAATTCCACCGAGCGGTCGCCGACCGCAAGACCCTGCTGGACAACATGCCGCAAAATCCGCAAAGGGCGGGAGCGCAGTTCCGCGCAGCCGGCACGCTGTAAGCGGCACTCCCTGTAATTCGGCCGTCACAGAATCTTTCTAGGTCTGTCAATGCCCTCAGAGCACTGTTGGCCGATCCAGGAGGCTTGCATGACGATCAGGATTTCCCGCAACTCAGCCCGCGGGCTTTCGCGCCGGCGTTTCCTTTCCACCGCCGCGGCGACCGGCGCGGGTACGCTCGGCGCGCTTGCGATGCCGTATCTCAGCCGGGCCGCCGACCGGCCGCAAATCACCCATGGCGTGCAATCCGGCGACGTCGGCGCCGATGGCGGCGTGGTGTGGGCGCGCGCCGACCGGCCATCGCAGATGATGGTTGAGGTCGCCACCACCGAGTCCTTCAACAATGCGAGGCTGCTGCCGCCGATCGCAGCGCTCCCCGAGAGCGACTTCACCGCGAAGATGCTGGTGGAAAATCTTCCCGGCGGGCAGGACATCTTTTATCGGGTCCGGTTCCGCGACCTCTCGCATCCCGACGTCTCCAGCGAGCCAATGGTCGGCCGCTTCCGCACCGCCCCGGCCGACCGGCGCGACGTCAGCTTCGTCTGGGGCGGCGATGTCGCGGGCCAGGGCTGGGGCATCAATCCCGACGATGGCGGCATGGTCACCTTCGCCACCATGGCCAAGCACCGGCCGGATTTCCTGCTGCATTCCGGCGACACCATCTATGCCGACGGCGTCATTCCAGCAGAGGTGAAATTGCCGGACGGCAAGATCTGGAAGAACCTCACCATCCCCGAAAAGGCAAAAGTCGCCGAGACGCTCGACGAGTTCCGCGCCGCGCACAAGTACAATTTCCTCGACGCGAATGTGCGCGCCTTCAACGCCGAGGCCCCGGTCTTCGTGCAGTGGGACGATCACGAGGTCATGAACAACTGGTCGGCGTCGAAGGACATTCCCGCCGCCTACAAGGTGCGCGACATCTCCCTGCTCGCCGCGCGCGCGTCCCGTGCGTTCCACGAGATGTATCCGATGCGCGAAAGCATCGTCGAGCCGGGCCGGGTCTATCGCACGCTGAGCTACGGGCCGCATCTGGACGTCTTCATGCTGGACGAGCGCAGCTATCGCGGCCCCAACGGTCCGAACCTGCAGACCACTTACGGCCCCGACAGCTATTTCATCGGGCCCGACCAGCTTGCGTGGCTGAAGCGCGGCCTGCTGAACTCGCGCGCCACCTGGAAGGTGATCGCCTCCGACATGCCGCTCAGCCTTATCGTCTACGACGATGCCGCCAACAAAAAGGGCTCGGAGGCGTTCGCGCAAGGCGACGGGCCGGCGCGCGGCCGCGAACTGGAAATCGCCGATATCCTGCGCTTCATCAAGACCTCCGGCGTTACCAATACCGTGTGGCTGACCGCGGACGTGCATTACGCCGCCGCGCACTATTACAATCCCGACAAGGCCCAGTTCCAGGATTTCGAGCCGTTCTGGGAATTCGTCTCCGGCCCCCTGCACGCCGGCACCTTCGGACCCAACGAACTCGACAACACGTTCGGACCGGAAGTGAAGTTCATCAAGGCGCCGGGCCTGGACAAGCAGAACCTGCCGCCGTCAGCCGGGATGCAGTTCTTCGGTCACGTCAAGATCGACGGCGCCAGCGGACAGATGACGGTGACCTTGCGCGATCGCGCCGACGTCGCGCTCTGGTCGACGACGCTGGATCCCAAACTCGGCTAGCAAGCGGCGTCCGATAGCCCGAGGACGCCGGCGGTCAAGCGCCGGCCGGGCGCTTCAGCAAGGCGTGCAGCGCGTCGGTCGAGAACGGTTTGGGCAATCTCGGCCGGTCGGCAAAAGCCTCGGGTAACCGCACGTCGGCGCTATAGCCGGTGACGAAGGCGAAGCGAATTCCCAGCGCATCCAGGCGCTCGGCAATCGCAAAGCTCTTCTCGCGGACCAGGGCGACATCGAGCAGCGCGAAATCCGGGGCGCGATCCGCGATCAGGTCGAGCGCCCTGGCCACGCTGCCGGCGGTCCGTACCGTCTTCACCCCGAAGCCGAGAATCGTATCCTCGAAGTCGAGTGCGATGATCGGGTCGTCCTCGACGATCAGAACGTCTTCGGGGACGTGGTCGAAAGAAACAGCTTGCATGGTCTCACTGACAAACGCCCTGAAATCGTAATCCGAGCGGGCTTTAGCGCCCCTCGCCTCGCCGCGCCGACCGCAAGAATGCGCATCAACCGGTTCCCGGCATGAAACCATCACATCGTTGGTTCGTTTGTCTGTGCACTTGTGCACGGAACAGGTGAGCAGCGATGGTGATGGACGGCCAGGGAACTTGGAATGCTTACGCGAAATAAGCCGCCCAACGACGGCGAACGCCCCTACAACAACCTGTTGCGGCGGTTGAGCCCGAGCGATTTCACGTTGGTCGCGCCGCATCTCTCGCTGGACGAGGCCCAGCCCAACGACCTGCTCTATAATCCCGGCGACGACGTCGAAATCGTCCACTTTCCCTGCGGACCCTCGCTGGCGTCGTACCTCGTCGCCAACGAGGACGGCCGCGACGTCGAGACCATCCTGGTCGGCCGCGAAGGCGCCGTCGGCGGAATTGTCAGCCAGGGATATCTGCCGGCCTATACCCGCATCATGGTCAAGTTCGGCGGTCCCTTCGCACGCCTGCCTATCGGCAAACTGGATGCGGCAAAAGCGAAGTCGGCCACGCTGAGCAACGTGTTTGCGCGTTACGCCGATTGCATGCTCGCCCAGATCTTCCAGTCGACCGCCTGCAATGCGATCCATTCGATCGAGCAGCGCAGCGCGAAATGGATTCTGTCGGCGATGGAGCGCACCGACGGCTCGGATGTGGTGCCCTTGACCCATGAGCAGCTTTCGACCCTGCTCGGTGTCGGCCGCAGCTATACCAGCCGGGTGATTCAGACATTCAAGGCAGAGGGGATTCTGGAGACCCGGCGCGGCTCGATCCTGGTGCACAACCGCGAGGCGCTGCGGATACGGGCCTGCCTTTGCAACGAATCCGTGAAAGCCCATTTCGAGGAGGTGCTGCGCGGGGTTTATCCGACCGAAGAGTCCAGCGCCGCCGCGGGATAACGCTGGAATTCGGGCTGCCTTCGGCCTCTACCCCCTGAGTTGCGATCGAATGGGCTCCGCGGGGGCCAAAATGACGCCGGTATGACGGAAAATCGGTCAACCGACCCGCCAACAAGCCATTGTTTTTTAGCGTTTTCTGACTATATTGCGCCGCAACGAGCAAGGTGTGCCCGGTCCTTTTGGCCGGGCTTCCTTTTTAGGCGCCATGCGCGCTTGCCGAATTCCAGGTTTTTGAGCGTGATCCGGAAAAGTGGGTCCCGGTTTTCCGGTGAGATCGCGCTCCAGCCATTGTCCGAAGAAGAAGCGCAATGAATCTCCGCAACGTCGCCATCATCGCCCACGTCGACCACGGCAAAACCACCCTGGTCGATCGCCTGCTGCAGCAATCCGGCACCTATCGCGACAACCAGCGGGTGGTCGAGCGTGCCATGGACTCCAACGATCTGGAGCGCGAGCGCGGCATCACCATTCTCGCCAAGGCCGCCTCGGTGCAGTGGAAGGACACCCGCATCAACATCGTCGACACCCCAGGCCATGCCGATTTCGGCGGCGAGGTCGAGCGCATCCTGAACATGGTGGACGGTGCGCTGGTGCTGGTGGACGCCGCCGAGGGCCCGCTGCCGCAAACCAAGTTCGTGGTCTCCAAGGCACTCAAGGTCGGCCTGAAGCCGATCGTGGTCATCAACAAGGTCGACCGTCCCGACGCGCGGCCGACCGAAGTCATCAACGAGGTGTTCGACCTGTTCGCGGCCCTGGACGCCAGCGAGGAGCAGCTCGATTTCCCGATCCTTTACGGGTCGGCCAAGCAGGGCTGGATGGCCGATAGCCCGGACGGTTCGCACGACGCCGGCATGCAGCCGCTGTTCGACCTGATCCTGCGCCACGTCGCGCCGCCGACGGTCGAGGAAGGGCCGTTCCGCATGATCGGCACCATTCTGGAAGCCAACCCCTATCTCGGCCGCATCATCACCGGGCGCATCACCTCGGGCACCATCAAGCCGAACCAGGCCGTCAAGGTGCTGGGCGGCGACGGCAAGCTGATCGAGACCGGGCGCATCACCAAGATCATCGCCTTCCGCGGCATCGAGCGCACGCCGCTCGATGAAGCCGAAGCCGGCGACATCGTCGCCATTGCCGGCCTCACCAAGGGCACCGTGGCCGATACCTTCTGCGATCCATCCGTCGATACGCCCTTGAAGGCGCAGCCGATCGATCCGCCGACGGTGTCGATGTCGTTCATCGTCAACAACTCGCCGCTCGCCGGCACTGAAGGCGACAAGGTGACCAGCCGCATGATCCGCGACCGCCTGCTGCGTGAGGCAGAAGGCAACGTCGCGCTGCGCGTCACCGAAGCCGACGACAAGGACTCGATGGAAGTGTCGGGCCGCGGCGAATTGCAGCTCGCGATCCTGATCGAGACCATGCGCCGCGAAGGTTTTGAACTGTCGGTGTCGCGCCCGCGCGTCGTGCTGAAGAAGGACGAAGCCACCGGCCAGTGGCAGGAGCCGATCGAGGAAGTCGTGATCGACGTCGACGAGGAGCATTCCGGCGTCGTCGTGCAGAAGATGAGCGAGCGCAAGGCCGAGATGATCGAGATGCGCCCGTCCGGCGGCCACCGGCTGCGGCTGGTGTTCTACGCGCCCACCCGCGGCCTGATCGGCTATCAGGGCGAATTGCTCACCGACACCCGCGGCACCGCGATCATGAACCGGCTGTTCCATGGCTACGCCTCCTACAAGGGCGACATCCAGGGCCGCCGCAACGGCGTGCTGATCTCCAACGACCAGGGCGAGGCCGTGGCCTACGCGATGTTCAAGCTGGAAGACCGCGGCCCGATGATGATCGAGCCGGGCTGGAAGGTCTACAAGGGCATGATCGTCGGCGAGCACACCCGCGAGAACGATCTTGAGATCAACGTGCTCAAGGGCAAGCAGCTCACCAACATCCGCACCACCTCGAAGGACGAAGCGGTGCGCCTGACCCCGCCGATCAAGATGACGCTGGAAAAGGCACTGGCCTATATCGAGGACGACGAGCTGGTCGAAGTCACCCCGAAGTCGATCCGCCTGCGCAAGAAGTTCCTCGACGCCAACGACCGCAAGCGCGCGGTCAAGGCCAAGGAAGCGGTGGCGTAAGCGGGCGAGTAGCGTAAGCGGGCGAATAGCGAATGGGGAGTAGCGAATAGATGAAGGCGTCTTATACCAACGGCCCGAAACTGTGACTCATTAGGGATTCCCAAATCAGGGAAACTCTGACTCGATGCTAGCCTTTGAGAGGAGCGGCATCGATGGGAGCGGCGGTATCGATCACCCGACTTGATCTGACGGCTTCGGCGCTTCGCAAGGCGGCGAGCGGAGAGAAGGATAGCGCCGCGGCGCGTCGGATACTCGCGCTTGCGCTGGTGCTCGATGGCTCGGACCGCAAAACGGCGGCCGAAACCTGCGGCATGGACCGTCAGACCTTGCGGGACTGGGTGCACCGTTACAACGCCGCGGGACTGGCCGGGCTTCGCAATCTCAAATCGCCAGGTCCCGGATCAAAACTCACGGTGCGGCAGCAGGCCGAATTGGCCGAGCTTGTCGAGGCCGGCCCCGACCCCGCGGTGCACGGGGTAGTGCGTTGGCGGCGGGTCGATCTGCGCGACGAATTGCAGCGGCGCTTCGGTGTCACGCTCCACGAGCGTTCGGTCGGGAAGGTTCTAGCCAAGCTCGGCTACCGCAAACTGTCGGTAAGGCCCCGCCACCCGCAGGCTGACGAAGAAGCCCAGCAGACGTTTAAAAAAACTTCGCCGCGACCGTCAGGGCGCAAATTCCCGAGCACGCCAAAGACAAGCCGATCGAAATCTGGTTCCAAGATGAGGCCCGGATCGGCCAGCAGGGCACGCTGACCCGCGTCTGGGCCAAGCGTGGAACGAGGCCCCGCGCACCGCACGACCAGCGCTACGACTGGGCCTACCTGTTCGGCGCGGCCTGTCCGCAGCGTCGCGTCGCAGCAGGTCTGGTCATGCCGGCGGCGAACGCCGAGGCCATGTCGCTGCATCTCACAGCGATCGGCCGCAAGGTGGCGGCAGGTAGCCACGCCGCTCTTGTCCTCGATGGCGCCGGCTATCACATTGCTGCCGCGCTCACGATCCCCGAAAACGTCACCCTGGTGCGTCTGCCACCCTACGCGCCTGAACTCAATCCGATCGAAAACGTCTGGGAATATCTGCGCGGCAACAAACTCGCGATCACCGTCTTCGACGACTACGACGACATCGTTGATAAAACCTGCGACGCATGGAACTTCTTTGAACACGATCCAAAGCGCATCGCCTCAATCACCACACGAACATGGGCAACAGTCAATAATTAGGGCCGTTGGTATTATGTATTCGCTATTCGCCACTCGCTATTCGCTCGCTGATCATGTCCCTCCCTTCCGAAGTCGATGTCGCCATCATCGGGGCGGGCGCCGCAGGCCTTGGTGCGGCGCGGGCGCTGGAAAATTCCGGCCTCACGGTGATCGTGCTGGAAGCGCGCGACCGCGTCGGCGGACGCGGCTACACCGTCATGGCCGCGCCCGACATCACCTTCGACGTCGGCTGCGGCTGGCTGCACTCGGCCGACAAGAACTCGTTCGTCAAAATCGCCGGGCAATTGAATTTCAAGATCGACAAGAGGCACCCGCCATGGCGCGAGCAGGCCTTTGGCGATGTCTTCCCGCCGAAAGAGCGCGCCGAATTCATCGAAGCACTGGATGCCTTCTTCGATCGCGCCGAGACTGCCGCGAAAACCGGCCGCGACAGCGCCGCCAGTCTCTATCTCGAACCCGGCAATCGCTGGAACCCGATGATCGATGCGATCTCGACTTACGTCAACGGTGCTGAACTCGATTCCGTTTCGGTCATCGATACCCATGCCTATGAAGATACCGGGATCAACTGGCGGGTGCGGCGAGGCTATGGCGCGCTGATAGCGGCCTATCGCGCGGGGTGTCCTTTGGCGCTGAACACGGAAGTGAAGCTGATCGATCACTCCGGAAGAGGCGTGCGGATCGAGACGTCGCAGGGCACGCTTTCCGCTCGCAAGGTGATCGTCACCGTGCCGACCAGCCTGATCGCCGGCGAGACGATTCGTTTTCACCCCGCTTTGCCTGAGAAAGTGGAAGCGGCGTGCGGCCTGCCGCTCGGCGTCGACAACAAGGTAATGCTGGCGGTGAGCGAGCCAAAGGCGCTGCCGAAGGACGGCAATTTGCGCGGCGCCACCATGCGCACCGCCATGGGCACCTATCATCTGCGCCCGTTCGGCCAGCCCTGCATCGAAGGTTTTTTCGGCGGACGGCTGGCGCGGGCGCTGGAGGAGGCCGGTGACGGCGCGCAGGCGGCGCAGGCGATCGACGAGATCGCGGACTATCTCGGGAATGATTTTCGCCGCAAACTAAAGCCGCTGGCGGAATCCCGCTGGGCGCACGACCCGTTCGCCCGCGGCTCCTACTCGCACGCGCTGCCCGGCCATGCCGGCCAGCGCGCCGTGCTGGCAGCACCCGTCGACGGCCGGCTATTCTTCGCGGGAGAAGCCACCTCGCCGAAGTTTTTCTCGACGGCGCACGGAGCGAGGGACAGTGGCGAGCGGGCGGCGGGCGAGGTGATTGTAGCGCTGAAGGAGTGATGATTGTCGATCTCGTCATTCCGGGATGGTCCGAAGGACCAGACCCGGAATCTCGAGATTCTACGATGTGCAATTGCACATCGTAGTTCGATGCTTCGCATCGCCCCGGAATGACACCTCATTCGATAACTCTCGCCCTCATCTCCGCATCCGGCACGAAGCATTCCTCATACTTCCCGAAAATCCGGTACCGGTTGCGCGCGACGAGGCTGTAGACAGCGTCGCGGAGCGGTTTTGGGACCGCGCGAAGCACGCGCACCCAGCCCCATCCGGGCAGCGCACTTAATACCGTCAGTGCGCCATCGGATTTGAAATGCGCCATGCCGCCGTGGACCACGGCGTTGGTGTCGGGATCATCGGGGTCGATGCCGAAGGCCTGCGCCAGCCGCGTGCCGTAGCCTGACTGAATGGCGGTGAAGCGAAACCGCCGCGCCTTGTCGCGCGTCGCGACAAAACGGACCCAGCGCGAGCAGAACACGCAGACGCCGTCGTAGAGAATGACATCATCGTCCGGCCACGGCTCGACTGCGCGGGCTGTCATCGTTTTTTGGCCGCTGTCGACGCGAGCAGCTTTAGCGCGCGATCCAGTGTCGGCCCGGCGATCTTCACGCCGCTCTCGCTCTCCGCCAGCCAATGACCCTCGCTGCCGGATGCCGGCAATACGTAGAAGTCCACCTTGCCGCCGCCGGCGCGGAAGGCGTTGGCGAGCTGCTTCGACAGCTCGGGTGAAAAATAGCTGTCGTTGGCTGCCACCAGCCAAATCACCGGCACGCGCGCGGCCTTGCCGAATTCGCCCGCCGCCGCCATCAGCGTATGCGGCGCGCAGACCTGATCGGGAAGGTCGTTGGCATGGCCGCCGCGGCCGGCTGCGAACGCGACGATGGTCGAGACATCTTGCGGGCTCTCGCGCGCCAGCGCCAGCGCGCCCCAGGCGCCGGCTGAATGCCCGACAATCAGCATGCCGTCCTGCCGGACAAAGGGCTGCGTGCGCACGTAACCCGCCGCGGCCGCGATCTCGTCGGCCGTCGCGCGGCCCGAATGCGAATAATCAGCCTCGTCGCAGCCGCCCTGGTCTTCGAGATATTTTCCTCCCGTCGCACCATGTCCCGGCCGCTCCGGCACCAGCACCGCAAAGCCGCGCACCACCAGCCAGGAAGCCAGCGCGCGGTATTCGGGCTGCGGCATTTGCGCGCGACGCAGGACGTTTTGAGTGGAGGCGTGCGCAATCACCGCCAGCCGGAAGGGTCCGTCGCCAGGAGGACGAAACAGCACGGCGTGTGCCGGGGTGGCCGGATCCGGCGACGGCAGCAGCCATTGCTGCATCCGGTTCGGCTCGCCTTCGGCGCCTTGCGCGCCGAACCGGGTTTGCGCGATCGCGCTCTGCGTACACACCATTGCGAGCACAACCAGAGCGGAAAGCGCATTGATCGATTGCATGAATAGCCTGACGCCGACGGGTTCGCTGCTGGCCAAGAGAATACGCACGGCGAATCAAATCCAGCGCATTTTTCCGTGAGGGCGGCCACGGCCGGGCAGGCTTTGGACGGTCTGGGTCGGCCTGATCCTGCCAATCTTCCGATCAACGGCCGCTTCAGACGGCCCTCTGTCCTCTTTCGGGACAGCGGACGGCAAAAACTGATGCAGAAAATCCACACGTTAAGGCTTAATTAACGATAGACCTTGAAGCGGAGCCTCTGACTTGCTTTGATTGGGGTCATGAGCACAACCCTGATCGAGGTTCGACCGGCCAAAGCTGCGGATGCGGCGGCGGTAGCGTCCACGCATGATGAAGCCTGGCGCTCGGCCTATCAGGGCATCATCCCCGGCGCCGAGCTGGAGAAGCTCATCAACCGCCGCGGCCCGCAATGGTGGGACAGCGCGATCCGCAAGGGCAGCCGCGTCAGCGTGCTGGTGTTCGGCGACAAGGTCGCAGGCTACGCCAATTACGGCCGCAACCGCGCCCGCAGTCTGCACTTCGAAGGCGAGATCTACGAGCTCTATCTGCGACCGGAGTTTCAGGGCCTCGGCTTCGGCCGCCGGCTGTTCACTGCCGCGCGCCGCGACCTGTTGCAGAGCGGCCTCAAGAGCATGGTGATCTGGGCGCTTTCCGACAACGATCCCGCCACCGAGTTCTATCGCGCTCTCGGCGGCCGCATGGTGGCACGCTCCTCGGAGAAGTTCGGGCCGAAGTCGCTCGACAAGGTCGCTTTCGCCTGGGCAAGCTGAGACCGGTTCCTGGTGCGCGCCGAAGCCCCGGCCGGCCCGGGCCGCCCGTCCTTTTCCAGGATTTAACTTCAAAGCCCCGCGGAGCCATCCATGCGTATTGACGCCATCTCGATCGGGATCGATCCGCCGCGTGAGGTCAACGTCGTCGTCGAAGTGCCGGTTGGCGGCGAACCGATCAAATACGAAATGGACAAGGAGGCCGGCACGCTGGTGGTCGACCGGTTTCTCTATACCGCCATGCGCTATCCCGGCAATTACGGTTTCATCCCGCACACCCTCTCGAACGATGGCGATCCCTGCGACGTGCTGGTCGCCAATACCCGCGCGATCGTGCCGGGCGCGGTGATGAGCGTGCGGCCGGTCGGGGTGCTCTTGATGGAAGACGAGGCGGGCGGCGACGAGAAGATCATCGCCGTGCCGTCGTCGAAACTGACCCAGCGCTATGACAAGGTGAAGACCTACAGCGACCTGCCCGACATCACGCTGGCGCAGATCCAGCATTTCTTCGAGCACTACAAGGACCTCGAGCCCGGCAAATGGGTGAAGGTGCTGCGATGGGGCGGCGCGGACGATGCACACCGGCTGATCGCGGAAGGCATGGCGCGGGCCAAGGCGAAGAAGTAGCTTCGCTGCGGCAGCTCACACCGCCGGCTTCGGCAATCCATGAATCGCGCAGGCCGCGCGCAGCGTGTTGACCAGGAGGCACGCCACCGTCATCTGGCCAACGCCGCCGGGCACCGGCGTGATCGCGCCGGCGACGTTTTGCGCCTCGGCAAAAGCGACGTCGCCGACCAGCCGGTCCTTGCCGCCGGCCCCGGGCATCCGGTTGATGCCGACATCGATCACGGTGGCGCCCGGCTTGATCCAGTCGCCGCGCACCATTTCCGGTCGGCCCACGGCAGCATAGACCAGATCGGCGCGGGCGCAGAGCTGCTTGAGGTCGCGTGAGCGCGAATGCGCGATCGTCACCGTGGCGTTTTCGTTGAGCAGCAATTGCACCAGGGGACGGCCGACCAGATTGGAGCGGCCGATCACGATGGCTTCCATGCCCTCGAGCGAGGCATGCACGCTCTTGGTCAGGATGATGCAGCCGAGCGGCGTGCAGGGCGACAAGGCCGCCAGGCCGCCGGCCAGCCGTCCCGCGTTGTTCGGGTGCAGCCCGTCGACATCCTTGGCGGGATCGATGGCGTTGACGACGGCTTCGGTATTCAACGATTTCGGCAGCGGCAATTGCACGAGGATACCGTGCACGGCGGGATCGCGATTGAGCTTTGCGATCAGCGCCAGGAGGTCTCCCTGCGCGACGTCGGCCGGCAGCACATGCTCGAACGACGCCATGCCGGCCGCCTGGGTCTGCTTGTGCTTGCTGCGGACATAGACCTGGCTGGCGGGATCGCTGCCGACCAGGACCACTGCGAGCCCGGGCGTCAGCCCATTGTCGCGCTTTACCCGCGCGACCTCCTCGGCGACGCGGACGCGAAGCTCCGCTGCAATGATCTTTCCATCGATGATCCGGGCCGTCATTCTTTTCCCTTGTCTTGTGGTTGATCCGGCTTCGCCGCGGTGAGCTTTCGCAGGGCGTCACCGAGCTTTGCCGGATCGCCGTCAACGGCAATCTGCTTGAGGCGCGAGGTGGTGCCGGAGAGAATCCGCACCCTCGCCTTGGGTACCCCGAGCGCCTTCGCCATCAACTCCGTGACCGCGCGATTGGCCTCGCCGCCGTCGGCGATGGCGCGAACCCTCACCTTGACCACCACCCGGCCGTCCGCAAGCGTTTCGAGTCCGTCAATATCGTCCCGGCCGCCACGCGGCGTCACCCGCAGCGCCACGCTGACGCCGCCGGTGGAGTAGCGCCACGGGTCCACGCGCTGTCTCTACGGGACGAACGGATAAACGTATTCAGCCAGATAGAGCTGGATCAGCCAAAGTATGAAAAATGCGATGATCGGAGAGATGTCCAGCCCGCCAAAACTGGGTAGCCTGCGCCGGATCGGCCCCAGCACGGGCTCAGTGATCCTGTAGAGGAACTCCGCGATCGCCGACACGAACTGGTTGCGCGTATTCACGACATTGAAGGCAATCAACCACGACAGGATCGCGGACGCGATCAGCAGGTACATATAAAGATTTATGATCTGAATCAGGATGAATACGATTGGGCGCATAGAGGGAGAACTCGTCTCAGGCGGGAGCCGCGGATTCGACTACCTGCTAGATATCGGTTCCACCCCCCGCAAACAAGGGAAGTTCCGGGCAAATAAAGCCGAAAACGGCGATTTCGCCGTTCTTGACTTGACCTTGGTGCGGATTGTAAATGGCGCCGATTACCGACCGCTCCTCAGTCTTTGTTCGAAGCGGTCGCGATGGGGCCATAGCTCAGCTGGGAGAGCGCGTCGTTCGCAATGACGAGGTCGGCGGTTCGATCCCGCCTGGCTCCACCACGCTTCGCCTGCGGCTACGCGTGGCGCAGCCACGCAAGAGCCGTAGGCGAAGCGTGGTGCCCGGCGTAGCCCACTTGGGCGAAGACGGGCTGCGGCCGAAAACTCACTTCCCCGTAAACCCTCGGCGGCCGCTTTTCCATAAAACTCGCCACCCCTTTGCCTGCGCAGCCACGCAAGAGCCGTAGGCGAAGCAGGGTGCCCGGCGTAGCCCACTTGGGCGAAGACGGGCTGCGGCTGAAAACTCACTTCCCCGTAAACCTCGGCGGCCGCTTTTCCATGAAACTCGCCACCCCTTCGCGGAAATCGCTGCCGCGCAGCGCCACCACCATTTCGCGGTTGGCGTCGATGGTCGCCTCGGCCAGAGTCTGGAACGGCACGTCGTAGAGCTGCCGCTTGATCACCGCGATCGCGCTCGGCGAGACGAAATCGGCGAGATCGCGCGCGTAGGCGTAGGTCTGCTCGCGGAGCTCTCCCGGCGGATACAACCGGTTGACCAGACCGATGCGCAAGGCCTCTTCGCTGGAAACCCGGCGCGCAGACATCAAAAGATCCAGCGCATTGGCATGACCGACGATGCGCGGCAGCATCCAGCTGATGCCATGCTCGGCGATCAGCCCGCGCCGTGAGAAGGCGGTGGTGAAAACGGTATTGTCGGCGGCGAAGCGAAGATCGCAATAGAGTGCGTGCACGAGCCCGATCCCGGCGGTGGCCCCGTTCAACATGCCGATGACCGGCTTGGGGATCGACGGATAATAAGCGTAGCGAGCCTGCCAGTCCGGCCTAGCGTTCATGTCAAACGGCGGCAGGCTCGCGGCGCGGCTGATGTCGTCGGGATCGAGCCCCTTCAGCGCATCCATGTCGGCACCGGCGCAGAACGCGCGTCCTTCGCCGGTCAGCACGATGACCCGCACATTGTCGTCGGCGCTGGCGGTCTCCATGGCGTGGCGCACATCGCGCTCCATGATCGGCGTCCACGCATTCATGCGGTCGGGCCGGTTGAGCGTGATGGTCGCGATCTTCTCGCTCACTTCATACAGAATATGCTGATAGGTCATCTGCGATCTCCCGAGCGCGTCGTCTTCTTTGGACAACGCTCGTTGTTGATTGCTGGCTTCAATCACGACCCGTCGCGTTACGACTCTGTTGATTCGTTGCCGGTCATGTCGCCTCCCATTTTGCCTGCTGATGAACCGCAAGCTTGCCGGGCCGTCATTATCATATCTGCAGAGTTGGAAAGGCCTTGCGGAATGCCGGCCGAGGCGTGCCTCATTCCGCGGCTTCCGACATCGCCGAGAACGGCACCCTGGCGAGCCAGTCATCGATGAATTGCTTGAGCCACGCGCGCTCGGTCACGTCATGCACGGCGCGATCGGAGAAGTGATGGTGGCGCGGCCGTGCGCCGGGCAATTCGAGGCGGGCATGGCCGCGCGTGGTCCAGCGGTGCATCATCGCGTAGGTCACATCGGGGTGGAACTGGAAGCCGAACGCATGGTCGAGCTGGAACGCCTCGACCGGGAAATCGCTGCCTTCCGCTAGCAGCTCCGCGCCATGGGGAAGCTCAAATCCCTCGCGATGCCAGTGATAGACATGATCCGGCCAGTCCGGGCAGAGCTTGAGCCCCGCCGGCGTCGGGCGGATCGGGTAATACCCGATCTGCGCGCGGCCCTCCGGGTGCGGCGCCACCCCGGCGCCGAGTTGCCTCGCAAGCATTTGCGCGCCCAGGCAGATGCCCAGAAACGGCCGCTGCTCCCGGAGCGGCACCTCAATCCAGTCGATCTCCCGGCGCACATACTCATCCGGATCGTTGGCGCTCATCGGGCCGCCGAAAATGACCGCACCGGCATGACCGTCCAGCGTTTCCGGCAGCGGATCGCCGAACCGCGGACGCCTGATATCGAGGGGATACCCCAGCGACCTCAGCGCGTTGCCGACGCGGCCTGGCGTCGAAGCTTCCTGGTGCAGGATGATCAGAACCGGCAGCAACGGCCTGGCGGATGACGGCGCAACGGAACCGCTTTGTGCTCCCTCAGTAAGATGCAGCACGTTTCCGGCGTCAGCTTTGATCGAATGGAACGACATCGATTGATCTTTGCTTTCCGGCCCATCAAGCCAGAATCGTCCTTAAGGCATCCTTAAATTTCGTAGAACAGTCGCGGAAATTCATCTGCAGGTTCAAAGCAAATTGTGGGCCAACCAGGCAGGGCGACGCCTTACCGGCGCTTTCTAAGCTGGAAACCGCCGACCGCCGCCAGAATGAACCCGCGCGGAAAAAGCCGGAGCAGAAACGGCAGGACCTTGATGCCGAGGCCGGGCAGCACCACCCGCTTATCGGCCATCAATCCCTGATACCCTGCCTTCGCGACATTGGCTGCGGAAACGTTCAGGATCGCGGAGTCAAATCCGGGTTCGAAACCGGCCCGCTCCTGAAATTCCGACGGCACCGGCCCCGGACACAGCGCGGTCACCCGCACGCCGCACGGGGCGAGTTCGCGGCGTATCGCCTCGGAGAACGACAGCACATAGGCCTTGGAGGCGTAATACACCGCCATTCCCGGTCCGGGCAGAAAGCTGGCGATCGAAGCGACGTTGAGAATACCGCCGCGGTGCCGGATCAACTGATCAGAAAACCGCAGCGACAGATCGGTCATGGCGCGGATATTGACGGCAATCATGCCCAGCTGCGCCTCGCGATCCAGCTCGATCGCGCACCCGAACAGGCCGAAGCCCGCGTTGTTGACGACGTATTCGATCTCCACCCCTTCAGCGGTCAATGCTGCGGCAATCCGATCGCCGGCATCGGGGTGTTCGAGATCGCACGCGATCACAATCGGCGCGCCGGCGCCGCCGGCGACGATCTCGTCCGCCAGCGCTGCAAGACGGTCCGCGCGCCGCGCCACCAGAGCCACACGATGGCCTTTTGATGCGAAGACGCGCGCCAGCTCGGTGCCTATCCCCGCCGAGGCACCGGTAATCAGCGTCACACGCTCGGTCACGATTCAATGCTCTTAAAATTATTGCAGGTATGCTTCTAAGGCCTTCGAGAGAGCATACGGCTTAAGCGGGATGCAAGCCACCCGCAAGCATGGCGGCGTGCTCAAACGCACAATGCTGCGGCAGTAAACCGCGATATTTCTGGGCTAATTTCGCCTGCCGGCGAGCAATTGCCGTGGACATTAAAATTTCGTCATGTCCGCTAGCGCGCAAAGCGGCTGCTCAACGGGCCCGTGGCACATTGCCGCGTCCGCGATATCCTTAACCGCCCGCGGTTGCCGTGGGCTGCTTGGCGGCCACCTGATGCTTGAGATCGATCCGGTCGCGCGAAGACACCCCCAGGAGATCGGCCGCGCGCCACACCACATTGTCCTCGAACTCGCTGACCTGACCGTCGGCATAGACCAGCTCCCACATCATCTCGACGATTCTGAGCCTGCCGGCTTCGTCAACCGTGCGCATGATGACACTGGTGAAATGATAGAGATCGACCGCCTCGCCCTCGACCAGGGTCGCGGACGCGATCAGCTGGTCCGCCATGCCGGGATCAAGTCCGAAGCGGCTTTCGATCAGGCTGTGAAGTTTGCGCTTCTCCGCGGCCGAGGGTTCGCCGTCGATCGAGATCACATGGATCAACAGCGCGGTCGCCGCCAGACGATAACCGGTATCGTCAAACGATTGCTGCCCATGCGCGGTTGGCGAAACAACATCTGCAATGAATTGGCGAAGTCCGTCGAGCATCACTTCCTTCCGCAATTGCACGAAACCCGTTGGCCGCCAAGTCTGGCGGCATCCGACGCGATATATGGGCTGGAAGATCAAACCGCGCAATCCATAGCGTTGCGGCCGCCGCATTACGTTTCGGCAATCTCACCGTCGTTCCAGGGCGTTAGCGCGAATCCGGAACCTCGATATTCCGCTCAGGGGATTTCGTAGACGACCATCCTGTCGGCAATGCCGCGCAGCGCCGCCTGTTTCTGAATTGGCTTGATCGCTTGCTTCTCCAGGATGGTCGCGACGGCGGGCGCGTCCAGCACTGATCCGGTGATATGGATCTCCTGCGAGGTCGACAGGTTCTGCACGCGCGCCGCGATATTGACGGTCTGGCCAAAATAATCCTGCCGCTCGTTGAGCATGACCGCAAGGCACGGGCCTTCGTGGATGCCGATCTTGACCACCAGATCGCCGGTGCCCCGCTCGGCATTGAGGGCGGTCATCGCGGCGCGCATCCGCAGCCCCGCGACAATCGCATGTTCCGGCCGGACGAAAGTCGCCATCACGGCGTCGCCGATCGTCTTCACCACGGCGCCTTTTTCCGAGGAGATGATCTCGAGCAGCGCATGGAAATGCGCACGCACCAGATCGAAGGCGGCGAGATCGCCGACCCGCTCGTACAGCGCGGTGGAGCCCTTGAGATCGGTGAACAGGAACGTCAGCGATGTGATCTTGAGCCGCTGATCGATGTTGAGGTTGTCAGCCTTGAAGACGTCGCGGAAGGTCTGGTTGGTCAGCATCCGCTTGGCGGTGAGGAACGGCTTGCGCTTGCCGATCAAATGATGAAGTGCCTCGGCCGCGATGAACACCGACGGCAGCACCCGCACGCCGGCCTGATTGTCGAGCGACAGCCGCAGCGGTCCGGGACGCATGGTGATGGTGCCGCCGGTCGGCGACGGCGTCTTGTTGTACATCAGCGACAGCTGCTGACGCTCCTTGGTCGGCTCGCCCTGAACGTCGATGAACTGCGCGGCATGCGTCACCGGCTCGAACACGATGATGAATTCCGCAGGCAGTTGCAGCGACATGGTCGCTTTTTCGCCGGCCGGCAGTTCAAGCGCGTCCAGTACGACGTCATTGGAGAGTGCCGCGAACGACTCTTCGTTGAAGTCGACGCCCGAACTCCAGAACACCTGCTTGAAATACTCCCAGAGCGGCAGCGTGTTGGGATCATGCGCCGCGATGCGGCGGATCCGCGGACTGACGGTGAAGGCGACCTCGACCTGCTCGTCGACCGACGCCTCGTAGCCGCAGGCGCAGAGGCCGCAGTGGTAGTCTTCGGGACGCAACGACTTTAACGTGGAGTGGGCGTCGAGCACGCCGCCGCAGCCGGGGCACAGCACGTTCCAGGTGAGATCGAACAGCCCGAGCCGCGACGCATGCAGGAATCCAGAAATCACCCGTTCTTCGTCGAGCCCGGTCCGCTTCGAAAAATCCAGCAGATTGATACGGTTGAGCTCGTGGTCCGCGCCGTTCTCGATCAGCTCACGAATGGCATCGGCCACCGCCGGGTCGGCGGTCTGTTTCAGTACCGAAAACTGCGCCTGGATTTCACTCATGTCGCACCTTTAGAGCAGATTGTCGCAGTGTCCAAACGATGCTTCCTCGCCGGCGCGCAATACGGAACATCGGCGAGCGATCCGGCTGCGTCGTCACCACGCCGATCGGCATCACCGGCGCCTTGTCGAGCAGTTCGACGCGAAACGCTTTGATGATCTTCGCCAGCGCCAGCGTGGCCTCCACCAGCGCGAAATGCGCGCCGATGCAGACTCGTGCTCCGACGCCGAAGGGCAAATAGGCAAAACGGTCGGGTGGCGGCGCGGACGACATGAAGCGCTCCGGCATGAACGCGTTCGGCTCGCGCCAGAGCTTTTCATGCCGGTGCAGCAGCCACGGCGCGATCAGGACGACATCGTTCCTCCTGACCGGCATGCCGGCGATCGTATCGGGCGCAACGGCGGCGCGCGCGATCAGGAAGGCCGGCGGATAGAGCCGCATCGTCTCATCGACCACGGCGCGGGTGAATTTCAGCCGCTCGATATCAAGCCCACCGTTCACGTCCGCGCCCTCGACCTCGGCCGCCAATTGGTCCTGGCTGGCAGGATCGAGCGCCAGCAGATACAGCGACCAGAACAGCGCGATAGCGGTGGTCTCGTGGCCTGCGAGAATCATAGTCGCGATCTGGTCGCCGAGCTGTTCGTCGGTGAAGGCTTCCCCGGTCTCGGGATCGCGCGCAGCACCCATCAGATCGAACAGGTCGCGCGGCAACGCGCCTTGGTTCTTGCCGGCGGCGCGGCGCTCCGCCATCAGCTGGCCGATGAACCGCGTCCAGCGCTTTCGGAAGCGGGCGCGGGAGAGGTCCTGCGGGGTCGGCCAGCTCAGCGGCAGCAGCAGATCGAGAAAATGCGGCCGCGCCAGCCGGGCGCCGTATTCCATCACGAAGTCGCGCAAGGTTGGCCCATGACGCTCCATGCCGAACGAGAACATGGTGCGCCCGGCGATCTCGAGCGTCATCCGCTGCATGGTTTCGCGTAGATCGACCGGCTCAGCGCACTTCGCGGCAAGTCTTGCAATCGTCTCGTCGATGACCGCGACCATGTGCGGCACCAGCGGCATCACCGCGCGTGGCGTAAACGCGGGCGCCAATGTTCGGCGCTGATGTTTCCAGGCGCGGCCCTCGGCGATCAACGGGCCTTCGCCGAGCACGGGACGCAGCACCCGGATAGCCGCCGGCGTGCGTGTATAGTTCTCGTAATTCTCTACCAGCACGTGCCGGATCGCATCCGGCGTGTTGAGAATGAAGCTGGAACGGCCGAAGAAGCGCCCCCTGATAATATCCTCTTCATAGGCGCGCTGGCCCCAGGTGCCGATCGCGCTCGCGCGCATCGCCGACATCCGTCCGATGGCGGTCATGTTATCCGGCGCCCGCGGCGGGCTGGGCGGCACCAGCGGGCGGCGCGCGACCGGCATGTCCAAGGCTTCTACGCCCAAGACGGCTTCTACCCCCAAAGCGGCTTCTGTTCCCAAGGCCTTGGCTATGCTCATGGGCAGCCTCGCGAAAAGGATGACGATACCGGTAGCTAGACCGGTAGCTAGTAAGTCAGCTCGGCGACCGCAATCCTGTTTTCCGACGCCGGCCAGGCCCGCGTGACGATCCGTTCCTCATTGAAGAGGGCGCCGACCGGACGTCCGGTTTCCGCCGCCGAAAGCCGCAGCGTGCTAAGCGAGTCGCCGGGCACGCCCGGCTTCACGTCCGAAGGCTCCTTGCCGTTGAACAGCACGATATCGCGCGGCAGGCCCAAAAATCCGCGCGTCCGCGACATCAGGACGACGCAGCCGGCGCCGGCATCCGCCGGCCCCAGCGGACGCGCGGCGCGCAGATGCACGATGTCGGAGGAGCGCGGAAACGGCGAGCGATAGAAATGCGTGGTGGGCGAGCCGGCCGAGGTGAGCACCATTTCGAGGTGCCAGGTGGGATCGACCTTGGCCGGCCCCCAGCGCCCGTTCGCACCGGTCTGCGAAGTGTGGATGGCGCTTCCCAAACGTTCGCCGCTATCGGCGGATACGCGAAAAATCTCCACTGACGCGCCCGCCACGGGGCGATTGGTCGGAACGCCGCCCGGTGTGCCGGTCACCAGCCCGCTTAGCCTGACTTCCGCTTCAGGCGTAATCGCTATTCTGTCTGGTTCGCGGCCGGCAATGAACTTGTAGATCTCGCGGAACGCGCGTGGGGAATACGCGGTCTCGCGATGATCGATCGCGCCGAGCACCAGATTGGTGGCGCCCTTGAGCGCCGGGCCTTCCTCGGTCACGCCGGTCGGCGTGCCCGGCTTGCCGACGAAGCGGCCGTCTTCCTGCGCGTATTTGTCCATGCCGTCGCTGCGCAGGGTCAGGAACGCGGTGCCCGGCGTGACTTCGCAGTCACCCTCGTTCAGGCCGCGCAGGAACGGGCCGCGGCCATTGAACTCGTTGTCAAGACCGGCGTCCCAGGCATAGACGCCGTGATTTGGCACGCCGCACAATACGGCGTGGCTGACATCCGCGCCGCCGCCGTTCTTGATCAGCCCGCGAATCGAATATCCGCCGCGCGAATTTCCAACCAGTGCCACACGCGACGCGCCGGTGCGGCGCTTCAATTCCTGGACGGCTTCGCCGAGTTCGCGGCGCTGGTCTTCAATCGAGGATTTGTTCGGCTCGGCCTTGGTATCGTCGGCGCGCGCCAGCGGATCGGTGAAATTGATCGCGAACATGCGGTCGCGGGAAACCCCATTCGATTCCATCCGCCACAAGGTGGTGAGCCACAGCGCCGCGTGGTCGCCATTGCCATGCACGAACAGAATGGGCGGGAGTTCGCTCGCGGCAGGGACGGCGGGGGCCAGCTGCGCCAGCGCGGCAAAGCCGGGATTTCCGGCCGCTAAAGGCAAGGCTGCAGCGCCCTTCAGGACCGTCCGCCGCGATATCCTCATATTGTACCTCCCATGATGATTTTGCACCCTAGCCACCCTGTGTGACCCGCCGATAGCGGCCCTAACCACTGGACAGAGAACGACTTTCGCAGGCATCACTGGAAATCGAGAAGGAATCAAGGCCCGCCGCGACGGCGCCAACGGAATGGGGATATGACCGAACAGCCGAAACGCTCGATGGTTGCCGCCGATGGCGTCACCGCGCCCTTACGTTATCCGGTGTTCCGGCGTATCTGGCTGGCGAGCCTTTTGTCCAATTTGGGCCTCTTGATCCAAGGGGTCGGCGCCGCCTGGGCGATGACGCAGATGACCTCGTCCGCCGACAAGGTGGCGCTGGTCCAGACCGCTCTTATGCTCCCGATCATGCTGATCTCGATGCCGGCCGGGGCCATCGCCGACATGTATGACCGGCGTATCGTGGCACTGGTCTCGCTGGGAATAGCACTTAGTGGCGCGACGGCTCTGGCGGTGATGGCGTCGCTCAACCTCGTCACCCCGGAGATCCTGCTGGCATTCTGCTTCATCGTCGGCAGCGGCAACGCACTGTTCGGACCGGCGTGGCAGTCCTCGGTCAGCGAGCAGGTGCCGGCGGAAACATTGCCGTCGGCGGTCGCGCTGAACGGCATCAGCTACAATATCGCACGAAGTTTCGGTCCGGCCATCGGCGGCGTGATCGTCGCGACCGCCGGCGCCGTGGCGGCCTTCGCTGCCAACGCGGCGCTGTATCTGCCGCTGCTGGTCGTGCTGTTTCTCTGGCGCCGCACCAGCGAGCCGTCGCGGCTGCCGCGCGAGAAGCTCAACCGCGCCATGGTGTCGGGCGTGCGCTACATCGCCAACTCTCCCGCAATCCGCATCGTGCTCGCGCGCACGCTGGTGACCGGCATCATCGGCGGCTCGGTATCGGCGCTGATGCCGCTGGTCGCGCGCGACCTGCTGCACGGCGGAGCTCAAACCTACGGCATCATGCTGGGCGCGTTCGGCATGGGTGCGGTGATCGGGGCCCTCAACATCGCCGAGGTGCGCAAGCGCATGAGCGGCGAGGCGGCGGTCCGCGCCTGCGCGCTCTCGATGGGCGGCGCCATCGCCGCGGTGGCGCTGAGCCGGGAGCCGGTGCTGACCGCGGCGGCGCTGGTGGTGGCCGGCGCGGTATGGATGCTGGCGGTTGCCCTGTTCAACATTGGCGTGCAGCTCTCGGCGCCTCGCTGGGTCGCCGGCCGCTCGCTGGCGGCGTTTCAGGCCTCGATTGCCGGCGGCATTGCGATCGGAAGCTGGGGCTGGGGGCGCCTCACCGACGCCGCCGGCGTGGAAACGGCGCTGCTGGTTTCCGCAGGCCTGATGCTGGCTTCGCCCTTGCTGGGCCTGTGGCTCGGCATGCCGCGGGTCGGCGCGCGCAACGAGGACGCCGAAGTGCTGGCCGATCCCGAGGTGCGGCTCGCGCTCACCGGGCGCAGCGGGCCGCTGGTGGTGGAGATCGAATACCGCGTCGATCAGGAAAGCGCTCGCGCCTTCCACAATGTGATGCAGGAAGTGCAGCTCAGCCGGCAGCGCAACGGCGCCTATGGTTGGTCGATCGCCCGCGACATCGCCGATCCCGAATTGTGGACCGAGCGCTATCACTGCCCGACCTGGCTCGACTATCTGCGCCAGCGCAACCGCTCGACGCAATCCGAGCGCGCGCTGCATCAGCAGGCGATCGCTTTCCATCTCGGGCCTGATCCGGTGCGCGTCCGCCGCATGCTGGAGCGGCCGTTCGGATCGGTGCGCTGGAAGGAAGACACGCCGGACCGCGCCGTCAACGAGGTGCTTCCGGTGGCGACGGCAGCGGGCGGCAGTACGTGACCTCAGTTACTGCCCGTGCTCGGTCAGAACCTTCTCGCAGGCCTTGCTGAGCCTGGCGCGATGTTCCTTCAGGCAGGCCAGCACGACCTGATCACCTTCACTCATGTGGGCGCGGCAAAACCGCGAGACATCCCGCGCGCAGGCGTCATGCCCCTGCTGCTGCGCCGACGCCGCCGAAGCCAACAGAACAAACGGAACAACGAAAAAAATTCTGGCCATGATGTACGCCCTGCCGGTCCATGATTCCGCTGGGTTCTAGTGCCGGCGAACCGGCGCGGCAATGGATTTTGCGCCGTTGAAAATGCCCGTCACTCCGGGGCATTGCGGAGCGGTGAACCCGGAATGACGGGAAGCAGGTTACTTCGCCGCGACCTTCGGCTGCTGCGCGGCCAGATCGCGGTCCATGACGGTCCGGCAACCCGCGCTCAGGTCGGCCCGGTGCTTGTACATGCAGGCGGTGATGGCCGGAATGTTGGGGATGTCAGAGCTGCACAGGCGGAATGCGTCGCCGGTGCACATTTGCTGGGCCTCGGCACTCAAGGCGAAGCTTGCGCTCGACGACAGCGCGGAGAAAGCGACCGCGAAAGCCGCCGCCAAAGCGGCCTGGCGAATGGTCCGGTTGAGAAAAGCGGTCATGATCGGCTCCCTTTGGCCCGGCGCGGCGGGCCGTTGCTGATGGGATCGACGGTGCCCCAACCGCCTGCCGCCGACTGTGACGTCCATCACTCTCTGAATTGGAGCTCTGCCGGCTGAGATTTGTCGGGGGAACCGGCGCGCGTTGGCAGGGCGTTAACGACTATTTCTCATTAATGACTTAGCGAAAATGCCGGGTTCTTGGAGAGTGTAGCCATGCGTAACGCGTTAGGTCTGATGCTCGCGAGTGTTGTGACGGCCCTCGTCATCTCGGCGGTTTGGTTGTTCTGGCCGTCTTCTTCGCCGCGCGTGGCGCTTACCGCTCCGAACACCGTCGCCGCCGCGCCTGCCGAGCGGATGGCCGCCGCCGATCCCGCGGCCAGGCCGGCTCCGGTACGCGAGGATGTCGAGGTCACCGCGGCCATTCCCGAAACACCCGCGGCGCCGGCGCTGCAAAAAAGCACATGCGCCAATCCGGACGCCCTCGGCGTCGCCCGCGTGGTCGTCATCGACGCCACCGGCGGACCGGGCTTCGGCTTCGAGCATTTCAAGCAGCTCGATTTTCTTACCGACAAGGAGGTCGTGCTGACCTTCGATGACGGTCCCTGGCCGGGCAATACGCCGGCGGTGCTCAAGGCGCTCGCGGACGAATGCACCAAGGGAGTGTTCTTCCCGATCGGCAAGCACGCCACGTACCATCCGCAAATCCTCAAGCAGGTCGCGGCCGCCGGCCACACCGTCGGCGCCCACACCTGGTCGCACGCCAATTTGAATTCCAAGAAGATGACGGAGCAGCTCGCCAAGGACGAGATCGAAAAAGGCTACAGCGCCGTCAAGATGGCGCTGGGCGCGGCACCCTCGCCGTTCTTCCGTTTTCCGGAACTGCAGCACAGTCCCGCCGCGATGACCTATCTCGCCTCGCGTAATGTCGCGATCTTCTCCTGCGACCTCGACTCGTTTGATTTCCGGGCCAAGAATGCCGACCAGATCGTCAACACCGTCATGACCAAGCTCGACAAGCAGGGCAAGGGCATCATCCTGATGCACGATTTCCAGAAGCACACCGCCGAGGCGCTGCCGACCTTGCTGCGCCGCCTCAAGGCCGGCGGCTACAAGGTGGTGCAGATGAAAGCCAAGACGCCGCTGCAGACCTTGCCGGAATATGACGAAGCCTTGCTCAAGGACATGAAGGTGCCGGTCTCGAGCGCGCGCCCGATTGGCAGCGTGGTGCAGACCGTCACCGAATAGTGTCGCTTTCGTCCGGCTCTCAGGCCTTCGCGCAGGGCTTCTTGTCTTTGACGGCCCGCACCGGCGTTGCCGGCTGCGTCGTGACCGGGTCCGATGATTTGATGGCGCGGGAAAATTCCTCCAGCGCCTGCTCGGAAGACCAGTCCAGATAGCGGATGAACGCCACCGATAACGCCAGCAGGACCAGCACCTGCACGAGCAGGATGCGGGAGATTCCGAGCCAGTCGATGCGGCGGGTTTCCGGGGTCTGGTTGCCAGATGGATGCACGGGCGGCTCCTGTCAGCAGGCTCGCACTGTGCAATAGGCCGATTATCAGAATTCGATGTGAATGATTTCACATTTAACGCGAACGTGAAGCATCGGCACTGACCCAGTGCGGATCGGCCGATGCGCCATTTCGAGGCGGGCACGCCTTACCAATAGATGCCGTGGCGATGCAATTCGCCGATGATGCGCGCTTCGGTCCAGTCGCGCCGGGGTTTGCGGCGTTCGGCCTTCTGGACGGGAGCCGGCTTGACCGCATCGGCGGCCGGTGCGGCCGTGGCCGTATTCACCGCAGCGGGCCGATCGACATATTTCGGCGCGTCGGCGGGTGTTGCCTGTTCGACGGCTTTGGGCGCCTCGGCAGGTTTGGCGGCGTCGGCCGGCTTTCCCTGTTCGGTGGTCGCCGTGGTCTGATCGTCGCTCGACGCCAGCGTGAGGCTGCGGGAGCCTTTGGCCTCGGGCTGGGCCTGGGCCGAGGCCGATGCCAGAACCAGCGCCGCGACTAGAATCAATTTGCGCATGTGAAATCTCCTGTGGTTGGCTTGTTGGGCTGAAATTGGGCGGACCATAGGCCGGTCGCGGCAGCCTTTATGTGAGCAAGGTCACGCAATTCTCCAGCGCCCGGGCTTGCCCGGATTTTGCAATCGAGTACACTTTGTAGTGCAAAGTTCGGGGCACATGATGAGCGATCTCGACAAGGCCTTGGCCGACATTTTCACCATTCGCAGCCAGATCGCGGCCGGCACCGCGTTTCGCGGCTACGGCCCGGCGGCGGTCGCCGCCACCGGCGGTCTGGCGCTGGCCACCGCGATTCTGCAGTTCCTCTGGCTCGACGATCCCACCGCGCATCCGCTCGCGTTCTTCGCCGGCTGGGCGGCGGCCGCACTGGTGTCCGGCGGCATGATCTGGACCGAGATGCAGGCGCGCTCGCACCGCCATCATTCGGGTTTGGCCGACGTGATGATCCACCAGGCCATCGAGCAGTTTCTCCCCGCAGGCCTTGCCGGTGTGCTGCTGGCGACGATGCTGCTGAAATTCGCGCCGGAAACGCTGTGGCTGCTGCCGGGCCTGTGGCAGGTGCTGGTGAGCCTCGGAATATTCGCCTCGGTCCGCTCGCTGCCGCGCACCGTCGCCTTCGCCGGCGCCTGGTATTTTTTCGCGGGCTTCGGCTGCCTGCTGCTGGCAAGCCAGAGCCATGCGCTGTCGCCGTGGACCATGGGCCTGCCGTTCGTTTTCGGCCAGTTGCTGATGGCCGCGATCCTGCATTTTGCGTCCGGAGAGAGTGATGTCGAAGAGTGAGTTGTCGAAGACTGAAATCAACACCGCGCCGTTTTCCTATGACGGCCTCGACCGCGTGATTCACGAGAAGGCGCGGCTGGGTCTGTTGACCTCGCTGATGGCGCATCCCAAGGGACTGGCGTTCGCCGATCTCAAGCAGCTCTGCGGCCTGACCGACGGCAATCTCAGCCGCCATCTCGGCGTGCTGCAGGAAGCGGGCCTCGTCGAGGTGACGAAGGGTTATGAGGGCAACCGTCCCCACACCTCCTGCCGCCTGACCAAAACCGGCCGCCGCCGATTTCTGGATTATCTCGCGGTGCTGGAAGGGCTGGTGCGCGACGCCGCCAGGGCGGCGGGCAAAGAGGCCGCCCCCACGGCCAAATTTCGCATTCTGCCCGTTTGACGCTTCTCCCTTTTTTTGCAAGGAAACTTTGTAATGCAAAGTGGTCTCTCTTCCAAACCGCAGACGAAATTGCACGTCGGCATCATCATGGACGGCAACGGACGCTGGGCAACACGGCGGCGGATGTCGCGGCTGCGCGGCCACGAGGCCGGCGTCGAGGCGATCCGTCGTGTGGTGGAAGCCGCCCCGAAGCAAGGCCTGGGCACGCTGACGCTGTACGCGTTCTCCAGCGACAATTGGCGCCGGCCGAAGGCGGAAGTCTCCGCGCTGATGTCGCTGCTGCGGTTTTATCTCGCCAGCGAAGTCGAGAGCCTGGTGCGCAACGGCGTCCGTCTCACCGTGATCGGCCGCCGCGATCGTCTGCCCGCCGGCATCGCGGACGCGATCGGACGCGCGGAAGCAGCGACTGCGGGCGGCGACGTTCTGCACCTGCGCATCGCGGTCGACTATTCCGCGCGCGACGCGATCCTCAACGCCGCGCTCAAGGCGGCGAGCGCAGGCCAGCTCACGCGCGAAGCTTTTTCCGACCTCGTCACCGGCGAAGCGGGCCTGCGCGACGTCGACCTCGTCATCCGCACCAGCGGCGAGAAGCGATTGTCCGACTTCATGCTGTGGGAAAGCGCCTATGCCGAGCTGCATTTCACGGAAAAGATGTGGCCGGATTTCCGGGAAGATGATCTTGCCGAGGCGCTGATCTCGTTCCACGGCCGCGAGCGGCGGTTCGGCGGGCTGCAGCCGGAGGCGATGGAGCCGAGGGAAGAGCCGGCGCTGAGTGCGTAGGGATAATGTCGTCATTGCGAGCGCAGCGAAGCAATCCATCGCGCAACAACAAAGAAAGAATGGATTGCTTCGCTGCGCTCGCAATGACGGCTTCCAGACATGACTATAACTCCCGCGGCGCCGTGCACCCGAGGTTTGCATTTAGTTTCCGCCCCAAGAGGGCGTGGGGAATGCCGGGTGCCAGCGCACCCGCAGCCGCGCGTGTAGTGTAGATAGCACGCGCGTTAGTCACCACGGTCGCGCCGAGATCACCCGGCATTCCCGCACGCAATGGTTTTAACGGTTTCCTTCGTACTCTCCCCGGTGATCGGGCTTTTTTGTCACCGTCATCCCTGAGAAGCTTGCTTCTCACGAACTTGACGCCGGCGTCGAGGCGTCAGGACCACACGACTTCTCCGTCCGCAAGAAAGCGCTTTAGTCTTGAGCACTCCCTGCGTCCACCGCATCCCGTCCCAACGTTCGTGACGATGGCCAACGCCCCTCTCTGAAGGACAGGACAGCGGGAGTCATAGGGTGATTTGCATCTTCGGAAAATCAGAATATTTTTTCGAAAAGGACTGGACAGGTAGAATCAGCTTGATCGGCTTAAGGAAATTAGATTTTACGCGCAAGTTCGTAGCGCGGCGGTGCTCCACGATAAAATCGTCATACCCCGCGCATGCGGGGTATCCAGTACGCCGCGGCCCTTCGATTCAATTGCAGATGTCTCGGAGTACTGGATCACCCGCTTTCGCGGGTGACGACAACCGAGAATGTGGCGCCGCCGCGCGGAAGGCCTCGTCGGACTTCAAACCTCAAAACTGAAACGGCTTCACCGAAACCGAGGTCTTGCCATCCGCCGTCTGCTCCACCCTGTATTCCACTTCTTTCTGCGCGGTCGTATCCCCGATCCTGACATACAACAACCCGGTACAGCTCGCCGCCCGCGCGGTTCTTGAGTTCGAGACGATGGTGTCATCCAGGGAATAAACCGCGTCCTGTTTTGCCTTTTCCCTGATGGCTGATTTCTCCGCGTCGGCTTTTGCCTTGCTCAACAATTCCACAACCGAATCGGAATTCTCGACCGCGAAATTGATGAGCGGATTATTCTTGTTGTCCGCCACGCTCTTGACGACGGAATTGCGCGCGTCCGGAGAGCCGCAGTCAGGTCCCACATCGCCACAGCCGCTCAACAGAAGCAGGATAGGGAAACACCACAGAACTGACGGCTGTTGTTTCCCGAACAGGTTGATCGAAAAGCCCACGATATCTCCCTGCTCCGACACGACGCCAAGCGGAATTGCACCGTTGTTTGTCTGATTCTGGTCCCGACCGCTCCATCGGATTTCGACAGGCAGGAAACTGGACCGCGCATTTCATTTGGAGACTGGGAGGCGACGCGCCAAGGGCTGGTGCCGCAAACAGGACTCGAACCTGTGACCCCGTCATTACGAATGAAATTTAATCTTGCTTGCGGGGCGATGCAGCCGGGCGCACCAAGTAGCAATGGATTGCATATGATACTGAACTTTCTTGTCTTTCTGGCACGCATGCCCCCGTGACCGAGGGCCACCCATTGCGCCCAAGCGCGTGCGCGAGTACCTAGATAGGTACGGCCAGGTACGGAGCCCGGCATGCCGCGACGAGCCCTCACCGATCGATTCTGCGCCCATGCCAAAGCCCGCGACGGCGAGGCGCAAACGGATTACTTCGATGAGGAGCGGCCCGGACTGGCGCTGCGGGTGACCAAGGCTGGCACGAAGTCCTGGACCTATTACTTCACCTGGGGCGGCAAGCGGGTCCGAATGACCCAAGGTCTAGGGACCTATCCCGCAACCTCGCTCGCCCGAGCCCGCACCCTTGCCGATCAAGCCCGGGCCGCGCTGGAGAAGGGCAAAGACCCGCGAACGGCACTGGCGAAGCCTGAAACGTTCAAGGCCATATGTGAGGAATGGTACGAGCGCGAAGGCAAAGCGCTCCGCACTGGCGAGGATCGCAAGGCAACGCTGGAACGGCTGGCCTACCCCACCCTTGGCGATCGGTCGATCAACGAAGTTGGGCGCAGGGATATCATCCGGCTCCTTGATCGGATCGAAGATGAAAGCGGAGCCGTAATGGCGGACCAGACCCTCGCCTTCATGCGGCGCGTGTTCAATTGGCACGCCAACCGAAGCGACGACTTCCGCTCCCCGATCGTCCGGGGGATGGCCCGAACCAAGCCGAAGGCACGCGCTCGCAAACGCATTCTTGCCGACGATGAAATCAGGGACGTATGGGCCGGCCTTGCGGCAGCCGAGGTGCCGACCTGCTACCCGGCTTTTGTGAAAATGCTCCTGCTGACCGCGACACGGCGCAACGAAGGGGCCAACATGCACACGTCAGAGCTTGAGGGCGACCTTTGGACAATTCCAGGCGAGCGGTACAAGACGAAGCTGGATCACGTCATCCCGCTGACGCCGCAGGCCCTCGCGTTGATCGGCGAGAAGCCCTACGGTGTTAACGGCAATTCGTGGTTCGTGTTCTCGACGACCCACGGCATAAAGGGCTTCTCCGGCTTCTCCAAGGCCAAGCGCGAACTCGACAAGGAGATCGCCAAACGCCGGGAAGCCGAAAGCCGTGAGCCAATGCCCCGCTGGACCCTGCACGATCTTCGGCGCACCGCGCGGAGCTTGATGAGCCGGGCCAAGGTGCCGACCGATCATGCTGAGCGGGTGTTGGGTCACGTCATTGGCGGCGTCAGCGAAACCTACGACCGTTACGAATACTTGGATGAGAAGCGCGAGGCACTTACGCAGCTCGCGCGGCTGGTCGATTTCATCGTCCATCGGCGGGTCATTTCGGTGACGCTGCGACGGGTCAATCGAGAGGCCGAGTCGACCGCATAATCACCGGGCGGGATCGATCACGTTTCGGTGAGTCCTCTAGTGTACCCTAACCGATAGCGGGGCGCTCAGCTCACGCAGTGCGGATTGGACCGCACCCGAAATTGTGAGTGAACAATGGTCGCCAAGCTGGGAGCCATACATTCCGCATTCGGCCCCAGCGACGATTGATATCGTTGCCCTGGTGGTTAAGGCAGCCAACCGGCGAATTTAGCCCACAGCCCTCGGAGGCTCCGGGCGGTGAGTAAATCCGCAAGGTTCCGGCGGTATTAGTCAGACAGCGACGTTGTCGCAACTCGTGCATTTCCGGTGTTCCGCACACCATGAAACCTTGCGTTGCATTTTGAACCGATCGCTAATTTTGATTACCAGCGGCGCTTCATTGCCTACGCAGCGATCCTCCTACTCGTGCTGCGTAGTGCGCAACAGGCCCTTATTGCGGAGGGGTGCGCGATGAAAAAGAAAGATCGGATTAGCGAGCGCGAGGATCAGGACCGGATCGAGAGATTGCTGAAAATCGCCTTCAACACGGAACTGCAACCGCTTAGGTCACTCAAGACCGCAACCAAAAAGCGGCGAGCGTTGAAAAAGAAGGCCGTTAGTCGTCGGAAGAGGCCACCAACTTAGACGGCCTTATTTCCAGCGCCTAGCGAAGCCGTCCGATTGTTGTATGGCTCACCCCGAACGTTCGGGCGATATCCGTCAATGCTTCGCCAGCCTCGCGCCGCGCCAAGGTCGGGCCATTGGGCTTGGCATGGCGATGCTTGGGCTTGCATCGAACTGTTGCCATGGTCACGTGTTGATGGGGGCGGGGCCAAAAACTTGGCTTGCCACCCCCAGCATAGGACCTCTCAGTAAAAATTATCAATTTTGCAAAATTCCGGCGAAGCCGCCCCAAGCGCTGTGCGGCCTTGGCCTCGCTGCACAAAACGTTGAGGGGTCACCCGTCGGTGACCCCTCAAAGCGTTGCCTTATGCCATGGAGCAGCGGAGCTACTTTTTCTCCTCGCTGCCTTTCTCCTCGCTGCCTTTGCGCCGCTCACGTCGCTCCTCGCGAGCTCTCCTGCGAGCTTCACGGCGCTGACGTCGTCTCCCGCGGCGTGTGCGCCGCTCCCGAGGCGGCTCTGTGCCGGTCTGCGGGGTCGTCGAGGGAGCGGTCGCTGGGGCGGTCACCTGGGCCTCAGCATCTGACACCGTTAGCACGGTGATAGGCACTGTGAGGCCCAATGTGGCGATGCCCAAAAGGGAAAGAGCCCTTCGACGAGAGATCACTTCCGATGTGATTTTATTATCCATATCAAAACTCCTTCGGTTTCGACGCCTCACATTACGAACCCGTAATGAACCCGACATGAATAAAAAGCCCCCACTGCAGACCGATTACATGGCCCAACCATCAGCCGATTGCGGATTGCTAATCGACCCACCGTTGAGCGCAGCATTGCGGGGATTGCAGCCCCAAGGAAACCCCGTGCTATACTTGTTTATCGATTTATGGGGCGGCGTTTATGCATTGCCGCGACAAGGTCAATTATCTCCCTTGATCGCACGGTATATTTTAGATCGTTTTGCATGCTCAGCCTGTGAGATTAGATAACGCGCTGTCCTGCTTCCAGCAAAAAGCGTACTCGTTCATATAGATCGCAAAATTGATGTTTCTGAAGATTGACGTATGCTTCCGGCTTAGTTGACCTTGAAATTGAGACCACGACCGGCTGAGGGCTGACTGCGGCATCTCGCCAACGCTAATCATACCTCGCTTCAGGATTCGCTGCTGAAAGTACTTGATGTTCTCTGCGTTTCGTCTTCCAAACGGGGTCAGATCGGTAAACGCGCGCGTCGTAGAAACCACATCTATCCAGGCTCTCTGAAATAGCTCAACGTCAATACTAGCGACGTCAAGGTCGGAGACGCACGGCTCAAATAACTTATCCTTATGGATGCTAAAACCAAGTTGCCCTGATCCGCAGAAGCTGACGGCGGAATAGGCAATGCTGAAGAAGTCTGAAATCTCGGTTCTGATCGCGAACTCGCGGTCTCGCTCTTGTTGAAGAGAAGCGGCGCGCTCTTCAATGAATAGACGGCGAGCTCGCTGCTCGCGATCAGTATATTTTGAACCGAGCACTCGCACATGGCGCTTCAGATCTTCGAGACTCATATCGCGTTCGACCCGAGCGTGTTGCTGTGCGCTGGACCATATTACCATTGGTTGCGCAGCCTTCATCAGATTCCACAAGTGATGCACAACTGATTGGCAAGGACGCGCCGCTTCCACGGGCTCCCTCCAATTGCGTAAATGACAGGCTGCGGCTCTTGGACGAATTGGTACTTGTCTGAGTACCTACAGCGTACCTAAGAGGAAGTTGATCTCGGGCCTAGTCAGACTAAGCTATTGAAATGTTTGGTGCCGCAAACAGGACTCGAACCTGTGACCCCGTCATTACGAATGACGTGCTCTACCAACTGAGCTATTGCGGCGAACCATGCGGCGCGGTCGGCGGAGGGGCCGAAAACGCCCGCACCTGATATCGGGCAGCGCCCGATTTGGCAAGAAAAACGCTTGTCCGCCGGCCGCGCCGGAATCGAACCCGGAGCGGGTATGGGACGAAAACGCCGTGTTCAGCCGCCCCAGCGGGACAAAAACCCGCGCCAGCCGCCGGCCTGGCCCTGCGAGGGGCTGAGTTGTTCCGCGAATTCATCCCTCAGCACCGGCTCGTCATCGGTCCCGGGATCGTCGGGAGCCCGAACGATCGGAATGATAGGCGGAACCGGTGACGGGCTTGATTTGCCGAGATCGGTGCGGGCGCGGAACAGCGGCGCGGCGGTCAGGGTCGGAGGTTCGGCCGGCGGCGCGGCAGTCATCGTAGCGGATGCGGCCGGCGGCGGGGACGGGGCGGGCGGGGGCGCCGGCTCCGCTTCGATGACGACCGGCTTGAGCGGAGAACTGGCTGGCGAGTTGGCTGGCACGTTATCTTGCGCCGCCGTCGACGGTGTCACCTCGACGGCCGCTTCGCGCGGCGGCTCGACGCGGCGCGGCGCCGACAGGATGGCGTCGTTGAATTCTTTTGCCTCGATCTCGGCGGATTTGTCCGACGGCAATGCCGCTAGCGGGGTCTGCCACTGGAACGCGTCGAGCCGGCCCGACACCGGTGACACCGGCCGCCATTTGTCGGAGACATAGCCGTCCGCGGTCCACACGGGATCGTGCAGCGCGCGCACCGCGCGCAGGGTCCAGGCCCGCGCCCGGCCGCTGTCGCCGTGTTCGGTGCGCTCGATCTCCGCCATCAGCATCGCTACCCGCTGCGTCGGCGCGGCGATGAAAGGCGCCAGCGCTTCGCGCGCGCGCGCAAATTCGGATCCGTCGATCGCGGCGCGCGCCAGCGCCAGCGCGCTTTCGAGATGGCCGGGCGCCTTCGCCGCCAGCGTCTCCACCCGCACCAGCCGCTGGCGCGCGGAATCCCCGAGCTTCACATGCGCATAGGCGTCGGCGAGATCGGGATGCGGATGCGCGAGCCACGCCGTCTCCACGATCCGCATTGCGCGGCGCACCTGATGCGCCTCGCTCTCGTATTTGGCGGCGAGCACGGCGGCCGGCACCAAGGTCGGCGCCAGTTTCACCGCTTCCATCACGCTGTCGCGCGACAGATCGCGGTCGACCCTTTCCAGTTCCAGCGCGCGCGCCGTCAAGAGCACGCCGCGCTGGCGGCGGTACGTCGCCTTGTCGATCAAATGGGAGTTGAAATTGGTGTCGAGGATCGCCATCGCGCCGCTCCAGTCGCCCTTGGCGCAGCGGAAACCGAGCACCGCATGCGAGGCCCACGTCGAGGCGGGCGCGAGCTTCAGCGCTTCCTCCGCGATCATCACCGCGGAGACCGGATCGTCCGATCGTTGCGCCTCGATGAACAGGCCGCGCAGGCCCAATAGGCGCGTGTCCTCGCGCTCGGCCATGGCGTGGAAGGCGGCCCTCGCGCCTGCGCGGTCGCCGCTGAGCTGGGCCGATTGCGCGTGCAGCAGCAGGGCCAGCGGATCGTTCGCGGCGTGCTTGCGTGCGATATCGGCATGCACGCGCGCGGCTGCCGCATCGCCGTGGCCGATCGCAAGCAGTCCGCGGGTGATGGCGTGGCGGCCGCGCTTCTCGCGCCCTTCACGCCTGCGGCGACGGATCCTTTCCGGCGTGCGCCACAGCGCGTGCAGGATGCTCCATACGACGATCGCCGCGACGATGACGATGCCGAGCAGCAGCGCGAATACCGGCAGCGAGGGGTGAGCGCGCCAGCCGTCCCACGTCAACACCACATCGCCGCTCTGGTCGGCCACCCAGGCCGCGCCCGCGGCCGCGAGCGTAATCAACAGCAGGAACAGAATGATCCGGAGCATCGGAACCCTACAGCGCCGGCTTGGCGAGCGCCGTCATGGCCTCGTCCGCGAATTGACGGGACACCGCGAGCGCGGCATCGCGCGCGTCGGCTTTTTCGAGCCAGCCTTGCGCGGCGGCGCGGTCGGCCGCGGGCAGCGTCAACAGCTCGCGCCGTGCTTCCTTGTAGTCGTTGCGCAAGGCCGCCGCGGTGACGCGCGCGACCACATTGCCGGGATCGTTGCCGATCGCGTCGGTGCGCTCGATGCGAACTAGTTTGGAGGCGTTGGCGCGCAGCCGGTCGACCAGGCCGGAACCGCTCGTCGATTCCGCCGGGGGCGGCGACAGCTTCGGCACCAGCGCCAGCAATTCGCGGCTGAGCACCGCCGGGCTGGGCACGCCCGAGGCGGCAAAGCCGTCGAGCGGCTTCAGCGTGTCGGGGTTCGGCGCCAGCGATTTCGCCGCCGTCAGCGCCGCCGGATAGGGATCGCCGATCCGGACCAGCACGTCGAGCAGGGATGCCGCCACGATGCGGCGCAGCGCCGGATCATCGGCCGGTTTTGCGCTCTCCCGCGCGATCTCGGTGCTTTGCGCACGCGCGGCGCGCTCCAGCCCCGCAATGCGATCGTTGATCCCGGACAAATCCGGCGCCGCGGCGGCATTTTGCGGCGCCGATTTGGCGTCATTGACGGTGGAGGCGAGTTTTTCCGACTGCGCGCGCAGGCCAGCGAGGTCGGAGCGCAACGCGGCGACCGATTTTTCCAGCGCGTCGACGCGCGCGGCCGTCGCCGGATCGGGCGCGGGAACCGTGGGCTTATCGGCCTTGGACTCGACGCTGGCGATACGGGCAGCGAGATCATCGATGGCCGTGGAATTGACCGGGGGCGCGGGGGGCGGGGCCTCTTGGCCCGGCCATCCCATCAGCCAGGCGACCGCGATTACCAGCGCGGCGGCGCAGGCGCCCGACACCGCCGACGTGACCACGGACGACATCATCGGCCGCCGCTGGACCGATGGCCCCAGTTCAGCGCCGGCGCTCGCCTCGGGATCGGCCGCGGCGCTGGTGTCGGCGCCGGGGATCCGGGTTTCGCTCGATATTTCCGTGGCTTCGAGGTCGATCGTCGGCGGCGCCCGCTTGGCGCGAACGGTATCCGGCGACGGGTCGGTCTCTTCGGGCCTGTCCTCAGCCATCTAGGGGTTCCCTGGTTGCTACGGGAGGATTCGAGAAGGTTCTAGCGCGTTACCGGGCGCAACGCACGGTCCAGCGCCCCGAACAGGGCATTTTCGTCCGGCGACACCGCCACCATGACCTGCGTTGCCCCGGCGTCGCGGACCACCGAGGCGACGCCTTCCGAAATGCAGCATTGCGGGATCGAAAGCGCCGAGATTTCGACGCCGGAGGCGCGCGCGGCCTCCAGGAAGGCCCGCGCGCTGCGCCGCGAGTAATGCAGCACCGCCTCGATGCGGTTGGCCGCAAAGGCGTCGCTGGCCTCATACGGCAGGCCCGATACCGCCGTCATCCGGTAGGTCGTTTGCGTCACTACGGTAAAGCCGCGCTCGCCGAGTTCACCGGCGAGATCGCGCGCCAGATCGGCGCCGGCAAGATAAAGCAGGGGGCTTGCCTTCTTCAGCTCCTTTGCCTTCACGCTGGCGAGCACGCGATCGCGCAAGGCGCCGGCGTCGCCGCTCGCCGAAATCACGTTTTCGAATCCGGCGTCGCGCGCGGCGGATGCGGTGTGTTCGCCGACCGCGAACAGCGGCAGCTTGAGCAACGGGCTGCCGGCAAGCTGCGGCGCGATGCCGCGCAGCGCGTTGGCGCTGGTGACGATGACGGCGCCGTAGGCCGCTTCGCCCTCGTCATGCAGGGGCAGCGGCTCGAACCGCAGCATCGGCGCCTTCAGCACCTCGAAACCCCGCGCACGCAGGCTTAGCGCCGTGGCCTCATCGTCCGGATGCGGGCGGGTGACGAGAACAGCCATGCGTCAGGCCTGCGCCCGAGGCAATTCGGTGGTAACGGTTGATTGCACTTTGCGACCTCGCCATGTAACCGGGGATACCGGAACGCCGCTTTAGACGCCCAGTGCCGCCGATTTGAAGTTCCTGCGGCGCTTGTCGCAAGTTCGGTTAGGAACTTCAAATCGAAAAGCGGCACTGGAAAAAATATAGCTTTTAGTGCCCCTTATGCTTCCGAAGTTCGTATCAGAAGACGCTGCTAGCTTTTACGAACTTCGGAAGCGGGGCACTAATGCAAGGCCTGAAATTGGATACCACAACGTCAATGCTGGTGCTGGGGATCGAGACCACCTGCGATGAAACCGCGGCCGCCGTGGTCGAGCGCCAGGGCGACGGTTCGGGGCGGATCCTGTCCAACATCGTGCGCTCGCAGACCGAGGAGCATGCCGGGTATGGCGGCGTGGTGCCGGAGATCGCGGCGCGCGCCCATGTCGAAATGCTCGACGGCATCGTCGACCGCGCCATGAAGGAAGCGGGCGTCGGCTATGCGCAGCTTTCGGCGGTCGCGGCCGCTGCCGGGCCGGGCCTGATCGGCGGCGTGATCGTCGGGCTGACCACGGCCAAGGCGATCGCGATGGTGCACGACACGCCGCTGATCGCGGTGAATCATCTGGAGGCGCACGCGCTGACGCCGCGGCTGACCTGCGCGCTGGCGTTTCCCTATTGCCTGTTTCTCGCCTCCGGCGGTCATACCCAGATCGTCGCCGTGGTCGGCGTCGGCAACTATGTTCGGCTCGGCACCACCGTCGACGACGCCATGGGCGAGGCGTTCGACAAGGTCGCCAAGATGCTGGGGCTGCCTTACCCGGGCGGCCCCGAGGTCGAGCGCGCGGCCTCCGGCGGCAACGCAAAACGCTTTGCGTTTCCGCGGCCGATGATGGGACGCCCGGATGCGAATTTTTCATTGTCGGGATTGAAGACGGCCGTGCGCAACGAAGCCGCGCGGCTCGATCCGATGGAGCCGCAGGACGTCAGCGATCTCTGCGCCAGCTTTCAGGCGGCGGTGCTGGAATCGACGGCGGACCGATTGAGCGTGGGCCTAAAATTGTTTCACGAGCAGTTCGGACCACCGCGCGCGCTGGTCGCCGCCGGCGGCGTCGCCGCCAACCAGGCGATCCGCGGCGCGTTGCAGGATGTGGCGGCGAAAGCGCAGACCACACTGATCATCCCGCCGCCGGCGCTGTGCACCGACAACGGCGCGATGATCGCCTGGGCCGGCGCGGAACGGCTGGCGCTGGGACTGGTCGACACCATGGACGCCGCGCCCCGCGCCCGCTGGCTGCTTGACGCCAACGCCACCGCGCCGGCGGGATATCCCAATACCCGGGCGGGATTTTGAGATTTGCGATGGGCAACAGATCGAGCCACGCGCGCCATCTTAACCTCGCCCCGCTCTTGTCCGCCGAAGCCCGCCTTCGGGCGAAGGCGGATGCGGGGAGAGGTCGCCGCGCACTTCGCGCGGCGGGTGAGGGGGACTCTCAACGCACTCCTCACCATCGGAATTTGCTGAAGCAGCCCCTCACCCCAACCCTCTCCCCGCAAGCGCAGGGCGAGGGAGTGCACTGAGTCTCGCCGATGCCGTCATTCAACTCTGTCTCCGTGATCGGTGCCGGCGCGTGGGGGACGGCGCTGGCCGGCGTCGCCGCGCGGGCCGGGCGCAAGGTCACGCTTTACGCGCGCGACGCGGCCGGCGCGGCAGAAATCGCCACCACGCGAATAAATCCGAGATTGCCGCAAGTCCGGCTGGACGCCAGCGTTGCCGTCACCTGCGAGATCGCGCGGGCCGCGACCGCCGACATCATCCTGATCGCGACGCCGGCGCAGCATCTGCGCGAGGCTGTTGCCGCGCTCGCGCCGCATCTCGCCAGGGCGACGCCAGTGATCGCGACCGCAAAGGGCATCGAGCGCGGCAGCCACAAATTCATGACCGAGGTGATCGCGGAGACCGCCCCCGATGCCAGCCCGGCCATTTTGTCCGGGCCGAGTTTCGCCGAGGACGTGGCGCGCGGCCTGCCCACCGCGGTGACGCTGGCGGCAAAGGACGAAGCGCTCGCGCGCGCGCTGGTGCAGGCGCTGGGATCCTCGACCTTCCGGCCCTACCACACGGCAGATGTCCGCGGCGTCGAGATCGGCGGGGCAGCGAAAAACGTGCTGGCGATCGCCGCCGGCATCGTGATGGGCAGAAACCTCGGCGCCTCGGCGCAGGCGGCGCTGACCACGCGCGGCTTCGCTGAACTGGTGCGGCTCGGCCGCGCCTGCGGCGCGCGCGGCGAGACCATGGCGGGGCTGTCGGGGCTGGGCGATCTGATCCTGACCTGTTCCAGCCCGCAATCGCGCAATCTCGCGCTCGGCATCGCGCTCGGGCGCGGCGAAACACCCGCCCGCGACAAACTGGCCGAGGGCGAATTCACCGCACCCGTGCTGATCGAACTGGCGGCTTCGCAAAATGTCGATATGCCGGTATCAAATGCGGTGGCGGCGATCCTGCGTGGCGCGGTGACCATCGACGACGCGATCGAAGGCCTGCTGACGCGCCCGTTCAAGGCGGAGGGATGAAAATGGCGTACTGGCTGGTGAAATCCGAACCTTCGGCCTGGTCGTGGGACCAGCAGGTGGCAAAGGGCGCCAAGGGCGAGGCCTGGACTGGCGTGCGCAATTTCACCGCGCGCCAAAACCTCGTGAAGATGAAGATGGGCGACCGCGCCTTCTTCTATCACTCCAACGAGGGCAAGGAGATTGTCGGCATCGCCGAAGTGATCAAGGAAGCCTATCCGGATCCGACCGACAAAACCGGAAAATTCGTCTGCGTCGACATCAAGGCGGACGAGCCGCTGAAGATTCCGGTCACGATGGCGGCGATCAAGGCCGACAAGCGGCTCGCCGAGATGGCGCTGGTGAAATATTCGCGGCTGTCGGTGCAGCCAGTGACGGCGGAGGAATGGAAGATGGTCTGCAAGATGGGCGGATTGTGAAGCCCGTCATTGCGAGCGAAGCGAAGCAATCCATCAAGCAGCAAACTGGATTGCTTCGTCGCCTGCGCTCCTCGCAATGACGATTGAGGGGCTACGCCGCGACGGCCGCCACCACCTGCGCCAGCAGCGCCTCGCGCTTGGACTGCGAGCGATAGCCCTTCATGGTCGCCGCGAAACGCTCGAGGATACCGTCCTCGAAGGCGGTGACGATGGTGTCGTGCACATAGCTCTTGCGGCAGATCGCCGGCGTGTTGGAAAGTTCGTCCGCCGCGGCGCGGACGGCAGCCAGCACCTGCTTCTTGCGGCCGCGGGCGCTGGCCGCCGGTGAAATCCGCGACAGCGATTCCAGCACCACCGCGGATGCCATCAGGGTGCGGAAATCCTTCAGCGAAATCTTGATGCCGGCGATCTCGCGCAGGAAGGCGTTGACCTGGGTGGTGGAGACCGCGCGGACATTGCCGGAATTGTCGCGGTACTGGAACATGCGCTTGCCCGGCACGCCGCGCAGGATGCCGATGGCGCGCACGAGTTTGGCGGCATCGCATTCCTTGCGCACGGCCTTGCCGCCCTTGGCCTTGAAGGACAGCACGACGCTGTCGTCTTCCAGCGTCACGTTGGACTTCAGCATCGTGGTCGCGCCGCGGGTACCGTTGAGGCGGGCGTAGGATTCATTGCCGGGACGGATCGCGGTGCGCGCGATCAGTTCGATCACCGCCGACAGCGCGAATTCACGGGTCGGCGTGTCGCCCGACAGGTGCATGGAGACGTTGCGGCGGATCTTGGGCAGCGCCGCCACGAGCTTCGCCAGCCGGTGCGCCTTGCGGTGTTCGCGGACCTTCTCCCAGTCGGAATGGTAGCGGTATTGCAGCCGGCCCGCGGCGTCGCGGCCGACCGCCTGCAGATGCGAGCTCGGATCGGGCGAGTAGCGGACCTCGGCATAGGCCGGGGGCACCGCCATCGAGTGCAGGCGGCGAATGGTGCCGGCGTGACGGATCGGCGTGCCGTTGGCGCGCACGAAGGAGTAGCTTTTTCCCCGCTTGATGCGGCGGATGGTGAGCTGGTTCTGGTCGCCGAGCTTCAGGCCCATCTCGCGGGCCAGCGTCTCCACGGAGGCGGCCAAGGCCGGTTTTGCCGGCGCTGCCTTGGGTAATTCCTTGGGCAATTGCCCCAAGGCTTCGGCCAGGGCAACGGACGGATCGGCGGAAGCGGGCCGCGCAGCCTCCAAATTCTGTTGATCCATCATGACCTTAGACGCCTCGTTCCAACTACACCCTGCTAATGCCGTTTGTTGATCTCTGGTTCCGGCAGGTGGCTTTCGCCCCGGGGAGGCCATTTAGGGGGTAATCGCCGGGAGCGCCAGCCCATCCAGCAGAAACTGCGGTTGCTGGTTACCGCTAGGGAACGCGCAGACCTGCTCTGCGGCCTTTTGACCGCCCCGAAAACGCGATCGTGATGGCCGCACCATGGGGAATGCGGCGTCCCGCCACGCCCCGTAATTTGATCGGGCGCAAGCGAGGAGGCCGCCAAAGGTCGTATTTGTTCCGCTTGTCGGCGCCAACGGCGCCGACGCATAATCGTTATAAGAATGAAGACGGCTTGCAGTGTCAGGGTTCACTGGCCGCAAGGGTGGAGAAGGGTGGAGGGTGTGAAATGTCCGACAAGATTTACGATGTACCGGCGGAGTGGTCGAAGCGCGCCTGGGTCGACGAGGCCAAGTACAAGCAGATGTACGCGCGCTCGGTCAGCGACCCCAACGGCTTCTGGAGCGAACAGGCCAAGCGCATCGGCTGGATGAAGCCGTTCACCAAGGTCGAGAACGCCTCCTTCGAGCCCGGCAAGATCTCGATCAAATGGTTCGAGGACGGCGTCCTCAACGTGGCCTGGAACTGCATCGACCGCCATCTGCACACCCGCGGTGACCAGACCGCGATCATCTGGGAGGGCGACAATCCTTCCGAGTCCAGGCACATCACCTATCGCCAGCTGCACGACGAAGTCTGCAAGATGGCCAACATCCTGCGCACCCGCAACGTCAAGAAGGGCGACCGCGTCACCATCTATCTGCCGATGATCCCGGAAGCCGCCTACGCGATGCTGGCCTGCGCGCGGATCGGCGCGATCCATTCGGTGGTGTTCGCCGGCTTCTCGCCCGACAGTCTCGCCCAGCGCATCACCGACTGCCAGTCCAAGGTGGTCATCACAGCCGACGAAGGCCTGCGCGGCGGCAAGAAGGTGCCGCTGAAGGCCAATGTCGATGCCGCGATCGCCAAGACCGGTGGCGTGGATTGGGTGGTCGTGGTCAAGCGCACCGGCGCGAAGGTCGACATGAAACCCTCGCGCGACCTCTGGTACCACGATGCTGCAAAAATGGTGACCACGGAATGCCCGGTCGAACACATGCACGCCGAGGATCCGCTGTTCATCCTCTACACCTCGGGCTCGACCGGCCAGCCCAAGGGCGTGCTGCACACCTCCGGCGGCTATCTGGTGTTCGCGGCGATGACGCATCAATACGTGTTCGACTATCACGACGGCGACGTCTACTGGTGCACCGCCGACGTCGGCTGGGTGACCGGTCACAGCTACATCCTCTATGGGCCGCTCGCCAACGGCGCGACCACGCTGATGTTCGAGGGCGTGCCGAATTACCCCGATAATTCGCGGTTCTGGAACGTCATCGACAAGCACAAGGTCAACATTTTCTACACCGCGCCGACCGCGATCCGCGCGCTGATGCAGTCAGGCGACGAGCCGGTGAAGAAGACCTCGCGCAAGTCGCTTCGATTGCTCGGCAGCGTCGGCGAGCCGATCAATCCGGAAGCCTGGGAATGGTATCACCGCGTGGTCGGCGAGGAGCGCTGCCCGATCGTGGATACCTGGTGGCAGACCGAGACCGGCGGCATCCTGATCACCCCGCTGCCCGGCGCCACCAAACTGAAGCCGGGTTCGGCGACCAATCCGTTCTTCGGCGTGGTCCCCGAGATCGTCGACGCCGACGGCAAGGTGCTGGAGGGCGAATGCCAGGGCAATCTGTGTATCGCGAAATCCTGGCCGGGCATGATGCGCACCGTGTATGGCGACCACGCCCGCTTCGAACAGACCTATTTCTCGACCTACAAGGGCAAATATTTTACCGGCGATGGCTGCCGCCGCGATGCCGACGGCTATTACTGGATCACCGGCCGCGTCGATGACGTCATCAACGTCTCCGGCCACCGGATGGGCACCGCCGAAGTCGAAAGTTCGCTGGTCGCGCATGCCAAGGTGTCGGAAGCCGCCGTGGTCGGCTATCCCCACGACATCAAGGGCCAGGGCATCTACGCCTATGTGACGTTGATGGCTGGCGAGGAGCCGAGCGAGGAACTGCGCAAGGAGCTGGTGGCCTGGGTGCGCAAGGACATCGGCCCGATCGCTTCCCCCGACCAGATCCAGTTCGCCCCCGGCCTGCCCAAAACCCGCTCCGGCAAGATCATGCGCCGCATCTTGCGCAAGATCGCCGAGGACGAGCCGGGCAGCTTAGGGGATACCTCGACGCTGGCGGATCCCGCCGTGGTCGACGATCTCGTCGAGCACCGCCAGAACAAGAAGGACGCCTCGGCGTAAGCTGCGGTCGCAACTTGCACCTCGCCCCGCTTGCGGGGAGAGCATAGGCCGCCTTCGGCGGCCGTTCTTGGAAAAGAACGCCGAGGCCAAGCCTCGGCTATCGCGTTAGCGCCGGGTGAGAGGGACTCTCCGCGCAATCCGCAGCTTCAGAATTTGCTGCGGCAGCCCCTCACCCCAACCCTCTCAGAGCGAGCTACGCTCGTCTCAGCCCCGCAAGAGCGGGGCGAGGGAGCGCACCGTCCCCGTGGCAATGTTCGGTACAAAAACCCGCTCTGTCCTTTGCCCCCTCACGCGATCGTCAGGAGCAAGCGGCACGGCGCGACCGTTTTCGGGCGGGTGTTGTTTTCCGGGCATTTACTTTGTTTCCAACATTTTCCTTTTTGTGGACGGCTGGACCCCGCCAGGGCCCTCGCGGAAACCGCCTGGTTAACGTGCGCGGTTAAGAATGCGTGGGCAAACCGGCGGTAAACCTCCGTGTTTTTGCGGGATTTGCATCGAATTTCACGCCCCGGCGGGGTGATGCGAGAAAGAAGCGGAGAGATTGATGTCGTTGAGGATTGCGGTGGCGCTGGCGGCCACCATCGGGGCGGGGATGCTGATGTCGACGGCGGCGCAGGCGCGGCCGGATGTGGTCGGTTTCAGGGGCGACTATTCGCCGGGCACGATCGTGGTGAAGACCAATGAACGCCGACTCTATCTGGTGGTCGATCAGGACCACGCCGTGCGCTATCCCGTCGGCGTCGGCAAGGCCGGCAAGCAATGGGCCGGCGTGACCCGGATCGAGGGCAAGTATCAAAACCCGGCCTGGGCACCGCCCGCCGAAGTGAAGCGCGACAAGCCGACGATCCCAAACCTGATTCCCGGCGGCTCGCCGCACAATCCGATGGGCGTCGCCGCGATGACGCTGGCCGGCGGCGAATACGCCATCCACGGCACCAACGTGCCGGGATCGGTCGGCGGTTTTGTCTCCTACGGCTGCATCCGCATGCTGAATCCCGACATCACCGATCTCTACCAGCGCGTCTCGGTCGGCACGACCGTGGTGGTGACACGCTGAGATCTCGTCGCATCATTCCGCGATAGTCCGAAGCACCAGACCTCAAATGCGCAATTGCGCGTTGAGGTTCGCTCGCTTCACTCGCGCCCCGGAATGACGGCGTCGCAAAAACCGCGCGACCGCGCGGTTTTTTTGTTTGCAGGATCATCCGCTTGCGCCCGACGCCGACGTCAGCGGCAATCGGCTCGCCGGCGCTCAAAAATCCGAGGCGATGCCCTTGGTCTCCCAATCGCCATAGCGGGTTGGTTCCGGACCCTTGGGACCCTGGAACTCCTTCGGCACCGGCTTTGCATTCGCCTCGGCTTGCTTGCGGCGCGCTTCGGCTTCGGCGAGCGCGCGCTGTGCCGCCGGCGTCAGCGGCTTGCGTGCCGCGACAGGCGCTGCGGCTTGTGGCAAAGAAGGATCGTCGGTCATCTCGATGTCCCGCCGCAGGAGCGGCTCATTCAATTCAACGCGCCCGATATAAAGACGATGTGCTACGGTGCCAACGGCAGGCGATTCTTATATTTGGCATATTCCAGTGGCAAAAGTGATTTCCTTCCCGCCGCATAAGCTGAAACGCTGAACGCTATCCGATTCTCCAAGATGTCCGCGCTCCATGCCTTCTCAACGATTCGCACTACCATCCGAGGTGCCCGGTCTTGCGGCGCGGCGGATCGCGGCAGATATACTCGACGGCGTGCTGCATAAGCAGCGCACGCTCGACGAACAACTCGACGGCGCCGCCGCTCATCCCGGACTGAAGACGCTCTCCGATCGCGACCGTGCCCTGATGCGGCGCCTGGTGGCGACGATCCTGCGTCGGCTCGGCACGCTGGGCCATTTGTTGTCGCGACTGCTCGATCGCGGCATTCCGACCGACGCGCCGCGCGCGCAAAGCGCATTGCTGATCGGCGCCGCGCAGATTCTCTGGATGGATGTGCCCGATCATGCCGCGGTCGATCTGTCGGTGCGGCTGGTGCAGTCGGACCGGCGCGCCGCCAAATATGCCGGCCTCGTCAACGCGGTGCTGCGCCGTTGCGCGCGCGAGGGACAACCGCTGATCGACGAGGTCAAGTCGCAGACGCTCGATATTCCGCCGTGGCTGCTCGCGCGCTGGACCGCTCATTATGGCGAGAGCGTCGCGCGCGACATCGCGCTTGCGATCAGCTACGAGCCGTCGCTCGATATCACCGTGAAATCCGATCCGGAGCAGTGGGCGAGCCGCCTGCACGGCGAAATATTGCCGACGGCAACCGTGCGCACGCTGCTGCAAGGCTCGGTGAAGATGCTGCCGGGTTTCATCGAGGGCCATTGGTGGGTGCAGGACGCCGCCGCCGCGCTGCCGGGGCGCTTGTTCGGCGAAATCGCCGGCAAATCCATCGCCGACTTCTGCGCCGCGCCCGGCGGCAAGACCGCGCAACTCGTCCATGCCGGCGCGCGCGTTACCGCGGTCGACCGTTCGCCGGCCCGCATGGCGCGGCTGCGCGACAATCTCACGCGTCTTTCGCTCGAAGCCGAGACCGTGGTCGCCGATGCCGCCGAATGGCCGGGGACAAAAAGCGGCGAAGGTTTTGACGGTATCCTGATCGACGCGCCCTGCACCTCGACCGGCACCATCCGCCGCCACCCCGATGTCGCCTGGCTGCGGCAGGAAGTCGATATCGCCGCGCTGGCGGCGTTGCAGAAGCGCCTGCTGCAAAAGGCGGTCACGCTGCTGCGTCCCGGCGGGACCCTGGTCTATTGTACCTGCTCGCTGGAACCCGAAGAGGGTGAGCAGGCGATCGCCGCCCTGCTCGCCTCGGAATCCGGCATGCGCCGTGCGCCGATCGAGGCCGGCGAGGTTGCGGGCCTGCAGGAAATAGTGACCGCCGAAGGCGACCTGAGGACGCTGCCCTGCCACCTGCCGCACCCCGACCCCCGGCTGGCCGGGCTTGACGGTTTTTACGCCGCGCGGCTGGTTAAATCCTGATTCTGCACCGCTTTTCCGCCGCCCTCGCTGATTCGCGCGCTTTCAAGATGGTGTCTTGGCCGCGTTTCCGGATTAAAAGGATTCGCAAACGGAATCCTCCAATCAAGGGCAGAAGTGTCGGTCGCTCAACGCAGACGCATCTCGACGCTGATCATGGGCCGCTTCGCGCGGAACCTGATGGCGCGCGCAAGTGGCGGCTCGGTCGCACTGTCGCGGCTGTGGCCCGGCCGCACCGATCGGCTGATTATCGCCCCGCACGATTTGCGTACCGCCGACGCCACCCGCGCGGCTGAAATCTATGCCGGCCGCTTCGTGTTCGCCGGCAAGATCGTCACCTGTCACGGCCGTTCGATCTTCGATCTCGAGCCGCCGTCGGAAGACTGGGAGGTGGCGCTGCTCGGCTTCGGCTGGCTGCGGCATCTGCGCGCCGCCGATACCGCGCTGACCCGCGCCAATGCCCGCTCGCTGGTCGACGACTGGATTTCCAACCCGTCGCGCAAGCGTCCCGTCGGCCGCCGCGCCGACGTGCTGTCGCGCCGCGTCATCTCGCTGTTGTCGCAGGCGCCCCTGGTGCTCGGCGATACCGACGGTAAATTCTACCGGCGCTATCTGCGGGGCCTGGCGCGCGAGATCCGCTATTTGCGCTACACGATGCTGGATACCGACGGCGTGCCGCGGCTGCAGGTCTTGATCGCGCTGTGCTATGCCGCGCTCTGCCTCGCCAACCAGGGCCGGCACATCCGCGCCGCCACGCGAAAACTCTCCGACGAGCTGCAGCGGCAGATACTGCCCGACGGCGGCCACTTCTCGCGCAACCCCGGCGCGCTGATCGAACTCCTGATCGACCTGTTGCCGCTGCGGCAGACCTTCGCCGCCCGCAACATCGCGCCCCCGCCGGCGCTGTTGAACGCAATCGACCGCATGATGCCGATGCTGCGCTTCTTCCGCCACGGCGACGGAGCGTTCGCGCTGTTCAACGGCATGAGCAGCGCGCCATCCGATATTCTGGCGACGCTGCTCGCCTATGACGACACCCACGGCGCGCCGATGGCGAACATGCCGCATACCGGCTATCAGCGCCTCGATGCCGGCGCGATGACGGTGATCATGGACACCGGCCCGCCGCCGCCGCCGAGCGTCAGCCAGGACGCCCATGCCGGCTGTCTTTCCTTCGAATTGTCGGCGGGGCCGAGCCGGATCGTCGTCAATTGCGGCATGCCCTCGACCAGCCGCGACAATTGGCGCGCCTTTGCGCGCTCGACGGCCGCGCACTCGACGCTGACCTATCACGAGACCTCCTCCTGCCAGTTCGTCGAGCTGTCGGCGATGAAACGGTTCCTGCAGGGCGCGCCGGTTGTCAGCGGCCCGTCGAACGTGGAGAGCTACCGCGAGGTGGTCGCCAACGGCGTGCTGCTGACGACATCGCATGACGGCTATATGCCGCGGTTCGGCGTCATGCATCGCCGGGTGCTGATGGTCGCGCATGACGGCACGCGGCTCGACGGCGAGGATACCGTGGCGCCGGCGCCGGGGGCCCGCATCAAGGGCAACGAGACCGATTACGCGGTGCGGTTTCATCTGCATCCCTCGGTGAAGGCGAGCCGCTTGAGCGATGCCCGCGGCGTCATGCTGGTGCTGCCGAACCGCGACGTCTGGACCTTCGAGGCGCTCGACGACAAGGTTGAACTCGAAGACAGCGTGTTCCTGGCCGGAAACGACGGCCCCCGCCGCACCGCCCAGATCGTGATCCGGCAGGATTCCCGGCACGCCCCCTCGGTCCGCTGGAGCTTCGTGCGCTCGACGACGTCGGCCTCAGCGAATTCGGGAAGACGCAACGCCCGCCGCGAGCCGGAATTGCCGCTGTAGAAATACGGCCGTCATTGCGAGCGAAGCGAAGCAACCCATCTTTTGTCGCTCGATAAGGCGAAGCTGGGTTGCTTCGTCGCTGCGCGCCTCGCAATGACGAAAAAACGATCCAACTCTGGTAAGATCATCGCCGCTAAAGGAGTGACCATGGCCAAGGCCGCCTGAATTAAACTTCCGGAATCTGCCCCGCCAATATCCCGTGGGATTTTCCGGGCACCGGAGCCGGGCACGGTTTCATCGCTGCCAAAACCGTGCTAACCGGCGGCCTCATCCCGCAGGAACCACGCCCATGACCGACCACCCGCGCCGCGTAACCCGCGCCCTGTTGTCCGTTTCCGACAAGACCGGCCTGATCGAGTTCGCCCGCGCGCTGGTCGGCCACGGTGTCGAGCTGGTCTCGACCGGCGGCACGGCGAAAGCGATCGCCGCGGCGGGGCTGAAGGTCAGGGATGTTTCGGAGCTGACCGGTTTTCCGGAAATGATGGACGGCCGGGTCAAGACCCTGCATCCCAAGGTGCATGGCGGGCTGCTTGCGATCCGCGACAATACCGAACATGCACAGGCGATGAAGGCGCATGGCATCGCGCCGATCGACCTGCTCGTCGTCAATCTCTATCCGTTCGAGGCCACTGTCGATAAGGGCGCGGCTTACGAGGAATGTATCGAGAATATCGACATCGGCGGGCCGGCGATGATCCGCGCCGCGGCGAAGAACCATGACGACGTCGCCGTCGTGGTCGAAGCGCAGGATTACCAGGCCGTGCTCGACGAGCTCGCCGCCAATGCGGGTTCGACCACGCTGTCGCTGCGGCGGCGCCTGGCCGCCAAGGCCTATGCCCGCACCGCCGCCTATGATGCCGCGATCTCGAACTGGTTTGCGCTTCAGCTCAAGACCGACGCGCCGGATTACCGCGCCTTCGGCGGCCGTTTGATCCAGGCGCTGCGCTATGGCGAGAACCCGCACCAGACCGCCGCGTTCTATCGAACGCCCGACAAGCGCCCGGGCGTCGCCACCGCGCGGCAATTGCAGGGCAAGGAATTGTCCTACAACAACATCAACGACACCGACGCGGCCTATGAGTGCATCGCCGAGTTCGATCCCGCGCGAACCGCAGCCTGCGTCATCGTCAAGCACGCCAACCCGTGCGGCGTCGCCGAGGGAGCCGATCTAGGCACTGCCTATCGCAAGGCCTTCGCCTGCGACACCCAATCGCCCTATGGCGGCATCATCGCCGTCAACCGGACGCTCGATGCCGACACCGCCCGCGTCATCACGGAAATCCTGACCGAAGTCATCATCGCGCCAGATGCGACCGAGGAGGCCATCGCGATCATCGCCAAGCGGCGCAACTTACGGCTTCTGCTCGCGGGCAGCCTGCCCGATCCGCGCGCGTCGGGCCTGACGGCCAAGACCGTCGCCGGCGGTTTGCTGGTGCAGAGCCGCGACAACGCCGTGGTCGACGACATCGCGCTGAAGACCGTAACCAGGCGGGCGCCCACCGATGCCGAATTGCGCGACCTCAAATTCGCGTTCCGCGTCGCCAAGCACGTCAAGTCCAACACCATCGTCTATGCCAAGGACCTCGCCACCGTCGGCATCGGCGCCGGCCAGATGAGCCGAGTGGATTCCTCGCGCATCGCCGCGCGCAAGGCGCAGGATGCGGCGGCCGAGGCAAAACTCGCGCAGCCGATGACGGTGGGTTCAGTGGTGGCGTCGGATGCGTTCTTTCCGTTCGCGGACGGCCTGCTGGTCGCGATCGAGGCCGGCGCTACCGCGGTGATCCAACCCGGCGGCTCGATCCGCGACGATGAAGTGATAAAGGCCGCCGACGATGCCGGCATCGCCATGGTGTTCACCGGCGTGCGCCACTTCCGCCACTAGTCTAGACGGTCTATCCGAGCTTCTCTCGTCGTTCCGGCAAACGCTGGAACGACGAGCCGAGCTATTACAGCGCCAACGGCCCTACCGCCCGGTGCGTGCCGTCCGGGTTCGCAAGCTAAGCTCCTCAGGCTTCGAGCCTTATTCTGTTCTGTATACCGAAATAGCCATATCCGACCCATTTCTGCCAAAAATATTGCTTTTCCGATCAAAATTGTATACATGTGGAATGCATAAGGCCCGAGCAAAGGGATTTTCGCATGGCCCGATCCTTTCCCATGAACGCCTGGTACGCCGCCGCCTGGGATGCCGATATCAAGCACGCGCTGTTTCCGCGGACGATCTGCGGCAAGCATATCGTGATGTACCGGCAGGCTAATGGGCACGTCACAGCGCTGGAAGACGCCTGCTGGCATCGTCTGGTGCCGCTGTCGAAGGGCCGTCTCGAAGGCGACAGCGTGGTTTGCGGCTATCACGGCCTGAAATACAATTCCTCCGGCCGCTGCACCTTCATGCCGTCGCAGGAAACCATCAATCCGTCGGCCTGCGTCCGGGCTTATCCTGTCGTCGAACGCCACCGCTTCGTCTGGCTGTGGCTGGGCGATCCGGCGCTGGCCGACCCTGCGCTGGTTCCGGACATGCACTGGAACAACGATCCGGCCTGGGCCGGAGACGGCAAAACGATTCACGTCAAATGCGACTACCGGCTGGTGGTCGATAATTTGATGGACCTGACCCACGAAACCTTTGTCCATGGCGGCAGTATCGGCGACGAGGCCGTCGCGGAAGCACCATTCGATGTGACCCATGGCGACAGGACTGTCACCGTGACCCGCTGGATGCGGGGCATCGAACCGCCGCCGTTCTGGGCCGCGCAACTGCAAAGGCCGGGACTGGTCGACCGCTGGCAGATCATTCGCTTCGAGGCGCCCGGCACCGTCACCATCGACGTCGGGGTGGCGCCGGCCGGGAGCGGCGCGCCGGAAGGCGATCGCTCGCAGGGCGTCAACGGCTACGTGCTCAATACCATGACGCCGGAAACCGAAACAACGTGCCACTATTTCTGGGCCTTCGCGCGCAATTATCGCTTAAGCGAACAGCGGCTGACCACGGAAATCCGCGAAGGCGTCGCGGGCATTTTCCGCGAAGATGAAATCATTCTCGAAGCCCAGCAGCGGGCCATCGACGAGAATCCCGATCGCGTGTTCTACAATCTCAACATCGACGCCGGCGCGATGTGGGCGCGGCGCATGATCGATCGCATGGTCGCGCGCGAGGATTCGTCCGCCACGCTGCAGGCGGCGGAGTGAGCCGATGAGCGAACGCGACCCCGATCGCGCCGTGTCCCAGACGGTGCGCGCCCAACTGGCGCTGCGCGACCTGATCCTTTCGGGCCGGCTGCGGCCTGGCGAGCGGATCTCGGAACTGCAGGCGGTCGAGACCACCGGCGTCTCGCGCACGCCGGTACGCATGGCGCTGGTCCGGCTCGAGGAAGAAGGCCTGCTCGAAGCCATTCCGTCCGGCGGCTTCATGGTGAAGGCATTCAGCGAGCGTGACATCCTCGACTCCATCGAATTGCGCGGCGTACTTGAGGGGCTCGCCGCCAGGTTCGCCGCCGAGCGCGGGGTATCCGCGCGCGATCTAGAACCGCTCAAGGAGAGCCTCGCCGAGCTGGACCAACTGGTCGCACGCGACCCGGTCTCGGTGGATGCGTTCTCGTCCTATGTCACGCTGAATGCGCGGTTTCACGCGCTGCTCACCGAATTGTCCCACAGTGCACCGCTGATCCGGCAGATCGACCGCGCCTCCGCGCTGCCATTCGCATCTCCCAGCGCCTTCGTGATGGCGCAATCCGTGCTGCCGGAAGCGCATCAGATCCTGGTCATCGCACAGGATCATCACCGCGTTGTCGTCGACGCCATCGAGAACCGGGAAGGGGCAAGGGCGGAAGCCGTCATGCGCGAGCATGCGCGGCTGGCCGCTCGGAACCTGCGGCTGGCGCTGCGCAATCGAACCCATCTGGATCTGCTGCCGGCACTGGCGCTGATCCGCTCTCCCGTCACCGAATAGGCGAGCCATGCGATTTGCAGAGAGGTGGATCAGCTGCACCGTTAAGGCGATTCGCGACGTTGCGCCCGCGATTCGCGAATTCGTGCTGCGGCCAGCGGGACCGAGCGTCGAAAACTACGCCCCTGGCAGCCACATCAATGTCGGCGTGTTCATCGATGGACGGCCGCAAACACGCTGTTATTCGCTGGTGGGAGATTTCGGCCCTGACGGCTACCGGATCGCCGTTCGTCGCGCGGCCGACAGTCGCGGCGGTTCGCTCTATATGTGGTCGCTGCAGCCGGGCGCGCGCGTCGAAATATCTACCCCAACCTCGCTGTTCGAGATCGACTGGACACGAAGATCCTATTGCCTGATCGCGGGCGGAATCGGCATTACGCCGATCCTCGGCATCGCCGGCATGCTGAATCGCCGTAATGCCGCGATGGAGCTGCATTACGCCGTCACGTCGCGGCGCGATGCCGCGTTTCTCGATGAGTTGTCCGGCATGCTCGCAGATCGCCTGATCGTTCATGCGAGCGACGAGGCCAACCGGATTGAGCTCGATGACACTTTTCGCCGCCTGCCGCCGGACTCCTCCGCGATCCTGTGCGGTCCGCTGCGGTTGCTCGAGGCGGCGCGACGCAGTTGGACGTCGGCCGGACGTGCGCCGGACGATTTGCGATACGAAACGTTTGGCTCGAGTGGACTATTGCCGACGGAGTCGTTTCGTGTCCGGATCGATCGGTCGGGCCGGGAGATCGTGGTTCCGGAAAACAAATCGCTACTGGATGCGCTCAACGAGGCCGGCTTTGAAGTGATCTCGGACTGCCAGCGCGGCGAATGCGGCGTCTGCGCAATCGATGTCGTTGCGGTGGACGGCAAGATCGATCATCGCGACGTATTCTTCAGCGATCACCAGAAAGGCGAGGGCAGCAAGATCTGTCCCTGTGTCTCGCGTGCTGTCGGCGCGATTACCGTGAATACGCTCTATCAAGGCGACGGCGGTTAAGGCGTTTTCGAGCCGACGCGACTTCAAGCACTTAGTCCTTCACCCGCGCCAGCAACGCCAGCCCCGCGACGAAGAACAGCACCAAGACCGCCATGCCGGCTTTCTGGCTCGCAGTCACAGCGGTAATCGCGCCGATCAAGAGCGGCCCGACGAAGGAAGTGACCTTTCCCGTCAGCGCAAAAAGCCCGAAATACTGCGCGATGCGGTCTTGAGGCGCCAAACGAATCAGCAGCGTCCGCGACGCCGCCTGCAGCGGACCGCCGGCGGCTCCGATCAGGCAGCCCAGCAGCAGGTAGGCGCGTTCGGCGCTGGCTGCGAACAGCCCGCCACCGGGGACGGGAGGTGCGACCTCGATGAACAGGATCCGGTCCTTGTCCACGAACAGGATCGCGACAATCGCAAACAGCAGCAGCAGCATGCTGCCAGCGATGACGCGTTTCGGTCCAAGCTTGTCGTCGAGCTTGCCGCCAAGCCACGCGCCGAAGGTGCCGGCGATGGCCAGTATAATACCGAAGCTGCCGATCTGAATGGTGTTCCAGCCGAACGTGCCGGCCGCGTAGATGCCGCCGAAAGCGAACAATGACACCAGCCCGTCGGTATAGATCATGTTGGCGAGCAGAAACGCGGCCAGCGATTTCCGTTGCGGCAATTCGGCGAGCGTCTGTTTCAGTTCGGTCAGGCCCTCGCGCAGCGCGTCGCCGATTCGCCGCTTGGCGGGATAATCCGGCGTCAGCAGAAACATCGGCAGCACGAAGACGATGAACCAGATCCCCGTCAGGGGGCCCGAGATGCGGTCGCCCTGATGGGTGACGGGGTCGAGACCGAACAGCGGCGTGAATCCAAACAGCGTGCGTCCGGTTTCGGGGCTGGCGGCGAGAAAGCCGAGCACCAGGATCAGGCTGAGGATGCCGCCGACATAGCCGGTGGCCCAGCCGGTGCCGGACAATCGCCCGATCTGGTCAGGCGGCACCAGCGTCGGCATCATTGCATTGTTGAAGACGGTGGCGAATTCAGCGCCGATGGTCGCAAGGCCATAGGCGAACAGCAGTGGCGGAATCACGCCGGGATCGCCGGGCTTGCCAAACCACATCAGGCACGAGCCGATCACGAGCAGCGCGCCGAACGCCGCGATCCACGGCTTGCGCCGGCCACTGGCATCGGCGATGGCGCCCAGAACCGGCGACAGCAGCGCGATCAGCAGTCCGGCCGCAGCGGTGGCAAAGCCCCACAGCGATTGTCCGCTCGCGGGGTCGGAGGCGACATGGGTGGCGAAATAGGGCGCGAACACGAAGGTGGTGATCAGTGTGAAATAAGGCTGCGCCGCCCAGTCGAAGAAAATCCAGCTAATGACGGCCGATCGCGGCGGATAATCTCGTTGCATATCAGCAATGCGTGCGTCGGAAGCGATCACCGCCATGCGCGAAAATATCCCTGATCATCACGAGGAGGCGTTTTGCCTCCTGCATCGGAAACCATATAGCATCGGTTGACATGACAAATTTGCGAATTTGCCGGCGCCAGATTGGCCTCAACCCGCGGCGGAAGTTTGATGATGCTATTGAGAGCTGAACGGCGTTCGATCGCTGCGGCGATCCTGCTGATTGTCGCGTTTTGCCTGCCTGCAGCCGCGCAGGAACGTCGCGGCACCTACACGCCACCGCCGGCGGACGCCATTCACGCCGTCGTCGCCGAACACGGCATGGTGGTGACGCAGGAAAGGATCGCCGCAGGCATCGGCGCGGACGTGCTGCGGCGTGGCGGCAACGCGGTCGATGCGGCGGTGGCCACCGGTTTCGCAATGGCCGTGACCTATCCGCGCGCGGGAAATATCGGCGGCGGTGGCTTCATGGTGATCCACTCCGCTGATAAGCATGAAGATGTCGCGATCGATTATCGCGAAACCGCACCGGCCGCGACCAAGCCTGACATTTTCCTCGGGGCCGACGGCAAACCGGATATCGCCAAATCGCGAGATTCCGCGCTCGGCGTCGGCGTTCCCGGTACCGTCGCCGGGCTGACATTGGCGCTGGAGAAATACGGTTCGGGCAAATTCACGCTGGGCGAATTGCTGCAGCCGGCGATCGAGCTGGCGCGCAATGGCCTCGCGCTGGCCGACGACATGGCCGACACGCTCCCCGCGATCTATCCGCGGCTGGCGCACTGGCCGGCGACCGCCAGGATTTTTTCGCGCGCCGACGGCAGCCCGTTGCGCGAGGGCGATGCCCTGGTTCAGAAGGATCTGGCGGCGACGCTTGGCGCGATTGCCGAACAGGGCTCGCGCGGGTTTTACGAAGGGCCGATCGCCGAAAAACTCGCAAAAGCGGTGCGCGACGCCGGCGGCATCATGACGCCGGACGATCTCAAATCCTATTCCGCCGTGATCCGCGCCCCGGTGCGCGGCAACTATCGCGGCTACGACATCCTCTCGATGCCGCTGCCCTCCTCCGGCGGCGTCGTGCTGGTGGAGATGCTCAATATCCTCGAAGGCTTTCCGCTGGCCGACATGAAGCAGGGCTCCGCGCCGGAGCTGCATGTCCTGATCGAGGCGATGAAGCGCGCCTATGCCGATCGCGCGCGCTATCTCGGCGATCCCGCCTTTGTCAATGCGCCGGTCGTGGCGCTGACCTCGAAGGATTATGCTGCGAAGCAGCGCGCCTCGATCGATCTCGACCGCGCGACGCCGTGGACCGATGCGCTATCGGCGGTGCCGCCGCGCGAGGGCAGCAACACCACGCATTTCTCGGTGGTCGACAGCCTCGGCAACGCGGTCAGCAACACCTATACGCTCAACTTTCCCTACGGCGTCGGCCTGGTTGCCGAAGGCACCGGCGTGCTGCTCAACAACGAACTCGACGATTTCACCGCGGCACCCGGCGCATCCAATGCGTTCGGCCTGGTCGGATTCGAGGCCAATCTGCCCGGACCGGGAAAACGGCCGCTGTCCTCGATGTCGCCGACCATCGTGCTGAAGGATGGCAAGCCGGTGCTGGTGACGGGATCGCCCGGCGGTAGCCGGATCATCTCCACGGTGCTGCAGGTGATCGTCAATGTGCTCGATTATCACATGGACGTTGCCGCCGCCGTGGCGGCGCCACGGTTGCACCACCAATGGCTGCCGGACGAGGTGCGGATCGAGCGCGGTTTCTCCGAGGACACGCTGGCCGGCCTGAAGGCCATGGGCCATCAACTGATCGAGCCGATGGGACAGACCTCGGCCAACTCGATCGCGGTGACGCCAAACGGATTGCTCGGCGCTCCCGATCCGCGTACCCGTGGCGCGGAAGCCGCGGGACAGTAATCATCTGCGAACCGGGACATGTGCGGATTCGGCTGATGACAACATCAGCGGACCGCCTAGATTGGCGGCACAGGTGAGCCGATCGCGAACCGGCAAAAAAGCTGGTCCGATCATTTTTCAGGAAACGTCCATCGTGAGCAAAGTCGAACCGTCCATCGCCATTGAAACCGCTGCCATCGAGGATACCAGCCTTCTCGCCTTCTATCGCGACATGACCCTGCCGGAGCGGCGGACGTTCTGGGCCTGCGCGGCCGGCTGGGCGCTCGACGGCATGGACTTCATGATCTATCCGCTCGTGATCGGCACCATTATCGCGCTTTGGAAAGTCGACCCCGGCACGGCGGGGCTCGCCGGAACCGTTACATTGCTGTCCTCGGCGATCGGGGGCTGGCTCGGCGGATACCTCGCCGACCGGATCGGACGCGTGAGGACGTTGCAACTGACGATCCTGTGGTTCTCGTTCTTCTCGCTGGTTTGCGCCTTTGTGCAGAATTTCGATCAGCTGCTGATCGCCCGTGCGGTTCTGGGTCTCGGCTTCGGTGGCGAATGGGCGGCCGGCGCGGTGCTGATGGGCGAGGCGATCCGCCCGCAATACCGCGGGCGCGCCGTGGGCTCGGTACAGTCGGGCTGGGCGGTCGGCTGGGGACTTGCGGTGCTGTCGCAGGCCATCCTGTTCTACTGGCTGGCGCCGGAGATTGCCTGGCGCTGGATGTTCGCCATCGGCGCGCTGCCGGCGCTATTGGTATTTTTCCTGCGCCGCCATGTTAAGGAGCCGGAGATCGCCGCCGCCGCGCGCGCCAAACAGATCGCGTCGGGCGAGCGGCCGGCGCTGTGGGAGATTTTCGGCGCGCCCGTTCTCAAGACGACGATCCTGGCATCGCTGATGGCGACGGGATGCCAGGGTGGCTATTACGCTATCACCTTCTGGGTGCCGCGTTTTCTCACCACCGAACGCAAGCTCTCGATCGTCAGTTCGACCGGTTACCTTTCCGCGCTGATTATCGGCTCGTTTGTCGGCTACCTGGTCGGCGCGTGGCTGGCGGACCGCATCGGCCGGCGCAATTTGTTCCTGACCTTCTCGCTCGGGGCGATCGCCATCACCCTGCTTTACACGCAATTGCCGCTGACCAACGAAGTGTTGTGGCTGCTTGGCTTCCCGCTCGGCTTCTTTGCATCGGGCTATTTTTCCGGCGTCGGCGCGTTTCTCACCGAACTCTATCCGACCCGATTGCGAGGATCGGGACAGGGCTTCTGCTACAATTTCGGCCGGGGGATCGGCGCACTGTTTCCGTTCCTGGTCGGCGCGCTATCGAACTCGACATCGCTGGGAAATGCCATCGCGATCTTCGCCGTTGCGGCGTATGGTGTATTCTTCCTCGCCGCCTTTGCGCTGCCGGAGACGCGTGGCCGTGTTCTGCATGCGGAGGCGTAAGGGAGCATCCCCTCTTCGATTAGAGAGCACTGTCCTTCTTATGCTTCCAGGATCGGAGTTCGCAACATGACATCGCTCAAGGGCAAGACGCTGTTCGTATCCGGGGGCAGCCGCGGTATCGGGCTTGCGATCGCGTTGCGTGCGGCGCGCGACGGCGCCAATGTCGCGATCGCCGCCAAGACGGCGGAGCCGCATCCGAAACTCAAGGGCACGATCTATACCGCCGCCGACGAGATCCGCGCCGCCGGCGGCAAGGCGCTGCCGATCCTCTGCGACATCCGCGAGGAAGCCCAGGTGATCGCGGCCATCGACAAAACCGTGGTCGAATTCGGCGGCATCGATATCTGCGTCAACAATGCCAGCGCCATCAGCCTGACCAACTCGCAGGCGACCGACATGAAGCGCTTCGACCTGATGATGGGCATCAATACCCGCGGCACCTTCATGGTCTCGAAGTACTGTATCCCGCACCTCAAGAAGGCGGAGAATCCGCACATCCTGACGCTGTCGCCACCGCTCGACATCAAGGCCAAATGGTTCGAGCACTCCACCGCCTACACGCTGGCGAAATTCGGCATGAGCCTCTGCGTGCTCGGGCTCTCGGCCGAACAGAAGGCCGCCGGCATCGCGGTCAACGCGCTGTGGCCGCGTACCACCATCGCCACCGCCGCGGTCGGCAATCTCTTGGGCGGCGACGCCATGATGCGCGCCAGCCGCACGCCGGAGATCATGGGCGACGCCGCGTACGTGATTTTCACCAGGCCGTCGCGCGAATTCACCGGACAGTTCTGCATCGACGACAAGGTGCTGTATGCGAGCGGCGTGCGCGACTTCGAGCCTTATCGCGTCGATCGCACGGTGCCGCTGATGTCGGATTTCTTCGTGCCGGATGACGATTTGCCGCCGCCGGGCGTTACCGTGATGGCGCTGCCTTCGGTTGGCGAGGTCCAGAAGGCGCGCTGAAACCGAAGCCGGGCCGGCATGGGAGAGCGGCGTGGTTGCGCGAAGGCTGATCGCAGGAGCGCTGATCCTCGCCGTGCCGGTGGCACTGGCCGTGATCTACCGCCCCGATCGCGCGGTTCGGGTGGCGGCGAGCGCCGTCGCCGACAGCGTCTGCGCGAAGACGTTCGTATCGGGACTGGATCCAGACGCCGTTTTCGCTGAGACCATGGACCGTCCGGGCATTCGCCGGCTGCGGGCGGGAATGCGGTATCGGCTCGATCGTGCCGCCAAGATCGTCGACGTTTCCATGATGGGCCTGCTGGGCAGCCGCGCCGCTTTTCACGACGGGTTCGGTTGCGTGTTGCTGCATGGATCGGAGGCGCCGTATCTGCTGCGAAGCGACCTTGAAGCGCTGAAGATGCCGAAGAGCCCGCCGCTGCTGCCGGAAATCGCCGGTCCCGGCGTGGTTGAGGCCTCGGCTCCCGCTCTGAAGGCGGCGCTGGTTCATGCATTCGAGGAACCCGCCGAGCCGCCATTCCGCAGAACCAAGGCGGTCGTCGTGGTGCGCGATGGCAGCGTTATCGCCGAACGCTATGCGGCGGGTGTCGGTGTCGATACGCAGCTGCCCGGCTTCTCCATGACCAAGTCCGTGGTCAACGCCCTGCTCGGAATCATGGCGCAGCAGGGCATCCTGACTCCATCGATGCCGGCGCCGGTCCCGGAATGGCGTGCCTCGGGCGTCCCGCGCCGCGAGATCGAGGTCGAGCACTTGATGCGGATGACGACGGGTCTCGCGCTGGACGAAACCAATTCCGGCTTCGATCCCTCCAACCTGATGTACCTGTACGGCGACATGGCAGGCTTTGCGGTGAAGGCGCCGCTGATCGCGCCGCCGGGGACGCGATGGGCCTACTCCAGCGCGACCGCGCAAATCCTGGCGCGGATCATCCGGGATGGCGTTGGCGGTCCCGAGAAGACGCTGGCGCTCGCCTGGCGCGAGTTGTTCAATCCGCTGGGGATGCGCAACGTGACGCTGCAATTCGATGCCAGCGGCACGCTGCAGGGCTCGGCCAACATGCTGGCGAGCGCCCGGGACTGGGCGCGATTTGGATTGCTATACCTGAATGACGGCGCGGTCGGCGGCCGGCGTATTCTGGAGGACGACTGGGTGGATTTTTCAGCCTCCCCGACGCTCGATACCGATTATGGCGCAGGCTTCTGGACCAACCGCAGCGAGCACGAATATGCCCAAGGTCGCGTCCGCATCGGGATTCCGCGCGACGCGTTCTTTGCCTCCGGCAATCTCGGCCAGCGCGTCGTGATCATTCCGTCGCAGCATCTGGTAATCGTCCGGCTCGGCGATTCCGTCGACCCTACCGGCGATATTCGTGGCCTCGGACGGCTGGTCAAGGAAGTGATCGCCGCGACGCAACCCTGAAAGCTCACATTTAGAGCGTCAGCCCGTTCAGCGTCGACTGCCAGTGAACAAAACGTTCCTTCAAGAGCGTATCCCTGATGTAAGCCAATTCCTCATCCTTCAATTGCTCGAGCGACTCGAAGGAGAAGGCATCGGCGCCGTGAGCCGTCCAGGCGCGCTGGAGTTCCCGGTTGGAATGGCCGCCGGCGCGCAGCGCGAACCAGATCCGGTTCTGGATGGTTTCCAGATTGAGCGTCTGGCCAATCCAGGTCTCGCCCGAAGCCGTGCAGCGAACGGCGTAAATGCCGGCGGCGCTGTTGCGCTTCTTGTAGGCGGCGATCGCCGCCTTCCTGTCCTCGATTTTCATGTACCGCCCCCGAAGCAGGATCCGCCTGCGTGGGGATCGCATAGGGGAGAAAGACGCCCGCGTCAATTATACCCGGGTGAAATAGGCGGACGTGGGCGTTAACGCCCCACGACGTACGGCCCGCCCTTCTCAAGGGCGCGCTTATAAGCCGGGCGGGCGTGAATGCGATCCAGAAACGCCATCGCCTTGGGGTGGCCCTGCTCAAGCCCGCCGCGTGCGGCGGCGGCTTCGAGTGGAAAGCTCATCTGAATGTCGGCGGCGGAAAATTCAGGCCCGGCGAACCATTCGTATCTGCCGAGTTCGCTCTCCCAATACGCCATGTGCTGCTTGAGCTGCGGATTGACCAAGGCGGTCAGCGCCTGGTTGGAGACTTTGCGCACCAGGGGCCGCAGCAGCGCCGGTGCGCGCTTCGGCATCAGCGTGAACAGCAGTTTTAACAGCAGCGGGGGCATCGCCGAGCCCTCCGCGTAATGCAGCCAATAGGTGTAGCGCAGCCGCTCCGGCGTCTTGGACAGCGGGATTAGGCGTCCCTCGCCATAGGTATCGATGATGTATTCGACGATCGCACCCGATTCGGCGACGGTATTGCCGTTGTCGGTGACGACGGGCGATTTGCCGAGCGGATGGATCGCGCGCAATTCGGCTGGCGCGCGCATGTCCGGCTGCCGCTGATAGCGGACGATTTCGTAGGGCACACCAAGTTCTTCCAAGAGCCACAGCACACGCTGGGAGCGGGAATTGTTGAGATGATGGACGGTGAGCATAGCGATTCCCCGGACGGACGCAGCCGCTTGGGCGCGGTGCATGGTGGTGCCAGTCGGAGGCCCGAAAGTCGAGACGCCCAATCGTCGCCTGTATTACCCGGATGTTATTGACACCGTCAATTTACCCGGATAATTCAGACGGAAACGGGAGACTTTTGATGACTCCGGCATCCGATATTGCCTACATCGCCTTCGAGGGCGACCGCTGCGTCGCCTCGGGCGATCTTCGCATGGTCGCACGGGCGGCCAAGGAGACACTCGACCGGCGCAGGGACACCGTCGTCCTCGTGTTCGGCTCCTCGAGCGGCCCGGTCGAGATCGATTTCCGCGGCTCGGTCGACGACGTTCTGGCACGATTGCCCAACCCTGAGCGCGCCGTCGCCGCGGAAGACGTCGCTCAGCCCGCTCCCCGCGGTCCAGGAAGGCCAAAGCTGGGCGTGGTCGCGCGGGAGGTCACGCTGCTGCCGCGGCACTGGGAGTGGCTGGCTCAGCAATCGGGCGGCGCGTCCGTCGCGCTGCGCCGGCTGGTCGACGAGGCCCGGCGCGCCAACAAGGACAAGGACCGCGTCCGGCAGGCGCGGGAAGCGGCGTATCGCTTCATCGCGGCGATGGGCGAGAACAAGCCGCATTACGAGGAAGTGGCGCGCGCGTTATTCGCGGGCGATGCGGAGCGCTTTCAGGCCTGGACGGCGGCCTGGCCCGCCGACGTGCGCGACCACGCCCGCCGGCTCGCCGCCACGGCGTTCGAACAACCGGCAGCGCCCGCCGTTGCCGGTTGATCGCGCGGAAGTGAACGGCTAGGCTGGTTTGAATGATAGGGATCATATAAGAAACCACCGTCACCGGGAGATCGCCGTGAGCCCAGCCGCCCCGCAATTCATGTTCGACTTCGGCAGCCCCAATGCTTTCCTCAGCCACGAGGCGATCCCCGCGATCGAACAGCGTACCGGCGCGAAATTCGAATATGTGCCGATCCTGCTCGGCGGCATCTTCAAGGCCACCAACAACAAGTCCCCGGCCGAGACGCTCGCCGGCGTCAAGAACAAGCGCGAGTTCCATGCGCTGGAGACCGAGCGTTTTGTCAAGCGCTTCCACGTCAATCCCTACACGATGAACCCGTTCTTTCCCGTCAACACCCTCAATCTGATGCGCGCCGCTGTTGCCGCGCAATTGGAGGGCGTGTTCGAAAAATACGTCGACGCCGCGTTTCATCACATGTGGGTCGAGCCGAAGAAAATGGACGATATGGAGGTCGCCACGAAGGCCCTGACCGCCTCCGGCCTCGACGGCGCAAAACTCTTGACCCGCGCGCAGGAGCCCGAGGTGAAGGCAAAACTGATCGAGAATACGCAACACGCGGTCGAGCGCGGCGCGTTCGGTTCGCCGACCTTCTTCGTCGGCAAGGAAATGTTCTTCGGCAAGGAGCAGTTGCGCGAGGTCGAGGAAATGATCGCGGGGAAATAATTTCGCAACCCTCGTGGTGAGGAGCCGCGCAACTTGCGCGGCGTCTCGAACCACGAGGCCGGTTTTATCGCACATCCTTCGAGACGCGGCGAAGACGCCGCTCCTCAGGATGAGGCCTGAGGGAGATCCTGCAATGCAAAAACGCAACGCGACCTGTGCCGTGATCGGCGCCGGCGATTATATCGGCGCCGAGATCGCGAAGAAATTCGCGGCCGAGGGATTTACCGTATTCGCCGGCCGGCGCGACGGCGCCAAGCTCGAGCCGCTGGGCAGGGAGATCGAGGGCGCGGGCGGATCGATCGTGGCACGCGCCCTGGACGCGCGGAAGGAGGAGGAGGTCGCGGCCTTCCTCAACGACGCCGACAAGCACGCGCCGCTGGAGGTCTGCATCTTCAACGTCGGCGCCAATGTCAACTTCCCGATCCTGGAAACCACGGACCGCGTGTTCCGCAAGGTGTGGGAGATGGCCTGCTGGGCCGGTTTCCTGGCGGGACGCGAATCGGCGCGGCTGATGCTGCCGCGGGGCAGGGGCAATATCTTCTTCACCGGCGCCACCGCCTCCTTGCGCGGCGGCAGCGGCTTTGCCGCCTTCGCCAGCGCGAAATTCGGCCTGCGCGCGGTGGCGCAATCGATGGCGCGCGAGCTGGGCCCGAAAAACATCCACGTCGCGCATCTCATCATCGATTCCGGCGTCGATACCGCCTGGGTCAGGGAGCGGAGGGAAAAACTCTGGGGCAAGGAGGCGCTCGACAACCCGGACCTGCTGATGCCGCCCGCCTCGGTTGCGACGTCGTACTGGCAGCTCTACCAGCAGCCGCGCAGCGCCTGGACGTTCGAGCTTGAGATACGGCCGTTTGGCGAGAAGTGGTGAAGAGGCGAATGGCGAATGGCGAATAGCGAATGGCGGGTAGCCGATATAGGCGCTTCCCTATTCGCCGTTCGCCACTCACTATTCGCCCTTAAAGAACAATAACGAACAGGATCCACATAATGCGCGTTCTCGTGGTCGGCGCCGGCGCCATCGGCGGATATTTCGGCGGCAGGATGCTTCAGGCCGGCCGCGACGTGACCTTCCTGGTCCGCCCGCGGCGCGCCGCTGAACTGGCCGATGCCGGCCTCGTCATCAGAAGCCCCAACGGCGATGTCACCTTGAAGAACCCTCCGGCGGTGCAGGCGGACAAACTCGGCGAGAAATTCGACGTCGTGCTGCTGAGCTGCAAGGCCTTCGACCTCGACGACGCGATAAAGTCCTTTGCGCCGGCGGTAGGGCCGCAGACCTCGATCATCCCGCTGCTCAACGGCATGCTGCATCTCGATCTGCTGGACGGCAAGTTCGGCCGCGAGCGCGTGCTCGGCGGCCTCTGCGCGATCGCGGTGACGCTCAACGACAAGCGCGAGGTGGTCCAGCTGCAGCCGATGCAGTCGCTGACCTTCGGGGAACGCGACGGCAAAGTGTCGAACCGGGTCCGCGCCATTGCCGAGGTAATGGCGAGCGGCAAGTTCGGATCGGTCGCCAGCGAAACCATCCTGCAGGACATGTGGGAGAAATGGGTGTTCCTCGCCTCGCTGGCGGCCTCGACCTGCCTGATGCGCGCTTCCGTCGGCCAAATCCTCGGCGCGCCCGGTGGCAGGGATTTCATCCTGGGCATGCTCGATGAATGCAGGGCGGTCGCCGAGGTCGAGGGCTACGCGCCGCGCGCGCCGTTTCTGGAACGAACCCGCGGCATGCTGACCACGGAAGGCTCGCCGATGACGGCCTCGATGTTCCGCGACATCAAGGCGGGCGCCGCCGTCGAAGCCGATCACGTGATCGGCGATCTGATCAAGCGCGGCGACGCCGCCAAGGTGCCGGTGCCGAAACTGCGCACCGCTTACACCCATCTCAAGGCGTATGAGAAGCAGCGGGGGTAGCAACGCAAGCTTCTCTTCTCCCTCGCCCCGCTCTTGCGGGGAGAGGGCTGGGGTGAGGGGCCGCCTCGGCAAATTCTGAAGCAGAGAGCGTGCGGTGAGTCCCCCTCACGCGAAATTCGCTCCGCGAATTTCGACCTCTCCCCGCAAGCGGCAGGGCTATCGCATATGACTTTCCAAAGCCCAGTCTGCGCAACTTTAGAATCGCAGGGGCCTTCGCTAGGAAATTTTCGAATCCAATTCGGCCTCTTTGGACGGGAAAAGAATCGAAAAATTCCATATGCGATTCCCCTGCCGCAAGCGGGGCGAGGTGAAGAATACCGCGCCCGTTCCTACTGGAAATGCGCGAGATAATGCGCGAGCGCTTCGATTTCCTCGTTGCTGAGGGGATAGGCGACATCCGTCATCGCAGCACCTGCGCCGCCGGAACGGACGCCCGATTTGTAGTCATGCAGCGCCTTGACCAGATATTCCTCGCGCTGGCCGGCAAGCCGCGCGACGGCTTTGGTTCCGGCGAAGGTGTCGGTGTGGCATGACGCGCAGCGCCGCCCCACAGCCGCCTGGGCACCTTTCTTGGACAGATCGGGATTATCGTCGGGCGCTGTCGTCTTGGGCGGCGTGAGCGAAGCGAAATAGGCACCGAGCGCGCGGACGTCTTCATTGCCGACCTGCTCCGCGATCGGCTGCATCTGCTCGTTCTTGCGCGCGCCGCCGCGGAAGAACACCAGCTGCCACTGAAGGAACTGATCGGGTTGGCCCGCGAGCGAGGGAATGTTCTCGGTCTGCGAAACGCCATTCTCGCCGTGACAGCCGGCGCACATCTCGGCCTTTTCCTTGCCGGCGGCGGCATCGGCGGCATGGGCGGCCGATCCGCAGATCATTGCAGCCGCTAAGGCTCCGAGGAAGAAAACTCTCATCACAACTCCTGTACTGTCGCCATTGCCGGGCATCGCCGTCTGCTTTGCGCAGACTGCGTATCTCGTCTGCGCTCCCGGCAATCCATCTCTCAAAAGGCGTTTTCATTATGATGGATGATGATAGTTGCCCAAGTCATCCCGATCAGGTCGGGGACAGGGCTCCGGGCACGACGACCCGAACGAGACCGCCGCGGCGCTACAATGAAAAACTGCGGCCACCCGTTCCCGAGCGGCCGCAGCCTCCGATCGATCGAGCCTTACTTCTTGCTGTAGCTGATGCGATAGATCGCGCCGGCCCAGTCGTCGGCAACGAGGATCGAGCCGTCCTTGTCCAGAATGATATCGTCCGGACGGCCGAGATAGCCCTGGTCGCCTTCGATCCAGCCGGAAGCGAACACTTCCTGCTTGGGATTCTTGCCGTCGGGGCCGACGGTCACGCGCATGATCCGGCCGCCCTGATATTTATGCCGGTTCCAGGAGCCGTGTTCGGCGATCAGGATGTTGTTCTTGTACTCGGCAGGGAACTGGTCGCCGGTATAGAACTTCATGCCGAGCGGAGCCACGTGGGCGCCGAGATTGAGCACCGGAGGGGTGAACTCCGAGCACTTGTGACCCATCGCAAACTTGGTGTCCGGCAAATTGCCCTGGTGGCAATAGGGATAGCCGAAATGCTCGCCCGGCTTCGAGATCATGTTGAGCTTGTCGCTGGGCAGATCGTCGCTGATCCAGTCGCGGGCGTTTTCGGTGAACCAGTATTTGCCGGAGCGCGGATCGACGTCGCCGCCGACGCTGTTGCGGACGCCAAGCGCCACCAGTTCGGCGTTGCCGGTCTTGGGATCGACGCGGCGGATCTGCGACACGCTGGTCGGCGGAATGCCGACGTTGAAGGGAGGTCCGAACGGAATGTAGAACCAGCCATCCTTGTCGGCGGCGAGGTACTTCCAGCCATGGGCCGCGTAGGACGGCATGTCGTCATAGACCACCTTGCCGTCGCCAAGCTTATCGAGATTGGCTTCGGCGTTGTCGTATTTGATCAGCTTGTCGACCGCGATGACGTAGAGCGCGCCGTCCTTGAAGGCGAGGCCGGTGGGCATGTTGAGGCCCTTGAGGATGGTCTTGACCTCTTTCTTGCCGCCATTGTCCTTGATGGCGTAGACGTTACCGAGGCCGAAGGAACCGACGAACAAGGTGCCCTTGTCGCCCCATGCCATCTGCCGCGCGGCCAGCACGCCGGGCGCGTAGACCTCTATCTTGAAGCCCGGCGGCAGCTTGATCTTTTTCATCATCGTAGCGAGTTCCGCTTCCGACGCACCGGTCGGCGGGCCCGACGGCGGCGCGAGGCCCTTCTGGGCTTCGGTCTCGTCGCCGAGGAACCAGTCATCCGGTGGATGGGTCCAGAATTCCTTGGTTCCGGACTGATAGCTATGCAGAGCTTTTTGCTGTGCGTTGGCCTGGCTGGCCCCCGCGACAACGACGATTGCCGCGAGCGCAAAAATGGATCGATTGAAGGCCGATTTCATCGCGTCACTCCCTACGCAGCCAAGCGGCTGCCCTGTTACTTATTTTCAACGCCCGTGAGAGACGTCGTTTGGTCTGTTGTGAGGTGGATCAGACGGAGGAATGCTATCACATCCATTGCGACTGAGAAGCGTTGCCGCGCGCCGTTATTACGCCGCAACAAATTGAGAAGAAATTTCTTCCAGCCGGTTTCATTCGAGAGGATTTTTGCGATCGGCTGCGCTGCACTGCGGCATCGCAGATGGCATCGCATACATTTATGCTGGGCTGCTTAGGCGGAAGGCAGCCCGTCAGCGCCGAACCGGGGGCCGTGCAATCGGCGCTCCCACGGTGCGAGAGTTCGTCAAGCGTGGGCATCATCTCAGGGCACTGCGCGCGTCGATGCATCGGCGGAAAGAAGAGCGTCTTCATTTACTTCCGCCGGCCCACCGAAATCTCGGCCAGCGCCCTTACTTTGGCGCTGGGGCAGTCTTGGGCGATACATGGTGACTGGCGATTTTCCAGTCGCCATCCTCTCGAATGATCACCCATGTCAGGCGGAAGGAGACGGGGGGCGCGTTCTCGCTCACCACGAAAGAAGCGGTGCCGGCGACGTTGATGACGTCGGAGCCGATCGGCGTGGTTACGAGATCGGTGAACTGGACTGTCGGTGACTTCCATCGCGGCAGCGCGTTGAAATAGGCTGCGACACCCTCTTTTCCTTTATAGAGCGGCGGTGTCGAACCAAAGAACAATGCATTCCTGGAATACAGCGACGCCAGCGCGTCAGCATCGAGCCTGGTGAATCCGGCGGACCATTTTTCGATGATGCTGGATACGGCCTGCTCCGCGGGATCGGCGCCGGCGGGACCTGAAAGGGTTAAACCAACAACAGCAAGCGCGATGATCAGGGCGTGAAGTCTTCGCAATGAACCCTCCCAATATTTGCAAAATAAAGAATGTCTGGATCAAAGCCCAACCCGCGGATGAAGACAACGACCGCTTATGAGATCCGCGAGGATCAGACCGATTGCCGCCCGAGCCCGGCGATGGGCCGATCTCGACAGGAGCGTGAAGCCTCTGGATCCGGGACGGGACGTCGCGGGGTTGCGATGATGCGGATCGCCCAACAACGAAAAGCCCGCTTGTCAGCGGGCCTTCGTCAAACTCTGCCAAATCCGAAAACATTTGGAGCGGGCGAAGGGGCTCGAACCCTCGACCCCGACCTTGGCAAGGTCGTGCTCTACCACTGAGCTACACCCGCGTCCGAAAGAGCTGGCGGCGGTGACGCCGACAACAACGGGCAGAGCTATGCCAAAAGCCGCCCCTGAATGCAACAGCAGACGCGAGCTCTTGGCCCGCCATCGGGCGCCCAGATTGGCCCGAAAACCACCGCTATACCCTCCAAACCCCGGTTTCCGCGTGTTTCGCCGGGAACCCGGCCAAGCGGCCCAGGGTCGCGCGCAGCGATTCGGGCCGTTTGGCGAACCAGCCGCGAAACCTCCCCGTCAGTACTTTCCGCCGGCCGGCGTCGCGATCGAGGTCGCCCGCCCGATCGGGAGGCCCGTTGCCGTCCCCGGGACCGATTGAAATTTGCCCGCCAACCGCCATCTGGGTGAGAAGATTTCTGAACCAGCCCGGCGGGCGTGCTAGAACGGGCCCGATCCGCAAAACATTGGGCCAGAACACCGGGCCAAGATATTGGACCAAGACATCAGGCGAGGATTCCCGTGACGATAGTAGAGCAGGGCAGCGGACCGACGCCCGATCTGATCAAGGAAACGACCACCCAGACCTTCGTGAAGGACGTCATCGAGGAGTCCAAGCGCCAGCCGGTGCTGATCGACTTCTGGGCGCCCTGGTGCGGCCCCTGCCGCCAGCTCACGCCGCTCCTTGAAAAGGCGGTGCGGGCTGCCAAGGGCAAGGTGAAGCTGGTCAAGATGAACATCGATGAGCACCCCACGATCCCGGGACAGATGGGTATCCAGTCGATTCCCGCCGTGATCGCCTTCGTCGACGGCCGACCCGCCGACGGCTTCATGGGCGCCGTCCCGGAGAGCCAGGTCACCGCCTTTATCAACAAGCTGACCGCCGGCGCGCCGGGCGAGCCCAATGTCGAGGAAGTCCTCAAAGAGGCCGAGGCCGTTCTTGCCGATGGCGACCCTGCTACCGCGGCGCAGATCTACGCCGAGGTGCTGGCGACGGATGCCACCAATATCGCAGCGCTCGCGGGACTGGCGAAAACCTACGTGGCGACCGGCGCCATAGACCAGGCCAAGCAGACGCTGGCCATGGTCCCGGAATCGAAGCGCAACGATGCGGCGGTGAAAGCCGTGCAGGCTTCGATCGATCTCGCCGAGCAGGCCAAGTCGGTCGGCCCGGTCACTGAGCTGGAACAGAAAGTCGCCGCAAATCCGCTCGATCATCAGGCTAGATTCGATCTGGCGACTGCGCTCAACGCCTCCGGCAAGCGCGCTGAAGCGACCCAACAGCTGCTCGAAATCGTCAAGCGCGACCGCAAATGGAACGAGGACGGCGCGCGCAAGCAACTGGTGCAGTTCTTCGAGGCCTGGGGGCCGACCGACGAGGCCACCGTCGAGGGACGCAAGCGGCTGTCGACCATACTGTTTTCATAACCACCAGCGAACAGTTCGGACCGCCGATGCCGATCAATGCCGAATATCGCGGGCCCGGCGACCTTCCCGAGGTGATCCCGGTGTTTCCGCTGCCCGGCGCGTTGCTGCTGCCGCGCGGCCAGATGCCGCTCAACATCTTCGAGACGCGCTATCTGGCGATGGTGGACGACACGTTCCGCGACGGCCATCGGCTGATCGGGATGATCCAGCCCGACGTGTCCCATACGCAGGACGAGACCAGACCGAGACTGTTTCGCGTCGGCTGCGCCGGACGCATCACTCAGCTCGCCGAATCCGGCGACGGCCGCTACATCCTCGAACTCACCGGCATCGCGCGCTTCAAGGTGATCGAGGAGATGACGGTGCTGACGGCGTACCGGCAATGCAAGGTGGATTTTTTTCCCTTCATCGACGATTTCACCGCGCGTAAGGGCGAGGAAGCGGTCGACCGCGAGGCGTTACTGGCGGTGCTGACGGATTTTCTCAAGGCCAACGATCTCAAGGTCGACTGGGAAGGCGTCGAGAGCGCGCCCAATGAGGCGCTGGTCAATGCGCTGGCGATGATGTCGCCCTACGGCCCGCCGGAGAAGCAGGCGATGCTTGAAGCGCCCGACCTCAAGACCCGCGCGGAAATCCTGATCGCGGTCACCGAAATGGATCTCGCCAAGAAGCGCACCAGCGGGGATCCGCCACTGCAGTAGTGGGAGTGCACCGCGCGCGGCGGCAAGCGGCCCCGAGGCAGCGGCGTTGCGAATTGAACGCAATCGCCTTGGCGCGGTGACAGAGACCAATGCCAATTGAGATTTCCAATGGATGGCAGCGCGCCGGTTGTCTGGCCCGCGTTCACCGTAGTTCCACGGTATTCAGTTGCTGTGTGAGTCTTTTCTGTGGCTGCGGCATGAAATTGGCATGACAGTAGCCTGGTCGAAGCTTAGCCTGACGATGGGGTGGCGGTTTGGGGGACTGCGGGGGTGTTTAACATTAGCTTGGAACGCGAAGCTCGGCGCGCGCGGCCCTATGCCTTCGCCGAACCCTCCCCTCGCATATCATTTGCGCTGGTGCGTCCTGCACCGCAGATGCAAATGCTGCGCGTTCTACGATCCGGCGCGGCCGTCATCGTCGAAATCCTTTTCCCGTTACAACAGGCCGGCACTTTCCTGCGCTGCCAGATTCAGGTGGATTCGCAGGATCAAGCGCTCAGGCGGCCTCAACGGCCGGCCCATCCAAGTTCAAACCTTCGATCGTCGGCGTTGGCACTGGCGGCGATGACGCTGCTGCACGCGGTATGCGGCTGGATCGTCGGCGGGCCCGAGGGCGCTCGGCGAGCACTGGTCGGAAACGCACCGCAACCCGGCGGCTCGACGATATCGCGCGAGGCGATGTACCGCTGGTTCGGCGCGCGCCTCCTGAATCCGGCTGAACTGCCCGAACTCTTTGATATGCTGGCGAGCGTCTGCCACCGCGCCGGCCTGTCCCGATTACCGGATCTTTATTGCATCGCGGCTCCCGCCGACATGAATGCCTATGCACTGGGTGGCCCCGAGGACGCCGCGATCGTGCTGACCGAGGGACTGCTGCGCGGGATGACGCGCGACGAGATGGCCGGCATCATGGCCCATGAAGTCGCTCACATCCGCAACAATGACGCCTGGGCGATGAGCTGGGCAGCGGCGCAGCATCGTGCGATCGAGTGGACCTCGTCGACCGGTCTCGCATCGCTGCGTGCGCAACATGGCGGCATGCCGCTCAATCGGTACCTGGCGGCGCTGCTGAATGCCGCGCCGGCAATCGGCCAGTTGCTTCGCCTGGCCCTGTCACGCACGCGCGAACTGGATGCGGATGCGACCGCGCTGGAACTGACCGGAGACTCCCAAGCGCTGATCGCCGCGCTCGACAAGCTCGAGCGGCACCATGCCGGTTTTCCGGCCCTTTCCGTCACGGCGTATGAGGATGGCCCAATGCGCCTGCTTCGAAGCCATCCCGCCACCTCGGAGCGCGTCGGCGCGCTGCTTGGTCTTGCCTGCTGATGTTCGAATCAAATGTCGTAGCCGTATAAAATTGCATAGCTGCATTTGCCGGTCGCGCAGCGAGGGCACGGCATTTTGGAACCGTGCACAGAGTCTTCACAAAAATAACGCTGGGGCTCCGCAAAAATATCGCTCGTTCGATGCATTGTCGCATCAGAATTCTCACGCTCATAAAAAATATTTCGGGAGCGAACAAAACGGAGCATCGAACCGGACCACGGTCAGCTCGCATCCGGGATGAATTCAAGCGCGACAGGCAACGACGGCCGCATTCGCATTCGTCCCTCGACTCTGTCCAACACCGCCATCCTTCTGTTCTCTGAAAAGCGTCTCGCCGCGGAAACGGCACGGACGTTGACGGATTTGGGCAGACGCGCTCGGGCGGACCTGTCCCGATTGAGTGATCCCGATTGATCTTCAGTGACGGAGAGCGAGTGATTTCGTCTTTAGTTGTGCGACCAAAGCTTGGCTGTGCGACCAAGGCTTTGCTCTCATTACGAGTAGTTAGCGTGCGAAGGCCGATGGTCTTTGTTCGTAGTGGGCTGAGGGGCACCAACCATCGCAAGGAGAAAAGCGATGACCTACTTCGACACACAGCAACAGAATCCGGCGCATAATCCTCAGTTCGGTCCGCAGCAATGGGGCGGTTTCAGTTCTCAAACCGCCCAGCCATACGGCGCGTGGGCCAACGCGCCGTGGATGCAGGCGATTGGCGGTTACGGGCACGGCGGTTATGGACAAGCAGCCTATGGCCAGCAATACGGCCAATATGGCGGACAGCCCTCTATCGGCGCTTTCGGATACAACGCCGGATGGGGCGCGCAACCTCAGGGCTGGGGCCAACAACAGCAGCCTCAATGGGGCGGCCAGCAGCAGCGGCAGCTTTCACAGCAGGACGTGACCGAAGTGGTGCGGCAGTTGGCGCCGGCGCTGCCGCAGATTCTGGCTCAGGCGCAGTCACCGCATGCTGCAATGGGATACGCCGCTTACGGCCAGGCACCGCGGCAGCTCAGTCAGCAGGATGTCAACGAAGTGGTAAGGCAGCTGCTGCCGATCGTGCCGCAGATTATCGGGATGCTGCAGGGCCAGCCGCAGCTCCAGTACGCGGCCATGCAGGGCGGGCTCGGTCTCGGCCAATTCGGGCAGGGCAATCCCGGGCAGAGTTTCGGCGCGCCGTATGGAATGCCGCAGTTCCAATCGGCCTTCGGCGCTCCGGGCGCCTGGGGACAGCAGCAGCGTCAACTGACACAACAGGACGTCGCGGATGTTACCCGCCAGCTCATCGGGGTGATCCCGCAAGTCATCGGCAACCTTCAGGCTTTTAACCAGCAACGGATGATCTGACCGCGCGCTGCCAGCCCGACGGTGAGGTACGGCCGCCGCTCGCGTGAAGCGGCGGCCGTCGCCCTCCGCTACTAACGAATGCGTCCCGATGAAGGAGAACATCGATGTCAGCTTCCAATCCCTCTGCCGCGACGGCATCCCAGCCGCAGCCGCCAGACATTCAACGGCTCCTTGGCTTGCTCGGCAATTTGATGCCGCTCTTGATGCGGCTGCAGTCGCAAGGCTTTGAGCAGCCCTCCCAGACTACACAAGACAACGCCGTGGTTCCGAACCCGGCGCTCGATCACCAGGCAGCGGCGAACCTGATCGCAGATATGATTGCGGACTCGCTCCGCACGCTTTCGGCCTATCTTGAGGCCAATGCCGCGTTGTATGCCGGCCTGGAAGGCTGCGTTCCCGTCGTCACGCAAGCCGCGCATCGGTTTGCCGTGCGGGATTATGCCGAGGCCTTCAATCGGATTTGGCTGGCGTACCGCGTGATTGAAACGATCCGCGCCGCCGATCCCCGGATCCCACCGCCGCGCTCGGCATCGTCCGAACAGACTCTATCGTCAATTCATTGAATTGAGAGGCAGTGCCATGATGGCAAGTGCAGACGATACCCGTTCCGCCTCGCGCAGCAGCCGGCGCCCCAAGCCCGCATCCGGACGCCACTACATGATCGCCCCGGTGGCATCGGAAGTAACTCAGCAGGAACTGGTCGACCGGCTTAAACGTGCGGGCAATATCGAAATCCTGCGGACCTACGCCGAACGCGAAGCGGTTGCCCCGCCGATCGCGGTGGTCCGCATGTCCGAAGAAAACGCCGCCGCGCTGCGCCGGTCCGGCGCTGGCGCATTCGTCGTCGAGCCGGACCGTTACCTGCGAGCGGCTTCATTTGCGGCTGCGCCGCTACGGTTCCAGACCATGCCTGCGATGACCGCGCTCGGCCCGGATTCCACGGTGACAATCCAGGTGTCGGGCAAGGGCGGCGAACCCATTGAGCAAGCCGAGGTGCGCCTGCTCGGCAGCCAGGCCTCTGCGCAAGGGCAGACCGGCAAGGATGGCAGAATAGATCTGGCCCTCCATGGCGAACTGCCGGAAACGGTCGCCGAGCTGTTTGTCAATGCGCGCTCGGGCTATTGGGGGTTATGGCGTCACCGGCCAGACCTTCAGGCCGACACCGTAAACCCTCTTACCCTGGAACCGCTGTCGCCAACCGACCAGTTGGACTGGGGCGCATCGGCAATGAGGTTCGATCAGCTCCCGACTGAATGTCGCGGCGCTGGTATCAAGATCGCCCTGATCGACAGCGGCGTTGCTACCAGCCACAAGCAACTGGCGGGCGTGACTCACGGCATCGATGTCAGAGGCGGCGAAGAGCGCTCCTGGACACAGGATTTCATGGGCCATGGCACGCCGTGCGCGGGCCTCATAGCCGCCACGCCGGACGAGGCGCACATGATCCGCGGTTACGCACCGGACAGCGAGCTGTATGTTTGCAAGCTTCCTCCCGACGCGCGTTGCAGCGACCTCATAGCGGCGCTGGATTATTGTCTGCAAGCGGGCATCGATGTTGCGTGCCTCGGTTTCGGCTGCGAACGCGGTTCGGCTATCATCGAGCAGCGTATCGCCGCGGCGAAACAGCAAGGCGTCGGTGTGATCGCCGCCGCGGGAAATTCTGCCGGACCGGTGCTGTTTCCCGCGTGCTCTCCGCATGTCATGGCGATCGGGGCGATCGGCCAGACCGGGAGCTACCCGGAAGACAGCCCACAAGCGGTTCAGGCGGCGGCCGCCGTTGCGGTCGGGGGAGGGTTGTTTGTGCCGCTGTTTTCATGCCGCGGACCCGAACTCGACCTGTGCGCGCCCGGTGTCGCGGTCGTTGCGTGCCAGTCGCCGGACGGCTACGCGGTTTGCGACGGCACCTCGCTGGCCGCAGCCCATGTGACGGCGCTTGCGGCCTTGGTCCTGGCCCACCATGGCGACTTCAGAAGTGGCTTTGCGAGCCGGGATCTTCAGCGGATCGAGCGGCTGTTCCAGATCCTCAAAGGCACGGCGCAGCCGATCGGCGCCCCCTGGCAGACCGGCGCCGGACTGCCGAATGCGGCGCAGGCGCTCGGCGTCACCTCCGGGCATCGGCCGCTGGCGGCGCCGCTCGATGCCGGACTGCGCGAGATGCGCCGCGCCGTCCGGCAGCTGGACCGGATTCGCTCCGGCGCGAGCGGCGCTGAAGCGTTTGAGCCGCCGCGCGGCCCAGCCAACGTTACGCATTTGCCGTTGAACCCGACCCCACTGGCATTCCAGGTTGCGAGCGACGCCAGAGCGGGAATGCAGGATCTCAAGGTGGCGATGATGCTGGCGGGTCTTTCCGACAGACGCTAGTCCGCCGCGCGAACCGGGAGACGCGGTGCCTGCCGCGTCTCGGCGCCGTGAACGAGGACAGTTTCCGAAACGACCAGCGTCAGCCGACGGCGACGGCGCGGTCGTTGGGATGCGATCCAGTCAGCCGCATCAGCATGAAGGTCGCCAGCACCACGGCGGCGTAGACCACTAGCTGCATTTCGGTCGGCTGATCGGTGTAACCGATGAGGGTATGCAGGGTCCGCCCGGCGATACCCGTTTCGGGAAGGAGCCAGCCGGTGTCCCAGACCACAGTGTCGAGCGAGGTGAGCCAATTGGCGCGCTCGAGGAAAGCCACCGCCTGCGTCGCCATGCCGGCCGCGAGCAACGTGATCAGGGCGGTGGTGGTCGTAAACAGCGCGCGCGGCGGGATCCGCATCAGGCCGAAATAGGTCAACAGGCAAACGCCCACTCCGAGCGCGAGACCGATGAAGCCGCCGATCGCAAGGCTAAAGGCCGATCCACCATCGGAGGCGGCAACGCCATAGAGAAACAGCGCAACCTCGCTGCCTTCGCGCAAGACGGCGACACCGACCACCACGGCCAGCGCCAGCAGCGACTTGCTGCCGTCAACCACCGCCTGGCCGACCTGGCGCAGTTCGCCGGCCATTTCCCGGCCATGATGCGCCATCCAGACATTGTGCCAGGTCAGCATGACAACGGCGACGCCCAGGATCGCCGCGTTGAACAGCTCCTGCCCCATGCCCGCGAACAGCTGGGACAATGCACCGGCAAACGCGGCAACGACGCAGGCCGCGAGGACGCCCGCCAGCACCCCGCCGCCGATCCAGCGATTGCGGTGCGGCACCGAACCGGTCACCGCGAGCACGATGCCGACGATTAATCCGGCTTCGAACACCTCGCGGAACACGATGATGAGGGCAGCCAGCACCGTGCGTTCACCTATTGCACGGTCAGGGCGCCACGCGCCTTGTCGTTGAAGTCATCGTAGAATTCATAGCGTCCGGGCTTCAGCGCCCGCACGTTGATGACGCCTTCGGTACCCGCGGCAACCACTTTTTCGACCCGCAGCGACGTGCTCTCGAACTCCATGGCCTTGCCGTCGAGATTTTTCACCCGGAACAAGATCGGCTTGTCGGCCGGCGCGCTCACCTGGCTCGGCTGGAACTGGCCGTTGGAATAGGTCAGCCGGATCTCGGTCGCCTGCTGCGCCTGCGACGGAGCCGCTTGAAGCGTCGCGATGCCGCAGACCGCGGCAGCCAAGGTTAGTCTTTTCATCATCGGCACAGCGAACACCTGTCATCCTTTCCGGTGTTGAGGAGATCAAAATTCCCAGGCGAACTTGAGTCGCGCACGCTGGCGCTGGAACTCTGACAGATTGAGCGAGACGGGGTTGCCGATCTCGCGGCCCCAGACCTGGGCGTTCCAGGCCGCGGTCATGAACATTTTCGGCGTGAACCGGATATAGAGAGACGGCCCGAGCAGGACCGCGTCGCCGGTAAAGGCCGACAGATCGACAGCGTCGTAATGCCGGAGGTACCACACCTCGCCACCGAGCACGACGTTGGACAGCACGCGAACCGAGAGCGCGGCCGAGCCGCCGACGGTCGCTTCGCGCACGGTGTCGCCAAACAGCGTCTGCGTGTATTCGGGCTCGTAGAGCAGATTGAACCCGGCATACAGGCGATTCTTCATCAGTTCGAGATCGGCGTTGACGGCGGTTTCGAACTCGTAATTGTGCACGTGCTCGCCGCTGGTCTCGTCGATCAGCCGCACGTTGGGCTCGAACGCCAGCGTCACCGAGAGCGGATTGTTGGAAGTGCGCTCGATCGCGAGATAACGGAATTCGGCAAAGCCGCCGGCGAAAGCGACCTGGTTGCGGTCATCCAGATCGGTCATGCCTCGAATATTATGGGTCGCGCCCAGCGCACCGAATTCGATCTGGACGAACTGCGACGGCGTGAATTCGAATTCATATTTGGTCTCGGTCGCCGTGTAGTGACCGTCGCGCTTGCCGAACCGGCCGATGGTGTCGATGGTGAATTCTTTCTCGCCCTCGATGCCGATACCGGAGCCAGTGGTGAACCCGAAAATGTACTTGGTTTCGAGCTCGCGCCAGGAGCTCGCATCCTCGGCGCGTGCCGCGCCGCCTTGCCAGAAGGAAAGGCATGCCGCTGCGCCCATTGCAATGACGTGAACACGCACCGATTTTATCGCCGCTCGTATGCCCTGACGCACCACCACATCCCCCGATTGACGCCCACAGCTAGCGTCTCGCAGCCGGAGGGGCAAAGAGACTCGCTCTAAACTAGAGGCATTCTAAGGTGTTGCGATGGATCAAGGGGTTGGCGGGTCGACTGCTAATATCCGGCGACCGCCAGCGCGACCACGGCGCTGAGCGCCATCCAGCCGAAATGGCGGCCGCGGGTCGCGAGTGCATTGGCCAGCGCGCCGAAGGCGAACACGCAGCCCATGGTGACGACGATCCAGTGCCGCGCCGGCTCCGAGGCCATCCAGGGCGCGGCGATCAGGAGCACGCCACCGCCGATCCAGGCCACCGTGCCGGCCTGCCACACCAGCCGGATCAGAGTCCGCAGCCGTGCCGGCTCGATGGTGACGCGCGGCATCACTTTGGTTTCGCCGAGCACGCCGTGGATCAGCGCGGCCGCAATCGCGGCGATGCCCGAACATTGCAACAGGAGATCTCGCATTGGCTGGGCTCCATACAGGGCTGTATGGTTGGTAGGCCGGACGCTGGTGACTGTCAATACAGTAGTGTATGGTCAGATGACGCAAGGCACGCCATGACCGATCAACTTTCCGCGAAAGACTGGCTCGATCTCGGGCTCAAAGTGCTGGCCGAGAGCGGTTTTACCGCGCTGAAGGCCGACCCGCTGGCAAAAGCGATGGGGGTGTCGCGCGGCAGCTTCTACTGGCATTTCGCCGATATCGGCGCGTTCCACGCCGCCATCCTCAAGCATTGGCGCGAGGTCGCGGCCGAGCAGATCATTGCCAATGTCGAGGCCGCCGCCGGCAACGACAATCCGTTGCAGCTATTGCTGCGCCAGGCGTTCGGCGGCAGGCTTTCGCTGGAAAACGCGGTCCGCAGCTGGGCGGCGCACGATTCCTTGGCTCGTCGCGCGGTGCAGGCGATCGACCGGCGCCGGCTGAGCTATTTGGAGCGGTTGCTCAGGGCTTCCGGGCTCGCGCCCAGAGTGGCGCGCGCCCGCGCGCAAATTCTCTACTGGGCGTTTCTCGGCTTTGCTTTGTCGGACAAGCCCTTGCCCCGGGCGCGGCTGCAGGCGGTGCTCGACGAATTGCTGCAGATCGCCTCGCGATAAGCCGCCGCCCACCCCGCCGGATCGAATAGAATATGCTAGAGAATTAGGATCAAGCTGGAGACGACAAACATGAGTTCCCCACCCGAGCGCCTCGAAGGCACCGTCGATCCGAAACTGCTGGAGATCCTGGTCTGTCCGCTGACCAAGGGCCCGCTCGAATTCGACGCGGCGCGGCACGAATTGATCTCGCGTTCCGCAAAACTCGCTTACCCCATTCGCGACGGCATCCCGATCATGCTGCCGGAAGAAGCGCGGAAGATCGAGTGAGGGAGCAGGCGAGTAGGGAGTGGCGAATCGCGAATAGAGAAGCTTCTATTCGCTACTTCGTATTCGCCATTCGCCCGCTACAACGCCTCGCCCTTCAACAGCCGCGGCACCTCGCCGGCAAGCCCTGCCGCCTGGCGGATGAACATGCTCTTCAGCGGCGGCGTGCGGTCGACCAGGCCGAGTCCGATATCGCGCACCGCGCGCAGCAATTTCGATTCGTTCGAGAACAGGAAATTCAGCGAATTGGTCGCGAGCCCCATCGCCATGGTGTCGAACCGCCGCCAGCGCTGATAATGGTCGAGCACGTCGGCCTGGCCCAAGTCCATGCCGAGCCGCGCGGCGTCGACGATCACTTCGGCGAGCGCCGCGACGTCCTTCAGGCCCATATTGAGGCCTTGCCCCGCGATCGGGTGGATGACATGCGCGGCGTCACCGACCAGCGCCAGCCGTTCGCCGATGAACGAGCGCGCCACGAAATAGCTCAGCGGAAACGCGCGCGGCTTGTCGAGCGCCTTGATCTCGCCGAGATGCAGGCCGAAGCGCTGCTCGAGCTCGGCGTGAAATTCATCTTCGCCCAGGGCTGTGATGCGCGCGGCTTCGCTGCGCTTCTCGGTCCATACCAGCGAGGAGCGCTTGCCGGTCAAAGGCAGGATCGCGAAGGGTCCGGCGGGCAGGAAGTGCTCCTCGGCGCGGCCGTGATGATCGCGCTCGTGGCCGACGGTGACGACGATGCCGGACTGATCGTAATCCCAGCCATGGGTGGCGATGCCGGCGCGCTCGCGCAGTCTGGAGCGCGCGCCGTCCGCCGCCACCAACAGGCTCGCCTCGATCGTGCTGTCATCGGCCAGCGTCACATCGACGCCGTCAGAACGCGCGGCAAAATCCGTCACCGCGCTGGCGCGCAGGTCGACGCCCTCGGCTTCGGCGCGCGCCGCCAGCGCGTCGATCAGCTGGCGGTTTTCGACCATGTGGGCGAAGGGCTCGCCCGGCTCGACATGGCCGCCGAAGGTCAGGAGCACCGGGCGGGTAGCGTCTTCCAGTTTTGAATCGGTGATGACCATATCGAGGATCGGCTGTGCCCCGGGAGCGACCTGATCCCAGACGCCTACGGCAGCGAGCAGCCGCCGGCATGCGGCCACGATGGCGGTCGCGCGCGGATCGCGGCTCGGGCGGATCGCAAGCGCCGGATCAGCGACAATGACCGGAATATCGGGGCCAAGGCCCTGGCGCAGCGCCAATGCCAGCGCCAGCCCCGCAAACGCGCCACCGCCGATGACAATGCTTCGCTGTGCCGACATGCCGTACCCTTAAACCCGCCGTACCCTTAAACCCGTAGCCATAGTCTATACTTGCTACAGGACAATAGCTGGGCGAAACAGGGGCCTGAAACAAGGCTTAATCGTCATTCCGGGGCACCCGTTGGCGTGAACCCGGAATCTCGAGATTCCGGGGTCAACACCGCGTGTCGTCCCGGAATGACCAGGAGAGCGCGCTTCCATGTCCAACGGCCTGATTGACCTGATTTCCATTCTCGATCTCGAGCCGATCGAGGTGAACATGTTTCGCGGCAACAGCCCGAAGACGAGCTGGCAGCGGGTGTTCGGCGGGCAGGTGATCGGGCAGGCCATGGTGGCGGCGTGCCGTACCGTCGAGGGCCGGTTGCCGCACTCGCTGCATTGTTACTTCATCCTGCCCGGCGATCCACAAATCCCGATCATCTACGAGGTCGAGCGGCTGCGCGACGGCAAGAGCTATTCGACCCGAAGGGTCACCGCGATCCAGCACGGCAACGCGATCTTCTCGATCATGGTGTCGTTCCATATCGATGAAGAAACCGCGTTCGACCATCAGGACAGGATGCCCGACGTTCCGCCGCCGGAAAAGCTCACCGCCGAGGAGGTGGCCAAGCAGCCGATCTTCCGCGAGATGCCGGAATTCATCCGCCGCTATTACGAATCCGACCGCCCGATCGAGCTGCGTCCGGTCGAGCTCAATCGCTATTTCGGCCAGAAGATCGAGGACGGCCGCATCCATGTCTGGATCCGCACCGCCTCGAAGCTGTCCGACGATCCGGCACTGCACATGTGTGCGCTGGCCTATGCGTCGGATTTCTCGCTGCTCGACGCCGCGATGGCGCGTTACGGCCGCACCCTGTTCGACAAGCGCATGATGCCGGCGAGCCTCGATCACGCGATGTGGTTTCACCGGCCGTTCCGCGCCGACGAATGGCTGCTTTACGCCCAGGACTCGCCGAGCGCGCAGAGCGGCCGCGGCCTGACGCGGGGCATGATCTTCAAGCAGGACGGGACGCTGGTGGCGTCCGTGGCGCAGGAAGGCTCGCTGCGCCAGCGCAAGTAAGGCGCGTTCAGGCGTTGGCGAGCGTGCCCCTGTCGACCAGCGTCGTCTGCGACGCCAGCCAGCGGGCGAACCAGCGGTACGCCCACGGCAGCGGGATGATGAAGACGCTGAGGAGCGCCGTCACGATCGCCCGCCAAAGAAACTCCAGCCCGGTGCCGTTGAAAGCAACGCCGCGGCGCGTGCCCTCGATGTGACGGCACATCCAGCGTAGCTGCGCCACATAGACCCACGCCCACCCGATAATGGTGATGACGGAAAGGACGGCCAGCAGGCTCCAGCCAAGGAAGCCCCAGAATGAGCCCGAAAATCGAAGCCCCAGTGGTTGCCCATCAGAACTGAGGTTCGCGACGAACCATTTGATTAGCAGCCAGTAGAGCACAAACTCGCTGATGGTTACCGCCAGGTTGAGCACCTGGTTCTGGGTCCACGACGCCGCGACGAAAAGGACTACGAGGGCGTAGAACCACATCAGATCGACTGCGCGACCGGTGAAGGCGAGATTTGGCCGCTGGGGGATGCGGACGCAGGAAACGATCCAGCGGCAATACATCAGCAACGCCCACGGCACCGGGATAACGAACAGAAGGCTGACGAACAGCACCAGGCCGCGCCAAATGAAATCCCAGATTCCGAAATCGATCGAAAGCGAGCCGCCGCCATAGCCGCCGCTTACGGGCAGGCCGCCCGGTTGTGGCATCGCCAGGGGACCGCCACCCGCCAAAAGGCCCGGAACATCGCCGGCCTTTTGCCAATTCGCCATGCCCTCGGTCCAGACCAGCGTCTCCGGGGTCACTCTCCCGGTGGCTATCAAGTCGCGCAACTGCGCTTCCGAAACGGGCCCCTGCTGCTGCCCTTGGGACGCAAAGAACCAGGATCGGTCGGCCATGTTATCCCCCTCAGAACGCTGATGCGGGCGGGTGGGCCACAAGACCGCTGGCGATGAGATCGGATTTTGGTGAAATGTTCAGGCCCCAAGGGATGAGGCTATCCAACGAAGGTAATTTACCGCAATCGTTTTTCGGCTGGGACTGCAAACTTTTTGTGCCATTTGCGTAAAAAGATGCCAGAGTTGGGCCGGTGCAAATCTCGGCGCCCCACCGGAATTCGACAGAAATGAAAGCCAGACCATGAAGCTCGTCGTCGCCATCATCAAACCCTTCAAGCTGGACGAAGTGCGCCAGGCGCTGACCGCCATCGGCGTCCACGGCATGACGGTCACCGAGGTCAAGGGTTATGGGCGCCAGAAGGGCCACACCGAAATCTACCGCGGCGCCGAATATGTCGTGAATTTCCTGCCCAAGCTTCGAATCGAAATCGCTGTTGCGTCGGAGCTCGCCGCCAAGGCCGTTGACGTCATCACCTCGAGCGCGCGCACCGGCCAGATCGGCGACGGCAAGATCTTCGTGACCCCGATCGATCACGCGCTGCGAATCCGGACCGGCGAAACCGACAGCGACGCGCTCTAGAATCTCTGCATTTCCGTTGCGTCCGGCAACGACGCCGGAAATGCGATTCATCGAAAAATTGGCTGGGGAAATACCATGGGGGCACGTTCGTGTCGCGCAGCGAAGCTTGCTGCGCCAATCAGTGTTGCGGCGATCGCGGCGTTTGCGACGCCGGCTTTAGCCGAAACATCCGGGATCAACGCCGCCGACACCGCCTGGATGATCGTTGCGACGGCGCTGGTGCTGATGATGACGATACCGGGCCTGGCGCTGTTCTATTCCGGCATGGTGCGCAAGAAGAACGTGCTGGCGACCATGGCGCAAAGCCTCGCGGCCGTGGCCGTTATCTCCATACTCTGGGTGGCGTTCGGTTATTCGCTGGTGTTCGTCGGCGACGGTCCCTGGCTCGGCACGCTCGATCGCTGGTTTCTTGCCGGCATGACGATGGACGGCGTCAATCCGGCGGCGAAGACGATTCCGGAAGTGCTGTTCATGCTCTACCAGATGACTTTTGCGATCATCACCGTGGCCCTGGTGGCGGGTTCGGTCGCCGACCGGATGCGGTTTTCGGCGTATCTCCTGTTTTCCGTCGGCTGGTTCATCTTCGTCTACATTCCGCTGGCACATTGGGTCTGGGGCGGTGGTTTCCTCGGCGCCGCCGGCGTGCTGGATTTTGCCGGTGGCCTGGTGGTGCATCTGTCGGCCGGTGCCGGCGGCCTGGTCGCGGCCAAAGTGATGGGCCGACGTCATGGCTATGGCACCGAAAACCTGTCGCCGTTCGATCTGTCGCTCGCGGTGGTCGGCACCGGGCTGTTGTGGGTGGGCTGGTTCGGTTTCAACGGCGGATCGGCGCTGGCGGCGAATTCACGCGCGGTGATGGCGATCACCGCTACCCATCTCGCCGCCTGCGCCGGCGCGCTGACATGGGGCGCGGTCGAATGGTCGATCCAGCGCAAGCCGTCGGTGCTCGGCATGATTTCCGGCGCGGTCGCGGGTCTGGGCACGATCACGCCGGCTTCCGGATTCGTTGCGCCCTGGCACGGCATTGTCATCGGCATCGCCGCCGGGCTGATCTGCTTCTGGGCCTGCACCACGGTCAAGCGCCGCTTCAACTATGACGATTCGCTCGACGTGTTCGGCGTCCATGGCGTCGGCGGAATGACCGGGATCCTGCTCGCCGGGGTGTTCGCCACCGCCTCGATCGGCGCGACTTCCGGCCTGATCGAAGGTAACCCGCAACTGCTGCTGATCCAGCTCTACGGCGTCGGGGTCACTTTGGCCTGGTCCGTCGGCGTCACCTATGTACTGCTCAAGCTCGTCAGCGTCTTCGTGCCGCGGCGGGTTTCCATGCAGCAGGAGCTCGAAGGCCTCGATATTTCGCAGCATGGCGAGGCCCTCCAGTAGAGTTCCCCATCAGGATACCGTTTATCTGCCCTTGCGATGGGCATCTTTGTGTCGGGGGTCCGACACGCCTGTGTTTTGATCACACCTGATTAGTTTTTAGGCGCGACGGAATGGCGCAGGTCGGACCGATTCCCGCCAAGTGCGAAAAGGCGCGCGTTCATAGTCCGTTAGGGAACCTGACTGATCTGGCACGGCATTTGATTCTAAGGGTTCTGGCTGTGCCCGCGTAGTGAACTTTCTCCGCGTGGTGAACCTCAGTCGAGAACGCCCGGTCGCGTCTGGACCGGGCCCAAGCGGGGATAGGACCCATGAAAATTGTTATGGCGATCATCAAGCCATTCAAGCTGGAAGAAGTCCGTGACGCCCTGACCGCCATTGGCGTTCACGGTCTCACGGTGACGGAAGTCAAGGGATATGGCCGCCAAAAAGGCCATACGGAAATTTATCGCGGTGCTGAATATGCTGTGAGTTTCCTGCCCAAGATCAAGATCGAGGTCGCTGTCGCCTCGGACCAGGTCGACAAGACCATCGATGCCATCACGTCTGCCGCGAAAACCGGACAGATCGGCGACGGCAAGATCTTCGTCATCAACCTCGACCATGCGGTTCGCATCCGCACCGGCGAGGCCGATGCCGCGGCCCTCTGATTTCGCGCTCACCCAATTTACCAATCAGGAGTTAAACAGATGACGTTCAAACGTCCAACAAGCGCGGGATGGGCAATCCTCGCTATCGGAGCGCTCTGCGCCGTAGGCTTCGTCGATGCCGCGCTCGCGCAGAATGCGGCACCCGCCGCGGCTCCGGCGGCCGATGCAGCCGCCGCGGCGGCGCCTGCCGCCCCCGTTCCCAACAAGGGCGATACCGCCTGGATGCTCGTTTCCAGCGCGCTCGTTCTGATGATGTCGATTCCCGGCCTCGCCTTGTTCTACGGCGGTCTCGTCCGCACCAAGAACATGGCCTCGATCCTGACCCAGGTGTTCGCGATCGTAGCCATGGTCGGCGTTGTCTGGACGCTCTACGGCTACTCGCTGGCCTTCACCGATGGCGGCAGCATGACGCCCTGGATCGGCGGCCTCTCCAAGGCGTTCATGCACGGCATCGACGCCAATTCGACCGCGGCCACCTTCTCCAACGGCGTCGTCATTCCGGAACTCGCCTACTTCGTGTTCCAGATGACGTTCGCGATGATCACCCCGGCCCTGATCGTCGGCGCTTTCGCCGAACGCATCAAATTCTCGGCCGTGATGCTGTTCATCCTGCTGTGGGTAACCTTCATCTACTTCCCGATCGCGCATTGGGTTTGGTACGTCGCCGCTCCGGATGACGTCGCTGCTGCTGCCAAGGCGCTTGCCGCCGCGACGGATGCCGCGGCCAAGACGGCGGCCCAGGCCAAGCTCGACGACGTCACGGGTGCTGTCGGCTGGCTCGCCGGCGCGGGCGCTCTCGACTTCGCCGGCGGTACGGTCGTGCACATCAACGCCGGCATTGCCGGTCTGGTGGGCGCGCTGATCATCGGCAAGCGTACCGGTTACGGCAAGGACCTGATGGCTCCGCATTCGCTGACCATGACCATGATCGGCGCCTCGCTGCTGTGGGTCGGCTGGTTCGGCTTCAACGCCGGATCGAACCTCGAGTCCAACGGCACCACGGCGCTGGCCTTCGTCAACACCATGGTGGCCACCGCGGGTGCGGCGCTGTCCTGGCTGCTCTGCGAATGGATCGTCAAGGGCAAGCCCTCGCTCCTGGGCATCTGCTCCGGCGCGGTGGCGGGTCTGGTGGCGGTGACGCCGGCTTCCGGCTTCGCCGGCCCGATCGGGGCGCTGGTGCTGGGCCTGGTCGTCTCCCCCGTCTGCCTGTTCTTCGTCAGCGCGGTGAAGAACTCGCTCGGCTATGACGACGCCCTGGACGTGTTCGGTGTCCACTGCATCGGCGGAATCATCGGTGCGCTCGGCACCGGCATTCTGGTCAATCCTGCCCTCGGTGGCGTCGGCATCACCGACTACACCAACATCACCGGCAACAACGCCGGTACCTACGACTTCGTCGCCCAGATGATTTCGCAGGGCAAGGCCGTCGGAGCCACGCTGCTCTGGTCCGGCATTGGATCGGCGATCCTCTACAAGTTCGTCGACGTGATCGTCGGTCTTCGTCCCTCCGTGGAAGCAGAACGCGAAGGTCTCGACATTACCGATCACGGCGAGCGCGCTTACAACTATTGAGTTCTCCCGGGGCGCGATCATCTCGCGATGGTCGCGCCCAGAACTACGGTTCGGGCACATACCCGGCAATGCCCTGACCGTTGAGGGGCTCCAGCGCAAGTTGGAGCCCCTTTCTTTTTTCTCTGTACGGAAGCGTTGTTTTTGCGTGTATCGAAGCACAGAAGCCGGGCGCGTTCCGGACGAAGCACAGCCTTAGCCCGCAATGCGCTCAATCGGCTTCGGGGGCGATCAACTCCACGGTCGGAAAATAACTACGGTACCGCCGCGCGTCGCGCGTCAACAGTGGCAATTGCTCAACCGCGGCATGGGCGCCAATAAAAAAATCGGCAAGTACGCCGGTGCGAATCCCGCCCGCACTGCGGTATCGCGTGTAAGCCTTGCCGGCCAGAAACAGAGCCGCCCACGATATCGGAGCTACGGTGATGCCGGCGCTGACGAGCGCAGCTTCAAAATCTTCAATGCTGGGATAGCGAGTCGATGTCTCCGCATAAATAACGTCATTGATCAGCAAAGATCCTTTGAAGGCGGCTTGCTCCAGCCGGGTTAGCGACCACCCGAGCCATTTTGGATCTTCCGTGAAAACATCGAGCAGCACGTTGGTGTCGACAAGCGTCACAGGTCATTCCCGCGAAGCAACGCCATGATTTCGTCGGTGGAAGGGCCGGGACCCGCGCTGCCAATCACCTTCGCGAACCGGCTTGGCCGACGCGTCCCATCGGCTTTCTCGATAAAAATGCTGCCGTCGTCGGCGCGGCGGAAGACGATTTGGCTGCCGGGGCCGATTCCAAGTTGGTCGCGAACCGGTTTTGGGATCGTCACCTGCCCCTTACGGGTGAGCTTGCTTGCCATGGCGGGCCTCTAGAAGTAATACTCGATGAGCATGTGGTAATACCTTGCAAATTGTCCAGCTCCGTCGATGGTTAATCGCGTCTTAACCTCGCCGTATCTATGGTGGTTTGATCCGTCTCCGGCCGGTCTCGCCCAGCGAGCGGCTGCCCAACAATGCTGGCGCTTTAAAGTATGGCAATGACCGCTTCATCCCGTGCGCCAGAGCGCGCCGGCAGCAACGAAAGCGAGCGCTCGCCATTCGCCCGGCTGACCGAATTGCTGGCCCCGTACCAGCCCGGTAAGCCCTTGATTACGCTGTCATTGGGCGAGCCGCAGCATCCGGTTCCGGCGTTCGTTGGCCCGGTGCTGGCGAAACATATCGCCGATTTCGGCCGCTATCCCATGGCCAGGGGCATCGAGCCGTTCCGGCGGGCGGCGGCGAGCTGGCTTTCCAGCCGGTTCCAGCTGCCCCGGGCGGTCGATCCCGAGGCCGAACTTCTGGTGCTCAACGGCAGCCGCGAGGGATTGTTCTTCGCAGCGCTCACCGCGGCCCGCTTTGTCCGCGAACGCCGGGGCAGGCCGGCGATTCTGATTCCGAATCCGTTTTATCCCGCTTACGCCGCGGGCGCCCGCGCCGCAGGCTGCGAGGCGATCTTTCTGCCGACCACGCTGGCCAATGGCTTTCTACCCGATCTCGATGCGCTCGATGACGCCACGCTGGCCCGCACGGTCGCGATCTACATCGCCTCGCCCGCAAACCCGCAAGGCGCGGTTGCCCCGAAGGAATATTTCAGCCGTCTGAAAACCCTCGCCGACCGCCATGGTTTCATGATCCTGAGCGACGAGTGTTATTCGGAAATCTACACCAAGCAAGCGCCCGGCAGCATGCTGGAATGCGCCGGGCCTGATTTCACCAATGTGGTCGCGTTCCAGTCGCTGTCGAAGCGCTCGAACCTGCCGGGCATGCGGGTCGGCTTTGCCGCCGGCGACAGCAAGTTTCTCGGCATGTTTCACGAGCTGCGCAACGTCGCAGCGCCCCAGGTGCCGGTGCCACTGCAGCATGTCGCGATCGCGGCCTATGGCGACGAGGCACATGTCGAGGAAAACCGCCGCCTCTACCGCATGAAATTCGATCTCGCCGACCAGATCCTCGGCAATCGCTATGGCTATGTCAGGCCGGCCGGCGGCTTCTGCGTCTGGCTCGACGTGTCGGATCGCGGCGGCGACGAGGCGGCCACGGTGAGACTCTACAAGGAAGCCGGCGTGCGCGTGGTGCCCGGAAGCTACCTGGCGCGGCCGCAACACGACGGAAGCAATCCCGGTGCCGGCTATATTCGCCTGGCGCTGGTCGCGGACAGCGAAACGACAGCCGAGGCGTTGCACCGGCTGGTGGAAATTCTGGATTAGTCGCGAAGGCCCATGAGCATGCCGGCGATCGAACGTGTCATTCCCCTGGTCGGCCAGTTGCCGGCCGTGATCCGCGAGGCCCTGACGCGGCGCCTGCGCGAACTCGCAGGCCTCGGCCTGATCGGACTCTCGGGCTTGGCGGCGGCAGCGCTGATGACCTGGTCGGTGCAGGACCCGAGCCTCAGCCATGCGACGTCGCGCGCCATCCGCAACGTCCTCGGTTATCCAGGCGCAATCGCCGCCGATCTCCTGATGCAGATTATGGGTTTGGGCGCGATCATGCTGATCCTGCCGGTCGCCATATGGGGCTGGCGGATGTTGACCCATCGCGGCTTCGACCGCGAGGCGCTGCGAATCGGTTGCTGGATCCTGTGCGCGGCGATCGCTGCGGGTTTTGCCAGCTGCTGGCCGCATGGCGGCGCGTGGCCGCTGCCGACCGGACTCGGCGGCGTCGTTGGCGACGCGCTGGTACGCGCGCCGGCGGTGGTGTTCGGCCCGCCCGGTCTGCTCTATCGGCTGGTGCTCGGGACTATCCTGTTCGCGGCCTGCGTCGCGGCATTCTTGTTCGCGAGCGGCATGGGCTCGCGCCCGCAGGAGGACGATTTGACCTCGATCGAGGACGATGAAACGCCGTTCGAGGAAGACGAAGACGCCGGTTCGGTGTCGCTGGGATGGGCGTTTCACGCCGCGATGAGCGCGAAGGCGCGGCTGTGGCGGTTGTTGACGCTGGCTTATGGCTCGCTGGTCTCAAGCGCGGCGACGCCACGCCCGCTCTCGTTCGAACGCCAGGAGCCCAGCCTCGGCCGCACGGCGCCATCATTGGCCCCGCGGGCGGAAGAAGAACTCGACGACGAGGAAGACGACGAGGAAGAGGGGGCGCCCGCCGCCCGCGCTCCGCGCAAGAAGGCCGCGGCCCGTGCGCCGTCGCGCAAATCCTCCGACCGGTTCGAACTGCCGCCGGTTTCCGTGCTGACCGCGCCGAGGGCCTCCGACCGCCAGCCGCTCAGCAAGTCGGAGCTGGAATCCAATTCGCGCGCGCTGGAAGGCGTGCTCGGCGATTTCGGCGTCCGCGGCGAAATCGTCAAGGCTCATCCGGGTCCGGTGGTGACGCTGTACGAACTCGAGCCCGCGCCCGGCATCAAATCGTCGCGGGTGATCGGGCTTTCCGACGACATCGCGCGATCAATGAGCGCGCTCTCGGCGCGCGTCGCGGTGGTTCCCGGCCGCAACGCTATCGGCATCGAACTGCCGAATCCGCATCGCGAGAAGGTCTATTTGCGCGAATTGCTGGCGATCAAGGACTATGCGGAAACGGTCGCGAAGCTTCCGCTATGTCTCGGCAAGAATATCGGCGGCGATTCCATCATCGTCGACCTGGCGCGCATGCCGCATCTGCTGATCGCGGGCACCACCGGCTCCGGCAAATCGGTCGCCATCAACACCATGATCCTTAGCCTGCTGTACCGGCTGCGTCCGGATCAGTGCCGCCTGATCATGGTCGATCCCAAGATGCTTGAGCTCTCCGTCTATGACGGCATTCCGCATTTGCTGACGCCGGTCGTGACCGACCCGAAAAAGGCCGTGGTCGCACTGAAATGGGCGGTGCGCGAGATGGAAGAGCGCTACAAGAGGATGTCGAAGCTCGGCGTGCGCAACATCGACGGCTACAACGCTCGCCTGCTGGAAGCCAAATCCAAGGGCGAGGAACTGACGCGCACGGTGCATACCGGCTTCGACAAGGAGACCGGCAAGGCGATCTACGAGGACGAGAAGCTCGATCTCGACCCGCTGCCCTATATCGTCATCATCGTCGACGAAATGGCCGACCTTATGATGGTCGCCGGCAAGGACATCGAAGGCGCGGTGCAGCGCCTGGCGCAAATGGCGCGCGCCGCCGGCCTGCACGTGGTTCTCGCCACGCAGCGCCCCTCAGTCGACGTCATTACCGGCACCATCAAGGCGAACTTCCCGACCCGCATCTCATTCCAGGTCACTTCGAAAATCGATAGCCGCACCATCCTCGGCGAGATGGGCGCCGAACAGCTGCTCGGACAGGGCGACATGCTCTATATGGCCGGCGGCGGCCGCATCAGCCGCGTGCACGGGCCCTTCGTCTCGGACGAAGAGGTTGAGAAGGTGGTGCGTCACCTCAAGACGCAGGGTCAGCCGGAATATCTCGAAGCGGTCACCGCGGAAGAGCCCACCGACGAAGACGGTGCGGTGTTCGACTCCACCAGCATGGGCAGCGATGGCGGCGGCGACCTGTTCTCGCAGGCGGTGGCGATCGTCAAGCGCGACCGCAAGGCCTCCACCAGTTACATCCAGCGCCGGCTGCAGATCGGATATAACCGCGCAGCCTCGCTGATGGAGCGTATGGAACTCGAGGGCATCGTCGGCCAGGCGAATCACGCCGGAAAACGCGAGATTCTGGTCGAGGAGGAAGAAAGCGGCTTTTGAGTGGAAGCACCCGGCCGAAGGATTTTGCGAGATTGGAATTTAATTTTCACGGAAAAACGTTATCTCCTTTAGTCGAAATCACGATAAAATAGGCGATAGCCCGACAGGATCCCGCGTTGAATAGAAATCCAAAACTTCCTGGAAATCCAAAACTTCGAAGGGCCCGGCCAACCGCCGGGGGCGGCATGCGCCATGGGCTGATATTGCTGATTACGGCATCCGTGGTCTGCGTTGCCGTCGCACCATCCGCTTCCGCGCAGAACCTCCCGATACCAAAGCCCGCGCCGAAGGCACGCGACCGCGTACAGATGGGTGCATCGGAACAGCAGAAAGCGCCGGTCACGACCGGTGCGACTTCGGCGACGCCGCCGGACCCGGTGATTCCGGATCCGCGGCGGAATATTCCTGCCAGCATTTTTGCGAGCTTCGATGCCGGCCAGAAGGCCCAGGCCGCCAAGGTGAGCGCCTATTTGTCGTCGCTGCAGACACTGGCCGGAAATTTTGTGCAAGTAGGTCCCGACGGCAGCAAGACCAAGGGCGACTTCTACATCCAGAAGCCCGGCAAAGTGCGCTTCGAGTATGACGATCCGAGTCCGATCGACATCATCGCCGACGGATCGGCGGTGGCGGTGCGCGATCGCAAGCTCGCGACCCAGGACATCTATCCGCTATCGCAGACGCCGCTGCGCTATCTGTTGTCGGATCGCATCGACCTCATGAAGGACACCAACGTCGTCAGCGTGACGTCCGATGACCTCTTCGTCAGCGTCACCATCGAGGAGAAGCAGGCGCTGATCGGCACCAGCCGACTGATGCTGATGGTCGGCGCCAAGGACGGCCAGCTCAAGCAGTGGACGGTGACCGATCCGCAGGGCTATGACACCACGGTCGCGATCTACAATCTGGACTCCTCGAGGAAACCCGATCCCAGCCTGTTCAAGATCGACTTTACCAACTACGGAACGCCGCCCGGCTGAAAATCATTCTTGATTGCCGGGCAGAGACGTGCGTCTTCAATCGCACGTTTTCCTGCCCAGCCGGACGCCATGCGCTTCTCTCTGACAACCTGGAATATCAATTCGGTGCGGTTGCGCATCGACCTCGTCGCCAAATTCCTCAAGGCGGTGCGGCCGGACGTGCTGTGCCTGCAGGAAACCAAATGCATCGATGACGCTTTCCCGCTGAAGCGCTTCAAGCGCTTGGGCTATGAGCACGTCGCGCTGAACGGGCAGAAGGGCTATCACGGTGTCGCCGTGGTTTCGAAGCTGCCGTTCGAGACCACGGATATCCGCACCTTCTGCGACAAGATCGATTCGCGGCACATCACGGTCGCCTTCGGCGAAAAGGCGCAACTGTCGAAACCCCTGGTCGTGCATAATTTCTACGTTCCGGCCGGCGGCGATATTCCCGATCCCGCGCTCAACCCGAAATTCGAGCACAAGCTGCAGTTTCTCGACGAGATGAAGGCCTGCGAGCCGTTGCATCCGCGCGGCGACGACCGCCATATCCTGGTCGGCGATCTCAATGTCGCGCCGCACGACAACGACGTGTGGTCGCACAAGCAGCTACTGAAGGTGGTGTCGCATACCCCGATCGAATGCGAGAAGCTGTTGGCAGCGCAGGCGCATGGCGAATGGTTCGACGTCGCGCGCGAGCGCATTCCGCTGTCGGAAAAGGTCTACACCTGGTGGAGCTACCGCGCCGCGGACTGGACGGTGGGCGATCGCGGCCGAAGGCTCGATCACATCTGGGTCTCGCGCGCATTGAAGGATGGCGTCAGCGATTTCCGGATCACGCGCGATGCGCGTGGCTGGGAGCGGCCGTCCGACCATGTGCCGGTAACGGTGACGCTGGAGGTGTGAGTCCTTCGAACTCTATTCCCACGCCCTGTAGAGCCGGTGGCGCTAGATACTCAGCTTCGCGCCCGCCATCAGAATATCGCTGGCGATCTGGCTGGTACGGGAAGCGAATTCGTCGCGCAGCCGGCGTGCCGCGGCCGGATCGCTCTCCAGCACGCGCTGAAACAGGCTTCGCGCGATCCTGATCACCGCGGAATGTTCGATCGCCGTCGCGGAGGCGGGGCGCGCCATCGCAGTGATCAGCGCGAGCTCGCCGATCAGAGCGCCCGGACCTGCGATCATTTCGGCGCCGGCGCCGTCCTCGATCCGGAACGCGCCGCGCTGAACGACGAAGCCCGCGTCGGCCTCATCGCCTACGTTGAACAGCACATCGCCGCGAGCGAAACCGCGCTGCTCGGAGCCGATCGCGAGCATGCGCAAGGAACCCGCTCCCAACAGGCGCAGGGTTGGGACTCGCTCGAGCAGGGCAACATCATCTTCGATCGACATAGAGGACCGGTGATCGGGGCGCGCAATTAAGCCGATGGATACGAATCACCGCCCGATTCGCATCACGGTCCGAATCGTATCACGGCACCAGCTTGTAGCCACCGGCCTCCGTCACCAGGATCTCGGGATTGGCTGCATCTTTTTCGATCTTCTGGCGCAGCCGGTAGATATGGGTTTCCAGCGTGTGGGTGGTGACACCGGAATTATAGCCCCAGACCTCCTGCAACAGCGTCTCGCGCGACACCGGCAACTGGCCGGCTCGGTACAGGAAACGCAGGATCGCGGTCTCCTTTTCCGTCAGCCGCACCTTCCGGGCGTTGGCGCCGGTCAACATCTTGGAGCCGGGCCGGAAACTGTAGGGACCGACGGAAAATACCGCGTCCTCGCTGGCCTCATGCTGGCGGAGCTGCGCCCGGATCCGTGCCAGCAGCACCGCAAACCGAAACGGCTTCGCCACGTAGTCGTTGGCCCCTGATTCGAGGCCGAGAATGGTGTCCGAATCGGTATCGTGCCCGGTGAGCATGATGATAGGCGCCTTGAAGCCGCCCTTGCGCAGGGAGCGCACGACCTCGCGCCCGTCGGTATCCGGCAGCCCGACGTCCATCAACACGAGATCCGGCGCATTGGCCTTGGCCGCGCTGGCGCCCTTGGCGCCGGTATCCACTGCGGAGGCTTCGAACTCGTCGTGCAGCGATAATTGCTCCACCAGCGTATCACGCAGATCGGTATCGTCATCCACGATCAGGATCTTGCGGGCATTGGCCATGCGTACAATCCTCTGGGGGCTGCGGGGCAAGCAGAAAGCGCGCCTTGAGCCTTGGTCTTGGTTGGTAGATTCAGGGTTCGTCAGGTCTTATTCGTATTGAGGTAGGAGGCTGTTACAGATTCACAAGCCGAAGCACAGTCTAGCCCAGAACTCGGTGCCATTTGGATGAATGTCCTGTAATGGGGATGAAATAGGGCATTGCGGGCGAACAGACAATCCGGATGGTGGATAATCTTAGAGGAAATATAGTCATTTCAAACGCTTATCGATCAACCCGGGGCGACTTGCCGCTTTCCGCGATCTGGATTCGCTCCGCGGCCGGCGACCCGCGCCGGGGCTGGCTCAGAGCGAGGGATTTGAGCGTGCCGGTTGCCTTGGGGCGCGGTGGAATCAAGGCAAACAAGCGCGAAGGCGACGGCGGCACCCCGCGAGGCACCTTCAGGCCACGGCAATTGTGGTGGCGCGCCGACCGCCACCCCCGGCCGCGGACTTTCTTGCCGATTCGCACGATCGCGGCTGACGACGCCTGGTGCGAAGACCCCGCAAGCCGCCATTACAACCAGCCCATCCGGCTGGATCGGGCCCAAGACGGCGACCGCCTCCGGCGTGACGACCACCTCTATGATTTTATCATCGAGATCGATCACAACCGCTCGCCGCGCATCGCAGGCCGCGGCAGCGCGGTATTCCTGCATCTGGCACGCGGAAATTTCGGGCCTACCGCGGGCTGCGTTTCGATGACAAAATCGGCCATGCTGCGGCTGTTGGCGCGGCTGGGACCCAATACGAAAATTGTAATCGGCTGAGATTGCCGTATTGCATCCCCGCGCACGCGAAGCGTAATCCGGGCTACGTTCAGGGGTATCAAGAACCATGCTCGACGAAGACCAGATAGCGGCAGCGTCACGGACATTGCACGATCATTGGCGCGCCGGCACCAAGTTCGCAGGCCTCGAACCACGGCTGCGTCCGCGCAGCCGAGCCGAGGCCTATGCCATCCAGGAGAAGATCGAGATTTATTCGAACGCGAAACTGTTCGGCTGGAAAATCGCAGCCACCAGCGAGGCCGGGCAAAAGCACATCAATGTCGACGGCCCGATGGCCGGACGCATCCTGTCCGAAACCGTGATTGCCGATGGCGGCAACGCTTCGATGGCGGGAAATGAAATGCGCGTCGCCGAGCCGGAATTTGCCTTTCGCATGGCTGCCGACTTGCCGCCGCAGTCGCAGCCCTACGCCGTGCGCGAGGTGCTCGACGCGGTCGGCACGCTGCATCCGGCGATCGAGATTCCGGATTCGCGGTTCGCCGATTTCGTCAGCGCCGGCACCGAGCAGATCATCGCGGACAATGCCTGCGCGCATTTGTTCGTGCTGGGCGCGCCGACCGTTGCGAACTGGCGCGCACTCGACCTCGTCGACGAAAGGCCGGTGATCACGATGCGGGGTCAGCAATTCATCGGTCACGGCAAGAACGTGCTCGGCGATCCCAGGCTCGCACTGACGTGGCTCGCCAACGAATTGCGGCAGCTCGGATCGACGCTCCGGGCCGGCGAGGTGGTGACCACCGGCACCTGCCACCCGCCGCTGCCGATTCGATCAGGCGATGTCTGCGAGGCCGATTTCGGTTCGCTTGGAAAGGTCTCGGTCAGGTTCGCGTAAAACCCGAGCGGGTCATCCTGAGGTGCGAGTTCAACGGTGCATCGCGCCGTTGAGGGAGCCTCGAAGGATGAAGGGCAGGGGTATGTGCGGCTCATCCTTCGAGACGCGCTTCGCGCTCCTCAGGACGACGGCGAGGGCCTTGCGCTATCGGTGCCCGAAGATCGCCGATCCCACGCGCACATGCGTCGCCCCGAACTGAATCGCGGTGACAAAATCGGCGCTCATGCCCATCGACAGACCAGTCAGGCCGTTGCGCGCGGCGATCTTTGCGGTCAACGCGAAATGCGGGGCGGGTGCGTCGCTGACCGGCGGAATGCACATCAGGCCGGAGATTGCCAGGCCATATCGATCGCGGCAGCTGGCGATAAACGCATCGGCCTCGCCCGGTGCGACGCCGGCCTTCTGCGGCTCCTCGCCTGTGTTGAGCTGGACGAATAATTGCGGCCGGCGTTTCTGGGTTTCGATTTCCTTGGCTAACGCTTCGCAAATACTGGGACGGTCGACCGAATGGATGGCGTCGAACAGCGCCACGGCTTCCTTTGCCTTGTTGGATTGCAACGGGCCGATCAGATGCAGGGCGACGCCCTGGTAAGACGACATTAACCCTGGCCATTTGGCCTTGGCTTCCTGCACGCGATTCTCCCCGAAAACGCGCTGCCCGGCCTCGATTACAGGGATAATCGCATCGGCGGCGAACGTCTTCGACACCGCGATCAGCGTCACCGACGCACGGTCGCGGCGCGCTTCCTTGCAGGCGCGCGCGATCTCCTGCTCCACATTGGCAAGTCCATTTGGTGAATGCGGGGTTATCAGCGAAGTGTCTTGCGGTGCCATGCTCGTCGACCGGTGGTAAATCTACGGGGTCTTTCGAATTTTAGCGAATCCGGGAAAGTCTTTTTGAACCATTCCCTTTACCCTCAAATGTGGGGTTGGGGACCAAAAATGTCACGCGTCAGTTTCAACCGGAACAGAGTGAGGCTCAAACAGCTTCTGGGAATCCGCGCGCGGCTCGCGTTGCTGGCTCTGATCCTGGTGGCGCCCTTGATGCTGGAACGCGTGCGATCGCTCGAGGACGCCCGCAGCAAGCAAGTCGCCGCCGCCACCGCCGAATTTGCGAGCCTTGCGCAACACAGCGCCGACGCCCAGCAGGAAGTCATCTCGTCGGTCGAAACGGTATTGAAATCGGCCGCCTATATTCGTGCCTCGGCGGGCGGCATCGGCCGCAGTTGCGAAATCCTGCGCGCCAGCCTGCCGACCAATCTGCCATGGATCCGCACGCTGCTGATTGTGGGAGGTGACGGCCGCGTGCAATGCTCGACCAACAACGTCTTTGTCGGGCTCGACGTCCATGATCGGCCCTATTTCAAGAAGGCGCGCGAAACCCGCGAGATCGTCTTCAGCGACTATTTGTTCGCCAGGATCACCAACAAGCCGGTGGTGATGGCGGCCTATCCGGTATCGGCTATCAGCGACGAGTCGGATTCCGTCATTCTCGCCGGCGTCAATCTCGACTGGATGTCGAAGATCATGAGCAATCTCGGCGGCCGGCCCGGCATTTCGGCGGTGCTGGTCGACGGCTCGGGGACCGTGCTGGCGGCGCCGGCGGACGAGGCCAGCATGATCGGTCATTCGCTGGATACGATACCGCTGCTGTCGGCCATCGCCGAAGAGGCGATGGGTTCGGAGGCGCCGCAGGGAACGCTGTCGTTCGTCGCCGCCGATGGATCGAGGCGCGCGCTCAGTTATGCGCGCATCGCCGGCACGGAATCGCGGCTGATCATCAGCATCGATGAAGCCAGGGTATCGGCCGCCATCAACCGCGACATCCGCACCGCCTATCTGCAGCTCGGCTTCGTCAGCCTGTTCGTGCTGCTCGGCGCCCTGATCGCGGCCGAGAAACTCATCATCGGGCCGATCGAGATGATCACGTCGGTGGCGAAATGCTTCGGCCAGGGCGACTGGTCGGTGCGCGCGGCGCCTAAATCGCTGCCGGCGGAATTCGTTCCGCTGGCCCGCGCCTTCAACGCGATGGCGGCGCAGCTTTGCGAGCGCGAGCGCGAGCTGGTCGCGACCAACGACCGGCTGACCGTGATCGCCTCGATCGACATGCTGTCCGGACTCGCCAACCGCCGCGGGTTCCAGAGCCGGCTCGATTTCGAATGGATGAAGGCCCAGCAATACAACAGCGAATTGTCGCTTCTGATGATCGATGTCGATCACTTCAAGCTGTTCAACGATACCTACGGCCATCCCGAAGGCGACGCCTGCCTCTCCAGGCTCGGCGAAGCGCTGGCCGGAATTGCCGCCGAGACCATAGGCTTTGCCGGGCGCTATGGTGGCGAGGAATTTTGTCTGTTGCTGCCGAACACCGAGGCGAAGCGGGCGGTGGAGATCGGCGAAACGGTCCGTATATCGGTCGAAGCCCTGGCGATGCCGCACGCGACCTCGAGCTACCAGAAAGTCACCGTCAGTGTCGGCGTCGCCTGCACCAGGCCAAATGCCGAGCAGCAGCCGGGCGACCTGATCGAGGCCGCCGATGCTGCCCTCTATGCCGCCAAACACCGCGGCCGCAACGCCGTGGTCGAACACGGTTTTGGGCGAGGCACCGACGGCGCGGTCGCTATGGCGAGCTAGACTCTCTCGTTTTGACTTTTGACGCTTCTTTTTTCTTGTCGTCCGAAAGAGCCTCAGCTCGCAGCCATTTCGCGATCAAGCTCGGCCTCGGTCACGACCCGGTTCCGGCCGTTTCGCTTGGCCAGATAGAGCGCGCGATCGCATCGCTCAATTAGATCCGCCATCGACTCGCCGAACTGAAATTGTCCGACGCCAATCGACACCGTGATGCTGGGAAGCAGCTCCTGGGTCGAGCGGCGGGTGATACGACACTCCGAGATCAGGCGGCGTATCCGCTCGGCGACCGCCGCACAGGTGGCAAGGTCTGCGCCCGGAAGCACGGCGATCAGTTCTTCCCCGCCGTACCGGGCGGGCAGATCGGATTCCCGCAGCCGTTCCCGCAGCACGCTGGCCATCAACCGAAGCACCTGGTCGCCGACCCCGTGCCCAAAACTGTCGTTGAACTTCTTGAAATGATCGATGTCGATCAAAAGGACGCTGAGCGGCTCGCCTTTTTCCATCGCCGCGATCTGGGCCTTGCGGAAAAATTCCTCGAGCGCGCGGCGGTTTGGCAGGCCGGTGAGCGTGTCGGTCTTGGCGCGTTCCTCCGATTTGCTCAAGGAGTCGCGGATCGCGTCCAGTTCCCGCGTCGACTCGGCGAAGCGAGCCTCCAGCTTCGCTGCCCGGTTGACGGCCTTGGCCAGCTCGTTCAGCAGATTTTCGACCAGCGGTGCCGGATCGACCCCGGCTTCGCTTCGCTCGGCGATATCGCCGATCGCCATCATTTGCGACCGGTTATCGGCGATGGCCACGTTCAGATACTGCTTGGCGGAGGCCATGACCGAATGCAGCTGCTGTGAAAAATTGTTGACGTCACTGTCGTCGCCGGTGTCGGCCCGGACATACATGGCGAACAAGTCACGATTGGTAGCGGCGTCGAACTTTCGCTTGTTGCCGATCAGAATGTCGATGGCCCGCTTGAGATCGGGCGAGACGCCGAGGGAATATTTGAACCAGGTGTGAAAATTGTTCGGCGTCGGCGGTACGCGATATTGCGACATCGCGCGCACGGCTTTTTCCGCGAAAGCCGTAGCGTATTCAAAATCAAGCTCGTCGAACGCGTCCCCGGTCACGATCTGAAATGATCTCGCGTCTGCTGTTGCGGTTCGCCCGACACATCGTCTCACGGAAGGGTTAAGCCTGCCTCAATCCGATCGAGCGAAATGTTCCGACTGGCGAGGGGCCGGGGATCGCCGCTTTTTCGCAACGATCGAATGTTGATTTTCCGAATTTCCACATCCCGCAAACGGCGGTATCGCCGGCCCCCAAGCCATTGACCCATCGCGGTCTTTTATGGCCTAGTCCGCCGTCCCCTAGATGGCTCCGAATCCCTGAAAAGCCTAGCGAATCCATGACCTCCGAACGCTACAACGCCCGTGAATCCGAGCCGCGCTGGCAGCGCCAGTGGGACGAAAAGACGATCTTCGCCGCCAAAAACGACGATCCGCGGCCGAAATATTACGTGCTCGAGATGTTCCCCTACCCCTCCGGGCGCATCCATATCGGGCATGTCCGCAACTACACGCTGGGCGACGTGCTGGCGCGGTTCATGCGCGCCAAGGGGTTCAACGTGCTGCACCCGATGGGCTGGGACGCGTTCGGGCTGCCGGCCGAGAACGCCGCCATCGAGCGCAAGGTGGCGCCCAAGGCGTGGACCTACGACAACATCGCCGCGATGAAGAAACAGCTGCGCTCGATCGGGCTGTCGCTCGACTGGTCACGCGAATTCGCGACCTGCGATCCCGCTTACTACAAGCATCAGCAGAAGATGTTCCTGGATTTTCTGCGCGAAGGCCTGGCCGAGCGCGAGAAGCGCAAGATCAACTGGGACCCGGTCGACATGACCGTGCTCGCCAACGAGCAGGTGATCGACGGACGCGGCTGGCGTTCCGGCGCGGTCGTCGAGCAGCGCGAGATGAACCAGTGGGTCTTCAAGATTACGAAGTATTCGCAGGAATTGCTCGACGCGCTCGACACGCTGGATCGCTGGCCCGACAAGGTGCGGCTGATGCAGCGCAACTGGATCGGGCGATCCGAGGGCCTCTTGGTCCGTTTCGCGCTCGATCCCTCGACCACGCCGGCCGGCGAAACCGAACTGAAGATTTTTACCACGCGGCCCGACACCTTGTTTGGCGCCAAGTTCATGGCGATCGCGGCCGACCATCCGCTGGCGCAGGCTGCCGCTGCAAAGGATCAAAAACTCGCCGAGTTCATCGCCGAGACCAAGCGCATCGGCACCGCGCAGGAAATCATCGACACCGCCGAGAAGCAGGGTTTCGATACCGGCATCCGCGCGATCCACCCGTTCGATCCGAACTGGAAATTGCCGGTCTACGTGGCAAACTTCGTGCTGATGGAATACGGCACCGGCGCGATCTTCGGCTGCCCCGCGCACGACCAGCGCGACCTTGATTTCGTCAACAAATACGGGCTCGGCAATATTCCTGTGGTGTGCCCCGAGGGCCAGGACCCCACGACGTTTGTGATCACCGACACCGCCTATGACGGCGACGGCCGCATGATCAATTCGCGCTTCCTCGACGGCATGACCATCGAGCAAGCGAAGGAAGAGGTGGCAAAACGCTTGGAGGGTGAGCTGCGCGGCAACATGCCGGTCGGCGAGCGCCAGGTGAACTTCCGCCTGCGCGACTGGGGCATTTCGCGCCAGCGCTATTGGGGCTGCCCTATTCCGGTGATCCACTGCCCGAAATGCGATGTCGTGCCGGTGCCCGACAAGGATCTGCCGGTGGTGCTGCCGGAGGACGTCAGCTTCGACAAGCCCGGCAACGCGCTCGACCATCACCCGACCTGGAAGCACGTCACCTGCCCGCAATGTGGCGGCAACGCCCAGCGCGAAACCGACACCATGGACACCTTTGTCGACTCGTCCTGGTACTTCGCGCGCTTCACCGATCCCTGGAACGAAAGCGCCCCGACCACGCCTGCCGTGGTGAACCGGATGATGCCGGTCGACCAGTATATCGGCGGCGTCGAGCACGCGATTCTGCATCTGCTCTACAGCCGCTTCTTCATCCGCGCCATGAAGGCCACCGGCCATATCGGCATGGACGAACCCTTCGCCGGCATGTTCACGCAGGGCATGGTGGTGCACGAGACCTATCAAAAGGCCGACGGCTCCTATGTGACGCCGGCGGAAGTGCGGATCGAGACCGGCGGCAACGGCAAACGCGCGGTTCTGATGGCGACGGGCGAGGACATCCATATCGGCGCGATCGAGAAGATGTCGAAGTCGAAACGCAACACGGTCGATCCCGACGACATCATCGCCACCTATGGGGCCGACGTCGCGCGCTGGTTCATGCTGTCAGACTCCCCGCCCGACCGCGACGTAATCTGGAGCGACGAGCGGGTGCAAGGCGCCTCGCGCTTCGTGCAGCGGCTATGGCGGCTGGTCAACGAATCCGCCGAAATATGCAAGTCCGCGCCGGCGGCGCGGCCGGCTTCGTTCGGCACCGATGCGCTGGCGCTGCGCAAGGCCGCGCACGGAGCGCTGGACAAGGTCACGACCGGCATCGAAAAGCTGCATTTTAACGTCTGCCTCGCCTATATCCGTGAATTCTCGAATGCCCTGGGCGAGGTGCTGGCCCGCGAGGGGCAGCCCTCCCCCGACCTTGGGTGGGCGATCCGCGAGGCCGCGGCGATCCTTGTTCAACTTTTCGCGCCGATGATGCCGCATCTGGCCGAGGAATGCTGGGGCGTATTGGGCCAATCCGGGCTGGTTTCGGAGGCCGGTTGGCCCCAAATCGAACGCGATTTGCTGGTTGAAGATACGGTGACGCTGGTGGTCCAGGTCAACGGCAAGAAGCGGGGTGATGTAACCGTGCCACGGGGTGCGCAAAATCCCGAGATAGAGGCTGCCGTTCTGGCGCTTGATGCGGTAAGACAGGCCTTGGGTGGCAAGGCCGTCCGCAAGGTGATCATTGTTCCCATGAGGATCGTGAATGTCGTTGGCTAGGTTTCGCATCGCCGCCCGGCTGTTGGCAGTGGTCGCCCTGGCGGCGCTTACGGCCGGCTGTTTCCAACCCATGTATGCCGAACATGCCGACGGCACCCCGGCCCTGCGCGAAAAGCTGTTGGGCGTGGAACTGCCGCCGATTGACAAGCCCAACGCCTCGCGCGACGCGCGCGTTGGCGTGGAAATCCGTAATGCGCTGGCGTTCAAGCTCTACGGCACTGCCACCGGCATGGCGCCCACCCACCGGCTGGTGATCCGGTTCGCCAGCACCCGCTCGTCGCTGATGGTCGACATCAACACAGGGCTGCCCTCGAGCGAAAATTACGGCGTCGACGCGCAATACAATCTGATCGAGATCGCTACCAACAAGTCGGTCATGACCGGTACGACGTTCTCCCGCGTCTCCTACGACATGCCGGGATCCTATCAGCGCTTCGCCCGGTCCCGCGCCATCCGCGACGCCGAGGATCGCGCCGCCCAGGAGATCGCGGATAATATCCAGACCCGGCTGGCTTCATTCTTCGTCGCCGGCAGTTAAACCCCGTCATTCCGGGGCGCGGGTCAGCGCGGGCCCGGAATCCCGAGATCCGGCTCTGGTCCTTCGGACCATCCCCGAATAGGCTGCCTGTGGTCGCGCTTCGCGGAAAAGAAATCGACAGCTTTCTCGCCCGGCCCGATCCGGGCCGCCCGATCATCCTGCTTTATGGTCCCGATGCGGGCCTGGTCCGCGAGCGTGCCGACGCACTGCTGGCATCCGCGGTCGATGACCCCAACGATCCGTTTTCGCTGGTGAGGCTGGATGGCGACGAGCTGGCGGCCGAGCCGTCCCGGCTGGTCGACGAGGCGATGACGATCCCGCTGTTCGGCGGCCGCCGCGCAATCCGCGTCCGCGCCGGCTCCCGCAGCTTTGCCAGCGGCGTCGACACGCTGGCGGAGGCGCCGCCGAAGGACTGCCGCGTCGTAATCGAGGCCGGCGAGTTGCGGCCTGAATCGCCGCTGCGGAAGGCGTGCGAGCGCGCCAAGACCGCGGTCGCGATCGGCTGCTATCCCGACGGCGAACGCGACCTTGCCAAACTGATCGACGACGAATTGCGGCCTTCGAACCTGCGGATTGCGCCGGACGCGCGCGCCACGCTGGTGTCGCTGCTCGGCGGCGACCGCCAGGCCTCGCGCAACGAACTGAAAAAGCTTGCGCTGTACGCCCACGGCAATGGCGAGGTCACGCTCGACGACGTGATGACGGTGGTGTCCGATGCTTCCGAGTTGAAGATCGATCCGATCGTGGACGGCGCCTTTGCGGGGAAGCCGGAGCTGGTCGAGACCGAATTTGCCAAGGCCGTGACCGCCGGCACCTACCCCGGCATGATTATCGCGGCCGCCCAGCGGCAGGCGGCATGGCTGCACAAATCGGCGCTGGCGCTCGGCGAGGGAACGCCGCTGTCGACATTGCTCGACAGCGGGTTTCCGCGCCTGCATTTTTCGCGAAAGGGAAATGTCGAAACCGCGCTGCGCAATTTCAATCCGGCGCGGCTGGCGGCCATCATCGATCAGCTTGCCACGGCCGCGCTCGACCTGCGCAAGCAGGCGCCGCTGGCGGCGGTGATCGCGCAGCGCACCCTGCTGTCGATCGCGGTAAACGCGAAGCGGCGTGCATAGAATGCCAGAGACCGAAATATCCGAACTGGATGCCGTAACGCTCTGGCGTCCAGTCGGACCGCGCGAGCTGGAATTAATCCGAAAAGCAAATATGCGGGCTTTCCCGCCACGGCTTCCCGATCAGCCAATCTTCTATCCCGTGCTCTCGGAAGAATATGCCGTGAAGATCGCGCGCGACTGGAACGTTCCCGCCAGTGGCTCCGGCTTCGTCACTCGCCTTCAAGTACGGCGCAGCTTCTTGGACAATTATTCAGTCCAAAAGGCCGGCGGCTCGGCTCACCTGGAATACTGGATCCCTGCGGAAGATATGGTCGCCTTCAATCGAGCGATTGTCGGTAAAATTAGCGTTGTCGCCGAATTTTTGTAGCGTCGCGCGGATAGCTGCCGAATTGTTCTCGTCTCCCTCGCCCCAGAATGCCGGGCTACCCCTTCGTCCCCAGCCTGCGCACGATCTCGTCGAGCTGATCGAGGTCGCGGTAGCGGATGTGAACGGTGCCGCCGGAATCGCGGTGATCGATGTTGACTGCAAACCCGAGCGCGTCGCTGACGGTTTTCTCCAGCGCGACCGTGTCTGGATCCTTCACCTTGCCGCCGCGGGCCTTTTGCGGCTTGCGCACCGGCACCCCCTCGACATGGGCCAGCTCCTCGGTCTGGCGGACGTTGAGGCCTTCCTCGACGATGCGCTTGGCGGCGGCCGCAGGATCTGGAACGCCGATCAGCGCGCGGGCGTGGCCGGCCGACAACTGGCCGAGCGCGATATAGGCCTGCACCTCGGCCGGCAGCTTGGTCAGCCGCATCATGTTGGCGACATGGCTGCGGCTCTTGCCGACGATCTTGGCGATCTCCTCCTGGCTGCGTTTGAATTCATTGGCGAGCGCGTGATAGCCCTGCGCTTCTTCCATCGCGTTGAGGTCTTCGCGCTGCACATTTTCGATGATGGCAAGCTCGAGCGCGTCGCTGTCGCTGACATCGACCGGCACGATCGGCACGTCGTGCAGGCCCGCGATCTGCGAGGCACGCCAGCGGCGTTCGCCGGCGATGATCTCGAAGCGATCCTGCACGCCCTTCACGGGCCGCACCACGATCGGCTGGATCACGCCGTGTTGCCGAATCGAATCGGCGAGCTCGCCGAGCTCGGTATCGGAAAACGTACGCCGCGGATTGCGCGGATTGGGTTTCAGGAATTCGATCGGCACCTTGCGCTGGGCGCGCGGCCGCTCGACATGCGCGGCCTCGCCGCCGACATCCCCGATCAGACTTGCAAGACCGCGGCCCAATCGCGAACGCGCTTCGTCGGCCATCGCCAGCTCCCTTGGATTCAACTTGAGCGCTCCTGTTTTACTTCGTCTTCACCGTCATTCCGGGGCGCGTCGCCAGACGCGAACCCGGAATCCAGGCGTCGGAATCTTTTTTGTCACCTCTAGATTCCGGATCAATCCGCTCATGCGGATTGTCCGGAATGACTTCGCTGGGCTAATGCGTGCGCAGCTCGCGCTCGCGCTGGATTACTTCGGTCGCAAGCTTGAGATAGGCGTCGCTGCCGACGCATTTGAGATCGTACACCAGCACCGGCTTGCCGTAGGACGGCGCTTCGGAGATGCGCACGTTGCGCGGGATCATGGTGTTGTAGACCTTGCTGCCCATGAACTGCCGGACGTCGGCGACGACCTGGTTCGACAGATTGTTGCGGGAGTCGAACATGGTCAGCACGATGCCGTGGATCGACAGATTGGGATTGAGCGTCGTGCGCACCTGCTCCACCGTCTGCAGCAATTGCGACAGGCCCTCGAGCGCGAAGAACTCGCATTGCAGCGGCACCAGGATCGCATCGGACGCCGCCATCGCGTTGACGGTGAGAAGATTGAGTGACGGCGGACAGTCGATGAGCACATAGGTGTAATCGGAGTCCGGAGAGATGTTGGTGTTCAGCGCGGCGATCGCATCGCGCAGCCGGAAGGCGCGCCCGGGAGTCGTTCCGAGTTCGAGTTCGAGGCCCGAGAGATCCATGGTGGACGTCGCGATATGGAGCCGGGGCACCGCGGTCGGCACCACCGATTCCCGCAAATTCGCCTCGCCGATCAGGACGTCATAGGTCGAGCAATTGCGGCTGCGGCGATCGATGCCGAGACCGGTGGAGGCGTTACCCTGCGGATCGAGATCGACGATCAGCACGCGCTCGCCGATGGCCGCGAGCGCGGTGCCGAGGTTGATCGCGGTGGTGGTCTTGCCGACGCCGCCCTTCTGGTTGGCCAGCGCCAGGATGCGCGGGTGGCCGGGCGGGGTGGGCGCCTTATCCTCTTGATAAATCTGATCAATTACGGTCATGCGCGGGTGCCATAGGCTTTGGCGGACGGACTGCGCCGCTCGATGCGATCGAGCTCGACGATCCAGCCATGTCCACCGGTGCGGCTGGAATGCAGATGCGGATCAATCTTCCAATATTTAGTGGCCTCGGTCAATTCGGCCTCTACATCTTGGCCTTTGAGAAACAAGGCTTTTGCGCCCCGTTTCACCAGCGGCTCCGCGAAACCGATGAGTTGGTGTAGCGGAGCCACCGCCCGAGCGGTGATGCAATCCACCGGGCCAGTGATTCTATCCACACAATCCCCGATGTCTGCGAGATGAACCGTGCCGGGCGAATGGGTGATTCGCAACGCCTCCCGCAGGAAGGCGGCCTTCTTGGCGTTGCGCTCAACCAGATGGACCATCGCACTTGGTGTTTCTGCCAGCGCACAGGCCAGCACCACGCCAGGAAAACCGCCTCCGCTGCCGAGGTCGACCCAGAACCCGGCTGAGGGTGCGATCGTCAAAAGTTGGAGCGAATCGGCGACGTGGCGGGTCCAGAGCTTCGGCAGCGTCGAAGGCGACACCAGATTGGTTTTGGCCTGCCATTCCCGGAGCAGATCGAGGTAGCGATCCAGCCGCGCTTCCGTTTCACGTGAAACAGGCGTGAGCTTCAGCGCCTCCGCCTTGTCGGCAGTGGGACCGGAATTCGATGAGCTGGAAATCGTTTCCATTGATGAGGTCGTGGGATCAGATTGAAGTCGGCATTGTCGTCGGGTCGGAAGCGGGCGCCTGACGACGGGGCTCCGCGAGGCCATCCATTCTTACAGCAAGGCGTCCCGGATTGCGCCTTCGTTTTGAGACCGCAACCGTCGTTTCACGTGAAACGATCCAGAGCGTCGCCGGGATGGAGCGGGGCGCAATCCTGGTCTTTTCGCTTGGCGCATGCGCCTCGCGTCAGAGCTGTGGCTCCCACTCGGATTACGCTCCGCTCCATCCGGGTTACGATATCAGAACGCCCTCCCGTTTCACGTGAAACAACTCTATCCGAGCGCTGAAGGCCTCCGCCGGGCTTCCCGTCGCAGATAGGCGGCCAGGATGCCGAGTGCCGCCGGAGTCATTCCATCAAGCCGGCCCGCCTGCCCTACCGTCCACGGACGCGCGGCTTCGAGCTTCGAGCGCGCCTCGTTGGAGAGCCCCGGCACCTTCAGGTAATCAATATCCCCGAGAATCAGCCCTTCATCGCGCCGGAAAGCGTCGACGTCGGCGATCTGGCGCTTCAGATAGACGTCGTACTTCGCATCGATCTCAAGATGGACCGCGATCCCTGGTTCAATGGCCGAGAGCTCGGGCCAGATCCCACGGATCTCGCTCCAGCCGATCTCCGGATAGGCCAACAGCTCGAAGGCCGAGCGGCGCTGGCCATCCTTGTTGAGCGCCAGGCCATACCGGGCAGCCTCGTTCGGCGTCAGCGTCAGCGACTTGGTCAGAACCTTCGCGGCTTCCAACGCCGCCATCTTGGCGTGGTGATACTGCGAGCGCACCTGCCCTACGCAACCCAGCACGATCCCCTTATCGGTCAGCCGCTGGTCAGCATTGTCGGCCCGAAGGGTCAGCCGGTATTCGGCCCGCGAGGTGAACATCCGGTACGGCTCGGTAATGCCGCGCGTCACAAGATCATCGATCATGACGCCGAGGTAGCCCTCCGCACGGTCGAACACGACCGGGTCGGAGCCGCCGGCCGCCAAGGCTGCGTTGAGCCCGGCAACCAGGCCCTGGGCGGCGGCCTCTTCATATCCCGTGGTGCCGTTGATCTGCCCGGCCAGGAACAGCCCACGCAGCCGCCTGGTCTGCAAGGTGGGATCGAGTTCGCGGGGATCGACGTGGTCGTATTCGATGGCGTAGCCCGGGCGGACCATCCGCGCACGCTCCAGTCCCGGGATCGAAGCCAGGATCTTGAGCTGCACCTCTTCCGGAAGCGAGGTCGAGATGCCGTTGGGATAGACGGTGGAATCGTCGAGCCCTTCCGGCTCCAGAAAAATCTGGTGGCCGTCGCGATCCCCGAAACGGACGATCTTGTCCTCGATAGAGGGGCAATAGCGCGGACCAGTGCTCTTGATCTGCCCGGAATACATCGGCGAGCGATGCACATTGGCCCGGATCACCTCGTGGGTCGCCGCGGTGGTGCGGGTGATCCCGCACTGGATCTGCGGCGTCGTGATTTTCTCGGTCAGCACCGAAAACGGCTCCGGCGGCTCATCGCCGGGCTGCATCTCCACTGCCGACCAGTCGATCGTGGTACCGTCGAGCCGCGGCGGAGTCCCGGTCTTCAGCCGTCCCAGCGTAAAGCCGGCGGCTTCGAAGGACTTCGTGAGACCCAGCGCCGGCGCCTCGCCAACCCTGCCGGCCGGCCAGTTCTTCTCGCCAAGATGGATCAGCCCGCGCAGGAAGGTCCCGGTCGTGATCACCACCGCGCCAGCCGACAGCTCACGGCCGTTGGCCAGGCGAATGCCGGTGACGCGGCCGTCCCGAACAATGAGCTCGTCGGCCTCGCCTTCGATCACGCCGAGATTGGCCGTTTCCAGGATCGCGGCTTGCATCGCCGCGGCATAGAGTTTGCGGTCAGCCTGGACACGCGGCCCGCGCACCGCCGGTCCCTTGCGCCGGTTGAGCATCCGAAACTGGATGCCGCCGGCGTCGGCCACGCGACCCATCAAACCGTCCAGCGCATCGACCTCGCGTACCAGATGGCCCTTGCCGAGCCCGCCGATCGCGGGGTTGCAGGACATGGCGCCGATGGTCGCAAATCGATGGGTGAGCAGCGCCGTCCGGGCGCCTAGGCGCGCAGCCGCGCTCGCGGCCTCGCAGCCGGCGTGGCCGCCGCCGATGATGATGACGTCGAATGATCCTGGCCGGGTCAGCATGGCCGGACTTTTATCCCGAGGCAGCAAATCCCGAAAGCGGTAAGTTCGGCGCGGGGCTATGTTTCACGTGAAACAGCGCTGATCCTTCCGAGGGGGTTTCACGTGAAACGATATTATGAATTAAGAAATATTTCTCTCATATAAGACTATTACTTGCCGATGCAGAATTCCCGAAAGATCACATCGAGGATATCTTCGACATCGACCCGGCCCAAGAGCCGCCCGAGCGAATAGGCAGCCATCCGCAGATCCTCGGCCGCCAGTTCCTCGCCCTCCCGAACCGCTGCTATGCTCCGTTGCAGCGAAGCCGCGGTTTGCTGCAGCAATTTCCGCTGCCGCTCCCGCCCAATCAGGGCCCCGTCGTCCGCGCCGAAATATTTTTCCGCAAAGCCGACCACGGCGGCAATCAACTCCGCAATCCCATCGCCCCGGCTCGCCGAAATTCCGAAATCCGTGCCTCCCCGACCCTGCCCCAAATAATCCGCCGGTTTTTGGCGATTCGTCCGATCGGCTGCTGCCGCATCCAGGTCGACCTTGTTCCGGACCCGCCACACCGGCGCATCGACCTGCTGGGCGCGCTCATCGTGTTGCGCATCGCTGATCCACAGGACCAGATCGGCTTCCGCCGCGCGCGTCCTCGCCCGCCGCACGCCTTCCTGCTCGACGGGATCGTCGGTCTCGCGAATGCCCGCGGTGTCGATCACCGTCACCGGATAGCCAGAGAGATCGAGCTGCACCTCGATCACGTCGCGCGTGGTGCCGGCGTGCGGCGAGACGATCGCAACCTCCCTCCGCGCCAGCGTATTCATCAGCGTCGACTTGCCAACATTGGGCGGGCCCGCGATCGCGACCACCAGCCCGTCGCGCAGCCGTTCACTCCGCCCCTGTGCCGCAAGTACTTCCTCGATCTCGCCGAGCAGCGTCTTGATCCTTGCCACCGCCGGTGCGATCAGCTCGGTGGGCACGTCGCCTTCATCGGAGAAATCGATGCCGGCCTCGATCAGTGCGGAGGCCTCGATAATCTGGTCGCGCCAGTTGCGCGCGCGCTCACCGAGCAGGCCTCTCAGCTGACGCAGCGCCTGGCGCCGTTGCCGCTCGGTGTCGGCATGAATCAGATCGTCGAGACCTTCGGCCTCGGTGAGGTCAAGCTTGCCATTCTCGAAGGCGCGCCGGGTGAACTCGCCCGGCTCCGCCGCGCGCAGCTCGGCGAAGGCCGAGAGCGCCGTGAACAGCGCCGCCAGTACCGCCCGCCCACCGTGAACGTGAAATTCGGCGATGTCCTCACCGGTTGCACTGGCCGGTCCGGGAAACCACAGGATCACCGCATCGTCGATCGGTTGCTGATTCGCATCCCGTAATAGCGCGCGCGTCGCCATGCGCGGCGCCGGCAGCTTTCCGGCAAGTGCAGTCAGAACCGCCCCGGCCTGCGGCCCGGATACCCGCACGATGGCAATCGCGCTCGGCAGCCGGCCCGACGAAACGGCAAAAATGGTCTGTTCGCGGGGATGCATCACCTATTTGCCTCCGAGCCCGTTGAAAAGGCAACGTAACTTCATTTCGGCAAAGAACCGGCGGTCCGCAGCAATTTTGCAGGTTAATCTTGCCGACCGATGCAGATTATCGGGCTAGTAAAAACCAAGATTAACAAGATATCTCAGTTACTTGTGGGGCTACCGGAAAACCCGCCAGCTCCATTTATGCTACACCAATGCTGCAGCAATCCGAGCAGCAAAAAGGGGCGCCCCTTGCAAAGGACGCCCCTCTTTCCAAAACCGTCGAATGACTCAGGTATTCATCGACTCGAAGAATTCGGCGTTGTTCTTGGTGTTGCGCAGCTTGTCGAGCAGGAAGTCGATCGCGTCCATCGTGCCCATCGGATTGAGGATCCGGCGCAGCACGTACATCTTTTTCAGGAGCTGCGGATCGGTGATCAGTTCTTCCTTGCGGGTGCCGGAGCGCGAAATGTCGATCGCCGGGAAGGTCCGCTTGTCGGAAACCTTGCGGTCCAGAATCAGTTCGGAATTGCCGGTGCCCTTGAACTCTTCGAAGATCACTTCGTCCATACGGCTGCCGGTATCGACCAGCGCGGTCGCGATGATGGTGAGCGAGCCGCCCTCCTCGATATTGCGCGCGGCGCCGAAGAATCGCTTTGGCCGCTGCAACGCGTTGGCATCGACGCCGCCTGTCAGCACCTTGCCGGATGACGGCACCACGGTGTTGTAGGCCCGGCCGAGACGCGTGATCGAGTCGAGCAGGATCACGACGTCGCGGCCGTGCTCAACCAGGCGTTTTGCTTTTTCGATGACCATTTCGGCGACCTGGACGTGACGCACCGCCGGTTCGTCGAAGGTCGAGGAGACGACTTCGCCCTTCACCGAACGCTGCATGTCCGTGACTTCCTCGGGCCGCTCGTCGATCAGCAGCACGATCAGATAACACTCGGGATGATTGGCCGTGATCGAATGGGCGATGTTCTGCATCAGCACGGTCTTGCCGGTGCGGGGAGGCGCCACGATCAATGCGCGCTGGCCTTTGCCGATCGGGGCGACGATGTCGATAACCCTTGCCGAAAGGTCCTTTCTGGTCGGATCCTCGAGCTCGAGCCGAAAGCGCTGATCGGGAAACAGCGGTGTCAGATTGTCAAAATTGACCTTGTGCTTCGACTTTTCCGGGTCTTCGAAATTCAGTGTGTTGACCTTGAGCAGCGCGAAATAGCGTTCGCCTTCTTTCGGGCTGCGGATGTGGCCTTCGATGGTATCGCCGGTGCGAAGCCCGAAGCGGCGGATCTGCGAGGGCGAGACGTAGATGTCGTCCGGACCGGGCAGATAGTTGGCGTCCGGTGAACGCAAAAATCCAAAACCGTCGGAGAGAACCTCGACGACGCCTTCGCCGATAATGTCGGTTTCCTGGATCGCGAGCTGCTTGAGAATGGCGAACATCAGCTCCTGCTTGCGCATGGTGCTGGCGTTTTCGACCCCTTTTTCTTCCGCAAACGAGACGAGCTCGGCTGGCGTTTGGGCCTTGAGGTCTTGAAGTTTCATTTCCCGCATTGGGATGGTCCTGTGGAGTAGTTTGGGAGAGGAATTGCGAGGTGGCTTTTTTGAAAATGCGGACGCGAGATCAGGAAGGTCCGCAGGTCTAAGCAAGGAAAGCGCCGGAGAGGCTTCAAACCTGATGCGGCGGCCGGTTCAAATGGAGAACCGAAACGCAACCACATCCGCCTGCGTGGGGTGGGATTTCGGTAATATAGAAAATCGCCCGGCCTTACGCAAGGAGGCCGGCAGCCTCAGCTGTTGGCAACGGTGCCCATCAAAACGGCTTCACAACCACCAGAATCACGATGCCTATCATCAGTACGGTGGGTACCTCATTGATAAAACGATAGAATCTCTGACTTCTGGTGTTCTGGTCGGCGGCGAAATCCTTCACGCAGCGGGCAAAAAAACCGTGGACACCCGACAGCAGCAGCACCAGCAGCAATTTGCCGTGGAACCAGCCCGCTGAAAACAAATGACCGGCCCAGGCGAGGTAAAGCCCCGCCAGCCACGTCACGATCATCGCCGGGTTGATGATCGCCTTCAGCAACCGCCGTTCCATCACCTTGAAGGTTTCGGACTGCTTTGATCCCGCTTCCGCCTCGCAATGATAGACGAACAGCCGCGGCAAATAGAGCATCCCGGCCATCCAGGCGATGACCGCGATCACATGCAGCGCCTTGATCCAGTCGTACATCCGAAAAATTCCATCCGTGCTGTTTGCCAAAATGCTGGAACGCTCGGCCCGGTCTTGGTGTTGCCCGCGCTCCAGTTCCGATCCGAAGCGAGACATATCCGCAAAGCACCGCTTTTCTAAACTAATAATTTTAGAATCTTAGGTTTGAGTCTAAGTAGCGGTGATTAGCGTCCGCACAAAAATGTCCCGCGGTTGCGCCCCGTTATTCACATCCATCAACATTCCCGGCCGGCCGCCAGGTGATACGGATAACTCGACTGCTGTCAGACACTTGCGCCGGCTCGTCGTCAGCTTATGAAGAGACAAGCCCACACAACCTCACTATCATTGCCCCGGGCCTTCGGACTTATCCCTCTTTCGAGGCCTGTGAAGAAAAAGCCGGGTTATCCCTGACCGATCGCTTCCCGGCCGATTCTCTCAGCTAAGGTCCACAAGGATTCACAGGTTACACAGGGGTTTTGGTGCCTACGTCCGGAAGTTATTTTCATCTTCACCTGGTCTCTGATTCGACCGGCGAGACCCTGATCACGGTGGCGCGCGCGGTGGCCGCGCAATACGCCAACGTGACGCCGGTCGAGCATGTCTATCCGCTGGTACGCAGCCAGAAGCAGCTCGATCGCGTGCTCGACGAGATCGAGGAAGCGCCCGGCATCGTGCTTTTCACCTTGCTGGAAAAGGATCTGGTCGGCAGGCTCGAAGCCAAGTGCCAGCAGATCAATATACCGAGCCTCTCGATCATCGGCCCGGTCATGCAACTGTTCCAGGCCTATCTCGGTGCCGCCACCACGGGGCGCGTCGGCGCGCAGCACACCCTGAATGCGGAATATTTCAAGCGCATCGATGCCTTGAACTATACGATGATGCACGATGACGGCCAGCACGTCGAAGGCCTGGAGGAGGCCGATGTGGTGCTGGTCGGCGTGTCCCGTACATCGAAAACCCCGACCTCGATCTACCTCGCCAACCGCGGCGTCCGCACCGCCAACGTTCCGCTGGTGCCGGGCATCGCGATCCCGCATCAATTGGAAACGCTGACGAAGCCACTGGTCGTCAGCCTGCATGCGACGCCGGAGCGCCTGATCCAGGTCCGGCAGAACCGTCTGCTAAGCATGGGCGCCGATCGCGGCAATGATGAGTATATCGATCGGCAGTCCGTCGCGGATGAGGTTGCATTTGCGCGGCGATTGAGCGCCAAATTCAACTGGGCGCAGCTCGACGTCACTCGGCGATCGATCGAGGAAACCGCCGCCGCGATTCTGAAACTGTTCACCGACCGGCAGAAACAACGGCTTCCCGAATGACGCTTTGGCGCGGGCCATCTCCGTTGATCCTGGCGTCGCAAAGCCGCGGGCGGCGAATGCTGCTCGCCAATGCCGGCATCGATTTCGAAGCCGTTCCGGCCGACATTGACGAACGGGCTGTGCAGCAATCCTCCGGTCTTGGGTCGCCCGGAGCGATCGCTGGCCTGCTGGCGCGTGAAAAAGCCCTGATGGTGTCGAGCCAACATTCCAGCCGATTTGTCGTCGGCGCGGACCAGACCCTGGCATTGGCGATGCAGCTGTTCAGCAAGCCTGCGGGCCGGGCCGATGCCGCCGAGCAATTGCGTGCGCTGGCCGGCAACCGACACGAATTGCACTCTGCCGTTGCGGTGGCGCGCGACGGCAAGATCCTGTTCGAAGCCAGATCGAGCGCCGGGATGACGATGCGGCGGCTTTCCGATGCCGAAATAGAGGCATATCTGAACGAGGCCGGCGAGGCCGTGACCTCAAGCGTCGGCGCCTACCAGCTGGAAGGGCTCGGCGTCCATTTGTTCGAGCGTATCGAAGGCGACCACTTCACCATCCTCGGCCTGCCGCTGCTGCAACTGCTCGCGTTTTTGCGTAGCGAGGGGCTGCTCGCGGTGTAAAACAAGCCATGATGAACCGGCCAATGGCAGGAGCTCGATGATTATTCTTGGGCTGACCGGCTCGATCGGGATGGGGAAATCGACCGCCGCAAAGCTGTTCGCGGAGGCCGGTGTTCCCGTCTACGACGCCGACGCGGCCGTTCACAGCTTGTACGAAGGCGAGGCGGCGCCCGCCATCGAAGCGGCGTTTCCGGGCACGACGGTGAACGGCAGGGTCGATCGTGCGCTTCTCTCGGCGCGGGTCGTGCATGATCCGGCCGCGATGAGACAGCTCGAGCAGATCGTTCATCCGATGCTGGGCGCCTCGCGCCAGAAATTCTTTTGGGATGCCGAGCGATCCGGCGCGCCGGTGGCCGTGGTCGATGTGCCCCTGCTGTACGAGACCGGCGGTGAGAAACGCGTCGATGCGGTGGTGGTGGTGACGACGTCCCCGGAGAATCAGCGCGAGCGAATTCTGGCGCGTGGTAACATGACACATGAGGTGCTGGATTCCATCCTGGCGCGGCAACTGCCCGACGCCGAAAAACGCAAGCGTGCGGATTTCGTGGTGGATACATCGCACGGGCTCGACCCGGTACGCGCCCGGATCCGAGACATTCTGGATCAGGCTGCTAAGATGCCGCAGCGGCGAACCTGATTCGCCTTTTCCCGGTCAGTCCTCCATGCGCGAAATCGTTCTCGATACCGAAACCACCGGCCTCGACCCGCTGCGCGGCGATAGGCTGGTCGAGATCGGCTGCGTCGAGATTTTCAACCGCATGCCGACCGGCCAGATCTTTCACGTGCACATCAATCCCGAGCGCGCCATGCCGGCCGAGGCCTTCGCCGTGCACGGGCTTTCCACCGAATTCCTCGCCGACAAGCCGCTATTCGCCCATGTGGTCGACGAGTTCCTGGAATTCATCGCCGATGCGCCACTGGTGATCCACAACGCGTCGTTCGACATCTCCTTCATCAACGCCGAACTCGACCGCATCAAGCGGCAGCCGATCGCGCGCGACCGGCTGGTCGACACGCTCTTGCTGGCGCGGCGCAAGCATCCCGGCGTGTCGAACCGGCTCGACGATCTCTGCTCGCGCTATGCCATCGACAATTCCCGCCGCACCAAGCACGGCGCGCTGCTCGACGCCGAGCTTCTGGCCGAGGTCTATATCGATCTGATCGGCGCGCGGCAGTCGCAACTGATCCTGGCAGCCGAAACCCGCGATACCCGCGCGGGCGGCTACGGCGAGATGCCGCGGCGGCAACGCGAGGTGCCGTTGGCGCCGCGGATATCAGAGGAAGATCGTGCGGCGCATCGGGCCTTTGTCGCCACCTTGGGCGACAAGCCGATCTGGAACGAATTTTTCGTCGCTTGAGCGTTTAGCTCGGCTTGGCCTGCGCGCCCGGGGCGCCCGCCTGCCGTTCCATGTTCTGGCGATACAGGCCGACGAAATCCACCGGGTCCAGCATCAAAGGCGGAAAACCGCCATCGCGCACCGAAGTGGCGATGATCTCGCGGGCGAACGGGAACAACAGCCGAGGGCACTCGATCATGACCAGCGGATGCAGGTTTTCTTTCGGCACGTTCATAATCCGGAATACCCCGGCATAGGCCAGGTCGAAGCTGAACATCACCTTGCCGGCGGTTTCCGCCTTGCCCTCGACCGAAAGCGTCACTTCGTACTCGTTTTCAGCGAGGTTGTTGGCGCTGACGTTGATCTGGATATTGATCGCCGGCTGCTGCTGTTGCGGCGCCAGCGAGCTCGGGGCGTTCGGATTCTCGAACGACAGGTCCTTGGTGTATTGCGCCAGCACATTGAGCTGGGGCGGGGCCGCTTCGGGCGGTGCGCCGTTGCCGTTGGTCATGGAAATCTCTCCTGGAGCGTATTTCAAGCGAGCGGCGACTGGTCTTGCGTCTGAATTCGCCCGGGCTTTGGGAAAATGCGGTTGACGGGGCGAGTGGCTAACATAGCCCCGCCTCACTCCACAAGGATGACAATCGCGCTCCGCCTGCCGCGCCGAGCCTTAGGGAATCGCCGCGTGCGGCAAATAGCCGTCCTTGGCGCCTGGAATGCGCCCTAAATTGTTGAATAGGCGCGATTTCCGGGCATGATCGGGGTTTCCCCCGCCCGCCAAAACGCGCTACAATTTGGGCTGTGGCAAACCGGCAAAGTGTGCCGGCTTGGCCGATTTCCCCTGGCATGGCTTTTCATGCCAAAAGGCGCCATTGGCCGGGCCAAGTTTCGTGCCTACATGCTGCTGACCCATCCGTGATGTAGTCTCTGCCGCTTCGGCAAGGGAACGCTCTACCGCCGGACCCGTTGCCGGCGTGAGAACAGAAAGCAAAAGCGACGTGGATATTTACACCATCATCTTCCTGGCGCTGGCGGTCTTCATCTTCCTGCGCTTGCGCAACGTCCTCGGACAGCGCACCGGAGGCGAGCGGCCGCCCTATGATCGCCCCGCACGCAACGTCGCGCAGGGTCCGCAGGACAATAACAATGTCGTCCCGATACCGGGCGCGGTGATCGACCAGGCGCCGCTGGCGCCCACGGCGGAGGTGACGCCGCCGACCGACCGCTGGAAAGGCCTGACTGAACCCGGCACGCCGCTGGCTCAGGGGCTGGACGCCATTGCCGCGCAGGATTCCTCGTTCGACCCCCGACATTTCATTTCAGGCGCGCGCAGCGCCTATGAGATGATCGTGCTGGCGTTCGCCAATGGCGACCGCCGCGCGTTGAAGGATCTGTTGTCGTCCGAGGTCTATGACAGTTTCGAAGCCGTGATCAAGGATCGCGAGAAGCGCGAGCAGAAGACTGAAACCCGCTTCGTGTCGATCGATAAAGCCGAATTGGTCGGGGCGGAGTCCCGCGAAAAGTCGGCACAACTGACGGTCCGCTTTGTGTCGCAGATGATCTCGGTCACCCGCGACAAGGCGGGCACGATTGTCGACGGCAATCCGGATAAGGTCACCGATATCACCGATGTTTGGACATTCGCTCGGGACACGACTTCACGCGATCCGAACTGGAAGCTGGTCGGCACGGGAAGCGCTCACTAACGCGCGTGGCATCGGAAGATACGCCGCCGCGTTTTGTGTCATCGCGCTCGTGCTGTCGCTGGCCCCGTTTGCGGCGATCGCCGCGCGCAAGCTGCATCCCGCGCACACCGCAGCGAGTGCGCCTCGGCATCTGCCCTATCCCGCGCTCGAATGGCCGCTTCAGATCAACGGCAGCCAATATGTTCCGGTGGCCTGGGCGGACATCGCCGGCTGGAACGATGACGACCATCTACAGGCCTTCAAGGCGTTTCGCATAAGCTGCAAGCCGATTTCCGCGCAGCAGGATCCCTTGGTCGATTCCAAGACTGAGGCCAAGGCGCTCGGCGGCTCTCTCCGCGATCCCTGCCGCGCCGCGAGAGCCATCGAACTTTCCGACGGCGCCAGGGCCAGGGCATTTTTTGAAGGGCATTTTCTGCCCTTGCGCATCTCGCGGCTCGGGGAAGATGCCGGCTTCGTCACTGGCTATTACGAGCCGATCCTCGACGGCTCCCGCACCCAGACCGACATCTACACTGTGCCGGTCTATCGCCGTCCTTCCAATCTGTTCGTCCGTGGCTTCAAGCAGGACGCGCCTAGCCTGCCCAACAAGGGCGAGGTGTTCCGCAAGATCGGCCGCCGCAAGCTCGTGCCTTATTATGATCGCGCCGAGATCGAGGACGGCGCGATTGCCGGCCGGGGTCTGGAGATCTGCTGGCTGAAAAGCCAGACCGATCTGTTGTTCGCGCAGATCCAGGGCTCGGCACGGATCCGCCTCGAGGATGGCTCGACGCTGCGCATCAATTATGACGCGCATAATGGTTATCCCTATACGGCGGTTGGCCGTATCCTGATCGACCGTGGCATCATTCCGAAAGACCAGATGTCGATGCAGAAGATCCGCGAATGGATGGAGCAGAACCCCGACGGCGCCAACGAATTGCGCCGGCAAAACCGCTCCTACGTGTTCTTTCGCCAGGTGCCGCTCTCCGATAGGGATGAAGCCGTCGGCGCGCAGGGCGTTCCGCTGACGCCGGGCCGCTCGATCGCGGTCGACAAGGCGCTGCATGTCTACGGCACGCCGTTTTTCATCGAAGGCGAACTGCCGATCGAATCGGAGCAGTCGAAGACGCCGTTCCGCCGGCTGATGATCGCGCAGGATACGGGATCTGCGATCACGGGGCCGGCGCGCGCCGACCTTTATTTCGGCGCGGGCGCGGATGCAGGAAAGGTGTCCGGCCGGCTGAAGAACAACATGCGCTTTGTGATTCTGGTGCCGAAGAGTCTCGATCCGGCGGCGCGAGGCCGCAAGATGCCGCTGCCCGACGCGCGGCCGTCGGCAAAAATTGCAAAGCTGTTTCCGCAGGTCGATCCTTTGAAGGATCAGAAGAGCGGCACGAAGCCGGCGGACGCCTCAGCGGCCCTGGGCGCAAAAGATGTGGCGAAGACCGCCGAGCCCGGCAAAAATCCGGTGGCCGCGCCGGTCCAGCCGACAACCGCCGTAGCGCAGGCATCGACAATTGTGCCGCTGCCGGAAGCCCGGCCGAATATCGCCCCGGCCCGCGAGGTGCGTCGCCATCGCTACCATCATTATCGCCGCGGCCGATGAAGCGTTCCTCGACTCCCATCCCGGAATTGCCGACGCCGCCGCGCCGCAAGCGCGGCCTGAGCGAAGAAGAGCGCGCGTTGTGGGAGAGCGTTGCCAAACAGATAAAACCGCTGCGCAAGAAGCCGCGCGCCGCAAGGCCGGAGCTAGTCGAGGCAGCTCCTGTGCTGAAACCTGTTGCGTCGCCCAAGCCGCCCACTTCGGCCAAAATCCTGCGGGCGGCGAAACCGGAGGTGCCGGCTGCGCCGCCGCTGGCGCCGCTGGGGCGCCGCGAGCGTTCGCAATTGTCCCGTGGCAAGAAGCAGATCGACGCCCGGCTCGACCTGCACGGCATGACCCAGACCCGCGCCCACCACGCGCTGTCAGGCTTTTTGCATCGCGCCCATCACGACGGACTGACTTTTGTGCTCGTCATCACCGGCAAGGGTAAAGTGGGTGCTGAAAGCGAACGCGGGGTGCTGCGCCGCCAGGTGCCGCACTGGCTGAGCTTGCCCGAGTTTCGTTCGCTGGTGGTCGGTTTTGAAGAGGCGCATATCGGCCATGGCGGCGAGGGCGCGCTCTATGTGCGGATCCGCCGCGCGAGGTTGTAGCTCCCCGGTCAGAAGGGCCTGACGATGCCGACCCGCGGGACCAGCGTCACGATCCAGCCGAACAGCGTGGTCTTCGGGTCGCGGGTCGGGATCGGCGGCACGGCTTGCGAGCAGGGCAGGGTTTTCACCGCGTGCAGGATCAGGAACATGCAGACCGCCCAGTTCGAGATCCATCGCGAATAGTCGAACACCATTGCGAACATCACCAGATAGGCCGCGCTCACCACGACAAGCGAGGCAATGACGACGCGCCGGTGCACATCCTCCGTCAGCATTCGGATCAGACTGGTAAAATATTTCCAGAGCGGGGTGTGCAGCCAGATCAGCAGCGCAAACACGGGAATGCCGAGGATGTTGGAGGGCAAGCGCGCCCAGGTATCGGCAACCTCCTTGCCGAGCGGCTGGTACCAGATATAGCTGAAACTCAGGAGATTAGTGCGGCTGGGGTCGGCCATCCGGCTCTGCAGGTAGCGGACGAATTCCGCCTCGGGCACCGCCATCGTTCCCCAGAATTGCGCCGCCAGGAATAACAGCCCGACGCACAACGCCGCCGCGATGCCGACGGAAACGTTTTGCCGGTTGAATCCCTGCACCAGATAATATCGCAGCAGCACGATCACGGCGATGGTCGGCACATACATCAGCAAGTGGATGTGGTGGATCAGGACGAGGATTATCGACGCCAGCGCGGCAAGCAGCACAAGGGCGACGGAGCGCGCCGGCACCAGCAAGAGGCCGATCGCGAACAGGCAGCCGTAAATGTCAAAATGCCCGAGCGTATGCATGAAGTTCTTCAGAAAGAACGGCGAGCCGGCCATGAACACGAACAGCGGCAGATGCTTCTCGTCGAAGCCGAAGGTTCGCCGAAACAATGCGATGAAGAGTGCGGCCGTGACGAGCCAGACGCTGCCCGAGAGCGCGAATACCAGCCACACCGGCACCTTGGCTGTGAACAGCGACACCAGCGCGCCGATCAGCGCGCGCTTGGTGAAGCCGAAATGATAATCGACCAGAAGATGGACGTAGGGGACGTAGGGCTCGCGCGTCAGCTTGTAGAGAAAGACCCCGATCAGGACGGCGACGTTGACGGCAAGCATCAGGCGCCAGGGGTCTTCCCGCACACGCAGATTCATTCGGCACCCGAAACAACGGCTGGAACAGCTTCGAAGTTATCACATGGCGGATAGGCGGGGCGCAACGCGCCATTATTCGCGATGTCGTCAGGTTGTGCGTAGCCCGGATGGAGCGAAGCGTAATCCGGGGCTGCCTCACATGCAGGTCGATCCCCGGATTGCGCTTCGCTCCATCCGGGCTACGAGGCTACAAAATAAACCGGCTCAGATCGGCGTTCTTGGCGAGATCGCCGACATGCTTCTGCACATAGTCCGCATCGATCTGGATGGTCTCGCCGTGGCGGTCGGGGGCGGCGAAGGAAATCTCGTCCAGCACCCGCTCCATCACGGTCTGCAATCGCCGCGCGCCGATATTTTCCACGGTCGAATTGACGGCGACCGCCACGTCGGCAAGCGCGTCGATGGCGTCGTCGGTGATATCAAGCGTGACGCCTTCGGTTCGCATCAGCGCGACATATTGCTTGATCAGGGAAACCTCGGGCTCGGTCAGGATGCGCCGCAGGTCGTCGCGGGTCAGCGCCGACAGCTCGACCCGGATCGGCAGCCGGCCCTGCAATTCCGGCAACAGATCCGACGGCTTTGCGATGTGGAACGCGCCCGAGGCGATGAACAGGATGTGGTCGGTCTTGACCGCGCCGTGCTTGGTCGACACCGTGGTGCCCTCGATCAGCGGCAGCAGGTCGCGCTGCACGCCCTCGCGCGAGACATCGCCGCCGCCGCTGCGGCCCTCGCGCACGCAGATCTTGTCGATCTCGTCGAGGAACACGATGCCGTTGTTCTCGACCACGTTGATCGCTTCCTGCACCAGCTGATCGTTGTCCAGCAGCTTGTCCGATTCTTCGTTGACGAGCAGCTCGTGGGAGCCCTCGACGGTGAGGCGGCGGGTCTTGGTCCGGCCGCCCATCTTGCCGAAGATGTCGCCGATCGAGATCGCGCCCAGCTGCGCGCCGGGCATGCCGGGAATCTCGAACATCGGCATGCCGCCGGAGGATTGCGTCTCGATCTCGATTTCCTTGTCGTTGAGCTCGCCGGCACGCAGTTTCTTGCGGAACGAATCGCGCGTCGCGGCGCTGGAATTGGCGCCGACCAGCGCGTCGAGCACGCGTTCCTCGGCGGCAAGCTGGGCTCTCGCCTGCACGTCCTTGCGCTTGCGCTCGCGTACTTGAACGATCGCGACCTCGATCAGGTCGCGGATGATCTGCTCGACGTCGCGGCCGACATAACCAACCTCGGTGAATTTCGTGGCTTCGACCTTGATGAACGGCGCGCCGGCGAGCTTTGCGAGCCGCCGCGCGATCTCGGTCTTGCCGACGCCGGTTGGCCCGATCATCAGGATATTTTTCGGCAGCACCTCCTCGCGCAGCTGGCCGGTCAGCTGCAGCCGTCGCCAGCGGTTGCGCAAAGCGATGGATACCGCGCGCTTGGCGTCGGTCTGGCCGACGATATAGCGGTCGAGTTCGGAAACGATTTCACGGGGAGAGAAGTCGGTCATGGAATCCTAGGTAGGTTCGAATTAGGACGAGGGCAAGCGGCTCCAGATGATCGGCGGTCCCGCCTGCCAGTTCCGGATCGCCTCGAAGGGGTGGATCAGCATGATGATATGATATTGAGGGTGAGATTATCGCGAATGTGAAGCCCGACCAAAAGCTCGAACGCAAGCCCGAGCGCGATCGTCGCCGCTACGGGGAGCCTTCGCGCCAGAAGGAAGCCCACGACCATTGACAGCGTATCCGACACCGAATTGACGATGCTGTCGCCAAAATAGTCCAGCGACATCGTGCCGGCGCGGTAGCGCTCGATGATCCAGTTGGAGTTTTCGGTCAGCTCCCAGCCGCCCTCGACCAGCATCGCCGCGATCAGGCGGCCTTGCCAGGAGAGCCGCCCCAGCACCAGCCAGGTCAGGCCGTAAAACAGGAAGCCGTGGATGATATGCGAAAACGTGTACCAGTCGGTGATGTGCTGGGAATTCTCCGAGCTCTGCACCACGCCGTGCCAGAGTTTTATGTAACCGCAGGCGCAGATCGGCACCCGCCCCATCGCGTAGAGGGTCGAGGCTTGCAGCGCGAGCAGGAGGGTTGCGATGCCGGCCCATTGCCACGCCGAAGGACCGGAAGTGGCGGGCAAGTGGCGCTCAATCGTCATGGGTTGCGGACCATCAACAAAACAGGGCCGTCAGCCGTATCAACAACGCGGTCGCTTTGGAAGCCGGCCTTGGCATAGGCCCGGACCGCGCGGCCATTGTCCGGGTCGGGATCGGTCACGACGCGCGGAATCCCCGAATCCAGCAGCGCGCCAGTGAATTGCCAAATGAAGCCTGAGCCATGGCCGCACCCGATCATGCCGGGCTCGCCGATGAATTGGTCGATGCCGCGCGTCCTTGGTGGTTGCACGCCGAAACCCTGATTCCAGGCGCTCAGCGCGTAGCACTGGATGTAGGCGAACGGATGTTCGTCAAGCGCGATAATGAACTGATCCATATCGGGATGATCGAGATCGCCGCTCACCAGCGCGTATTGCTGCTCCGGTTGTCCCCACCAGCGCCTTACTTCCGGCGTTTCGAGCCAGCGCCGCACGAGCGGAAGATCGGCTGAAACCATCGGGCGGAAGAAATAATCCGGCGCCATCGATCAGCCGCTCTGCAGGCTCTCGATGGTCACGTTACGGTTGGTGTAGACGCAGATGTCGGCAGCGATATCGAGCGACCGGCGGACGATGGTCTCGGCGTCCTTGTCGGAATCGACCAGCGCGCGGGCGGCCGCCAGCGCGTAATTGCCGCCGGACCCGATCGCCATCACGCCGGCTTCCGGTTCCAGCACGTCGCCGGTGCCGGTGAGGACCAGGGACACATCCTTGTCGGCGACGATCATCATCGCTTCCAGCCGCCGCAGATAGCGGTCGGTGCGCCAGTCCTTGGCGAGTTCGACCGCGGCGCGGGTCAATTGCCCCGGATATTGCTCGAGCTTGCTCTCCAGCCGTTCAAACAGCGTGAAGGCGTCCGCAGTCGCCCCGGCAAAACCGCCGATCACGTCGCCTTTGCCGAGTTTTCTGACCTTTTTGGCGTTGGACTTGATGACGGTCTGGCCGATCGAGACCTGCCCGTCACCGCCGATCACCACCGTGCCGCCCTTGCGGACCGTCAAAATGGTGGTGCCGTGCCACACCGGCGACTGGGATTGTGATGCCTGCATACGCTACCTCGCTTTCCCAGAGATTTAGGGGCTAAGGCCGAGGGTTACAATCGGCGATGTCTTGCACCGGATTCCGGTCACCATAGGCCGAAGTTCGTCGTTATCGGGCGATCCCGCAGTAGCGAAGGCGGCATCCCCCTGTTAAAAGGGCGCGTTTTCGGCCCCACGCCACCCAGGGGCCAGCCTAGGGAAAGCACGTTTCATGCGCAGCGCCACCATCAAGCGCAAGACCAAGGAGACCGACATCGAGGTGACCGTGAACCTCGACGGAACGGGTGCGTCCAGCATCGCGACCGGGATCGGTTTTTTCGATCATATGCTCGATCTGCTGGCCCGGCATTCCCGCATCGACCTCACCGTGAAGGCGGTGGGCGACCTCCATATCGACCACCACCACACCACCGAGGATGTCGGCATCGCGCTCGGTCAGGCGGTCAAGCAGGCGCTCGGCACCATGGCCGGCATCACCCGCTATGCGGGGGTCCACATGCCGATGGACGAGACGCTGTCGCGGGTCGTGATCGATATTTCCGGCCGGCCGGTGCTGGTGTTCAAGGTAGAGTTTCCGCGCGACAAGGTCGGCACCTTCGACACCGAGCTTGTGCGCGAATGGTTCAACGCCTTTGCGATCAACGCGGGCGTGACTTTGCACGTCGAGACCCTATATGGCGAGAACAGCCATCATATCGCCGAATCCTGTTTCAAGGGTCTGGCGCGGGCGCTGCGCGCCGCGGTTGCGATCGATCCCAAGGCCGCGGGCGAAGTGCCATCCACCAAGGGTCAGCTCGGCGGCTGATTGCCTGTTCTCGGCGGAGAGTACGATGCCGGTCTATACAGTTCACGCCCCCATTTCGAACAGCGTCGGTCTTGCGGCGACCGACCGCTTTGCCTTCGTTCGCGATGGCTTCCATTTCTGGGCGGCGATTCTAGGCGTGGTATGGCTTGCCTGGCACCGGCTGTGGCTGGCGTTGCTCGGCTGGATTGTCCTGATGGCCGCCCTTGATTTCGGCATGGTGGAACTCGGCGTCGGTGGCGGGGCGGTTCTGCTCGTGGATATCCTGCTCGCGCTGTTGCTGGGATTCGAAGCGGCGACGCTCGAGCGCTGGACCTTGTCGCGGCGCAACTGGCACCAGCTCGACATCGTGGTGGCCGACGACGAGGAAGCCGCCGAACGGCGCTTTTTCGATCGCTGGACCGCGAGGCAACGCGGGCTCAGCAACGACCAGCTCGCGGTCGATCGCGGCGGCCCGCCGCCGACCCGGGATATTCCGGGCCAGCCGTTTTCGAAGCCGCCGGCACTGCCGCATAGCGACATCATCGGATTGTTTCCGGACCCGGGAGCGCAGCGGTGAGCGTGGCCATCATCGATTACGGCTCCGGCAATCTGCACTCGGCCGCGAAAGCGTTCGAGCGGGCGGCGCGGAGCTTGGAAAATCCGCAAAAAATCGTGGTGACCCGCGATCCCGAATTTGTCTATCGCGCCGATCGCATCGTGCTGCCCGGCGTCGGCGCCTTCGCCGATTGCCGACGCGGACTGGACGCGCTTGACGGCATGATCGAGGCGATGACCGAGGCCGTGCGCAACAAGGCGCGGCCGTTCTTCGGCATCTGCGTCGGCATGCAGCTGATGGCCACGCACGGTAAGGAACACGTCGTAACCGATGGCTTCAACTGGATCGCCGGCGACGTCGAAAAGATTTCGCCGCGCGAGGAGAATCTGAAGATTCCCCACATGGGTTGGAATACGCTCGATCTGGTCCGCGAGCATCCGGTTCTGGAGCGCTTATCCCTGGGGCCGAAGGGCCGCCACGCCTATTTCGTGCACTCCTACCACCTCAATGCCACCAATGAGGCGGACGTGCTGGCGCGCGCCGATTACGGCGGGCCGGTGACGGCGATCGTCGGCAAGGACACCGCGATCGGCACCCAGTTTCACCCGGAGAAGAGCCAGCGCTTTGGTCTGGCCTTGATCTCCAACTTTCTGAAATGGAAGCCGTGATTCTTTTTCCCGCGATCGACCTGAAAAACGGCCAATGCGTGCGCCTGGAGCAGGGCGACATGGCGCGCGCGACCGTGTTCAACCTCGATCCGGCGGGGCAGGCGAAAGCGTTCGCCGCGCAGGGATTCGAATATCTCCATGTGGTCGATCTCGACGGCGCCTTTGCCGGCAAGCCGATGAACGCGCTGGCGGTGGAGGCCATGCTCAAGGCGGTCACCATGCCGGTGCAGCTCGGCGGCGGTATCCGCGATCTGAAAACCGTCGAGGCCTGGCTCGACAAAGGCGTCGCGCGGGTGATCATCGGCACCGCGGCAGTGCGCGATCCTGACCTGGTGAAGAGCGCGGCGAAGAAATTCCCCGGCCGCGTTGCGGTCGGTCTCGACGCGCGCGACGGCAAGGTCGCGGTCGAGGGCTGGGCGGAAACTTCGCAGGTCACCGCGCTGGAAATCGCGCAACGGTTCGAGGATGCCGGCGTTGCCGCCATCATCTTCACCGACATTGCCCGCGACGGCCTGCTGAAGGGTCTTAATCTGGACGCTACGATCGCTCTCGCCGAGCGCATCTCGATCCCCGTCATCGCCTCCGGCGGTTTTGCTTCCATCGAGGATATGAAGGCGCTGCTCCAGCCGCGCGCGAAAAAACTGGCCGGCGCGATCGCGGGCCGCGCGCTTTATGAGGGCCGCCTTGATCCCGCAGCTGCGTTGGCGCTGATCCGCAACGCGCGCGCGGCCGCTTAGGAGCTTCAAATGTTCAAAGTGCGCGTGATCCCCTGTCTGGACGTCAAGGACGGGCGCGTCGTCAAGGGCGTCAATTTCGTCGATCTGCGCGACGCCGGCGATCCCGTCGAAGCGGCGATCGCCTATGACGCGGCCGGTGCCGACGAGCTGTGCTTTCTCGACATCACGGCCACCCATGAAAATCGCGGCACCATGCTGGACGTGGTCCGGCGCACCGCGGAAGCCTGCTTCATGCCGCTGACGGTCGGCGGTGGTGTGCGCACCATCGACGACATCAAGACCCTGCTCCGCGCCGGCGCCGACAAGGTGTCGATCAACAGCGCCGCCGTCAGCCGCCGCGAATTCGTCAAGGAAGGCGCCGAGAAATTCGGCGAGCAGTGCATCGTGGTGGCGATCGACGCCAAGCGCGTCAAGCGCGGCGGCGGCGGCGACCGCTGGGAGATCTTCACCCATGGCGGCCGCAATTCCACGGGGATCGACGCCATCGAATACGCCCAGGAAGTGGTCTCGCTCGGCGCCGGCGAGATCCTGTTGACCTCGATGGACCGCGACGGCACCCGCCAGGGTTTTGACATCCCGCTCACCAGCGCGATCGCGGACAGCGTACCGGTACCGGTCATCGCGTCGGGCGGGGTCGGTAATCTCGATCACCTGGTCGACGGCATCCGCGAGGGGCATGCGACCGCGGTGCTCGCGGCGTCGATCTTCCATTTCGGGGAATTTACCATACGTGAAGCCAAGGACCACATGGTGCGGGCCGGGTTGCCGATGCGGCTCGATCCCTGACGACTTCGCGTCACAAAAGTGCTAAATGGCTTCGCCCTGTCATTGCGGGCATGTGAGTTGAGTTGATGTCGCGTTTTACGCTCCACGACCTCGCCGCCACCATCGATGCCCGCGCGGCGTCGGGAGGAGAGGCGTCCTATACGCGCAAGCTGCTGGACAAAGGTTCGGAGCACTGTGCCAAGAAATTGGGCGAAGAGGCGGTGGAAACCGTGATCGCCGCCGTCGAGAACGATCGCGACCATTTGATTGCCGAAAGCGCGGACCTGCTGTTTCACCTGCTGGTGCTTCTGAAATCGCGTGGCGTGAAGCTTGAGGAAGTCGAGGCTGCCCTGGGGCAGCGCACCAACATGTCCGGACTGGAAGAAAAGGCGTCGCGCAAGCGCGACTAGGAGCACGATCCGGAAAAGTGGATACCGGTTTTCCGAGAAGATCGTGCTCACGAGAGAGATGGCCAACAAACGTCCGGGCAAGATTGCGCCCCGGCGTAAAAGCTAAAGGCGGCGTCATGGATATTCGGGCACCGGACCAACCATATAATCCCTACCGGATATTCTCCCGGGACCAGTGGGCGCGGCTGCGCGACGATACACCGATGACGCTCGAGCCGGGCGAATTCTCGCGCCTGCGTTCGATGCATGACCGTCTCGACTTGAAAGAGGTCGAGGACATCTACCTGCCGTTGTCGCGGCTTTTGTCGATCTATGTCGATGCCACGCAGCGGCTGTTTTACGCGCAGCGTCAATTCCTCGGCATTCAGGACCGCAAGATGCCCTACATCATCGGCGTCGCCGGATCGGTGGCGGTGGGCAAATCGACCACCGCGCGGGTGCTGCAGGCGCTGTTGGCGCGCTGGTCGCCGCGGCCCAAGGTCGAGATGGTGACGACCGACGGCTTTCTGTTTCCCAACGCCATGCTCGAGCGGCAGGGCCTGATGCAGAAGAAAGGCTTTCCGGAGAGCTACGACCTGCCGACACTGCTGTCGTTCCTCAGCGACATCAAGGCCGGGCGGGGGCGGGTGCGGGCGCCGGTCTACTCGCATTTGACCTACGACATCATCCCGAACGAATGGATCGAGGTCGACCGTCCGGATATCCTGATCGTTGAGGGCGTCAACGTCCTGCAGACCGGTCGGCTGCCGCGCGACGGCAAGGCGGTGCCGGTGGTGTCGGACTTCTTCGATTTCTCGGTTTATATCGATGCCGAGGAATCGGTGCTGCGCGAGTGGTATATCAGGCGCTTCCTGGCGCTGCGCGATACCGCGTTTACCGACCCGCGGTCGTATTTTCACCGCTATGCGCCGCTGTCGGATGAGGAAGCCACCGCCACCGCGCTGGCGATCTGGGAGCGCACCAACCTTGCCAATCTCGAGGACAACATCCTGCCGACCCGGCCGCGCGCGACGCTGATCCTGAAAAAGGGCGCCGATCACGTGGTTGAAACCGTGGCGCTGCGACGGCTTTAGGAATTATGCCGCGTGGCGCGACGCATCGACCCCGAAGTGTTCGATGTAGCGGGCGCTGATCGCCGACACCGGCATCACGATCAGCACGTCGGTGGTTCCGAACTGGTGGTCGATCACCGCGCCGTCGCCGATATAGGCCCCTAGCCGCAGATAGCCTTTGATCAGCGGCGGCAACTCGTGCAGTGCGGCCTTCGGATTGATCGCTTCCTTTGCCATCCGGTTCATTTCGACGCGGCGCGAGGGATGTGCGGTTGCGCGCCAGGCTTCCGGGGCTTGCGCGTGGTGATGCAGGAACGACAGCGGCAATGCCAGCCGATCGGGATCGGTGCCCTCGAAACTGGCGCAGCCGATCATGACGTCGAGCCGGTGCTGGCGGACATAGGTCCAGATGCCGTGCCACAGCAATTCGACGGTGCGCTTGTTGCGGTAGCGCGGCAGAACGCAGGAGCGGCCGAGTTCGAGAAAGCGCAAATTTCCATGACGCTCGATCAGGCCGGCGATATCGAACTCGTTCTCGGTATAGAAGCCGTCGTTGCTTTCCGCGACGTCCTGCCGCAGCAGGCGATAGGTGCCGACCACCGGCAGCTTGCCGCCGATCGAAGGTTTTGCGGCATGGTCGATCACCAGCAGATGGTCGCAGATCCTGTCGAAGGCGTCCTTGTCGCGGCGCGCCAGCAGGGTGGCGGCGTCGGCGATCGCGGTGCCGTCCTTGTAGAACACCCGGTAGCGCAGCTTCTGCGCGCGCTTCACCTCGCGCTTGCCCTCGGCGAGCCTCACTTCGAGCGGACCGAGCCGGCCGAGCGTCCTCGGCGGACCGGGCAGGTGGATCGGCTTGACGACGCCGGATGCGGGGAGCTGCGGCTTGAACCAGGTGATCGCCGTCTGCGCTGCGGTCCCGACATTCTCCGGCCGCAGCATTTGAATCAGGCGCTGCGTCGATCGCGCCAATTCGCCGTTCTGCATGAAGTCCCTTCGTGACCGCTTGTCCCCGAATCGAATCGGCGCGGCCCTCGAGGGTGAGAAATCACGGGCGTTCGACAGCCATGTGACGCCGCCATTGCCGGCGTGTGACAGGTTTGCGCGCTCCCTTTATCGTGCCGCGAGATGCCGCGAGCCGGCGAGACCCGCCAGCGCCTCGGCGAGCTTTTCGCGGTCGAGCGGTTTGATGAGAAAGCCGTCCATGCCGGCCTCGAAGCAGGCATAGCGGTCTTCCACCAGCGTGTTGGCGGTCAGCGCCAGGATCGGCGTCCGGCGGCCGGGCTCACCGGCCTCGCGCGCGCGAATTTGCTTTGTCGTCTCGATGCCGTCGAGCTGCGGCATCTGGATGTCCATCAGCACGAGATCATAGGGCGTGCCGGCGGATTTCGCGGCCAGCCAGGATTCCAGCGCTTCCTCGCCGTTGGTGGTGATGACGGCGTGATGGCCCGATCGGGTCAGCAGCGACCGCATCAACAGCGCGTTGATCTCGTTGTCCTCGGCGACCAGGACCGAAAGCCCGCGCGCCGGCATCTCTGCCGGGGCGGGCGTCTCGATCAGCGCGTCGTCGGCAAGGCCCGGTGCCGCCACTTCCGGCGTCATCGACAGCCGCGCCGCGAGCGAGGCGGCGCGCAGCGGCTTGATGAGATAGCCGGTGAAGGCGCGGGAGCTTGAAGTGGCGGAAGGCTGCAGCTCGTGCCGGTCGGCCGGCGTGAACATGACGATTCGCTGCGTCGCATGGCTGCGCGCCGCCTCGCCGAGCGACTCGACGTCTCCAGCGCCAAGCGCGCGATCGACCAGCACCGCGTGCCAGGGCCGCTCCGGCAACAGCGCCCGCGCCACCGCGACATCGTTGACCATGCAGGTCTCGGCGCCCCAGCGCTGCAGCCGCAGCGCGACCAGCGAGGCCTCGATGCTCTGCGGCGTCACCAGCATCACCGGCTGTCCGGTCAGATCGGGCGCCGCGAACGGCTTCTGCTCGCCATCGGAGGCCGGCAGCGGAATTGAAACCTCGAAGGTCGAGCCGACATCCAATTGGCTAACCAGCGTGATGCGGCCGCCCATGCGCTTGACGATCCGCTCGGAGATGCTCAGGCCGAGGCCCGTGCCGCCATAGCTGCGGGCGATGCGATCGTCGGCCTGCTCGAACTCGCGGAAGATGCGCTGCTGCGCGTCCGGCGCGATGCCGATGCCGGTGTCGCGGACCAGGAAACTGATTTCATCGGGCCAGATACCGGGTTCGACGATCAGCGCCACGCCGCCGGTCGAGGTGAACTTGATGGCGTTGCCGGCGAGATTGAGCAGCACCTGCCGCAGCCGCGCGGCGTCGCCTACCACTTCGCTCGGCAGCCTTTCGTCGACATAGGCCGATATCTCGAGCTTTCGCGCCTGCGCCCGCGGCGCCAGCAATTCGGTGATGTCCTCGATCATGCCAGCCAACGCAAACGGCCGCCGTTCGAGATCGATCTTGCCGGCCTCGATCTTGGAATAGTCCAGCAGTTCCTCGACCAGCGACAGCAGCGCATCGCCGGAGGTTTGCACCGCCTTGGCGTAGGTCATCTGCTCCGGCGTCAGCGGCGTTTCCAGGAGCAAGCCGCTCATGCCGAGAATGCCGTTCAGCGGTGTGCGGATTTCGTGGCTGGCCATGGCGAGGAAGCGCGACTTGGCGCGGTTGGCGGCGTCGGCCTGGTCGCGCGCCTCGGCCAGCGCGCGTTCGCTCTCGGTGCGGTCGGTGACGTCGTGGCCGACGCAATGCAATTCGGCCGGTTGCCCGGCGTCGGAGCGAACCCAGCCTTCGCGCCAGGCGATCCATCGCGGTCCCAGGGGGCCCGCGATCTTCTGGTCGTGCATCCGGGTGCCGCTCGGCTCCAGCGTGGTGTCGCCCTGCTCGAGCACGGTGAAGCTGAATTTGCTGCCGAGCAGCGTCGCGCGCGGCTGCGCGGCCAGCTCGCAATAGGCGTCGTTGACAAAGGAGATGCGGCCCCCGGAATCGCGGAGCACGATCAGATCGCCCTGCGCTTCGAACAGGCTGCGGGCGCGCTGCTCGGCCTCCTGCAGCTCCCAATTGCGGTCGGCCAGCGCCTCGTTGTGGAGTACGATCTTGCGAAGTTTCTGGCGCACCATGCGCAGCCGGAAAGAGACGGTCGCGAGCGCGAGGCAGGCCAGCGCGAACAGGAAGCTCGCGCCCATCGCGAAGGTGTGGGGATTATAGTCCCCGGAACGGCTGCCGACGATAAAACCATACGAGCCGCCGAACGCGGCGGAGAAGATCATGAAGGAGCGGACGAAGAAGATCAGCCAATGATGGCGCCGGGAGAAGCGTCGCAAATGCAACTTGATCCGGAAAAACCGTCCCATGCCGATAACCCCGAAACCTTTTTGTCGCGCTTTTCTTCTCGGCGCGGACGATGGAGCTTATCACCTTGCAAACTGCTTGCGGTTGCGCGCTGTCAGGCGCGGCGATGAGAACAGGGTTAACGCAACGTTAAGCGCAGAGATCCGCGATGGCTCAGAGCGAGGCGGCGACCAGCCTTCGATGTCCGCCGCCGGCGCCGACGACGAGCGCGGCCGCGTCGCGCGCGGTAAAGGATTTCGAGCTCACGAAGATCCGGTAATCGGCGGGGCCGTCGGGCGAAAGATAAATCACGGGTGCGTCCGGCGCGGGGTCGGCGGAGATCGAAACCAGTTTTGTCGCCGGATTGGCCTCGCAAGAGCCGACCCCGGCATTGTCGGCATCGTCGATCACGGCGAAGTCGGCCGCGTCGGCGGTGTCGGACAGCTGCACCCGCACCGTCGCCAGCGCCGGATCGTCGGTGAAGGCGACGTGGAGGTCGGCGTGCCAGGGCACGGAAGCGATCTGGATTGTCGTGTCGGCGATGGCGATGCAGGGATGCGGGCCGGGCAACAGGCTGCCGCGTGCGAACAGGGCGAACACCAGCAAGGGAATGGCCGAAGCCAGAATCCTGAAACGCAACATCACACACTCACTCGCCGATAGGCCGGTCGGGTTCCGACGGCTTATGGTTGGCAGAGGGTAAACAAAACTCGTTACCGGCGAGTTGACGGTGGCGAAGTGCCAAGCATATTCAATGCTACTTGCTCCAATAAGAACCGTCATACCCCGCGCATGCGGGGTATCCAGTACGCCGCGGCGCCTCGGTTCCATCAAAAATGTCTCTGGAATACTGGATCGCCCGCCTTCGCGGGCGACGACGATTGAGGCTGTATTGCGAGATACGACTTCGCGTTCTCGCGGTGCGGTGCACCCGAGGTTTGCATTTAGCTTTCCGCCCGAAGAGGGCGTGGGGAATGCCGGGTGCCAGCGCACCCGCAGCCGCGCGTGTAGTGTAGAAAGCACGCGCGTTAGTCACCACGGTTGCGCCGAAACACCCGGCATTCCCGCACGCAATGGTTTTAACGGTTTCCTTCGTGATCTCCCCGGTGATCGGGCTTTTTTGTCACCGTCGCCGGCGAAAACTTGTTTTCGCCAACTTGATGCCGGCGTCGAGGCGTCAGGACCACACGACTTCTCCGTCCGCTTCAGCGCTGTTCGTCAAAAAAACGCTGCCGCGTCCACCGCATCCCGTCCCAACGTTCGTGACGATGGCCAACGCCCCTCTCTGAAGGACAGGACAGCCGCGGATATAAAGTGATTCGCGTCTTCTGAAAATCAGAATATTTTTGCAAAAGGGGCTGGACAGGGCATCGCCAAACTGCGCGGCTGATTTGCCCGTCGGGTCGGGCTACAAGTTTTTCTCATCGTCACGATCACAGCGCCCTGCCCGCTTCACGCCGCGCGCCTGACATCCTCGGCCAGCGCGCGATAGGACAGCGCTTCAGCGAGATGCAGCTTGCCGATTTTTTCCGCGCCGTCGAGATCGGCCAGCGTGCGGGCGACGCGCAGCACACGGTGATAGCCGCGCGCCGACAGCCGCATGGTCTCGGACGCATCGCGCAAGAGTTTCGTGCCGGCTGCGTCCGGCTGCGCGATGGTCTCCAGCAGCGAGGCCGGCGCTTCGGCGTTGGTGCGGACATGTGGCAATCCGGCCGCGGCGTAGCGCGCCAGTTGAATGTCGCGCGCCGCCGCGACCCTTGCGGCGACTTCGGCCGAGCCTTCGGCCGGCGGCGGCAATATCAGATCCGCGGCGGTCACTGCCGGCACCTCGATGCGCAGGTCGATGCGGTCCATCAGCGGGCCTGAGATGCGCGCCTGGTAGTCGGACGTGCAGCGGTCGATGCGGCCGCGCTTGCAGGAATAGCCGGGCTCATAGGCATGGCCGCAGCGGCAGGGATTCATCGCCGCGACCAGCATGAAGCGGGCGGGATAGGTGACGCGGTGATTAGCGCGGGACACCGCGACCTCGCCGTTCTCCAAGGGCTGGCGCAGCGAATCCAGCACGCGCGGATCGAATTCCGGCAGTTCGTCGAGGAACAGCACGCCCTGATGCGCCAGCGAGATCTCGCCTGGTTTGGCGCGCATGCCGCCGCCGGTGAGTGCGGCTATGCTGGCGGAATGATGGGGGCTGCGGAACGGCCGCTTTGCCGTCAGTGCGCCGTCGCGGATTTCGCCGGCGACGGAGGCAATCATCGACACTTCCAGAAGTTCCGACGGTGACAGCGGCGGCAGGATCGAGGGCAGCCTTGCCGCCAGCATCGACTTGCCCGCGCCGGGCGATCCCATCATCAACAGATGATGACCGCCGGCCGCTGCGATCTCGAGCGCGCGCTTTGCGCTTTCCTGGCCCTTGATGTCGCGCAAATCGAGCGAGTTGGTTTCCTGCGCGTGCACCCTCGGCTGCGGGCGCGACAGCACCTGCGTGCCCTTAAAATGGTTGGCGATCTGGATTAGCGAATGCGCCGCCACGATCTGGATGTCCGGGCTCGCCCAGGCCGCTCTGCGCCGCAGGACGCCGGACAGATCAGCCCCTCCTCGCGCGCGTTCGCCCCGATCGCCGCCGGCAGCACGCCCGCGACGGGCGCGATCGAGCCGTCGAGCCCGAGTTCGCCGAGCACGGTGAATCCGGCAAGCGCGTCCGGCGGAATCGCGCCGATCGCCGCCATCAGCCCCAGCGCGATCGGCAGGTCGTAATGGCTGCCTTCCTTCGGCAGATCCGCGGGCGCGAGATTGACGGTGATCCGGCGGGCGGGGAGCGCCAGCCCCGAGGCGATCAGCGCCGAGCGCACCCGCTCGCGCGCCTCCGACACCGCCTTGTCGGGCAGGCCGACGATGGCGAACGCCGGCAGCCCGGGCGCGACCTGCACCTGCACGTCGACGGCTCGGGCCTCGATCCCCTCAAAGGCTACGGTGGAAACGCGCTGGACCAAATGGTGCCCCTCTGCCGCAACGAAAGGTAGCGGAAGGCGCGGATGCTGGCAAGAACATTAAGGGAACGAACTGAGGGGCGGCCGCCAAAAGAGGAAGCCGGCGAGAGATATGGGCTTCTTCCCAATGCCGCTCCTGCACGGACGCGATATCCGCCGCCCGGGTGGTCGGATCGATTTCCGAACCGGCATGGCGCTATTCACACGGACGTTTCTTCTCAAACCTCTGAGTCGGATTCCGCTTCGCAGTTTTGCTCTGGAGTTGTTTATGGCGAGCGATTCCCAAGACGGACCGACAATTGCCGCATCTGAATTCAGGGCAACGCAAGCTTCGGTGGCCAATATTGTTCGGTGCATCCATCTTGATCGCGTCGGCCACAACGCCGCTGCCGCAAAGGCACGATCAGCAGCATCTTGGCTGCGCACGGAAACGAAAAACAGCAGGGTGTAGCGCGTCCGCTTCACAGCTAGCGGCGACAGCTTGACTACAATTCAACTTATGATAGCATCTTGATTGTTTGTTGCGATGTACCGACGTCTAATTGGAACACGAAAACAATTTGCTGCGACTACCTTTCTTGATGCCGTTCTTGACGATATGGCAGTTGGACGCGTGGGCAACCCAATCCGGGCGCACTGGATCAGCTGACTGCCAAGCGAGTAACAAAATTTCAAGGGAAGCGCCGCGCCACAACCATCGATTGCCGGCAGCAACCGGCTGCCGAAGCGACGATTGCAAGATGAAGACGGCAACCTGGCCTGTTCGACGATCGCCGTACGATGGACTTAATCAATCGTAGCGGCGCGAGATTGTACAGATGCTGCTCCATGTCCGGGGGATCTCATTTGGATGGTCGCAAAGTTCTTCAAATCAGGTTTTAACAGGATTGCGAGAAGGCTCGGCGATACCGTCCGGAACATCACTGCCCGGCCTGACGATCTGATGGCGGATGCCGGAGACACACTGCTGGATGAGCTAAACGCCGTCCGTCTTCGGCGGAAGATTCTAGCTAGACCTGCCCGAACGATCAGGGCAGGCGCTCGCAATGACCAGCCTATGCGGGGCTTGAGATGCCGTCGCGGGGATTCCGAGCAGAAATTGGAGCAATATTATTCGCGCGCGCACAGCATGGGGGATCTTTCCGCGCTCTGCCTATCCGGCGGCGGAATTAGAAGTGCGGCGTTCGCATTGGGCATTGTGCAGGGACTAGCCAAGCGCGGATTACTTAAACAGTTCGATTATCTGTCGACGGTTTCTGGAGGCGGCTACCTTGGAAGCTTTCTGACTGCATGGATCCAAAGACGCGGTTACGATGCCGTCTGTGACGACCTCGTGGGCAAATTCAAAGTTACTGCCGGGTCGCCGCTCAAATATCTCAGGCGGTACACGAGCTATTTGACTCCAAGCCGGGGACTGTTCACGGCTGATTCCCTGACCATCGCAGCACTATATCTGCGAAATCTGTTTCTTAATTGGCTGATCGTTATCCCGCTAGTCCTCACGATCATCATCGCGGTCAAGTGCTATGCGGTCGCAGTTTGGACCCTTCCGGCTTCGATAACCACGGCGACCGCCTTTCTTATGCTCGCCGTGAGCGCGGGTGGAATGGCTACTCTCGAATCGCTCCGTCAACGACCTGGTTGGGAAACCTATCCAGGGAGCTCTTCGCAATTTCAATATTGGGTCAAATGGACCCTGTTCGCGGGCTCGATGCTGCTAAGTGTTGCGTCGGCAAACTATCTCGAGTTTCTCAATCAGCTTCCAAGCGAGACCTACGACCGACCGATCTACGAACCTCAATCCTTCCTGGGTGATTTCCAAATCGGCGCCGGCGAACCTACCCCGGCGCATGAAGCCCTACGACCGCCAATTCCAGACGGTCTTCACGTGTTTGCATTTCCAGCGGCGATGTTCGCTGTCATCAATTTTGTGGCCTGGATGATCGCATTTTTCATGTCGGCCTCTCCGAGACGGGACGAAATATCAACCCGCTCGACGGTCCGCACAAGTGGATGGAACGCCCTGTTCAACCTGATCAGCTTCACATTTGCAGGTGGCGTCGCAGGCGGCTTGATCGGGGTGGCATTCTATTTAGCAGCCCATCTGTTTTGGTGGTTTGATTTCGCCGTCTTAATAGTCATATGCGCGGGGCCGTTGGCCGTCGCCGGGGCCGTCTTTGTCGGCGAAGCGCTTCACCTCGGTCTCACGAGCTACTTGGACTGGAGTGATGGCGAGCGCGAGTGGCTGGCCACCGCCGTAGGATATCACACCCGCACCGCCGTTAGCTGGTTTCTACTGACATTCTGCGTGTTCGGGGGGTCCTATCTTGTATTCACCTTCTATCGCGAGTTTGGCTTCGGCAAACAGCTTGCATCTTTGGGCACGACTGGCGGCATAGCCGGGGTGATCGTAGCGTGGTTGAGCAAAGCCTCTGCGACGGCAGCCACCATTCGTGAACGATACGACACCTGGACGAATTGGTCGGCAGGTATAGTGCTCGCGATAGCGATGCCGCTTTTCGTATTCATCGCTGTCGCCTTCCTTTCTGCAGGCGTCAATGCGGTACTGATCGGCCGAACTCTCACGTACTCGACCACTGCCCAAATCAGCAGGCATTCAGCCCTTTTCGATGGCATCTTCCCGCTCGAACCGGGAGAGCTCAACACGATATTGATCACGAAGCTGGCTGTAATTTTCTTTGCTTGCCTCCTGCTTTGGGTCGTCGCCTCGCGCGTGATCGCGACCAATCAATTCTCGTTACATGGCCTGTATTGCAATCGGCTCATCCGTGCATTCCTGGGTGGATCCCGTAATCCGAAGGACCGGCGACCAAATGCACTGTCTCAATTCGACGAGCACGATAATTTTGATCTCAGCGAGTTATGGCCGAACAAAGGGACGGGCAAATATCCCGCCGCAGCTGCTTGTCATCAACTGCGCTCTGAATGTCCTGAGGTCGGAGAATCTAGCCTGGCAGGAACGCAAGGCGCTTTCGTTGACGTGCACCCCGCGAGCGGTTGGCGCATATGCGTTGAACGATTGGAATGGATGTTACCGTCGCGCGAGCGAATACGCGGAAGGACTTAGTCTTGGAACGGCGATGACGATTTCCGGGGCTGCCGTTAGTCCGAGCATGGGCTACCATTCGTCTCCGGCATTGAGTGTTCTCATGACGGTTTTCAACGTCAGACTTGGCGCCTGGCTTGGCAACCCTGGCCCCGCAGGGGCTAGCGTGTATCGAGACTCCGGCCCTCGGTTTTCGGCGATTCCCCTGATTCAAGAGGCGTTGGGGCTCGCTACCGAGAGTCGGCAGTATGTTTATCTTTCCGACGGAGGACATTTCGAAAATCTCGGTCTCTATGAAATGGTACACAGACGATGCCGCTTTATCGTGCTTAGCGATGCTGGCTTCGATCCGAATATGACCTTCGAGGATCTCGGCAACGCAGTTCGAAAGATATCGATAGATCTGAACGTCCGTATCGATTTCGACGCGCTGAACATTCCGCCGCGCAAGACGCCTCCGCTGGCGGGAAGCTATGTCGCAGTTGCAAAAATATTCTATCCAGAACAGGGAGCGCCGGTGGGGCATCTGCTTTACATCAAACCGAGCTACAGAGCGACCGAACCGGCGTCAGTGCGCAGCTATGCCGAAGCCAATCCAAAGTTCCCGCACGAACCAACGACGGACCAGATGTTCGGTGAATCACAGTTCGAGGCGTATCGGGCGCTCGGCGAATACATCATGGAAACAATCGATGGGGACGCGAACTGGGAATACCTCGACATCGCGAGTTTCATGCAGGCGGTGAGTGGCTATCAAACAAGGGTAAAGTGACCGAGTTGTCAGTTGCGACTAACGTCAACAAGGGAGAACCTCGATGAAACGCCTTTTCCTTTCTGCCGGTTTAGTCATTCAGATGTGCGGCGTGTCAGTTGCCCTGGACGACGCGTCAGTTTGCGAACGACTGACGAAGGAGGGCCCCGGGCTTTACCTTGCCTATCCCGAAGGGGCAAAAGCCGCTTCGGCCCTCAAATGTGAGGGATCGGGATACTGTTTCGGGAAGATTGGCTCACAAAACCTGTTCGATGACTACGGAAGGCTGTTTTTTGTAGGAGCTTCCACGCCACCGGGTGAGGAAGTTGTATGGCACGTTCGAATGCAGACCCGAGCTCGAAATCTGGACAGTGCGGACCTGGCTTATCTATCTCGTCCCACGACGACCACCCGCTGTTCGCCGACGGAGGCACTTCCGACGTTTCCGTCGAATTCATTCCCGTTGGGACCATTTGCTCCGTTGAACGACTATATAGACCACCACGAGGGACGTCCGGTCGGACTTCTGACTCGCTATTTTCATTTCCAGATTCAAGAGGCGCCAGGTCGCAAGCAGTGCATCTCGACTGACAACCGAGCCGCGTTCCGGGATCAAAAGAGCATCTACGGGTTCGAGAATGTGGAAAGACTGCCCAAGGAGGTCGCGCAGGCACTTACGATTCGCACAGCGCAGGCCTCCGCGAATGCATACGCGGGTCTTTCTTCCGAATTTATTTACCGAGACGACCCAAAATCGCCGTGTTTCGGCTTTGGGCTACCGCAGCCGACACGCTCCGCTTATTTGAACGAGAAGATAAACTGGGCGCCGTATCTTACGAAGATCTGGATCAAGCGCTTTCGAGGAAAGCAAATCACCGCTGAAGGCGACGCTAACGGACGAGTGATTCAATGGCTGCAATAACCTCGGCGACTGCAAACCGCCCTGGTCATGCGCCCGAGGGCAGTCATGCAGGCGACTCTTTCCCTTGGGGCAGATTTCCCGCCGGCTGGGCGGTCGAAAGCGCCTTTTCGGAGCGATTCTCGGCGCGCCTGATTTGGCTATTGGTGCCGCTTCAGTACTATGCGCTGACGCACATCGCGGGGGGCGTGGGCGCCGGGGACCTTCTGTCAGTCATTGTGCTGACGATGACCTCCTTCATAGCTCTGTTTTTTCTGAGCTTCCTGCTGGCAAATTTCGTGGCATGGCGAAATCCGGACCAGGACAAACGCACACTCACAAGAATGTGGATGATTGCGCTGATGATGGGTACGACATGTGCCTATGCGGTGTTTGCTCTGTCCCTGTGGATTGGGATCCTCCGAGGTCTGACGGCCGACATAGTTGGTGACTTTCTTTTCTGGCAAAGCAGCGACGGCGTTAGAATTCCCGGACTAAACTGGCAGACGGTCGCATCGTATCTCATTTATAGCTTGATCGCGATGCTACTGATCCTGTCGATAAGATTGATGTCCTGGACGATAACATCTCGCCACAGATCTGGTCTTGTGGAGCCGCCTTTTGTCGTGGTCGCAGTCTTCGTCGCCGCTGTGATGTCTGGAATCAACATCTTCGCTACGTTCTAGAATTGATTGGATACCGTTTGCACATCTCGGTGGCGCACCCGGGGTCGGCCACTGGCCCATGCCGGGTCGCATTCGCTCAAAGCAATTCGGCGACCGAAGCGCAAAAAAGCCCTCGATCACACGGAGAGATTTTCGTGACGCGAACCGCGAGTTGTTCCTGTGGAAGGCTTCGGGTGGGTTGCGAGGGCGAACCCCAGAGAGTATCGCTCTGCCACTGCCTCGCCTGCCAGAAGCGCACCGGCAGCACCTACGGCATCGCCGCGTTCTTTCGCGAGCAGGACGTCGTCACGCATGGCCGCTCCAGCCTTTATGTGCGCCAAGCCGACAGCGGATTTCGCGTGACCTTCCACTTCTGTCCCGACTGCGGCTCGACGGTGTTCTGGAAGCCGGAACGCCTGCCCGACCTGACGGCGGTTGCTGCCGGCGCGTTTGCGGACCCAACGTTCCCGAAGCCCGCGAACGCCGTCCATCTGGAAAGCCGCCATTCGTGGGTCGGCGATTTGTAATGGGAATTGCGGGGGTAGGCCACTGACCCACCCCCGCGCGCGATTTCCCCTCAGAGCAACATCTGCATCGGCTCAGGCAAATAATGAAACCCCTCCCCGGTTTTCACCACATGGCCATAGCCCGGCCACGGATAATGATACGACATCACCGGGATTTTGTTGGCGGCGAGCATGTCCAGCATCTTCACCCGTGAATCCGCCGCCTGCTTGGGATCGGTGTCGTAAGAGAATTCCATACGCGGATGTTCCATCAGCAGGATCTGGTGGTGGGTGAGATCACCTAAGAAAGCAAAAGATTTTCCTTCCGAGGTGACCAGGAACATGGTGTGGCCGACGGTGTGGCCCGGTGCTGCGAGCGCCTGGACGCCGGGCAGGAATTCCTGGCCGTCCTTGTAGAACACCAGTCTGTCGCGGATCGGCATCAGGTTCTTGCGGGCGTGAATCACAAAATCCTTCAGCGGGCTGCCGAGCTTGCCTTCATCGGTCCAGTAATCGAAATCACTCTGGGCGATGTAGTATTGCGCGTTGGGGAACAGCACCTTGCCGCTGGCATCGACCACGCCGCCGATGTGATCGATATGGGCGTGCGAGAACACCACCGCGTCGATGTCCTCCGGCTTGATGCCGGCTTCCGCCATGCTCTTCTGCTGGCGGCCCGTGGTCGAGCCAAAGGCCTGCGAGGTCCCCATGCCGGTGTCGAACAGCACGAGCTTGTCGCCCATGTTCACGATCGGTGAGTTCTGCTCGAGCACGATGTTGTCGGGCGAAAGGAAATTGTCCGTCAGCATTTTCTTGATCTCGTCGTCGGTCGCGCCCGTGAAGGTGCCCTTGGGCGGGCCGAGCGGCAGCGGGCCGTCGGAAACCACCGTCACCTCGGCCCCGCCGAGCATGAAGCGGTGGAAATAGGGCGATTGCGTCCCGACCTTGGCCGCGCGCGCCAGCGCGTTGCCGCCGAGCAGGGTTGAGGCACCAAGACCGGCGCCGAGGGCAAGCAGGGATCGTCGCGAAACATGGTATGTCATGCGTGTTCCTCCACTGATTCTATGAGTTTTTTGCGTTTTCGCCCGCGCGGGTCGCGCCGCTTCGATCCGTCAGGCAACGACAGGTTGCGCCCGGTTTTGCGGGCTGACAAGGGGTGTCCGTTGTTCGGAAAGCGTGCAGCAGAAACGCGTCGGCTGCATGACGGGAGTAAGAAGAATTCTTGCTGCCTCGCATCCTTCGAGACGCATCGCTTCGCGATGCTCCTCAGGATGAGGTCTGAGACCCCTCATGGTGAGGAGCGCGGCGGCGCCGCGCGTCTCGAACCATCCGGCCGTGCCATGCCTCGTCCACGATTCCACCCCAGGCGAAACACGCCTCTCAGTTCATCGTGGTGGTCGCGACCGCGTTGGCCTGCGGCTGCTCCAGCATCTTCAGCGCGGCATCGAGTGCGTTGCGCAGGTTCGCGGCGGCGGTCGGGCTGCAGCGCAACCGTCCCGACGAGAGAAACTTCACCTCGGTGGCGCCATCCGTCTTCGGCACCAGGATGCGGGTCGCCAACTCGACCTCGACGGCGCCGTGCATGGCCCCGTAGGCCGCGACGATGTCGAAATACACCAGCGGGGCGAGGCCGCCGGTGTCCTCGTAGAGGATGCCGGGCGGTTTTGGGTTTTCCTGGTCGGCCAAGGTGGGCCTCTGAGTCATGATTCGAGGTCGATCACAACGTATGCTAGCCGACAGTGCCGCCATAGCTCCGGGTTTGCTCTACGGCGCAAACGACTGTCGTCATGGCCGGGCATAGCCGTCCGAAGGACGGCGTCGCCTTTCGCTCGCCTATGCCCGGGTCAAGCCCGGGCATGACGAGTATTGTCAGCCCCGCTTCTTCTCGATCACGTCCCAGATCTTCGCCGCGACATCCGGGCCGCCGAGCCGGGCGATGGCGCGGATGCCCGTCGGCGAGGTCACGTTGATCTCGGTGAGATTGCCGTCGATGACGTCGATGCCGACGAACAACAGGCCGCGCTCGCGCAGCTTCGGCCCCAGCGTCTCGCAGATTTCGCGCTCGCGCGGGCTAAGCTCCGTGGCCTGCGCGGCGCCGCCGCGCACCATGTTGGAGCGGAGATCGTCGGGCGCGGGCACGCGGTTGACGGCACCGGCGAATTCGCCGTCGACCAGGATGATGCGCTTGTCGCCGTGTTTGACCTCGGGAAGGAAACGCTGGATCACCCAGGGCTCCTTGAAGGTGACCGAGAACATGTCGTAGAGCGAGCCGAAATTCATGTCCTGCGGCATCACCCGAAACACCGCCGCACCGCCATGGCCGTGCAGCGGCTTCATCACCACCGCGCCGTGCTCGTCGCGGAAGGCGTTGATCTCGTCGAGGTCGCGCGAGATCAAGGTCGGCGGCATCAGCTGTGGAAAGTCCATGACAAAAATCTTTTCCGGCGCGTTGCGCACGGAGGCGGGGTTGTTGACCACCAGTGTCTTCGGGTGGATCCGCTCCAGGAAATGCGTCGAGGTGATGTAGGCGAGATCGAAGGGCGGGTCCTGCCGCAGCAGGATGACGTCGAATTGCGCCAGTGGCTCGCGGCGGGGTTCGCCGAGCGTAAAGTGATCGCCGGACTCGTCGCGCACCGACAGCACCTGCACCGGCGCCACCAGCTCCTCGCCCTTCAATGAAAGCTTGTCCGGAGTGTAGTAAGACAGCCCGTGCCCGCGCCTTTGCGCTTCCAGCAGCAAGGCAAAGGTCGAATCGCCGCGGATGTTGATGCGCGCGATGGGGTCCATCTGGACGGCGACGTTCAATTTCATGATTGGGTCCGCTTGCGGTTATCAGGGTTTCAGGTGCTGGCGTCGAACGCCGCTAACAGATGGCGCGGCAGATGCCGCGGTGCAATCAGCATGGCGTCGAAACGCAGCTCATATTCGGCATGTTCGGGATGCGCCATCAGCCAGGCTTGCGCGGCTTCGATGATGCGGGCCTGCTGGCGCGGCGTCACCGCGAACGCGGCCTCATCCAGGCTGGCGCGGGCCTTGACCTCGACGAAGGCGACGAGATTGCGCCGCCGCGCCACGATGTCGATCTCGCCATAGGGCGTGCGAAAGCGCTTTGCCAGGATGCGGTAGCCCTTCGCCATCAGAAAAGCGGCGGCGCGGGCTTCGGCGGACAGCCCGGTGCGGAACGCCGCGACCCGCTCGGGGGACGCGGGTTTTGCCGGTTTTGTCGGTGGCGCGCCGCCGTCAGTCTTCGCCATCGTCACCTCGGACGTTTTGTTCTTTGGCGAGCTCCAGCGCGCGGGCATAGACGGCGCGCCGCGGCCGCCCCGACAGCTCGACCGCATGCGCCACCGCGTCCTTGACGCTGTCGCGTGCCAGCGAGGATCGCAAGAGATCGTCCAGCGCCTCCTCGGTCATGGTCTGCGCGCCCTTCGGCGGCGGGCCGATCACCAGCACGAATTCGCCGCGCGTCTCCAGCGTGTCGGCTGCTTGCGCGAGCTCGGTGAGCGGTCCGCGCTTGATCTCCTCGTGCATCTTGGTCAGTTCGCGGCAGATCGCGCCATCGCGCCCGCCCATGATGGCGGCGAGATCGGCGAGCGTGTCCTGCACGCGGTTGCCGGAGTCGAACATCACCAACGTCGCGTCGATCCGCGCAAGTTCCGTCAGCCGCGCCCGGCGCGCGGTCTGTTTCGGCGGCAGAAAACCTTCGAAGAAAAACCGGTCGGTGGGCAGCGCCGCCACCGACAGCGCCGTCAGCACCGAGGACGGTCCGGGCAGCGCGATCACCGCAATACCGGCGGCGCAGACTTCGCGCACCAGCTTGAAGCCGGGATCGGAGATCAGTGGCGTGCCGGCATCCGATACCAGCGCGATGGCGGCGCCTTGCGCCAGCTTTTCAAGGATCTTGGGCCGCGCCAGCGCGGCATTATGCTCGTGATAGGGTTTTAGGACCGCCGAGATGCCGTAGCGCTCCGTCAGCCGCCGGGTAATGCGGGTGTCCTCGCAGGCGATGATGTCACAGCCGGCCAGCGTCTCCAGCGCGCGCAGGGTAATGTCGCCGAGATTGCCGATCGGGGTGGCCACCAGATAAAGCCCGGGAACCAGCTTCGGCGCGGTCAGCACATGGCCACCGACTGTAAAGCAGCGGTTCAAAGCTTCCGCGCCTTCCGGGTTGTGGCCTTCAATCCTATTTGTCGTGACAGCTTTTGCGCGCATAGTCGGCAATCTAAAGGGAACACGGCGCAGACGCCACGATGCTGGTGACGTGGAATATTTTGTACCACGGGAAGGGAACCGGGACCTGCAACCCGGCCCGCGCATCGCGGCCATAATCCTTTTGTTTTGGTTAACTATTCGCCGACAATATGCCTGAATGCGCCCCCCTGATCGTTGGCAGGTGGACGCCTGGCCGATTTCGGTCGGTCGAGAGAAGAGATGCGATAGTGGGGCCGCTCGAACCTAAATCTGCGCCTGCCAATCCCAGACCTTCCGGGGCTACCCGGCGGTCGGCGATCGGCCTGATCCTCGGCGCGCCGCTGCTCGGCGCCTGCGCCGGCGTCAGCTCGTTTTCCAATCCGTTCGGTTCGTCACAAACGGAGGCCGGCCCCTCGGGCCCGCCGCAGCAGCCGCTCGCGGTCGGCACCGGGCAGGTCAAGGTGGGATTGATCCTGCCGCTGTCGGCCGCCGGCAATGCCGGCGTCGCGGCGCTGTCGATGAAGAATGCCGCCGAGATGGCGCTGGCGGAATTCCAGAACCCGAACATCCAGCTCCTGATCAAGGACGACGCCGGCAGCGCGCAGGGTGCGAGCCAGGGCACCCAGCAGGCGCTCGACGAAGGCGCCGAGATCATTCTCGGTCCGCTGTTCGCCTCCTCGGTGCCGGCCGCCGCGCAACTGACGCGCGCCAAGGGCGTCAATGTGATCGCCTTCTCCACTGATTCCAGCGTGGCCGGCCGCGGCGTCTTTCTCCTGAGCTTCCTGCCTGAATCCGATGTCAACCGGATCGTCGAATACTCCGCCGGCATCGGCAAGAAATCCTTCGCGGCGCTGCTGCCGGAAAACGCCTATGGCAATGTGGTGGAGGCGACCTTCAAGCAGGCGGTGCCGCGCCGTGGCGGCCGCATCGTCGCGTTCGAGAAATACGGCTCCGACCGCGCCGGCCCGGCACGCACCGTCGCCCAGGCGCTCGGTTCGGCGGATGCGCTGTTCATCGCCGACGACGGCGATTCGGTGGTGGCAGTGGCCGATGCGCTGACTGCGGCCGGTGCCAACTTAAAGAACATCCAGCTGCTCGGCACGGGCCTGTGGGACAATCCGCGGGTCTATGCCAGCCCCGCCTTGCAGGGCGGGCTCTATGCCGCGCCGGATCCGTCGGGCTTTCGCAATTTCGCCGGCCGCTACCGCACCAAATTCGGCGCCGAGCCGGTGCGTACGGCAACGCTGGCCTATGACGCGGTGGCGCTGGTCGCGGCACTGGCACGCACGCAGGGACCGCAGCGGTTTTCGCCGGAGACGCTGACCAATCCATCGGGCTTTGCCGGCATCGACGGCCTGTTTCGGTTCCGCCCCGACGGCACCAACGAGCGCGGCCTCGCGGTGATGCGCGTGGCCACCGCCGGCGCCGTGCCGGTCGCGGGCTCGCCGAAGAGTTTTGGGGCGTAAGGTTATGTCGCTCGGCCGATCGCTCCCTCCCCCCGCCCTTCGCGGGGAGAGGGTGGGGTGAGGGGCTGTTTCAGCAAATGCTTAGGCAAAGGTGCGCGCGGAGAGTCCCCCTCACCCGGATCGCTGCGCGATCCGACCTCTCCCCGCAGGCGGGGCGAGGTGAGATCTCTACGCCGCGAGATCCGCGACCACGGCATCGAGCACGGGAAAACCGGCCTGCGTGACGCGCAGGCGTCCGTTGTCGTCGACGACAATGGCGCCCTCTTCGCGCAGCACCGCGATGCGGCGCGGATCGAGCGCGCGGCCGGACAGCGCGGCATAACGGCGGGGGTCGATGCCTTCCGCGAGTCGCAGGCCCATCAGCAGAAATTCGTCGGCGCGCTCTTCGCTGTTGAGGAGATCGTCGGTCACGACGCCGTGGCCATTGGCCTCGACGCGCATCAGCCACGCCTCGGGGCGCTTTTCGGTCGCGATCGCGTGCCTGACCCCGTCGATATCCAGCCGCCCATGCGCGCCGGGGCCGATGCCGGCATATTCCTCGCCGCGCCAGTAGACGAGATTATGTTTGCATTCGGCGCCCGCGCGGGCGTGATTGGAAATCTCGTAGGACGGCAGGCCGTGGCTGCTGCAGACCTCCTGCGTCACGTCATACAGCGCGCGCGCGAGCGCCTCATCCGGGGTTTTCAGTTTGCCGGCGGCGTGCAGGCCGAAGAACGGCGTGCCTTCCTCGATGGTGAGCTGGTAGAGCGATAGATGCTCGGCGGCTTCCGCGATCGCGTGCTTCAGTTCGGTCGTCCACATTTCGGGCGTCTGGTCGGGCCGCGCATAGATCAGGTCGAACGAATAGCGCTCGAAGATTTGGCGCGCGATCGCGACCGCATCGAGCGCTTCGCGCGCGGTGTGCAGGCGTCCCAGCGCCTTGAGCGAGGCGTCGTCCAGCGCCTGCACGCCGAGCGAGACTCGATTGACGCCGGCCGCGCGATAGCCGGCGAATCGCGTGGCCTCGACGCTGGTCGGGTTGGCTTCGAGCGTGACTTCGACATCGTCGGCAACGTGCCAGTGCCTGCCGATCGCGTCGAGGATGGCGCCTACGGTCTGCGGCTTCATCAAGGACGGCGTGCCGCCGCCAAGGAAGATCGACGATACTTCGCGGCCCGGCGCGCGCGCAGCTGACGTCTCGATCTCGCGGGCGAAGGCCCGCGCGAAACGTTCCTCGTCGATCGGCTCATGCCGGACGTGGCTGTTGAAATCGCAATACGGACATTTCGACAGGCAGAACGGCCAGTGCACGTAGACGCCGAAGGCCGGCCTGTTCCCGTGCGTGCGCCCGCCGCTAGTCAAGGCAGATCTCCGCCAGTTTTACAAAGGCGCGGGCGCGGTGCGACAGCCCCAGGCCCAGCGGCGGCAGGCCGTGCTTCTCGATAGAGGTCATCTCGCCGAAGGTGCGGCCATGGCCGTCGGGCAGGAACATTGGATCGTAACCGAAACCGGCGGTGCCGCGTGGCGGCCACACGAGGGTTCCATCGGCGCGCGCCTCGACCTCCTCGAGATGGCCGTCCGGCCAGGCCACGCACAGCGCCGAGACGAAATGCGCCTTTCGCTGCGCGGGTTCCTTGGCGCCGCGCTCCTGCAGCAGCCGTTCGATCCGGCTCATCGCCGCGCCAAAATCCTTGGCCGGGCCGGCCCAGCGCGCGGAAAGGATTCCGGGCGCGCCGTCGAGCGTGTCGACCACAAGGCCGGAATCGTCGGCGAAGGCCGGCAGCTGCGCGGCCTCGGCGGCGGCGACCGCCTTGATCCGCGCGTTGACGAGGAACGTGTCGCCGGTCTCGTCGGGCTCGCCGAGGCCGAGCTCGCCGGCCGAGATCGCCTCGATGCCGTGCGGCGCCAGCAGTTCCCGCATCTCGGCGAGCTTGCCGGGATTATGGGTCGCGACCACGAGCTTGCCTGTGATTCGGCGGTGCATGGGCCTGTCAAACTACGCCACGGCCATTTTCTGCAAATCCACCAGCCGCGCCACGCCCTTGCGCGCCAGCGCCATCAGCGCCAGGAACTCGTCCTGCGAGAACGGAGTTTTTTCCGCGGTGCCTTGCACCTCGACGATGCGGCCGTCGCCGGTCATGACGAAATTGGCGTCGGTGTCGGCCTCGGAATCCTCGGCATAATCGAGGTCGAGCACCGGGGTGCCGTTATAGATGCCGCAGGAGATCGCGGCGACGTTGTCGCGCAGCACGTTGGTCTTGAGCATGTTGCGGGCCTTCATCCAGCCGATGCAGTCGGCGAGCGCAACCCAGGCACCGGTGATCGACGCGGTGCGGGTGCCGCCATCGGCCTGCAGCACGTCGCAATCCACGGTGATCTGGCGCTCGCCCAGTGCTTCCAGGTCGACGGTGGCGCGCAGCGAGCGGCCGATCAGGCGCTGGATTTCCACGGTGCGGCCGTTTTGCTTGCCGGCACTCGCCTCGCGGCGGGTGCGTTCCAGCGTCGCCCGCGGCAGCATGCCGTATTCGGCCGTGACCCAGCCGCGGCCCTGGCCCTTCAGCCAGGGCGGCAGCCGCTCTTCCAGAGTGGCCGTCACCAGCACGTGGGTGTCGCCGAATTTGACCATGCAGGAACCCTCGGCATATTTGACCACGCCGCGTTCCAGCGACACGGCGCGCAGTTCATCCGGCGCTCGGCGGCTTGGGCGCATGGAGATCCTCCGAAAGATACGACAAAAAGGCAGGGCTCGCGGTGCTTGTAGGTGGGGGAAGGAGCAGCGGCAAGACCTTTAAGGGACTAAGGCCTTTAAGGGACGAATGGCTGCTTGTAACCTGCCTCCGAGATGGACAGATTAGGGGGTCCAAGGGAGTACGCTGTGGCCCATCACGATCCGATCGGTCTGATCGCGCCGAATGCGGGGCTCGCCCAGCTGAACGAGCGCTCGCGCGACATTTTTCGTCAAATCGTCGAGAGTTACCTGGCGACCGGCGAGCCGGTCGGCTCGCGCAACATCTCGCGCCTGATCGCGGTACCGCTGTCGCCGGCCTCGGTGCGCAATGTGATGGCCGATCTCGAGCAGCTCGGCCTGATCTACGCGCCGCACACCTCGGCCGGACGGCTGCCGACCGAAATGGGCTTGCGGTTCTTCGTCGATGCCCTGATGCAGGTCGGCGATCTCACCGATGCGGAGCGGCAGTCGATCCAGAGCCAGCTTTCGTCGATCGGCCGCGGGCAGTCGGTCGAAGCCGCCCTCGGCGAAGCCCTGACCCGGCTGTCGGGCCTGACGCGGGCCGCGGCGGTGGTGCTGACCGCGAAGTCCAATTCGCGCCTGAAACATATCGAATTCGTGCGGCTGGAGCCGGAACGGGCGCTGGTGGTCCTGGTCAGCGAGGACGGCCAGGTCGAGAACCGCGTGCTGACGCTGCCGCCGGGAGTGCCGTCGTCGGCGCTGGTCGAAGCCACCAATTTCCTCAATTCGCGGATCAGGGGCCGGACGCTGGCAGAAGCGCGGCTGGAACTGGAAACCGCGTTGACGCAAAACCGCGCCGAACTCGATCAGCTGACGCAGAAGGTCATCGCCGCGGGAATCGCGAGCTGGTCCGGCGGCGAGAACGACGACCGCCAGCTGATCGTGCGCGGCCACGCCAATTTGCTGGAAGACCTGCACGCGCTGGAAGACCTGGAGCGGGTGCGGCTGTTGTTCGACGATCTCGAGACCAAGCGCGGCGTGATCGATCTCTTGGGCCGGGCCGAGCGCGCCGAGGGCGTGCGGATTTTCATCGGCTCGGAAAACAAGCTGTTCTCGCTGTCCGGCTCCTCCACCATCATCGCCCCCTACAGCGATGCCGCCGGCCATATCGTCGGGGTCCTCGGCGTGATCGGGCCAACCCGGCTCAATTATGCCAGGGTGATACCGACCGTGGACTATGCCGCACGGATCGTCAGCCGGATGCTGGGCGGATAAGGCCCCCGGCGAGGGCGGGTTGCGCTTGATTTTTAGCGCCTAAAGCACGATATCCCGCCCCAGCACCCCCCAAATTCATTCCAGGCGATTTTCAAGAGGACAGTCTATGACCGATCCCAACCGGCAAAGCGATGAACAGGTGAATCCGGCGCAGGGACCGGAGCCCGTCGTTTCCAAGCCGTACATCATGCCCGATGATCCCGAAGTCGGATCGGTCGAGGCCCTCGCCAGGGAAGCCGCGGAATCGCGCGACAAGATGCTGCGGACGCTGGCGGAAATGGAAAACCTGCGCAAGCGTACCGCGCGCGAAGTCGCCGATGCGCGCACCTATGGCATCACCGGTTTCGCGCGCGACGTCCTCGATATCGCCGATAATCTGCAGCGTGCGCTCGATGCGGTTCCGGCCGAGGCCAAGGCGGCCGCCGATCCCGGCCTCAAGGCACTGATCGAGGGCGTCGAGCTGACTGAGCGGTCGCTGCTCAACACCCTGGAGAAGAACGGCGTCAAGAAGTTCGATCCCTCGGGCGAGAAATTCGATCCGAATTTCCAGCAGGCGATGTACGAAGTCCCGGACGCCTCGGTGCCGGCGGGAACGGTGGTCCAGGTGGTGCAGGCCGGTTACACGATCGGCGAGCGTGTGCTGCGGCCGGCGCTGGTCGCGGTCTCCAAGGGCGGCGCCAAGGCCAGCGCGCCGGCCAACGGCAACGAGCCGAACAGCGCGGCCTGAAGCATTCGCCAGTTCATCCTTCGAGACGGCCGCGTTGCGGCCTCTTCAGGATGAGGTCATGAACCCCTCATGGTGAGGAGCACGTCTTCGCGCGTCTCGAACCATGAGCCTTCGATTGGCCAGACCCCGGTCAGCCGCGCGGCTGGATTCCATCGCGCACCGCGCGGAAGCGTGGAAACGCCTTGGCCCAGTCGTCGCGCGGGGCGCTTGCGATGATCCGCATGGTGCTCTGGCCACCGAAGCGCAGCCATTGCACCACGGTGACCGGGGTATTGCCCTTGCCGCTGGTGGCATCGATCCGGGTTTCGTAGCCGGCCATGCCGTCGATCCGGATCGGTTCCGACATCGTCATGTGCGCGTCGCGGACGCCGGGGATCGTGGTTGCGGCCTGCTGGGCGAAACGGCCGCGATCGTCGGGCTGCGCCGGCGTCGATCCCATCAGGCCGATCACCATGAAGGGCGCGACCTCGAAGCCCTTGGCTTCGTCGCTGTCGCCGAGGATGAGGGCGGCGCCCGGCGCCAGCGTGCGGACCGTCTTAAAATCGGCGAGGTCAGTGATCTTGAACGGCAGCAAAGACAGCTGCTCGTCGATCGGGACTTCCTTGCGGATCGCGGCGGAGGCGAACATCTGCCGTACGGCGTCGTCGGTATAGATCTTGCCGGCATTCTCGGGGACCTGCACGGCGACATAGCCGGAGAAGGTGCTGCCCGGCAGGATCATCGAGTAGCGCCGCACATTGGCGGCGCCATTCTTGGCGCTCTCCGTGGTGTAATAGGCGAGGCCGGCTGACGTCTCGATGCTCTCCGGCTTGATGCCGCCGGCACCAGCGGGATTGGCCTTGAAGGCGTTGGCGACCTCGCCATAGGCCTCGGCCGGCAGCTCCGTCACCAATACCCTGACGCCGTGGTCCTCGGTCTCGAAGCCGACGAATGCCTTGGCGGGGACGAGGCCCACCAGCGGCGTCAGACCGACCCGCATGCCCGGCGGAAAGACCGGGTCCGCGGCGAGCGCCGGACCGAAGGCAAGCGAGGCGGCGGCGACGACCAGGGCAATGGCGGCGGTTAGTCGAATGAGCTTCATGAAATTTCTACTGGGTTTGCATTGAGGCCGTTCAATGGTCGGCCGGCAGCGGCCCCTGACCGGGACCTTGGAGCTTTGGCGTCCGATTTTAGCGGGTTTCAGGTCCCGGCAACAGGCCACCGGCCCCGATTCTCCGGGATGCCGGGACCCGTGCCCTGTCGGCGCTGAGGCGTGTTCATCATCGTCAGGGCCGGTCCCGTGTCCAAGCAGACACTATCTTTCAAGGGTGAGCGTTTTCATGGGCTAAGGTTGCGCCCGGTCCTTGCGGGCCCCCACCCCCCTCCTATATGAGGCTCACCGTCGCAATATCGCGAGTAATTGATCGTTTGGGGGTTTGGATTGGTGCGCCGTCAGGGCCCAGCCAACCTGCCGCAAAAAGAAGGATATGAGGACCATGGGAAAGGTCATTGGGATCGATCTCGGCACCACGAATTCGTGCGTCGCCGTAATGGATGGCAAGAATGCGAAAGTCATCGAGAACGCCGAGGGCATGCGGACGACCCCCTCGATCGTCGCCTTTAGCGATGACGGCGAGCGCCTTGTCGGCCAGCCTGCCAAGCGCCAGGCCGTAACCAATCCCGAGCGCACCTTCTTCGCGGTCAAGCGCCTCGTCGGCCGCCGCTATGACGACCCGATGGTCGAAAAGGACAAGAAGCTCGTCCCCTACAAGATCGTCAAGGCGTCCAACGGCGATGCCTGGGTCGAAGCCGACGGCAAGACCTATTCGCCCTCGCAGATTTCCGCTTTCATCCTGCAGAAGATGAAAGAGACCGCCGAAGCCCATCTCGGCCAGAAGGTCGATCAGGCCGTCATCACCGTTCCCGCCTATTTCAACGACGCGCAACGTCAGGCCACCAAGGACGCCGGCAAGATCGCCGGCCTCGAAGTGCTGCGCATCATCAACGAGCCGACCGCGGCCGCGCTCGCCTACGGTCTCGACAAGACCAAGACCGGCACTATTGCGGTGTACGACCTCGGCGGCGGCACCTTCGATATCTCGATTCTTGAAATCGGCGACGGCGTGTTCGAGGTGAAGTCGACCAACGGCGACACCTTCCTCGGCGGCGAAGATTTCGACATGCGCCTGGTCAGCTATCTGGCCGATGAGTTCCAGAAGGAGCAGGGCATCAACCTGCGCAACGACAAGCTGGCCTTGCAGCGCCTGAAAGAGGCCGCCGAAAAGGCCAAGATCGAATTGTCCTCGACCACGCAGACCGAAATCAATCTGCCGTTCATCACGGCCGATCAGACCGGACCGAAGCATCTGACGATGAAGCTGACGCGCGCCAAGTTCGAGGCGCTGGTCGACGATCTCGTTCAGAAGACCATCGATCCCTGCCGCAAGGCGCTGAAGGATGCGGGCCTCACCGCCGCCGAGATCGGCGAAGTGGTGCTGGTCGGCGGCATGACGCGCATGCCCAAGGTTCAGGAAGTGGTGAAGCAGTTGTTCGGCAAGGAGCCGCACAAGGGCGTCAACCCGGATGAAGTCGTCGCCATTGGTGCGGCGATCCAGGCCGGCGTGCTTCAGGGCGACGTCAAGGACGTGCTGCTGCTCGACGTCACGCCGCTGTCGCTCGGCATCGAGACGCTGGGTGGCGTGTTCACCCGCATCATCGACCGCAACACCACTATCCCGACCAAGAAGAGCCAGGTGTTCTCGACCGCCGAGGACAATCAGAACGCCGTCACCATCCGCGTCTTCCAGGGCGAGCGCGAAATGGCGGCCGACAACAAGGTTCTGGGCCAGTTCGACCTGATGGGCATTCCGCCGTCGCCGCGCGGCATGCCGCAGATTGAGGTCACCTTCGACATCGACGCCAACGGCATCGTCAACGTCTCGGCCAAGGACAAGGCGACCGGCAAGGAGCAGCAGATCCGGATCCAGGCCTCCGGCGGCCTGTCGGAAGCCGACATCCAGAAGATGGTCAAGGACGCCGAGGCCAACGCGGCCGAGGACAAGAAACGCCGCGAGGCGGTCGACGCCAAGAACCATGCCGACGCGCTGGTGCATTCCACCGAGAAGGCGCTGGCCGAACATGGTTCGAAGATCCCGGAGACCGACCGGCGCGCCATCGAGGACGCCGTCAGCGATCTGAAGGAAGCGCTGAAGGGCGACGATGCCGAGGCGATCAAGGCCAAGACCAACACGCTGGCGCAGGCTTCGATGAAGCTCGGCGAGGCGATGTACAAGCAACAGGCCGAGAGCGATGCGGCCAAGGATGCCGCAAAGGATGACGTGGTCGACGCGGAATTCACCGAAGTCGACGACGACAAGAACAACAAGAAGTCTGCTTAAACGGGCTTGGATCATGACCCTCATTCCGAAGAGCACGCCAATTGCGTCTCCAGGGATGAGGGTCATTTTTCGTTAAGCCGAAGGCTGCATTGTTTCACGCGCGTTCCCAAGGGAATGAGGACGAATATCGGGCGGGTTTGACGGATGTCCACCACCAAGCGCTGCTACTACGAAACCCTCGAAGTCGACCGGACCGCGGACGATTCCAAGCTTAAGGCCGCCTTCCGCAAGCTTGCGATGAAATGGCATCCGGACAAGAATCCAGGCGACGCCTCCAGCGAAGTCCGCTTCAAGGAAATCAACGAAGCCTACGAAGTCCTCAAGGACGGCGAAAAGCGCGCCGCCTATGACCGTTTCGGTCACGCGGCCTTCGAGCAGGGCGGTGGCGGCGGTCCCGGCTTCGGCGCCGGCTTTGCCTCGTCATTTTCCGATATTTTCGAAGACCTGTTCGGCATGGCCGGCCAGCGCGGGCGCGGCGGCGGCGGGCGCGAACGCGGCGCGGACCTGCGCTACAACATGGAAATCACGCTGGACGAGGCCTTCTTCGGCAAGACCGCCCAGATCGAGATCCCGGTTTCGGTGACCTGCGATTCCTGTTCGGGCACCGGTGCCAAGGCCGGCACCAAGCCGAAGACCTGTTCGATGTGCGGTGGTGCGGGGCGGGTTCGGCAGGCGCAGGGCTTCTTCACGCTGGAGCGTACCTGCCCTGGCTGCCAGGGCCGCGGCCAGATGATCGAAGACCCCTGCCCGTCATGCACGGGCTCCGGCCGGGTGACGCGCGAGCGCAATCTGTCGGTCAATATTCCGCAAGGCGTGGAAGACGGCACCCGCATCCGGCTTGCCGGCGAAGGCGAGGCCGGCGTCCGCGGCGGTCCGCCCGGCGATCTCTACATTTTCCTGTCGCTGGCCAGCCACGAATTCTTCCAGCGCGATGGCGCCGACTTGCACTGCCGGGTCCCGATCTCGATGGTGACGGCAGCACTCGGCGGCGAGTTCGAGGTGCCGACCATCGACAAGGGAAAAACCAAGGTGAAAATCCCTTCCGGGACCCAGTCCGGCCGGCGCTTTCGCATTGCATCAAAAGGCATGCCGGTGCTTCGCTCGCGCCAGACCGGCGACATGTATGTCCAGGTGGTGGTCGAAACGCCGCAGAACCTCACCAAGAAGCAGCAGGAATTGCTGGCCGAGTTCGAAAAATTATCGTCCGGTGCAACCCAGCCCGAAGCGGCGGGTTTCTTCACCAAGGTCAAGGACTTCTTCGGCACCCGCGCCGCGTCATAGGCGCGGTCCGGCTTGACCGTATCGCCTGCGACCTATACCTCTTTATGACTATTTTCTGACACTGCCGCGCGAGCGGTCCCGCCTGGTAGCGACATGCCTTTGCAATCGTCCGCGCGTGCGTTGAAGAAGCCTCTTCGTCTCGACGACGAGGTGCGTTTTCTCCGTTCATGGATCGAGAAGCCGCTGCACATGGGCGCGGTGATGCCGTCGGGACGGGTGTTGGCCCGTACCATGGCGCAGTATGTCGACATCAAATCCGAAGGGCCGGTCGTCGAACTTGGGCCAGGGACCGGTGCGATCACCAACGCCCTGATCGAGCGCGGCGTCGATCAGAAGCGGCTCGTACTGGTCGAATATAATCCTTCCTTCTGCGCGCTGCTGCGCGAGCGCTACCCGCTCGCCAAGGTAGTGCAGGGCGACGCCTATACGCTGCGCGATTCGCTCCGCAACGTCCTCAGTGCTCCCGCCTCCGCCGTGGTCTCCGGTCTGCCGCTCGTGACCAAGCCGATGCTGACGCGGCTGAAACTGATCCGCGAGGCGTTCGTTGCGCTCGGGCCCGGCGCGCCGTTCGTGCAGTTCACCTATTCGGTGGCACCGCCAATTCCGAAATCATTGCCCGGCGTGTCCACGGAAGCTTCCGAACGCATCTGGATGAACCTTCCGCCGGCGCGTGTCTGGGTGTATCGCAAGCACTGATACGCGCGGATTATTCCGCGGAAGCCATAGGCTCGCGCGCGCTGCGAGTTGGTCCGAACGCGATTTTTAAATCATGTCCGCCCTGAAGATCCTCGTGATCCCCGGCTCGCTGCGCACCGGCTCGCTCAATGCGAGGCTTGCCGCAACCGCCGCCTATGAATTCACCCAGGCCGGGGCCGAAATCACCCGCATTTCGCTCGCCGATTTTCCGCTGCCGATCTATGACGGCGACCTGCAGAGCAAATCGGGCGTGCCGAAGCACGCCGTCAATCTCAAGCGGATGATATCGGCCCATCATGGCGTCCTCATCGTGACGCCGGAATACAATTCGTCGGTCCCGCCGCTGGTCAAGAACACCATCGACTGGGTGAGCCGGGTGCAGGATCCGCAGGAAAGCCGCGGCCAGGTGTTCCGGGAACGCCCGTTTGCGATCGCCTCCGCTTCCGAGGGTCGGCTCGGCGGCACGCGATCGCTGGCGGCGCTGCGGCTGATCCTGTCGGCCTGTCACGCGACGGTGATTCCGAACCAGCTCGCGCTGTCGTTCGCATCGGGAGCCTATGATGATATGGACAGGCTGAAGCATCCGGCGGATGTCGAGGCGCTGGCCGCGCTGGTGCGGCAATTGATCGAATTTTCCCAACGCATGATGTGAGGTGACATGCAGCCCTCCAGGATCGCCTCCCGCGACCGGTTGATTGTGGCGCTTGATCTGGCCGAGGTCACTGCTGCGGAGGCGATGATCGCGCGGCTCGGCGACAGCGTCACTTTCTACAAGATCGGCTATCAGCTCGCTTACGCCGGTGGATTGCCGCTGGTCGGCCGGCTCGCGGATGCCGGCAAGAAGGTGTTCATCGATCTCAAGCTGCACGACATCGGCAACACGGTGGCGCGCGGTGTCGAGAGCATCGCCAAGTCTGGCGCGACCTTCCTGACCGTGCATGCCTATCCGCAGACCATGAAGGCCGCCGTGGAGGCCCGCGCCGGATCGGGTCTGAAGATCCTCGCCGTCACCGTGCTGACTTCCTACGACGACGGCGATCTCCACGCCGCGGGCTACCGGTTCGGCGTCTCCGACCTGGTCGAGGCACGCGCCCAGCAGGCGCAGGTGCTCGGCGTCGACGGCCTCGTCTGTTCGCCGGAGGAAGCAGTGAGCCTGCGCAAGGTCGTCGGCCATCAGATGGTGCTGGTGACGCCGGGCATCCGCCCCGCGGGCAGCGCTACGGGCGACCAGAAGCGCATCATGACGCCGGGGCGCGCGATTGCCGCCGGCAGCGATTATCTGGTGGTCGGCCGGCCCGTGCTGGAAGCCGCCGATCCCCGAGCAGCGGCGGACGCGATCCAGGCGGAAATCGTGCAGGCGCTGGGTTAAAGCAAGAAAGGAAAAAGCAGATGGCAAAGGGCTACTGGATCGCACGGGTCGATGTGAACAACATGGATGGCTACCAGGAATACGTCGCGCAGAACGGCGCGGTGTTTGCCAAATACGGCGCCAAGTTCCTGGTGCGCGGCGGCAAGCATGTGCCCAAGGAAGGCACCTCGCGCTCGCGCAACGTGGTACTGGAGTTCAAGGATTACGAGACCGCGCTTGCCTGCTACAATTCCCCAGAATATGTCCGTCTGGTCGCGATCCGCTCGCCGCACGCCGAGAGCGACCTCGTGATCATCGAGGGCTATGACGGCCCGCAGCCGCAATAGCGGAAGGCGCAGTCGGTTGCCGGAATGGCCTGCCCCGGCTATACCGCAGGGGCGAGGGCTTGAACAATGTCCGACATGCGCTTGATCGTTGCGGGGGCCGGCGGCCGGATGGGCCGCGCGCTGACGCGTGTCATTTCGGAAACCAAGGGCGCCGTTCTCACCGGCGCGCTGGAGGCGCCCGGCTCGGAACTGCTGGGCAAGGACGCCGGCGTGCTCGCCGGCCTGCCCGCCAACGGCGTCATGCTGTCGGCCGATTTGTGGTCGCTGTCGGCCAATGCCGACGGCATTCTGGACTTCACCGTGCCCAAGGCGACCATCGCCAATGTCGCGATCGCCGCCCAGCGCGGCCTGGTGCACGTCATCGGCACCACCGGTCTTTCAGGTTCGGACGACGCCGTCATCAGGAGCGTCACCTCGCGCGCCATTGTCGTCAAATCGGGCAATATGAGCCTCGGCGTCAATCTGCTGGCGGCGCTGGTCAAGCGGGTCGCGCAATCGCTTGACGAAAGCTTTGATATCGAAATCCTTGACGTGCACCACCGCGCCAAGATCGACGCGCCCTCGGGCACCGCCTTGATGCTGGGCGAGGCCGCGGCCTCGGGCCGGGGAATCCCGCTCGATCAGCACGCCGCGCGTGGCCGCGACGGCATCACAGGCGCGCGGAAAACCGGCGATATCGGCTTTGCATCGTTGCGGGGCGGCTCCGTCACCGGCGATCACAGCGTGATCTTTGCGGGCCCGATGGAACGCATCGAGCTGACGCACCGGGCCGAGGATCGCACCATGTTCGCGCAGGGCGCCATCAAGGCAGCGCTGTGGGCGCGCGACAAGAAGCCCGGCATGTATTCGATGACCGACGTGCTCGGCCTCAGCGATTTCTGAAGGGCCTGGCGATTTACCTGGATATCAACGGAATAAGAAAATGAGCGATCGTCTCCTTGTGCTGGTGCGTCATGGCCAGAGCGAATGGAACCTGAAGAATCTCTTCACCGGCTGGAAGGATCCCGGTCTCACCGAGCTGGGCATCGCCGAGGCCAAGGAAGCCGGCCGCAAGCTGAAGGCGCAGGGCCTCACCTTCGACATCGCCTTTACCTCGGCGCTGACGCGCGCGCAACAAACGCTGGACCTGATGCTGACCGAACTCGGCCAGACCGGCCTTTCCACGAGGAAAGACCAGGCGCTCAACGAGCGCGACTATGGCGATCTCTCCGGCCTCAACAAGGATGATGCGCGCAAGAAATGGGGCGAGCAGCAGGTGCTGATCTGGCGGCGCTCCTACGACGTGCCGCCGCCCGGCGGCGAAAGCCTCAAGGACACGCTGGCGCGCACGCTGCCTTATTACGTGCAGGAGATCCTGCCTTGCGTGCTGCGGGGCGAACGCACGCTGGTCGCGGCGCACGGCAATTCGCTGCGCGCGCTGATCATGGTGCTGGAAAAGCTTAACCCCGAAAACATCCTCAAGCGCGAACTCGCCACCGGCGTCCCGATCATCTATCGGCTCAATGCCGATTCCACCGTGGCGACGAAACTCGATCTGGCGGCGTGAGCGCCAAGTGACCGCGAGGGCGGAGATCGTTTCGCTTGGCGCGCCGGTCGCGGACAGCGCGCTGGCGCAGTTGGCCGATGTGCTGGTCGACTGCGTCGAAGGCGGCGCCAGCGTCAGTTTCATGGCGCCGTTCCCGCACGATTCGGCGCTCGCGTTCTTTCGCAAGGTGGCGGCCTCGGTCGAGTCGGGAGACACCGTGCTGCTGGCGGCCCGGCTCGACGGAAAAATCGTCGGCACGGTCCAGCTCGGGCTGGATACGCCGCCGAACCAGCCGCACCGCGCCGACATCAAGAAGATGCTGGTGCATCGCTTCGCGCGCGGCCGCGGCATCGGCGCCGCCCTGATGGCGGAGGTCGAGGCGGAAGCGCGCCGCCACGGCCGCTGGCTTTTGGTGCTGGACACGGTGCCCGGCGAAAATGGCCATCGCCTCTATCAGCGGGCCGGCTGGACGCAAACCGGCCTCGTGCCTGATTACGCGATGTTTCCCGACGGCCGGCTATGCGACACCGCGATCATGTGGAAACGGCTGGAGAAACCGTAGGGTGGGCAAAGCGCAGCGCGCCCGCCGCTCAATTTGCGATCCATCATGGACGGTGGGCACGGCGCAAGAGCGCCTTTGCCCACCCTAGGATTGCAAGGCCCTACTGTATCCCCACCTGCCCGGCTTCCCAGCCGATCATCGCCTGCTTGCGGGTGATGCCCCAGTGGTAGCCGGTCAGCGCGCCGCTCTTGCCGAGCGCGCGATGGCAGGGCACCACGAACGAAAGCGGGTTCTTGCCGACCGCGGCACCGACCGCGCGCGAGGCCTTCGGGCTCTTGATGTTGCTGGCGATGTCCGAATAGCAGACCGCGCGGCCCATCGGGATCTTCAACAGCGTCTCCCACACCCGCACCTCGAAATCGGTGCCGATCAGAACCACGCGCAGCGGCTGATCGGGTCGCCACAGCTTGGGGTCGAAGATGCGCTGCGCCAATCCGGCCGTGCCGTCACGGTCCTCGACATAGGTCGCGCGCGGCCAGCGTCGCTGCATGTCGGCGAGCGCGGCCGATTCCTCGCCCGGATCCGCAAACGCCAGCCCGGCCAGCCCGCGGCCGCTGGCGATCACGATCGCGGTTCCGAACGGCGAAGGATGAAAACCGTAACGCAGCGTCATGCCGGCGCCGCCGTTCTTCCACTCGCCCGGCGACATCGCCTCATGGGTGACGAACAGATCGTGCAGCCGTCCCGGGCCGGAAAGTCCGGAGTCGAGTGCGGCGTCGAGGATGCTGGCGGAATCGCGTAACAGGCCCTTGGCGTGATCAAGCGTCAGCGCCTGCATGAAGGCCTTCGGGGTCAGCCCGGCCCAGCGGCGAAACAGATGATGCAGCTCATCCGGCGTCACGGCCGCGGCATCCGCCATCGCCTCGATGGTCGGCTGCGTGCGCCAATGCTCCGAGATGAAGGCGATGGCGCGCCGCACCGAATCATAGTCGCGCAGCGCGGCGTTCTGGGGTCCCGGTTTGGTGAGGCGGTGCTCATTCATGGCGAGGTTCATCATGGCTTAGGATGTAGGCTGGGGGCGCGATCGAAACCACCCGATTCCCGATCAGCAGTTCACGAGATCGGGTTATGGGTCGGACCCCGCTTGGCGGCCTGCAGCGCAGCCGTCAAGGCTTTGGCAAAGCTGGCCTTTTCGTCGGGTCCCAGAAAGCTTCCGATCGCGAAATGGCGGCCCTTGGAAACCAGATAAAGCTTTTCGATGCCATATTCGGCGTGGCTGATCTGGTCGAGCCGCACCCACAGCGGATTGAGCACGAATTCGACCACGTGGCCGCGATGGCTGATCCGGCGCAGGCGCAGCTCCGACGGCGTCACGAGGATTTCCTCGCTCGCTTTGGCGCGGCGAAAATTGACCTTGAACGCCCAGTAGATCGCCAGTACATCGAGGCTGAAAACGCCCAGCACCGGCCAGGCGCCCATCAGCAGAAACGCCATGCCGGCGACAAAGCTGACGAAGGTGACGAACGCCATCACGACCAGAAAGCCGGCCCGGTTCAGCGAGCGATGCGGCGTCAGCAGCGCCGAAAAAATCTCCGGCTGTGCGTCCGGATCAAAATCGTTGCCTGTGGTCATGGCCTGTCAGTATACCCCCATCATGGCGAAAATCACCCGCAAGCCCCTGCCCAAATCGAAAGCAACTGTTCCACAACGCGCCGGCAAGGCCAAGGCTCCCGCGGCGGCGAAGGCGAAGCGCGGAAGGCCGGCCAACAAAGCCGCGGGCCGATCGGTGCCGGCGCGCGCCGCAACCAAAAAGACAAAGCCGTGGACGCCAGCCGAGGTTTACGAAGCCTTCAGCCGTTTTCGCAAAGCCAATCCCGAGCCGAAGGGCGAGCTGGAGCATCTCAATCCCTTTACGCTGCTGGTCGCCGTGGTGCTGTCGGCGCAGGCGACCGACGCCGGTGTCAACAAGGCGACGCGGGCGCTGTTTGCGGTTGCCGACACGCCGCAGAAGATGCTCGCGCTCGGCGAGGAGAATGTGCGCGACTACATCAAGACCATCGGGCTTTTTCGAAACAAGGCGAAGAACGTCATTGCGCTCTCGGAAAAACTGATCGCCGAATTCGGCGGCGAGGTGCCGCGCAGCCGCGCCGAAATCGAGTCGCTGCCCGGGGCGGGACGCAAGACCGCCAATGTCGTGCTCAACATGGCGTTCGGCGAGCACACCATGGCGGTCGATACCCACGTGTTCCGGGTCGGCAACCGCACGGGGCTTGCGCCCGGCAACACGCCGCTGGATGTGGAACTCGGCCTGGAGCGCGTGATTCCGCCCGAATTCATGCTGCATGCGCATCACTGGCTGATCCTGCACGGCCGCTATACTTGTCTGGCGCGCAAGCCGCGCTGCGAGGTATGCCTGATCAATGATCTCTGCCGCTGGCCGGAAAAGACGGTTTGAGGCATGATCGCTGTGATGGCATAGCGGAATGCAATCTTCCCTCGCTGTTGGAATGGGGAAGATTGAAGTAGAGGTGGCGTCCTTGAGTCAGCAGGATCAGATCCGCCCGGCACCCTCGGCGGGCCAGACCGGATCAACACCATCCGCGCCGCCCGCGCCCATCGCCACTGCGTCAACTTCGCCACCGCCCGTTTCGCGCGGTACGTTGGGCCGTCTTGCGCTTCCGCTGTTCGCTGTGCTGGTGGCCTTCGGATTTGTCGCACTGGCGACGCTGCGCTGGGATGAATGGGTCGGGGCGGCCAGGATCCAGACCACCAACGATGCCTATATCAAGGCCGAGTTGACCCGGCTGAGCAGCCGTGTCGCCGGTGAGGTCCTCACCGTCGCCGTCAAGGACTTTCAGCGCGTCAAGGCCGGCGATCTTCTGGTCCAAATCGATCCGGCCGACTACGAAGCCCAGGTCGCGCAGGCCGAGGCCGGCGTCGCCGGCGCACAGGCCGCGCTCGACAATCTCGCTAACCAGGTCGAGCTGCAATACGCAACCATCGCGCAAGGCGAGGCACAGCAGGTGTCGGCGCAGGCGCAGGAGGTCGAAACCCGCGAGGAGCAGGAGCGGCAGCAGTCGTTGACCCAGACCGAGGCCGGCACACGGCAAAAGCTCGAACAGGCCACCGCTGCCTACGCCCGCGCGCAGGCCGACGTGCGGGCGAGCCGCGCCCTCATCGCGGCCGAGCGGCATCAGCTCGAAGTGCTGTCCGGCACCAAGAAGCAGCGCGAGGCGGATCTGCTGGGCGCCAAGGCGGTGCTGGCCGCGGCCAAACTCAAGCTCGGCTACACCAAGATCGTCGCGCCGTTCGACGGCGTGGTCGGCGAGCGGCAGGTTCAGCCCAACGACTACGTCAATATCGGCAGCAATCTGATCGACGTCGTGCCGCTGCCTGACGTCTATATCATCGCCAATTACAAGGAGACCCAGCTCACCAACGTCAAGCCGGGCCAGCCGGTCGACATTGCCGTCGACACGTTCTCGCGCGAGAAACTGCATGGCCATGTCGAGCGCATCGCGCCCGCCAGCGGCTCGCAATTCGCGCTGCTGCCGCCGGACAACGCGACGGGCAATTTCACCAAGGTGGTGCAGCGCATCCCGGTCCGGATCGCGTTCGACAAGGGCCAGAAGCTGCTGGAGCGCCTGCTGCCGGGAATGTCGGTGGAATCCCGCATTCACACCGACGAGACTGCGGCTGATGGCGGAAAGTAGCGACAACGGGCAGGGCCCGCGCTCGCGCGGCGGCATCGCGCCGCAGCCTTTGTTCGCGGTCGCCGCCGTCCTGCTCGGCTCGTTTCTCGCCAATTTCGACAGCCGCCTGACGTCGGTCGGCTTGGCCGATCTGCGCGGCGCCTTCTCGCTGGGCTTTGACGAGGGTGCCTGGCTTTCCACGGCGTCGATCGGCTCGCAGATCTTCATCGCGCCGGCGGTGGCGTGGCTTGCGACCGCGTTCGGGCTGCGCCGCGTGCTCGGCATTCCGAGTCTGGTCTACGCCCTGGTCTCGCTGCTGATCCCGTTCGTGCGCAACTATCCGACGCTGATTGCGCTCAGCATCGTTCATGGCATTCTGCTCGGCACCTTCGTGCCTGCGACGCTGATGATCATCTTGCGCAATTTGCCGATCCGCTGGTGGCTGCCGGCAATCGCGATCTATGCGATCCGGGTCGGCTTCGCGCTCGACAGCAGCACCTTGGTGGTCGGGTTTTACGTCGATCATCCGGGCTGGCAGTGGCTGTACTGGCAGGGCGCCGTGATCGCGCCGCTGATGGGGCTGATGGTCTATTTCGGCACGCCGCGAGAACCGGTCAACCGCGAGGTGCTCAGGGATGCCGACTGGGGCGGCATGCTGCTGCTCGGCACCGGCGTTTCCATGATCTATGCCGGGCTCGATCAGGGCAATCGCCTCGACTGGCTGGGATCCGGCACGGTCGCCGCGCTCGTGATCGGCGGCGGCGTGCTGTGCGTCGCCTTCCTGATCAACGAGATGCTGGTTCGCCGGCCCTGGGCCCATGTCAGCGTGTTGTTCTCGCGCAATGTCGGGCTCTCGCTGGTCGTCATCCTGCTCTACACGCTCACCAGCCTGTCCAATTCATCGCTGGTGCCGAACTTTCTTTCGGTCGTCGGCCAGTTGCGTCCCGAGCAGACCGGCGTGCTGCTGGTGCTCTGGGGCGCGCTGCCGATGTTCGTGCTGGTGCCGGTGTCGATCTTCATGCTTCGGCATGTCGACCCCAGGGGCGTGCTGATCATTGGCCTGTCGGCCTTCGCCGCGGCGAATTTGCTGGGTACGCAGCTGACGCACGACTGGGCGCTCGGCGATTTCGTCGTGATCGCCTTGCTGCAATCGATCGGACAGGCCTTCACCCTGCTGCCGATCCTCCTCATCGCGCTGTCGAACTCCGACTTTACCCGGGCCACCGCGTTTGCTGCCTATGTCCAGGTCATGCGGCTCGGCGGCGCCGAGATCGGCGTGGCGCTGATGGGCACCTGGCTGCGCGTCCGCGCGCAGATCCACTCCAATTATATCGGCCAGCATATCGAGAGCGGCGGCGACAAGGTGGTCCGGATGCTCAAGCAGTTGTCGGACAGCTTTGCCAGCCACGGCGCGGCAACCGCGCCGGCCCGCGCGCTGGGAACGCTCTCGGCGCTGGTCGCGCGCGAGGCGAACGTGCTCGCCTATATCGACGGATTCTGGCTGACATTCTGGCTGGCGATGATCGCGCTGGGTTTCGTCGCCCTGATGACCCGGGCGCCGCCGGGACCGTTGATGCCCACGCCGTTCGGCGCCGCGCAGGCGCTGCGGCGGCGGTTGGGGTGGACGCGGGTGTAGGAGGGTTCTCTATCTAATATTAACCTGCTCCGTCCTCATCCTGAGGAGCCGCGCTTGCGCGGCGTCTCGAAGGATGGTCGGCAGGCGGGCACTCATGGTTCGAGACGCGCGAAGACGCGCTCCTCACCATGAGGATCAGATAATTGGCACACTGGTCTTCCGCCCCGGCTCGATCAGCTCCGGCCGCGGCCCGCTCAGGCGCTTGTGCATGTGGACCATGAAGGCCATGCCGAACAACGGCGTTGCCAGATTGACAATCGGGATCGACACGAAGGCGGCGATGAAGAGGCCCGCGGTGAAGATCACCGCCGCATTGTCCTTGCGCATCGCCTTGGCTTCCGCCGGCGGGCGGAACCGCATAGCCGCGAGTTCGAAATATTCCCGCCCCAACAGCCAGGCGGTGGCGATGAAGAAGGCTAGGAAGCCCACGCCTGCAAAGAACACGAACGGCAGTGCGATCAGATAGACCAGGATCGTCAACAGCGCGGTCTTGACGCCTTCGGTCATGGCGACACCGAGCGGCAGCGCCACGCCGGGGCGCTCCGCCGGATAGTATTCCAGCTCGACATGCTCGGCGACGTCGTCGACGAAAAAGCTCGCCACCAGCGAGGTGATCGCCGGCATCAGGAATACCGCGCCGAACACGACGCCGAAACCGGCGGCGACCGAGACAATCCAGGAAAGCACGTTGAGCGGGGTCTGGAAGTTAGGGCCCAGCATTGCCTCGGCCCAGCCTTCGCCCGAGGTTGCAAGCCAGCTCAACAGCCGCTGCAGCCCGATCGCCAGCACCGTGATCAGCACCAGCGCCAGCGCGATCGAGCGCCACAGGATGGAACGCATCGGCGGCGACAGGATTTGCGTAAGCGCCTTGACGGCGGCGTCCAGCATGGCGGTCTTACCTCAAGCGAGAAACCCTCGCGAGAGGTAGCCATGCGCGCCGGCTTCGGCAAGGCCAAACCGGTTGTTTAGGCATCAAGCGGCTTGCCGCGCACGTCGGGGCCGAAGGTCGCGATCGCTACAATCACGACGACCATTGCCGTCGTAATCAGACCGAACACGCCACTGATGCCGCCCTCACGCAGCATATAGGCGACGATGAAGCCCGAGAACATCGCGCTGACCCGGCTCATCGAATAAACCAGCCCCGAGGCGCGGGCGCGGACCGAGGTCGGAAACACCTCGGTCTGATAGGCATGATAGGCGTAGGACATCGTCATGTTGGCCGCGGTGAGCAACACGCCGCACAGGATCAGCAGCGTCGGCAACGTCAGTTGAGCAAACAGCAGCCCGAACACGATGATCGCGACGCAGGCGCCGCAGATGATCCATTTGCGCTCGAATCGGTCCGCAAAGCTTGCGGCCAAGAGCGGCGCGATCGGATAGGCGAAGGCGACGATGAAGGAATATTGCAGGCTTTTTGTCACCGTGATGCCCTTCTCGACCAAGAGCGTCGGCACCCAGTTGGCAAAGCCGTAGAAGCCGAAGGCCTGGCAGAAATTGAACACCATGAACAACACGACCAGCGACAAATACGGCGGTCTGAACAGATCGGCATACCCGACTTTTGCGGTTGCGCGCGCGGGCGGCGCCTCCCGCTTTTCCGGGCGCGCATCGCTGGCGCCGGCCTTGGCCTCCAGCGCCCGCAGGATTTTGACCGCTTCCTCGGCTCGTCCGTGGCGCGCCAGCCAGAGCGGGCTTTCCGGCACATACAGTCGCAAGATCCAGATGATCATGCTGGCGGCAGCCCCAATCAGCACCACCCAGCGCCAGCCTTCAATGCCGTAAGGCGCGAGAGGAACCAGCCACCACGCGAGCGCGGCGACGATGGGGACCGCGACGAACATCACGGCCTGGTTGACCGCGAAGGCGCGGCCCCGCATCCAGCTCGGCACCAGCTCGGTGATGTAGGCGTCGATGGTGATGATCTCGACGCCGATGCCGATGCCGGCGATGAAGCGCCACAGCAGCAACCCCGCGGACGTGGTCTGGCACGCCATCGCCACCGATGCCGCGGAGTAGCCGAGCAGCGCCCAGGTGAAGATCGCCCGCCGCCCGAACCGGTCGGCCAGAAAGCCGAGAAAGAACGTGCCGACGAACAATCCCGCGAAGGTCGCCGCGACGAACGCGCCGATCCCGGAAAAGCCGAAAAAGGCCTGCGTCGTGGTCGTCAACAGGCCGCTCTTGTTGAGGCCCGGCGCGATATAGCCGGTCAGAAACAGGTCGTAGATTTCGAAGCAGCCGCCGAGCGACAGCAGGATCACCAGCCGCCACAAATAGGCGGATGCCGGCAGGCTTTCGAGCCGCCGCGATATCTCGTCGGCCCCGCCGCGCGCAGATGCAAGGTCGAGTTCGCTGTCGATGCCGAGGGCAGTCATGACTTCCTCCCAGTGTTTTCTTTTTGCGCGCGGGACGCATTGCTGCATTGCCTCGCACGCTTTTGGCCGTCACCAGCCATGTTTATATTTGCTGGATACCGCCCGGAAGCCTAATTTGTCCGGCAAAGCAAAGTTTTAGGTAACCCAGGAGACGCCATGAGCACGCAGGACCTGCCGCTGACGGGGGTACGGGTCGTCGAAATGACCCACATGGTGATGGGCCCAACCTGCGGCATGGTGCTGGCGCAACTGGGCGCTGAGGTCATCAAGGTCGAGCCGCCGGCAGGCGACAAGACGCGCAGCCTGGGCGGCATGGGAATCTCGTTCTTTCCGCTGTTCAACCGCGGCAAGCGCAGCGTCGTGCTCGATTTCGAGAAGCCTGAGGACCGCGAGACCATGGATCGGCTGCTCGCCGGCGCCGACGTGTTCCTGGAAAATTTCCGCGACGGGCAGCTGGATAAGCAGGGGCTGGGTGCGGACGAGCTGCGCCGCAAATATCCGGACCTGATCGTCTGCGGACACAAGGGCTTTCTGTCCGGCCCCTACGAGCATCGGCCGGCGCTCGACGAGGTCGTGCAGATGATGTCGGGGCTCGCCGCCATGACCGGCACGGTGGCAAAACCGCAGCGGGTCGGCTCGTCTGCCAACGACATCATGGGCGGCATGTTCGGCGTGATCTCGATTCTCGCCGCGCTCTATCAGAAGCGCGGTGCAAAGGGCGCGAATGTCGCCAAGGGCGCCGACATCCGCATCGGCCTGTTCGAGAACTGTCTTTTTCTCGTGGCGCAGCACATGGTCGAATATGAGATGACCGGCAACAAGCCGCGCTCGATGCCGGAGCGCGAACATGCCTGGCCGATCTACGACATCTTCGAGACCGAAGGCGGCGAACGCATCTTCATCGGCGTCGTCACCGAAGGCCATTGGCAGAGCTTTTGCCGCGAGTTCGGCATGACGGAATTCCTGGACGATCCGGCCTTGCGCACCACCACCGATCGGATTCTCGCGCGGTCGAGGATCATTCCGCGCGCCGCCGAAGTGATAAAAACCTGGAATTCCGCCGAACTGTCGGCGCGGCTGGACCGCCTCAACATCTGCTTCTCGCCGATCAACCGCCCCGAGGATCTCTTTAGCGATCCGCATGTGCTCCGCCCCGGCGGGCTCGTCAACAACTTCAATGCCGATGGCGCGCCGTTCCGCGTGCCGGCGCTGCCGATCGAATGGAACGGCACCAATATCGGCGAGGGATTGAAGGTGCCGGCCCTTGGCGCCGACACCGCTTCCGTGCGCGCCGAACTCGACGAACAGGAATTTTCATCAACCGGCAAACCCGCTGCGAGGCTCGCATGACCCGCGTTCAAGACGTTTATCCCGGTGATCGCGTATCCCTGCGCGAGGTGGGCCTGCGCGACGGCCTGCAACTGGTGAAGCAGTTTCCGTCGACGGCAGCAAAACAGCGCTGGATCCGCGAGGAATTTGCCGCGGGCGTGCGGCATTTCGAGGTCGGCTCATTCCTGCCCGCATCGACCTTTCCGCAATTCGCCGATGTCCGCGACATGGTCCGTACCGTGGCGTCACTTCCCGGTGCGCACGGCGTTGCGCTGGCGCTCAACGAGCGCGGCGTCAACGAGGCCCTGGCGTCGGGCGTTGCCGAAATCGCTTCCGTGGTCTCGGCCACCGAAGAGCACAGCCAGGCCAACGCCAGGCGCTCGCGCGACCAGGCCATCGCCAACGTCAAGCGGCTCTGCGAATTGCGCGACGCCAGCGCGCACAAGCCGGTCGTCAACGCTGCCATCTCGATGGCGCTCGGCTGTTCGATCGCGGGACCGGTCGACCCCAAAGAGGTGCTAAAACTCGTCGAAAAATGCCTGGAGGCCGGGGTCGACTTCGTCACCATCGCCGACACCGTCGGCTATGCCGGCCCGAAGCAGGTCGGCGAACTGACCGCGGCCGTCGTCAAGCTGTCCGGCGCCAAGCCGGTCTGCATTCATCTGCACGATACCAGGGGCATGGGCATCGCCAATGCATCCGCCGCGCTCGATGCCGGCGCCCGCATCCTCGACGGCTCGCTGGGCGGCTTGGGCGGCTGTCCGTTCGCGCCGGGCGCGACCGGCAACGTAGTGTTCGAGGATCTGGCGTTCCTCTGTGAAAGCAAGGGATTTGCCACCGGCATCGATATCGAGAAACTGGTCGCTGTGCGCTCGATCCTGAAAGCGGAGATGCCGAACGAGCCGCTCTACGGCGGGCTGGCCCGCGCCGGGCTGCCGGCGGGCAGAACCGTCCCGGAAGGGGCGCTTGCGGGCTGATTCGGACCGAAATGGACGCAAATCGACTTGATTGTGATCAATGCCCGCTTGATAGAAGTCTCCTAAGCTGAAATTAATGACCGCTACAAGTCTGTGAGAATCTGAAGTCGTGAAACCGCACTTCGCCATACGCCGTTTGCTCGCGATCCTGATGATCGCGGGCCTTGCGTTGGCTCCGGTTTCCCGGCCGGTCATGGCGACGACGTCCTCGCAAGCGTCTCACGAGATGATGGCGGATGAGATGACCTCGCCGGAAATGTCCTCGTCCGAAATGTCGGCGGATACGATGGACGAGATGGCAAGCGATATGCCGTGCTGTCCGTCGAAGGCGCCGATGCCTGTTGGTTGCGACGAGTGCGTCTTCATGGCGGCCTGCGGCTCCATCGGCTTTCCGGCGCTGTCGGCGACCATCGCGCATCCGTTTCCGATTCTGTCCGACACGATTGCGCTCCAGCGCAACGATGCCTGGCCGGATGGCCTCGGCCACCCGCCGCCCGATCATCCACCTCGACGTCTGGTCTGAACGGCGCCTCGGCGCCGTTTGCTGCCGCGCGGCCTGATCGGCTGCGCGAATCGACGCATGCCGCCTTGCGGCACGACCATGACATCAGAGGATTTTTGCAATGAAGACGTTGAAATTCGCGCGCGCCCTCCAGGCCGCGCTGTGCGGCATCGCCGTGATCGGTTTTGCGCCATCGGCGCTGGCCGACATCAAGGACTATGAATTCAAGCTGGTCGAGCCGACCGTCGCCGTCGGCAAGGACAAGATCGTCACCGTCCAGCTCGTCAACAAGAAGACCGGAAAGCCGGTGCCGGACGCGGTGATCTTCGCCACCCATCTCGACATGGGACCGGAAGGCATGCCGGAGATGGCCACCAAGATCGTGCGCGAGCCGGGCGGAGAGCCGGGCAGCTACCGCTTCAAGGCGGCCTTCGGCATGGAAGGCAAATGGCTGCTCTCGCTCGGCGCCAAGGTGCAGGGCGAGACCGGCACGGTCGAAAGCAAGCTCGTCATTACGGCGCAGAAATGAAACGCGCCCTCCTCGCGAGTGCCACCGTCGCCGCTGTGCTAGCGGCGGCGGGCGGCGGATTCATCGGTATCCGCGGGCACCTTCATCCCACAAGTGCCGCGGCCGTCGCGTGGGTTTCGCCGGCCGTCGCGCAGGCGAGCGACGAGCCGATCTATTATCAGGACCCGGACGGGCATCCGCTCTACTCGCTGACGCCCCGGAAAACGCAGGACGGACGCGATTACCGCGCCGTGCCGCCGAGCGCCGATCTCAGCTTCGAAGGCGAACCGATCGCCGCGCCTGCAACGACGGTCGCAACCGATCGCAAGATAAAGTTCTACCGCAACCCGATGGGATTGCCGGATACCTCGCCGACCCCGAAAAAGGATCCGATGGGGATGGACTACATCCCGGTCTATGAAGGCGACGATGCCGATGACGGCTCGATAAAGCTGTCGCCGGGAAAGATCCAGCGCACCGGCGTCAAGTCGGAGCCGGCAGCACCCCGCGTCATCCGCACGGCGATTCGCGCTTTCGGCACTATCCAGCTCGACGAGCGCCGGGTCTCCGTGATCTCGATGCGATCGGAGAGCTGGGTTCAGAAAGTCACCAATGTGACCACGGGCACCAGGGTGACAAAGGGCCAGCCCTTGATGGAGATCTATAGCCCGTTGATCTCCTCGGCGGCGGCCGAATACATCGCCACCATCAATTCCAAGACCACCGGCAGCAGCATCGTCTATGGGCGTGGCTCGCGGCAGCGGCTGCAAAATCTCGACGTGCCGGATGCCGTGATCGCCGCCATGGAAAAGACCGGAAACGTCCCGATCGCGATCGAATGGTCGGCGCCGCGCGACGGCGTCGTGCTCGAGCGCAATGCCATCGAGGGGATGCGCGCCCAGCCCGGCGACGTTCTGTTCCGCGTCGCGGACACTTCGGTGGTCTGGGCGGTGATCGACGTCGCGGAGCGCGACCTCGGTTCGCTCCAGGTCGGCCAGCCCGTCATCGTGCGCGCGCGAAGCTATCCGGGCCGCGAATTCGCGGGTCAAATCAGCGTGATCTATCCACAGGTGAACAAGGACACCCGCACCGCGCGCATCCGGATCGAATTGTCCAATCCGGATTTTGCCCTGTTGCCGGATATGTATGTCGACGCAGAGATCGTCACCGGCAATCCGCAAGCCGTGCTCGCCGTTCCCGAGAGCGCGGTGCTGGATACCGGCAGCCGGCAGGCGGTGTTCGTCGACAAGGGCGAAGGCCGATTCGAACCGCGCGACATCAAACTCGGCCATCGTGGCGGCGGCTATGTCGAGATACGCGAAGGCGTTGTCGAGGGCGAGCCGATCGTGGTCGCCGCCAATTTTCTGATCGACGCCGAAAGCAATCTGAAGGCGGCGTTGAAGGGCTTTTCGGACGCGGGAGAAAAGCAATGATCGCCCGCCTCATCGCCTGGTCGGCGCGCAATCTGCTTTTGGTATTCTTCGGTGCCGGCTTCGCGGCCGCCGCCGGGATCTACGCGCTGTCGCACCTGCCGCTCGACGCTATTCCCGATCTCAGCGATACCCAGGTGATCGTCTACACCGAATATCCGGGACAGGCGCCGCAGGTGATCGAGGATCAGGTCACCTATCCCCTGACCACGGCGATGCTCACGGTGCCGCGCTCAAAGGTGGTGCGGGGATTTTCCTTCTTCGGCGTGTCGTTCGTCTACGTCATCTTCGAGGACGGCACCGATATCTATTGGGCCCGCTCGCGGGTGCTGGAATTCCTCAACAGCGCGGCGTCGCGGCTGCCGGCGGGGGTGGCGCCGACGATCGGCCCGGACGCCACCGGTGTCGGCTGGGTCTATCAATACGCCGTGATGTCGAGGGAGTTGAACCTTTCGGACACGCGCACAATCCAGGACTGGAACCTGAAATTCGCGCTCGCGAAGGCGGAGGGCGTTGCGGAGGTGGCCAGCGTCGGTGGCTTCGTCAAGCAATACAATATCATCCTCGATCCGCAGCGGATGCGCGATCTCGGCATCAGCATGCAAAAAATGCGCGATGCGATCCGCGCCAGCAACGCCGATGTCGGCGGCCGCACCGTCGAGCTCTCCGAATTCGAATATGTCATCCGCGGCAAGGGCTATCTGAAAGGCATCAACGATCTCGGCAATATCGTGCTCAAGACCAGCAACGGGACGCCGGTGCTGCTGCGCGACATCGCGCGCGTCGAGCTGGGACCGGACGAGCGGCGCGGCATCACCGAACTGAACGGCGAGGGTGAAGTCGCCAGCGGCATCGTGCTGCAGCGCTTCGGCGTCAACGCGCTCGACGTGATCGAGGGCGTCAAGAAGCGTTTCAAGGAAATCGCCAGCAGCCTGCCCGGCTCGGTCGAGATTGTCGCGGTCTATGACCGCTCCAACTTGATCAACGCGGCGATCGAGACGCTCAAGCACACGCTGCTCGAGGAGAGTCTTGTCGTGGCGCTGGTCTGCATCGTGTTCCTGCTGCATTTCCGCAGCGCGCTGGTCGCGATCGTGATGCTGCCGGTCGGTATCCTCATGGCGTTCGGCACCATGAAGCTGCTGGGGCTAGGCGCCAATATCATGAGTCTCGGCGGCATCGCGATTGCCATCGGTGCCATGATCGACGCGGCGATCGTCATGATCGAGAACGCGCACAAGCACCTCGAACGGGCCAAGCCGGGGCGTCAGCGGATCGCGGTCTTGATCGAGGCCGCCTCGGAGGTCGGGCCGGCGCTGTTCTTCAGTCTTCTGATCATCACCGTCTCCTTCATGCCGATCTTCACGCTGGAATCGCAGGAGGGACGGCTGTTCAGTCCCCTCGCCTTCACCAAGACGTTTTCGATGGCCGCCGCGGCGCTGTTGTCGGTCACGCTGGTGCCGGCGCTGATGGTGGTCTGCGTCCGCGGCCGGATCGTTCCCGAGCACAGGAATCCGATCAACCGGTTCCTGATCTGGATCTATCGGCCGGTAATCAAAGGCGTGATGCGCGCAAAAGTGCTGGTGATCCTGGCCTCGCTCGCGATCCTCGCGGTCACGATCTGGCCGGCACGGCAATTGGGCACCGAGTTCATGCCGAGCCTCAACGAAGGCACACTGCTCTATATGCCGACCACCCTGCCCGGCATTTCCGTGACCAAGGCGGCGGAACTGTTGCAGACGCAGGACCGCATCATCCGCTCATTCCCTGAGGTCGCGTCGGTCTACGGCAAGGCCGGCCGCGCCTCTACTGCCACCGATCCTGCGCCCTCGGAGATGTTCGAGACCATCATCAATCTGAAGCCGAAGGCGGAATGGCGGCCGGGGGTGACGACCGAGAGCCTGACCGCCGAGATGGACCGCGCGCTGCAGTTTCCCGGCGTTTCCAACGCCTGGACCATGCCGATCAGGGCGCGCATCGACATGCTGTCGACCGGCATCCGCACGCCGGTCGGGGTCAAGGTGATCGGCACCGACCTGGTCGAGATCGACAAACTTGCAAAGCAGATCGAGCAGGTTCTCAAGGCCGTGCCGGGAACCTCGTCGGCCTACGCCGAGCGCGCGCTCGGTGGCTATTATCTCGACGTGACGCCAGACCGCGCGGCGCTGGCGCGCTACGGCATCATGATTGGGGATGTCCAGGACGTCATTGCCACCGCGCTGGGCGGCCAGACCGTGACCACCACGGTGGAGGGCCGCCAGCGCTTTTCCGTCAATATGCGCTATCCGCGCGATCTCCGGAGCGACCCGCAGGCCATCGCCAGCGACGTGCTGGTGCCGCTGCCGAACGGCGGCGCGGTGCCGTTGGGAGAGGTGGCAAAAGTAGCACCCTCGCGCGGCCCGACCTCGATCCGCACCGAGAACGGGCAACTCGCCGTCTACATCTATGTCGACATCCGGGATCGCGATCTCGGCGGCTATGTCGCCGACGCGCAAGCGGCGGTGAGAGCAAGCATACAGTTTCCGGCCGGCGCCTATGTGGTGTGGAGTGGGCAGTACGAATACCTCGAACGCGCGGCGGCGCGGTTGAAGATCGTAGTGCCGGTGACGCTCGCGATCATCTTCCTGCTGCTTTATCTCAACTTCCGCTCCTTCACCGACACCATGATCGTGATGCTGTCGCTGCCGTTCGCGCTGGTCGGCGGGATCTGGCTGATGTGGTGGCTCGGCTTCAATCTCTCGGTCGCCGTCGCCGTCGGCTTCATCGCGCTCGCCGGCGTCGCCGCCGAGACCGGCGTGGTGATGCTGATCTATCTCAACCACGCCCTGGCGCAGACACAGGCGAGATGCGAGGCCGAAGGCCGCGCACTTTCGAGGGCCGATCTCTACGACGCCATCATGGAAGGCGCGGTCGAGCGGGTGCGCCCGAAGATGATGACCGTGGTCGCCATCATGGCGGGCCTCCTGCCGATCATGTGGAGCACCGGAACCGGCTCCGAAATCATGCAGCGGATCGCGGTTCCCATGATCGGTGGCATGATGTCGTCCACGTTGCTTACCTTGATTGTCATCCCCGTCATTTACGGGCTGGTCAGGGGATTTGGATTGCTTCGCGAACCGGATGTCGCAGTTCCAGCGGAACAGGATAGCCGGACAGGCGATCTGGGGCGTTCACAGGCAGCGGAATGACGTGCCGGCCTATGTAACCAAACGGGCTGGATCAGCGAATTAACAGAGATGAGCTCGCATGACGACCGATGAAATCGAACTCAAGGCCTTGATGCTTGCCGGCCTTGACGGCGACGCTAAATCGCATCGTGCGTTGCTGGAACGTTTGAGTAGGCGTTTGCGCGCATATTACAAAGGTAAACTTGCCGGAATTGGGAGGGGCGCGGCGGAGGCCGAAGATCTGGTTCAGGAGGCGGTCCTTGCGATTCACTTGAAGCGGCATACCTATGACCCCACCGAGCCTCTGACTCCGTGGGTGCATGCCATTGCACGCTACAAATTGATCGATTTTCTGCGTCGGACGCGCGCCTCGTTCGATGACGTGCCGATCGAGGAAGCCGATATGGTGATGGCGCGTGATGACAATGTCGACGCCGAAAGTACATATGATATCAAACGGCTTCTGCAGCGCCTGCCGGAGAAAATGCGATGTTCCATCGAGGCCGTGAAACTGGATGGACGAAGCATCGCGGAAGCGGCGGACCGGTGCGGCATCTCTGATCCGGCGTAATCGCCCTTCTCAGCACCAATCTGGAACCGGCCGACCGCAGGTCGTTCGCTCGCACGCTTTGTGTCGAGCTCGCCATAGGTTCGATAGCGGCACTGGGTCTTTCGTTCGCAGGACTAGGCGTTCGTCCGGATCTGACGACGGCCCGCGCGTTCATTTTTCTCGCGGTGAAGCTCTCTTTCGCTGTCGGCATCGTCGGTCTCGCATCGGTTTATCTGACAAGGCTGGTACGTCCCGGTCGGGAGCGAAAGACTTTACCCGTTCCGATCGTTTTGCCGTTTGTCGGCATCGTGCTGCTTGCTGCGATCAGCCTGGGGCTCGCACCCGGCACACATTGGAACAGGATGATCGCGGGAGACGAATGGCTGGAATGCCTGCTCTCGATTCCGATCATCGCGATCGTGCCCTTCGCTACCGCCATTTGGGCAGTGCGAAGAGCCGCGCCCACGAATCTCTCGCGCGCGGGAGCTTTCGCCGGTCTCATTGCAGGTGGCGTGAGCGCGATGGCCTACGCTCTTCATTGCACGGATGATTCATTGGCATTCGTCGCGGTCTGGTACGGCGGCACGATCGTGCTGTGCACGTTGGCAGGCGCGGCATTGGGACCGCGGCTGTTGCGTTGGTGATCGGATTGCTTGCCAGTTTCACGTCAGCGTGGCCTGTAACCGGCAAGCGAAAGCCTCCGAACTCATCATTAGAAGCGCACAACGCGCTTCGAGCAATGATGGAGACGGACGATGTTAAAGAAAAGCTTTCTCGTACTTTCACTCCTGCTGCCGCTGACAGCGCTATCGGCCACAGCTCAGGCTGGCTTGACGATCTCGGACCAGCGCTCTTGGCCGAGCGAGGCCAGGCAGAGCGTGCAAAGCAGAACCGGGCACGTGCCAGGTGATTTGAATTCTGCATATGCTTACGACCGGGCTGTACCGCGATCAGAGCCCACGGCGAATGCGAGCGATGGTGAAGCGATTTCGCGCTATCAGGGTGGACCAAAATCCCCGTGGTGATTGCGAAGTTAGCCAATCTCTGTGGGAACGGATCGCTGGCGGTCTCGACCGGGAACGCCAGCGCATACGTTCGGACCGCTCAGGTGATCGATACTTGTCCGGTCAGGTACCCGGAAGCAAGGGAGGCTGAGAAATGAGCAGGTACGGAATAACTGCGCTCGCAACAATTGCACTCCTCTCGCCCGCGCTTGCTCAAAATAGCGATGCTAGCCGAGGTCGGCAGGATTTCCGGGCTTGCGCGCCGTGCCATTCGCTCGAAACCGACCGGAACATGACGGGGCCCAGCCTCGCCAACCTTTGGGGGCGGAAGGCCGGCGGACTGTCGAGCTTCGAACGCTACTCCGATGCGCTCAAATCGTCGGGGATCATCTGGGACGACCGTGCGCTCGACGGATGGTTGACCGATCCGCAGCGCATGGTGCCGGACAACGATATGCCCTTCGAAGGCATCAAGGACGCCGGCGTTCGTGCGGACCTGCTGGCTTTCCTCAAAGAGGCTACCAAACCGGGAGCGCCGCAACAGACGACGCAGCAAGGCGGCATGAAGGGCATGGGAGGCATGATGGGTGGCGGCGGACACGATCCCAACCTGAAGAGTCTGGAGCCCGCCAAACGGGTCAAGGCGATCACCTATTGTCACGACACCTACCGCGTGACCACCGCCGACGGCAAGACACGGCCATTTTGGGAACGCAACCTGCGCTTCATGACGGATTCGAGCCAAGATGGGCCGGAAAAAGGGGCACCAGCGATCATGCCGGCCGGTATGATGGGCGATAGGGCCGCGGTGATTTTCGCAGCGCCGGAAGAAATCACCAAGATGATCGAAGCGCGATGTTGATGCGATCCGACCTCACAGCCGCCACAGCCGATAGATGGGATAACCTGACCTGGATAAGATGAGGGCACCATGGATCACGCTCACGCCCATGAACATCCGCATCAACAGCCACACCAAGCGCGCGAACATTCCGCTGCCGGGATGGCAGGCGCAATGCATGCACATGCCGGACATGGCGATCATGCCGCGATGGTGGCGGATTTTCGCCGCAGGTTTTGGCTGTGCCTGGCACTGACGCCGCCTGTCCTGCTCCTGTCGCCGATGATCCAGCACGCGCTGGGGCTGGGCGACGCGCTGAGGTTTCGGGGCGATGGTCTCGTGCTGTTCGCGCTCTCGTCGTTCATCTACGGTTACGGCGGCCGGCCGTTCCTGATCGGCTTCTCGGCGGAGTTCAGGAACCGCGAGCCGGGCATGATGACGCTCGTCGCGGTCGCGATTTCGGTCGCCTTTTTCTATTCGGCGGCGGTGACTTTCGGCCTTCAGGGCGTGTCCTTTTACTGGGAGCTGGTGACACTCATCGACGTCATGCTGCTCGGCCATTGGCTCGAGATGCGTTCGGTCATGGGAGCGTCGCGCGCCTTGGAAGAGCTGGTCCGGCTGCTGCCGGACACGGCCCTGAAGCTCGATGCGCAAGGCAATATACAGGAGGTTCCGGTCAGCTCCTTGCAGCCGGGTGACCGGGTGCTTATCCGGCCAGGCGCCAAGATTCCGGTCGACGGCGTAATCACGGAAGGGGAATCCTCCTTCAATGAGGCAATGCTGACCGGCGAGTCCCTTCCCGTCTCGAAGAAGCCCGGAGATGTCGTCATCGGCGGCGCCATAAACGGGGCCGGCGCCGTGACGATCGAAGTCAAGGCCACCGGCGAGAAGACCTACCTTTCACAGGTCATCGAGATGGTCAAGCAGGCTCAGGCGAACCGTTCGCGCACGCAGGACCTCGCCAACCGCGCGGCGGGCTGGCTGACCTACATCGCCCTGATCGCCGGCTTCGGTTCGTTGGGCTTTTGGCTGCTCGCCGGCCAACCCTACGAATTCGCCGTCGAGCGCATGGTGACCGTAATGGTCATCGCCTGTCCGCATGCGCTCGGGCTTGCCGTGCCGCTGGTCGTCGCCGTCTCAACCACGCTCAGCGCCAGAAACGGCCTGCTGATCCGCGACCGGGCCGCCTTCGAGAGGGCGCGCAATCTGACCGCGGCGGTGTTCGACAAAACCGGGACCTTGACGGAAGGCCGGTTCGGCGTGAGTGACATCGCTGTACTGGCGGATGGAGACGAGGCGGAGGAGTTGCGCTTCGCCGCATCAGCCGAAAGCCAGTCCGAACATCCAATCGCAAAAGGCATCATGGCTGCTGCAAAGGAACGGGGCATCGCTGTTCCTCTTCCCGGCAGCGTCCGCAATATCGCGGGCGAAGGGATCGTCGCCGTCGTGGAAGGCCATGAGGTCCGCGTCGTAAGCCCTGGATATCTCACAAGGCTGGGCCGTACCATAAGCGATCCGCGCCTGCGTGCGCTCGAGGCGCAAGGCAAGAGCGTTGTGGTCTTGCTCCGCGCCGGCGAACCGCGCGCGCTGTTCGCGCTGGCCGACATCGTGCGGCCGGAATCCAGGGAAGCGGTGGCTCAACTGAAGAAGCTTGGAATAAGTCCAATAATGCTGACCGGGGACGCCAAGGGAGTCGCAAAGGTTGTTTCCGCCGAACTCGGCATCGACGAATACATTGCGGAGGTACTGCCCGATCAGAAGGCCGCAAAGATCAAGCAGCTGCGTGACCGCGGCTTACGCGTCGCCATGATCGGCGATGGCGTCAACGATGCTCCCGCACTTGTCGAGGCCGATCTTGGAGTCGCGATCGGCGCCGGCACGGATGTGGCGGTGGAATCCGCCGATGTGGTGCTGGTCCGCAATGATCCGCGAGACGTGGCCGCGATCCTCGGCCTGTCCCGCGCAACTTACGCGAAGATAGTGCAAAACCTGATCTGGGCGACTGCTTACAACGCGGTTGCCATCCCCATGGCGGCCGGCATCACCTTCGGCACCGGCTTCCTGATGACGCCCGCCGTTGGGGCAGGCTTGATGTCGGCGAGCACGGTCATCGTGGCCATCAACGCGCAGTTGCTTCGGTTTTATCGGAAGAAAGGCTGAGCCTGCCCACCTCCAGCGCTGACGTCGCGTCGGACATGAAGCACCGGCAGGTCGAACCGAATGCCGCACCAAGTCGCCGTGCGTCAAAGCGCCTGTACGCCGAGGACGTTCGCTGATATGCTTCCGTGATCAGGACAGCAAGTCGCACTCCGCTAACCGGCTCATGGCTCCGTTTAGCAATGCAGAGCCTTCAGATCCAATCAAGATCCCGCTCGCATTGACCCGGACTTTTTGACGCCGGAGAGGATAGTCAAGCGGCTGCATAGTCCAACCCGGCAACGCGATGGGAGGTGTGCAATGGCTACATCTGACTGGCGTCTCGAAGGGGAATGGATCAAGAACTGCAATTGCGCCTTTGGCTGTCCCTGCGATTTCAATGCCCCGCCGACTCACGGCTCGTGCAAAGGCCTCGTCGGTATGAAAATTACCAAGGGGCACTTCGAGGGTACCAAGCTCGATGGTCTCGTTTTCGCCGCAACCGTTGATTTCCCCGGGGCGCTGCACGAGGGCAATGGGAAGATGCAGCCGATCATCGACGAGCGCGCAACGCCGGAACAGCGCCAGGCACTTTTTAACATCATGTCGGGCAAGAATTCGGCCGAGGGTACGCTGTTCCAGATCCTCAGCCTGATCGTAACCAAGATCCATGATCCGGTGTTTGCGCCCTTCGAGTTCTCATTCGACAAGAACGGGCGCGTCGCGCGTCTTGTCGCCAAGGACGTGCTGGAGACTGAGGTCGAGCCCATCAAGAACCCGGTGACGGGCGCTCCGCATCGAATTCAGGTTGTAATGCCCGACGGCTTTGAGCACAGATCCGCCGAGGTTGCCTCTGCCAACATCCACTCGACCGGGGCAATCAAATTCGACACGAAAGGCACGCACAGCTCCCTGGCCGATGTCGTGCAGACACCTCAGGGGGTTGCGGCTTGATGCTGCGCTAAGGTTAGGTCTTTTCAATTTGCCGCATCGGCGGCCGGGGTAAGCCCATGACCGAGTCATTGGCGCTCGAACACGTGCTGCGGCGCGATCGCCTGATCGTCGTAGTTGGAGTAGCTGGAGTGGTGGCGCTGGCCTGGGTTTATCTGGTCGCCGGGGCTGGCATCGACATGAGCATGGCCGACATGCCGATGGAGCCGATGCCGTGGTCGACTTTCTACGCCGCGCTCTTGTTCACCATGTGGTGGGTCATGATGATTGCCATGATGGTGCCGAGCGCTGCCCCTATGGTCCTGCTGTTCACGGCAATCAAGCGCAAGCAAGGGGCATCGGTTAGCCCATCTATTGAAGCCTGGGTCTTTCTCAGTGGCTATCTCCTGATCTGGGCAGGTTTCAGCCTCGTCGCAGTTTTGGCACAGTGGGGACTCGAACGCGCCGGGCTGCTGTCTATGGCGATGGCGAGCACCAGTGCCCCGCTTGGCGGGGTTATTCTGCTTGCCGCGGGGCTCTACCAGTTCACGCCCGTCAAGAGCGCCTGCCTTCGCTATTGCCAAAGCCCGGTGCTATTCCTGAGCCGGCACTGGCGACCGGGGGCGGTGGGTGCATTACGCATGGGACTCCGGCACGGCAGCTACTGCCTCGGCTGTTGCTGGTTCCTGATGGCACTGCTGTTCGTCAGCGGGATCATGAACCTTGTCTGGATCGCCGGCATCGCCCTTTATGTCGCATGCGAGAAGTTGCTGCCGCTCGGCCGCGGGCTCAGCCGCGCCGCCGGTGTGGCTCTGATCGTATCGGGCACGATAGTTCTTGTGCTCGCAACTTGAGAACAAAATTTGTACGAGAGCTCGGAGCATTGATCGATTCTGGAGGGATGCTCCGCATGATGAACAGACCTCCCGCTACGGGACCGCAGCGGAAAAGTCGTAGTTTCACCGTTAGCCGGCCTTGCGTTGATGCGCCGGCCGCTTCGCTAGCGTTGCGACCGCTTAGACGCCCTTTCGACAGGGGTGGTAGTGGGCAGTTTGGACACTTTGCGTCACTCACGCGCTGGCGGCTGGCGTGACGGCGATCGCTGATTTCGTGAAGTACGGGCGAATCGGGAGGCCGCCAACAAAGCGGCCTCCCCAGGCCTTAGGCCATTAGGTCGGTGATCCGCATAATTGCGACCGCATTGCTTGCGTTGGACGCCTGCTCTTTGGTGTTCTTGTTGCAGGTCCAGACGAAGTTCTTTTTGGCCGTGAACGGCTTCCCTTCCTGGTCGATCTGAAGCTCCCCTTCGGTGATATGGCAGACCATCGCATTCTCCATCGGAGGACCCATGGTCTTCGATCCCGGCTGCATGATGATGTCACGCATCGAGACGGTCTTGAAACCGGGAATGATGGATGGTGTCTCACCACCGTAAGCACGCACGACGACACCTGGCCACGGTGTCGCATCCTTGTAGTCCGTAGTTTGCGCGGCCGCTGGCTTCACAATAGCCGCCGAAGCGGCTGCCAAACCTAGAGCCACTGCTGACCTTCGATTTACTTTTTGCATTGACCTTCTCCTACGTTAAGGCCGCAAGGCCACAAGGTTGCTCCTTTCGTGCAATAGAGTCCATGCGGCGCGATGACCCGATTCCCGAACTGACCCATTACCAAAGGGGTCGAGCGGTTGAAGCCGGCGTGATTCCAGGGGGGTTACTGACACCGACCGCGGAGTTGCCCTGCGGACCCCAAGTGTGGCGTGTGATCGAGCCTACAAGCCGACGGTTTCATCCGGCCGCTGTCGTCGAATTGCTCATAAGCTTTGCGACCGAGGACGGGTTCGGAATCGTGATGGATTGGCCTTGTTGTCTCAATTAAAACTATTTTTATAGTGTTGGACTCCGAAGGCCCTAACAGGCACGGGAGCGGCCGATGATGGAATCGATCCTGCGTGCGCTCAGCATGGCGTTCGCCATGGGATGGGAGATCCTGCGGTCGCTGATTCTTGGCTTCACGCTCTCGGCAGTCGTGCAGGCGGTTGTTTCCCATCGTGAAATGGCTCGGCTGCTACCGAGATGGCGTCCACCAATCCCGTCGCCGAACTTGGCATCATCATGCTCGCGTTCCTGGGCCGGCAGCTCACGCTGGCCGAATTCGTCGGTGCACCCATCATGGTCGCACTGCTGATTCTTTTCTTCCGTTGATTTGAAATCACCAAGATGATCAAAGCTCGATGCTGAGGCGGTACCACGACCATACGGCGGCAAGAATAACCATGCGGAGTGCTCGATGGGCTTCTACAGCGACATCATCCTGCCGAGGCTTTGCGATTTCGCGATGCGCAACAAGCTGCTCGTGCCGATTCGCGAACGGGTGATTGGGGCTGCGGAGGGTAGAGTGCTCGAGATCGGCGTCGGCTCGGGACGGAACCTGCCGTTCTATCGCCCGCCGGCGCGGGAGGTGCTGGCGCTCGAGCCGGCGGCCAAGCTTGTGACCATGGCTCGCAGCGCGTCGCGTGGAAACATCATGCCGGTCAGCTTCCTCGAAGCTTCGGCTGAAGCGATTCCGCTCGAAGATCATTGCGTCGATACCATCGTCACGACCTGGACCATGTGCTCGATCCCGCACGCCGAGGCGGCCCTCGCCGAAATGCGGCGCGTGCTGCGGCCGAGCGGCAGGCTGCTGTTCGCCGAGCACGGCAGGGCGCCCGACGAGAGCGTGCAACGCTGGCAGGACCGGCTGACGCCGGCGTGGCGCTGTATCGCCGGCGGCTGTCATCTCAACCGCCCGATCCGCAGCATGATCGAAGGCGCGGGTTTCCGCGTCGACCGCATCGAGACCGGTTACATCCCGGGGCCCAGGCCAATGACCTACATGTACGAAGGCAGCGCGCGGCCAAATTGATGAATTTGCATTACGTCGCGAACTCCGACGACCGCGGCTTCGCGCGGCGCTCGGGAAGATGTTCGACGAGCATGAAATGCTCGGACACGGTGATGCGTTCGACCAGCGCCGGCTGCTCGGCCAGCGTCACTTCCTGAGCCGGAAACGGCGTCTCTTGGTCAATCTCTTCAGGAACAAGCGGCGGCGACTGGATCGTCTCTGGAAACGGTCCGAATTCGCCCGCTACCTCCCGGAGCGGCTTTTGCTTGTCGGCCCAGTGCAGGGCGGTGTAGTCGAAGCCGTGCACGATGGTGGGTTTGACGATTTCGAAATAGGGCGAGATATCGAAATCGCGCGGCATGTAGAGCGAGGAATCGCGGATGTGCAGGATTTCGCGCCTGGCCGCTCTGGAGCCGGCGCGGGTGATCTTGGGCAGGATCGGATAGCGCACGGCGTCGAAGGCCTGCGCAATCAGCGCCGAGCAGATGATCTTGGTGGGATCGCCGGAGCCGAACGCGATCATGCGCCGCCGCCAGCGCTGCGGGATCGGCAGCGGGATCAGAAAGCGCATCAGATCGAGGATGTTCTTGGTGTCGTAGCCGAAACCGATCCGGTTGATGGCGTAGCGGCACACCGTGTAGCGGTCTTCGAACGACAGTCCGACCGGGCGGCACAGCCGCGTATGGTAAGGGAAATATTTCGACAGCGGCGCCGAGGTCACGCCCTCGCCAATATTGGCCTCGATCAGGACATGCGGTTCGCCGTCGGGTTCCTCCGCACCGTCGATCGGCCCGACGTACAGCGCGGCATGCGACCAGGTGGACTGGGTCAGATATTTGATGATGCCGGAAACCCGGTTGTTGCCCTCGACCAGCAGCACGTCGCCCTGGTCGATGACGCCGCGCAGATGCTCGGGATCGCTGGGCGTGAACGGCTCATAGCCCGGCACCTCCTTCTGAAGGTAGCCCGCGATCAGCTTGCCGACGGTATCGAGCACAAGGCCCATGGTGGAAATCCCCCCAACGGCCTTGCTGGCCGCTTTTTGTCTTTCCTTAGCATGGTCGAAAGCCATTGCAATTTGGTTCATGCATGAGCTGGATCAATCATGATTGATTCACCATGATGGTTGCCGCGCCCGCCCGGATGCGGCAAGTTCGCTAAAGGTTCTGCTGTTTTTCAAAGTTCCGGAAACCATGACATGACAATGACGCGCCGCGACTTTCTTTCAGCGGCGGCAGGCCTTGCGGCGGTGCCGGTGCTCGGCCGGCGCGCCGCCGCGGCGCAATTGCCGCGCTCGGCCGACATTGTCGTGATCGGCGCCGGAGCCGCCGGCATTGCCGCGGCGCGGCGCATCATGGCCGCGAACCGCAAGGTGATCGTGGTCGAGGCGGCAAACCAGATCGGCGGCCGCTGCCTGACCGACACCGCGACCTTCGACGCGCCGTTCGACCGCGGCGCGCGCTGGTTGCACAATCCCGACACCAACCCGATGATCAGGCTCGCCCGCAGCGCCGGGCTCGACATGTCGACACCCCCCTTCGGGCAGAAAATCCGGGTCGGCCGGCGTAACGCGCGCGCCGGCGAAACCGAGGAATTCCTGGCGGCTTTGGTACGTGCCAACCGCGCCATCGACGAGGTCTCGCGCGGCAAGGCCGACGTCTCCTGCGCTTCCGCACTGCCAAGGGATCTCGGCGACTGGGCCGCCACGGCCGAATTCGTGCTCGGCGCCAATGCCACGGGCAAGGACCTCAAGGACGTCTCGGTGATGGACAAGGTCCGCGCCGGCGACCGCAATGGCGTGATCGTGTGCCGCCAGGGACTGGGCACCGTGATCGCAAAGCTCGGCGAACAGGTCCCGCTGGCGCTGTCGACGCCGGCCAGCCGCATCGCCTGGAGCGGCCGCGACGTCACGGTGGAGACGCCCTCGGGCAAGATCGCCGCCCGCGCCGCCGTGATCACGGTGTCGAGCGACGTGCTGGCGTCGGGCAATATCAAATTCACTCCCGATCTGCCGAAGCGCCAGCTCGACGCCGCGGCCAAGCTCGGCCTCGGCAGCTACGATCGGATTGCGCTGCAATTGCCCGGCAATCCGCTGGGGCTCGCCCGCGACGACATCCTGATCGAGCAGAGCAATTCGACGCGGACGGCGCTGCTGCTCGCCAATATCGGGGGATCGTCGCTGTGCTCGATCGATGTCGCGGGCTCGTTCGGCCGCGATCTCTCTGCCCAGGGCGAGAAGGCGATGGTCGCCTTTGCCGTGGAATGGCTGACAAAGCTGTTCGGCAGCGAGGCGACTTCGGGCATCAAGAAATCGAGCGCGACACGCTGGAATGCGGCGCCGTACGCGCTCGGCGCCATGTCGGTGGCAGCACCCGGCGGTCAGCCCTCGCGGAAGATCCTGACCGAGCCGGTCGGCTGCATGTTCCTCGCGGGCGAGGCGACGCACGAAACGCTGTGGGGAACGGTCGACGGCGCCTGGGAAAGCGGCGAGCGCGCGGCCGAAGCAGCATTGCGCAGGATCGGCGCGCTCAGGGAGGAACCCCTTGCAGCGCCGGCGCCGGCAGCAAGGCATCGCCGCCACGCTGCGCCTGCGAGATCGGCGGGAGCGCCGATCAATTGAAACAGGGCAGGCCAAAGGCGCTGATCTCGTGGTCGAGCGGCAAGGACAGCGCGTTCTCGCTGCATGAGATCCGGCGTGTCGGCGAATTCGACGTGGTCGGTGCGCTGACAACGGTGACCGAGACGTTCGACCGGGTGTCGATCCACGGCGTGCGGCAGGAGATTTTGCAGGCGCAGCTCAAGGCCGCGGGCCTGCCGCCGCGGATCGTGCCGATCCCCTATCCCTGTCCCAACGAGATCTACGAGGCGCGCATGGGCGAGCAGGTCGCGCGCGCGGTGCGGGAGGGCATCACCCACATCATCTTCGGTGATCTGTTCCTCACCGATATCCGCGCCTATCGCGAGCAGAAACTCGTCGGCACCGGCATCACGCCGGTGTTTCCGCTGTGGGATCGGCCGACCTTGCCGCTGGCGCTTGCCATGATCGACAGCGGCCTGCAGGCGTATCTTGCGACCGTCGATTTGAAAAAACTGCCCGCGGAATTCGCCGGCCGCAAGTTCGACCTGCAACTGCTGGCCGACCTGCCCGACGGCGTCGACCCCTGCGGCGAGAACGGCGAGTTTCATACCTGCGTGGTGGAGGGACCGATTTTTTCGCAGCCCCTGCCCGTCGTGACCGGTGAGCGCGTCGAGTGCGACGGCTATGGCTATTGCGATTTGGTGCTGGAATCCCTCCCCCTTGTGGGGAGGGTCGGCGCGTAGCGCCGGGGTGGGGGTAGCGCACGGCAGTGCGCGAGAAATTCTTTTGCTGAGGCAGAGCCCCCCACCCGTCACGTCGCTCGCTTCGCTCGCGGCGCGCCACCCTCCCCACGAGGGGGAGGGATAAAAGAGGTCAGCGCAGCACGCCGTCCAGCGCCGGCAGGCCGACAATGACCGCCGCCGCGATCAGGACGTAGCAGATGGCGCGAAAGATCCGCTCGCTGGCGCGGCCGAACAGCCGGGCACCGAACCAGACGCCGATGCCGTAGACCGGACCGACCAGCAGCGAAAATCGAATGGCGTCGGCGGTGATCAGCCCGGTCAGGGAATAGCTCACCAGCGAAAAGAAATCCGAAGCGCCGAAGAACAACAGGATGTTGGCGCGCGCGATCACGGAAGCGATCGGTCGCCCGAGCCAATAGCCGACGATCGGAGGTCCGCCGGTCTGCGCCAGCCCGCTGCAAAAGCCGGATAGCCCACCGATGCCGATCGGCAGTGCGGGGTGGTCCTTGCCGCGATAGCGCCAGCCGGACAGCAGCAGGAGCAGCAGCGCGAACACGAATCCGGAAATGATCCAGCGCGTCGTCACCGGCTCGAGCCGGCTGAGGAGCCAGGTCCCGACGGGAACGCCGATCAGCGCGCCCGCCACCATGACCCAGGTTGCCTTGCGATCCGCATGCTTCCAGGCGTTGGGAAGGAGCGGCGCGGCGGCGACGAAATCGATGATGAGCAGAAGAGCCGCGACCAGCCGCGGCGCGGCAAAGCTGCTCGCCAGCGGCATGAAGATCAGCGCCGAGCCGAAGCCGGAAAATCCGCGTGCCGTTCCCGACACGAAGGCGATCACGCAGATCGCGATCGCAATATTGCTGCTGACATCGGTCGGGACGAGGCCGAGTCCGGCCGTCATCCCCGCAACGTGCCGCCGGTCTTCTTCGCCACCTCGGCCACGATCCTGGCGCCGACCGCGTCGATCTCCTGATCGGTCATGGTTTTCTCGCGCGGCTGGATCGTCACCGCGATCGCGATCGATTTCTTGCCGTCCTCGATGCCCTTGCCTTCGTAGACGTCGAACACGCCGACATCCGCGATCAGCTTCCTGTCGACGCCTTGCGCCGCGCGAACGATATCGCCGGCCCTGACGTTGCGATCGACGATAAAGGCAAAATCGCGCGACACCGGCTGGAACGCCGAGAGCTCGAGCACCGGCTTGGCACGGGTCGGCCGCTGCTTGGCGGCGGGAATGCGGTCGAGGATCACCTCGAACGCGATCAGCGGACCGTCCGCGTGGAGCGCTTCCAGTGCGCGCGGATGCAGCTCGCCAAAATAGCCCAGCACGTTTTGCGGGCCGATCTGGATGGTTCCGGAACGTCCGGGATGCAGCCAGCCCGGTCCGCCCGGCACGATTTGCAGCGCCTGCATCGGCGCGCCGGCGGCTGACAGCACCGCGAACGCATCGGCCTTGGCATCGAGCGCATCGGCTGTGGCGGAACCGGACCAGTGCCGTCCCATCCCCTTCGACGAGGCAAAACCATGACGAACGCCCGAGGCCGCCACGAACTGGTCTTCCGGACGGTCGCCCTTGAAGATCTGGCCGACCTCGAACAGCGCCACGTCGGGAAAACCGCGATCGGAATTCGCCTGCGCGGCGGCGACCAGACCCGGCAGCAGGCTCGGCCGCATGTCGGACAAGTCCGACGCAATGGGATTGGCGAGCGCGAGTTCGGGTTGTCCGCCGCCGAACAGCTCGGCGGCGGGTTTTGCGATGAACGACCACGTTACCGCCTCGACCATGCCGCGCGCGGCCAGCGCACGCTTGGCGCGGCGGGTGCGGAGCTGGATCGGTGTCAGGACCGGCTTGCGCGCGGCGTCGCCGCGCTCGAACGGCGTCATCGGCACCTTGTCGACGCCGACAATGCGCACGATCTCCTCGACGATGTCGGCCTTGCCGTGCACGTCAGCGCGCCAGGACGGCACCGCGACCTTCACCACGGGGCCGGGGCCAGCCATCATGAAGCCAAGACGGCTGAGGATAAGTTTCATTTCCGGAACGGGCACGTCCATGCCGGCGAGGCGCTTCACTTCGGTCAGTGGAAATTCGATGATGCGGTCGTCGGCGAAGACCTTGCCGACCACGACGTTCTCCGACGGCGTGCCGCCGCACAGCTCCATGACCAATCGGGTCGCCATCTCCAGCCCCGGCACCATGAAGGCCGGATCGACGCCGCGCTCGAAGCGATAGCGGGCGTCCGAATTGATGCCGAGCTTGCGGCCGGTCTGCGCGATGTTGATCTCGTTCCACAGCGCCGATTCGATCAGCACGTCGGTGGTGTTCACGTCGCAGCCGGAAGCCTCGCCGCCCATGATGCCGGCGAGCGATTCGACGCCGTCGTCGTCTGCAATAACGCATACGCCGCTATCGAGCGTGTAGGTGCGGCCGTCGAGCGCCAGCAGGCTCTCGCCATCGCGCGCGCGGCGCACGGTCAGATTGCCTTTCACCTTGGCCGCGTCGAACACATGTAGCGGCCGGGCGCGGTCGTAGGTCATGAAATTGGTAATATCGACCAGCGCGTTGATCGGCCGCAGGCCAATCGAAGTCAGCCGCTTTTGCAGCCATTCCGGCGACGGGCCGTTCTTGACGCCGCGCACCAGCCGCAGGGCAAACCCCGGACACAGCCTGGCGTCCTCGACCGTCACCTTTACCGGACAGGGGAATTCGTCCTTGATCGGCCTGATGCCGGGATCCCTGAACTTGCCCATGTCGGCGGCGGCAAGATCGCGGGCGATGCCGTGCACGCCGGCGCAGTCCTGCCGGTTCGGCGTCAGGTTGATCTCGATCACGGGATCGCCGAGCCCGGCCCATTGCGCGTAGGCAGCGCCGATCGGGGCGTCGGCCGGCAATTCCATGATGCCGTCGTGATCCTCCGAGATCTGCAGCTCGGCCGCCGAGCACAGCATGCCGCGGCTCTCGACGCCGCGGATGGTGCCGACACCGAGCGTGATGTTCTTGCCGGGGATGAAGGTGCCGGGCGGGGAGAACACACTGACAAGACCCGCGCGCGCATTCGGCGCGCCGCACACGACCTGTACCGGCGCGGAACCGTCGCCGGTGTCGACCATGCAGACGCGCAGCCGGTCCGCATTGGGATGCTGCTCGGCGGAAATCACCCGCGCGATGGTGAACGGCGAAAGCTGCTTCGCCTTGTCCTCGATGTGCTCGACCTCAAGCCCGACCATGGTGAGCTTGTCGGCGAGCTTTTCAAGGGGCTCGTCGGTGTCGAGATGTTCCTTCAGCCAGGAGAGGGTGAATTTCATGATGCTACCCTGTGATCGGCGAAAACCTCGACCAGACGAAAACGCTCGCACATCAGCATCATGTCTTCGCTGAACTTTCCCTGTCGTCCGAAATATCGGCGATGGGCATCGCGCCAGTAGGCGAGGCTGCGGTCGCCTTCGCCCTCTTCATGGGCAAAGGCCGCATCGACGTCGCCGAAACGGCAATAGCTCACCTCGGTGGTTTCGATCACGCAAGCTGGTTCGCCGCGACCATCGAGCACGATCCAGCGCTCGCCCGGCGTCGAGGTGTTCGGTTCGTCCTCGGTCGAGCAGGTCGCGGTCTTGACGCCCTTTATCACCAGGTCGAGCAACGCGTCGGCAAGTTCTGGACCGTCGCCGAACGCGAAGGAGCGCAGGCCCTGATATTTCGGGGGTACCGCGCTCACGAACTCAGCCCTCCCGCCAGCGTCGGGACGTCGAGCGGCTTGAAGCCGTAATGGCTGAGCCAGCGGACGTCGCTCTCGAACAATTGCCGCAGGTCGGACATGCCGTATTTCAGCATCGCGATGCGGTCGATGCCCATGCCCCAGGCAAAGCCCTGATAGACGTCGGGATCGATGTTGCAGGCACGCAGCACGTTCGGGTGCACCATGCCGCAGCCGAGAATCTCCAGCCAGTCCTCGCCTTCGCCGAAGCGGATCTCGCCCTTGTCGCGGCGGCACTGGATGTCGACCTCGAGCGAGGGCTCGGTGAACGGAAAGAACGACGGCCGGAACCGCATGTTGATGTGGTCGACCTCGAAGAACGCCCTGCAGAACTCGTGCAGGATCCATTTGAGGTGGCCGAGATGCGAGCCCTTGTCGATGACGAGGCCCTCGACCTGATGGAACTGCGGCGTATGCGTCGCGTCGGAGTCGATGCGGTAGGTGCGGCCCGGACAGATCACGCGGATCGGCGGCGCCTGGGTCAGCATGGTGCGGACCTGCACCGGTGACGTATGCGTGCGCAACAGCATGCGAGAGCCGTCGGGTTTCGGATTGAAGAAGAAGGTATCGTGCATCTCCCGCGCCGGATGGCCTTCGGGGAAATTGAGCTTGGTGAAATTGTAGTCGTCGGTCTCGATATCCGGACCTTCGGCGATGGCAAATCCCATGTCGGCGAAGATCGCGGTGAGTTCGTCCATCACCTGGCTGAGCGGATGAATCCGGCCCGCTTCCGCCGGTGCCTCGCGCAGCGGCAGGGTGACGTCGATGGTTTCGGACTTCAGCCGCGCATCGAGCGTCGCCGATTTCAGGATGTCGCGGCGCGCGGTCAGCGCCTGCGTCACGGCATCCTTGGCGAGGTTGATCTTCGCGCCTTCGGTCTTGCGTTCGTCCGGCGACATCTTGCCGAGCGTCGACAGCAGCGCCGAGATCGAACCCTTCTTGCCGAGCGCCGCGACACGCACCGCTTCCAGCGCGGCTTCATCGCCCGCGGCTGCGATGTCTGCGAGGATCTGGGATTCGAGATTGGCGAGGTCGGACATGACGGCGGTCACCTGTTGGGGGCGCGCTCGCAGTCCAGCACGGAGGCCGTCATCATCCGCGAAAGCGGATGATCCAGTAACCCCCGGGGTCAATTTGTTGGTCGGTGGTTACTGGATGCCCCGCCTGCGCGGGGCATGACACCGGAGTTGCGAGAGGCTGCAGCGATTTTCGAACTTACGCCGCCAGCGCGGCCTTGGCCTTTTCGGCGATCGCCTGGAACGCCGCCGGTTCGGTGATGGCGAGATCCGACAGCACCTTGCGGTCGACCGTGATCCCCGACTTGGACAGACCGTTGATGAAGACGCTGTAGGTCATGCCGAACGGGCGCACCGCGGCGTTGATGCGCTGGATCCACAGCGCGCGGAAGGTGCGCTTCTTGCGCTTGCGGTCGCGGAAGGCGTATTGCCCGGCCTTCTCGACCGCGGCCTTGGCGGCGCGGATGGTGTTCTTGCGGCGGCCGTAAAATCCCTTGGCGGCCTTGTAGACTTTCTTGTGCTTGGCGTGAGAGGTCACACCGCGTTTGACGCGAGACATGACGGGTCTCCTTCAGATGAAAATGGGTGACGGATCGCCGCGCGGACGCGACTCGGCTCAGTGGGACCGCGAGAGCGATCAGGCGTTCGGCAAGAAATATTTCTTGATGTTGTCGCCGTCGGTCTTGAACAGCACACGGGTGCCGCGGAGCTGACGAATCTGCTTCTTCGTCCGCTTGATCATGCCGTGGCGCTTGCCGCGCTGGGCGTGCATCACTTTGCCGGTGGCAGTCACCTTGAAGCGCTTTTTAGCGCCTGACTTGGTCTTCAGCTTGGGCATTTTGCTCTCCTGTTGTCGCAGAAAAAACGCGCCCAGAAGGCGCTTTCGCGACTGAAATGCTCGTTAGAGCGTTGAAAATGCTCGGCTATTTCCGAAATGAGATAACCAGCATGGGCATCGCCACGGCAGCCCTTGATCAGCCGGGCGATGAAGGTCGGGCTTATGGCAGAACCAGGCGGAATTGGCAACGATGAACCGTAAAACCGTATTGTTTGACAGATAGGCTCACGCCACTAACCGCGCGGCCAGAAGAGCAGGAAAAAAATGACGATATCAGCCCGGATCATGGCCTTTTCTGCCGATTTCACGCGCTCCGGCGCCTCACGATGGATATTTGGTGCCGCGGTTGTCGCTGCGTTGGCCGCGCCCGGCGCCACCGACGCCAGGACCGCCCGCAGGGGCGGCGGCTATGACGGAATCTGGAACGTGTTGATTATCACCCAGGCCGGCAGGTGCGATCCCGCCTACAGCTATCCGTTCCAGGTCTCGGGCGGCCGTATCTCGTCGGCGGGTGCTGCCGATGTGTCCGGCAGCGTCGGCGCCGGCGGCGGCGTCACCGTGCGGATTTCGGCTGGCGGATCGGTTGCGACCGGCAGCGGCCGGCTCGGCGGCAGCAGCGGCGTCGGCCGCTGGAGCGCAAGACTTTCCAGCGGCAATTGCAGCGGACGCTGGCAGGCGACGCGGGGCTAGAGCTCTTTCCGGATCCGCACGATTCGCCAAAAAAAAACGTAAAGAAAAAGGCCCGCCAGATCGCCTGGCGGGCCGTATTCAATATTCACAAACGCGCAATTTTCACAAACGTGAACGGCTGATTTTCAATCAGCGCGGCGCCAGCACCATCACCACCTGACGGCCTTCAAAACGGGCGTCCTGCTCGACCTTGGCGTATTCGGCCACGTCGGCCTTGACCTTGTCCAGGAGCTTGGTGCCGATTTCCTGATGCGCCATTTCGCGGCCGCGATAGCGCAGGGTGATCTTGACCTTGTCGCCTTCCTCGAAGAAGCGCTGCATCGCGCGCATCTTCACTTCGTAGTCGTGATCGTCGATCATCGGGCGGAGCTTGATCTCCTTGATCTCGACGACCTTCTGTTTCTTGCGGGCTTCCGCGGCCTTCTTCTGCGCCGAATATTTGAACTTCCCGTAGTCCATGATCTTGCAGACGGGAGGAGCGGTATTCGGCGAAATCTCCACGAGATCCATTCCCGCCTCTAGGGCCATCTTGATGGCGGCGACTGTCTCGACCGTGCCGTGGTTCGTGCCGTTCTGATCGATCAGCTGAATCGTGGCGTTGCGGATTTCATCATTGGTGCGCGGCCCGTCTTTGGTGGCAGCGGGCGGGGCTCTGTTGGGACGGCGAATGGGTAACTCTCCAAGGTTGTGAACGAGGTGCGTAGTTTGAAGGAATAAGGCGCTGCGGGCAAGCAAACTCGCGCAACTGACTGCGAAAAGCATCAAATGCGAGGCATTTTGGTCACGCCAAACAACACGGAAGGGAACGAAATGTTCAGACCCGCCCACATAGAGGCCAAGCCTGCGTTCCGCAAGCGCTGAGCCGGTCATTGGTGTGGTATTGCCGTCCGTTGACGGATCGGCCGTGCTCACTCAAACAGCAGCGAAACCGGAGGTGCGATCCCATGACCAGTTCCGCAGCAGCAGGGCAGCCGCCCATCTTTATCGAAGTAGGCAACGGCAACGCGGCGCGCCCTATCGCGGTGCGCGCCCGTAAAGGGGCCGCGCCGGGGCTGTTCTGGCTGGGCGGCTTCAATTCGGACATGCAGGGCACCAAGGCCCTGGCCTTGGACGCATGGGCCGCCGAGCAGAACCGCGCCTGCGTCCGGTTCGATTATTCCGGCCATGGCGAATCCGGCGGCGCGTTCAGCGACGGCACCATCGGGCGCTGGCTGGAGGAGAGCGTAGCGGTGTTCGAACAATTTTGCTCGGGTCCGCAAGTCGTGATCGGCTCGTCGATGGGCGGCTGGATCGCGCTGCTGCTGGCGCGTGAGATTGCGAGGCGTCCGCAAAGCCGTGCCTCGCTGGCCGGACTGGTGCTGATCGCGCCGGCGCCGGATTTCACCGAGCAATTGATGTGGAACGGCTTTTCGCCTGAGATCAAACAGGAGATCGAGACCAAGGGCGTGTGGCTGCGGCCGTCGCAATATGGCGAGCCCTATCCGATCACCCGCGCGCTGATCGAGGAGGGCCGCAACCATCTGCTGCTCGGCAGCGCCATCGATGTCGGCTGCCCGGTCCGCATCCTCCAGGGCGCGCAGGATCCGGACGTGCCGTGGCGGCATGCCTTCGCGCTGGCGCATCGGCTGCCGTCCGACGACGTGGTGCTGACCATGATCCAGGACGGCGATCACCGGCTGTCGCGGCCGCAGGACATCGCGCGGATCCTCGCGGCGGTGGCGGAAATCAACTGACCCTTCGCAGTTACCCTCGCTTGTCATCGTCCGCGAAGGCGGACGATCCAGTACGCCGTGACATCTCGATTTATCATATCTGCTCTGGAATACTGGATGCTCCGCTGGAGCCTGTCATCGCGCGGCGCTTTGCGCCGACCCGTTGGCGGGGGCATGACGACCGTAGTTGGGAGAAGCACCATGAATCCGTCAGCCATGCTCCGCGCCTTCTGCGACGCCGTCGAACAGCGCAACGGCCGTGCATTCGCCGAGCTGTTCACGGAGGACGGCGTCTATCATGACGTGTTCTACGGCACGTTTGCCGGCCGCGCGAAAATCGCGCACATGATCGACGACTGGTTCTATCGCACCGCGACCGATTTTCGCTGGGACATGCATGAACCGGTCAGCGACGGCGAGACGCTCTATGCGCGTTACACCTTCAGCTATCGCTCATTGCTGCCCGAAGCCAGGGGGCCGCGGGCGATGTTCGAGGGCGTCGCCATCATGAAATTGCGCGACGGCAGGATCGAGGAGTATCACGAGGTCGCCAATACCGCGACCGGTTTTGTCGACATGAATTTCGCGCCGGAGCGCATGGCGAAGATTTTTGCCAGGCAGGGCGCAGCGCTAAAAGCGCGGCCGGAGATGAAGCGGCATTTGGAATAGCTATTCTGCGTCATTGCGAAGCGAAGCAATCCATGACGCAGCAAAGAAAGCTGGATTGCTTCGTCGCTTCGCTCCTCGCAATGACGACCCTTACGGCTTCGGGGGCATCACATCGCGCTGGCCTGGATTGGCCATCGGGTTGCGCTGCGCCAGCGCGGCCACGGTCGAGGTCCCGATCGCGCCCTGCTCGTCATGGAGCCAGCACTCGCCGATCGCGACGCCGCTAGTAGCGTGATGGTTCACCACCTCGAAGCCGATCCATTCCGTCACCGGCAGCCGATACAGATACAGTGTGACGTCGCTGTTGATGAAGCCCAGGCCCTGATCTCCGGCATTGGCGAAGGGGCTGGCGAAATCCGCCGCCACCGCGACCCGCACGAACGGCGTCAGGGCGGCGCCTTCGACGAGGTCCCGCACCTCGCTCATCCACAGCCGCCGCGGGCCGACGGTGCCCATCGCGCCTGTTATCGGCCGCGTGGTCCATTTTCCGTTCATGCCGAGCCGCGGATCGGTGGGGGCGGGAATATCCGATGGCGCCGGCACCTCCCAGTTCGGCGGCGACCAGACATTGCCTTGCGGGTTTTCGGTCTTGCGCAGCAACTGGCAGGAGGCGCGCGCCATGGCGACGCCGCCCGAGAAAAAATCGGCCTCGACCACCTTGATGCGCAGGCCATCGCGGACCAGCCGCGTCTTGACCTCGATCGGCGCCAGCGTCGGCAGTCGGAACATATCCACCGTCAGCCGCGCCGGAACGAAGTCGTCGGCGCCGTGGCGCTGCTCGATCGCGAACGCCAACAGGCCGATGATGACGCGGCCGTGCAGCGAATTCGGATCCCAGGGGCCCCGCGCGGCATCGGTCGGAATAAAGGCGTCCTGGTCTTTGGTGAAGAAGGGCAGGTTCGTCATGGCGCGGGACCATGACGGAATTTGTTGCCGCTGTCATCGTCCGCGAAAAGCGGGCGATCCAGTACGCCGAGCCCTTTCGATTTTTTTACAAGCCTCTGGAATACTGGATGCCCCTTGCTTTCGCGGGGCATGACACTGAATTTTAGACGCGCGACCATTCGGCGCGGACGGTCTGATCCGGTTCGATGCTTAAGGCACGCGTTGCGCGGCCCTCAAATTCCTCCCGCTCCAGCAATTGCGACAGCGCCCACACTGCGGCGCCGCGCACCAGTGGGCTTTGATCATTCAGCAGGCGTTCGGCCGCTTCGGCCAAACCCGGATCGTTCGAATTGCCGATCGCGATCAGCACATTGCGCACGAATCGGTCGCGGCCGATCCGCTTGACCGGCGACTTCGTGAATCGCGCGCGGAACGAAGCGTCGCCGAGCCGGGCGAGTTCGGCCAGCGATGGCGCGCGCAATTCGTCGCGCGCGGCGAGTTTTGCCTCGTGGCCTTCCTGCGCGAACTTGTTCCACGGACACACCGCGAGGCAATCGTCGCAGCCATAGATACGGTTGCCGATTGCCTTGCGAAACTCGTGCGGGATCGGGCCCTTGTTCTCGATGGTGAGATAGGAAATGCAGCGCCGCGCATCGAGCTTGTAGGGCGCGGGGAATGCCGAGGTCGGACAGATATCGAGGCAGGCCCGGCACGAGCCGCAATGGTCGGGCTCGGTCTCATCGCGCGGCAGATCGAGCGTCGTGAAGATCGCGCCGAGAAACAGCCAGGAACCGAATTGGCGCGAGACGAGGTTGGTGTGCTTGCCCTGCCAGCCCAGTCCCGCCGCCTGCGCCAGCGGCTTTTCCATCACGGCCGCGGTATCGACGAAGACCTTGACCTCGCAGCCCGAGGAGGCGACCAGCCAGCGCGCCAGTGCCTTCAGCCGCTTCTTGATCAGATCGTGATAGTCGTCGCCTTGCGCATAGACCGAGATCGCGCCGCTTGTGCGCTGTTCGAGAACACCAAGCGGATCTTCGTCGGGGCCGTAATTGACCCCGAGCATGACGATCGAGCGCACATCCGCCCACAGCGCGCGCGGGTCGGTGCGGCGCTCGGGATGCGCGGCGAGCCAGCCCATGTCGCCATGCGCGCCGGCGTCAAGGAAGTCGCGGAAATGCTTTCCTGCATCCGCCAGCACATCAGGAGCAGTGACGCCGATGCAGTCGAAACCGAGCGCGCGCGCTTCGCCATCGAGCGCGGCCTTCAGATCGGCCGGAGAGAGCGCGGCATTTGCGCTCAGAAGTCGAGGTCCACATAGGTCCGCGACGCCGGCACGCCCGCCAGCCATTCGCTCAGCAGCGGGCGGAACGAGGGTCTGGATTTCACCCGCGCGTACCACGCCTTTGCCGCGTCGTCCTCGATCCATGGCACGTCGCCCAGATAATCGATCGCCGAAAGATGCGCCGCGGCGGCGAGGTCCGCATAGGTGAGCCGGTCGCCGGCCAGAAAGTTCCGCGTCCGCGCCAGCCAGCCGATATAGGCCAGATGATAGCGCACATTGGCCTTGGCCGCGCGAATCACATCGGCCGCCGGCGCGCCGCCGCCATTTTCCTCGCTCATGAAGCGCTTGTAGATGCGTTCGGTGACCAGCGGATTGGAGGCCTCCTCGAAGAATTTATCGTTGAACCACGCCATCAGCCGGCGCACCTCGATGCGCTCGCCCATGGTGGACGGCAGCAGCCGCCGGTCGCCCAATTCGGTGCCGTGGGCTTCATCGAGATATTCGGCAATGACGCCGACGCCGGGAATCGCCGGAGTTCCCTCCGATGTCAAAACCGGCGTGGTGCCCGCGGGATTGAGCGCCAGAAACGCCTCGCGCCGCTCCCAGGCCCGCTCTTCCACCAGCCGCACATCGAGACCCTGTTCGCCCAGCGCCAGGCGAATAAAGCGCGAATGCGGACAGAACGAATGATGAAACAGTGTGTACATGAGCCCTTGATAAATTTGCGGTGCTTAAGAAATCCTCACCGCCTGGAAGCGCGTCAGGCATGGCCCGGCTATAGCGCGACCGCGCGCCAAACTACCTAAGCACACGCAGGAGGCAACCCCGTGTTTTTGCGTTTTTGAGATTGCGGCGAAGGGGCGAATAGGCGAGAAGAGCCCGGCTGCTCGGCCGATATCGATCATAGCGGGCTAGGTCATGATGTCTGATGCAATGCGGGCGGTGATTCTCGGCATTATCGAGGGCGTCACCGAGTTCCTGCCGGTTTCCTCGACAGGCCATCTCTTGCTGGCGGAACGATTTTTCGATCTCGGCGAGGGCAATTTCTGGAACAGCTTTTCCATCCTGATTCAACTCGGCGCCATCCTCGCGATCGTCGTGCTCTATTTCGGCAAATTGTGGCGCGTGGCGCTCGGCATGTTCAGCAATGCCGAAGACCGGCGATTCGTCATCGGTCTGTTGGTGGCGTTCCTGCCGGCGGCGGTGATCGGCGCCGCCGCCGGGCATTACATCAAGGCCTATCTGTTCAATCCGTGGGTGGTGTGTTTTTCGCTGATCGTCGGTGGCGCGATCCTGCTGTGGGTCGATCAGCTCGATCTCAAGCCGCACGAGCACGATGCGACCACGTTCCCGCTGCCGATGTATCTGTCGATCGGCTTCGCGCAATGCCTTGCCATGATCCCCGGCGTGTCGCGTTCAGGCGCTTCCATCGTCGCGGCGATGCTGTTCGGCGCCGACAAGCATGCGGCGGCGGAGTTTTCGTTCTTCCTGGCGATCCCGACCATGGTCGGCGCCTTCGCCTATGAATTCTACAAGAATCGCGCCGACATGAGCCTCGATCACACCGGCATCATCGCAATCGGATTCGTGGTGTCGTTCGTCACCGCGATGATCGTGGTGAAGACGTTCCTGAGCTATGTCACCCGCCACGGCTTCAAGCTGTTCGCCTGGTGGCGCGTCATCGTCGGCACGCTCGGCCTGGTCGCGCTGGCGATGGGACGGTAAGGCTCAAAGCCGTCGCAATGACGACGCGGAGAGATCACGCGCCGCGGTGCGTGAACTGGCCGGTCTTGCGGAAGCGCCAGAGATATTGCGGGACGATCGCTTCCATCGAATCCGGCGTGATTCCCAGCCCCTCGAGCGTCAGGCCTTCGGCCTTCGCCGCGTCCGACACCACATTGTCCGAGCGCAGCAGCGTCACCTGGTCCGGGGTCAATTTGAAATCCCCGGGCGCGAACTGCAGGAACAGCGCCTGCAATTTTGCCAGGCCGAACGGCAGCGGTATCAGCATGCGCCGGCGTTCGGTGACGTCGAGAATGATTTCCATGATCTCGCGCATGGTCAGCACTTCCGGCCCGCCGAGCTCGTAAACCGCGCCTTCTTTGGTCTTGCCGTCGACGGCGTGCGCGACCGCGGTCGCGACATCGCCGACATAGACCGGCTGCAGTTTGGTCAGGCCGCCGCCGATCAGCGGCAGAGCGGGCGACATCCGCGCCAGCGCCGCGAAGCGGTTGGTGAACTGATCCTCGGGGCCGAACACGACCGACGGCCGCAGGATGCTGGCCGAGGGGACGGCCGAAAGCACCGCCTTTTCGCCGGCAGCCTTGGCGCGGGCGTAACCCGAGGCCGAATTCTCGCTGGCGCCGATGGCGGAGACATGGACCATCCTGGCGCTGACTGCGGCCGCCGCGTTGGCCACCGCGCCGGCGCCCGCGCCCTGCACGGCATCAAAGGTCTGGGCGCCGCCTTCGGCCAGGATACCGACCAGATTGACGGCGGCGTGGGAGTCGCGCATCGCGGCCTCCACCGAGGCCGGGTAGCGCAGATTGGCCTGCACGGCATGGATCTGGCCGACCCGCCCGAGCGGCTGCAGATGACCGGCCAGTTCCGGCCGCCTTACCGCGACCCGGATGCGGTAGTCGCGCTTGGCCAGCGCCCGGACCACGTGCCGCCCCAGAAAGCCAGATCCTCCGAAAACCGTGACCAGCGTGTCCAGATTCGATGCCATGGCGTCATTTCCTAGGGTCAAATTCGATCAACGGCGGAAGTATTTAAGCGATTTCGCGATACGCCAACAGCCCGGCGCTGTACAGCGCATTTGCGTCACAGCTTGCCAATTTGACAAGCGCGCAACCGATCCGTACTAACCCGCCCCATGCCCAGGTGGCGGAATTGGTAGACGCGCTGGCTTCAGGTGCCAGTGGCTTAACGGCCGTGAAGGTTCGAGTCCTTTCCTGGGCACCATCCCTTCGATGGTGCTGTTAGAGCTGAGTTTTGGGCCAGTCGCCTGGAGGCGGCGCCACGCGGTGCTTCCGCGGACGATAGTTGTTGAATGCGCTTCCGGCGCCGTGGCATTACCCGGTTCGCCGCTCGCCTGTTGCGGTATTGAGCGGTAGTTTGTTCCGCCAGCCGATTCGACGAGGTTTTAGGACGCCATGACCGTACGCCTGCATCGCGGCGATTTGCCCGATCTTTCCCGCTATACCGATTCGGTGGCGATCGATACCGAGACCATGGGCCTGCACCCGCATCGCGACCGGCTCTGCGTGGTGCAGCTTTCGAACGGCGACGGCAGCGCCGACGTGGTGCAGATCCCCAAGGATCACGGCAAGGGTGCGGCAGACGCCCCCAACCTGAAAGCGCTGCTCGCCAATCCCAAGGTGACAAAAATCTTTCATTTCGCGCGGTTCGATCTCGCCGCGCTCTACAACGCCTTCGGCGTGATGCCGCAGCCGGTATACTGCACCAAGATCGCCTCGCGGCTGTCGCGCACCTACACCGATCGCCACGGCCTGAAGGATCTGGTGCGCGAGGTGCTCAACATCGATCTGTCGAAGCAGCAGCAATCGAGCGACTGGGGTGCGCAGTCGCTGACCGAGGCGCAGCTCGCCTATGCGGCCTCCGACGTGCTGCATCTGCATGGCCTGCGCGAACGGCTCGATGCCATGCTGGCGCGCGAAGGCCGGCTGGAACTGGCGAAGGCCTGTTTCGAATTTCTGCCGACCCGCGCCAGGCTTGATCTGCAGGGCTGGGACACCGAAGACATATTTGCCCACTCTTGAGGCTGGGCTAGCGGAAATGCGCCTTGCCGCGCCTTCCGCCCCGTTTCGGTCACACTGCTAACGCGAGGTCCCCCCTGCCTATTCCGGCAAGGCGGGGTAGAATGGCGGGCCAGGCCAGTGCTTCGGAGCGGCGGTGAACTCGGTTCAGAACCCAGCCTATCAAGCCGGAATGGAGGCGCGCTTTGCCATCGCGGCGCGCCACAGCCGGTTGGTGCGGGTGCTGCGCGTCGCGGTCCCGGCGGCCGTTGTCCTGGCGATGGCCGGCATTGTCGCGGTGTCGATCTTCAATCCGTTCCGGATGCTGTTGCCGCAATTGCCGGTCGACATGGGCAACCTCGTCGTCTCCGGCACCAAGATCACGATGGAAACGCCGCATCTGGCCGGCTACACGCCGGACCGGCGGCCCTACGAAGTCTGGGCAAAAACCGCGACCCAGGATGTGACCGATCCGGACCACGTCGATCTCAAGACGTTGCGGGCCAAGGTTTTGATGGAAGATCAGACCACCACGATTACGCTCGACGCCCGCAACGGGCTGATGGATACCAAGCAGCAATTGCTGGACCTGCATAAGGATATCTTCCTGCAGTCCTCGACCGGCTACGAAGCGCGGCTCTCGCAGGCCTTTGTCGATATGGGCAAGGGCACGGTGACCTCGGACGAGCATGTCGATGTCAAACTGCTGAACGGAACGCTGACTTCGGACAGGCTCAGGATTACCGGCGGCGGAGAGGTCGTGAGATTCGAGGGCAACGTGGTGATGAATCTGGATAATCTGGGAGAGCCCGAGCAGCCTGTCGCTGTCCCCGCGGAGACCGAGCCCGCGCCGGTCCATTCCGGCAAGACGCGGTCGTCGTCGGCCAAAACCGGCAACTCCAAATGATTTTCGAGATGATGTCTCTTCCGCGCGGCACTTGGTACAGGCGAATGGCGCAGGGCGCCTGCGCGGCCGCTTTCGCGCTGGCGACCATCGCCGCCGGCGCCGCCGGTGCGCAGAGCGCGGTCTCGGGCGTGCCCAATGCGATGCAGGGGTTTTCGCAGAATCGCGACCAGCCGATCCAGATCGAGGCCGCCACTCTTGAAATGCGCGACAAGAAAAAGGAAGCAACCTTCTCCGGCAATGTGAAGGTGGTGCAGGGCGACACCACCATGACGTCGAAGACGCTGGTGGTTTTCTACGACTCCACGCCGGGCGCTGCGGCGCCGGCGGCCAATTCGACGAAAGCGGCGAAAGCCGCGCCGGCGCCGATTCAGGCCGCTACCCCCGGCCCTGGCGGCGCTTCGTCGATCCGCCGGCTGGAGGCGCGCGGCAGTGTGGTCGTAACCCAGAAGGACCAGGTCGTAACCGGGGAGACCGCGGTGTTCGACACCAAGACCAATTTGATCACCATGCTCGGCGGCATCGTGCTGACCCAGGGCAAGAACGTGCTGCGCGGCGACCGGCTGATGGTGGATATGACCACGGGCGTGTCGCGGGTAGAATCCGACTCAGGCCGGGTGCAGGGCCTGTTCCAGTCGTCCGGTCAGGGCGGTCCGGCGATCCCTGGAATGGCGCCGACGCCGACCCCGTCCGCCGTTCCGAATGGGTCAAATAAACCGAAATAGGATCAATCACTTATAAGATATCCGGGGATCGCGAGGTTGAAGCCTGCCGTGCGAGCCTGTATCTACGGGCGGCCCAGTCGCGCGGTCCGCGCCTTAAATCTGGGGTGTTTTGCTGGGCAAGCGACATCCATTCCTTCATGTTGCGCGAGCGAATCGAGTAGCCCGCCGCAGGTTGCGGGATCACCGTGAAAGGCTGAGCGAAGCGGGGATGGTGGATTTACTCGGCATGTTTCGTCGCCGGCCGGCGAAGCGCGGTGCGCCCGGATTCGCGCGCTCGCGTGCGGACATCACCGCGCTCGGCGACAGCATGGGGGAGATGCTGACGAACCCGGTGCGCGATGCGCCGCCGATCGTCCGCGACGCGCCCCTGCTGAGGCCGGAACCGCCCCGGGCTGAAAAGCCGCGCGCTGAAAAGCCGAAGCCCCGGCCGAAGACCAATGGCGGCGGCGGGCAGGCCCCGCGGCCGCTGCAGCGGCCGGGCTATCTGGCTGTGCATAGCGTGGAAAAGAGTTTCGGCTCCCGCCAGGTCGTGCGCGGCGTCAGCATCTATGTACGCCGCGGAGAAGCGGTCGGTCTGCTGGGGCCGAACGGCGCCGGCAAGACCACGGTGTTCTATATGATCACGGGCCTGATCAAGGCCGATCGCGGCGCCATCGAACTCGATGGCCACGACGTCACCAGGCTGCCGATGTATCAACGCGCCCGGCTGGGCATCGGGTACCTGCCGCAGGAAGCTTCGATCTTTCGCGGCCTCACGGTGGAACAGAATATCCGCGCCGTGCTCGAGGTGGTGGAACCCTCGCGGAAAAAGCGCGAGGCCGAACTCAATTCACTGCTCGACGAATTCAACATCACGCGCTTGCGTAAAAGCCCGTCGATTGCGCTGTCGGGCGGCGAGCGGCGCCGCGTCGAAATTGCGCGCGCGCTGGCGACCCGTCCCAATTACATGCTGCTGGACGAACCCTTTGCGGGCATCGATCCGATCGCGGTCGGCGACATCCAGGATCTCGTGCGTCATCTCACCAATCGCGGCATCGGCGTGCTCATCACCGACCACAATGTACGCGAAACGCTCGGACTGACCGACCGTGCCTATATCGTCTATGCCGGTGAGATCTTGACCGAAGGCAGTCCGGATGAAATCGTCAATGATCCGGATGTACGCCGTCTCTACCTTGGCGAGGAATTCCGCCTTTGACGAATTGCGACTTTAACTTTCCCAGGCAGCCCGCCCTCTAGACCTTTTTTCTTATTCGTCAAGGCGTGTACATCGCGTTCGGACTAGTTTAAGCAAGAATTGGACCAACTTCAGGGAACGGTTCTTGCTTCTATGGCTCTGACGCAGAGATTAGAGTTCCGACAGTCGCAGTCGCTGGTGATGACGCCGCAATTGATGCAGGCGATCAAGCTGCTGCAATTGTCCAATCTCGACCTGTCGGCCTTTGTCGAGGAAGAACTGGAGCGGAATCCGCTGCTGGATCGCGCCAATGATGGCCCCGAGGCGCCGGTGGCGGGCGAGCCCTCGGCGCCGGAGCGGGCCGAATACGCCGATTCCGACGATTCCGGCCCTTCCTATGGCGACGAATCCGGCAGCGAGCGTTCCGAGATGGCGGGCGGCTCCCCCGGCGACAGTTTTGAGCCGGGCCAGGAAGAATGGATGAATCGCGACCTCGGCAGCCGCACCGAGATCGAACAGACGCTGGATACCCCGCTCGATAACGTCTTCACCGAGGAGCCGGCCGAGGCGGCCGCGCGCAACGCGCAGGACGCCGCGCCGACTGCCTATACCGAATGGGGCGGTGGCGCCTCGAACGACGAGGCCTACAACCTCGAAGCCTTCGTCGCCGCCGAGGTGACCCTCGGTAGCCATTTGGCCGAACAGCTCGCGGTGGCCTTCACCGAACCCGCGCAGCGCATGATCGGCCAATATCTGATCGACCTCGTCGACGAGGCCGGTTACGTGCCGGCGGATCTCGGGCAGGCCGCCGAGCGGCTGGCGGCGCCGCAGGCGGACGTCGAGGCGGTTCTCGCGGTGCTGCAGAAATTCGATCCGCCCGGCGTCTGCGCGCGCTCCTTGAGCGAATGCCTGGCGATCCAGCTTCGCGAGCTCGATCGTTACGACCCGGCGATGCAGGCGCTGGTCGAGCATCTCGACCTCCTGGCCAAGCGCGACATCGCCTCGCTGCGAAAATTCTGCGGCGTCGATGACGAAGACATCACCGACATGATCGGCGAGATCCGCCGCCTCGATCCGAAGCCAGGTCTGAAATTCGGCTCGACGCGGACCCAGACCATGGTGCCCGACGTCTATGTGCGGCCCGGGCCCGACGGCGGCTGGCACGTCGAACTCAACAGCGACACGTTGCCGCGCGTCCTGGTCAACCAGATCTATTATACCGAGCTGTCGAAGACGATCCGCAAGGACGGCGACAAATCCTATTTCACCGACTGCCTGCAGAATGCCACCTGGCTGGTGCGCGCGCTCGATCAGCGCGCCCGCACCATTCTGAAAGTCGCAACCGAGATCGTGCGCCAGCAGGATGGCTTTTTCACCCATGGCGTGGCGCATCTGCGGCCCTTGAACCTCAAGGCGGTGGCGGACGCGATCCAGATGCATGAATCGACGGTGTCGCGCGTCACCGCCAACAAATACATGGCGACCAATCGCGGCAGCTTTGAATTGAAGTATTTCTTCACCGCTTCGATTGCCTCCGCCGACGGCGGCGAGGCCCATTCGGCGGAAGCGGTGCGTCACCACATCAAGCAGCTGATCGATGCGGAAGACCCGGCACTGATCCTGTCAGATGACACCATCGTGGAACGATTGCGCGCCACCGGCATTGATATCGCCCGACGCACGGTCGCGAAATACCGTGAAGCGATGCGAATTCCGTCTTCGGTGCAGCGCCGCCGTGACAAGCAAAGCATGCTCGGCAATGCCCTCTCGGCTCCCGCCGCCTCCGCCGACCGGTCCCGCGACATCCAGCCTGCCTGATTGCGTCCGGGCCAAATCGGGCTAGTGTCGGTTACCTGACCAACCGAGGCATCAAAAATGACTCTGCGGATTTCCGGAAAAAGCATCAATGTCGGCGACGCCCTGCGCGGCCGGGTCAGCGAGCGCACCGACGAGGTGCTGCGCAAATATTTCGACGGCAATTATTCCGGCCACATCACGCTGAGCAAGGACGGCTTCGGATTCCGCACCGATTGCGCGTTGCATCTGGATTCCGGAATCACGCTGGAGGCCGATTCCAACGCCGCCGACGCCTATGCCAGCGCCGACCAGGCGCTCTTGATGATCGAAAAGCGGCTGCGCCGCTACAAGAGCCGGCTGAAGGACCGCTCCGCCCGCAAGGCCCACGCGGCCTCGGAAGCGCTGGCGGGGATGACCGCGCCGACGCTGGACGCGCCGAGCTATGTGATCGAGGCCCCCGGCGAAGACGACGACGAGGTCACCAGCTACAACCCCGTGATCATTGCCGAGGCCACCACCTCGCTGAAGCGGCTTTCGGTCAGCGAAGCCGTGATGGAACTCGACCTGACCGGCGCCGCCTGTGTGGTGTTCCAGCATGGCTCCAGCGGCCGGGTGAACATCATTTACCGGCGGGCCGACGGCAATATCGGCTGGATAGATCCCCCGGTGGTTAAGTCGGGGGGCTAGACGCGGCTGGCATTGACGTGTCAAAGGGCCCTCCCTATGGTCCGCCGCCCCAGCGGGGAGAGGCTTCAAACAGAGGCTTGGAACAATGCTTGCGACAGTTGGCACCGGTCTTGCGTTGGAGTAGAAGCGCCCCAGCTAAGAGCGAGCTGCAAGCCGGTCTCCCGCCTCGTCTTACCGACGTCACCCGCTAGAGCCTATTCGCAACCTTACGGTTTAATTCACCTCGGAACGCCCCATGACGATTACCGATCTGGTCGCACCCGAGGCGATTCTCCCGGCATTGAAGGTCAACGGCAAGAAGCAGGCGCTGCAGGAACTGGCGGCGCGCGCCTCGGCTTTGACGGGGCAGAACGAGCGGGCGGTTTTCGAGGTTCTGCTGCAGCGCGAAAAGCTCGGCACCACCGCGGTCGGCTATGGCGTCGCCATCCCGCACGGCAAGCTGCCCAAGCTGGAAAAGCTGTTCGGCCTGTTCGCCCGCCTGGAGCGCCCGATCGATTTCGAGGCGATGGACGGCCAGCCGGTCGACCTGGTGTTCCTGCTGCTGGCGCCGGAAGGCGCGGGCGCCGACCACCTCAAGGCGCTGGCGCGGATCGCCCGGCTGCTGCGGGACCAGGACGTCGCCAAGAAGTTGCGCGCCTCGCGCGATGCGCCGGCGATCTATTCGGTACTGGCGCTGCCGCCGGCGACGGCAGCGTAAGGATCATCCGCGGGCCTGTGGCGGCGAAGCGATTGCTTGACGAAAGCCTCGGGGTCGAGGTCGACCTCACCACCCGCGAAGGGCTGCACCCGCTGATACGCAAACAGGTCGAGGCCGAGGCGACGCGGGTTTTCTAGATGGCCGCGCGCTCCCCTTTCTTGCGCATCGAAGGAGTCCCTGAAATTGAAGCGCGCAACGTCGAACAAAAGAATGCGGGCGTCCGTCACTCGGCCGAGCCGAAGACGAACGCCCGCGCGTTCTTGAATTCTGATGTGGCTCACCTCACAGCCGCAAACGATGGCTGACATCAGCAAAAATATCGTGGCCGCGCGCCCGGTGACACAGCCAAGCGCCTGCTCAGTGAACGCTGACCGCCTGAAGTTCGTTGCTCCAGGCGTTTGCGATCGCGGCTTCCCGGCTGTCGGTCAGCATGATCGGCGTGCCGTCGGCCGCGTGCAGCGCGAAAAGCTTCAGGCCCGGCGCGATCTTCGGCGCCTGGGGAAACAGCCCCGGCACGTCCTCGGAACGGATCTGTTTCACATAGGCGATGTGTCCCTCGCCCAGGGTTGCCAGCGACTCCGTGGAGACGCCCGCCGGCTCAAACACAACATTGCCTTCAGTCATGGTCTCGACTCCTCTATTCAGACTAAGCGGTCGAGTCCGCTACTCGTTCCATTATTCATGTTCATTGATAGCGATTGTCTTAACGATCCTCTCCGGCTCAGGCCGGGCCAGGTCGATCGACAACAGCCCGTTTTTCAAGTCCGCGCCCAGCACGTGCATCCCCTCCGCCAGCACGAAGGTGCGCTGGAAGTGGCGCGCGGCAATGCCGCGATGGATGTATTGCCGGGCCTTGTCATCCTGCTGGCGGCCACGGATCACGAGCTGGTTTTCCTCAATGGTTACATCGAGTTGGTCGCGGGTAAATCCCGCCACCGCCAGTGTGATTCGCAGACGTTCGGGCTGGCCGTTGGCGCGGTCGCACCTCTCGATATTGTAGGGAGGATAACCGTCGGCGCCCTTGACGACGCGATCGAGCGCACGCTCGATTTCGTCAAATCCCAGCAGGAACGGACTGGATAACGAAGGAACACGAGTCATTTTATTTACAAAGTCCTCTCGAAGCGACTTTGGCATTTCGGGGCCCTTGCGGCACCCCATGGCGACCAGGTGACGGATCTGCCCTCCGGTCAACAGCCAATATGGGCATGATTTGGAAGCGGTTCAAGCGCCTGCGGAACCACGGGAATCGCCTTCCAAATCATTCCGGGGCGGGCGCGGAGCGACCGAACCCCAGATGTGCCGTTGCATATCGGGGAATCCTGGGATTCCGGGTTCACGCGTCGCGCGCCCCGGAACGACCCTTAGAACTCGATCCGCTTGCGGCCGTCGGCGCTGAAAAGATGCAGTTTTTCGCGCGGCACGATGGCGCGAATCCGCTCGCCGATGGCGGGCGCGACCGCGCCGGGTATCCGTACGATGACGTCGCCTGGCGGCAATTCGCCGGGATTGGCGGCGACTTCCTGCGCGCCATTGGTTTTTCGGGCGCCGTAAATGAAGGTCTCGGCGCCGACATGTTCGATCGCCCCGATGGTGAGATCGAGCGCAACACCGCTGGCGACGCTGTCGCTGGAAATGACAAAATCCTCCGGGCGAATGCCCAGCAGGCCGGTTTCGCCGGTGCCTCCAAGTTGGGACCTGATTTCGTCGGAGCGCAGCGGCAGCAGATTCATCGGCGGCGCGCCGATGAAGGACGCGACGAAGGTCGTCGCCGGCTTCTGGTAGATCTCCAGCGGGTTGCCGATCTGCTCGACCTGGCCGCCGTTCATCACCACCAGAATGTCGGCAAGCGTCATCGCCTCGAGCTGGTCGTGGGTGACGTAGATCGACGTGGTGCTGAGCCGCCGCTGCAGTTTGCGGATCTCGACCCGCATCGCGATGCGCAGCTTGGCATCGAGGTTCGACAGTGGCTCGTCGAACAGGAACACTTTCGGCTGCCGCACGATGGCGCGGCCCATCGCGACGCGCTGGCGCTGTCCGCCGGACAATTGCCCAGGCTTGCGTTCGAGCATCGGGCCGATTTCGAGGATGCGCGCGGCTTCCTGGACCCGGGTGTCGATCTCGGGCTTCGGCATGCCGCGATTGCGCAGGCCATAGGCCATGTTGTTGTAGACGCTCATATGCGGATAGAGCGCGTAATTCTGGAACACCATGGCGATGTCGCGCTCGGCCGGCTCGATCTGGTTGACGATGCGCCCGCCGATATCGATTTCGCCCGACGTGATGGTCTCGAGGCCTGCGACCATCCGCAACAGCGTCGACTTGCCGCAGCCGGAAGGGCCGACCAGGACGCAGAACTGGCCGTCGCCGACGTCGAAATCGATGCCCTTGATGGCCTCGAATCCGCTCGGATAGGTCTTGCGGACGTCGCGCAGCGCTACGTTTGCCATCTCACTTTTCCGTCTCGATCAGGCCCTTGACGAACAGGCGTTGCATCAGCACGACCACCGCGACCGGAGGCAGCATGGCGAGCACGGCGGTTGCCATCGCCACCTGCCATTCGGTCAGGGCATCGTGCACGTCGATGATTTTCTTGATACCGATCACGATGGTCTGCATGTCGTCGCGCGTCGTTATCAAGAGCGGCCAGAGATATTGATTCCAGCCGTAAATGAAGAGGATCACGAACAGCGCGGCGATGTTGGTCACCGACAGCGGCAACAGCGTATCGAAAAAGAACCGGATCGGGCCGGCGCCGTCGATCTTGGAGGCTTCCACCAGTTCCTTCGGCACCGTCATGAAGAATTGCCGGAACAACAGCGTTGCGGTGGCCGACGCGATCAAAGGCAGGATCAGGCCCGAATAGGAATCCAGCATGTGCAGGTCGCTGGTGATCTTGTAGGTCGGAAAGATGCGTACCTCGACCGGCAGCATCAGCGTGATGAAGATGGTCCAGAACGCTGTCATCCGGAGCGGGAACGAGAAGAACACGATCGCATAGGCCGAGATGATCGAGATGGCGATTTTTCCGACCGTGATTCCGAGCGCCATGATCAGGCTGTTCAGCATCATGCCGCCGACCGGCGCGCGCGTGGTCCGCCCCGTGCCGGAGACGATGGTGTTCCAGTAGGTCTCGAGCCCGTGGGAGCCAGGATAGAGCGGCATCTGGCCGTTGGCGATCACCGTGTTGTCGTGGGTCGAGGCGATCACCGCCAGATAGACCGGAAACGCGACGATCGCGACGCCGGCCAGCAGGACCAGATGGGGCAGCAAGTTTCCAAAGCGGCGGTGCTCGACCATGGCGATCAGTAATGAACCTTCTTCTCGACGTAGCGGAACTGAAATGCAGTCAGCGCGACCACGATCACCATCAGGATCACCGACTGGGCGGCGGAGCCGCCGAGGTCGGAGCCGACCTTGCCGTCCTGAAATACCTTGTACACCAGCGTCTGCGTGGCGCCGTTGGGGCCGCCGCCGGTCGCGGTGTCGATGATGCCGAGGGTGTTGAAGAAGACGTAGGTGATGTTGACGATGATCAGGAAGAACGTGGTCGGTGACAGCAACGGAAAGATGATGGTCCAGAACCGCCGCATCGGCCTGGCGCCGTCGATCGCGGCGGCCTCGATCACGCTTTTCGGGATCGCCTGCAGGCCCGCCAGGAAAAACAGGAAATTGTAGCTGATCTGGTTCCAGACCGCGACGATGACCACGAGGATCATCGCATGCGTTCCGTTCAGCACCGGATTCCAGTCGATGCCGTTACGTTGCATGGCGCGTGCGAGCATGCCGAGCCCCGGCTGGAACATGAAGATGAAGAGCACGCTCGCGACCGCCGGCGCCACCGCATAGGGAATGATGAGGAAGGTGCGGTAGATCTGCACGCCTTTGATGTTGTGGTTCGCCATCGCCGCCAGCAACAGGCCGAGCGTGAGCGAGAAGAACACCACCAGCGCGGAAAAGACGAAGGTGACGCCGATCGCCTGATAATATTCGGGGCGCTTCAGCAGTTCGACATAGTTCTCGAACCAGACGAATTCGGTCGAGAGCCCGAAGGCGTCCTGCACCAGGAACGATTGCTGCAGGGCCTGCACCGCGGGCCAGTAGAAAAAGATCAGGGAAACCGCAAGCTGCGGCAGGATCAGCAGATATGGCAGCAGCCTGCCTGAAAAGATCGCCCGGGGTTCCATGATGCCTCGCTGGATGGATCGTGGCCGCGTCTGACGCGGCCACAATCCTCACGATCCCTTACGCTTGCGTCACTTGGTGGCGGTACGCTCGAACTGCCGGAGCATCGCATTGCCGCGCGATACCGCCGCGTCGAGCGCCTCCTTCGCCGGCTTCTTGCCGGCGAGCGCCGCCTCGATCTCCTCGGCGAAGACATCGCGCAACTGCACCATGCCGCCGAAGCGCAGGCCGCGCGAATTCTCGGTCGGCGGCTTGTTGGTCAATTCCTTCAGCGGGACTTCGAGGATCGGGCTCTTTTCGTAGAAGCCATCGGCCTTGGTCTTTTCATACGCGGCCTTGGTGATCGGCAGATAACCCGAAACCTGATGCAGGTTGGCCTGGCGGTCGGTGTCCGACAGGAAGGTGAAGAATTTCGCGATTCCCTTGTATTCCTCGGGGCTCTTGCCGCCCATCACCCAGAGCGAGGCGCCGCCGATGATGGAATTCTGCGGGGCGCCCTTGACGTCGGGGAAGTACGGCATCGGCACCGCATTGTAGGCAAACTTGGCGTTCGCCTTGACGTTCGGATAGAACGCCGATGACGTCATGAACATCGGACATTCGCCCGAGGTGAAGCGGCCTTCGCCGGTGTTGGTGCGCCCCGAATAGTCGAAGCTCTTGTCCTTCTGCAGCTCGACCAGATTCTCCAGCAGCTTGGTCTCCAGCGGGGTGTTGAACTCGAGCACGGTGTCGAAGCCATCCAGGCCGTTGGCCTTGCTGCCGATCGGCACGTTATGCCAGGCGGAGAACTGCTCGATCAGTCCCCAGGAGCCCCAGGCGGTGGAAAAGCCGCAGGTCGGACTGGTGGCATGCAGCTTCCTGGCGTCGGCGAATACTTCCGGCCAGGTCTTCGGCGGCTCGGCGATATCGGCCTTCTTCAGGGCATCGAGATTGACCCACATCACCATGCTCGATGAATTGAAGGGGAACGACAGCATCTCGCCCTTCGAGGTCGAGTAATATCCGGTGATCGCCGGCAAATAGGATTGCGGGTCGAATTTCTCGCCCTGCTCCTTCATCAGTTCGGATACCGGTTTGATGGCGCCCTTGGCCGCCATCATGGTCGCGGTGCCGACCTCGAACACCTGCATGATGCCGGGGGCATTGCCGGCGCGAAACGCGGCGATGCCGGCGTTCAGCGTATCGGCGTAACTGCCCTTGAAGGTGGGGACGATCTTGTAGTCGCTTTGCGAGGCGTTGAAATCGTTCGCGAGCTTGACCACCACGTCATTGTTCGGGCCGGTCATCGCATGCCACCACTGGATCTCGGTCGCAGCGTAAGCAGGCGTTGCAAGCGCGAGCGCAACTGCCGTTGCCGCGCCGAATGTTCGAAGAGCCATCAAATTCCTCCGGGTTGGGTCCATCATCTTCGTTTCGCGCGTTAGCAGCGCTGGATGACGTGCAAATGACCGTATAAGCGAAAGGATGGTATTGGCAAAGCGCGCCGCCTGGAAAGCGGAAAATAGGCTTAGTACCGGGCAGCCGGTATCCCTGACCCGGGGCAGCATCCGGGGCGCAGCAATCAGCGCTTGCGTTCGGGCCCGCAGACCACGCCCTCGGCGAGGAGGGCGTCGATCTCGCCCCTGGAATATCCGAACTCGCTCAGCACTTCGGTGGCATGCTGGCTGAAATTCGGCGGCACGCGGCGCAGGCTGGGCTTGCTGCGCTCCATGCGGACTGGCGAGGCGACCCCCTTGTACCAGTCCTTTTCGATGACGTCGCTGCGATGGACGGTGTGGGCGCTGGTCAGCGCCTGGTCGATCCGCTGCACCGGGCCGGCCGGCAGGCCGGCGGCGAGCAGCCGATCGCATAATGGTTCGGCGTCGTGCTGGCTGAACACAGCCGCAAGCTCGGTGCGCAGCGCGTCGCGGTTGGCGATGCGGTCCTTGTTGCGGGCGAAACGCCGGTCGGTGGCGAGTTCGGGCTTGCCGATCTCCTTGGCCAGCTTGCGGAAGGTGCCGTCATTGCCGACGCCGATGAAGATGTTGTCGGTGCGGGTGGGGAAGATCGCATAGGGCACGAGGTTCGGATGTTCGTTGCCGGTGAGGCCTGGCGGCTTGCCATGCATGAAATAATTCGCCGCGTGCGGGTGCATGATGGCAAGGCCGGTCTCGAACAACGTGGTTTCGACGAACTGCCCCTTGCCGGATTTTTGCCGCTCCGAAAGCGCCATCAGAATGCCGACGGCGGCGTAAAGCCCGGTCGAGATGTCGACCAGTGGCACGCCGATGCGCATTGGTCCGCTCTGCGGCGAGCCGGTCGCCGCGATCATTCCGGTCATGGCCTGGATGATGGCGTCATAGCCCGGATTGCCGCCGCGCGGACCGTCGGCGCCGAAGCCGGAAATCCGGCAATGCACCAACCGCGGAAATCGCGCGCGCAGCACCTCGTTGCCGATGCCCCATTTGTCCAGCGTGCCCGGCTTGAAATTCTCGATCAGGACGTCGGCGCCCTCCAGCATCTTCATCAACACAATGCGGCCGCCCTCGGAGGCGAGATCCAGCCCGATCGAGCGCTTGTTGCGATTGATGCCGACGAAATAGGCCGCGTCTTCGCCGTGGAAGGGCGGTCCCCAGTCGCGCACCTCGTCGCCGGCGGGCGGCTCGACCTTGATCACGTCGGCGCCGTGATCGGCCAGGATTTGCGTGCAATAGGGGCCGCCGAGCACCCGCGTGAGGTCGATCACGCGCAATCCGGCCATCGCGCCGGGAGCAGTTTCTGGGGTCATGGGGTTCTTCTTGGGCGTTGTCGTCGAAGCCATTAAGCATCACGGACGCCTGTGCGCAAATGCGCGTGCAAGCTCCCGCCGCGCCCACGCGCCTATGGGAATAGCCCGCCGTTGGTCGCGGCGGGCTATTCGAGCCGGTCACACGACCGTCAGGCGGACATCGACATTGCCGCGGGTCGCGTTGGAGTAGGGGCATACCTGGTGGGCCTTCTCCACCAGCGCCTCGGCGTCCGCGCGCGGCAGTCCGGGCAGCGAGACGGCGAGTTCGATGTCCAGGCCGAAGCCGCCGGCCGAACGCGGGCCGATGCCGACGGTCGAGGTCACCGCCGCGTCGGCGGGTACTTTCGGGCCGCCCTGTGAGGCCACGAACTTCATGGCGCCGATAAAGCAGGCGGCATAGCCCGCCGCGAACAGTTGCTCGGGATTGTTGCCGGCGCCGCCACCCCCGCCCAGCTCTTTCGGCGTGGTGAGTTTGACATCCAGCGCGCCGTCGAGCGTAGCGGCATGGCCATCGCGGCCGCCGGTGGCCTTGGCGCTGGTTCTGTAGAGCACATTCACAGACATGGGGGTCTCCTTCGGTTTGCGGTTTCAATGGGGTATATATTTCACGCAATTGAATTGTGTGCAATATAACATATATGGGTTCACATTTAATTGTGCGCGATTGAATGCGGGGGCGCTCCGGCCCACAATGGAACGGGGCGGACCGGTCCGCACGGCGAGGCTGAAAATGGCGAAGAAACAGGCGGCGGACGCGCCGCTGTTACTGGGCAATCAGATCTGCTTTGCGATCTATTCGGCCGCGCACGCGTTCAACCGCGTCTACAAGCCGCTTCTGGACCGGCTCGGCCTGACCTATCCGCAATATCTGGTCATGCTGGTGCTGTGGGAGCGCGACGGCGTTCCGGTCAAGGATATCGGCGAACGGCTGTTCCTGGATTCAGGCACGCTCACGCCGCTGCTCAAGCGGCTGGAGGCGGCGCAGCTGATCAAGCGCACGCGCAATCCCGCCGATGAGCGCCAAGTGCTGATCGCGCTGACCGCGCAGGGGCAAGCGTTGAAGGAAAAAGCCAGGACCGTGCCGCAGTCGATCCTCGCCGCCTCGGCCTGCTCGATTGCCGAGCTGTCGGCGATGAAGAACGACCTCGTCGCGCTGCGCGATCGGCTCAACGCGGTGCTGGAGGAGTAGGGGGGAGGGGCGTCAGAGGCGTTTCTTTGCAAATGCCCGGCCGGAGGCAGATTTGAGGTATTTTTCGAATGCGATGGCCTGCTCTTCGTCGCTGAATGCGACGTAGGTCTTTAGTCGCCATGGCCCGTACTTCGAGGTATGTGGCACTTCGCCGGCGTTGTGTTTTGCTAACCGCGCGCGCAAGTCGTCGGTAATTCCAACGTAGAAATGCTCGGAGTCATGACTTTCGAGGATGTAGACGTATTTCATGGCGCCGCCCCTTCGCCGCTACAACGTGGCAACATGCTTGCCGAGGCCCGGCTACGCCCTGCGGGCTACGCCGCGGCAGCCTTCGCTTGCTTCGCTACGATAGGTCTTGGCGTGGCTTGCCGAGCCGTAGCTTGCGAAGCAAGCGAAGGCTGGTGGAGCCAGGCGGGATCGAACCGCCGACCTCTTGCATGCCATGCAAGCGCTCTCCCAGCTGAGCTATGGCCCCTTAACCGTTCCGCGTGCCTTGGGCGACCCGCGGGAAAAAACCCTGAACACAGTTCAGGGCCGATCTCAAGTCTCCTCGTCGCCGCTGACGTCGCCGATGATGTCGGTGACGTCCTCGTCGCCTTCCTCTTCGTCGGCGATGAAGGTGGAATCATCATCGTCATCGTCTTCGATGGTCTCGTCGATCTCGATGTCGTCTTCCGATTCGGGAACGACGGCCTTGACCTTGCCGGTATTCTCCTCGGCGTCGGCTTCCTCGAGCGGCACCAACTCTTCGGCTTCCATCGGCTCCGGCGTGGCTTCCGCGGCGGAAGCGGCAGCGGCGGCACTGGCGCGCGCGGCCGCATCGGCGCGGGTCCGCGGCGGCGGAATCGGCGCAATCGGCACGACCTCCCCGGTATAGGGCGAGATCACCGGGTTCTTGTTCAAGTCGTAGAATTTCTTACCCGTGGTCGGGCAAATGCGCTTGGTTCCGAGATCGGATTTGGCCACGTGTGGAATCCTGGGAATTTCTGAAAAACGGTGCTTCACTTGGCTAGTTGAGGCGCCGCTGTCAATAGCGCTTTGCGAGAGATAGATGTCAGCGTGACGCGGCACGGCCCATGTGATACGTGCCGCCCGCGCAGAGGACACAATCTTGACCCATTCTGACCAGGCAACCCCGCTCGAAGCCCGCTCCAGCGGCCCACTGACCGGCAAGGTCCGCGTTCCCGGCGACAAGTCGATTTCGCACCGGGCCCTGATTCTCGGCGCGCTGGCAGTCGGCCAAAGCCGGATTTCGGGCCTGCTGGAGGGCGAAGACGTCCTCAATACCGCCAAGGCAATGCAGGCGTTGGGCGCGAAGGTGGAACGAACCGGCGATTTCGCCTGGGCCGTTCACGGGGTCGGCGTGGCCGGGTTCGCGCAGCCGCAGGCTCCGCTCGATTTCGGCAATTCCGGCACCGGCTGCCGGCTGGTGATGGGGGCGGTGGCGGGCTGCCCGATAACGGCGGTTTTCGATGGCGACGCCTCGCTGCGGGGAAGGCCGATGCGGCGGGTGCTCGATCCCCTGGAACTGATGGGAGCCCGCGTCGGCACGAGCGGGCAGGGTGGCCGTTTGCCGCTGACGCTCCTGGGCGCGCGTGATCCCCTGCCAATCCTTTACCGGACGCCGGTGGCCTCGGCCCAGATCAAGTCCGCGGTGCTGCTGGCAGGGCTGGCCGCGCCGGGTGTCACCACCGTGATCGAAACCGAGGCCAGCCGCGACCATACCGAGCTGATGCTGAAGCATTTCGGCGCCGATATCGTCTCCACCGCCGAAGGCAGCCATGGCCGAAAAATCGCACTCACCGGGCAGCCCGAACTGCATGGCGCCGACGTGGTGGTGCCGGCCGATCCCTCCTCGGCGGCATTTCCGATCGTGGCCGCCCTGATCGTCGAAGGCTCCGACCTGGTGTTGTCCGACGTCATGACCAACCCGCTGCGCACCGGCCTGCTCACGACGCTGCGCGAGATGGGCGCCTCGATCGAGGAAACCGAGAGCCGCGGCGATGCCGGCGAACCGATGGCGCAGCTCCGGGTGCGCGCCTCGAAACTGCGCGGCGTCGAGGTGCCGCCCGAGCGGGCGCCCTCGATGATCGACGAATATCTGGTGCTGGCGATAGCGGCGAGTTTTGCCGAGGGCACCACCATCATGCGCGGCTTGAAGGAATTGCGGGTTAAAGAATCCGACCGGCTGGAGGCCACCGCCGCCATGCTGCGCGTCAACGGCGTCAGGGTCGAGATTTCCGGCGACGATCTGATCGTCGAAGGCAGGGGGCATGTGCCCGGCGAAGGCCTGGTCGCGACCCATATGGATCACCGCATCGCGATGTCGGCCCTGGTGATGGGGCTTGCCGCCAACAAGCCCGTGAAGGTCGACGACACCGCCTTCATCGCCACCTCGTTTCCCGACTTCATCCCGATGATGCGTTCGCTGGGGGCCGAGTTTTCATGATCATCGCCATCGACGGACCCGCGGCCTCGGGAAAAGGCACGCTCGGCAAGCGCCTCGCCAAGCATTATGGCTATCGCCACCTCGATACCGGCGTGATTTACCGTGCGGTGGCCAAGGCGCTGCTGGATGCCGGGGCCAGCCTGACCGACGAGATGATCGCCGTCTCCGCGGCGCTCGAGCTCGATCCGGAAAAGTTCGGCGATCCCGTCCTGAAGACGCAGCGGGTGGGCGATGCCGCCTCGGTGGTCTCCGCGATCCCGAAAGTTAGGGAAGTGCTGCTCAATTTTCAGCGCCAGTTCGCGGCGGATCCGCCCGGCGCGGTGCTCGACGGTCGCGATATCGGCACCGTGATCTGCCCGGACGCCGACGTGAAGATTTTTGTCTTGGCCGACCCCAAGGTCCGCGCCCGCCGCCGCACCCTGGAGGCCCGGGCGAGGGGCGAGGACGCCGACGAGGCCGCGGTGCTGGCGGATATCCTCAAACGCGACGAACGGGACCAGAACAGGGCGGTGGCGCCTTTAAAACCGGCACAAGATGCTTACTTGCTGGATAACTCCAACTTGGATATAGAAGGCGGCGTCCGGGCCGCCATCGACATTGTCGAGGCCGTCCGAGCGGGCCGGCAGCGGGTTTAATCCGCCACCGTCATTGGAGGAAAGCCCGCTCCCGGTCTCGAACAGCGATATCCCGAGGTTGATTGCCTCGTTCAGGCTCCGGACAAAATTATTCAACGTATCGAACGTGCAGGCATGCTGCCGGCCCGCTCTCGCGATTTCCCCGCGAGGCGGTCGTCAGGGTTTGCGGAACCCTGACACTTCACGCCCGATACGCCCCTTAACCCGAATGGCCGGCGATACCCGCATCTGGAGAACAAATGGCTTCGACTGCTACTTCCTATAATCCTTCCCGCGACGATTTTGCCGCGATGCTTGACGAGTCCTTTGCCGGTGGCAACCTGCAGGAGAGCTCCGTCATCAAGGGCACCGTTGTCGCGATCGAGAAGGACATGGCCGTCATCGACGTCGGCCTGAAGACCGAAGGCCGCGTGGCGCTGCGTGAATTCGCAGGACCCGGCAAGGAAAGCGAACTCAAGGTAGGCGACGTGGTCGAGGTGTTCCTCGACCGTATCGAGAATGCGCTCGGCGAAGCCGTGCTGTCGCGCGACAAGGCGCGCCGCGAGGAAAGCTGGGGCAAGCTGGAAAAGGCCTTCAACAATAACGAGAAGGTCCACGGCGTCATCTTCAACCAGGTCAAGGGCGGCTTCACGGTCGACCTCGACGGCGCGGTGGCCTTCCTGCCGCGCTCGCAGGTCGACATCCGTCCGATCCGCGACGTAGCACCCCTGATGAACAACTCCCAGCCGTTCCAGATCCTCAAGATGGATCGCCGTCGCGGCAACATCGTGGTGTCGCGCCGCACGGTTCTGGAAGAGACCCGCGCCGAACAGCGCCAGGAACTGGTGCAGAACCTCGAAGAGGGTCAGGTCATCGACGGCGTGGTCAAGAACATCACCGATTACGGTGCGTTCGTCGACCTCGGCGGTATCGACGGCTTGTTGCACGTCACCGATATCGCCTGGCGCCGGGTCAATCACCCGACCGAGGTGCTCACCATCGGCCAGACCGTGAAGGTCAAGATCATCAAGATCAACCACGAAACCCACCGCATTTCGCTCGGCATGAAGCAGTTGCTGGACGATCCGTGGCAGGGCATCGAGGCGAAATATCCGCTGAACGCGCGCTTCACCGGCCGCGTCACCAACATCACCGACTACGGCGCGTTCGTCGAGCTGGAGCCGGGCATCGAAGGCCTGATCCACGTCTCGGAGATGTCGTGGACCAAGAAGAACATGCACCCCGGCAAGATCGTTTCGACCTCGCAGGAAGTCGAAGTGCAGGTTCTCGAAGTCGATTCGGTCAAGCGCCGGATTTCGCTCGGCCTCAAGCAGACCATGCGCAATCCCTGGGAAGTCTTCGTCGAGAAGTTCCCGGTCGGTTCGGTGGTCGAGGGCGAGGTCAAGAACAAGACCGAATTCGGCCTGTTCCTCGGCCTCGAGGGCGACGTGGACGGCATGGTGCATCTGTCCGATCTCGACTGGAAGCTTCCGGGCGAGCAGGTGATCGACAACTTCAAGAAGGGTGACATGGTCAAAGCCGTGGTGCTCGACGTCGATGTCGAAAAGGAGCGCATCTCGCTCGGCGTCAAGCAGCTCGAAGGCGATCCGTTCGCTGAACCCGGCGACGTCAAGAAGGGCGCGGTCGTGACCTGCGAAGTGCTCGAGGTGAAGGAAAGTGGCATCGAGGTCAGGATCGCCGGCACCGAGTTCACCACCTTCATCAAGCGCTCCGAACTGGCGCGCGAGCGCACCGATCAGCGCGCCGAGCGTTTCGCCGTCGGCGAAAAGGTCGATGCGCGGGTGATCCAGTTCGACAAGAAGGCCCGCAAGGTGCAGGTCTCGATCAAGGCGCTGGAAGTCGCAGAAGAGAAGGAAGCCATCGCGCAATACGGCTCCTCCGATTCGGGGGCGACGCTGGGCGATATTCTCGGCACCGCGCTCAAGCAGCGCACCGACAAGTAAGCCTCGCGCTTTCCGGTCTTCAATCAACGGGCCCCGGTTTCGACCGGGGCCTTTTTGCTGTCGCCCTGCATCCCGGAGCGCTGCCCGATGACGGCTCCGTGTAGTCCGGGGCCGTCCCGAAAGGGGGTGGACTTCTCCCGGATTACGCTTTGCTCCATCCCGGCTACGACCACTCAGGCGGCGTTGCGGCTTTCGGGCCTTGTTTTCTTCATATTGCATCGCAATTGATGTAGTCAGGGCACGGTATATTAGGGCTGTGCAGAGAATACCGTGCGATCCCCTCACAGCCGCTTCCGGGAGAATTTTCGATGTCGCTTGATTCAGACGTGATCGTCGATCGCCGCAGGATTCGCCGCAAGCTGACGTTCTGGCGGGTGACTGCCGCAGTGGTCGCGATCGCCGCGATTGTCGGAATGGCCGCGATAGCGACGCCCGGCGGCCGCAGCGCGTTTACAACCTCGAGCGCGATTGCGCGCGTTCATATCGACGGCCTGATTCGCAGCGACAATGACCGCGTCGAGGCGCTGGAGCGGCTGGAGAATTCGCACGTTCCGGCGGTCGTCGTGCACATCAATTCACCCGGCGGCACCACGGCCGGCTCCGAACAGCTTTACGACGCGCTGACGCGGTTGAAGGCGAAGAAGCCGCTGGTGGTGGTGGTCGAGGGATTGGCTGCCTCGGGCGGCTACATCACGGCGATCGCGGCCGATCACATTGTCGCCCAGCAAACCTCGCTGGTCGGCTCGATCGGCGTGTTGTTTCAATTTCCAAACTTCACCGATTTGCTGAAAACCGTCGGCGTCAAGGTCGAGGAAGTGAAGTCTTCGCCGCTGAAAGCGGCTCCCAACGGCTTTGAGCCGACCAGCCCGGAAGCGCGCGCCGCGCTGGATTCGCTGGTCAGGGATTCCTATGCGTGGTTTCGCGGCATGGTGAAGGAGCGGCGTGGCATGGATGACGCACTGCTCGATAAAGTCGCCGATGGACGGGTCTTCACCGGCCACCAGGCGGTCGACCTCAAGCTGATCGATCAGCTCGGCGACGAGAAAACCGCCGTCGCGTGGCTGGTCGCGGAAAAGGGAGTCAAGAGTGGTCTTCCGGTGCGCGACTACAAGCTCGAACCGCGGTTTGGCGACCTGACTTTTCTGAAAACGGCAGCCTCGATTACGCTCGATGCGCTCGGTTTAAGCTCCATTGCGCGACAGATCGAGCAGGCCGGCGTGGCGCAGGCGGTCGATCGCCTGAGCCTCGATGGAATGCTGGCGTTGTGGCAACCCGCGGGCACGAATTGAGCGGCCTAAGTCCGGTTTCCATCACTTTCCCGCATTGCGGGTATTGTCACAATCCGGCTTTCCGGCCGTTGTCACGCGTTTTTGGGTCACCCAAATTTGATTTAGCGTCTTGACAGTTCTAGGCATTTTCACGGAAATGCATATCCGCACGTTCCCCGGTACCGGTCTCGATGATAAAATCCGAACTTGTTCAGCGTATCGCCGAGCACAACCCGCACCTTTACCAGCGGGATGTCGAGAACATTGTGAACGCAATTCTCGACGAGATCGTTGCGGCCCTGGCGCGTGGCGACCGGGTCGAGCTGCGCGGTTTCGGCGCGTTCTCGGTCAAGCATCGTCCGGCGCGCGCGGGGCGCAATCCACGCACCGGCGCGCATGTGCCGGTCGATCAGAAGAGCGTCCCGTTCTTCAAAACGGGCAAGGAAATGCGTGAACGGCTGAACCGCGAAGCCGGAGCGCCGGATACCGGCGCCTGAGACGTCTGTATCTGGACGTTCAGGATCTCGCGTTTGGCGGTCGCGAGGCCAGCCCTTACCTTCGTGGTAAGAGGGCGCCGATCAATGGCAACGCGAGTGATGGTCATGCGCAAGTTTTTCACGACTGTGGTCATGGTTCTGCTGGGCCTTATCATCGTCGACTTCTCGCTCGCCAACCGGCATTTGGTGACGGTGTCGTTCGATCCCTTCGCCTCCGGTGACTCGGTTTTTGACTTACCCCCGGAGCGGCTATTTGTGATCATCCTCGCCGCGCTGATCCTGGGCGTGTTGGCGGGAGGCACTGCGACCTGGTTCGGGCAGCGGCATTGGCGGCGCGCGGCGCGCCGGCACGAGGCCGATGCGCGGCAGGCGCGGGCGCAACTGGCCGATCTGCGCGCAGGAACCATGGCCTCCCGCTACGAGCCGCAGCGCCTTCCGGGCCCGTCGCAGGGCGGCTTTTATGGGTCCGGAGGGCGAGACAAGCAGGGCGCGACGTTGTAGAACGCGGCCCACAGGCGTATCGGCCTTCCGCCGCCGTCGCCACCGCTCCAACCCGTATTTTGAAGCATGTCCCTGATCGTCAAAATTTGCGGCCTGTCCACGCGCGAGACGCTCGACGTCGCGCTGGATGCCGGTGCGGACATGGTGGGCTTCGTGTTCTTCCCGCCCTCTCCACGGCACCTGAGCCTCGAGATGGCGCGTGAGCTCGGCAAACAGGCCCGGCGTCGGGCGTCCAAGGTCGCGCTCACGGTCGATGCCGATGATGCGACGCTTTCCAATATCGTCGAGACGCTGCAGCCGGACTTGCTGCAGCTGCACGGCAAGGAAACCGTGGCGCGGCTGCGCGACATCAAGCAGAAATTCGGATTGCCGGTCATGAAGGCGATCGCGGTCGAGACCGTTGCTGATCTCGCGGGCCTGCCCGGTTACGCCGACGTCGCCGACCGCATCCTGTTCGATGCCCGCGCGCCGAAGGAAGCCACCCGTCCCGGCGGTCTCGGCGCGGTGTTCGACTGGCATGTTCTGGAGCAGCTCGATCTCAAGCGGCCGTTCATGGTCTCGGGCGGCCTGCATGTCGAAAACGTCGCCGAAGCCGTGCGCGTCACCCGCGCCGGCGGCGTCGATGTTTCCTCCGGCGTGGAGCGCACGCCAGGTCACAAGGATCCCGAAATGATCCGCGCCTTTATCCGTGCGGCGCGCGCAACAGACCTTACTTCACCTCTCCCCGTTTACGGGGAGAGGTCGGATCGCTCTTGCGATCCGGGTGAGGGGGAGCCGCAGCGTTCACCGCTCTCACCGAATTTGCCGCAAGAGCCCCTCACCCCAACCCTCCCAGAGCGAGCTTCGCTCGTCTCGCCTCCGCAAGAGCGGGGCGAGGGAGCAGAGACAACAGCGCCGCGCGCGCAACAGAAGAGCTGATGGTTCGATGAGTCTCGCCAAACCCAATTCATTCCGCAGCGGTCCCGACGAGCGCGGACATTTCGGCATTTTCGGCGGCCGCTTTGTCGCGGAAACGCTGATGCCGCTGATTCTCGATCTGGAGAAGGCCTATGCCGAGGCCAAGGCCGATCCGGCGTTCCAGGCCGAGATGAACGGCTACCTCAAGCACTATGTCGGCCGGCCGTCGCCGCTGTATTTCGCCGAGCGCCTGACCGGGCACCTGGGTGGCGCCAAGATCTATTTCAAGCGCGAGGAGCTCAACCATACCGGCTCCCACAAGGTCAACAATGTGCTCGGCCAGATCATGGTGGCGCGGCGGATGGGCAAGAAACGCATCATCGCCGAGACCGGCGCCGGCCAGCATGGCGTCGCGACCGCGACGCTGTGCGCGCGGTTCGGGCTCGACTGCGTGGTCTATATGGGCGCGGTCGATGTCGAGCGGCAGCAGCCCAACGTCATCCGCATGGAAATGCTCGGCGCCAGGGTGATCCCGGTGCAGTCGGGCTCGCGCACCCTGAAGGATGCGATGAACGAGGCGCTGCGCGACTGGGTCACCAACGTGCACAACACGTTCTACTGCATCGGCACCGTCGCCGGCCCGCATCCCTATCCGATGATGGTGCGCGACTTCCAGTCGGTGATCGGCATCGAGACCCGCGCGCAGATGCTGGACGAGGAGGGCCGCCTGCCGGACTCGCTGATCGCCTGTATCGGCGGCGGCTCCAACGCGATGGGGCTGTTTCACCCCTTCCTCGACGATCCCGGCATCGAGATCTTCGGCGTCGAAGCGGCGGGCCACGGATTGACGCAATTGCATGCCGCCTCGATTGCCGGCGGCCGGCCGGGCGTGCTGCACGGCAACCGTACTTATTTGCTGATGGACGATGACGGCCAGATCCAGGACGCGCATTCGATTTCGGCGGGGCTGGATTATCCCGGCATCGGCCCGGAGCATTCCTGGCTGTACGAAACCGGCCGGGTCACCTATCTGTCCGCGACCGACGACGAGGCGCTGGCGGCGTTTCAGCTGCTGTCGCGGCTGGAAGGCATCATCCCGGCGCTGGAGCCGGCGCACGCCATTGCGAAAGTCATGGACCTCGCGCCGAAGCGGCCGAAGGATCATCTGATGGTGGTCAATCTCTCCGGCCGCGGCGACAAGGACGTGCCGCAGGTGGGCGACATACTGAAGGGCAAGAAGAAGTGACCACCCGCATCGACGCACGCTTCGCAGAGCTGAAGAAGCAGGGCCGCTCCGCCTTCATCACCTACCTGATGGCGGGCGATCCCGATCCCGCGACCTCGCTCGACATCGTCAAGGCGCTGCCCAAAGCGGGCGCCGACATCATCGAGATCGGCATACCCTTCACCGATCCGATGGCCGACGGCCCGGCGATCCAGGCGGCGGGCCTGCGGGCGCTGAAGGCCGGCATGACCTTGAAGAAGACGCTCGCGATGGTGCGCGAGTTTCGTAAAGAGGACAACGCCACGCCGCTGGTGCTGATGGGTTACTACAATCCGATCTACATCTATGGCGTCGACAGGTTTCTGGCCGATGCGAAATCCGCGGGTGTCGACGGCCTGATCGTCGTCGACCTGCCGCCGGAGGAAGACACCGAATTGTGCCTGCCGGCGCTGCAGGCCGGGCTGAACTTCATCCGGCTGGCGACGCCGACCACCGACGACGAGCGTCTGCCCGCGGTGCTCGCCAACACTTCCGGCTTTGTCTACTACGTCTCGATCACCGGCATTACCGGCAGCGCCAGTGCCGATTCCGGCGTGGTCGGCGCAGCCGTCGCGCGCATCAAGCGCCATACCAAACTGCCGGTCTGCGTCGGCTTCGGCATCCGCACCCCGGACGCCGCGCGCGCGATCGCAGAGAATGCCGACGGCGCGGCGGTCGGCACGGCGCTGGTCGATGCCCTGCGCGCCAGCCTCGATACCGACAACCGGGCGACGGCCAGGACCGTCGATGCGGTGGCGGATCTGGTTTCCTCGCTGGCGCAGGGCGTCCGGGGCGCCAAACAGGCCGCGGAATAAGCCATAATTTCGGTGGAAATACCCGGCAAACGGCAGCTTGCCGGGCATGACCCGGCCCGCCATATATCGAAAGCGCTATCAAGAGGCGATTCGATCGCCATTCGGAGCGAATCATGAATTGGCTCACCAACGTCGTCCGGCCGAAGATCCGCAACATCCTGCGCCGCGAGACGCCGGAGAATCTGTGGATCAAATGTCCGGATTCCGGACAGCTCGTGTTCTACAAGGACGTCGAGGCCAATCAATTCGTGATTCCCGGCTCGAACTACCACATGCGCTTGGGCGCGGTGGCGCGGTTGAAATCGATCTTCGACAATGAGACCTGGTACGACATCGCTCTGCCCGACGTCACCGCCGATCCCCTGAGATTTCGCGATGAACGCAGGTATGCCGATCGCATCAAGGATGCGCGCGCCAAGACCGGGCTGAACGACGCGATCAAGGTCGGCTACGGCAAGCTCGAGGGCGCCGGCGTTGTGATCGCGGTGCAGGATTTTGATTTCATGGGCGGCTCGCTCGGCATGGCGGCGGGCGAGGCGATCGTGCGCGGGCTCGAGCTCGCGGTCGAGAAGAAGTCGCCGTTCATCGTGTTCGCGGCCTCCGGCGGCGCCCGCATGCAGGAAGGCATCCTGTCGCTGATGCAGATGCCGCGAACCACGGTCGGCATCCAGATGCTGCGCGAAGCCAGGCAGCCTTATATCGTGGTGCTGACCAATCCGACCACCGGCGGCGTCACCGCCTCCTATGCCATGCTCGGCGATGTGCAGATCGCCGAGCCCGGTGCGCTGATTGGATTTGCCGGCGCGCGCGTGATCGAGCAGACCATTCGCGAGAAATTGCCGGAAGGCTTTCAGCGCGCTGAATATCTCAAGGACCATGGCATGGTCGACATGGTCGTACATCGCCACGAGTTGCGGCCGACGCTGGCGCGGCTCTGCCGGCTGCTGACGAAATCGCCCGCCCTGGAAACCACCTCGAAACCCGCGGCCCCGGTCACCGCTCCGGCCCAGATCGTAGTGGGCGCCGACGTGGCCCCAGCAGCGCCCCACGCGTGAACGCGCCTGCGGCCAGACGGGCGCCTCCGCTCGGCGAATTGATCGCGCGGCTGTCCACGTTGCATCCTGCGCGGATCGACCTCGATCTCGATCGGGTGCATCGGCTCTTGGAGCGGCTCGATCATCCCGAGCGCAAGCTCGCCCCGGTGATTCACGTCGCCGGCACCAATGGCAAGGGTTCGACGATCGCGTATTTGCGGGCCATCCTGGAAGCGGCGGGCTTGCGCGTCCACGTCTATACCTCGCCCTCACTGGTGCGGATCAACGAACGCTTTCGCCTCGGCCACGTTGGTGGCGGCGTCCTCGTCGGCGATGACGAACTCGCCACCGCGCTCGAAAAGTGCGAGCGTATCAATGCGGGCCAGCCGATCACCCTGTTCGAAATCGAGACCGTCGCGGCATTCTGCCTGTTCGCGCAGCAGCCGGCCGATGTGCTGCTGCTCGAGGTCGGTCTCGGCGGGCGGCTTGACGCCACCAACGTCATCGACGCGCCGCTGGCGAGCGTAATCGCGCCCGTCAGCATGGATCACACCGAATTTCTCGGCGATACCTTGACGGCGATTGCCGGTGAGAAGGCCGCGATCATCAAGCGCAGTGTGCCGGTGATTTGCGCGGAGCAGCCGCCGGAGGCGATGGCCGTGATCGAACAAAACGCAAAGCGCCTGCGCGCGCCGCTGCACGCGGCCGGCGAGGGCTGGCACGTCAATGTCGAGTGCGGGCGGCTGGTCTACCAGGACGAGCGCGGCCTGATGGACCTGCCGGCCCCAAAACTGTTCGGACGGCACCAGTTCGACAATGCCGGCCTCGCGATTGCGACGCTGCGCGCGCAAGACCGATTCAAAATCGCGCCGGCCGCCTACGAGGCCGGCATTGTTAATGCCGAGTGGCCGGCGCGGATGCAGCGCCTGACCTCGGGCGCGCTGCTGGGGCAGGCGCCGCAGGGCTGCGAGATCTGGCTCGACGGCGGACATAATGCCGAAGGCGGCCGCGTCGCCGCCGCCGCCCTCGGCGATCTCGAAGAGCGGGTGTCGCGTCCGCTCGTGGTCATCGTCGGCATGATGGCAAACAAGGATGCGAGCGCGTTTCTCGGCAATTTCGCCGGGCTGACGCGCCACATCATCGCGGTGCCGATACCGGACAACGACAAGGCGATGCCGCCGGACCGGCTCGCGGACGCTACCCGCGCGCTCGGCATGCGCGTCGAAATCGCCGGCAGCATCGAAGCCGCGCTGTGCGCGCTGGCGCGGCTCGTCTACGAGGTGCCGCCGCGTATCCTGATCACGGGCTCGCTCTATCTCGCCGGCCATGTACTTTCCGCCAACGGCACGCCGCCGGGATAGAGATTAAATGCGCTTTGCCGCGATTGCCGACGTCCACGGAAACTATCTCGCGCTGGAGGCCGTCATCGCCGACATCCGCGCGCGAGGCATCGACGAGATCGTCGATCTCGGCGACATGGCGAGCGGCCCGCTCGACGCGCGGCGCACCATGGATGCGCTGATGGCGCTCGACGCCGTCCACGTGCTCGGCAATCACGATCGCTATCTGATCGACCGGCCGCCGGAGAAGATGGGGTCGTGGGACCGGCCCGCACATGCGCAGCTCGATGCCAGCCATCTCGATTGGTTGCGAAAGATTCCGCCGACGCGGGTGTTCCGCGACAAGGTCTTCCTGTGCCACGCCACGCCGGCCAACGACCAGCTCTATTGGCTGGAGACCGTTTTGCGGGATGGCACGGTGCGGATGGCGTCACGGGAGGCGATCGAAGAGGTCGCCACGGGCATCACGCAGTCGCTGATTCTCTGCGGCCACACCCATATCGCGCGCGCGGTGCGGCTTGCCGACGGCCGCATGGTGGTCAATCCCGGCAGCGTCGGCTCGCCCGGCTATCGCGACGTCCACCCCTATCCGCATGTCATCGAAGCTGGCACGCCGGACGCGCGCTACGCGATCCTGGAGCTTACCCGAGATGAATGGCGCGTGACGTTCCGCCATGTGCCCTACGATCACCAAGCGATGGCGGCGCTGGCGGGCCGCAACGGGCAGCCTGAGCTCGCCTCAGCGCTGGCGGCGGGGTGGATCCGGTAGGCACAAAACAAAACGGCCGGCAATTTGCCGGCCGTTCGAATCACATCAGAGCGCGCCGCCGATCAGACGGCGGCGGTAATCCACTGCTGCAGCTTCGCCTTCGGGGCGGCGCCGACCTGGCGGGAGGCCATCTCGCCGCCCTTGAAGATCATCAGGGTCGGGATCGACATCACGCCGTATTTCGAAGCCGTCTTCGGGCTCTCGTCAACGTTCAGCTTCACGATCTTGACCTTGTCGCCCATCGCGCCGGAAATCTCGTCGAGCGCGGGTGCGATCATGCGGCAGGGGCCGCACCATTCGGCCCAGAAATCGACCACGACCGGGCCGCTCGCCTTGAGCACCTCGGCTTCGAAATCGGCATCAGAAACCTTGCCAACGGCCATTGGAATACCTCGTTCAGTTCGGGAGGGATGCGGCCAACAGAATCGCCGCAGAGATCATGGAGCCAACGTATGAACGAGGCGTTGCCGGGTCAAGCTTGGACATCCCCCCGGAAAGCGGATGCCAGTTCGGCGTCCAGCGCGGGAGCCGAAATCTCCATCAATTCAGGGGTTTCAGTCCAAAGTAATGCTGCCCGGACCGCGCGTTGGGGATAAAGCTTCCCCAATACCGCACGGTAGAGCGCAAGCTGCCTTAGATAGCGCCTCGGGGCTTCGGCCGGGTGGCTGGGCGGGGCATGATTGGTCTTGAAATCGACAATCAGGACTTCCGCCGGCGTCACCACCAGCCGGTCGATTTGCCCGGAAACCAGCGCCGGCGGCCCGCCCTGTCTTTCCAGACGGCCGACGATCGACACCTCGGCACGGCTGCCTTCCGCGAATACGGCCGCGAATCGGCTGTCCGCGAGCAGCGCGAGCACGCCCTCGGCCAGCACTTCGCGGTCGCCGTCGCTCCAGCCGTCCGCGTTGCGGGCGAGGTATTTCAGGGCGGCGTCGCGGCGGCGTTCGCTGGCGAGATCGGGAAGGGATTGCAGCAACCGGTGCACCAGCGTGCCGTGCTGAAGCGCGCGCGCCCGCAGCACGAGCGATTCGCCGGTCCGGACGCGATGGCTGTCGTCCGCGGCCGGATCGGAAGGCCGCAGCAAAGTGTCGGCGCGGGCTTCCGGCGGCGCTGCCGTCCGCAACCACGAGGGCAGCTCGATCGGAGCGGCGGTCGGCGACGCAGCGGTGGCGGCCTCCGCGGGAGCCGCGTCCTCGAGCCGTGCGTACTGCTTGACCGGACCGTCCGCCGTCTCGATGGTCTCTTCATCCAAGCCGGAATTGGAAAGGCCCTTGACGATCAGATCGTACCAGGAGTGCTTGCGCACGCTGTTCATGTTGCCCGGCATGCAGCCGCCGACGATCAGCCGGTCGGCCGCGCGCGTCATCGCCACGTAAAGCAGCCGACGGTACTCATCCTCGGTCTCGCCCAGCATCGCCGTGCGCGCCGCGGCGACGACGGCGGGGTCGTCTGCTTTCCTGCCGGCCCAGACCACGACACCGTCGTGCAGATGGATCAGCTTGAGGCGCTGCGTATCCGAAGGCGACGACGTCGTGTCCACCAGGAACACCACGGCAGCTTCCAGCCCCTTGGCGCCGTGCACGGTCATGACGCGGACTTCGTCGCGCGAGATTTCCATGTCGCGCTTGACCTCGAGGTCGGCCGCGCGCAGCCACGCCACAAAGCCCTGCAGCGAGGCGGGCGCCTTGCGCTCATAGCCCAGCGCAAGCTCGAGAAATTCGTCGAGCGCGTCATTGGCCTCATGCCCGAGCCGCCGCTGGATGCGGGCGCGGCCGCCGCCGCCGCCCAGCAGCCAGGCGTAGAACGCAAACGGCGTCTCGGTCTCGAAACGGCGCTCACATTGTTCCAGGCGATCCAGCGCCTCCCGGAATTTGCCGCCACCCGCGGCGTGATCGCCGAGCGCCTGACGCAGCGATCCCTTGCGCGGCCACGCCAACTCGAACAGATCGTCGTCGGAAAGCCCGAACAGCGGGCTTTTCAGCGCCACCGCCAGCGCCAAATCGTCCTGCGGCAGCAACAGCGCGTCGGCGAGGTTCATCAGGTCGATGATCGCGATGTGCTCGGTCAGTTTCAGCCGGTCGGCGCCGGCGACGGGAATGCTGGCGTGTTTCAGCGCCTGGATCACCGCATCGAAAGCGTTGCCGCGCCGCCGCACCAGCACCAGCATGTCGCCATAGCTCAAGCGGCGGCGCTTGCCGGCGCTGCCGGTCATGGCGCCGCCTTCGACCAGCCGCCTGATCTCGGTCTGGATGCGCCTCGCAAGCCTTACTTCCGGGCTGGTCTGCGACAGCCCGTCGAACGGTGCGCGCCAGCCTTCGATGTCCTGCTTGCCGTCCGGCTGCTGCAACTCCCAGAGCTCGATCAGGCTTGGCCCGGCATCATCAAGCGAATTGTGGATGGGATAGCCGGTCTCCACCGAATGGATGCTGCGGTAAATCTCTGCCTCGCGAAACACGTGGTCGACCGATTGCAGGATCGCGGCGCCCGAACGGAAGGAATAGGTGAACGAGACTGGATCGAATTTCAGCCCGGCCTCAGTGAATTTTCGCGCGAGATAACGGCGGCGGGTGTCGAATTCGCGCGGCGCCGCACCCTGGAACGAAAAAATCGACTGCTTCTCGTCGCCGACCGCGAAGATGGTGCGCACCACGCCGTCACGCGCGCCTTCGCCCGAGGTGAATTCGGAAATGATGTGGGCGACGATGTCCCACTGCCGGGGGCTGGTGTCCTGCGCCTCGTCGATCAGCACGTGATCGACGCCGCGGTCGAGCTTGTAATGCACCCAGCCGGAGGAGACGCGATCCAGCATGGCCAGCGTCTTGTCGATCAGATCGTCATAGTCGAGCAGGCCGCGCTCCTGCTTCTCGCGCCGGTAATTCGCCGCCGCTGAGGTTGCGATCGCGAGCAGCGCCTGAGTGCGATCTCGCGTCGTCAGCGCGCGGCGCCGCCCGATCAGGGGCCCGATGCGGCCCCCTTCGGAATCGAACAGGCGCGCAATCGCCGGATTGTTGTCGCAGAACTTCTTCGTCACCACCGACTTGCGCGGGCTACGCTCATCGGTCAGGAACACGCCGAGATATCTTTCGACTTGCTCGCTGCCGGCAAATATCAGCGCCTCGCGCAAGCGCACCGCCTGATCCTGGTCGGATTTGCTGCCGGTATCGAGAATGCTGGCGATCTCCCTCCACCGCGATCTCGGCAGATGCGGCCCGTCGACGATCCCGCGCTCGACGTCTTCGAGCGTGTCGCCGGGATCGACCCCGAGCGCGGCCGACACCTGCGCGGCTGCGGCCTCGACGCTGCCGGCGTTGTCCGTCCATGCCATGAAGTGGTCGCGGCTGAGGCAGGCCTCGCGCACCACATCCTTGAAGGTAACGTCAGCTGCGCTCGCCATCGCGACCTGGAGCGCACGGCCGGTCGCGCTGTCTGGGTCGCGCGAGGCTTCCAGCAACACCTTGAGATTGGCGCGCTCCATCATCTCGTTCTGGTCGCGCTCGTCGATCACCGCGAAACGCGCAGGGACATTGGCTTCGAACGGGAATTGCTGCAGCAGCCGGGTGCACAGCGCATGGATGGTCTGCACTTTGAGGCCGCCCGGCGTTTCCAGCGCGCAGGCGAACAGTCTTCGCGCCGCCATCCGCAAACCCGAATCGGGCCGCGCGATGCCCGCCTCGCGAATGGCGTCATCGAGCGCAGCATCGTCGAGCGTGACCCAGTGGCCGAGCGTGGTGAACACCCGCTCTGCCATGTTGGCGGCGGCGGCCTTGGTGAAGGTAATGCAAAGGATCTTTTCGGGCTGGACCCCGTCCAGCAGCAGCCGGATCACCCGCTGCACCAGCACATGGGTCTTGCCCGATCCGGCATTCGCCGAAACGAAGGCGGAAGCCGCGGGGTCCGAGGCGCGCGCCTGGGTGGCGCGGACGGTGGGAGGAATCGGGCGCGGCGCGCTTACCATTCTTCCAACCCCAATCCACCGGCCGCCGACCATTCCTTGATCCGGGCAAGATCGTCATAACTGCCGTAGCGGTTCGACCACATCGACAGATTGAGCGAAGTATAGGCCTGGTCTTCATTCTCGAAGGCGCGGATCAGCGCCTCCAGTTTTTGGCGCGCCTCTTCGGCGGCATCGTCCGGCAATTGCGGTGTATCACTCTGCCTGACCTTCAGCTCCAGCGGCTTCTGTTCTCCCGGCGGATTGTTGCCGGAAAGCCGGACATAGCCGATCTCGCTGACGGAACTGTCGGCCGGAATATCGGCAAAGCCTCCCTCCCTCAGGATCGCCGCCTCCAGCGTGAGCTGCGGCGACAGCCCCATGCGCACCTGCTTGCCGGTCGGTGGCGCTCCGGTCTTGTAGTCGAGGATCGCAAAGCTGCCGTCGTGACGGCGCTCGATCCGGTCGGCGCGCGCCGACAGAACAAAGGCGCGCGCGTTGTCGAGCGGGATCTGGATTTTGCCCTGGCTTTCTGCGTCGATGCGGGCAATGTCGCCGCGCCGCGCGATTTCCCAGTCCGAAAACCATCCAGCGATACGCTGGAAGCGCGGCCACCACAGCGCCCGCGCCTCGGGCCGCTCCATCAGCGGCGCGAAATATTTCTCGCCGATTTGTCGTAAGGCGCCTGCCGTATCCGGCGGCAGTGAGGTTGCGAAGGTTTGCGTGAATTCGCCGAGCGCGTCATGGATCGCCGAGCCGCGGTCGGCGGCCGACAGCGGCATGTCGACGGGATCGAGCGGGCTGAGCCGCAGGATATATTTGGCGTAGATCGTATAGGGATCACGCAGCCAGTCCTCGATCGCGGTTACCGGCAGTTTTAAGGGCCGAACCGCGCGCGGCGGCTTCGGCGCCGGCTGCGGGATCGGTACCACCTTGTCGGGGCGATCCAGTTCCCTCGCAAAGCGCACATATTTCTCGCCGGCCGCGACAGCAGCTCCCCAGCGCTCCTCGCCGGCGACTGCTTCCAGCCGGTGCAGAAAACGCGAGGCCACTGCCGGCGCGCCGCCGACCTTGGCGGCATGGCTGAGGATCACCTCGCCAGCGCCGAGTAGTTGGGCAAAATCGTGCGCGGAAAGGCCGATGCGCCGCTCGGGCAGATCGAGGCCGAGTTCGTGCCGCATCGGCCGGCTCAGCCAGGGATCGATACGCGGCGCCGGCGGCCAGACGTTCTCGACCAGCCCGCCGATGATGACGCGGTCGGATTGTGTCAGCCGCGCTTCCAGCGGACCGTAAATCTTCAAATGAACATTCGTGCTTTCCGGCCGCCGCACCATGCGGTCGGCAAAGGCGGTCTGGAACACTTCCGGATAGTCGGCGAGTTCGACCAAAAGGCCGCTTTGCGATTTGCCGCCCAGCAACTCGTCGAAGGCGGATGCCAGCGCCGATCCCGGCTGGCCCTCGAAGGCCAGCGCGACGCCATGCTCGTCGCACGACAGTTTTAACAGCACCTCGCGATGGCGCGTGGCCAGCTCGGCAAAGTCATAGGGCTTTGCCGGATGGAGACTTTCAAGCGGCGCAAGCGCCGCCCGCAACGACTCGATCAGTGCCTGGGCGCGATCGAGTTCCTCGTCTTTCAGCCTGGTTTTCGGCTCCGCGCGATGCAGCGAGGATAGTTCGCCGCGCCCGAGCTTGGCGAGCTCGTCGCGGAAACGGACAAAATCCTGAGCGAGCCCACTGCTTCCGGCCTGCGGCCGCGTGCCGCGCAACAGCGCCAGTTCAAGCGTTTCGACGGCGTCCTTGAACGTTTCGGGCGCGCCGCCTATCCGGCACAGCGGATGTTTTAACAGCGCCAGCAACGTCGGTGGCTCCAGCCCGTTTGCCGCCGCTTCGGCAACTAGCCGGGCGAAGATCCCGGAAGGCGTGTCCATCAGCGCATCGCCGCCGGAATCGTCGAATTCGAGATTCCAGCGGCCCAGCGCTGCGATCACCCGCCGCGCCAGCGCGCGATCCGGCGTCACCAGCGCCGCCGATTTGTCGAGATGCCGCGCCTCGCGCATCGCCACCGCGATCGCCAGCGCCTCCATTTCGGGATTTTCCGCCGCGATCACGGCGAGATTTTTCATTGCGCGCGAGATCTTTTCGACGATGTCGGGCTCGGCCAGCCGCCGGTGCCATTGCGCGGTCGCGGTTGAGGGCCGCATCGCTTCCGACGCCAGCACCTCGCGGCCATCGGGCGCGGGCTCGCCCAGGATTTCGACATCGCCGCGCCGGATGCCAAGTCGTGTCAGCTGCGCATGCATCGCAAACTGCGGATGGTTCGATGAAGGAGGCGAGGTGAATTTGCCTTGCGCATCCCTGACCCCGCCGATCGTCTGCCAGGCTTCCTCGTCGAGATCGGTATCCAGTCCTGGCAGCACCACCGCGCCGTTCGGCAGCGTGCTGACGGCGTGGAGGAATTTCGCGGTCGCCGGCATCGAACCGGTCGAGCCCGCCGCGATCACCGGGCCGTCGTGATGCGCGCCGAGGCGCCGCGCTTCGGCCGCGATCAACAGGTCCCGCCGCGCCGCCGGCTCGGTCCTCTCGATTTCCTGCAGGTGCGCCGGCCATGCCACGCGCGCGATCCGCAGAAACTCGAGCGAATGCTGCCAATACTGGTCGAGCTGGTCCGGCACCAGCCCGTCCAGCGCCTCCCAGCCGACGCCGCGGGTGACCATGTCGTCCATCAGCCGCGCCAGATCGCTGGCCAGTGCCAGCGTCGATGCCGGGCCACCGACCACCAGCGGCGCCAACACCGGACCCTTCGCCCAGGCCGCGACCAGTGTTGCCAAGGTGAGCCGGCGTTCGAGTTCGCCGAGTTTCGGCGGAATGTCCAGCGGCGCCGCGCCGCCATAGTGTTCGGCCTCTTCCGCGAATGCCAGTTCGTCCTCGTCGATGTCGCCGAGCGCGACGATGCGCGGCAGCACCGCCGCGTCCGCCTTCAATTCGTCGAGAAAGATTTCCCGCGCCATCCGTCCGGCGCGCCGGGTCGGCAGATAGAGCGTCGCTTCGGCAAGTTTCTCCGGATGTTTCCGCGCGTCGAAGCCGGCGACCAGCCTGCCATCGACCAGCGCGCCGATGACGGTGCGCAAAAACGGCGCGGATAGGGGAACGCTGAATACGCGCATGGGGGTCCTGATTCGGAAGATCAGGTTGCATCATGGCATGGGCAGCAACAGGGAGGGAGTCTTCAAGTTCGAGCCGTCATTCCGGGATGTGCCGCCAGGCGCAGACCCGGAATCTCGAGATTCCGGGTTCGCGTCTTCGACGCGCCCCGGAATGACGAAGGGGGCTTACGCCACGCTTTCGAGAAACGCCTCTTCCGCCGCGCCGACTGCGTCGGGGGTTCCGACATGCATCCACACGCCGTCGAGCCGCAGGCCGAACAGCCGCTCCTGTTCATTGGCACCGTCGAACATCCTGGTCAGCGAAAATTCGCCTGACGGTGCGTCGGCAAATACCGACGGCGACATGATCGCAGCCCCCGCATAGACGAACGGAACCACCTGATGCTCCTTGCGCTTGCGCAGCGCGCCGTCCGGCAGCATCGAGTAGTCGCCGCGGCCGCCATAACCGATGCTGCTCGTGGTCGGTGCCATCAACAGCAGGATATCCATCCGCGAAGGATCGAAGGTTTCGGCGAGCCGCGCCAGATTGGGCCGCACGCCGTCGATCCACAGCGTATCGGCGTTGACATGGAAGAACGGCTCGGGGCCGAGCAGAGGCAGCGCCTTGACCACGCCGCCGCCGGTGCCGAGCACCTGGCCGCGCTCGTCGGAGATGATCACGCGGGGCCGCGTGCGCGAGGCGGTGTGCTCGATGATCTGGTCGGGCAGATAATGCACATTGACGACGGCTTCGCTGACGCCGGCGTCGGCGAGCTTGTCGAGCACATGATCGAGCAGCGGACGGCCGGCCACGGGCACCAATGGCTTCGGCATCTTGTCCGTCAAGGGACGCATGCGCGCGCCGAGGCCGGCGGCGAGAACCATGGCTTTGGTTGGTTTAACGGACATTTTGGAATTTTCTCGAACCGTTGTCTTGTTTGATTCACAAAATCATATCACGGCGATTCGCGCCGCGCATCGATCGTCGATAGCGGTCCCATATGACGGTTGTGCGACCGGCGCGGCCGCTCAGACTTCCGCCTCCTGGGTCGGGCGCCTGCCCGCCTTTTTCTTCTTGTCGCCGGTTTTCAGGAAATTGACGCCGATCTGGTCGCCATTGACCCATGACAATTCGCAGCGGCGGTAGGCCAGACCCGTGGAAGACAGCAGCAGGAAGAATTCCTTGAGGTGCAACCCCTCGACCGAGCCTTCGACCGTGAGTTTGGCGCCGGTTTCCGATACGTCTTCCATGGTGCATTCGCGTCGCCAGGTGCCGTCGATACCCATCATATGCGCCGGGATGCCCCGTTCGAATGTGACGCGCTCGCCCTTGCGCCGCTCAGTCGTCGCCATTGATTTGCTCCAGCCCTCAAAGCAGCCGCGCGCCCCGCGCTTGGCGGCAGAGGCTGGCGCAGATTAGAGCTTGGCTCGCTAATAAGGGGTAAACTACGGTACCGGAGGAGGGACGTTGGCGGCGTACCATTCCCTGGCGTGGGCGAGCGCCGGGTGGGCCAATGAACGACCGAGATAGGTCCAGATCCGGGGCTGATGGCGCAGATATTGCGGCTTGCCGTCGCGCCGGTTGAGCCGCGCAAAAGTGCCGAGCAGCCGCGTGTTGCGCTGCGCCGACATGATCGCATAGAGCTCGGCGAAACCGGCCGGATCGAAGCTTTCGGCCGAAGCCCGCCGCGCCATGATGTAGCGCGTCAAGAGCGCAAGCTCGAGCTGTTCGGGCACGTCGATCCGCGCGTCCTGCAACAGCGACACCAGATCGTAGGCCGCCGGGCCGAGCACCGCGTCCTGGAAGTCGATGATGCCGACCTTCGCGATGTCCTGCCGGTCCTCGAGCCAGATCAGGTTGGGCGAATGGAAGTCGCGCAGCACCCAGGTTTTGGTTGCGGATGCAGGCTTGCTCAACAGCTCGCGCCACATCGAAACGAACTCGCCGCGCAAATCCTCGGTCAGCTCGGCCCCGCGGTCCGGCAGATACCATTCCGGCATCAATCCGACTTCGACCAGCAGCGCATCGGTGTCGAAGGTCGGAATGGTGTAGGTGATCTGCGGCGCCAGGGGCAGGACTTCCGGCAAGGTCTCGCGGTGCAGCGCCGCCAGCATGTCGGTGGCGGCCTCATAGCGCTCGGCGATCGGCGCAGGCGGATCGCCTTCGACAAAGCCTGCGCTGCCGAAATCCTCGGTGATCAGGAATCCGGCATCGAGGTCGGCGTGATAGATCGCGGGCGCCGACAAGCCGCGCTCGCGCAAACCGCCGGCAATGGCGACGAACGGCTTGACGTCCTCGGCCAGGTGCACCGCGGCGCTATATGATTTGCCGTCATAATTCGCCGGCCCGTCGGGACGACGCGGCGAGTTCATCAGGATGACGGCGCCGTCGTCGCGGACCAGCCGCGCATAGGAACGCGTTGAAGCGTCACCCGCCATGCGCTGGCGCCTGGCCTCGGCATAGCCTGCGCCGTCGAGGAATTGCCGCAGTGCCTGCAGCCTTGCGACTTGGGTCGCGGCCCTGCCGTGACCGGTGATCTCGGCGGCGCGCGCGGTCGATCCCAGGGCCGGACGATGGCTAAGCGCGATGTCGATGCGATCGGCAGGCATCGCCGAAGGAGCGCGCTCCGGCCATTCGATCAGCGCCACCGTGCCTTCCGGCAACGGTGACAGTCCGATCTCTTCCAGTTCAGTAGCATCGTTGACGCGGTAGAGATCCGCATGCAGCAGCGGAAACGGCGGCAGTTCGTAAGCCTGCACCAGCGTGAAGGTCGGGCTTGGCACCTCCAGCGCGTCGTCGTCGGCGAGATAGCGGATCAACGCGCGCGCGGCCGCGGTCTTGCCGGTGCCGAGGTCGCCCGAGAGCGTAATGACATCGCCGGGGCCGATCAGCAGCGCGAGATCGGCCATCAGATGCGCGGTCGCGGTCTCGTTCGATAGCGCCAGCGAGAATGTCGTGGGAGCGTTCATTCCGCGGCGTTGCGGTGCGCGGCCTGATCGATCGGGAAGTCGCAGGTCACGCTCGTGCCCCTGCCGACGACCGAATCCACGCGCACCTTGCCTCCGTGCAGTTCGACAAAGGAGCGCACCAGCGACAGCCCAAGACCCGCGCCGCGATGCCGCGAGCCGTGGGAGTGGCTTTCGAACCAGTCGAACACCTTGTCCTTGACGTCTGCCGGAATACCCGGACCGGAATCGGTCACCGTGAAGACGACATTGTGTTCGGTCCGGATGGCGCTGAGGCCGATGGTGGCGTCCTGCGGCGAGAATCCAACCGCATTGGCCAACAGATTGTACAGCACCTGCACCACGCGACGCTCGTCGCCGACGAAGCTGCCGATATTGGGGTCGACGTCGACCTTGAGCTGGATGCGGTCGGTCGCGAGCCGGTCCTGGATGCCCTCGGCGGCGGCCTCGATGGTCTTGCGGATGTCGATCGAGCCGAGATTGAGCGACATCGCGCCGGCGTCAATGGTCGCGAGGTCGAGGATGTTGTTGATGATCGCCAGCAGCGCATTGGTGGAAGTCGTGATGTAGCCGAGATACTCGGCCTGTTTCGGCATCAGCGGCCCGGTGACGGGGTCGCTGAGGAAATGAGCGAAGCCGATGATGGTGGTCAAGGGCGAGCGCAGTTCGTAGGACACGTGGTGGACGAAATCGACCTTCATCTGGTCGGCTGTCTCCAGCGCCTCGTTGCGCTCGCGCAGCGCGCGCTCGACGTTCTCGGTGTCGGTGATGTCCTGGAAGGTCAGCATGGTGGCGCCGTCGGGCAGCGGCATGGTCATGCAGTCCAGCACGCTGCCGTCCTTGCGCTCCAGCTTCAGCGGCACCTCGACCCGGTTCTCGATCCGCGTAATTGCCTCGCGAATGGTCTGCCAGGTGGCAGCGTCGTCGAACAGCGGCTTGCACCAGGTCTCGACCGTCTCGATATGCGGCTGCTCGCGCATCGCCTCGGGCGACAGCTTCCACATTTTGGCGAAGGCCGGATTGAACAATTGCGCCCGGCCGTTGCTGCCGAACACCGCGACCGCTTCGGCGAGATTGTCGAGCGTTTCGCGCTGGACCCGGATCAGGCCGTCGAACCGCCGGGCGAGGTCGAGGCTTTCGGTGACGTCGTCGAACAGATAAGTGACGCCGCCTTCCGGGTTCGGCGTGGTGACCACGCTGACCGCGCGGCCGTCCGGGAGATACCAGGTGTCCTTGGCCGGCTCGACCGCCCGATAGGCCTCGTGCAGCTTGGCCTTCCAGGCCCGGAAATCCGGCTGTTCGGGAACTTTGCGCGCGGCGCGCAGGCGATCGAGCACGCTGGAATCGTCGGGATTGGCGTCGAGAAAGCTGCGGTCGAGGTCCCACAGCCGGCGATAGGAATCGTTGTAGAAGGCCAGCCGCCGCTGGCCGTCGAATACGGCCACGCCCGAGGACAGCTGGTCGAGCGTGCGGCGATGCGCCTCCGCCATCCGCACCAGCGCCGCGCGCAGGCTGCTGGCCTCGCTGGCGTCGATGGCGATGCCGGCGCTGCCGGCGCTGAGCATAACCGCATGCACGTCGTAGACGCGGCGCTCGCCGCCGACCACGATCGGCAGCCGGGCGGTGAAGGCCGAATTGTCGTTCAGTGCCCGGCTGACGTCGTCGCGCTGGTCGCTTTCGAGCAGTTCGAGGTTGCGATGGATCGCATCCGCGACACTGGCGGCCTCGGTGGCCTTTGCGTAGGCCATATTGGCATAGCGAAGCTGGCCTTGCGCGCTCTTGGTCCAGATCGGCCACGGCATCGCCGCCGCGAAGTCGCGCAACAGCTCGGTTTCCTCCAGAAGCGTCTTGTAGCGCAGGTTCGATTCCGCCAGTTCCCGGCGGACGCCGCCGAGTTCGCGAATCCGCACAATGGCCTGGCCGCCGATGGCGCGGCCCATGGCCTCGATCGAACGTCCATTCGAGGTCGACAGATTGAGCAGAAAACCTTCGCCGGCCTCGCGCAGCGCGTCGACCGCGTGATCCATCTGCAGCGCCGGCTCCGGCGGCAGCCAAGTTCCAAAGGCAAGAAGACGCTGCGGCGGATGCTGCTGGGCTTCCTGCGGCATCAGCAATGAGGTGTCGCCGGCAATTTCGGGGCGATTGTCGCCCGCCGCCCACGAAATCAGGATCTGCGGCTCCGCGAACAACAGCGCCCGTAAACGGTCGGCCTGGACCTGCAACTCGCCGATACCGGTGCGCAGCCGCGCCTCGTTTCCCGCGGCGCGGACGCGGGTGCGCATCAGCAGGATCGCCGACATCACGGAGAAACCGAGCAGCGCCAGCGCGGTGGTCAGCACCACGAATTCCTGGCGATTGAGGTCGAGATAGCGCGAGACCGCATCCAGCAGCGGCACTTCGCCGGCATAGGCCGGCGAGCTCGATCCGAATGCGGCGGCGGCAAGCGCGATCAGGCCGTTACGTGCCAATGATGTGCACGACAGCAAGGTCCGACGTATCGTACCGATCACGCCCGACATATTCGCCCCAAACCGCACAACTTTACGCCCGGCGACCCCCGCCGCGCGCGAATCAAAAGACAATATCCTCTTCGCGAGTCGGCGGGTAAGAGTCCAGATCGTGAACGCGAAACCCCGCGCAGAAAAATGCGGAATTAAACTTGATCGGAGCGATTTTTATGAAATTCGATCCGCTCTTGAGGCGAATTAGCGACCAGTCGAGCCGAAGCCGCCACTGCCGCGATCGGTCGCCGACAGTGAAATTACGGGAACCAGTTCCGCCTGGACCACGGATGCGATTACCATCTGCGCAATGCGTTCGCCGCGACGGATCGTGAATGGCGCGGCGCCATGGTTGATCAGGAGCACGCCGATCTCGCCGCGGTAGTCGGCGTCGATCGTGCCCGGCGAATTCAGCACGGTAACGCCGTGCTTGGCGGCAAGGCCTGAGCGCGGACGGACCTGCGCCTCATAGCCCGGCGGGAGCGCGATCGTCAGCCCGGTCGGCACCAGCGCATACTGTCCGGGCGCCAGCATCATCGGCGCGCCTTCGGGAACCGCGGCCACTAGATCGAGGCCCGCGGCGTGGGCGCTCTGATAGGCCGGCAGCGCCAGGCCCTCGGCATGCGGCAATTGCCTGATATCGATGGTGACGTTGGAGCTCACGAGATTTTTCCGACGGTTGCGGCGATGCGCGCCACCAGGGCGGTAGCGACTTCTTCCTTGGTCATGACCGGCCAGGAGTCGACCTTGATGTCCGCGCCGTCGCGGGTCAAAAGATGCACGGTGTTGCGATCGCCGCCCATCACGCCTGTCGCCGGCGAAACGTCATTGGCGACGATCCAGTCGCACCCCTTGCGGGCGAATTTGGCCTTGGCGTTGTCGATCAGATGTTCGGTCTCGGCAGCGAAGCCGATCACCAGCGGCGGCCGCTTGTCCCTTAGCTTCGAAATCGTCGCCAGGATGTCCGGATTTTCGACGAGCTGCAGCGGCGGCATGCCGGCGGCCGTCTTCTTCAACTTTTGTTCGCCTTCATTGGCCACGCGCCAGTCGGCGACGGCGGCGGCGAAGATCGCGATGTCGGCCGGCAAGGCGGCTTCCACCTGGCGCAGCATGTCGCGCGCCGATTCGACGTGCTTCACGGTGACACCTGGGGGATCGCCGAGATCGACCGGGCCGGAAACGAGGGTGACATCGGCGCCGGCAGCATGCGCCGCCGCGGCAATCGCAAATCCCTGTTTGCCGGAGGAGCGGTTGGCTATGTAGCGCACGGGATCGATCGGCTCATGCGTGGGGCCTGCGGTGATCAGGACACGTTTTCCCGCAAGCGGGCGCGGCCGCGGCGGCCGCAGCAGGCGCTCGGCCGTGGTCGCGATCTCCAACGGCTCCGCCATGCGGCCGACGCCGGCCTCGCCGGCTTCGGCCATTTCGCCGGCATTGGGACCGATCAGGGCGACGCCGTCGCGCTGCAGTTGCGCGACATTGCGGCGGGTGGCGGCATTGTTCCACATCAGCGGGTTCATCGCCGGTGCCAGCAGGATCGGGCCATCGGCCGCGAGCAGGACGGCGCTGGCGAGGTCGTCGGCATGGCCATGTGCGATCTTGGCCATCAAATCCGCGGTCGCCGGCGCCACCACGATCAGATCGCAGTCGCGCGCCAGCCGAATATGGCCGGCATCGAACTCGCTCTCGGGGTCGAACAGATCGGTGTAGGCGCGCTCGTTCGACAGCGCCGAGGCCGAAAGCGGCGTGACGAATTGCTGCGAGGCCTTGGTCAGCACGCAGCGGACCTGAATGTTGCGCTCCTTGAGCCGCCGGATCAGGTCCAGCGCCTTGTAGGCCGCGATACCGCCGCCGATGATCAGGGTGACACGGGGTTGCTTGCCGGCAACGGCAGCACGTGCTGGCAAGCGGAAGGAGGTGTCCGCGGGCGGCGAAGCGGGCTGCGGAGGAGGTGCTGCGGAGAACTCGAAGGGGACGCCCTGCACCATCTCCCGCAATATGACCCGTACTTCCTCCTCCACCGAGCGCCCGTTGCGGGCCGACCGCATCCGCAGATAGGCTTTTATTTCTTCATCGAGTTTACGGACGGTCAGGCTGGCCATGAGCAGTCCCGGCAAGATTTGATAGCAATGCTATCATATGTCGCATGCATTGCAATCATAATTGCCGGACCGCGAACAGGATGGCGATAAAGGTCGCCGCGATGATCCAGAGCGCCAGCGTGCGCCAGCGGCTCTTGCGGCCTTCAGTCCGGCCCATCGCAGCGATCGTCTCCGGCGACAGCGTCAGGCCCTCCCTGGTCATGGTTTCCAGCTGCTCGAGCACGGCGACCGAGCGCGCGGTGATCGCCGGCAGGCCCGAAAGCACGCGGCCGAGCTCGCCCGCGCCGGACATCGCGCCCTGAATGCGCCCGACCGGGCCGAGGTTGCGTTCGATCCATTCGCGCACCACGGGGTCGGCGGTCTTCCAGATGTCGAGTTTCGGATCGAAGCTGCGCGCCACGCCTTCGACCACCACCATGGTCTTCTGCAGCAGGATCAGCTCGGGACGGGTGCGCATGTCGAACAGGCCGGTGACCTCGAGCAGCAGCGTCAGCAGCTTGGCCATCGAGATTTCTTCGGCGGTGCGATTGTGGATCGGCTCGCCGATGGCGCGGATGGCTTGCGCGAAATTCTCCACCGAGTGATGGCCCGGCACATAGCCGGCCTCGAAATGCACTTCGGCGACGCGGCGATAGTCGCGGGTGATGAAGCCCAGCAGAATTTCGGCGAGGAAGCGCCGCTCCTTGATGCCAAGCCGGCCCATGATGCCGAAATCGACCGCGACCAGGCGGCCGGCCTCGTCGAGGAACAGGTTGCCGGGATGCATGTCGGCGTGAAAGAAGCCGTCGCGCAACGCATGGCGCAGAAAACTCTGGATCACCTTGCGGCCGAGGTCGGGCAAATCGACCTGCGATTCCCCGAGCCGTGCGTGATCGCTCAGCGCGATGCCGTCGATCCACTCCATGGTCAGCACGTTATGGGCAGTGCGGTCCCAGTCGACGGTGGGCACGCGGAAATCCGGATCGTCGCGGGTGTTCTCCGCCATCTCCGACAGCGCGGCGGCCTCCAGCCGCAAGTCCATCTCCATCGCCACCGAGCGGGACATGGTGTTGATGACTTCGACCAGCCGCAGCCGCCGCGCCTCCGCCGAATAGGTTTCGGCGCTGTGCGCGACAAAGAAGAAATCGCCGAGGTCGCGGCGGAAGCGCGCGGCGACGTCGGGTCGCAGCACCTTCACCGCCACCGATTTGCGCACGCCGTTCCGTTCGGTTTCGCCGCGATGCACCTGCGCGATCGAGGCGGCGGCCACCGCGGGGCCGAGCCTGACGAACGCCTGCGCCACTGGGCGTTCCAGCGATTGTGCGATCACGGCTTCGGCTTCACTCTGGGAAAACGGCGGCAGCCGGTCCTGCAACGCTTCCAGATCGCGCGCCATCACGACGCCGACCACGTCGGGGCGGGTGGCGAGGAACTGTCCGAGTTTGAGATAGGCCGGTCCGAGCCGGGTCAGCGCGCGCGACAGCCTGGGGCCGGATTTGGCGCCGGGACGCTCGATGATCCGCGCCAGCCGCAGCGCCAATTGCCCGGGCGGCGGCACCAGCGACGGATCGACCACGCCGAACACGCCCTCGCGCGCGAACACGAAACCGGCGCGGGCAAGCCGCGCGATGTGGGTCAGGGCGGAGATCACAAACGCCAGCCCGAATGCAATGCCACGATGCCCCCGGAGAGGCTTTGCCAGCTGACGCGCGAGAAGCCGGCGCCGCGGATAATCTCCGCGAACGCGTTCGGCTTCGGAAATTTTCGGATGGATTCGACAAGATATTGATAGGATTCGGCATCGCCGGTCACGGCGCGGCCGAGCGGCGGTATCACCCTGAACGAGAACAGGTCGTAGATCCGGTCCAGCCCGGGTACGTCGACGGAGGAAAATTCAAGGCACAGGAATCTGCCGCCCGGCCGGAGCACGCGATAGGCCTCGCGAAGCGCGAGATCGATTCTCGGCACATTGCGGATGCCGAATGCGATGGTGTAGCCGTCGAAATGCCGGTCGGGGAAAGCCAGCGCCTCGGCATTGCCTTCCACAAATGACACGCGGTCGTCGAGATGGCGTGCCGCCGCACGCTGGCGGCCGACATCGAGCATGTCGAAATTGATGTCGCAGACGGTGGCGCGGAATCCCGAACCCGACGCCTTGGCGGCGCGGAACGCGACGTCGCCGGTACCGCCGGCGACGTCGAGCAGCGCGAACGGTGTACCGGCGCGCGGCGGATTGAGCGCGTTGATCATGATGTCCTTCCAGACCCGGTGCAGGCCCATCGACATCAGATCGTTCATCAGGTCGTAGCGGGACGCCACGCTATGGAAGACGTCGTTCACCAGCGTCTGCTTTTCGCCCAGGGGCACGTCCCTGAAGCCGAAATGCGTGGTTTGGTCCGGCCGATCCATGTCTTTACGCCCTTAAACTGATAGCGGCCGGACCATAGCGCGGCCGCCGCAATGTCGCTATCACGTCGGTATCACAAGGTGAACGCCGATCCATGCCCGAATTACCCGAAGTCGAGACCGTCCGCCGCGGCCTGCAGCCGGTCATGGAGGGGTTTCGGATTGTGAAAATGGAAGTCAGGCGCAAAGATCTGCGTTTTCCGTTCCAGCGGGATTTTGTGGCGCGGCTTGCGGGCCAGACCGTGACCGGCCTCGGCCGCCGGGCCAAGTACCTTCTGGCCGACCTTGCCTCGGGCGACGTGCTCCTGATGCATCTGGGCATGTCGGGCTCGTTCCGCGTCGTCAAGGACGATGACGCCAGCGCGCCGGGCCAATTCCATCACGCGCGGGCCAAGGATGGCGCACACGACCATGTGGTCTTTCACATGTCATCGGGCGCTTCGGTCGTCTTCAACGATCCGCGCCGTTTCGGCTATATGAGGGTCATCGCCCGCAACGCGATCGACGAGGAGCCGCTATTGAGCGGTCTCGGGCCCGAGCCGCTCGGCAACGAATTCGACGCCGCCATGCTGGCGCGTTCCTGCGCCAACAGGAAGACCAGCCTGAAGGCGGCGTTGCTCGACCAGCGCGTGGTTGCAGGCCTCGGCAACATCTATGTCTGCGAGGCGCTGTTTCGCGCGCATTTGTCGCCGCGGCGGCTCGCCGCGACGCTGGCGACCAAAGCCGGACAACGCAAGGGCGTAGCCGGGGGTGAGCCCACCGATCATGCGAAGCGGCTTGTCACGGCAATCCACGCGGTGCTGAACCAGGCGATCAAGGCCGGCGGCTCGTCGCTGCGGGATCATCGCCAGACTTCCGGCGAACTCGGTTATTTCCAGCATTCGTTCCAGGTCTACGACCGCGAAGGGGAAAAATGCCAGACCGCCGGCTGCAGCGGCATCGTCAAGCGGTTTACCCAAAACGGCCGCTCGACCTTCTGGTGCCCGAAATGCCAGAAGTGATTCGCGGCGCCCAGCCGGGTTCGGTCCGGCTGGAAACGTTGTTCGGACACGCTCACAATATCTGGACGCAGCTGTAAAGGCTGTAAGCCGACAGTGTCAGCGCCAGCAGAAAGCCGCAGAGAAAGCCGATCGTGCCAAGCAGCACCGTCGTTGCGGCAAGCGACCGTCCGGGCGCGGAGGAATTATTGTTCAAGATCGTCATGGATTTCCTTCCAATGGTCAAAACAGCCAAACGATTCGATCCAGCGGCACGCGCGTTTATTCCCGAAAAAGAGCGGCCGGCTTTTAATGGCGCAAAGTGGATAGATCAGCGATCGCATTGCGGAGAGCGTGGTGCTGAAGTTCGCGCTGCGCGACAGCGTTGCGGCGAACGCAGGCGAAAGGCTGAGGCCGAGGAATATGAGCACGCAAAGGCACGCGACAGCGGCCAGCGCGACGACGATTTGATCGGAAAAATAGGGCTTCATGGGCGGTCCTGGCTGTCGAAATTTTCAAAGTCTGAGTTCGGGCACGGTGGCTTGTTGTCGCCGGCCGCGCCCGTCGCCCAGCCAGATACGGGGTCGCCGGCGAGGCGGCCAGTTCAGGATCTGAATCCGGCCCGATACAGAAAATGAACTAGCGAACAGCACCTCCCGGCCATAGCTTTTCCCGCGAAACCTGGTGCGGAGGAAAACATGACCACAGGCAGCTACCAGCAATTCTGTCCGGTCGCGATGGCGGCGGAGATATTGTGCACGCGCTGGACCATCGTCGTGCTGCGCGAGATGTTTGCCGGCTCGACGCGCTTCAACGAGCTTCGCCGCGGTGTTCCGCGGATGTCGCCGGCGCTGCTGTCGCAGCGTCTGAAGGAGCTCGAGACGGCCGGCATCGTCGCGCGCGCGGCGTCAAACGCCGATGCCGCCGTGTCTGAATATCGATTGACGGAATCGGGACGCGAGCTCGGCCCGCTCGTGGAGGCCTTCGGGATCTGGGGCCAGCGACGGATCGAATCGAAGCTGTCGCTTCAGCATCTCGATGTCGACCTTCTGATGTGGGACATGCGGCGAAACCTGAACACCACGCCGATGCCGCCGCGGCGCAGCGTCGTGGAGATCGTCTATCCTGATTTGCCGCCGACGCAGCGGCGCTGGTGGCTGATCGTCGATCCCGGCACCGGCGTCGACCTCTGCAAGATCGATCCTGGCTTTGATGTTGACCTCTACGTATCGACAGACCTGCGGACCATGACGGCGATCTGGCTCGGCCTCGATAGCGTGCGCGCCGCTGTCGCGAACCGTCGGATGGTGCTGACGGGAAGCCCTAAGCTCGCATCCTCGATGCAAACCTGGCTCGGTCTCAGCCCCTTTGCGAAGGAGCGCAAGCTCGCGAGCTAGCGATCGGCATCGGACCTCGATCAATGCCGCAGTACAGTTCATGAACTAGACCCCGATCACCGGGCCCTGATTAGGTGACAAGGTTTCTACATTCACGAAAGGAGAAAATCATGAGTCATATCGGAAGCTGCTTTTGCGGCGCAGTCAAAATCGAAGTCAGCGGGTCGCCGGAGGCCATGGGCTATTGTCACTGCAATTCCTGCCGTTCCTGGTCGGGAGCGCCGGTCAATGCCTTCAGTCTCTGGAAGGCGGACGCGGTGCAGATCAAAGCGGGAGCCGAGCACGTCGCGACGTTCCAGAAGACGTCGTTCAGCCAACGCAAATATTGTAAGCTCTGTGGCGGGCACCTGATGGCGGGGCATCAACCCGTCGGACTGGTCGACGTGTTTGCCGCGACCATCCCGACGCTGAAATTTGTCCCCGCCGTCCACGTCAACTACGCCGAGACGGTGTTGCCGATGAAGGACGGATTGCCGAAGATGAAGGATTTTCCGGCCGAATTGGGCGGCTCTGGCGTGCTACTGCCTGAAATGCCGGCCGCCTGATCAGCTGCATACGACGCGCTCCCGCTTCACCGGCTGAAGGGGGCGCGCTGGCGGCGTCATCGCGTTGATAGCGACAAGCCGCTTCAGGAAACGGTCGCAACCGTTCTCGCCGGGATCCGCAAGAACATCGCGGACGTGAAGTCCGGCGACACCGCGAGGTCGCCGATGATGGGCTGCTCGTCGGCAATCACTCCGGGATTCAGCCGGGTCCCGACCCATTGCCAGAGGCTGCGGATTTCCTCCGCCGATTTGCCGGCGGGCACATATTCGCTCACCGCCAGTCCAGCACTCAGCGCATCCTGGTGATCGTTGCGCATGACGATGAAAGGTTCCGCCAGAACGTCCGACAGGTCGAGTGCCGCTTCATCGCCGAGTGAGGTCGCCGCATTGCCGATGCGCTGGCCGCGGATCGGGGTCTGGTTGAGCACGAAGGCAAACGGCTTCCTCCAGGCGCGGACGGTCTCCAGCGTCGAGACGGTGGCTTCGATATCGGCGACGCTCGGGCGTGCCGGGATCAGACAAAAATCACTGTGGCGAATGGCGGCCGTGGTCGCGGCGCTCGTCGATCAAAGGCAGCGTGCGATGCGAGACGTCGCTTCCCTCGCCTAAGAAGATCGCTTTTGCGCCGAAAACTTGCGCAAGCCTCCGTACTACTACGGCGACCCGTTGTTTCATTCTTTAGGGTTAACGCACAGCCTATCTCGGAACTGCTTGCAGTTGGGGGGATGAATTCATCATGGCTCTTTTGCAATTGAACATCCGTGGGCGATTGATCGCGGGCTTTAGTGTGCTTTGCGTGTTGCTGGCCGGTGTGGTGGGCACCACCATCATCAAGGTCCGCGCGGTCAACGAATCGACCGACCGGACAGTCAATCTGCGGGTTCCGACCGCCATGACCGCGAGCGATCTGGTGTCCGGGGTGTACGCGTCGCTCGCGTCGTTGCGCGGCTGGCTGATCACCGGCAACGAGGTATTCAAGGCCGAACGCGCGGTGCTCTGGAAGGACATCCAGGCGCGCGGCTCCGAGATGGACCGGCTCTCAAGCCAATGGACGGTCGAGCAGAACAGGCTGGACTGGAGGCAGGCCAAGCCGCTGCTCGACGAATTGCGCAACGCGCAGGACAAGGCCGAGGCCATTGCCCACACCATCGATGAGCAGCCCGCCGCCAAGATGCTGGCGACCGAAGCCGCACCTCTCGCCAAGCTCATGCTGCAGAAGGCGACTTCGATCATCGACGAGGAGGGCAGCATCGCTTCGACCGATGCGCGCAAGAGCCTGTTGATCGGGTTTGCCGACATGCGGGGTAGCATGGCGATGGCGATCGGCGCGATCCGCGGCTATCTTTTGACCGCCGATGTGAATTTCAAAAACGAGTTCGAGGAGCTCTGGGCGCTCAATCAGAAGAAATTCGACGCGCTGTCGAAGCGGCGGTCGGAAATGACGGGTGATCAGCAGGCAGCCTTCGACTCCCTCGTTGCGGCGCGCGCCAAATTCGCGCCGTTGCCGCAAAAAATGTTCGAGATCCGGGCCTCGGACCGCTGGAACATGGCGCAATGGTTCCTGACCAACGAAGCTGCGCCCCGCGCCAACAAGCTGCTGGACATCTTCGCAGGCGCGAAAAATGACGCGGGTTCACGTTCGGGCGGGATGGTCTCGCGGCAACAAGACAGCCTGAAGAGAGACGGCGCCGCGGTTCTTTCGGAAACCGGTTTCCTGATGACCCTGCTCTGGGTGCTGATGGGTGTCGGTATCGGCGTCGCGGCCACGGTCGTGTACCTGACCAATCGCTCGATCGTGCCGCCGATTCTGAGCATGGTGGCAGCCATGGGGCGGCTTGCCGGCGGCGATCACGCCGTGCAGATTCCCGCGACCGACAAGAAGGACGAAATCGGCCTGATGGCCAGGGCGGTCCTGATCTTCAAGGAGAACATGATCAAGGCCAAAGAGCTTGCCGCCAAGGAAGCCGAAGCCATCAGTGCTCGTGTGGCGCGTGCGGCGCGGGTGAACGAACTGACCCAGGCGTTCGACGCGGATATTTCGACCGTGCTGCGGTTGGTGGCGTCGGCCTCGACCGAACTGCAAGCCACGGCATCGTCGATGACGGCCACGGCCGAGGAAACCAGCAATCAGGCCACCGCGGTCGCGGCAGCGACCGAAGAGGCTTCAACGAACGTGCAGACCGTCGCGGCTGCGTCGGAGGAACTGGCGAGTTCGGTCAACGAAATCAGCCGACAAGTGGCGCAGTCGGCGGCGATCGCACAGAAGGCCGTGTCGGAGGCCGATCGTACCAACACCACGGTGCAGGGGCTGTTCAAGGACGCAGCCAGCATCGGCGACGTGGTCAAGCTGATCAGCGAAATCGCCGGCCAGACCAACCTGCTCGCGCTCAATGCCACGATCGAGGCGGCGCGCGCCGGCGAAGCGGGCAGGGGATTCGCCGTGGTGGCGGCAGAGGTCAAGAGCCTTGCCGAGCAGACCGCCAAGGCCACGGATCAGATCAGTGCGCAGGTCTCGTCGATCCAGAATTCATCGAGCGAGGCGGTCAGCGCGATCAAGGGGATTTCGACGACGATCAATGAAATGAACGAGATTGCCTCCGCCATCGCCAGCGCCGTCGAAGAACAGGGGTCGGCAACCCAGGAGATCGCCCGCAACGTGCAGCAGGCGGCGCTCGGGACGGGAGAGATTTCGTCGAACGTTTCCGGCGTCCAGCAGGCCGCCGGCGATACCGGCGCCGCCGCCCATCAGGTGCTGCAGGCGTCGAGCGAGCTGTCGCGGCAGTCCGAGACCATGCGGGGTCATGTCGAAACCTTCCTGAGCGGCATCAAGGCAGCGTGATCTCAGACAGAAAAACCTCTCCGCGGCTGATGTGCGGAGAGGTCACCCTCCCCGAGCGTCGGCCGCCTACTTCCTCACGCAGATCACACGCACCACTGCCGTCTTGGCGTCCGAAGATCCGCTCGTCGCATTGACGCCGTTGGCTTTGAGAAATTTCCGCACGCTATCCGCCGGCACGAGCACCGCTTGGGCTGTGGGCGTGGCGGCCGCCGGTCCGGCAACGACCGCCGGCTTCAATAGCGCGAGGCCGGCGAATTTGCCGTCGGCATCGAGCGCGGCCGCCCCGGAAAAGCCGAGCGCCGGTGGCGGCGAGAGCGCGGCATCGCCACCGCCGACCAGCGCCGCCTGAGCCTTGACGCTGCTTGCCGCCGCAGCGCCGCCCTGGTTTTGCGGATCGACGATGCCGGTGAGTTCGACGGCGGCTTTCGCGGCGCCATTGCCGAGCGCCAGCGGCTTCAAGCCGCGCGCGCCGTAGATGCGCAGCAGCGCAAGACCGTGATCCCTGTCTTCGGCGACGCGGTCGGCATTGCCGAAGCCGCCGATCGCGATCGCGAGGCAGCCATCGGTGATCTCGCGGTCGGTCAGAATCGCGCCGTCCTCGCTGACGATCACGCCGGTGCCGTATTCGACGGTCTTGCGCGGCGGCGGGCCGGTGCCGGACGGAAACGGATTGAAGGCGCTCGACATCGCGATCACCGCCGGCTCCACGGTGCCTTCGGTGGCCTGATCGTAGAGGATGGTCAGGATACGAACCTCGTCGCCCTTGAAGGTGCCGCGCACGTAGAATTTCTTCAGGCCCTGCATGCCCGACAGCACGAAGAAATCCGGCTTGACCACGCTGTAGTCGACCTTGCGGCCGGCGGGTTCCTTTTTTTCCTGCTCGGCGAGCTTTGCCGTGGTCGGGTCGGCCTGCTTGCGCCGCGCCAGCTGTATCTGGATGGTGCCGGTGGAAGAACTCCATTTGGCGCCGTTGGCGTCGCTCGATTGCTGCGGCACCAGCTTTGTGGGCACCCCAAGCCGCGCGCCGGTGCCGGCATCGGTGATGATCTTCCAGCCGACATTCTCCTGCCGCCGTCGCGCGGTCTCGGCCAGCGCGCTGCGCTCCTGGGGATTGAGCACGCCAGTCTGCTTGCCGCCGCGGTCCTTCTGGAACTCCTTGATGGCGGCGACCATGCGCTCGCTGACTTCGCCGGTGATGGCACCATTGTACTGGCCGACCCAGGCGAGATCCGACTGGATCGCCAGCCGGTCGGCCTGCGCCATCGCGTTGGCGGTATCGGCTGGGGTCTGCAGCGCCGGGCGGATCGGTACGGTGGTAACCGTCTTCGGCTTGGTGCCGACGGTGGACGGCGCCGTCATCTGTGCATTGGCGGGAGCCGCCGCGGCCATGAACATCAATGTTGCCGTCAGCATCGATCTCATGGGAATCTCGGGGTCATTGACGTACCGGCCAATTAAGCACATCTGCTTAGTCGGTCACAACGGGCGGCGGGTTCAGCCAATCGTGGCTCGAAATGACGACGAAAGCGCAGGGCAACCGCAGGATATGATTCGACCATGCTGAGTGCCGACGAACTCGAACGCTACGCCCGCCACATCGTGCTGCGCGAGGTCGGCGGCCCCGGCCAGGCGGCGTTGAAGGAGGCGTCCGTGCTGGTGATCGGCGCCGGCGGCCTCGGCGCGCCCGCGCTGATGTATCTTGCCGCCGCCGGCGTCGGCGCGCTCGGCGTGGTCGATGACGACATCGTGTCGCTGTCCAATCTGCAGCGCCAGATCATCCACACCACGCCGGATATCGGCCGGCGCAAGGTCGATACCGCGGCCGAGCGGATTTATGCGCTCAATCCCCATGTCCAGTTTGCGGCGCACGCCACAAGGCTGGGTGTCGACAATGCGATGACGCTGATCGGCAGCTACGATCTGGTGCTCGATGGGTCCGACAATTTCGAAACCCGTTATCTGGTGTCGGACGCGTGCTTCCTCGCCGGCAAGCCGCTGATCACGGCGGCGCTCGGCCAGTTCGACGGATCGCTGACCACGATCCGCGCACATGAGAGGAACGCGAGCGGCGAATTCAACCCGACCTATCGCTGCCTGTTTCCCGAACCGCCGCCGCCCGGCACGGTCCCGGCCTGCGCCGAGGCCGGCGTGATGGGCGCGCTCGCCGGCGTGTTGGGATCGATGATGGCGCTGGAGGCGATCCGCGAAATCGTCGGCTTCGGCGAGGGGCTGGTCGGGCGGTTGTTGATGGTCGACGCCCGCGCCATGCGGTTCGAAACGCTGCGCTATGCGCGCGATCCCTTGAATCCACTCAACGGCGACGCGCTTGTGATCACCGATCTCAGCGCGCACCGCTGACGAAGTAAAGGCCCTAAGCCATCATTTCGTAGGAATTGTATCCGTACGAACGAATACCGAAACGTGGGTCTTTCCCGTTCCGGCAGCATTCATCGAACAGTAAAGGAAAGTGCGATCGTCGATCCTCACGCGATGGCCATCAAGTAGTCTAACGATCTTGCCTCGCCAGAGCCTAAATGCGCCTAGATCTTCCCTCGGATTGCTTTTTTCGCGATAAGGTCCCTTGGCGTGTAGCCAGTCGCCGCATCGGCTGTATGCTGCTTTTAGTTCATCAAGTGTAAGAACGTCGACGTCACGACGATCTTCAATGTTCGTCTGAGTAGCGTGAACAGGAGTCATATAGAAATCTGGATTGTATTTTGAAATTATTTGCTCAAGGTTCCGGATGCGCCATTCTTTCACTTTCTTGCCAATCAAGTGAGTGTGTGCTGCTTGGCAGGCCATCACGATTAACTCGAATACCTTCCGAAAATTCAGAGCCAAGGACTCCAAGTTTGTCTTGTCTGTCAAATCTATCGGTACGCCCAATAGAAAATCAATTGTGCTGACGCGGGACTTAATCTCGTCCATGCATTCAGCGTAACCCAAATGGGCGAGGCCGGTTTTGGTTTATTCATTCGCGCAGAAACTCCCGCAGGATCGTTTCAGGCACGGAGAAGGCCATCACAGCATGCTCGGCAGCACGCGGTCCGGCGGCTTGTGATTGTCGAGGAAGGTGCGGATGTTGATGATCACCTTCTCGCCCATCTCGACCCGGCCTTCGATCGTCGCCGAGCCCATATGCGGCAGCAGCGTTACCTTGCCGGCCTTCGCCAGCCGCACCAGTTTCGGATTGACCGCGGGTTCGTTCTCGTAGACGTCCAGGCCGGCGCCGGCGACGTCGCCGGCTTCGATCAATTTGACCAGCGTGTCTTCGTCGATCACCTCGCCGCGCGCGGTGTTGACGATATAGGCGTCCTTGCGGATCAGTTTCAGGCGCCGCGCCGACAACAGATGAAACGTCGCAGGCGTGTGCGGACAATTCACCGAGATGATGTCCATCCGCGCCAGCATCTGGTCGAGGCTCTCCCAGTAGGTCGCGCCCAGTTCGTCGGCGATGCGCGGCGCCACCGGACGGCGGTTGTGGTAATGAATCTGCAGGCCGAATGCCCGCGCCCGGCGCGCCAGGGCCTGGCCGATGCGGCCCATGCCGATGATGCCGAGGCGTTTTCCGCCGATGCGGTGGCCGAGCATCCAGGTCGGCGACCAGCCCGGCCAGTCCCTGCCCTCGGTGAAAATGGAAGCGCCTTCGACCAGCCGGCGCGGCACCGCCAGAATCAGTGCCATCGTCATGTCGGCGGTATCTTCGGTCAGAACCTTCGGCGTGTTGGTGACGGTGATGCCGCGCGCATGGGCCGCCGTCACATCGATATTATCGACGCCGTTGCCGAAATTGGCGATCAGCTTCAGCTTGCAGTCCGGCTGCTTGAGCACTTCTTCAGTGATCTCGTCGGTGACGGTCGGCACCAGCACGTCGGCTGAGCGGACCGCGTCGGCTATTTGTTCCGGCGTCAGCGGCGTATCGTCGAGATTGAGGCGGGCGTCGAACAGCTCGCGCATGCGGGTCTCGATCGAGTCCGGCAGCTTGCGCGTGACGACAACGAGAGGCTTTTTCTTAACCGACATGTTCAGCTCTCGTAAGGTCGTTCAGACCTCATTAACCCGGTTGTTCGACACTGCGTTTACCGTGCAGTCCCGGCGTTTGCTCAGGGTTTTCGCGGGTTCCCCGATCCTTCCCTTTTGGCTTTCCGAGAGGGGGCTTCGGGCTCGTCTTGTTTCCCACTTCTGCCCTCTCTAGCAGAAGGCCGGGCCAAGACAAGAACCCCGGTAAAAACCCAAGGAATCGCAATCCGAGGGCCGGTCCGGGCGGGTACAGGGGGATTTGGGCGTTGATGGGTGTTTCAGCTCGACAGAATTGAGTTGGATTCCCGGCGGGAGACGAGTGGATGGGGTTGCGTCGTTTTTGTTCTGTGGTGGTGTTTGCGGGGGGTGTGCTGGGCGGGTCGGTCAGCCCGGGATTCTCGGCAAAGGATACGGCCGTCACGTCCAGCGGTCTGCCCGTGCCGCGCTATGTCAGCCTCAAATCCGATCATGTGAACGTCAGGGCCGGTCCGACCAAGGACAACGACGTCGCCTGGGTTTACACCCGCTCCGGCCTGCCGGTCGAGATTACCGCCGAATTCGAGAACTGGCGCCGGGTCCGCGATTCCGAAGGCGCCGAAGGCTGGGTCTATCACTCGCTGCTGTCCGGCCGCCGCACCGCCGTGATCACCATGAAGAACAAGGATGATCTCGCGCCGATCTACGATCGCGCCGATCCGGCAAGCCCCGTCGCCGCGCGCCTGCAGGCCGGCGTCGTGGCCACGGTCAAGCACTGCGCGGCCGGCTGGTGCCACATCGGCGGCAGCAGCTTCGACGGCTGGATCGAACAGCAGCGGCTGTGGGGCGTCTATGCCGATGAGAAGGTGGATTGAGCCCGGCCAAAAGCTTGAGAATGACAATTACTTGTCATTGCCGGGCATAGTAGTTTGCCTTGCGCAGACTACGTAAACTTGCCTGTGCCCCGGCAATCCATTCACTCTCGACAAACCATGTCATGAAAATTGATGGATACGCGGGTCAAGTCCGCGTATGACGAGTTGTCTCGGCAGCCTCAGCGCTTCTTGCGCAGCCGCACGATCATGTCGACCCGGGCGATCTCGTAGCCTTCGGGCACTTCCGGCATCTTCTGCAGCATCAGATGCGGATCCGGAATGTCGACCAGTTCGTGGTTGTTTTCGAGATAGAAATGATGATGCGCCGACACGTTGGTGTCGAAATAGGTCTTGGTGCCGTCGACGCTGACCTGGCGCAACAAGCCCGCATCGGTCAGCTGGTTGAGGGTGTTGTAGACGGTGGCAAGCGAGACCGGAACCTTGGCCAGCGTTGCTTCCTCGTAAAGCATTTCCGCGGTGAGGTGGCGCGCACCCTTGCCGAACAGCAGCCAGCCCAAGGCCATGCGCTGGCGGGTCGGACGCAGGCCCGCTGTCTGCAGCATTTCATTGACGTCGTGCCAGGGGCAACCGGTCAGGGCCGGCTGCCGTCCCGCCTCTCGGCCTGCGGGGCTGACGGTGTCATCATTCAAAATCGAGGCGTCGTAGCTTATTTCCACGTCGGGCACCGCGCTCACTAATTCAGCACTCTGACTGGCGAATATAGGAAGGAACACTATCAGATGCAAGTTTTTCGCAACTAGAACCGGTCCAAGGTCTGGGGAACCATGGCCTTACGCGGCGATTTGCCCCGCCGTGGTGCTTTGCCGCTCGCGGGGCCTATGATAGAGAGCGCCCGGACCTAGGCGTTGCGATTTCGGCAAAGGCAAGCGCCGGTTGCCGCAGGGTATCCTGACCTGTGGTATTCGCGCCGATTTCCGATAATTGGCGCGCTTTCCACGCAAAACACAGGCCCATTTCGCTGGATAACGCCCCATCGCGGGGTTTGAACAGAGGCTAGGCACTATGCTGGATCGGCGCGGCGGCTACGAATATGAGGATTTGCTGGCGTGCGGCCGGGGCGAGATGTTTGGCCCGGGCAATGCCCAATTACCGTTGCCCCCCATGCTGATGTTCGACCGCATCAGCGAGATCAGCGAGACCGGCGGGGAATACGGCAAGGGCGTGATTCGCGCCGAGCTCGATGTGAAGCCGGATCTCTGGTTCTTTGGCTGCCATTTCAAGAACGACCCCGTGATGCCCGGCTGCCTCGGCCTCGATGCGATGTGGCAGATGGTCGGCTTCTTTCTCGGCTGGACCGGCGGCGCGGGCCGCGGCCGCGCGCTGGGCCTCGGCGAATTGAAATTTTCCGGTCAGGTGCTGCCGAACGTCCGCAAGGTTGTGTACAACATCGACATCAAACGGGTGATGCGTTCAAAGCTGGTATTGGGCATCGCCGACGGGTGGCTTTCTACCGACGGCGTAATTATCTATCGCGCGAGGGATTTGAAGGTCGGGTTGTTCAAGCAGGACGCCCCATTGCAGCCGGGGACATAGGATGCGTGCTCCGGCCGCCGCGGCGGCTTTCGGTTTGACCACGGGCATCATCACTTCAGAAGACAACGACAGGGCGAGGCGATCATGAGGCGGGTTGTCATCACGGGGATGGGCATTGTCTCGTCCATCGGAAACAACACCCAGGAAGTGCTTGCGAGCCTCCATGAGGCGAAGTCCGGAATCACGCGCGCGGACAAATATGCCGAGCTCGGTTTCCGTTCCCAGGTGCAGGGTGCTCCGACGCTCGATCCGACCGGCCTGATCGACCGCCGTGCGATGCGCTTCCTCGGCGAAGGCGCCGCCTGGAATCACGTTGCGATGGAGCAGGCGATCCAGGATTCCGGTCTCGAGCCTTCGGACGTCTCCAATATCCGCACCGGCATCATCATGGGCTCCGGCGGACCGTCGGCGCGCACCATCGTGGAAGCCGCCGATACCACCCGTACTAAAGGGCCGAAGCGGGTCGGCCCGTTCGCGGTGCCGAAAGCGATGTCGTCGACGGCGTCGGCGACGCTCGCGACCTGGTTCAAGATCAAGGGTGTGAACTATTCGATCTCTTCAGCCTGCGCGACGTCCAACCATTGCATCGGCAATGCCTACGAAACCATCCAGATCGGCAAGCAGGATATTGTTTTCGCGGGCGGCTGCGAGGAACTCGACTGGTCGCTGTCGGTGCTGTTCGACGCGATGGGCGCGATGTCCTCGAAATATAACGATACGCCCGCCACCGCTTCGCGGCCTTACGACGTCAGCCGCGACGGTTTTGTCATCGCCGGCGGCGCCGGCGTGGTGGTTTTGGAAGAGCTCGAACACGCCAAGGCGCGCGGCGCCAAGATCTACGGCGAGATCATCGGCTACGGCGCCACCTCCGACGGCTACGACATGGTCGCACCTTCGGGCGAGGGTGCCGAGCGCTGCATGAAGATGGCGATGGCGACGGTGAATACCAGGATCGACTATATCAATCCGCACGCGACCTCGACGCCCGCCGGCGATCCGCCGGAAATCGAGGCGATCCGCAAGGTATTCGGGACTGGCGACAAGTGCCCGCCGATTTCCGCCACCAAGGCGCTGACCGGCCATTCGCTCGGCGCCACCGGCGTGCAGGAGGCGATCTATTCGCTGCTGATGATGCAGAACGGCTTCATCTGCGAAAGCGCCAATATCACCGAGCTCGACCCGGTATTCGCCGACATGCCGATCGTGCGCAAACGCATCGACAACGCAAAGCTCGGGACCGTGCTTTCGAATTCCTTCGGCTTCGGCGGCACCAACGCCACGCTGGTGTTCAAGCGGATGGATGCCTAAAATTTCGCGATGGTGATGCCCGCTTTTGCGGGGCATCCGATATTCCGCGGACTCGTCAATCATCGCAACGTTTCGTAATACTGGATCGCCCGCTCAGGCGGGCGGTGATAATATCGGGAATGAGTGGAGCAGGGCGAGCATGCAGGACCTGATGAAGGGCAAGCGCGGGCTGATCATGGGCGTCGCCAATGATCATTCGATCGCCTGGGGCATCGCCAAGGCGGTCGCGGCGCAGGGCGCGGAGCTTGCGTTTACCTATCAGGGCGACGCGCAAGCCAAGCGCGTCAAGCCGCTCGCCCAGTCGCTCGGTTTTGAAGCCGTGCTGCCTTGCGATGTCGAGGATATCGCCAGCGTCGATTCCGTATTCGAAGCTCTGCGCGCGAAATGGGGGCGGCTGGATTTTCTGGTCCATGCCATCGGCTTTACCGACAAGAACGAATTGCGCGGCCGCTACGCCGACACCACGCGCGAGAATTTCTCGCGTACCATGCTGATCTCCTGCTTCTCCTTTACCGAGGTGGCCAAACGCGCCGCCGAGCTGATGCCGCCCTCCGGCGGCGCGATGATCACGCTGACCTTCGGCGCCTCGATGCGGGCGATGCCGAACTACAACGTCATGGGGGTCGCCAAAGCCGCGCTGGAGGCCTCGACGCGCTACCTCGCCGCGGATTTCGGTCCGCGCGGCATCCGCGTCAACGCGATTTCGGCGGGGCCGGTGCGGACGCTCGCGGGCGCCGTGATCGGCGACTCCCGCGCGATGTTTGCCTTTATGCAAAAGCATTCGCCGCTCGGCCGCGGCGTGACCCTGGATGAACTGGGCGGCTCGGCGCTGTATCTGTTGTCGGATTTGTCCGGCGGCGTTACCGGCGAGGTCCACTACGTCGATTCCGGCTACAACATCGTCCTGATGCCGCGACCGGAACATCTGAAGGATACCGCGGACTAACTGTTGCGCCTGTAAAGTGCGCACTGCGCTGCCCACAACAAGCCGTCATACTCCGCGAAAGCGGAGTATCCAGTACGCCGCGGCTTTCGATATACCACGGGCCTTTCGGAATACTGGATCGCCCGGTCAAGCCGGGGCGACGACAGTCGGTTTTGCTCACGCCTTCTCACCCGCCGCGAGCACGCTCGCGCGCTGGAACGCCGGCCGCGCCGCGCAGCGGTCGATGTAGCGGTCGAATGACGGCCGCGCCGGCACCATCTTGAACAGCCGCACCGCGAAGTTCAGCCCCGATCCGATCGCGATGTCGGCGGCCGAGAAGCTCTCGCCGAGGATCCACGGCCCTTTTTCGAGGGCGGCGTCGAGCACGTCGAACACACGCTGCGCGTCGCCCCAGCCGGCGGCTACCGGATTCATCTCGATCTTGGTCGCGACCTGCACCATGGCCGGCTCGACGCAGCCGGGTGCGAAGAAAAGCCAGTAGAGATATTTGGCGCGCAAGGGGTCGCCGACCGGCGGCGCCAGCCGGGCGTCGGGGCAGCGCTCGGCGACATAGGCGCAGATCGCCGCGGCCTCCGCCAGCGTCGCCTCGCCGTCCCTTAGCGCCGGTACCTTGCCCATCGGATTGATGGCGAGATAATCCGGCGTCTTCTGCGCGCCTGTCGAAATGTCGGTCAGCACCCGCTCGTAGGGCTGTCCGGTTTCTTCCATCAGCCAAAGTGCCGAAAACGAGCGGGAGCGGGGCGACCAGTAGAGCTTCATCATCGGGCGGTGTTCCTCTTGTTCCAGCGGTAATATTTCATGACAAATCCGGTCATGGGTTCTACCGCTTCCTTTTCGAACACAAAACCCTCGCGCTCGTACCAGCGCCAGGCTTTTTCGTTCTCGCGCACACAGCGCAGCCAGATTTCGTCGGCCAGATGCTGCCGGGTGAAGGTGAGAAGTTGCCTGCCGATGTTGCGGCCCTGATATTCCGGGGCGACGAACAACTGGTCGAGGTAGAGATCGCGGAGATGCAGCGCCAGCATCGCGGCGATCGCGCCGTTATCGTCGGCGACGTACAGGCTCCAGCCCTTCTCGATCTCCTGCGGAACGCGCGCGCGCAATTTCGCCAGCAGGAAATTGCTGGCATCCTCGAGCCCGGTGGAAGCCCAGCTGTTCATCCAGACCCGGGCGATCTCGTCATATTCGTCCGGCCGGGCGGAGCGGATGGTCGGCGGTGTCATCGAGCGGGATCCTTGCCATTCGGCGGCGCGTGCTTGACGCGCGAATCGGAACGACGGGAACAAGAAAAAACCCCCGCGATATTATCGCAGAGGTTTCCTCGGCTTCAATCGAAAGCGGACCGTTTTTTCCGGTCCGCTTCGAAAAGATGGAGATCAGGCAAGATCGAAGCGATCGGCATTCATTACCTTGGTCCATGCCGCCACGAAGTCCTTCGCAAACTTCTCCTTCGCGTCCGCGCAGGCATAGACTTCCGCGAGAGCCCGGAGCTGCGAGTGCGAGCCGAAGATCAGGTCGACACGGGAGCCGGTCCACTTCACCGCCTTCGTCTTGCGGTCGCGGCCCTCGTACTCGCCATCGGAGCCCGCCGGCTGCCACTCCGTGCTCATGTCGAGCAGGTTGACGAAGAAGTCGTTCGTCAGCGTCCCGGGCCGCTTGGTGAAGACGCCGTGCTTCGGGTTGCCGGCATTGGCGCCGAGCACGCGCAGGCCGCCGACGAGCACCGTCATCTCGGGTCCCGTCAGCGTCATCAGTTGCGCCCGGTCCACCAGGGCCTCCTCCGGCTTCATGAACTGCCGCTTGCCGCCGATATAGTTGCGGAAGCCGTCAGCGCGCGGTTCGAGCGGCGCGAAGGAGGCGGCGTCAGTCTGTTCCTGCGATGCGTCCATGCGGCCGGGCGTGAACGGGACCGTCACGGTCAGGCCGGCATCCTTCGCCGCCTTCTCGATGGCGGCGCTGCCGCCGAGAACGATCAGGTCGGCGAGCGACACTTTCTTGCCGAACTCCTTCTGGATTGCTTCGAGCTTCGAGAGCACCTTCGCCAGTTCAGGCGGATTGTTCACGTCCCAATCCTTCTGGGGCGCGAGGCGAATGCGTGCACCGTTGGCACCGCCGCGCTTGTCGGAGCCGCGGAACGTCGAGGCCGACGCCCAGGCGGTCGAGACGAGCTGCGGAACGGACAGGCCCGATGCGAGGATTTTCGCTTTCAGGGCCGCGATATCCTGCTCCCCGATCAGCGGATGATCCAACGCGGGGATCGGATCCTGCCATATCAGCGATTCCTTCGGCACCAGCTTGCCGCGATAGCGCACGATCGGCCCCATGTCGCGGTGCGTGAGCTTGAACCAGGCGCGGGCAAAAGCGTCCGCGAACTGGTCCGGATGTTCGTAGAAGCGCCGCGAGATCTTCTCGTAGGCCGGGTCGAGGCGCAACGCGAGGTCCGTGGTCAGCATGGTCGGAACATGCTTCTTCGACTTGTCGTACGCGTCGGGGACGGTGGCCTCAGCGCCTTTCGCCTTCCACTGGTTTGCGCCGGCCGGGCTCTTGGTCAGTTCCCATTCGTACTTGAACAGGTTCTCGAAGAAATGGTTGCTCCATTTCGTCGGTGTTTGCGACCAGGTCACTTCCGGGCCACCGGTGATGGCGTCGGCGCCGAAGCCGCTGCCGTACTTGCTCTTCCAGCCGAGGCCCTGATCCTCGATCGCCGCGCCTTCCGGCTCGGCGCCGATCAGCGATGGATCGCCGGCACCGTGGGTCTTGCCGAAAGTGTGACCGCCGGCGATCAGCGCCACGGTCTCTTCGTCGTTCATCGCCATGCGGAAGAAGGTTTCGCGAATGTCCGTTGCTGAAGCAAGCGGATCCGGATTGCCGTTCGGGCCTTCCGGATTGACGTAGATCAGGCCCATCTGCACCGCGCCGAGCGGTTCCGCCAGCTGACGCTCGCCGCTGTAACGTTCGTCGCCCAGCCACGTGCCCTCCGGACCCCAATAGAGTTCTTCGGGCTCCCATACATCGGCGCGGCCGCCGGCAAAGCCGAACGTCTTGAAGCCCATCGATTCTAGGGCGACGTTGCCGGTGAGAACCATCAGGTCGGCCCAGGAAATTTTGCGGCCATATTTCTGCTTGATCGGCCACAGCAGGCGGCGTGCCTTGTCGAGGTTGGCGTTATCCGGCCAAGAGTTGAGCGGTGCGAAGCGCTGCTGGCCGGCGCCGGCGCCGCCGCGACCGTCGGTGATACGGTACGTACCGGCGCTATGCCACGCCATGCGGATGAACAGTCCGCCATAGTGACCGAAGTCGGCAGGCCACCACTCCTGCGAGTCCGTCATCAAGGCACGCAGGTCCTTGATCACGGCGTCGAGGTCGAGGCTCTCGAATTCCTTGGCATAGTCGAACGCTTCGCCCATTGGATCGGCTGCGGGCGCGTTCGCATGGAGCACTCCGATATCGAGGTGCTCTGGCCACCAGTCGCGGTTGCTGTGTCCGCGGGTGCCGCCGGTGATCGGGCATTTGCCCGCGCTGTCGTCAGTTTTTGCGTCCATGTTTGTCTCCGATCGTCTTCTGTAATTTTCTTCGAGTTGTTCCGCCTGGAACTACTCTGACTTTCTTTTGCGACCCGTTGCCGACAGGAGCCAGCGGCAATCAGCCACGGCTGTCATTCCTTCGGGCAGGTAGTGGCAGGGCGCATTTGACCAAAAGGGGGCCCGCAGACGAACTGATCTGGATCAACCATGTCAGTCGGGATCCGCCGGCGGTGCCTCTCGCCAAATTCGCTGTAACACCACTTTGGAAGATATCGAAGATCAGGTCCAGTCTAATTGTCTTCGGTCTCCGATAAGTTTATCTGATCGAGAATGAACCCTTTCAGCGAGTCTTGGGGGCCGACGCTATTCAGCCGCTTCCGGGGCCGGCTGAGATTGAGCAGCGAGACGGCTGAGCCCGACATGAACCAGCGCCGCGACGATGCCGCCCACCAGTGGAGCCGCAATGTAAAGCCAGGCCTCGCTGAAATTGCCGGTCGCGATCATCGGACCCAGCGCGCGCGCCGGATTGAAAACGCCGCCCGTCAGTTCCCCTCCCATGATGATGTTGAGGCTGACGGTCATGCCAATAGCGAGCGGCGCGAAATTGCCCGCCCGTCCGGCGATGGCCGTGCTGAGCACCACGGTTACAAGAAAGAAAGCGAGCACGGCTTCGATCACGAAGCCATCCGCGGGCAGCACCGTAAGCGTGGTCGTGCCGAGTGCGAGACCATGGGCGAGCGCGGGCCTGCCGAGACCGGTGGACACGCCGCCCAACACGATCCGCAGCAGCATTGCCCCGGCCACGCCGCCAAGCACCTGGCTGACAACGTAGCCGGTTGCCCTGCCGGCGCGCATGGCACCTGCGGCAAGCACGCCGACCGTGACAGCCGGGTTGAAGTGACCACCGGATACTTCGCCATAGGCGTAGGCGAACACCATGATGGTCAGCCCGTGCGCGAGCGCAATCGCGCCGATGCCGCCGATGCCGGCAGCGTCGCCGACAACGGCCGCCGCACCGGCGCCGATGAACACGAATGCGAAAGTGCCGATGAATTCCACGAGCAATTTGGGCGAGAGTTCGTCAGCGGTGGTCGTTTGAGCGGGACGATTAGTCATTGGTTACCTTCTCTCCATCTTCATCCGTCGCCCCACCCGGTCGTCCGCTCCGGGACCGGTGCGAACACATCGGTAGATAGCGAGAAGCATCGCGACGCAAATCCCTGTAACACCCATGTGACTCATCACACTCAGGCGATGAGAGGAATGTTTTCGGCATGATCACGCTCAGACAGCTGCGCTATCTCTCCGCGCTCGCCAAGCATGGCCATTTCGGTCGCGCGGCCGAGGCCTGCGCCGTGACCCAGCCTGCGCTCTCGATGCAGATTCGCGACCTCGAGCGAACGCTCGGGGTCGCGGTGGTGGAGCGACGGCCGGGCGATGTGATGCTGACCGATGTGGGCCGCGAGATCGCCCGCCGCGGCGAGGACATTCTCAGCGCCTCGCGCGACCTGGTCGACTTCGCCCGCCATCGCAGCGGCCTGCTGACGGGGCGGCTGACGCTCGGGGTGATTCCTTCGCTGGCGCCCTATCTGCTGCCGCGCATTCTGCCGACCCTGCAGAGCCGGTTCCCGGACCTGCGGCTTGAACTGCGGGAGACCCAGACCAGACAGCTCGTCGAAGACATCAAGAGCGGCGCACTCGATGCCGCGATGCTGGCATTGCCGCTGGGCGAGCCGGACATCGATACCATCGCCTTGTTCGAGGATCTGTTTCTGCTCGCAGTGCCTGCCGATGATCCGCGCCCGGCAAGTGTGTGCGTCGCAGCCTCGGATATCGATCAAAGCCGCCTGATCCTGCTCGAAGACGGCCACTGCCTGCGCGATCAGGCGCTGGCGTTCTGTGCAAGCGCCGCGCGCGGGCGAAACGGCGGCGCCGGCGGCACGGCGTTCGGCGCCTCCAGCCTCACCACGGTGATGCAGATGGTCGCGGGCGGTTACGGCGTGACGCTGATTCCGCAGATCGCGGCCGACGTCGAGCGGCGCGACGACCGCGTCAAATTGCTGCGCCTGGAAAATCCGCAACCCGGCCGCAGCATTGGCCTCGCCTTCCGCCGCACCTCGCCGCGCAAGGCGGATTTCGCGGCGCTGGGCGAGGTGGTGAAGCAGAGCACGGGTGCTGCGCCTGTGGCAGAGAATCAAAAGCGGCGCGGATAACCTAAGGCTGTCATACCCGCCACCGGGTCTCGCCTTCGGCGAGCCCGATGACAGGCTCCGGCGGGTATCCAGTACGCCGCCGCCTATCGATTTTATCATGGCCGTCTCTGGAATACTGGATCATCCGCTTTCGCGGATGATGACCGGTGAGAATGCCGATGCCCTGCACAAAAACAAAAGGGCGGCCCTTCGGCCGCCCTTCGTTGATCCTGATTCCTGCGAGACCTACTCGCCGGCGGCTTCGCGCGCCGGGGCCTCGGCCTTCTGCTTGGCCTCGAGATCCTCGCCGGTCACCTGATCGACCGCCTTCATCGACAGGCGCGTCTTGCCGCGATCGTCGAAGCCAAGCAGCTTGACCTTGACCTTGTCGCCTTCCTTGACGACGTCGGAGGTCTTCTGGACGCGGCTGCCCGAGAGCTGGCTGATGTGGACGAGACCGTCCTTGGCGCCGAAGAAGTTAACGAACGCGCCGAACTCCATCACCTTGACCACGGTGCCGTCGTAGATCTGGCCGAGCTCCGGATCGGAGGCGATCGACTTGATCCACTTGATCGCGGCCTTGATCGATTCGCCGTCGGCGGAAGCGACCTTCACGGTGCCGTCGTCGTCGATATTGACCTTGGCGCCGGTCTTTTCCACGATCTCGCGGATCACCTTGCCGCCGGTGCCGATCACTTCGCGGATCTTGTCGGTCGGGATCTTGAAGGTCTCGATGCGCGGCGCATATTCGCCGAGCTCGGCGCGTGCCGCGGTCAGCGCCTTGGACATTTCGCCGAGGATGTGGATGCGCCCATCCTTGGCCTGGCCGAGCGCGACCTTCATGATCTCCTCGGTGATGCCGGCGATCTTGATGTCCATCTGCAGCGAGGTGATGCCCGTTTCAGTGCCCGCCACCTTGAAGTCCATGTCGCCGAGATGATCCTCGTCGCCGAGGATGTCCGACAGCACCGCGAAGCGGCTGCCCTCGAGAATGAGGCCCATGGCGATGCCCGCCGTCGGCCGTTTCAGGGGAACGCCCGCATCCATCAGCGCCAACGAGGCGCCGCAGACCGACGCCATCGACGACGATCCGTTCGACTCGGTGATCTCGGAGACCACGCGCACCGTGTAAGGGAATTCGTGATGCGGCGGCAGCACCGGGTGGATCGCGCGCCAGGCCAGCTTGCCGTGGCCGATCTCGCGGCGCTTCGTGCCGCCCATGCGTCCGGTTTCACCGACCGAGTAGGGAGGGAAGTTGTAGTGCAGCAGGAACGTCTCTTTGTACGTTCCCGACAGCGCGTCGATGTACTGCTCGTCCTCGCCGGTGCCGAGCGTGGTCACGACCATCGCTTGCGTCTCGCCGCGGGTGAACAAAGCCGAGCCATGGGCGCGGGGCAACACGCCGACTTCGGCGATGATGTTGCGCACGGTCTTGGAATCGCGGCCGTCGATGCGCTTGCCGGTGTCGAGAATGTTCCAGCGAACGATCTTGGCTTCAAGCTCCTTGAACACGGCGGCGATGCGGAGCTTGTCGTATTTCGGCTCCTGGCCTTCCGGGAAATAGTGCGCCATCACCTTTTCCTTGGCCTTGCCGACCGCGGCGTAGCGGTCCTGCTTGACCGGGATCGCATAGGCAGCGCGCAGATCGGTCTCGATCAGCCCGAGGATTTCCTTCTCGAGCACGCTCTCGTCGACGATCTTGACTTCGCGCGGCTCCTTGGCGGCCTTCTCGGCCAGCTCGATGATCGCGCTGATCACCGGCTGGAAGTGCCGGTGGCCGAACATCACGGCGCCGAGCATGATCTCTTCGTTGAGTTCCTTGGCTTCCGATTCCACCATCAGCACGGCGTCGGCGGTGCCGGCGACGACGAGATCGAGCTGGGTTTCGACCATCTCGTCGAGCGTGGGGTTGAGCACGTACTCGTCGTTGATGAAGCCGACGCGGGCGGCACCGATCGGACCCTTGAACGGGGCGCCCGACAGGGTCAGCGCCGCGGACGCCGCCACCAGCGCCAGGATGTCGGGATCGTTCTCCATGTCGTGCGACAGCGTCGTCACGATCACCTGGGTTTCGTTGCGCCAACCATCGACGAACAGCGGACGGATCGGGCGGTCGATCAGGCGGGAGACCAGCGTCTCCTTCTCGGTGGGACGGCCTTCGCGCTTGAAATAGCCGCCGGGAATGCGGCCCGCGGCGTAGGTCTTTTCCTGATAGTCGACGGTCAGCGGCAGGAAGTCGACGCCCTCGCGGGGCGTTTTGGCGGCAACGACGGTAGCGAGCACGACGGTCTCGCCATAGGTCGCGAGCACGGCGCCGTCGGCCTGACGGGCGATCTTTCCGGTTTCAAGCCTGAGGGGACGTCCACCCCAGTCGATCTCGACTGAATGAATATTGAACATTGCGGTCTTCTTTCATGGTTTCACGAAAGGCGTGAAAGGCCGGCACAAAAAAACCATGCGCAAGATTGCGGGACGCTGACCGCAATGCGAAATCAGCGTCCTGCGATCCTGCCATGGTCTTGATGTGCTGGATGGCCTTCATCCTTCCGGTGTGTTGCGGGCCAAGGCTAGCAGCCTTCAACCCGCGCGACGGGCACCTTGCCCGTCATCGTCCAGTCGCCGGAGTGCTGCTGGACGACCTCTGTTTGGGCATGATCCCGTTTCGAAAACGCGTCGAGGATCATGCCCGGATGCGCATGGCCTGCCCGAAAGGCGAAGAAACTGCCGTTCGAAAACCATGCGCAACAACGCGCGCGACATGCGCGCGTACTTTCAACTCAACGACGAATGTTGTGCTTTTCGAGCAGCGCCTTGTAACGCGCCTCGTCCTTCTTCTTGATGTAATCGAGAAGCGAACGGCGCGTCGACACGAGCTTCAGGAGGCCACGCCGCGAATGGTTGTCCTTCACGTGGGTCTTGAAGTGCCCGGTCAGGTTGTTGATGCGTTCCGACAGGATCGCGACCTGGACCTCGGGCGAGCCGGTGTCGCCGGCCTTGTTGGCATTCGTCTTGATGACTTCCGCTTTGCGTTCGGCGGTAATCGACATCGTCAAACACTTTCATTGTTGCGAGCCGGACTGGCAGTCAGTCCGTTCAGGTTGAACACGCGCTTGGGGATGAGTTCGCCATTGCCAATTTCGGCGAGGGCCAGAAGCCGGCCTGCCACCGTGACATAGACTGTGCCGCTACTATTGGGCGCATCCCGTCCGCGCAACAAAACGGCCTGGCCCCGATGGAGCCTTGCCGCATCAGCCCGTGTGACGGCCAGTGCCGGGATGTCGTCCAGCGCGGTCTCAACGGGCAAAAGCGCGTCGGCGAGGCTGCCCTCGCCAGACGCGGCTCTATCGCACAAAGCCTCCAGTTGTTCCAGCGGAATCATGTCCTTCTCGCCGAATGGGCCGACCAGGGTCCGCCGCAGCGCGCAGATATGGCCGTAGCAGCCGAGCAGCCGGCCGATATCGCGCGCCAGCGCCCGCACGTAGGTTCCCTTGCCGCACTCGGCCTCGAACACCGAATGGCTACTATCTGGTTGTTCTACAAGGGTTAATTCGTGAATCTCGACCGGCCTTGGCTTCAGGTCGACGGTCTCTCCATCGCGCGCCAAATCATAGGCCCGCTCGCCCTGGACCTTGATGGCGGAATATTGCGGCGGGATCTGCTCGATCAGGCCGGTAAAGCGCGGCAACAGCTCCTGGATCGTCTCGGCCGACGGCCTGAGCTCGTTGGTTTTGACCGCCCGGCCCTCGGTATCGTCGGTATCGCGTTCCTCGCCCCAGGCGACCGTAAAGCGGTAGCGCTTGCGGCCGTCCATCACGAAGGGAACCGTCTTGGTGGCCTCGCCGAGCGCAATCGGTAGCCCGCCGGAGGCCAGCGGATCGAGCGTGCCGGCGTGGCCGGCGCGCTTGGCCTGGAACAGCCGCTTCACCACCGCGACCGCCTGTGTCGAGGTCATGCCGATCGGTTTGTCGAGCACCACCCAGCCGTGAACGTCGCGCTTGTCGCGCCGGGGCTGATTCTGCCGCGCCTGCTTGCCGCCGCGCTGGCCCTGATCGCGCGGATCGTTGTTGGGGCGGCGCGCCTCGACAAAATTATTTTTTTCGGCCTCGTGCGAATCGGCATTTGGCGGCTCGAACGCGCTGTTGGCGGTGGTCACGATCATCAGGATTTGTCCGAATCTGGTTCGAGGTCTCTTTGCACCGCAGGTGTTCTCAGTAATTTCTCTATTCGTTCCGCTTCGTCGAATCGTTCGTCAACGCGGAAGCGAATATCAGGCGCAAATTTTAAGTTAACGCGGTGCGCGATCTCGCCGCGCAGGAACTTCTTGTTGCGCTCCAGTGCCGCGATCACGATGTCCGTATCGCGGCCGCCGAGCGGCATGACGTAGATGGTCGCAAGCTTGAGGTCCGGCGACATCCGCACCTCGGGCACCGTGACGATGTGACCCTCGAGTTCCGGATCATGCACGCTGCCCTGGGAGAGAATATCTGCGATCGCGTGACGCACGGTTTCGCCGACGCGCAACTGACGCTGCGAGCCGCCGGGGGCAGAGTCCTTCTTGTGGTGGCTGGGCATTGGGGTCCTTCGAAAACAATTCGTCATGGCCGGGCAGAAGCGCGTCTTCGCGCGGGATGTCCCGGCCATCCACGTCTTACTCGTTGCTGAATTTCGCAAGACGCGGATGCCCGGCATTAAAGCCGGGCATGACGTCGAACTATCTCGATATTCCTTCTGACGAAGCCCTAAGGTTCAAACTTAAAGGCTGCGCTGGATCGTCTCCACGCGATAACACTCGATGATGTCGCCGACGCGCATGTCGCCGTAATTCTCGAACGCCATGCCGCATTCCTGGCCGGACTGCACTTCCTTCACTTCGTCCTTGAACCGCTTCAGCGTCGACAGCTTGCCTTCGTGCACGACGACATTGTCGCGAATCAGGCGGACGTTGGCGCCGCGTTCCACGGTGCCGTCGGTGACGCGGCAGCCCGCGACCTTGCCGACCTTGGAAATGTTGAAGACTTCCAGGATCTGGGCGTTGCCGAGCATGGTTTCGCGCAGCGTCGGCGCGAGCAGGCCGCTCATCGCCTTCTTCACGTCATCCACGAGGTCGTAGATGATGTTGTAATAGCGGATCTCGATGCCGTTGCGCTTGGCCGCGGCCGCGGCTTCCTTGTGGGCGCGGACGTTGAAGCCGATGATGGCGGCATTGAAGCCTTCCGCCAGCGTCACGTCGGATTCCGAGATGCCGCCGACGCCGGCATGCAGGATGCGGGCGGCGACTTCGTCGGTGCCGAGCTTTTCCAGCGAGCCGAGGATCGCTTCCAGCGAGCCCTGCACGTCGGCCTTGACGATCAGCGGGAAGTCCTTGCGGCCCGAGGTCTTGAGCTGCGACATCATCTGCTCGAGCGAGCCGCGCATGCCGGAAATAGAGGCGGCGGCGTTCTCGCGCTTCTGATGGGCGCGGTAGCTGGTGACTTCGCGGGCGCGCGCTTCGCTGTCGACCACGGCCAGACGGTCGCCGGCTTCCGGCGGGCCGTTGAAGCCGAGTACCTCGACCGGCACCGAAGGTCCGGCCTCGTCGATGGTGGCGCCCTGATCGTTGATCAGCGCACGCACGCGGCCCATCTCGGCGCCGGCGACGATGATGTCGCCCACCCTCAAGGTGCCGCGCTGCACCAGCACGGTCGCGACCGGACCGCGGCCGCGATCGAGCTTGGCTTCGATCACGGTGCCTTCGGCGGGGCGCGACGCATTGGTCTTGAGGTCGAGCAGTTCGGCCTGCAGCGCGATCATTTCCAGGAGCTTGTCGAGATTGGTCTTGTTCTTGGCGGAGACCTCGACGTCAACAACGTCGCCGCCGAGCGATTCGACCTGCACCTCGTGCTGCAGCAGTTCGGTGCGCACGCGGTCGGGCCGGGCGTCCGGCTTGTCGATCTTGTTGATCGCCACGATCATCGGAACCTTCGCCGCCTTGGCGTGATGGATCGCCTCGATTGTCTGCGGCATGACGCCGTCGTCGGCCGCGACCACCAGGATCACGATGTCGGTCACCTTGGCGCCGCGGGCGCGCATCGCGGTGAACGCGGCATGGCCCGGGGTGTCGATGAAGGTGATCTTCTTGCCGCTTTCCGGCGAGGTCACCTGATAGGCGCCGATATGCTGGGTGATGCCGCCGGCTTCGCCCGAGACCACGTTAGCGTGGCGCAGCGCGTCGAGCAGCGAGGTCTTGCCGTGGTCGACATGGCCCATCACGGTCACGACCGGCGAACGCGGCTCGGTGTCGGTGGAATCGTCGACGACGTCGAACAGGCCTTCCTCGACGTCCGACGCGGCCACGCGCTTGACGGTATGACCCAGTTCCTCGGCGATCAGCTGCGCGGTGTCGGCGTCGATCACGTCGGTGATCTTGTGCATCGCGCCCTGCTTCATCAGCAGGCGGATGACGTCGACCGCGCGCTCCGACATGCGGTTGGCGAGTTCCTGGATGTTGATGGCTTCCGGAATCACCACTTCGCGGATCAGCTTTTCCTTGGGCTCGTTCGAGGCATGGCCCTTCAGGCGCTGGGTGCGGCGGCGGAACGAGGCGATCGAGCGCTCGCGCACGTCATCGGCGTTGAGCGCGGTGACCAGCGTCAGGCGTCCGCGCTGCTTCTGCGGCGCGGGCTTGGCGGTCGTCTTCGGGGGAACCACCGGGCGTACGGCGCCGCCGGGACCACGGCGGATCTGGCGCGGACCTTCATCCTCGTCGGTGATGTCGGCGGCGATGCCGGGGGCGCGCGCGGCGGGCAGCGCGGCGCGGGCCGCGACGGCCGTCTTGGCGGCCTCGGCTTCGCCGAAGCGTTTCTTGGCTTCGACTTCGGCCTTGCGCTTGGCTTCCTCGTCCTGGCGATGGCGTTCTTCCTCGGCCTTGCGGCGGGCCTCGGCGGCTTCGCGCTCGGCCTGCTCGATGCCTTCCTTGCTGTTGCGGCGCTTGGCTTCCTCTTCGGCCAGCCGGCGCTCTTCGAACTCGCGGGCCTTGGCGTCGGCAAGCGCGCTGGCGCGGGCCGAGCGCTCATCCTCGGTCAGGGTACGCAGGACCACGCCGGAACCGCCGCGCGAGGCAGAAGGCTGCGGTGCCGCGGGACGGGCGAGCGGCGCCTTGGGGGCGGGAGCGGCAGGTGCTGCGGGTGCGGCCTTGGCAACGATCGCAGGCTCCGGCGCATGCGTTTCCGTTGCGGGTCCATCGCCGCCGACGCGGCGCTTGCCGCGCTTTTCAACCACGACCTGCTTGGTGCGGCCGTGGCTGAAGCTCTGCTTGACGGTGCCCGTCTCGACCCGCGGCTTCAGCGTCAGGGTCTTGTTCGGAACACTCAGTTTCCTGTCGCCAGGCGTTTTATCGACCATTCAGCAGTCCTAATCCTGTTTACGTCGTGCGTGTCCGCACAGTCTCTATCGGCGAATTCTGGGCCGCATTACCGGCTGTCTTGTCGGCGTCCGCCATCCGGTATCGGACCAGGATATGGCTGCGTGACAGGAACGTTTTGCTCGCCGGGCCAGCGAGCAGGGCAGCATGTATCACATTTGACCGCCCCAGTGCCAAATCCAATTGTTCGGAGGTCAGCGCCGTGACGACCGGAATAAGGTTCGATTCATCGTTAATCCCGGCATTTTGCCGGAGCACGGCATCCAGTTTCCGGATTCCGTCGGCCGCGCCGTCCGAGGCATGGATCAGCGCCCCGATCGAAGCCCGCGTCTGCCGCGACCTGATTGTATCGTCGACCTTGCCGAAGCCCGAAACCACCTGGCCGGCCTTGGCGGCCATGGCCAGCGCCTCGATGGTGCTGCGCACCAGCAGGGCCTCGGTGTCGGTGGCAAGCGTCGGTGAAACGCGGACTTCGCGCTTGAATCCCTTACTGAATTGGTGACGCCGCACGGCTTCCGCAACCGTCTGGCGCGAGGCTGCGACCCACAGGCCGCGACCGGGAAGCTTGCGTTTCAGATCCGGGATCACCTCGCCCGAGGGCGCGACCACAAAGCGGATCAGCTCGTCGATCGGCCGCACCTGCCGCGTGACCGCGCACATCCGTGACCTCGCGGACCTGTCGGTCCGCGGTCCGTTGTCGAGATCGGGGTCGGCGATAGCAAGCATGCGGGCGACACGGCTCCTGTCATTTGCGCGTTACGGTCGCGCAAAACCGGTGTTCCACCCTCGGATCGGGTCCGAGGGCAAGCTTTTTGCGCGACGCGCGCATCAAACCGGCTGACCTTCGGGGGTCTCGGCCCCGGTCTCCTCGGGTTTCTTGGCCAGATCGGCTTCGGTGATCCAGCCGGCGAGGACCCGCGCCTGCATGATCATGTTCTCGGCGTCGTCGCGCGAGATTTCGTTGGCGTCGAGAATGCCGGGGTGCTTGGTCGGCTCGCCGCCTTCCTTGCGCTCGGTCCAGCCGACCAGGTCGTCGGTGGCGCATCCGGCCAGATCCTCGACCGTCTTGATGTCGTTCTCGCCGAATTTCACCAGCATCTTCGAGGTCACGCCGGGCACCGTCTTCAAAGCGTCTTCCACACCGAGCTCCTTACGTTTGTTTTCGAGCTCGCTTTCGAGCTGTTCCAGATATTCGCGGGCCCGGCTTTGCAGCTCGTTGGCGGTTTCCTCGTCGAAGCCTTCGATACCGGCCAGTTCCTTGGCGTCGACCATCGCCAGTTCCTCTACCGAGGTGAAGCCTTCCGACGCCAGCAATTGGCCGACCACTTCGTCGACGTTCAACGCTTCCATGAACACGCGCGTCGAGTTCTCGAAGTCGGCCTGGCGACGCTCGGATTCTTCCTGTTCGGTCAGGATGTCGATGTCCCAGCCGGTCAGCTGCGAGGCCAGACGCACGTTCTGGCCGCGCCGGCCGATCGCCAGCGACAGCTGGTTGTTGGTGTCGGGAACCACGACTTCGATCCGCTCGCGGTCCTCGTCGATCACGACCTTGGCGACCTCGGCGGGCGCCAGCGCGTTGACGACGAAGGTCGCGATGTCGGGCGACCATGGAATGATGTCGATCTTCTCGCCCTGCAGCTCGTTGACCACCGCCTGCACGCGCGAGCCGCGCATGCCGACGCAGGCGCCGACCGGGTCGACCGACGAATCCCGGGAAATCACCCCGATTTTCGCGCGCGAGCCGGGGTCACGGGCCACCGCCTTGATCTCGACGATGCCGTCATAGATTTCCGGAACTTCCTGCGCGAACAGTTTCGCCATGAATTGCGGATGGGTGCGGGACAGGAAGATCTGCGGTCCCCTGGTCTCGCGCCGCACGTCGAAAATATAGGCGCGGACGCGGTCACCGTTGCGGAACACCTCGCGCGGCAGCATCTCGTCGCGGCGGATGATGGCTTCGCCGCGGCCGAGATCGACGATGACGCTGCCGTATTCGACGCGCTTGACGATGCCGTTGACGATGTCGCCGATGCGGTCCTTGAATTCCTGATACTGCCGGTCGCGCTCGGCCTCGCGCACCTTCTGCACGATCACCTGCTTGGCCGATTGCGCGGCGATGCGGCCATATTCCAGCGGCGGCAGGGTGTCGGCGATGGTGTCGCCGATTTGCGCGCCGGGATTGGCGCGGCGGGCATCTTCCAGCGAAATCTGGTTCGCGGAGTTTTCCACCTGGTCGACCACCAGCATGTGGCGCGACAGCCGCAATTCGCCCTTCTTGGCGTCGATCTCGGCGTGCACGTCGGTTTCGCTGCCGTAGCGGGCGCGCGCCGCCTTGGCGATGGCGTCTTCCATCGCCGCGATCACGATGCCGCGGTCAATCGATTTCTCGCGCGCGACCGCGTCTGCGATCTGCAGCAGTTCGAGTTTGTTGGCGCTGACAGCTGCCATGGCTTTAGTCTCCTCTCGTGGGATCGGTGTCGCCCCGGCGCAGTCGTTCTGCGGCGAGGCGGTGTTCCTTGGTATTCTTCGGGGTGGGCTTGTTCGGCTTCAATTTCGGCTTCGGTTTGTTGCTCTTGGCAGGATCGCTTTTCCTGGCATGGGGCGGCGGGGGCGGCTCGATCCCGAGCGACTGGCGCAGCTCGCGTTCCGCGGCCTTGCCGCGCCGCATCGATTCCGCGATCAGATCGTCGGTCAGAACCAGCCTGGCGTCGGCGATATCTTCCATTACCAGCAGAACATCGACATCTTCGCCCGAACGTATGTCATCGCGATGTAAGCGCACCGCGTCGCCTTCGACGCCGGCGAGCGTGCCGCGGAACCGCTTGCGGCCGCCATGCGCGACCGCCATCTCGATCTTCACGAGATGGCCGGCGTAACGCTCGAAATCGGAGCGGCGCACCAGCGGCCGGTCGATCCCGGGCGAGGAAATCTCCAGCCGGTAGGCCCGGTCGATCGGGTCGGCGACGTCGAGTACCGGCGACAGCGCCTTTGAAATCGCTTCGCAATCCTCGATCTGCATCGATCCGTCCGGCCGTTCCGCCATGATCTGGACGGTGCAGCCGCTTTCGCCCGATATCTTGATCCGGACCAGCCGGTAACCCATTCCCTGCAGCACCGGACCCGCGATCGCCGACACCCGCGCCGCAGCACCGGGCTCGACGACGAGGCGCGGCTCGGCCAGCAGTTCGGTGTCAAGGGAACCAGCAGTTGGATCGGTCATATCCAGTGTCAAAACTTGCCTTTAGGCGGTCTTTGGGGCGGTCTAGCTTGCATCGGGTTGGGCCGGGCCTTGAACACGGTCCGACCGGGCTGCCCGAGCCGGGCACAGCGGTCGCATTCCCGGGCTCGTTCAGGTAATAAAAAAGAGCGGGTCCCGGGGGGCCCACTCTCAATACGCGATCGTATGAGAACGATAAGATGCGGCTGATATAGCGGTTTTTCCCCGATCCGACAAGGCCCGCGAGGCCTCGAAGCAGGGATTTTACGGGCCATTTCGTCCGCTTTCAAACCTAACCCTTCGTTCACCAGGCCGACCTAGATTGTCGCTCAAAGCCCGTCGTTCCGGCGGGTTTGAGTAGTGTTCATGACGGTTGCTACCTCGCTGATTCCCGGGCTCGAAGAGATACTCAAGCAGGGCGATCCCGGGCGCCTTGCCGAGGCCGCACGCGGGATCGCCGAGCTGTTTCTGCAGGGGGCTGCGAACCTGCGGCCCGACCATGTCGATCTGTTCGACGAAATTCTGATCGATCTCGTCCCGCACACCGAAACCGCCGCGCGCGCCGACCTGGCCGAACGGCTGTCGGTGCTCCGCAATGCGCCACGCGCGCTGGTCGGCCAGCTCGCGCGCGAGGACGAAATCCTGATCGCGGGCCCGCTGCTGCGCCGGTCGCCGCTGCTCGATGAGGCCGCCCTGGTCGAAATCGCGCGCCTCCAGGGCCAGGGCCATCTATTGGCGATGTCGGAACGGGCAACGCTTTCTCCCGATCTCACCGAAATCATCGTTCGCCGCGGCGACCGCGATGTGGTCAGGCGCGCCGCCGGCAATGCGGGCGCGCAATTTTCGCCAACCGGATATTCCGCACTGATCAAGCGCGCGAGCCGTGACGGCGTCCTGACGCTCACCGTGGGCCAGCGCGACGATCTCTCGGACCAGCGGCTAAGGGATCTCCTGGAAGGATCGGCCGACATCGTCCGGCGTCGCCTGCTCGAGGTGGTCAAGCCCGGCAGGCAGGCCGCGATCACCCGGGCGATAAGCGAGATCTCCGGCGTCGTCGAGGTGGTCGAGAGCCGCCGCGACTTTGCGCCGGCGCAGCGCGCGATTCTGGCGCTGCATCGCGCCGGCGGGTTGAATGAAGCAGCCCTGTTCGGCTTTGCCAAAGCCTACAAATACGAGGAAGCGGTGGCGGCGCTATCGGCGATGTCGGGGGTCAAGATCGCAACGCTCGACCACCTGATCGCCGGAGACCGCTACGATCCGATCCTGATTGTCGGCAAGAGTATCGACCTTGAATGGGCAACGGTGCGCGCCCTGATCCTGCTCCGGTTGGGGCCCAGCCGGGTGGCGTCGCCGGCCGACATCGAAAGCGCGCGGGTGAATTTCGCCCGCCTGATGCCCTCGACCGCGGAGCGGGTGGTCGGCTTCTGGCAGACCAAGCAATCGGCGTGAGTTGTTTCGCCTGTCGCAATGCCGATGGGCACCGATCCCTTCACAAATACCGCGGGAGACGGCTAAGCTGATCTCAAAGGCGCGGATACAGCGCCATCGGGGAGATCGAAATGCTGACGGACGCCGACATTCAACTGCATGCCGACAAGATCCGTGACGACGGATACACGGTGATCGAGCGCGCCGCCGATCCCGCCCTCGTCGAAGGATTGAAGCAGGCGCTGGAGCGGACCGAGCGCGAGCACGGCCTCGGCTACGCCAAGACGTCGTTCGAGGGTTTCAAGACCGTCCGCATCAACAATCTTCTGACCTATGACGAGATTTTCTGGGAAGTGCCGCTGCACTGGAATGTGCTGCCGATCGTGGAGCGCGTGCTCGACAAGGAGTGCCTGTTGTCGTCGTTCTGCTCGCTGGTGCTCGGCCCGGGCCAGGAGGCGCAACCGATCCACGAGGACACGCAACTGATTCCGCTGCCGCGTCCGCACATCCCGATCACGCTGAATGCGATCTGGGCGCTGTCGGACTTCAGGGATGACAACGGGGCGACAAGGATCATCCCGGCAAGCCATAAATACGATTCCTCGCCCGAATACGGCAGGGATTACGCTGCCGTCACCGCGACGATGCCGGCGGGCAGCGTGATGCTGTTCGACGGCGCGCTCTGGCATGGCGGCGGCGCCAACACCTCAGACGCCAGGCGCTTTGCATTTTCCTGCGCTTATTGCTGGGGCTGGATGCGGCAGCAGGAAAACCTGCAGCTCGGCATCCCCCGGGAGACCGCGACGCGGTTTCCGCGCCGCCTGCAGGAATTATGCGGCTACAGCGTCTACAAGGGACAGTTCGGCCACATCGACAATCGCGATCCGATCGAGCTGTTGGGCCGCGAGCGCGGCAAGCGCATGGTGTGGGAAGCCACCGACGCCAGCAAGGCGCGGATGGGCGAGGCGGCGAAGCAGTAGCGACGGTTCGTCTTCTTCTGAAGTAACGTCAAGTGCAACCTCCTCATGGTGAGAAGGCGCCCTTGCGCCGTCTCGAACCATGAGGCCCGTGATCGCTCATGCTTCGAGACGCGGCCAACGGGTCCGCGCAAAGCGCGGCCCGATGATAAACTCCGTCGACGCTCCTCAGGACGAGGTCCTGCGAAATCTCAGATACGCCGCCTTGCGCCCTTCGCGCTCGGCCTTGGCGCCGTAGCGCGTCATCGTGTAGTCGGCCCAAGGCTCGCGCCAGTCGGCGGCCCGTTCGGCGGTCCAGGCAAAGTCGGGCGAGCGGGCTAGATGCGCCAAGGTCCAGGCGCAGTAATCGTCGATATCGCTGACGAAACGAAACTCGCCGCCCGGCTTCAGCGCGCGCGCCATGGCGGCCACCGTCGTGTCCTGCACGAAGCGCCGTTTCCAGTGCCGCCGCTTCGGCCAGGGGTCCGGATGGATCAGGTCGATCCGGTTCAGCGCGCGCGGCGGCGCCCATGCCAACAACTCGGCGGCGTCGCCGGCGAACAGGCGGATGTTGGCTGTCTTGTTGGCCTCGATCTGGGTCAGAATCTTCGCCATGCCGTTGACATAGGGTTCGCAGCCGATGAAGCCGGCAGCGGGAAAGGCGCGCGCTTCCGCGATCAGATGTTCACCGCCCCCGAATCCGATTTCGAGCCTGACGCCGTCGGCCGGCGGATCGAACAGGAACGCAAGATCGGGCGGGCTTTTTCCGCTGATATCGAGCGCAAGGCGCGGCAGCAGATGTTCGATCAGCTCGGCCTGGTGCGCGCGGAGCTTGTGGCCCTTGCGGCGGCCGAAGAACGAGCCCTGCGGATGAAGCGCGCCATCGTCGGACGATACATCGCGCTCCGCCGGATCCTTGTCGGCGACGCTCATCGCAGCGTCTGATACAGCCGATGCAGCAGCCGCGCCCTCGGCTCGATCGACGAAATGTACATCTGCTCGTAATGGGTATGCGCGCCCTTGCCGTCGACGCCGAGCCCGTCGAGGGTTGCGGTATGTGGCGCGGTGAAATTACCGTCGGAGCCGCCGCCGGTCGACGTATCCACCAGATCGAAGCCGATTTCCGCGGCCAGCGTCTTGGCGTATTCGTAAAGTGCGGCGCCGGCATTGCCCTTCTCGTAGGGCGGACGGTTCAATTCGCCGACGACTTTCACGGTAACACCTTCGCTGCGCGATTTCAGATTGAGAATCCTGGGAACGAGTTCGTCGGCGTCCGCGATGGTGGGCACGCGCATGTCGACCTCGGCATAGGCCTCCTCGGCAATGACGTTGGGCTTGGTGCCGCCCCTGACCACGCCGACATTGACGGTGACGCCGCGCTCCGGATCGTTCATGGCCTCCAGCGTCTGGATGATGTTGCCGAGTTCGCGGATCGCGCTGCGGCCGTCCCCGGGCCGCGTGCCGGCATGCGCCGGGACGCCTTTGACATAAACCTCGAAGCGCGCGACGCCCTTGCGCCCGGTGACGATTTTTCCGCCGTCGCGGGCGGGCTCGGTCACCAGCACATATTTTGCCCGGCGCCCCTCGGCTTCGATCAGCGCGCGCGAGGTTGGGCTGCCGATCTCCTCGTCGGAGACGTAGAGCTGGGTCACCCCGAGCGGCGAACGCGCATCACTCGCGCAGAGCTGCCGGAACGCGTGATAGGCCAGATAGGCGCCGCCCTTCATGTCGTAGATACCGGGCCCGAAGGCGCTGTCACCCTCGATCTTGAACGGCAGACGCTCGATGAAGCCCATGGGATGAACCGTATCGAGATGACTCAGAATCAGGATGCCCGGCGCATCCTGTCCCCAAGTCGAACGGGCCACCAGATGATCGCCGCAGCCGGAGTGTCCGGCGACGCGCTCGATGGTGGCGGGGAGGTCGCGATAGCCGTCCGCGACCAGGTCGGCCAGCCTGTTGACCTGCGCGGGCGCTTCGGTCGGCGTCTCGATCTCAACCCAGCGGCGGATGCCGTCGAGGATGGCCAGGGAATCGAACGGATTGGAATCGAAGGGATTGGCGGTCGTCAGCATGTGGATGGCTCGCGCTTGTCGTTCCGGGATGCGCCATTTTTGGCGCGAACCCGGAATCTGAATGGCCCGGATTTGCGCTAAGGCGCGCTTGACGACATATGACAGATTGCGAAGTCGCTCAAACCTAATCGATCAAGCTTAGCGCTTGTCGGGCGCTTCGCGCGAGGCGATCTGTTCGACCAGTTCGACGATGCTGCGCCGGAGCTTGGTGTCGGTGATACGCGTGAACGCCCGGGTCAGCGCCAGGCCCTCGGAGGTCGCCAGGAAATCGGAAACATAAGACGGCGAAGCGCCTTCGCTGTAGCCCTCGGGGCTGGCGATGCCGCTGGGGCCGCCCTCGAACAGGAACGAAACCGGGACCTGGAGTATTTCCGAGATCTGCTGGATGCGGCTTGCGCCGACCCGGTTGGTGCCCTTTTCGTATTTCTGCACCTGCTGGAAGGTGAGGCCCAACGCTTCGCCGAGTTTCTCCTGGCTCATCCCGAGCATGATGCGCCGCATGCGCACGCGACTGCCGACATATTTGTCAACAGGGTTCGGCGCTTTGGTCGACATTTCCAACACTCCATGGGATGCGCCTGAAAGCGAGGCAAAGCGAATTACGCGTCAGGCGCCAGCACCGTCAAATCTTGCTCGGAAAGCGTCGGGAAGAAATTTAGACAATTTGAGCAACGAACTGACTGGATATATTTTCGACTGTTCCGCAGAATGCGAATTGCATGGTCGGTCTGTCAACTCCGGATTTTGGGCCGCCGATATTTCCGCCGGTTAACCGAAACTAGGGATGAAAATAAGGGCGTCACGAAATTCGCCGCTTCGCAGCGCGCCGCCGGATGACGAAAAGGAAGGCGGCGGCAAGCATGATTGCGGCGGGAATGTCGCCGTTGCGTGCGTAAATGGTCGGCGCGATCGGGGAGGGCAGGCTGGCATCCAGGACCCCTTCGACGCCGAGGTCGAGCCGCGCAACAATGCGTCCCACGGGATCGATGACGGCGGAAATGCCTGTATTTGCTGCACGAACCACCGGCAGTCCCTGCTCGATCGCGCGCAGCCGCGCCTGCTGCAGATGCTGGTAGGGACCGGTCGAAATTCCAAACCAGCCGTCATTGGTCAGGTTGACGATCCATCCTGGACGGTCGTCGCGCGTCGCAACGTCAGAGGGAAAAATCGCCTCGTAGCAGATCAATGGTAGCGCGCGCGGGGCGTTCGGTATGTCCATCGGGCGGCGGCGCAGGCCTGGAATAAATCCGCCCTGAACCCTGGTGAGCTGTTCCAGGCCGATCTTTTCCATCCAGTCCTGAAACGGCAGATATTCGCCGAACGGCACCAGATGCAGTTTGTCGTAGACCGACAACACGCTGCCGTCATGGTCGATAACATAGATTGAATTATAGGCGCGGGTGATCCGCGTCCCCGGCGGCAGATCCGGCGCGCGCACCGAGCCAGTGATCAGGACGGTGCCCTTGGGCAGCAGATCGGCGATCTGCGCCATCGCGTCGGCTTCGCGCGTCAGGAAAAAGGGAAACGCCGATTCCGGCCAGATCAGGATGCTGGCGTCGCGCACGCCGGTGGATTGCGGGCCGGAGGCGCGATCCGAAAGCGTCAAATATTTCTGCATCACTTCCGCCTTGGCGGCGTAATTGAATTTGACGTCCTGCTGCAGGTTGGGCTGCATGATCCGCAGCCTCACCTTGGCAACGTCGGCCGTCGGATGCAGGCTCAGGCGGACGCCGCCGAAAATGCCCATGGCGAGGAGCAGCGCCAGCGCCGCCACCGGCGCGATCCATGGCTTGCGTCCGCGCGAACTGCCATCGATCAATACGGCAGGACTGGCGAAGATCGCGACGCTCAGAAACGTCAGGCCCCACAGCCCGATCAGCGACGCCGTCTGCGCCAGCGCCAGCGGTTCCGAGAGCGCGTAGCCGAATGCGTTCCATGGAAAGCCCGTGAGCACATGACCGCGCAGCCATTCGCTGATGGTGAGGCTCAGTGCGAGCGCGATCACGCGCGAAGCGCCCTTGGTCCAGATCAGGCGCGCCAGCGCAAAGCCCGCGGCGGTGAACAGCGCGAGATAGGCCGGCAGGCCCAGCACGGCGAATGGCATCAGCCAGGCGAAGGTCGACGCGTCGACCAGGAACGCGTAGCCGAGCCAGTACAGTCCCGGCACGAAATAGCCGAGACCGAACCACCAGCCGGCCATCGCGGCCGCCGGCACGCCGCGCAGCCGCCCGGCGCCAGCACCGTCGATCAGCCAGACCATGACCGGAAAGGTCAGAAACAGCACCGGCCAGGCATTGAACGGCGCCATCGCGAGCGCCGACAGCGCACCCGCGGCGAACGCGATGGCGGCGCGCTTCCAGCCCCAGGCCAGGATGATCGCAAGACCGAGCGTGCGGAGTTTATCCAGAGCGATCACTGCGAACCGGCTCCATCGCCGGGCGTCGGGCTCGCATTGTCATTGGCCTGTGCCGGACCTTGCTCGGGTGTGGCCTCGCGGCGACGGCCCTCGCGCTGCGACCGCGCGGCGGGGCGTTCCTTGCGCGTGGCGATACGCAGCCGCTTGACGCGCCTCGGATCGGCGTCGAGCACTTCGATCTCGTAGTTGCCGGGGCCTGAAATGACTTCGCCGCGCACCGGCAGGCGGCCGACATGGGTCACCAGATAGCCGCCGAGCGTCTCGACCTCTTCACCGGCTTCGCCGGTGACGAAATCCTCGCCGATCACGGAGCGGACGTCGTCCAGGCTGGCGCGCGCGTCGGCGATGAAGGAATTGTCGGCCTGCCGCACGATCGCCGGTGGCTCGTCGCTGTCATGCTCGTCGTCGATCTCGCCGACGATCTGCTCGACGATGTCCTCGATCGACACCAGCCCGTCGGTGCCGCCATATTCGTCGACCACCAGCGCCAGATGGATGCGCGAGGCCTGCATCTGCGCCAATAGATCGATCGCCCGCATCGACGGCGGCACGTAAAGCAGCTTGCGGATGATGTTGGATTCCGACAGCGGCAACGCCAGATCGACCGCGCGCAGATCGAGTCCGGCGGGGAACGGCTTCTTGCGCTTGGTCTTGCCTTTTCCCGTCTCGGATACGTGCGCCCTCGCGGTCATGAACGCCAGGAGATCGCGGATGTGGACGATGCCTTCGGGGTCGTCGAGGGTTTCGTTGTAGACGACGAGGCGCGAATGCGCGGCGCTCTCGAACAGGCTCATCAATTCGCCCAGTGGAATGTCGCGCTTGACCGCGATGATGTCGGCGCGATGAATCATCACGTCGGCGATACGGCGTTCATGCAGGCCGAGAATATTGCGCAGCATGGTGCGCTCGATGGCGGAAAAGCCGACGTCGTCCGGCGTCGAGGCATCGAGCACCACCTGCAGGTCGTCGCGGACCGATCCGGGCTTCCAGCCGAACAGCGTGCGGATCGCGCGCGTCAGCCAGTTGTCGGTGGCCGGACGCAAGACCTCGCCCTGCGGCACCACCGCCGGCAGGTTGCGGGTGTTGCGCGGATTGTCGTGGGTCGGGTCGGAGTCCGGCATATCAGTTCATCCGCTCCCGGTCCGCATACGGATCGGGAATGCCGAGTTGCGCCAGAATCTCCGTCTCCAGAGCTTCCATGGCCTCGGCGTCGTCGTCCTTTTCGTGATCGTAACCGATCAGATGCAGGAAACCGTGGACCGCCAAATGGCTGAGATGATGGTCGAACGGCTTCTGCTCGTCATCGGCCTCGCGGCGCGTCGTCTCATAGGCGATCGCGATGTCGCCGAGCATGCGCGGGGCATCGTCCGGCCCGGCAGCGCCGCTCGGCTGCAACGCCGGAAACGACAGCACGTTGGTCGGCTTGTTGATACCGCGCCAGTTGTTGTTCAGCGTGCGGATTCCGGAATCGTCGGTCAGCATGACCGCGAGTTCCGCCTCGCCGGTGTCCGCATCGGCCATCTCGGCCGCCGCCGCGATGGCCCGCTGGATCACGGCCTCGGCGTCGGGCTCGTTCTGCCAGGCGTCGGCGACGACGAGAACCTCGGTCATGGGAAGGGCAGTGTACGCCATCGCTCCGGAATTTCTTTTGCGCTCCGAAATCGCTTCCGGCGCGCCTCTTGCGGCGGATTTTCGCATCAAGGCTTTTTGGTTGCCGGCCGCTGCGGCAATCCTTCATAGGCGGCGACGATCCGCGCCACCAGTTCATGGCGAATCACGTCTTCGGCCGTGAATTTCACCTGCGCGATGCCCTCGACGCCGTCGAGCAGCTTGGCGGCTTCCGCAAGACCCGAGGTCTGGCCGTTCGGCAGGTCGACCTGGGAGGGATCGCCGGTGATGATCATGCGGCTGTTCTCGCCCAGGCGCGTCAGGAACATCTTCATCTGCATCGAGGTGGTGTTTTGCGCCTCGTCGAGGATGATGGCGGCGTTGGTCAGCGTGCGGCCGCGCATGAAGGCGAGCGGCGCGATCTCGATCTCGCCGGCCTGCAGCGCGCGCTCGACGATGCGGGAATCCATCAAATCGTACAGCGCGTCGTAGATCGGCCGCAGGTAGGGATCGACCTTCTCGCGGAGATCGCCGGGAAGGAAGCCAAGCCGCTCGCCGGCCTCGACCGCCGGACGCGACAGGATGATGCGGTCGACCTCCTTGCGTTCGAACAATTGCGCGGCATGCGCCACCGCGAGCCAGGTCTTGCCGGTGCCGGCCGGGCCGATGCCGAACACCATTTCATGGCGTTTCAGCGCGCGAATATAGGAATCCTGGGCAGCGGTGCGTGCCCGCACCGGGCGTTTGCGCAGATTGATGGTCTCGAAGGCCGATTTCGCGGTCTTGGCATCGAATTCGAACAGCGAGCCCTGCGCGATCACGGCGCGGATCGCGCCCTCGACTTCGCCCTGGTCCAGATCGTGCCCTTGCACGGCCTGCGCATACAGCGTCTCCAGCACGCGCCGCGCCGCGTCGCAGCCATCGCGCGATCCGGCGATCGTGATGTGATTGCCGCGGGAATCGACGACGACGCCGAGTCGGCGCTCGACCAGCGCCAGATTCTGGCCATAGGGCCCGACCAGCGCCGACGCTCCCCTGTTGTCATCGAAGTCGATGACGACTTGCGTTTCGGGCGGGATTTGCATGTCGCGGTCGAGTTTGCGGTTGGGAGCGAGCGAAGGCGAATCCGATGCGCTTTTGGGCAAGGGTTCAGGCTCCCATTCTCGTTTGCGAAGAAGCGGTCATTTGCGGAGATGCCGGCAGGCGGCCCTGCTCGTGTGAAGCTGGCGCAAGCTGGCCGAGCAGGCTGTAGCGCTCGAGGCTTTCGATCCTGACCGGCAACACCTGTCCAATGATGTCGGGCGCGGCCATCACATGCGCCGGCTGCAGATAAGCGGTGCGGCCGACGATCTGGCCGGGATTGCGGGCTGAGCGCTCGAACAGCACATCGACAATGTTGCCAATCGCAGCCTGGTTGAAGGCCGATTGCTGGCTGTCGATCAACTCCTGAAGCCGCACCAATCGCTCGTCCATCTCAGCCGCTGACACCGTCTCCTGCATGTCCGCCGCCGGCGTCCCCGGCCGTGGCGAATATTTGAACGAATAAGCGCCAGCGTATCCGATTTGCGTGACAAGCGCGAGGGTGGCGGAGAAATCTTCCTCGGTCTCGCCGGGGAAGCCCACGATAAAATCCGATGAAAATGCAATATCTTGCCGTACGGCGCGAAATCGGTCGATGACGGCCCGATAATCATCGGCAGTATGTTTGCGGTTCATGGCCGACAGAATCCGGTCGGAACCGGACTGGACCGGAAGATGCACGAACGGCATCAGCGCCGGCAGATCGCGGTGGGCTTCGATCAGCGTGTCGTCGACGTCGCGGGGGTGGCTGGTCGAATAGCGCAGCCGCACGATGCCGGGAATATCGGCAAGCCGGCGCAAGAGATCGCCCAATGACCAGACCCGTCCGTTCGGACCTTCGCCGTGATAGGCGTTGACGTTCTGGCCGATCAGGGTGATTTCGCGCACGCCATGGTCGGCGAGCCGCAGCACGTCATCGACGATCCTGGCGACGGGCCGCGACACCTCGGTGCCGCGCGTATACGGCACCACGCAGAAGGTGCAGAATTTATCGCAGCCTTCCTGCACGGTGACAAAGGATGAGATGCCGCGCGCGCGGATCGCATCCGCAGCTGGCGGCGGCAGAAAGCTGAACTTGTCCTCGACCGGGAATTCCGTCTCCAGCGCGCGGCCATGGCTTTTCGCACGTGCCAGCAGTTGCGGCAGATGGTGGTAGCTTTGCGGGCCGACGACGACATCCACCACCGGGGCACGACGGATGATTTCCTGGCCTTCGGCCTGAGCGACACAGCCGGCCACCGCGATATTCATGGTCCTGCCATGGCGCGCGGCTTCGTCCTTGGCGACGCGCAACCGCCCCAACTCCGAATAGACCTTCTCGGAGGCCTTTTCGCGGATGTGACAGGTATTGAGGATCACCAGATCCGCGTCGTCGACGGTTGCCGTCTCGACAAAACCTTCGCCCGCCAGCGTGTCCACCATGCGCTGCGCATCGTAGACATTCATCTGACAGCCATAGGACTTGATATGCAGCTTGCGCGGCGGCTTCATGGAACCTGAATGCTGTCCGGAAACGGCGCCATTGCGGCGCCGGCTTCAGATATAGCCTAAAGGACCTAAAATCCAGCGATCAGGCCCGGTTTTCGGTCGATTTGCGCGATCAGACCGGGCAATTGCCGCATGTCATCGAACGCCATGACGGCGCCGGCGGCGCGCAACGTGTCACCGTAGCCGGGGCGGCAATGGCTGCCGCCGTGAAAGCCGAGCACGGTCATCCCGGCCGCCCGGGCGCCGATGATGCCGGGCAGGCTGTCCTCGATCACGAGGCACCGTTCGGGCGATGCCCGCATCTGCTCGGCCGCGAACAGAAACAGGTCGGGCGCGGGCTTGCCGCGCTTGACCTGGGTGGCGGAGAAAATATGGGGCGCGAGAACGTCATAAAGGCCGGCGCAGCCCAGGCCGTGGTGGATCTTCTCGGGTGTGCCGCTCGAGGCCACGCATTTGGGCAGGTCGATCGCGGCGATCGCGTCGCCGACATGCAAGATTGCCCGCAGATCGCCGGCATAGAACTGCAGGGTGGCTTGCTTGACCTGACCTTCAAAATCGTCCGGAAGCTTGCGGCCCAACTCGGCCTCGACGGCCTGACGCGCTTCGCGGTCCGACACGCCGAGAAAGCGATCGAGCACCTCGTCGGCTGTGATCGGATAGCCGTGCCGCGTCAACGTCTCCGAATGCGCGCGGCAGGAAATAACTTCGCTGTCGACCAGCACACCGTCGCAATCGAAGATGACGAGATCGAATTTCGAGTTCGGAATTTTCACGCGCTCAGGATTTGTCGTCTTCCAGCGGGACGCAATACAGTTCCAGCCGGTGATCGACCAGCTTGTAGCCGAGCTTGCGGGCGATTTCGGCCTGCAGCTTCTCGATTTCCTCGTTGGTGAATTCGATCACCTTGCCGTCCCGCAGATTGATCAGGTGGTCGTGGTGGCTGTCGCGCATCTGCTCGTAGCGGGCGCGGCCCTCGCGGAAGTCGTGGCGCTCGATGATGCCGGCGTCCTCGAACAGTTTCACCGTGCGATACACCGTCGAGATCGAGATCTTGTCGTCGACCGCGACGCAGCGGCGGTAGAGCTCCTCGACGTCGGGGTGATCGGCCGCTTCCGCCAGCACGCGCGCGATGACGCGGCGCTGTTCGGTCATGCGCATGCCGGTGGCGGCGCAGCGGGCTTCGATACCGGTGGCCTTGAGCGCGGGCGTGGATTTCAGTGCGGTCATGGGTTTCTGCCTTGGGTAACAGCGCGTGGGTCCGCCAAAGCACCCCCTTAAGGCCCTCCGGGGCTTTACGGGTGTCAGCGGCCTGGCCAGGACCTCATGCGCCACTTATTCGTCCGGAGCTTTGATCCGACGCAAACCGGACTCCACTTTTGCTCGTCCGCTCCGTGCCCCCTTGTGCCACCGCCGGGGCGTCACGACAAGTCGCGGCGCATCACCATGGCATTCAATTGTTCCCCATTCGCCTCCCGGTAGTAGCGTTCGCGGCGTCCGATGACGGTAAATCCGGAGCGTTCGTACAGCCGGCGCGCCGGCTGGTTATTTTCTTCGACCTCGAGGAATACGCTGCGCACGCCGCGGCCGGCGAGGTGGCCGAGATGGGTCATGAGCAGGTTGCGGGACAGACCGCGGCCGCGATGGCTCGCCGCGACCGCAATCGAGAGTATTTCGGCCTCGTCCGCCGCGATTCGCGACACGGCAAAGCCCGCGATCTTGCGACCAATTCTCAACCGGTGCACCAGCGTGTTGCGCTCGGCCAGCATCGCCTCGAATTCGGCTTCGCCCCAGCCGCGGTGAAACGATTCGCCGTGCAATTGCACCAGGCGCGCCGCGTCCCGCAGGGTCGCCGGCTCGACCACCGCGATGCCGCCGCCCCACCATTCGGACAGCCATGAGTTCATGGCGGGGGAGGCTGCGCGGCTTTTTGCAGCGGGTCTTTTGACGGTTTGGCGTCGGGCGCGCGCAGATAAAATGGGCGCGCCGGTGCGGTATTCGGGCTGACCGCCGCCCCCAGCCAGGCCACCCAGGCGATGTCGGGCGCTGCTTGCGCATCGACCTTGAACGGCCGCGGGGCATCGGCCGGCCAGCGGTCGGCCAGTATCCTGGCGGCGTTGCCGACCAGATACGCCGCGCCGAACCTTGACGCGCCAACGGCTTCCTCGATCGGCGCGACCTGCGGCCGGACCAGCGAACTGCCATTGCCGCCGACCGCCTGAAAGTACACATGGTCATGGCGCGCATCGATCGCCGAGATGACGGGATGCTCGCCGTTCTGGCTGACGATGGGGGCGGCATACGCCGTCAGCGTGGTCACGCCGACCACCGGCTTGTTGGCGGCCAGAGCGATGCCGCGCGCGGCGGAAAGTCCGACCCGCAGGCCGGTGAAGCTGCCGGGACCTGTGGTCACCGCGACGCGGTCAAGGCCCGAAAAGCCGATGCCGGAGGCTTTCATGACCCGCGCGATCAGCGGCATCAGCGCCTCGGCGTGGCCGCGCTTCATGCCTTCCGATTCCTGCGCCAGCAATTTGCCGGCTTCGGTGTCAAGCACGCCCGCGGCGCAGGCATCGAGCGCGGTGTCGATGGCGAGGATCAGCATCGAGGGCGGGCGAATAGCGAATAGCGAATAGCGAATGGAAGGTCAGACCGACTTGCCATTCGCCATTCGCTATTCGCCACTCGCCACCTCTTCATATCGGCCGGACTTCGACCACGTCCGGCACGAAATGCCTCAACAGGTTCTGGATGCCGTGCTGCAGCGTCGCCGTCGATGACGGGCAGCCCGCGCAGGATCCCTTCATGTTGAGATAGACGATGCCGTCCTTGAAGCCGCGGAAGGTGATGTCGCCGCCGTCATTGGCGACCGCCGGGCGCACCCTCGTTTCGATCAAATCCTTGATCATCTCGACGGTCTCGGCGTCGGCCTCGTTGAAGAACTCGCCGTCTTCATCGGCGGCCTCGTCGCTGCCGGCACTGCCGTCGGCGAGCAGCGGCGCACCGGACATGTAGTGTTCCATGATGGCGCCGAGAATCGCGGGCTTCAGGTGCTGCCAGTCGCTGTCGTCCTTGGTCACGGTGACGAAGTCGGAGCCGTAGAAGACGCTGGTGACGCCGGGCACGCCGAACAGTCTTTCGGCGAGCGGCGAACGCGCGGCGGCCTCGCGGCTGGTGAATTCCAGGGTGCCGGTGTCGAGGACAGTGCGCCCGGGGATGAATTTCAGGGTAGCGGGATTGGGGGTGGCTTCGGTCTGGATGAACATGGTTTTCTCCGGCGTCGCCGGTTCAAGGCCGGCGCGTGGCTTATCCAGTAACAGATGGCGACGGCGGATGCACGGTCAAGGGGCGCAGATCAGGGTTCTTAAGCCGCATCAAGGGCCTAGAGCATGCTCGGTTCTGATCGAATCAGAACCGAAGCTCTAGACTCCTGTTTTGACGCGTTTTCTTCACGCGAACCGGTGTCCACTTCGCTCGAAAACGCTATGGGCCGCCACCGATCACGACAATGCGTCGATTTCCTCGTCGCTCAGAGCGCCCGATACGATGGTGACGGGGATCGGGAACGTGCCGACCGCGCTGGAAATCATGGTGATGAGCGGGCCCGGACCTTCCGGCCCCGGATTGGCGGCCAGCACCAGCATCGCGATATCCACATCGGCGTCGATGACCTCGAGGATCTGCTCGGTCGGATCGCCCTCGCGGATCACGCGCTCCGGCGTGATCGCGGCGATGCCGCTGGCATGCCTGGCGGCACGATCGAGCGCGGCATTGGCTTCCTCATGCGCCTCGGCGCGCATGACCTCGGCGACTCCCAGCCATTGCTGGTTCTGGTCCTCGGTCTCGATGATGCGCAACATCACCACGCCGCCGCCGCCGCGTATCGCCCAGCGGCTGGCGTAGTAGACCGCCCGGTCCGATTCCGCGGTGTCGTCAACGATAACCAGGCATTTTGGCGTGTGACCCGTCTCGTAGCTGCGTCGCTGGGTGCTCATGCATGTCCCGGTGCTGCGCCAAGCAGACCGCATGGTGCCACGGCGCGGCCATGTCAGACAAGCGGCGCGTCTCGCGCGTATTCCGCAAAATGCGCGCGAGGATTAGGTGCACTGCGTCAATTGCGACAGGCTACGGTTTGCGGACGAAACCGACGATGTCCTTGGTCGCCGTCATGGTCTCCGCGGCGATTTCGCGGGCGCGGTCGGCGCCGTCGACCAGGATCTGGTCGACATAAGCGGGGTCGGACACCAGCTTCTTCATCTCGGAGGCGATCGGCGACAATTTTGCCACGCAAAGTTCCACCAGCGAGTTCTTGAAGCTCGAAAACTGCCCGCCGCCGAATTCGCCGAGCACGTCGGCCTTGGTGCGGCCCGCAAGTGCTGCAAAGATCCCGACCAGATTGTCGGCTTCGGGGCGCGTCTCGAGGCCCTTTTCCTCCGACGGCAGCGGCTCCGGATCGGTCTTCGCCTTGCGGATCTTCTGCGCGATGGTGTCGGCGTCGTCGGTCAGATTGATGCGCGAATTATCCGACGAATCCGATTTCGACATCTTCTTGGTGCCGTCGCGCAAGCTCATCACCCGCGTCGCCGGACCGGTGATCAGCGGCTCAGGCATCGGAAAAAACAAGCCGTCATTGGCACCGTGTTTGCGGATCGAGTCGCCGAAATCATTGTTGAATTTCTGCGCGATGTCGCGCGACAGCTCGAGATGCTGCTTCTGGTCCTCGCCGACCGGCACATGGGTGGCGCGATAGAGCAGAATATCGGCCGCCATCAGCACCGGGTAATCGTAGAGACCCACCGACGCCGCCTCGCGGTCCTTGCCGGCCTTCTCCTTGAACTGGGTCATGCGGTTGAGCCAGCCGACCCGCGCCACGCAATTGAAGATCCACGCCAGTTCCGCATGACCGGACACCTGGCTCTGGTTGAACACGATGTGCTTCTTCGGGTCGATGCCCGAGGCAATGAAGGCCGCCGTGACTTCGCGGGTATTGCGCGCCAGTTCGGCCGGGCCGCCCCACACTTCCACCGGCTGCGTCAGCGCGTGCATGTCGACCACGCAATAGATGCAGTTGTGGGTCGCCTGCATCTTCACGAAGTTGACGATCGCGCCGAGGTAATTGCCGAGATGCAGATTGCCTGTCGGCTGGACGCCTGAAAAAACCCGTTCAACGAATGCCATTTTGTCAGATTCCCGCGCGTGCCTGCTGTCGCGCGTCCAATGCCACGCGGGGCTCAGCCGCGCAAGTCGGCAGGCTTGGTCCGCCTGACCGCGTTGACCGCATCGTCCCATCGGATGGCGCCGGAAAGGCCCAGAAACAGGCCATAAACCGCGATCGCGGCGGATATCAGCACCATCAGCAGCATGGCGTGCGCCAGGCCATGCGCATCCGCACCCGGCGCCGGCAGCAACCGCGCCATCAGCCACAGCAGTGCACCCATCGCCAACGCCGCCACGACCATGCGCGGTAGCCGCCGGCGTGCCGCCGCATCGATCGAAAATCCGAAGCTCGCCGCACCCCGCCGGATCAGCGACAACGCGTTGCTCCAGGCCCCGAGCGCGATGCCGGCGGCAATGCCGCCGGCGCCGAACACGCGACCCAGCACCAGGGCGGCAATGATGGCGACAGCAAATCCCTTCAGCGTCGCCCAGAGCGGCGCGCGCGTATCGTGACGGGCGAAGAAGGCCGGCGACTGCGCCTTGACCAGCACATGCGCGGGCAGGCCGAGCGCCAGCCATGTCAGCGCCTGCGCGGTGGCAGCGGTATCGGAGGCGGTGAAGGCGCCGTGCTGGAACAGCAGTTGCGCGATCGGCTCGCCGAGCACGATCAATCCGAGCGTCGCCGGCAGCGCGAGACCGACCGCGAGTTCGAGGCCGCGCGACTCCGCGTGTGCGACCGCGGTCGGGTCGTCGCCGCGCAGCGCGCGCGTCAGTTCCGGCACCAGCACGGTGCCAATGGCGACGCCGACGAGGCCGAGCGGCAGTTCGACCAGGCGATTTGCAAAGTACAGCCACGACACCGCCGACGGCGACGACGAGGCGATCACGGCGCCGGCAATCACGAGCAATTGCGGCGAGGCGCTGGCGATCATGCCGGGGATCGCCTGGCCGAGAAAGCCGCGCATCTCGGCGTCAAAGGAGACGCGTAACGGTGTCGCGATGCTGCCGCCCCGGCGCAACACCAGTATCGAAAGCTGCAGCAGTCCGGCCATGCCGACGGTCGCGGCGATGACCAGGGCCGCGAAAGCCGCATCCTGCCGCCAGACGATCAGTGCGATCATCACCGCGATCAGGGCGATGTTGAACAACAGCGGCGAAAACGCCGTCAGCGCGAATCTGGCTTGCGCGTTCAGCAGCGCCATCATCACGGTGACGGGGCCCGCGAAAGCGAGATAGGGCAGCATCAGCCGGGCATTGTCGACGGCCAGCTGCAGCGTCGGCTGTCCGGCAAAACCGGGCGCCAGCGCGCCGATGACAAACGGCATCAACAGGCCGATCAGCGCGGTCACGACGACTAGGGCTGCGCTGACGGTGCCGAGCACGCGGCCGGCGAAAGCGGCGGCTTTAACCGCGCCCTCGGCCTCGCGCACGCGCAGCCAAGCCGGCACCAGCGCCGCGTTCACCGCGCCCTCCGTCAGCAGCCGCCTGACAACATTGACCAGCTGGAACGCCACCAGGAAGGCGTCGGCGACCGGGCCCGCGCCGAGCAGCGCCGCGATCATCGAATCGCGGGCGAATCCGAGCAGCCGCGAGGCCAGCGTGCCCGTGGACACCGTGAGGAAGGATCGGATCATGAGATGCTGTATAGAGCATGATCCGGAAAAGTGGCCACCGGTTTTCCCTCGCGACATCAGCGGAACGCGATTGCGCGGAGATCGTGCTCAAACAAGGAGAGCGTCGCTTGCTGGCGCAGGGTCGGTCGTGATAGGCCGCTGCACCCTCTTCAAACCGGTTTGGACCGGATTTCCCGCACCAGCGCAATCGCCGAAAACAGGACCGATCAATGACCGCAGCGAAATACGATGTTCTCGGGATCGGTAATGCGATTTTCGACGTTCTGGTGCAGACCGATGAGGGCTTTCTTAGCCAGCATGGCATGACCAAGGGCGGCATGGCGCTGATCGACGAGGCCCGGGCGGCCTCGATCTACCGGGACATGGGCCCGGCCACGGAGATGTCCGGCGGCTCGGCGGCCAACACCATTGTCGGCTTGGCTAATCTCGGCGCCCGCGCCGCCTATGTCGGCAAGGTCAGGGATGACCAGATCGGCCGTCTCTATACCCACGACATCCGCGCCGCCGGGGTCGCCTTCGAGACCAAAGCGGCGGCCGACGGCCCGGCGACGGGGTGTTCCTACATCCTGGTGACGCCGGATGGCGAGCGCACCATGAACACCTATCTCGGTGCGGCGCAGGACCTCGGCCCCTCCGATATCGATGCCGCGGAGGTCGCCGCCTCCAGCTTCGTCTATCTCGAGGGCTATCTCTGGGACCCGAAGAACGCCAAGGATGCTTTCGTGAAGGCCTCGACCATCGCCCATGATGCGGGCCGAAAGGTCGCGCTGACGCTGTCGGATTCGTTTTGCGTCGATCGTTATCGCGGCGAGTTTCTCGACCTGATGCGAAACGGCACGGTCGATCTGGTGTTCGCGAACGAGGCCGAACTGCATTCGCTGTACCAGACCTCGGATTTCGAGGGCGCGCTGAAGCAGTTGCGCGCCGACGCTGGTCTCGGAATCGTCACCCGCAGCGAGAAGGGCTGCGTGGTGGCGGCGGCAGACGGCGTCACCGCGGTGCCGGCGTTTCCGATTGAGAAGATAGTGGACACCACCGGCGCCGGCGATCTGTTCGCCGCCGGCTTCCTGTTTGGCCTGGTGCGCGGCGCGGGCTTTGAGGCCGCCGGCCGGCTCGGCGCGCTCGCCGCGGCCGAAGTGATCCAGCACATCGGCGCGCGGCCGCAGGTGTCGCTGAAGGAAATGGCGCAGCAGAACGGGCTGCCGGTGTAACGGGAGTCGACTGCACGACACCCAACCCCGGCAAGCCGAACCTGGTCTTCCGGCGGAGAAACGCGGCTGTCTCCGTGCACAGCTGCGATGTCCGCTATACCCCCGACCAAATTCGGCAACACGGCGAGACGACGCGATGGGGCACGAACGGCCATTTGGGCGCCGCGCTCAAATGATGGAAATGGGTCGCGCACGACACCTATCGCTTTAAGGGGCCGAGCCAGCGTTTCCTTTGTATAAGGCTCAGCTCACGCTGTCGTGCCGGCAGGCGGCAAGAAAGAACGCAACGCTGCGCGCCACGTGCGCGTCGATCTCTTCGTCCAGCGTCTTGAGGTCCACCTCGAACAGCGCCCGGAGCAGCATGGGCACGGCGACGAGATCGAGGAAGAAACGAGCTGTGGTTGTCAGGCGCTCCGGAGCAAAGGCCGGCAGCGACCGAAGCTCGTCGGCTTGCGTCAACTGGCCCAGCAACCGGACCCCAAGGTCAGTGCTGAGATCACGCGCCGTCCGGCTGACGGTGCTCGCCAGATCAGGGAAGCGGCGCGCTTCTGCGACGGCCAGTCGCATCAGCGCGATCCTTTCGTTGTCCAAACCCCAGTGCAGCAAGGTGCTGGCGGCGCTTGTGAGGCGCTCCTCGATGGTTGAGCCGGTTGGCACCTCGGCCTTGAACTCCGTGATCCGGGCAAGGATGTCCCGCGTCACCACTTCGGTGAATAGCGCCCGCTTGTCGCGGAAGCGGGCATAGATCGTCGCCTTTCCCGCGCGTGCAACTTCGGCGATCTCGTCGATGCTCGCGCCTTCGAAGCCGCGCTCCAGAAACATTTTTCGCGCCGCATCGAGGATGCGCGTGTCAACCTCGCCGGCAAGCTCCTTGGGCGGCCGGCCAAAGCGCCCTGTGGCGCGCTTTGCCTTCGCCGCCGGTATCTTCTTCAAATTGCTGGTTTTCATGCCGACTTCGACCGGGCCTCAGGCTTCCGAGTATTTCAATCTACACGCATGTGTGATGCTTGTAAATAGAACGGAACGGTCTCGTTCCTATTGACGGATTGGCTTCCGAGATTATTCTCGTAACGAAACGGTACGGTTCCGTTTCGTTATATGAGCGTCGCGGTCAGCGTCGCCTCTCAGCAGGAGTGGCAAGCATGTTCGAAGACAAAGTTTTGGAACGGGGCGAACGGAAGCTCGAAGGCGTCGAAAGCCGGCACGATCCCGGTTTCGAGTCCGACCGACAGGAGGTCACCGCCCGGGCTCCCTCCCCGCAAGAAAGCCCGGCCGTCAGAGCGCCTGCCTCACCCGTTGGGGCGGAAACCGCCCGGCCGGAGGCAACCGGCAAAGCGCGCAGGGCCAGCTTCTTGCGTCGCCGCCCCGTTGTCTCGGCCATCGGCGCTGTGCTCCTGGCCTCCGCGATCGCCGGCGGCTACCTCTATATGGACGACGCAAGACATTTCCAGTCCACTGACGATGCCTTCGTCGCCGCGCGGCAGTTTTCGATCGCGCCGAAAGTCTCTGGCTACATCACCGCCGTCCCCGTCACCGACAACCAGCATGTCAAATCCGGCGATGTGATTGCCCGCATCGATGACCGTGACTATCGCACGGCGCTCGAGCAGGCGCGGGCGCAAGTCGCGGCGGCGCAAGCCAGCATCGAGAACATCGATGCGCAACTCGATGTGCAGCAGGCCCAGATCAGCGCCAACCAGGCCCAGGTGGACCAGGCGCAGGCGACGCTGGTGTTCGCACAGCAGCAGGCAACGCGGTACGAGCATCTGGAGCAAACAGGTTACGGCACGGTTCAGAACTCCCAGCAGTATACCTCGCAACTGCATCAGCAGCAGGCTGCACTTCTGAGCGCGCAGGCGACCCTCAAGCTGGCGCAGCGGCAAGTCGAGGCGCTGAAGGCGCAGCGCAAGAGCGCCGTTGCGAGCCTCGCGCAGGCCCGGGCTCAGCGCGACCAGGCGCAACTCAATCTGTCCTACACGACGGTCACGGCGGCCCAGCCGGGGCGTGTCGTCAACCTCGCGGCCGCGGCCGGCCAATTCGCTCAGCCGGGCACGGACCTGACCATGTTTGTGCCGGATGAAATCTGGGTGACGGCGAACTTCAAGGAAAATCAGCTGGACCACATGCGGGCCGGCGATCCGGCAATGCTCACGATCGACGCCTATCCGGAGCGGAAGATCCACGGTCATGTCGACAGCGTTCAGCCGGGATCCGGCACCGCGTTCTCGCTACTGCCGGCGCAGAACGCCACCGGCAACTACGTCAAGATTGTCCAACGCGTGCCGGTCAAGGTCGTCATGGACGATCCGCCGACCGACGTCGCGCTCGGCCCAGGCATGTCCGTGGTTCCGACTGTGCGGGTCGATGCAAAGCCGTCGCTCCTTCAGCGTCTCGGGAGGCTTCCATGAGCGCCGCTGCGATCCAAGCCGACTCTCCTGCATCCGCAAGCGGTCGCGCGGTTAACCCGTGGGTGATCGCCATCCTGGTCGCGCTCGCGAGCTTCATGGAAGTGCTCGACACCACCATCGCCAACGTGGCGCTGCCCTACATCGCCGGCGGCATGGGGGTGAGCGAGGACGAAGCGTCCTGGGTAGTCACCACCTATCTGGTCGCCAACGCCATCATCCTGACCGCCTCGAGCTATCTGGCAAAAAGGTTCGGCCGCAAGCCGTTCTTCCTGATCTCTCTTGGATTGTTCACCTTAAGCTCGCTGCTTTGCGGCAATGCCCCGAATCTGAACGCGCTCTTGCTGTTCCGCATTCTGCAGGGCGTTGGTGGCGGCGGCATGGTACCGGTTGCCCAGTCGATCCTGGCGGATTCATTTCCGCCGGCAAAGCGCGGCCAGGCTTTTGCGCTGTTCGGCGTCGCCGTTGTCGTGGCGCCGGTGGTGGGGCCGACACTCGGCGGCTGGTTGTCCGACAACATCTCCTGGCAGTGGTGCTTTCTGGTCAACGTACCAGTCGGCGTGTTCGCGATGGCCATGATCGCGCTGGTCCTGCGCGAGCCCAAAACCGCGCGCGCGGAGAGACAGTCGCAGCAAGGGAACAAATTCGACGTCGTCGGCTTCATCCTGATTGCGACTTTCCTCGGCGCGCTGGAGGTCGTGCTGGATCGCGGTCTGGAGTACGATTGGTTTGGTTCACCTTTCATCGTCACGTTCGCGACCATCTGCGGTCTGGCATTCGTGCTGATGATTCCCTGGGAAATGAGCCACCGCAATCCGGCGGTCGACCTGAGGATGGTGGCATCGCGCCAGTTCGGCGCCTGCTTCCTGGTGATGCTGGCGACCGGCGCCATCCTGCTCGCGACCACGCAATTCCTGCCGCAGCTGGTGCAGCAGGATTTCGGCTACACCGCGACCTGGGCTGGCCTCATGCTCTCGCCGGGCGGGTTGGTCACCATGGTGATGATGTTCGTGGTCGGCCGGCTCGCGGCGAGGGTTCAACCCAAATATCTGATCGTGGCCGGCGCCGTGATCGTCGCACTCTCCATGTACGACATGACCAACGTCTACGGCGATCTCGGCTTCTGGTACATGGCGCGCTTGCGGATGCTATTCGGCATCGGACTGCCGCTGATCTTCGTTCCGATCATGACCGCATCCTTTGACGGCATTCACCCATCCAAGACCGACCAGGCCTCGGCCATCATCAATGCGGCACGCAACACAGGCGGCTCGATCGGCGTCTCCATCGTTTCCAATGTGCTGACGCATCGCCAGCAGTTCCACCAGAACCGGCTCGTCGAGCAGGTGATCCCGTCGAGTCCACAATATCAGGACACGCTGCAACACGTCACGAACTACTTCACAGCGAATGGAAGCTCGCTGGCGCAGGCACATGATCAGGCCATCCAATGGATCGGACAGCAGGTGCAGGCGCAGGCGTCCTTCCTGGGCTACATGGATGCATTCTGGGTGCTGATGCTGATCTCGCTTTCCGCCGTGCCGCTCGCGCTTGCGCTCCGCAAGGTCAAGCTCGGCGGACCTGTCCACATGGGCCATTGAGGATCGATCTCTTTCGCTTCCTTGAGAAAAATTCTGTGAGAAGGATATCCATTGGTTCCAGTTGCAGGCAAAGCGTGCAAATCCGCGTCGTGGTGGCGTCCACCGACGGCGTCACCGCGGTGCTGCCGTTTCCGATTGAGAAGATGGTGGATACGACCGGCGCCGGCGATCTGTTCGCCGCCGGCTTCCTGTTCGGCCTGGTGCGCGGCGCGGGCCATGAGGCCGCCGGCCGGCTCGGCGCGCTCGCCGCGGCCGAAGTGATCCAGCACATCCGCGCGCGGCCGCGGGTGTGGCTGAAGGAGCTGGCGCAGCAGAACGGGTTGCCGGTGTAGTTGGAGTCGTCATGCTGAGGAGGCCCGAAGGGCCGTCTCGAACTTTGGGGACGGACGGATGCCGTATCTCCCATCCCTTCGCAACAGCGCGTTCCTCATGCCGTGCGAGCGTGATGAAAGTTGTGGCGCGCAGCAAAGGATTGCGCTGCCCGGCGCTGTTGCCGTTGAAAGATAAAGCCTTTTTGGCAGACCCTTGGAATTTTTACCAGTGCTGTACCGCAGATTTAGCCTCATGAAAGCCGCCCCTCGGCGTCCGCAAGAAACAGCACCGTCGCTGCAGTCATGTGTAGAACGTAGGAAACAAGATCGTCCGGTATATCAGGCGCGGGGCCTGCCCCTGCTCCATGTCCAGCCTGCTTATTGCGGGGCGTCGATATTGCAGACTCCAGCACACTGCGCAGCCCGTTGAAGTGAGTCTGCCAGTATGCGGGTATAAGGCCATTCGTCAGGCACACGTTCACGAGGTCTTTCGCCGCGGCCTTCGGGTCGAACGGCCATTTACGCTTGGTGCAAATTATCTTCATGGTGCTTTCGAAGCACTTGTAGCAGTCCACTAATGCTTCCTGCTTCTTGCCATGCCTGAAGTGCTCATAGGCACTCAGAAACTCAGCCTGGGCATTGTTGTATTTGGCACCTCGCAACACCGCCAACGCAGGCACCACGACTTCCTTGTGAATTAGCTGCGAATCGACGCGAACGATCTGACCATCACTGTACTGGTAGCCGACACCGTGCTCTCTGAAGCGAATGTTAAGCTCGTCGATGGCAGCCCGGGATACGCCTCCAGCACTAGACCCTCGGCCAACATACCCATGTACTCCACACAAACGTTCAATAACGCGGAAACTCAGCTCAATTGCATCAAGCAGCTTGTCCGTATTGGTCTCACCGATGAACCATTCGGCCAGCTCGCCTTGAGATACGCCTGGATCATTTGGATCGATACGACGCGAGACTAATTTGAAAACGGCGTATTCGCGGCGCAGTACTTGAACAATTTGCTGATACCTGCGTTGAATATCTTCTGCAAACCAGTCTTCGGACGGATTTACATACGGCAGACCTATCGCATCGGTCCAAATGTGAACAATCTGCGTGCGCAGACCTTGCGGTATCTCATCGTATGAGAACACGTCCGTTCCGAGGCCCAGCTCACGCTTCTTGCGCTTAGAATAAAGATCGAAAACGGCCATACCGCCCTCACCCTCCGCTCACAGGGTAGAGGATAGGCGGATGCGGGTGAGTCGTCGAACCCTGAAGGGGTAGCCGGGCTTAGATCTTTCGGGTCGCAAATTCGAGGGGTAGAACGCGATGGCTAAGAGTCGAGTTTCTCCCGTATGGCCCTCCGCAGGCCCCGCCACGGGTCGCAAGTGCTGAGACCTTGAGCCGCGCTGGCGTTTTCCGGACGCGGCGGCATCGCGCGGACGAGGGCGCTGTTCGGTACGCGGCTGCTTGATGAATTGGCCGGTACGCTTGTGGCGTGATATATATATATATATATATATCAATGGTATCTATCAAATTTCCATAGGAGGCGGACCGTGAGAGCAACCGCCAAATTGTTCATGCACGGCCGTAGCCAAGCCGTGCGCCTGCCCAAGGAATTTCGCTTCGAGGGCACCGAGGTCCGGGTCAGCAAGGTCGGCAACAAGGTGATCCTGGAGCCGATGAAAAACCAGCCTATCGATGTGGAGGCGTGGTTCGCGCGTCTTGATGAACTCGGTGCGCGGGATTTTCTTCCCGACGGTATCCCGGACGATCCGCCGGCCGAACCCGATCCGCGTGTATTCTTCGACGAATGATCTGCCTCGACACCAATATCGCGATCTAAATCATCAACCGCCGCCGCGGCGCCACCCTGGTGACCGCGAACGTTCGCGAATTCGCGCGCGTGCCGGGGCTATTGGTGGCGGATTGGATGGCGTGATGGATGCGGCGGTGGAGGGGGACGGAGAGGCGGTGGAGGGGCCGTGGGCGCCGCCGGAGAGATTTCTGAAAATCAGAAATTTTCCTTGACCCCACCCCCAAATCACCTGCATATCCTCGGCCATCCTGTCCCACCGAGGGGCGTATCCGGATCGTCAGAGACGCGGGGCGGGATGCGGTGGACGCGGCAGCGTCAGGCGTGAAACATGATGGCAGGGCGGGATCAACTCCGTGAGCGATCAGACGGCGCGCTGACGAACGGCGCCTTAGCCCGGCGGAGCCTTGTTGGCGAAGACGGGTGGCTGCGTACGGTGAAGTCGTGTGGTCCTGACGCCTCAAGGTTGGCGTCAAGTCCCGCGGAGGCGAAGCTGGCCCAACCGGGCGGCTCAGCCATCATCCGCGGGGCGACGGTGACAAACAAATCCTGATCGCCGGGGAGAGCTCGAAGTAAGCCGTAAAACCATTGCGCAGGGAATGTCGGAGTGCCTCCGCTGAACCTGTATGCTCGTGTGCGTCCTCTTACTTTTTTTGCACACGGGACCGCGGGTGCAGCGCGCATCCGGCATTCCCTGCGCCCTCCGATTTTCGGGGCGTGAAACGTGTGGGCAAAACTCGGGCGAATCGCGCCGCGAGAATGCGGACTCCTGTCTATCAGCGTCATTGCGAGGAGCACTTGCGACGAAGCAATCCATTCTTTCTTTGTGTGGCGCGGTGGATTGCTTCGCGGAGCCTGTCATCGGGCGGCGCTTCGCGCCGACCCGTTGGCTCGCAATGACGGTGGTTAATCGGTGTGGATCGCGCCGCGGGAAGGCGAAGTTGGGCCTTCTTCTCCCTCGCCCCGCGCTTGCGGGGAGAGGGTTGGGGTGAGGGGCTGTCTCAGCAAATTCTCAGGCATAACGTACGCTGAGGCTCCCCCTCACCCGCCCGGCTTCGCTGCGCTTCGCCGGGCGACCTCTCCCCGCAAGCGGGGCGAGGTGACCGAGCCTTCACGCCGTCTTCGCGGCCTTCAATCCGAGCTTCTCTTCGACCGCCTCGCGCATCAGGAATTTCTGGATCTTGCCGGTGACGGTCATCGGAAATTCGTCGACGAATTCGATGTAGCGCGGGATCTTGTTGTGGGCGATCTGGCCCTGGCAGAAGGCGCGGATCTCCTCGGCGGTCAGCGTCTCGCCGGCGCGAATCCGGACCCAGGCGCAGAGTTCCTCGCCGTAGCGATCGTCGGCGACGCCGAAGATCTGCACGTCCTGGATCTTGGGATGACGATAGAGGAATTCCTCGATCTCGCGCGGGTAGAGGTTCTCGCCGCCGCGGATCACCATGTCCTTGATGCGGCCGACGATGTTGCAATAGCCCTCGGCGTCGATGACAGCGATATCGCCGGTGTGCATCCAGCCATTGGCATCGAGCACATCGGCGGTTTTCTCCGGCTCGTCCCAATAGCCGAGCATGACGCTGTAGCCGCGGGTGCAGAGTTCGCCGCGTTCGCCGCGCGGCACCACGCGGCCCTCGAGATCGACCACCTTGACCTCGACATGCGGATGGATGCGCCCGACGGTGGATACCCGGCGCTCCAGGGGATCGTCGGTGGCGCTCTGGAAACTGACCGGGCTGGTCTCGGTCATGCCGTAGGCAATGGTGACCTCGCGCATGTTCATCTGCTCGTTGACCCGCCGCATCACTTCGATCGGGCAGGGCGCGCCGGCCATGATGCCGGTGCGCAGCGACGACAGGTCGAACTTTGCAAATTCGGGATGATCGAGTTCGGCGATGAACATGGTCGGCACGCCGTACAGCGTGGTGCATTTCTCCCGCTCGATCGTTTGCAGCGTCACCAGGGGATCAAAGCCTTCGCCGGGATAGACCATGGTCGCGCCCGAGGTGACGGCGGCGAGATTGCCCATCACCATGCCAAAACAGTGATAGAGCGGGACCGGAATGCAGATGCGGTCGTTCTCGGTCAGCCGCATCGCGCGGCCGACGAAATAGCCGTTGTTGAGGATGTTGTGATGCGTCAGCGTGACGCCCTTGGGTGAACCGGTGGTGCCGCTGGTGAACTGGATGTTGACGGGATCGTCGAACTGCAGCGTTTTTGCCACGATCGAAAGCGTGTAGCGATGGCCCGAACCGCCCATGCGCGTCACGGCTTCGAAGGCAATGGCGCCCGGAAAAGCCGGCCCGCCGATCTGGATGACGGCGCGCAACTGGGGCAACCGCGCGGCGTGCAGCTCGCCAGGTTGCGAGCTCGCCAGCTCGGGCAGCAGCGTGTTCAGCATCTCCATGTAGTTGGAGGTCTTGAACGCGGTCGCCGTGACGATCGCGGCGCAGCCGACCTTTGCCAGTGCGAATTCGAGTTCGCTGAGGCGATAGGCGGGATTGATGGTGACGAGAATGAGCCCCGCCTTGGCGGCGGCAAATTGCGTCAGCGTCCATTCGGGCCGGTTCAGCGACCACACGCCGATTCGATCGCCTGGTACGAGCCCGAGCGCGAGCAAGCCGGCGGCCAGCGCCTCAACGCGCCCGGAAAATTCCTGCCAGGTCCAGCGGACGCCGTGGCTCGTTGAGACCAGCGCTTCGCGATTGCCCCAGCGCTGGACCGCCAGATCGAGGCTGCGCCCGATGGTGTCGCCGAGCAGCGGCGCATCGGCTGTGCCGCAAACGTAACTATCCGCGATTTCGGTCAAGCCGGCTTCTCCATGCGTCGAGGGGCGCGGGTGGGAAAAACGAAATTATGCGCAAAATCCGTCGAGAGCACTTTCCCGGCGCGATTGCTACTCACCTCGCCCCGCTTGCGGGGAGAGGTCGGATTCTCGCGTTAGCGAGAACCGGGTGAGGGGGAGTCTCAGCATACGTGGTGTTCAGAATTTGCTGAAACAGCCCCTCACCCTAACCCTCTCCCCGCGAAGAGCGGGGAGAGGGAAAGGAAATCAGGCGGCCTTTTGGCCGGTCGCGTCGAGCCCGGCATAGACGCCGGATTCGAAGCCCGCAAAGGCTTCCAGGCATTTGCCGTCCACGAATGGCAGCACCTGCATCAGGATCACGCCGGTGACGTCGCGCGCGGGATCGATCCAGAAATAGGTGTTGGCAAGCCCCGCCCAGGCGAGGCTGCCGGCGCTCCGGCCTTCCGGCGTCTGGGCGGTCGTGATCACGAAAGAGAGCCCCCATTTCTTGACGATGTCCGGGTAGAGATCGACATCGTTGGTGGCCCACGCGATCGCCGAGGTCATTCTGGTCATGGTGAGTTCGCCGATGTGGTTTTGGCCCATCATCGCGACCGTCTCGGGCCTGAGCACCTGATTGCCGTTGCCTTTTCCCTTGTTGAGGATCATCTGCGTGAACTTGATGTAATCCCCCGCAGTGCCGTAGAGGCCGCCGCCGCCCATGTGGAATTCCGGATCCTGCTCGAGTTCGAACGGCATCGGCGCCAGCGATCCGTCCTCGCCGCGTTGATGCATGGCGACGAGGCGCTGGCGTTGCGATTCGCCGATCTTGAAGGCGGTGTCGGTCATGCCGAGCGGGTTGAAGATCTGGTCGCGCAGATAAGCGTCGAGCTTCTTGCCGCTCACAGCCTCGACCGCCTTGCCGACGAAATCGATGTTGATGCCGTATTCCCAGCGCGTGCCGGGGTCGGTGGTGAGTGGGGTCTTCAGCGCGTCGTTCTTGCAACTGGTGATGCCGGGAAGCCCGGTCTTCTCCAGATACCTCACCATGTCGCCGTTCCACAAATCGTAGCAGAAGCCGGCGGTATGGGTCATGAGATGGCGCAGCGTGATCGGGTTCCTCGCCGCCCGCAGTTTCGGTTCGCCATTGGCATCGAAGCCTTCGAGCACCTGCGGTGAGGCGAGATCGGGCAGCACGTTGCCGATCGGCGCGTCGAGCGAGAGCTTGCCCTGCTCGACCAGCTGCATGGCGGCGGCGGCCGTGATCGCCTTGGTCATCGAGGCGATCCAGAACACGCTGTCCGGCGTCATGGCGTCGTCTTTCGACAGGTCGCGTTTGCCGAACGCACCCTGGTAGATCACCTCCTGGCTGTTGGCGGCGATGGCGACGACGCCGGGAATTTCCTTGGCGTCGCTTTTCTGCCGCAGCAGCTGATCGATCTGAGCGTTGCTTTGCATGGGGTCTCCTCCCGTATGTTTTTTGAAGTCGCCGATCTTCCCCCGAGCCGGAATTTCCCGCAAGCATCCGTGATCCGACGTGATGCCGAGGTCGCGATCTCGTGATCGCCGCTCCGATGGAGAGTCTGAATGGCAACACCCGCCACAATTGCGGTGGATGGGCCGGGTTAGCCGATGACCTGCGGGTCCTTCGGCGATATCTTGCAAATCTCCATCCGGAACCCATTTATTGGTAAGGCGTTCAGATCACGGCATAAACAGTGCATCCGATTGAATAATTTGACGAAATGATTTGCGGCCAATGATGCCGCGAGGGGAAGGCGATGATCTCGACTTGGAGCGAATGGAAGCGGTATCCGCGGGCGGGCCGCAGCGAAAATATTGAAGCGCCGATCAGCCCCGGCATCTATGAAGTTCGTTACGCGGGAACGGGTGCGCTGCACTCGTTCGATGCCGTCGATAACGTCGCCCAGGCGCTGGCGTTGCTGTCAGTCAGCTCCAAATCGTGGTTCGGACGGCGCGAAGCGGCTGATGTGCCGGATCTCGAATATCGTACCTGCGCGACCACCACCAAGGCGGATGCCAAGGCCGCGGCGGAGCGCATGATCGGCCGCCGCGAAACCTACATAAGCGGCGCGGCCTGAACCGGCCGGCGTTCAACGGTTCGAGTTTGCAGCCCCCAAAATTGCTTGAAGCAGCCGCGCTTTTGTGGCCGGTGCATTGCGACCGGTTTCGGCCTATACTTGGATTCAATAGCCAAAAAATCCAAGGAGTAACGCCATGACCCCGACCGCTGCCGCACGCGCCTCGCACTCGTCCGCGTCCTCGCTGCGCGACCGTCTGAAGGATCCCTCGCTGCTGCGCGAGCACTGCTATATCGACGGCGCCTGGGTCGGCACGCCGGCGCATCCGGTCAACAATCCCGCCAGCGGCGCCGCGATCGCGAAAGTGCCGCAGATGAGCGCCGCGGATGCCACGCACGCGGTCGAAGCCGCCGAGCGCGCGTTTCCGGCCTGGGCGAAATTCACCGCCAAGCAACGCTCCAATATCTTGCGCAAATGGTTCGAACTGATCGTCGCCAATCGCGAGGATCTGGCGCTGATCCTGACCTCCGAACAGGGCAAGCCGCTCGCCGAGGCGCTCGGCGAAGTCGATATAGGCGGCGCCTATGTCGAATTCTTCGCCGAAGAGGCCCGCCGCGTCTATGGCGAAACCATTCCGACGCAGCGCGCGGATGCGCGGCTCTTGGCGATCAAGCAGCCGATCGGCGTCTGCGGCGCGATCACTCCGTGGAATTTTCCGAACTCGATGATCACCCGCAAAGTGTCGCCGGCGCTGGCCGCGGGCTGCACCGTGGTCCTCAAGCCCGCCAACGAAACGCCGCTGAGCGCGCTCGCGCTCGCAGCCCTGGCCGAGAAGGCCGGCCTGCCCAAGGGCGTGTTCAACGTCATCACCGGCGACGCGCCGCCGATCGGCAAGGTTCTGTGCGAACACCCCGCTGTCCGCTTCGTCGGATTCACCGGATCAACCGAAGTGGGCAAGATCCTCTACCGGCAGGCCTCGGTCGGGGTGAAGAGGCTCGGGCTCGAACTCGGCGGCAATGCGCCGTTCGTGGTGTTCGACGACGCCGACATCGACGCCGCGGTCGAAGGCGCGATGGTCTCGAAATATCGCAACATGGGCCAGACCTGCGTCTGCGCCAACCGGATCTACGCCCAGGACAAGATCTACGACCAGTTCGTCGAGAAGCTGACCAAAAAAGTCACGGCCATGAAGGTCGGTGACGGCACCGAGCAAGGCGTGACGCAGGGACCGCTGATCAACATGGAAGCGGTCGACAAGGTCGAACGGCACATCGCGGACGCGGTCAAGCGCGGCGCCAAGGTCGTCACCGGCGGCAAGCGCCATTCGCTCGGCGGCACCTTCTTCGAGCCGACGGTGCTTTCGAACGTCGCCTCCGATTCACTGGTGTCGCAGGAGGAAACCTTCGGGCCGCTGGCGCCGGTATTCCGCTTCAAGGACGAGGCCGAGGTGATTGCGCTCTGCAACAACTCGCCGTTCGGGCTCGCCTCCTATTTCTACGCCCGCGATCTCGGCCGGGTCTGGCGGGTCGCCGAAGCCCTCGAGTCCGGCATGGTCGGCGTCAACACCGGTCTGATCACCACCGAAGTCGCCCCCTTCGGCGGCGTCAAGGAAAGCGGTTTGGGCCGCGAAGGCTCGCACCACGGCATGGAAGAATATGTCGAGATCAAATACGTGATGATGGCGGGGGTCTAGGCGTCATCGCGAGCCCTCCGGGCGACGACGATTGCGCTCACAAACTTTCCATGAACCGACGCAGCCGCGGCGCCCATTTGTGGGCGTCGCGGCCGGACGCCGAATGGCCGTATTCGCTGTCGAGCAGGAAGTAGTCGGCCTCGACGTCCGCTTCCTTCAGCCCCTGCATCACGGCCGGAGCGAGCTCCGGCGGAAACAGTTTGTCGGTCCGCGACAGCACATAGAGAACCTTCGACCTGATCCTGGAAAACTGCGTCGTGACGTCGAAGCCGCGCAACGCTTTCGCCAGAATGACCAGCGAGTTCGCATCGAAGCCTTCAGCCCATCGCGTGGCCTCTTGGCGGATCGCCGCCTCGATCTCTTCGGGGTCGCTCATCGTGTCGTGCAGCCGGGTTTCGATGCCGTAGGTCTTGAGCGTGGCGATGCGGATCTGGATCATGCTCTCCAGCACGCCGCCGCGATCGTAATAGTCACCACCGCTCCAGTTTGGATCCTTCGACAGGGTGGCGAGCAGGCGCGCCACATTGCCGTCGGAGCGCTCGCGCGGCACTAACGGTGCCGTGACGATCGCCGCGATCCCCTTCATCATGCCGGGATAGTCGACCGCCCATTGGAAGGCCTGGAAACCGCCATAGGACGGGCCGACGATCGCTACCAGTCTCTCGATGCCGAGATGATCGAGCAGTGCGCGCTGGGTGGCGACAATATCGCCCACGGTGATGTCGGGAAACCGGGGCCCGTAACGCGTGCCGGTCGCGGGATCGATACTCGCCGCGTTGGTCGAACCGTAAGACGATCCGAGCATGTTCGGGCAAATGGCAAAGAAGCGGTTGGTGTCAACCGCCTTGCCGGGGCCGACGATCTCGTTCCAGCTGCCTTCGGCCGTCGATCCCAGGGGGTCGATCAGCTGTGGACCGCTGGTGTTGCCGTGGGTGACCAGCACCACATTCTCGCGATTCGGCGCCAGAACGCCGAGCGTCCGGTAGGCGATGGTCACCGTCGGCATGACGGTCCCGCTTTGCAGCCGGAAATCGCCGGTAACAAAGGTCTTCTCGTCCGCCGTCATTTTCCCGAACCTCATGACTGAAGTATTTCAGCACGCGGCCGGTCAAAACGCAAAACCGTGTCGTCTTCCCCGGCAAAAGCGACGACGGAATTACCTTCGCAGCACCGCGATCGTGCGGTTGGCGAAGGTCAGGCGCTCGGCCATGACCGAGACAAAATAGGTCAGGAGCTTCTGGCCGAGCTCCGGATTCTCGCTCTTGATCGCCTCGAATTGATCTGTGCTGAGGACGTAGAGAACGCTGGCGACTTCGGCCTGGATCGTCGCGCTGCGCGGCGCATGGGAGACGAGGCCCATCTCGCCGATCGTGGTGTAGCGGCCGAGACTGCGTACCCGCGTGATCCGTCCTTGCTCGGCGGGGATCATGATGCCGACGCGGCCCTCAAGAATGAAATGCATGGAATCGGCGGCTTCGCCTGCGCTGACGATGATTTCGCCGGCGTCGACCTCGATCCGCTGGCAACGCTGGATCAGATCATGGGCATCGTGTTCGGCCCCGAGAATCTGGCTGAACCAGTCGCGCAAGGAAGCCTCCTCGCTTTCGTGGTCGCTATGTCCAGCGATGATCGCGTTCTCGCACCATTCCAGCGCATGATCGAGTTCAGGCACGATGCTGACTTCCCGCGAAATGAAGTCGCTCGATCGCAAGGCTTTCTCGGCGGCGGCCGGCAGATGCACCAGCATCAGCTTGACGCCGCGGTCATGGGCGGCGCGCTTGATCTGCGCGAAACTGTAGGCCGCCGAGGAATCGATGCCGGTGACTAGCTTGAAGTCGAAAACCAGGAAGCGGCATTCCGGATGACGCGCCAGCAGTGCCTTGACGTGCTGGTAGAGCCGGTTGGCGGAGCCGAAGAACAAATAGCTCTGCAGGTTGAGGCCCTGGATCTGGTCGCCATGCGCCGACAACACCGCCTGGTCGTCGCGCGAGCGATCGAGCGAGCTGCGGAATTCGGAGCCGTCAAAGCTGTATTTGATGGAATCGACCCGGGAGGCGCTCAGCGCAAACGTCGCGCAACCGATCACGACGCCGATCAGGATGCCGGCGATGAAGCCCCATTGCACGATGATGACGATGATGGCCAGCAGCGACAGGTATTCGGTCGATGAAAGCCGCCGCCGCGACTGGATGATCCATTTGTGAAGCTGGTCCGCGCCCAGATAGATCAGCAGGCCGCCGAGCACGAATTTCGGCATGTAGCCGAGCAGCATCGGAGCCACCGCCAGCATCAGCGCCGATATCGCGGCAACCGTCATTCCCGCCAGCCGGCCTCTGCCGCCGCCGTTGAAGGCGAGCACGGAACGGCTGACGGAGATGCAGCCGGTATAGCCGCCGAACGCACCCGAAAGCATGTTGGCGAGGCCGGTGACGCTCAACTCCCTTTCGAGATTGGCTTCGCGGTGAACGGCAACCTCGGTACCGGCGGTGTTGAACAAGGCGCTCGACGCAGTGACGAAGACGACCGCAACCAGATCGCCCGAGAGGTCGGGCAGGATGCGCCAGGGGTAGTGCCCGATGGCGGTTGCGCTCCACGGCAGCATGTAAGTGACGTGCGGCGGCGGCTGGAAGGTCCAGCCGGCCGCCTGCGCGTCGGCAATCGAGATGCCGGCCAGCCGGAATGCGACATGCGCGAAGATAATGCCCGCGAACAGAATGATCGGCAGTCCGAACGGACCACGGGAGCGGTGCCAGGTCAGATACAGCACGATCGCCATGACGCAGGCCGCCGCCAGCTCGTACAGATTCAAGGGATTCGCGAACTGATCGAGGATTCCGAATTGCACGCGGTGGCCGGTGATGACGCGGACGGCGCCCAACAGGATCAGGCAGCCGGTGGCGCCGAGAAATCCGCCGACCACCGGGTAAGGCACATAGCGGATCGCGCGCCCCATCCGCGTCATGCCGCAGCCGCACAACACGATGCCAGTGACGACGCCAGCCAAGCCGAGCGTGATCAGGACCGGCGCCAGCAGCGGCGCGGTCGTATCGGCGACAGTCATTCGTTCAACCAGCGACGACGCCAGGATTCCGGTCATGGCCGCCGTGGAACTTTCGGGGCCCGCGATCGCGAACGGCAGGGAGCTGCCGAGCGCGATGACGGCAGCGAGAATGGCGGATGAAATGAAGGTGGCGGCGACGCCATAGGACAGATAGGGCGCCAAGGGACCCGCGAAGATCAACAGCGCGTAGGATAGTCCGAAGGTGATCGTCAGGACGCTGGCGGCACTGCCGCTGAGCACGTCGTGAAGCGCTCGGCGCAGTTTCGGACCGAGACTGACGGATTGATTGACCACGCGTGAATCGTCCCCACACCCATTGCCACTGGTAGACGACTGCGTCACTCAGCCACAAGAAACTTTTTATAACAGTCCGGACGCGATGGAACCCGTCTCGGATTTATTGTTGTCGTTTCGCCGTTCGCCCGGACGACCCGAGCTTATTTGCTTTCGCCGAAGGCGCCGTGGCGGCCGGCGCCGGAGGCAAAGCGGGTCGCGCCCGACAGCGTTTCGCCGGAGGCGATCACCTCGAGCCCGCCGCGCATTTCATCGGCGATCGCCGCTTCTTCCGACAGATCCCATTGCCGCAATGCCGACAGCCGGTCGGCGCGCAGGCAGGTCTGCGGGAACCGTGCGATTTCCTTGGCCAGCGCCATCGCCTGCGCGCGCGTTTCGCCCCTGGGCACCAGGCGATTGGCCAGGCCCATGCGCAGCGCTTCGGGGCCTCCGACCGGGCGGCCGGTCAAAATGAGGTCGATGGCCTGGGAGTGACCGATCAGCCGCGGCAGCCGGATGGTGCCGAGATCGATCAGCGGCACGCCGAAGCGACGGCAGAACACGCCGAAGATGGCGTCCTCGGCGACCACGCGCATATCCGCCCACAGCGCCAGTTCCATACCGCCGGCAACCGCAAAACCCTCGACCGCCGCGATCACGGGTTTTGAAAGCCGCAGCCGGCTCGGCCCCATCGGCGCGATCGAATCGTGACCGCCGATCTCGCGCTTCTTGTCGGGATCGCCTGACGCCACCGCCTTCAGGTCAGCGCCGGCGCAGAAAAAACCGCCGGTACCGGTGAACACCGCGACGGAGGCTTCCGCATCAGCGTTGAACGCGAGAAACGCGTGGTACAGTTTCCGCGCCGTGGCGCCGTCGACGGCGTTGCGGCAATGCGGGCGGTTGATGGAAACGATGGTCACCGGTCCATCACGTTCGATCAGCACGGCGTCGGCCTCGGACATGGTGCGCTCCCTTGATGTTTCTTATGCGAATCGAAGTAATGGGCGGGTATGAGACCCGCTCCTCATTGCCGGGCATAGCCGTCCGAAGGACGGCGTCGCTTTCGCTCGCCTATGACCCGGCAATCCATCATTCTTCGAAGAAGATGGATACGCGGGTCAAGCCCGCGTATGACAATTGAATATGTTGACGCCCTTCCCTCTCACGGCGGGCAGAGCTAGATGCTCAGCTCACTTCCCGTAATCCGCCGATAGGCCTCGAGGTAGCGCTTGCTGGTGGCCTCGACGACGCTGGCCGGCAGCGGCGGCGGCGGCGCGTCGCCGTTCCAGCGGCCGGCGCGGCGTTCGGCATCGAGATAATCGCGCAGCGGCTGCTTGTCGAAGCTCGGCTGCGGCTGGCCGGGCTTGTAGGCGTCGGCGGCCCAGAACCGTGAACTGTCCGGTGTCATCACCTCGTCGATCAGGATGATGTGGCCGTCCTTGTCCCTGCCGAATTCGAACTTGGTGTCGGCGATGACGATGCCCCGGTCGCGGCTGAGTTTTTCGCCGAGCGTATAGACGGCCCGCGTCATGCTTTCCAGCGTGTAAGTCACCTCGTCGCCGAGAATCTCGCGCATGCGCGCGATGGTGATGTTCTCGTCGTGGCCGGTTTCGGCCTTGGTCGCCGGGCTGAAGATCGCAGGCTCCAGTTTTGCGCTCTCGAGCAGTCCCGGCGCGAGCTTTTCGCCGGCCAGCGTGCCATGGGCGGCGTACTCCTTCCACGCCGAGCCCGAAAGATAACCGCGGATCACGCATTCGATCGGAAACACGGTGGTGCGCTTGCACAGCATCGCGCGCCCGGCGAGCGAGGCCCGATGTCCCTGCAGCGCCGGCACCTCGCGGATGATTTCGTCGGCATCGGCACTGATCATGTGATGATGAACCACGCCCTCGAGCTCGTTGAACCACCATGCGCTGATCTGGGTCAGCACCGCGCCCTTCATCGGAATGGTCTCGGCCATGACGACGTCGAAGGCGCTGATGCGGTCGGTGGTCAGCAGTAATACGCGGTCGTCGCCGACGGCGTAGATATCGCGGACCTTGCCGCGCCCGATCCGGGGAAGGGGCAGGTCGCTGGCGAGCATGGTCGTCATGGGCGGACTTTCAAAAGCGGGGCTGCCTCCGCACCGGACGCGCGCAGACAACGGGCAGTCATTGGAAGGAATAGTTCATTCCGGCAGCGGAATGAACTCGTGTTCGTTGGGGACGGGCGCGAAGCGGCCGGTTTTCCAGTCCTGCTTGGCCTGCTCGATCCGCTCTTTACTGGAAGAAACAAAGTTCCACCAGATATGGCGCGGACCTTCCAGCGCGTCGCCGCCGAGGAACATCATGCGCGTCGGTTTCGCCGTTTTCACCGTAATGCGATCGCCAGGCCGGAAGATCAGCAGCCGCGGACCCTCGAAGCGATCGCCTGCGATTTCGATCTCGCCGTCGATCAAATAGATGGCGCGCTCCTCGTGATCGGGATCGAGCGGCACGCTGACGCCCTGCTCCGCGGTCACTTCGGTGTAGAACCACGGCGACACCATCGCAACCGGCGATTTCACCCCAAAACCGCTGCCGGCGATCACGCGCGCGGTAAAACCACCGTCCTGCACCGTTGGTAAATCGGCCGCGGCGTAATGCTGGAACGACGGCGCGATCTCCTCGGAGCCCGCCGGCAGCGCGATCCAGCTCTGCAGGCCCAGCATCTTCTGGCCGTTCTGGCGTTGCAGGTCCGGGGTGCGCTCGGAATGGGCGATGCCGCGGCCGGCCGTCATCAGGTTCATCGCGCCGGGCTGGATTTCCTGGATGTTGCCTTCGCTGTCGCGGTGCATGATCGAGCCGTCGAACAGATAGGTGACGGTGGCGAGCCCGATATGCGGATGCGGGCGGACGTCCATGCCCTTGCCGGATACGAACTGGACTGGGCCGAAATGGTCGAAGAAGATGAAGGGGCCAACCATCTGGCGCTTGCCGTGCGGCAGCGCACGGCGGACTTCAAATCCATCGCCGAGATCGCGGGTACGCGGCACGATGACAAGCTCCAGCGCGTCGCAGGATTTTGCATCGCCCAATACGGGGTCGTTATCGGGAAGCCAGCTCATCGGGGTTCTCCATTTTATTTTCGCCGGCATTATAGCAGCGATAATCCGGTGTCGTCCGGGATTGATTTCGCAGGGAACGAGGATCAGCGCGGCCCTGTCGCCACGGCCCGCGCCCGGGTCAGCGGCACCACACGCCCTGTTCGCGTGATGAGCGCTACGGACAGGGTATCTCCGGTTTTGCTGTCGACGACCTTGAGCGGTGCCGGATCGTCACGCAAATATCGATCCCCCCATTGCATGAGCGCTAACAATACGAGCGCAAGTTCGCGCCCCTTTTCCGTCAGGCGATAGTCGAATCTGGTGCGGCTTCCCGCATCCTGATACGGGCTCAGTTGCAGGATCTCCGCCTGAACCAGCTGGTCCAGGCGCTGGCTGAGCACCGCGCGCGGCACCGACAGATCGGCGCACATATCCGCGAAGCGTGTCACCCCGTAGAATGCCTCGCGGAGAATAAGCAACGTCCACCGGTCGCCGATCAACTCGCTCGCGCGCGCCATTCCGCATTGATCGACCGGCACCGGCGCCCGCGTCACGCGGGTCCCTGTCGGCAGCGTTTCTGAGTTTGACATATGAACCTAGATAGGGCATTTGTGCCTGAGTTCAAAATAAGAACTCAGATGGAATGGAAATTCAGCCCGCAAGGAATCCCACCGATGAGCTTTATTGCCTTCGTACTTGTTGCAAAAATCCTTGTGACCGCGATTTTGATCACCGTTCCGTTCCTGTTCCTGCCGGCGGCGCGCCTGGCCAACAGTACCGGGGCCGGCGTCGGGGGTGCGACCCTCTTTCGTCTTTACGGGATTGCCATTGCGGCGCTTCTCGTCGGCTATAGCTCCGGCTTCTGGCTGATCGCTCGCGGCGAGTTTCCGTGGGGTGTTGTCGCAATGGGGCTCGTTTCGAACGCAGGCGCGGCGACCGTGATGTTCGCGAGTGGCGCATGGCGCAAAGCAAAGCCGATCACGTTTTTCATCGCAGGCATCGCGTTGCTGCTGGCGGGAGCCGCCGCAATACCGCAACAGGCCATGCATCCTTTCTGGTAATGAGGGAATCGCGGATGCTCCGTCGAATAGCCAGGGAATTGAAATCACGATGACGATGCCCCTGCTCAAGCCCGGCGTGACGCTGGCGCAACCCGACGGTCCGGTCATCGCGACCGCGCGTTTGAAGCTCCGCCGTTGGCGCGATGCCGACGTCGCGCCAAATTCGGCGATGCTCTCCGATCCCGGCACCGCACGCTTCATCGCCGCCGATGGCAAGCCGCCCGCCACCGAGTTGGCGGGATGGCGCAACGCGGCGATCATGTCCGGCCATTGGGCGCTGCATGGCTTCGGCATGTTCGTGGTCGAGGAAAAATCCAGCGGCAAGTTCGTCGGCCGGGTTGGGCCATGGTTTCCGCCGGGCTGGCCGGGTTTTGAAGTCGGCTGGGGCATCGCCCGCGAATTTCGCGGCAAGGGCTATGCGGTCGAGGCCGCGCGGGCATCGATCGATTGGTGCTTTGCGACCTTCGAGCTCGACCGCATCATCCACTGCATCGACCAGGAAAACACCGCGTCGCAGGCCGTGGCGCTTCGGCTCGGCGCCGAGAAGGGAGCCGAGTTCGACCTGTTCGGCCATCTCGCCGATCTCTGGGTGACGGCGCGCGACAAATGGCAGGCTTCGCCGGCAAATTGAAACGATCGGCGGCTTGGACTAGATACGTGCTATGACTCATCGTGAAACCGTGAACGCATGCTGTCGCAAATCAACCTGGCGCTAGGCGCGGGCACGACCACCTTGCTGCTGCTGCTCGCGGCGCTGTTGTTCCGTGACTTCGGAAGCGCCGCTGCCGGCCGGCTGGGAAGCGCCTTTGCGCTGGGATCGGCGGCCCATGCCGTGACCGCTGCATCGGGATTTACGCTGCCGGTGACGCCGTGGCACGCGGTGTTGATCGCGCTGTCCACCGGCAACGTCGTGGTGTTCTGGCTGTTCGCGCAGGCGTTGTTCGACGATGCGTTTGAGGTGCGCCGCTGGCATGCCGCGCCATGGGCGGCGGTCGTGGCTCTGAGCCTGACCAATTGCCTCGTGCTGGTGCCGGCGCAGGTCCTGGATCCGCGAATTTTCGCGGTCGCCGTGTCGGTGATTTCGCTCGGCTTCGTCGCGCTTGCCGTCGGCCAAACTGTTGCGTCCTGGTCCACGGATCTGGTCGAGGAGCGACGCCGGCTGCGGGTGTTCGTGGTGGTCGCGGCCGCTGTCTATGCCGGCTTTGACGCGATCGTGCAGATGGTCGTGCCCGTCAGCAGCGCACCGGACGTTATCTCCACCGTGAATGCCGCGATTCTCGCGTGCGTCGTGATCGCGATTGCGGTTTCGCTGATGCGCGTCAAGGGCGAGGCGATCTTTGCGCCCGCCGAAAAGCCCGCCGTCACAAGCGTCGCTTCCGGCGAGTCGAACGGTGCGGATCGCAAGCTGCTCGATGCCCTGATGCGCCTGATGTCGGACGAACGCATCTATCGCCACGAGGGCATCACTATCGGGACGCTGGCGACCAAGCTCGCGGTGCCCGAATATCGGTTGCGCCGCCTGATCAACCAGCGGCTCGGCTATCGCAACTTCAATGTCTTCCTCAACAATCACCGGATCGCGGAGGCGAAAGCGGCGCTGGCGGATCCCTCGCAGGCCGAAGTGCCCGTGATCACCATCGCGATGGACGCCGGCTTTCAGTCGCTCGGGCCCTTCAACCGCGCCTTCAAGGCGACCACCGGGGTGACGCCGACCGAATACCGCAGGCTTAACGAGGCTCGCGCCTGATCATTTAACATATTGATAAAGATAATCTATTTCGGAATCGGCGAGGTGGCCGGAGTATTCGGCCAGCGCGATTTTCGAATCCGGCGAGCGCTTGCACCAAAGCTCGGGTCCTATCCGGCGCGCCATGTTGGCGAGCGACTGCCGGAGAACACCGTGACCCGAAAAAACAAGATCATCCTCATTGTGACAGCTACGCTATGCGGCGCGCTGGCGCTGACGGCCGTCCGCGCGCATGACGCGCCGCGGGTCGCGACCGGCTTCGTCGCCCACACGCTTTGCTCCGAGACCTTCGTGTCCGGCCTCGATCCCGATCGGGTGCTTTCGGAATCGACAGCGGCGATGCCCGGCACCGGGCTGATTATTTGGGCCATGAATTACAGGGTCGATCGCGCGCGCAAGGACGTGACCGTGACGCTGCTGGGCGGTGCGCAAAGCCACGCCGTCTATCGTGAGGGGCTCGGGTGCTACGTCGCGCATGACGACGTCTCCGTCGATGCTTCGCTGCCGCCGGCGGCAAGCGCTTCACCACACGCGTTGCTGCCGGAAATTGCCGGACCCGCATTGGTCGAGCCCGCGAATCCCGAACTCAAGCTCGCGCTCGACCGCGCCTTCGCCGAGCCCGACCAGCCGCCGTTTCGCCACACCCATGCGGTGGTGGTGCTCAAGGACGGCCATCTCGTCGCCGAGCGCTATGCTCCGGGCTATGACATCGAGACGCCGATCCTCGGCTACTCCGCGACCAAATCGGTGATCTCGGCCCTGATCGGAATCCTCGTTCGCCAGGGCAAGCTCGCCGTCCATGAACCGGCGCCGGTGGCGGCGTGGAAAAATCCTGACGATCCCCATCACGCCATCACGGTCGATGATCTCTTGCGTCACACCAGCGGATTGGCGATGGGCAGCTCGCTCAATGCCTCGCTCGCGAGCGCGATCGCGCCGGTCGACCAGATGAAATACGTCGCGCGCGACATGGCGGCGTTTGCCGAAGCCGCCGATCTCGAAAGCGAGCCCGGCGGTGCCTGGAATTATCACGATGGCAACACCATCATTCTCTCGCGCCTGATCCGTGACGCGGCCGGCGGCCACGCCGCCGATGTGCTGCGCTTTGCGCGCGCCGAGCTGTTCGGTCCGCTCGGCATGCGCCATGTCACGCTGGAATTCGACGCCACCGGCACGCCGGAAGGAGCCAGCCAGATGCTGGCTTCCGCACGCGACTGGGCACGTTTCGGTGCACTCTATCTCGATGACGGGGTTATCGGCGGGCGGCGCATCCTGCCCGAAGGCTGGGTGAATTACTCGGCCGCGCCGACCGGGGCCGCATGGGTGGGATATGGCGCGGGCTTCTGGACCAATCGCGGTGACAGTTTTGGCGCAAAGTACCGCACCGATCGCGGTTGGCCCGCCGACTCCTTCTACGCCAGCGGCACCTTCGGACAATATGTCATCATGATCCCCTCGGAGCGGATTGTCATTGCTCGCTTCGGCACTTCGGCCAATCGATATGACATCGAGGGCGCTTCGCGTCTCGTCGCCGAAATGATCGCCGCCACCGGCGGCAAGGGGCGCGTCGCCGCCGGCAATTAACTTCGGCTATTGCCGCCCCCGATGCGTAGCGGTCGCGACGCGATCGAATCTCTCGAGCGAAAGGATCGCGTCCGCGAGCTGGTCGGCGCGCCCGTTCAGCACCGGGCGGGCCAGCGTCAGAAACTTCTGCTGCATCGCCTGCGCATCGGGGAAGGAATTCGGCTCGCCGGAGGGATCGGCGTAGAGCCGCTCATGCACACCGTCGTCGGTGGTGATGCTGACGCGCGCGCCGAACGGATGGCTGCGGCCGATTTCGAGGCGATCGTCCTGCACCACGTCGAATCTGTCGGCGAGCGCGTCGACCGCGGCGTCGCCCAGCCGCTCATAGTCGTCCCAGCCGAAACGGCCCTGGTCGAGCGCGACCGCGCCGGTGAAGAACATCGAGAACTGGCCGCCGACGATCGAGGTCGGATGGCGCTTGGTGGCGGCGTCGCCGGTCAGCGTAATGCCGTTGCGGTGCAGCCCGATCTCGACCCGCCTGATCTGGTCCGGCGTCAGATTGTGCTCCCTGCGCATCGCGATCAGCGCATCGAGAGCGGCGTGGGTGTAGCGGCAGCTCGGATAGGGTTTTACGCCGATCTTCAAGGTCTCGTAGATCTGCCCCAAGCCGGCGACCACCTTGTCCGGATGCGGATCATCGCTGTAGCCGACCAGGAGGCCATGCCTGCCCTCGACCGATTCGCTCGCGCCTACGAAGTCGTTGCGCGCCAGCGTCGCGGCGATCACGCCGTTCATCGCGGCGGCGCCGACCTGGTAGCGCTTGTTCCAGGCGCCGTTGACCAGGAACTGCAGCGAGCCGGCGGCCTGGCTGCCGGAGACGCCGAACGCCGCGATGATCTGCTGCTTCGACAGTCCAAACAGTTTTGCCGCCGCCGCCGCCGCGCCATAGGTGCCGGCGGTCGCGGTCGGGTGAAAGCCGCGCGCATAATGCGAGGTCGGATCGAGCGCGTTGCCGAGCCGGCAGCACACTTCATAGCCGGCCACGATCGCGGTGAGCACGTCGCGGCCGGACGCGCCGACCATTTCGCCGACCGCGAAGGCGGCCGGAACCACCGGTGCGCTCGGATGCAGCGAGGAATCCGCATGCGTGTCGTCGAAATCCAGGGAATGGCCGAGTGCGCCGTTGAGCAGGGCGGCCACCGCCGGCGTCCAGGTCCTGGTGTCGCCGAACACGGTGGAATAGCCGGACCCGTCCAGCGCCAGCGCTTCCAGCATCTTCAGCAGCGAAGGGGTGGATTCCGCGTCGCGCCGCGCCCGGATGGCGCTGCCGAGGAAATCCAGCGTCAGCACCTTGGCGCGATCGAGCACGTGCCCAGGGATATCCTCGAATTTCAGGTCCGCGACATAGGCGGCAAGCGTTGCGGTTTCATGGGCCATGGCGTTGCCTCGTTCGTTCTCTTTATACGTTAGGTACGGCCGGCGAGGTGTGCCGTCAACATCAGCTACGGCGGACCAGACCCTTGCTTTCGATGCACCAGACCAGGAGGTCGCGGGCCTCGCGAGAGGCGAGCGGCTTAGGCAGCGACCTGCCGCAACAGCGAGCGGACGACCAGCCGGTGAAACGGCAGGATGATCGCAAGATAGATTCGGCCGAGCCAATTGTTCGTGCGCACCAGCGTGGTCGCGGTCACCTGCTGCCCCCCGCCGGAGGTAAAGACATCCACCACCACGCGAAAATCCAGATGATGATCGTCAAAGCCGGCGACCAGCCGCTCCGGCGTTTCGCTCAGCACCGGAAAGAGGCCGATCAGGCCGCCGGCGGACTTTTCGCCGGCGCCCGACGTCTTGAGGCCGAAGGGCGCGACCAGCGCATTGCGCAGCGACAGCAGCGCTTCGACCCAGCGCGGCGAGCGGCCCATCATCCGCTGCGCGGCAATTCGTGCATCGAGCGGCCCGTCGACGGCGATCCGGAACGCGTCGGCGAACTGCGCGCCGGCAAGCCACACGGCGGTGTCGACGTTTGGGGTAACTTCCTGGACCTTCATGGCGCGGCAAACCTGTTCGCTAATCGCAGGAAACGCAAGGTTAGAAGTGTGGCATAGACCAGCGTGCCCAGCGACAGGCCGACCCACACGCCGACGGCGCCGTAATCCATCCGGAACGCCAGCACCCAGGCGGCGGGAAAGCCGATCAGCCAGTAGCCGATCGACGCGAACAAGAGCGGCACGCTGGTGTCCTTCAGGCCGCGAAGGCAGCCTGCCAGGACGGTTTGCAGCCCATCTGTGATGAACAGCGTGGCGCCGACCAGCAGCAGCGTCGCGGCAAGCTCGATCACCGCGTCGGTGCTTGCCGCGGTATTGCCGAGGAAAAACCGCGCGATCGCAAAACGGCCAAAGATCACCATCGCCGTCAGCCCGGCGCCGAGCAGGATGCCGAGCGCGACCGCAGCCAGGCCCGCGCGCCTGACACCATCAGCGTCGTTGCGGCCGGCGGCGTGTCCGACCCGCACCGTCGCCGCCATGCCGATGCCGAGCGGCACCATGAACAGGATGGCCGTGACCTGCAGCGCGATCTGGTGGGCGGCGAGCGCGGTGGTGCCGATCAGTCCGGTCAGCAGCGCCGCCGACGAGAACAGTCCGTATTCCAGCATGAAGGCGATCGAGATTGGGCCGCCGATCGCGATCAGCTGGCGCATCATCGCCCAGTCGAAGCGCCAGAGATGCCCGAGCACATGGTATTTCGCAAACGGCGGGCGAAAGGTAGCAAACCACAGCCCGGCCAGGAACATGGCGAAATTGACGATGGTGGTGGCGAGGCCGGCGCCGAACAGGCCGAGCGGTGGCAGCGCCCACGCCCCGTGGATCAGGAGATACACCAGAATGGCGTTGGCGGGGATCGCCGCTAGCGTGATCCACAGCACGGGCTCCGGCCGGTTGAGCGCCCCCATGAAGCCGCGGATGGCGATCAGCCATAACGCCGGCGTCGCGCCCCACACCAGGCCGAGCAGGTATTGCTGCGCGAGTTTCGTGGGCGTCTCCGCCTGGCCGAGCATCCGCAGGATCTGTTCACCATAGAACGGAAAAATCATCATCGGCAGCGAGATCAGCAGCGCCGCCCACAGCCCGACCCGCAAGCTCCGCCGCACCCGGTGCGGGTCGCGGGCGCCGAAGGCTTGTGCTGCGAGCGGCGCCACCGCGGATACGACGCCGAGACCCAACGTGAAGCTGACGAAATAGACGGTGTTGGCCAGCGCTGCCGCGGCAATCGCCTCGTCGCCGAGACGGCCGATCAGGGCAAGATCGATCGTCATCATCACGATCTGCCCGAGCTGCGTCAGCGCCATCGGCGCGGCCAGCTTCAGCGTGTCGGCGAACTCGACCGCGAGACGCCCGCGCGGCGTCGGCGCGGCGACCTCCGATGCGATTGATGCCTGCGATGTTTTTTCAAGAACGGTCATGGGCCATGATTAGCATGGCCGCCGGACAAAAAGATGGTCGGCCGTCGCACTGCTCCCTCGTCGTCCCTGCGGAAGCAGGGACCCATAACCACAGGGCGTGGTTGTTGCGCGAAAGCCCGTCAACAGCGTGTTTCACGACGGGCGGCACGGCGTGATGGGTCCCTGCTTTCGCAGGGACGACAAGAGAATTCTCACCGCGCCGGCACGCGGGTGATCCTTGCACCTAGCGCGTTGAGACGTTCGTCGATCCGTTCATAGCCGCGTTCGATCTGGTCGGCATTGTTGATGGTGCTGGTGCCCTTGGCGCAGACCGCGGCCAGCAGCATCGCCATGCCGGCGCGGATGTCGGGCGAACTCATCAGGGCGCCGCGCAGCCGGCTCGGCCCCGCCACGATCGCCCGGTGCGGGTCGCACAGCACGATGCGGGCGCCCATTGCTATGAGTTTATCGACGAAGAACATCCGCGACTCGAACATCTTCTCGAACATCAGGATCACGCCGTCGCACTGCGTCGCGGTCACGATCGCGATCGACATCAGATCGGCGGGAAAGGCCGGCCATGGCTGGTCCTCGAGTTTCGGCACATGGCCGCCGATATCGTCGTGGATCTTGAGCGTCTGGTGATCGGGCACGATCAAATCGTCGCCCTCGACCTCGCAGACAACGCCGAGCCGCTCGAATCCCATCCGGATCGAGCGCAGATGTTCGACCCCGGCGCGCGCGATCCGCAGCGGCGAGCGCGTCACCGCGGCGAGCCCGATCAGCGAGCCGACCTCGATGTGGTCGGGCCCGATCGACCAGGTCGCACCTCCCAGCGTAGCGGGGCCCTGCACGATCATGGTGTTGGTGCCGATGCCCTCGATCCCCGCGCCCAGCGCTACCAGAAAATGCGCGAGCTCCTGCACATGCGGCTCGGAGGCGACATTTCGCAGATAAGTGGTGCCGTGGGCGGCCACCGCGGCCATCAGCGCGTTTTCGGTCGCCGTCACGCTCGGCTCGTCGAGAAAGACGTCGGCGCCTGTGAGGCGCCTCGCCCGGAATTCCAGCAGCTCGGATGCGGTGACGCTGGCGCCGAGCTGCTCGAACGCCAGAAAATGCGTATCGAGCCGCCGCCGGCCGATGACGTCGCCGCCGGGCGGCGGCAGCGTCACCTCGCCGCAGCGGGCCAAGAGCGGCCCGGCCAAGAGGATCGAGGCGCGGATCCGCGCGCACAGCACCGGATCGAGGTCGGCGCCGCGAATGCTCTTGGCATGGATCGCCAGCGTGTTGCGCGCCCGCCATTCGGCCGACGCGCCGACCGAGCGGACCAGCTCCACCAGCGTTTCGGTGTCGCGAATCCGCGGCACGTTTTGCAAGGTCACCGGGTGCTCGGTCAACAGCGCCGCGGCAATGATCGGCAGCGCGGCGTTCTTGTTACCGGCAGGCTCAATCGTGCCGGAGAGCCGGTGTCCCCCTTCGACCACGTACTGGATAGGGGAGGCCGGCCCGGCCGTCGGCTCACTCATGGGTTTCGCCCGTCGTTCGGGTTAAATGGTGTGGAATCAGGGGGTTGTGAATTGCACCGTAGCACAGGTGGCGGAGGGGGACAGTCCGGAATTATCTGAGGAAGTGGACCGCGTTAGCGCAGGAGCGGATGCCAGCATTATGCTCGGATAGCAGGAACATTGCTTCATTTGAAATGAACCCGAATACAGGTCTCCGATTTGGAGGCGCCGTTCGAGTTTTTATAGGAGGGTGTCCCGTTCTTGTTCTTCGAGACTTAGATCGCGATGCGCCGTGTGCTCCAGCACTAGTGACTACACTTCTTCCGCAGAAGAATCCGCAAATGCTTTTGAGGATTTGTGTGACTTCTGCAGAGAGTTGGTTGATGGCTGATCGTGAGGCCTATGCAGAATTTTGTGGGTACCGGCTCGCGCACATTCCTCAGAATCCTGAGACGGTGCCGAATTTGAAGCAATTGATACAGACACTAGGGGAGAACGGCACGGCGGCGCAACTGCGTCGGCACTTCGATAAGTTTAAACCCTCAAGAGTACCTATGTGGGGCATGCTCGGCGACTGGCATACTCAGTTTGCGGGAACACGTTGGGACCCTGTTCGTGCGGCTGATAGTGGTAGGGCCCCCTCACTCGGCCGTGCTTTAGAAAGACTTCGCGAATTAGCTTCCCAGAGCGTGTCTCCGGGCGGAACGAACGGTAACGATAAGGTCACGTGTTGAAATTGGCGCGAAGATTGAGGCCAATTACAATGTCTCTCTTGGGGACGAGCGCGAGGGATGCGACCCGGTATGCACTACGATGCTATTACCTTCGACACCCAGACCGTAGAGACCAACTCGTTCCATTTTGATGGAGGCCTGCTCGCGCAACTGAAGCAATTCAAGGGCGGGCCGGTACGAGTAGTCGTCTCCGAAATCGTTGTGCGAGAGATTTTCAAGCACTTGGTCGAAAAGACCAGGGCCGCAAGGGACGGCGCAGCTGCGGCTCACAAAAAAGCAGTTGATCATGGCCTCGCCTCTCAAAATATGCCTTTCGTCGCCGACAGCGTTGATATTTGGGCAGTAGCTCGCAGTCGCCTTGAAAAGTTCCTTCGCGACATCGGCGCTGAGATTGTCCGCGCAACCAACGTACCGGTGGGGGACTTAGTTGATGCATATTTTCAGCCGTCCGCGCCGTTTTCTGCTGCTGGCAAGAACAAGGCGGAATTTCCCGACGCTATTGCCTTATTTTCGCTTGCGCGCTGGGCATCAGAGAAAAATCTGAAGATCTTGGCTGCGAGCCAGGATAAGGGTTGGAAAGCGTATGCTGCTTTGCACGATTGGATCGACTTACGTGGCGAGCTTGCGGACGCCCTATCGGTCTTGCAGAAGCACGCGGAGGATGCTCGTGCGGTTGTTCAGGTGTTGCTTAGGTCGATTGACGAAAACGCGGTCCCTGAACTGACGCGAAAGTTTGAGTTTCTGCTGGCAACCGCACTTTCGGGCTATGACGTGCTCGGCTCGGCTGAAAGCTTTTATGAAATTGAGTCCGACCATGTTGAGCTGGAGCTCGAAGAACTTTGGTTTGTCGGCGACGAAGACAGCTATGAGTTCTCGTTAATCCAAAGTGGACCCAACATCCTCGCAGCCGAAGTCGATTTAGAAGTCCGAGTGAAAGCTGAAACCAGCTTTTACATGTCGATCTACGATTCGATCGATAAGGACTCCACTTCGGCCGGTTCCGTAACAGCGCAGACCGACAAGGAGTTTGAGCTAAAGGTTCTTATCACTGTTGAACGCGATGAGCCTTCATCCCAGTTCGAAATGTCAAAACTCGAAATCCTCAAAGGACCACGCACCATCGACTTTGGGTTCGTCGAGCCCGATTACGAGCCGGAACCCGAGGAAAATTACGAAATACCAGATGATCTGCCCGCCGTTGGAAATGACGAAGTGCCGTGGTAGCGTTCGCCGAGCAGCGAAGCTGATCTGTTCTATTTTGTTGGCTTTTCTTCAGTTGCCCTTGCGGGCACGTCGCGCCCGTAGGATCGCTGAGCCCGCTGCTTCGCAAAACGTAATTCCGCCATCTGCAACTGACGGATATCGCGGAGCTCCACGCCTCCTACGCGCTGGCGTTTTCGATATACGGACCGTATAATCTCAGGCCAACTTGACGGTAGCGCGGATGTCCATGTTTGCAGGCAAATTGGTTCTCGTGTTCGTCGTCGCGGCGCTCTGTCTGGGCGGTCGAGCGGCCCACGCGCAGACGGCCCCGATGACCTATTGGACCCCGGGCTGGCTCGGCTTCGGCGGCAATCTGAATGCCGGGCAGGGCGCGAATCCGCAACCCGGCTTCGCGGGCTTTGAGGACGGTGGCGCCGGCGGCTTTTCCTCGCGGTACAATTTTTCGAACGGCTGGTTCATCGGCAGCGAACGCGGCGGCATGAGCTTGAACGGTATGGGCTTGAGCGGCATCAACCAGGCCGGCGCGTTCGGCTCGCTCCAGACCGAAGGCGTGCAGTTCGGCTACACCTTCAAGAACACCGCCGTCTCCGTCTACGGCGGTTTTGATACGTTGAAATACAATCCCGGCATCGGCGCCGCGTTTTCGCCCTTCGACTCCACGTCCAGCACGGCCGGCTATGGCATGCATGCCGGCGTCGAATTCAAGCCGACGTCGAATCCCAGCCTGTCGCTCGGGGTCGGCTACGTCCAGCAGTCGGGTCGCCTCGACACCGACACCAGATCGCCCTCGCTGTCCAACGCGTCCCAGGCTGATCTCGTCGGCGGCTGGCACTGACGCTGCTCCGGCCCGACGGGCAAATCACTTCGTTCGCCGCGCGACGGTCTGTCCAGCCCCATTTGCAAAAATATTCTGGTTTTCCGAAACAGCAAATCAGGTCTATATCCGCAGCCATCCCGCTCCACACAGAGGGGCGTTGCGCAACGTCACGAACGCGGAGCGGGATGCGGTGGACGCGGACGGTGCTCCTGACGAGAGCGCCTGAGGCGGACGGCGAAGGCGTGTGGTCCTGATGCCCCGACGCTGGCATCAAGTTGGCGGAAGCGATTCCATCGACGACGGTGGCAAGAAAGCCCGGTCACCGGGGAGAGCGCGCTATAAGCCGTAAAACCATTGCGCAGGGAAGGCCGGACTGCCTCCGCTGAACCTGTATGCTCGTGTGCGTTTCTTTACTCCATCTTGCACGCGAGACCGCGGGTGCAGCGCGCACCCGGCTTTCCCTGCGCCCTCTGTTCTCGAGGGCGGGACGAAACAGCAAAACCTCGCGCCAAACCAGCGGCGAGATCGCGGAGGTGTATCCTCCGTCATTGCGAGCGCAGCGAAGCAATCCATGGAGCAGCAAGAAGAAAGCTGGATTGTTTCGCTGCGCTCGCAATGACGATCCTTGTTGTTTGAAAAGTGAAGCCCGTTACGCATCCCCGGATGTCATCGTCCGCCAACGGGTCGGCGCGTAGCGCCGCCCGATGACAGGCTCCGGCGGACGATCCAGTATTCCAGAGGCCCTGATGATAGAACCGAGAAGCCGTGGCGTACTGGATGCCCCGCCTTCGCGGGGCATGACAAGTCTTTCGCGCGGGTATGACAAGTCCTTGTGGCGCGCGCGCACGAGCCACGCCGCTCTCGCGCCATACCCTCAGCTATCGTTGCCTTGCCGCCTACACGTCCACGGTGGCGCTGAGCGAATTGTCCTGGATGAATTCGCGGCGCGGCTCGACCACGTCGCCCATCAGCTTCGTGAAGATGTCGTCGGCCTCGTCGACTTCCTTGACCTTCACCTGCAGCAGCGAGCGCGCGTTGGTGTCGAGGGTGGTGTGCCAGAGTTGTTCCGGGTTCATCTCGCCGAGGCCTTTGTAGCGCTGCAGCGTCACTCCCTTGCGGCCGGCGTCCGTCACCGACTCGAACAAGTCCACCGGGCCGTGGATCGCGGTTTCGGTGTCCTTGCGGCGCAGCACGCCGGGTTTCGGATAGGCCTCCTGCAGCCTGGCCGCATAATCGTCGAGCTTGCGCGCATCGGCCGAGCCGAGCAGGGCGTCGTCGATGATGGCGAAATCCTTGACGCCGCGGACGGTGCGTTCAAAGACAAAACCCTCGCCCTCGGTAAAGCGTCCGGTCCAGCCGCGCTCGACTTCGTCGGCGAGCGCATCGAGCCGTCGCGCGATATAGTCCGCGGCGGCATTGGCGGTCGGAACATCGCTGGTCACCCTGGGCGTCAGCACGCCGGCGATCGCGGCCTGCTCGACCACCTTGCGGTTATAGCGGCTGTGAAGGTTGTGCAGCGTGCTCCGGATGATCCGGGCGTCCTCCACCAGCGCCTGCAGGTCGCGGCCCTTGCGGTCCTCGCCCGACGCCATCTTGAAGACGCAGTCGTCGAGCCCGGTCTCGATCAGATAGTCTTCCAGCGCGCGCTCGTCCTTCAAATACTGCTCGGACTTGCCGCGATTCACCTTATAGAGCGGCGGCTGGGCGATATAGAGATAGCCGGCCTCGATCAGCGACGGCATCTGGCGGAAGAAGAAGGTCAGCAACAGCGTGCGGATGTGCGCGCCGTCGACGTCGGCGTCGGTCATCAGGATGATCTTGTGGTACCGCAGCTTCGACAGGTCGAAATCGTCGCGGCCGATGCCGGTGCCCAATGCTGTGATCAGCGTGCCGATCTGCTCGGAGCCCAGCATCTTGTCGAAGCGCGCGCGCTCGACATTGAGGATCTTGCCGCGCAGCGGCAGCACCGCCTGGAATTCGCGATTGCGGCCCATCTTGGCGCTGCCGCCGGCCGAATCGCCCTCGACGATGAAGAGTTCGGATTTGCCGGGGTCCTTTTCCTGGCAATCGGCGAGCTTGCCGGGCAGCGAGGCGTAGTCGAGCGCGCCCTTGCGCCGCGTCAGCTCGCGCGCCTTGCGCGCGGCTTCGCGGGCGGCGGCGGCCTCAACGACCTTGCTGACGATGGTCTTGGCTTCCGCGGGATGCTCCTCGAACCAGGCCGCGAGCGCCTCGTTCAGGACGTTCTCGACCACGGGACGCACTTCCGAGGACACCAGCTTGTCCTTGGTCTGCGAGGAAAACTTCGGGTCGGGCACTTTCACCGACAGCACCGCGGTCAGGCCCTCGCGGCAGTCATCGCCGGTCAGCGCGATCTTTTCGCGCTTGGCGTTGGCCTCGGCATAGCCGTTGACCTGGCGCGTCAGCGCGCCGCGAAAACCCGCGAGATGGGTGCCGCCGTCGCGCTGTGGAATGTTGTTGGTGAAGCACAGCACGTTCTCGTGGTAGCTGTCGTTCCACCACAGCGCCGCCTCGACGCCGATGCCGTTCATCTCGGTATTGATCACGATCGGCGAGGGCACCATCGGCTTCTTGTTGCGGTCGAGATATCGGACGAACTCCTCGATGCCGCCGTCATAGTGCATCGCCTCGCGCTTCTCGACCGCGTGGCGCTTGTCGGACAGCACGATATTGACGCCGGAATTCAGGAAGGCGAGTTCGCGCAGCCGGTGTTCCAGGGTCGCGAAATCGTATTCGATATGGGTGAAGGTTTCCGGGGAGGCGAGGAAGGTCACCTCGGTGCCGCGCTTGCCGTTGGCATCGCCGACGACCACGAGCGGGGCCACCGCATCGCCATGGGCGAATTCGATGAAATGCTCCTTGCCGTCGCGCCACACCCGCAGTTGCAGCTTGCTCGACAGCGCGTTGACGACGGAGACGCCGACGCCATGCAGGCCACCCGACACCTTGTAGGAATTCTGGTCGAATTTGCCGCCTGCATGCAGCTGGGTCATGATTACCTCGGCGGCGGAGACGCCTTCGCCCTTGTGCAGGTCGACGGGAATGCCGCGGCCGTCGTCGCGCACCGTCACCGAACCGTCGGCGTTGAGCACGACCTCCACCGCGGTGGCGTGGCCGGCCAGCGCCTCGTCGATGGCGTTGTCGACGACCTCGTAGACCATGTGATGCAGGCCGGAGCCGTCATCGGTGTCGCCGATATACATGCCCGGCCGCTTGCGGACGGCATCGAGGCCCTTCAAAACCCGGATCGATTCGGCGCCGTATTCGATGGGGATGGAATGCTCAGTGTCGGCGATCGTTTGCCGGGCAGATTCTGTCATGTGTGGCCTTCGAGGGTGCCTTCGAATCAGCGGCGCAAAAGGGGCGCTGAATCAGCTATTTGTGCCATGAAAGGCGTAACGCGCCTAGCCCAAAGTCTCTAGCAGCAAGTTATTGAATAAATGTGATTTTTTGGATGTTTTTCAAGGCCTGCAAAAGCCGATTTAAGGGCCCTGCAAAAGCGCGATTCGCAAGGTAATTGTTCACTCTGAAGGTGCGGATTTCTCACCCCGCAGCTGGATCACGCCGCCCGAATTCGGCCGAAATGGCGGACCTCCTGAGACCTGCTATGGATGGGCCGATGTCGTCCTCGCCTTCAGATCACTATCGGCCGGATATCGATGGCCTTCGGGCCATCGCCGTGATGCTCGTGGTAGCCTTCCATGCCTTCCCGGAGGCGATTCCGGGCGGCTTCATCGGCGTCGATATTTTCTTCGTGATCTCGGGCTTCCTGATCACCGGCATCGTTGTGCGCGAGCTGGATCAGCAGCGCTTCAGCCTCGCGGCCTTCTACAGCCGGCGGATCAAGCGGATTTTCCCTGCGCTGATAGCAGTGCTTTTTGTTACGCTGGTGCTGGGCTGGCTATGGATGTTGCCGGCCGCCTATGCGGAGCTCAGCGCCGACGTCTTCGCCAGTGCGGCGTTTTTCTCCAATATCGCGCTGTTGCTGCACTCAGGTTATTTCGACATTGAATCGGGCAAGAAGCCGCTGCTGCATCTGTGGTCGCTGGGCATCGAGGAGTAATTTTATCTGTTCTGGCCGCTGATCCTGATGCTGGGCACCCGCATGCGCCTTGGCATTCTGGCCGTGGCTTCGGCGATCGGCATCGCGTCCTTCGTGCTCAACGTGGCGCTGATCGGCTCCGACCCGGTCGCGACCTTCTATCTGCCTTTCACGCGGGCCTGGGAACTGCTGGTCGGGGCCGCGCTGGCCTGCGGCTGGAACCGGATCGATCAAAGCGATGCGGCCAGCAATTTGCGGGCCGCTATCGGCCTCGTGCTGATCGGTGTAGCCACCGGAGTTCTCGATCCGCACCGGGCGTTTCCAGGCTGGTGGGCCATCCTGCCGGTTGCAGGCGCAGGACTGTTGTTGTCGGCGCCCGCGGCATGGGGCTGCCGTCATCTGTTGGTGAGCCCGGCGATGGTCAGGATCGGGCTGATCAGCTATCCGCTGTATCTCTGGCACTGGCCGCTGTTGGTGTTCTTCGCGATCATCAAATTCGCCCCGCTGACGCTGGTCGAGCGCGGTCTCATCGTCGGACTGAGTTTTGCGCTGGCGTGGCTGACCTATCGATTTATCGAAACCCCGTTTCGCTTCGGCCGCGCCAGCGCACTCAGGATGTTCAGCTTGGGTTCGGCAATGGTGCTGATTGCCGTGGCGGGCGGTGTCATCGTGTGGGCGCGCGGATTCGATTTCCGTCTGCCGCCGGAAATCCGCGACATGGCCGCCGTGCCGACGCAGTCCAACAAATGGCGGGTCCACGAATGCCTGCTCGATCTCAGCCATGAAATGTCATTTGCCGACACTTGCGTCGATCGCGGGCGCCGCCCGCTGATAATGGTCTGGGGCGATTCGACCGCGGGCGCGCTGATGCCCGGCCTGCGCAAGGCCCAAGAAACAAGCGACTTCGGCATCGCGCAATTCACCTCGAGTTCATGTGTGCCGGCGCTCAACACCGATGTCGCCGGCGTGCCCAATTGCCGCGCTATCAACGACAAGATACTGTTGATTGCCCGCGACCTCCAGCCAGATATCGTGCTGCTGCACAGTACCTGGGACCGGTATCTCGATGGCGTAGCCGAGACCGTGACGGCGCTGAAACAGCAGACCCATGCGCGGGTCATTGTGCTGGGTTCGGTGCCGTGGTGGAAGCGCGGGCTGCCCAACGAGGTGATGCGCTATTTCATGTTGTATCATCGCCTGATCCCCGAACGGTCCGATCGCGCGGCACCCGATTCGTCCGCCATGGGGTTGCGTGAGAAACTGGTGCCCCTCGGCGCTAAATTTATCTCGGTGTGGGACACGATGTGCAACGCGCATGGCTGCCTGGCCCGGATCGGCGATACCGCCAAGGATATTTCGGCGAGCGACCATGTGCACCTGACCGAAAAGGGATCGGTATTCCTGGTCCAGTCCGTCATCCACGAAATCCTTCGCGCGCAAGCTCCGCCTTCATCGGCCGAATCGCAGTGATGTGTCGAGGCGCCGTCCTGTTGCGCTCAAATCCGCCGGGCGATCTGGCCGGAATCGACGTCGAAAACCTCGCCGGACGCGCCGACATCGGTGAAGGCCACCGGGTCGGCGCCGGTCATCCAGACCTGGGCGCCGAGCTTTGCCAGCTCATTGAACAGCGCGGTCCGCCTGCCGGGATCGAGATGCGCCACCACCTCGTCGAGCAGCAACAGCGGGGTGATGCCGGTCATTTCCGCCACCAGACTGGCATGCGCCAGCACCAGCCCGATCAGCAGCGCCTTCTGCTCGCCGGTGGAAGCGTCGCGGGCCGGCATGTTTTTCGGCGCGTAGATCACCTGCAGGTCGGTGAGATGCGGACCGTCCAGCGTGCGGCCGGCGGCGGCGTCGCGCGGGCGGCTGTCGCGCAGGATCTGCCGGTAGCGGTCCTCCACGGCGGTGGCGGGTTCGCTCAGAAGCGCGTTTTCCATCCAGCCGTCGAGCATGATCTGCGCGGAGGGGAAAGCGGACGCTTCGCCGCGCGCGTGCAGCATCGCGGCGAGTTTTGTCGCGGTCTGGCCGCGGGTCGCGGCGACCGCGACCGCGAGTTCGGCGGTTTCGCGTTCGATCGCGTCGCACCAATGATCGTCGTAATTGCGCACCTCCAGCAGCCGGTTGCGCGAACGCAGGGAGCGGTCGAGCGCCGATACCCGGCTGGAATGTTCGCTGTCGATGGCCAGCACCAGCCGGTCGAAGAACCGCCGCCGCTCCGATGCCGCACCCATGAACAGGCCGTCCATCGAAGGCGTCAGCCACACCATGCGCAAATGATCGCCGAAGGCGGTAGCCGAGCCCACCGGCTCGCGGTCGATCCGGCAGCGCCGGCTGGTGGCCGCGCCTTCGCTGCCGGGCGGATCGATCCCGGTGCCGAGCGTGGCCAGCCCCAGCGCGCCCTCGACTTCGGCCGATACCGCCCAGGAACCGTTGCCCTGATTGTCGGCGACATCCTCCAGCGTGGCGCGGCGCAGCCCGCGTCCCGGCGACAGGAACGAGATCGCCTCCAGGCAATTGGTCTTGCCGGCGCCGTTCGGGCCGACCAGCACCACGACATCGCCACGCGTCTGAAGGTGTGCCGCGCGATAATTGCGGAAATGCGTGAGGCCGAGGCGGTGAATGCGGGACGGGGTCATGTTACTCGTCATTGCCGGGCTTGCAGCGGGGACGGATCGAGCCGCCACAACTTCCGACGTCATCATCCGCGAAAGCGGATGATCCAGTACGCCGCGCCACCTTCTCCCACAACAAGGGGAGAGGGAAGTTAGCGGATTCCCTACACCCGCATCGGCATCAGCACGTAGAGCGCGCCCTTGGAATCCTTGTCCTGCACCAGCGTCGGCGAGCCGGGATCGGCCAGTCGCAGAATCGCAACCTCGCCCTCGATCTGGGCGGCGATATCCAGCAGATAGCGCGAGTTGAAACCGATATCGAGCGGGTCGGAGGCGTATTCGACTTCGAGCTCTTCGGTCGCGCTGCCGGAATCCGGATTGGTCACCGACAGCACCAGCTTGCCCGCCGACAGCGCCAGTTTCACCGCGCGGCCGCGCTCGCTGGAGATGGTCGAGACGCGGTCGACCGCGGCCTCGAAATCCTTCTTGTCGACAATGAGCTCCTTGTCGTTGTTCTGCGGGATGACGCGGCCGTAATCCGGGAACGTGCCGTCGATCAGCTTCGAGGTCAGCACCACATTGCCGATGGTGAAGCGGATCTTGCCCTGCGACAGTTCGATTTTGACCTCGGCCTCGTTGTCCTCGATCAGCCGCTGCACTTCGCCGACGGTCTTGCGCGGCACGATCACGCCGGGCATGCCGGCGGCGCCGCCCGGCAAGGCCAGGTCGATCTGGGCGAGGCGATGGCCGTCGGTTGCGACCGCGCGCAGGGTCGGGGCCTTGGCGCTGCCGGCGGTGTGCAGATAGATGCCGTTGAGGTAATAGCGGGTCTCTTCGGTCGAGATCGCGAACTGGGTCCGGTCGATCAGCCGTTTGACGTCGGCGGCGGCCAGCGTGAACGAATGCGTCATGTCGCCGGCGGCGAGATCGGGGAAATCGTTCTCGGGCAGCGTCTGCAGCGTGAAGCGCGAACGGCCGGCACGGATCGCCAGCACCGAGCGGTCGCCGTCGCCTTCCAGCACGATCTGGGCGCCGTCGGGCAGTTTGCGCACGATGTCGTAGAACATATGCGCCGGCACGGTGGTGGAACCGCCGGTCGCGGTCTCCGCGGCCAGCGTCTCGTTGACCTCGAGGTCGAGGTCGGTGGCCTTCAGCGACAGCCGCGCGTTTTCGGCCCGCACCAGCACGTTGCCCAGGATCGGAATGGTGTTGCGGCGCTCGACCACGCGATGGACGTGGCCCAGGGATTTCAGAAGTTGCGCACGTTCGACGGTAACCTTCATTGCAATACCCGCCCGATCCCTCAAGATGGAAAAGCCGGGCGGCCCCAAGGGCGCGCCGCGGCATTTGAAACCCGAAAAGCCCGATCCAGACTGGATTTGACCAAACCCACGGGGGGACCGCAAGGTGGCGCGGATGGCCCTCAAGCGCAAGGGAAACGGGGGCCGTTCCCCCACGTTTTGCAGGCCCTCCCGGCAACGGGAGGGCCCCGAAAATCCTACTCCTGCAACTGGCGCTTGAGCGATTCGACCTCTTCGGAGAGCGCCGTATCCTTGCTGACCAGGGCCTCGATCTTGCGAACCGCATGCAAGACCGTGGTGTGGTCGCGGCCCCCGAACCGGCGGCCGATCTCGGGCAGCGAGCGCAGCGTCAGCGTCTTCGCCAGATACATCGCGACCTGGCGCGGGCGGACCACATTGGCCGTGCGGCGCGAGGACAGCAGGTCGGAGCGGCTCACATTGTATTGGCGGGCCACCACCCGCTGGATGTCCTCGATCTTGATGCGCTTGGGTTCCTGCGGACGAACCAGGTCGCGCACTTCGCGCTCGGCCATTTCCAGCGTCACCGGCTGCGCGTTGAGCTTGCTGTGCGCCAGCAGGCGATTGATGGCGCCCTCCAGATCCCGGCCGTTATGGGTGATGGTGCGGGCGAGATAATCCAGCACCGGTTCCGGGACGTCGAAGCTCGCATGATGGGCGCGGGCGGCCGCAACGCGCGACTTCAGAATTCCGAGCCGCAGTTCTTCGCCGAGCGAACCCATCTCGACCACGAGGCCGCCGGCCAGACGCGAGCGCACCCGGTCGTCGAGGCTCTCGAGGTCGGAAGGCGGACGGTCGGCTGCGATCACCACCTGGCGGCCGGCGTCGATCAGCGCATTCAGGGTGTGACAGAATTCAGCCTGGGTCGATTTGCCCTGCAGGAATTGCAGGTCGTCGATGACGAGCACGTCGATGCCGCGCAGCGCCTCCTTGAACGCCAGCGCCGTCTGGGTCTTCAGCGCGGCGACGAAGCCGTACATGAATTTCTCGGCGGTGAGATAAAGCACCTTGCGCTCGCTGCCGGAGTTGCCGGCCCACGTCACCGCCTGCAGCAGATGGGTTTTGCCCAGCCCGACGCCGGCATGGATATAGAGTGGATTGAACATCACGGCATCGCCCCGCCGGCCTTCCGCCACCTGGCGTGCCGCCGCATGCGCCAGCGTGTTCGACCGGCCGATGACGAAACTTCCGAAGGTCAGGCGCGGGTCGAGCGGCGAGCCGCCGAGCGCGTCATGGCTGGCCGATACCGGCGCGGTCGCGACGGCGCGCAGCTCTTGCGCGGGCCGGCCGTCGGCTCGCTCGGCGCGGCGCGCATCGAGCGGGGCAGGCGCCTCTTTGGCGGGCGCCGCGCATCGCATCGCCGTGCGCACGGTAAGGTCGATCCGGTGCACTTCGGGCATCTCCGCCTGCCAGCAGGTCAGAACGCGCTCGGCATAATGCGCCTGGATCCAGCTCTTGAGGAACCGGGTCGGAACCGACAGGCGGACGCTCTCCTGCTCGACGCTTTCGAGATCCATTCGTGCAAACCAGCTGGTGTAAACGTCTTCCCCAACGCTCGTGCGCAGCCGACCCTTCACGCGCGACCAGCGATCCTGTTCCGTATTTGTCATTGCCTGAAAACTTTTCCGAGAGAGTAAGTTGCCTTGCGAAAACGCCGTGCAGGTTTCCTGCCAACGGCGCGACCTGAAGCGAGGCTTCATCTTCAGCCATAGACCAGCCGTCCGGCAAAAAAGCCGTGGGTCAGATCGATGGCTGTAAGAGAGAAGCTTTCGCGAGGTCAGCGCGTACTCAACGGAGTGTCCGGAGCGAGCGCGGGCGGCCGTGTGCCGGCGTCTTGTGGGTCGACGTCCAAGGCGTCCAGGACCGCGTCATTTGAAAAAGGCAATTGATCTAGTACCTGATCGAGTACCGCGCTGATTCCGTAAAGCATACAACCTCCCCATCTCGCCGCGATTGCGCACGGCAAGTTGTCACCCTAAGTCTGTTTCAAATTCAGCCGGCAACGCCCGAACATCAAAATCGTTCAGTCGCAATACCGCTTCGTTTGGCCCACTCGTCTACCTGTCCAGGTGCTCCGCTTCCGGTGCTGCTGTCGGATGGCCGTCGCATCTCTCTTGTTAAAAGCGAACGAGACACGAATGCCCCGCCTGAGAAATTTCGACACAGAACCATATTCCCCATATCGCTATGAGGTTGAACCCGACAATCGCTTGGAAAGCGTCGCCAACGCGCACACCGCCGCCGATTTGCACGTCCGCCCCGTTTCTTAAACCGCGCTGGTCTCAAGAGCCGTGGGCGCCGCGAACCCTCTTAGAGATACAGCATGCCCCATTTCCCGCAACGGAAATGATTCAGCGCGAGTGCCTCGAAAAACCACTTCGCGTTCGCGAGATCAGGCAGCGCACTTTGTCGAGCGCAGCAAGGTTTTGAATCTGTGCACAGATTCGAAACGCGGAGCCGCTGTGACATTTCTGACAGCCGCCCAAAATAAATTCATAAATTGTTTACGTTTGAATAAGGCAGGGAGGATTTTTCGAACAACTCTTCGCCACTATGCCGATAAGTGACTACGCAAGCGCGTTTTTTTTTGCTCATCGGGAGAGGGTAACCCTGTGATGCTCTCGACGGCATGGCGTGCCGCAGCAGTTGCAATTTCAAAGGCACGCCCGAGCATGGGCTGACGACATTTTTTTGCGATGCGTCATAGCCAAAAGCCTAAACCCGTCTTCCTACATAACCAGTAGAAGCACGGGCGCGAGAATCTCGTGGCCGCAATTTTTGAGCGGCATACCCGCAAAAAGAAAAAGCCCGGCACTGCCGGGCTTCCTGACGAATTTTATTTTCGTTCAATTCATTTCGCCAGCTTGGCGATCTGATGCGCGAGCCGCGAAACCTTCCGGCTCGCATTGTTGCGGTGGATGATGTTGCGCTGCGCTGCCTGCATCAGTTCCGGCTCGGCGCGCGCCATCGCCTTCAGCGCGGCATCGCGGTCACCGCTCTTGATCGCCTCTTCGACGGTGCGCACCGCGCCGCGCATCTGGGTGCGGCGCGACTTGTTGATGATGGTGCGGCGGGCAATCTTGCGCGTCGCCTTCTTGGCGGAACTGGTATTGGCCATGGTCTCAAATATCCTTCGGCGGTGACCGGTCGCTAAATGGTCGGGCTTCAAGCACGCCGGCCGTCCAAATGCGTGATCGACGATTTCGTGTTTTCGGGTGTCCCTGACAGTGCCATTCTCTGCAAACAATACGCTTGCATGACGGCGCCGCTCAAAGAACTGCGGCGGCAGGATTGCGCCCGCCGCCATTGGCGTCCTTATAGAGGCCACGTCTTGCAGCGTCAACGCCTTACCCGCTCCCCCGGAACCCCGGTCGGGGGCGGGAAAGGCGGATAAGCTGCTGATGAGGTTGAATTTCCCGGGCCGGCCCGGTAAGGGCTGACGGCGTCTTCGGGCGCCAGAGATGTAAGGTGATGCATGATCCGCGGTTTTTTCCGACTGGTGGGACTGTTGCTGTTGGCCGGCGGATTTGTCTTCATGGTCTATGACGGAGCCCGCTGGGTCGCCAACCAGTCCCTGCACTTCACCCAATTCGGCCAATTCTGGAATGATATTCACCAATCCAGCCAGCAGGCGTTTCGGGCCTGGGTGGAGGGTCATGCGCCCTGGCTCTGGGACAGTTTCATCAGGGTGGTCCTCGACCAGCCGGTTTTTGCCGTCATGGGCGTATTGGGAATTCTGTTGATGCTGGTGTTCCGGCCGCGCAAGCCGCTGATCGGCTATTCGCGGAACTGACGGGGCGACCCGTCGTTGCCGGCTTTGTGCTGAGGCGCCCGGCGTAGCGGCTGCCGAGGTCAGCGTATAGACGTATATATAAAGGCGGACTTCGCTGTCGTGAATTCGAACGAATCCGGTACGGAGGCATCCCATGTTGTTCATGCGCAAAACCACTGCATTGCCGAGTGCAGCCGAGGCGCTGCCGGGCCGCGCCCAGCCGATCCCCACCGCCGGGAGCCATTTCGTCAACGGTCGTCCGCTCAAGCCGCCTTATCCGCAAGGCCTCGAACAGGCGCTGTTCGGGCTCGGCTGCTTCTGGGGCGCCGAGCGCAAATTCTGGCAACTACGTGACGGCATCTTTACTACCGCGGTAGGCTATGCCGGCGGTCATACGGCGAATCCCACCTATGAGGAGGTCTGCTCGGGCCGCACCAGTCATACCGAAGCGGTGCTGGTGGTGTTCGACCCCGACAAGATCTCCTACGCGCAATTGCTCAAGACGTTCTGGGAAAGTCATAACCCGACGCAGGGCATGCGTCAGGGCAATGACGTCGGCACCCAGTATCGTTCCGCGATCTACACCTTCAGCGACGCGCAGCGCAAAGCCGCCGATGCGTCGAAGGTGGCCTACCAGAAGGCGCTGGCCGCCAAGGGTGTCGGCTCGATCACAACCGAGATCGCTCCGTCGGGTGAATTCTATTTTGCCGAAGATTATCATCAGCAATATCTGGCCAAGAATCCGGCCGGCTATTGCGGACTGGGCGGCACCGGGGTGTCGTGCCCGGTCGGCGCCGGCGGCAGCGTCTGATCGCTTTCGCCTCTCCCGTTTGCAGGGAGAGGCCCTCACCGCGAAAGCGGGGCGAGAGATGCCTCTCGCCTTCCGCAGCGCGGCTCATCACGATTTATTAACCATAACCGGTGCAAGACTTTAGCTGTCTCGCGATGAGGGGTGGTGAAGGTGCGGGTTGCGCGCGTGTTTCGATTGCCGATCATTGCCGCCATAGCCGCGCTCGCTTTGTCCGGCTGCATGCAGACGGCCGGCCCGGTCGCGATGGCACAGCCGCAAAGCGATCTGGATTCCCTGGCCTACGGTCCGGCCCCTGCCGTTGCCGCGCGATACGAAGCCGCCGATTCCGGCGGGGCCGTCAGCGCGCTTCGCAATGCCTTCGCCGCGGCGCCACGGCAGGCCTATGCTCCGGCCCCCGTCGCCTATGCGACGGCGCCGATGCCGGCCGCCTATGACACATCCTACAGACTCGATGCCGGTGATAAATTGCGGGTCGTGGTCTATGGCCAGGAAGGCCTGACCAACTCTTACGCGATCGATGCCGGCGGTTCGATCACCATGCCGCTGATCGGCGCGGTGCCCGCGCGCGGCCGGACACCGGCGGGGCTGGCCGCCGAGATCACCGCCAAACTGCGCAACGGCTATATCCGCGAGCCCTCGGTGGCGGTGGAGATCGAGTCCTATCGGCCGTTCTTCATCCTCGGTGAAGTCGCAGCCCCCGGCCAATATCCCTTCGTCCCCAATATGAGCGTCGAGAGCGCGGTGGCGATCGCCGGCGGCTTCTCGCCGCGCGCCCGGCGCGACACCGTCACGCTGACCCACACCGACGGGTCGGGCTCGATGCGCGTGGTGGTGCCGCTCGGCACCGCGATTGGCCCCGGCGATACCGTGCTGGTCGGCGAACGCTGGTTCTGACGCGAAGCGGGATGGATGCGCGGGTCAAGCCTGCGCATGACGGGCCCGTTCTATTTCTTCAAATGCTTGGCGAAGAACGCCATGCTGCGCGGCCATGCAATATCGGCGCTGGCCTTGTCGTAGCTCACCCGCTCGTCGCAGTGGAAGCCGTGCTGGGCGCCCGGATAGACGAAGATCTCGACATCGGCGCGCTTGGCCTTGATGGTCTCGACGTCGGTCAGGGGAATGCCGGTGTCCTTCTCGCCGAAATGCAGTTGCGTCGGAACCTTGGGCTTATCGTCGGCAAAACGCACGACGGCACCGCCGTAATAGCCGATCGCCGCCGAGAGCCCCGACAGCTTTGTCGCCGCAGCATAGGCGATGCTGCCGCCGAGGCAAAAGCCGATGACGCCGACCGGGCCGACATCCCCAACCGCGTCGATCGCGGCCTGGGTGTCGCGCAGCATCGCGGCCCAGTCGGGATTGGCCACGAACTTGCGCGCGATCGCGATCTCGTCGGGCGAGTAACCGGACGTGAAATTGGGTTCGATGCGGTCGAAGATCGACGGGGCGATGGCGACATAGCCTTCGCCGGCGAGCCGGTCGCACACCGCGCGAATGTGGTGATTGACGCCGAAGATTTCCTGGATCACCACCACCGCGCCCTTCGGCGCGGTGGTGGGGTCGGCGCGATAGGCGCCCAGCTTAAAATTGTCCGAAGCCGTCAGTTTGAGGTCTTGTCCCACGGGTCATCCATTTGCTTTGAGAGTTGAACGTTTTGGAGAATGTTAGAGGGGTGCGCGGCCTGCTGGTTATTGCCACATCCAATTGTGGCCCCAGTCGCCCTTCCAGCCGGCCAGCCTGCCCTTGCGGAATTGCAGGAAGAGCCGGTCGTGGTGGTTGAGCAACCCGCTGCCGCCGAGGTTGCGGATGGCCAGATAGATTTCGTTGCCCGCGCGTCCGCTGACATAGCCGAGCGGCTCGCCCAGCGCCCGCGACGCATCCGAGACATCCATCCCGAACACCAGCGGCGTATTGTTCGACAAGGTCGCTGTGAAGGGAGCGCGCGGAACGTCGCCCGGCGTCCATTGCTGGGCGCCGGCAGGCGCGAGTGGCGCGACGGCAGCCGAGATCAGCAAGAGCGCCGTGGACGCGAGGCTTTTCGGCGCTGAAAGGCTTTTCATGACTGGACCAGACCTTCCGTAGGTACGTTGCGCGGCAAGCTTTCGAGGAATGGCAGCACCGCATCGATGAACGCCTGCGGCTGGTCGATGTTGACGGCGTGGCCGGCCGCAGCGATGACGGCCTTCTTCGCTCCGGGGATCTTGGCCGCCATGTAGTCGGAAGCGGCGAGAAACGGCACATCCTCGGCGCCGACCACCACCAGCGACGGCGCCTTGATATCGGCCAAGGATTCGATCACACGGGCGTCGCGCTGGGCCAGCATGCCGCGCGCGGCACGCGCCAGGCCCGTGGCATCGCGATGGCTGACCGTGGAGCGTTCGCGGCTGCCGGACTGCAGAGCTGCCAATCCCTCGCGCTCGAAGCGGTCGCCGGTTTCGTGTGCGCGCCTGTTCCAGGCCGCGCGCGCGTCGTCCTTCTTGAAGCCCGGCCCGGTATCGATGATCAACAGCGCCCGCACGCGATCCGGATGCGTGCGATAGAAGGCAAGCGACATATAGCCTCCGAGCGAGAGCCCGCCGACGATGGCGGTCTCGGCGCCGATCGCGTCGAGCAGCGCTGCCATGTCGGCAACCGTCAGCGCTTCGCTATAGGCGGCGGGGTCGTCGGGATAGTCGGACTGGCCGTGGCCCCGCATGTCCCACACCACAAGCCTGTGGTGTTTGGACAGCGCCTCGATCTGGCCCTTCCACATCGCCGATGTCGAGGAATAACCGTGGGTCAGCAGCAGCGCAGGCCCACTGCCATGGACCTCGTAGTGGATCTTGACCCCGTCCCGATCGATTGTCGGCATTCCGTGCCTCCCGGCGGATTATTCGAAAGCGCTCTATCGCATGCTATTCTAGCGCGATCCAGCGCCCGAGGGGAATTGCCCAACGCCGAGGCGGCGACGGAGGCTTGCCTCGCGCGTGGGCACCCAATTCAGCGCCGGCTTTACGGCGGCATTGTTGCCGCAACGCACAAACTGCATTTCGCAATTTTTTCCCTTCGACCAATTTCAAATTGCATTGCTTCCGGATTGGAACGCGATCAAACTTGCCCTCAAGGTCGGCATCATCCCGGTGGGTGCCGGCCATTTTACAAAGTGAGCAGCCGCCGTAAGCGGCATCATGCACCGAGGGGGGAAGAAACCATGCCAAATCTAAACATCAATGGACGGAATATGTCCGTCGAGGCGGCACCCGATACGCCGCTGCTCTGGGCCATCCGCGAGCAACTGCAAATGACCGGCACCAAATTCGGCTGCGGCGCCGGGCTGTGCGGCGCGTGCACGGTGCACGTCAATGGCGAAGCCGTGCGGTCGTGCCAGATCGCGATTTCCGACGTCGCCGGCAAGAAGATCACCACCATCGAAGGCCTCAGCGCGAAGGGCGACCATCCGCTGCAGAAGGCGTGGATCGCCGAGCAGGTTCCGCAATGCGGCTACTGCCAGTCCGGACAGATCATGCAGGCGGCCTCGCTGCTCGCCAAGAACCCCAACCCGACCAAGGATGAAGTGGTGGCGCATATGGACGGCAATCTCTGCCGTTGCATGACCTATTCGCGCATTCAGAAGGCGATCATGCGTGCGGCTACCGAAATGCGCACCGCCTCCAACGCCGGCACCGAGCGGAGGGCAACATGAATAAGCACGTGAAAATCACCCAAAATGAGCCGGCCGATCTGAGCCGCCGCTCGTTCCTCGTCGGCACCGTCGCCGCCGGCCTCGCGCTCGGCTATTCCGGCGTTCCCGGCCTGCTCGGCGCCGATCAGGCGCTCGCCGCGCCTTCCAATTTCGATCCCAGCGTCTGGTATTCGATCGCGCCAGACGGGATCGTCACGGTCACCTGCGGCAAGGCCGACATGGGCCAGCACATCGCTTCCACCATGGCGCAGATCATCAGCGAGGAGCTCGGCGCCAACTGGAAGGACATGCGGGTTCAGCTCGCCTCCAACGATCCGAAGTTCAACGACCCCGTGCTCGGCGCGCAGATTACCGGCGGCAGCTGGAGCACGATGATGAACTTCGATGCGATGAGCCGCGCGGGTGCCGCGGGACGCATGGCATTAACGGACGCCGCCGCTACCGCGATGGGCGTACCGTCATCCGAACTGGTCGTCCGCGACTCCGCGATCTCGCATTCGAAATCGAAGAAGTCGATGACGTTCGCCGACATCGTCAAGAGCGGCAAGATCACCAAGACGTTCACGCCCGACGAACTCAAGGCGATTACGCTCAAGACGCCGGATCAGTACACCATGATCGGCGTGTCGGTGCCGCAGCTCGATATTCCCTCCAAGACCAACGGCACGGCGAAATACGGCATCGACACCATGCTGCCGGGCATGGTGTACGGCAAGGTCGTGACGCCGCCGGTGCGCTATGGCGCTACCGTCAAATCGGTCGACGACAGCGCAGCAAAGAAGGTGCCGGGCTTCATCCAGGCCGTCATCCTCGACGACAAGACCGCGACCACGACGGGCTGGGTGGTGGCGGTGGCCAACACCTATGCCAACGCCCGCAAGGCGGCGGACGCGCTGAAGATCAGCTATGACGGCGGGCCCAATGCCAAGCTGTCGAGCGAGTCGCTGCTCACCGAAGCCAAACGGCTGCAGGCGCTCGACGATTCCGGGCTGTTCTTCGTCAAGGACGGCGACACCGCGGCGGCGTTCGGCACGGCGGCCAGGGTGATGGAGGCGGAGTACACCACCAACATCAACATCCATGCGCCGATGGAGCCGATGAACGCCACGGCGGAGCTCAAGGGCGATATCTGGCACATCTATTCCGGCAATCAATTCGCGACGCGCTCCGGTGCGATCGCGGCGGGCGCTGCCGGGGTCGATCCCAAATTCGTCGTGATGCACCAGACCTGGCTGGGCGGCGGCTTCGGCCGGCGTCTCGACGCCGACATGATGGTGCCCGCGGTGCAGGCGGCCAAGGCCGTCGGCAAGCCGGTCAAGGTCATCTACAGCCGCGAAAACGACATGACCATGGACTTCTCGCGTCCGCTGACGTTCCAGAAGGTCAAGGCCGGTATCGACGGCGACGGCAAACTGGTGGCGCTCAATCATGACGTCGTCAGCGCGTGGCCGACCAAACGCTGGGGCATCCCGGATTTCCTGTCGCCTTCGGTCGACAAGAAAGGCGCGCTCGATGCGTTCACCGTGAACGGCGCGGACTTCTTCTATTCCGTGCCCAATCACAACGTCCGCGCCATCCTCAACGAGATGGCGCACAGCGCCACCCCGTCGGGTCAGTTGCGGTCGGTCGCGCCGGGCTGGACCTTCTGGGCGGTCGAAAGCATGGTCGATGAAATTGCAGACGCGGTCGGCAAGGACCCCGCGCAGTATCGTATCGACATGCTCGACGGCAAGGGCAAGAACGACGGTGGTGCGCAACGCCTGCGCAACACCCTGCTGGCGGCGATGGGCATGTCCGGCTACGGCACCAAGAAGCTGCCGCAGGGCGAAGGCATGGGCGTGGCCTGCGTCTCCTCGCAGGAACGCGCTACCGCAAGCTGGACCGCCTGCGTGGCCCATGTCGCTGTTTCGCCGTCAGGCGAGGTCAAGGTCAAGAAATTGACCGTGGCCACCGACGTCGGCACCCAGGTGCATCCCGACAACATCCGCGCCCAGGTCGAGGGCGCGGCGTTGTGGGGACTTTCGCTCGCCATGTACGAGAAAGCGACGCTGAAGGACGGCGGTATCGAGCAGACCAACTTCGATACCTACACGCCGCTGCGGATGAGCCAGGTGCCGGAAGTCGCCGTCAGCGTCATCGCCAATGGTGACAAAGCCACCGGCGTCGGCGAGCCGGCGGTGACGGTGATCGCGCCCGCGCTCGGCAACGCCATCTTCAACGCGGTCGGTGCCCGCGTCCGCGCGCTGCCAATCACGGCAGAGCAAGTGAAGGCGGCGATGAAGGCGTAACGGCGATCGCAAGCCAGGCGACACCAACGGTCCGCCGGAAGCCTGCTTCCGGCGGATTTTTCGTGGGCTCTCCCTAACGCATTCACTCAAATTGTATCATCCCCGATAGCTACGCGTTCATCATGCCCCTTAAGCCAAAGAGAACTCATTGTCGTTTACCCTCAGGCGCTGGCCGTGCCGGCTCGTCGACGAGGGATTATGACCGCTTTAGCTACACAGACTTCGTCCAAGCGCCGTCTGCTGCTTGCTTCGGACCGCACCGATCAGAGCAGCGAATTGGCCAGCATTCTGAAGATCGTGGGCGAGGTCGATACCATCCCGACGTCGGAGATACCCGAAGCTCCCGCCACTCAGGTCTCGGGCATCGTGGTCGACATCAATCTGCGCTCGCCGGAAAGCGTGCAGCTTGTGCGCAACAAGCTGCGCGGAGATGCGTACCGCGGCGTGCCGCGGTTGTTCGTCCTGGCGGACGCGCTTCACCACGGGTCGATGCAGGCCTGGGCACTTGGCGCTACCGATACGATTTCGCGGCCGTTCAATGAAGAAGCCATTCTGCGGCGAATCTGCGCCGCGTTTCCCGACACCATCAGGTTCGACGCCACCGAACGTGGCAGGGCGCTGAACCGGGGCGTTGCCGCGGCCCAATCCGTGATGACCAGGATATTCGAGAAGCTGCCGGCGGGAACGCCGCTGAAATTCAGCGACATCCTGGAATCTGAAAACAAGATCCTTCGCGCCATCAAGCAGACCTCCTTGCGCGAGTGGCTGAACACCGTCGGCCGCCATCATACCGACAGCTACCGCCACTGCCTTTTCGTCACCGGTTTTGCCGTCGCCTTCGCCCAGCACCTCGGGATGCGCGAGGACGACCAGCGCCGCCTCACGCGCGCCGCCCTTCTGCACGATGTCGGCAAGGCGTTCGTCCCGGTCGCCATCCTGGACAAGCCCGGAACGCTCACCGAGGAGGAAACGCGGGTGATGCGCATGCACCCGCAACTCGGCCATGGCGCGCTGGCGGACGAAGGAAGCTTTCCGCCCGAGATGCTGGACGTGGTCCTGCACCATCACGAATTGCTTGACGGCAGCGGATATCCCGATGGCCTCAAGGGCGATCAGATCAGCGACATCGTGCGGCTTACGACCATTGTGGACATCTACGCGGCGCTGGTGGAGAAGCGGGCCTACCGGCTGCCGTTTACCCACAACGAGGCGTTCGCGACGATGGAGAAGATGGCTGGCAAGCTCGACTATCACCTGTTGCAGGCGTTCCGCTCGGTGGCGCTGGGGACTTATACCAACGGCCCGAAACTGTGACTCATTAGGGATTCCCAAATCAGGGAAACTCTGACTCGATGCTAGCCTTTGAGAGGAGCGGCATCGATGGGAGCGGCGGTATCGATCACCCGACTTGATCTGACGGCTTCGGCGCTTCGCAAGGCGGCGAGCGGAGAGAAGGATAGCGCCGCGGCGCGTCGGATACTCGCGCTTGCGCTGGTGCTCGATGGCTCGGACCGCAAAACGGCGGCCGAAACCTGCGGCATGGACCGTCAGACCTTGCGGGACTGGGTGCACCGTTACAACGCCGCGGGACTGGCCGGGCTTCGCAATCTCAAATCGCCAGGTCCCGGATCAAAACTCACGGTGCGGCAGCAGGCCGAATTGGCCGAGCTTGTCGAGGCCGGCCCCGACCCCGCGGTGCACGGGGTAGTGCGTTGGCGGCGGGTCGATCTGCGCGACGAATTGCAGCGGCGCTTCGGTGTCACGCTCCACGAGCGTTCGGTCGGGAAGGTTCTAGCCAAGCTCGGCTACCGCAAACTGTCGGTAAGGCCCCGCCACCCGCAGGCTGACGAAGAAGCCCAGCAGACGTTTAAAAAAACTTCGCCGCGACCGTCAGGGCGCAAATTCCCGAGCACGCCAAAGACAAGCCGATCGAAATCTGGTTCCAAGATGAGGCCCGGATCGGCCAGCAGGGCACGCTGACCCGCGTCTGGGCCAAGCGTGGAACGAGGCCCCGCGCACCGCACGACCAGCGCTACGACTGGGCCTACCTGTTCGGCGCGGCCTGTCCGCAGCGTCGCGTCGCAGCAGGTCTGGTCATGCCGGCGGCGAACGCCGAGGCCATGTCGCTGCATCTCACAGCGATCGGCCGCAAGGTGGCGGCAGGTAGCCACGCCGCTCTTGTCCTCGATGGCGCCGGCTATCACATTGCTGCCGCGCTCACGATCCCCGAAAACGTCACCCTGGTGCGTCTGCCACCCTACGCGCCTGAACTCAATCCGATCGAAAACGTCTGGGAATATCTGCGCGGCAACAAACTCGCGATCACCGTCTTCGACGACTACGACGACATCGTTGATAAAACCTGCGACGCATGGAACTTCTTTGAACACGATCCAAAGCGCATCGCCTCAATCACCACACGAACATGGGCAACAGTCAATAATTAGGGCCGTTGGTATTATTGATCCAGCACACCGACTCCTCGCCCGTCACTGCGAGGAGCATAGCGACGAAGCAATCCATTCTTCCGTCGCGGCCTTGTGGATTGTTTCGCTTGCGCCCGCAATGACTGAGCTAGTGACTGGCCTCGGAAGCCAGATTTGCATACGGCCCGCTTGCAAACACCACCTTGCCGCCGACCATCGTCAGCACCGAGCGAATCTTCCCGATCTCGCCAACCGGCGCCGTCAGATAGTCGGATGACAGCACCGCCAGATCGGCGAGCTTGCCGGGCTCCAGCGTGCCGCGCTTGTCGTCGTCATTGGCCGTGAACGCCGAATTGCGGGTGTACATTTCCAGCGCCTGCCGGCGGCTCGGGGCCTCCGCGTCGCTGCGGGTCTTGACGCCGCCGATGGTGGTGCCGTCGAGGTACCATTGCAGCGAGACGAACGGATTATAGGACGACACCCGGTGCGCGTCGGTGCCGGCCGCGACCGTCAAGCCGAGGCGAAGCGCGGTCGCGATCGGCGGCAATGTCAGCGCCTTTTCGACACCTTCGTCGTGCTGCAGCCGTTCGCCGCCGAAATAAGGCCCGTCCTGCACGCCCCAGACCAGGCCCAGCGCCTTCATCTGCTTCAGATGCGCTTCCGAGGCGTTGTAGAGATGCAGCACGGTCCATCGGAGATCGCGCACCGGATAATCCTTAGCGATGTCTTCGACGACATCGAGCAGGTCCTGCACGGTGCGATCCGGGTTCCAGTGCAGCTGAATGGTGTAGCCTTTCGAGGCAGCCCAGCGCAGCAATTCGGCGAGTTTGGCCTTGCCGTCAGGGGTGATGTCGCCGTCGGTCCAGTCGGCCCAGATCAGGATTTCGCCGGGGCCGTTGAAATGCAGCATCGTATCCCCAAACCCCTGCGGCAGCAGCTGGGTCAGGTTCTGCAGGTCGGCGAGTTCGCTGCCCGGCTTCGGCGCGCAGAGATGATAGGCGACGCGCACCGTCAATTCCCTGTCGTGCCACAGCTTGAACACCGCCTGGTAGTTGGCCGGATACATGCTGACGCCGCCGCCGTCGACGATGCCGGTGATGCCAAGGCTGTTCATTTCATGGAAGAATTTTTTGGAGCCGTCGACCTGCTGCGCCATCGTCGGCTTCGGCAGGTGATCGAAGATCTTGCCGAGCGTGTTGCCGTTGCCGATCACGACGCCGCTCGGCTTGTTGTCGCCGTCAAGCTCGAGCTTGCCGCCGGGGGTGACATCCGCATCGCTCTGGATATTGAGCGCGTCCATCGCCTTCGGCGTCAGCAGCAGCCAGTCGTAGAGATGCTGGATGTAGACGGGATTGTCGGGGGCGGCCTCGGCGACCTCGCGCGGGGTCGGGCGCCGCTTCTCCGAAAATTGCTCCTCGGTCCAGCCGCCGGCCACCACGATCCAGGAGCCGGGTTGTTGGGTCTTGCCCGCCTCGCGAATCCGGTCCAGCGCGTCCTTTAGCGCCGGCACCCCGATCCAGTTGACCTCGGTGCCGAAGGTCAGCGCGGCGCGGATGCCGTGAATATGGCCGTCGGTCAAACCGGGAATCACGGTGCGACCGCCTAGATCGATCAGCTTTGCCTTGACGCCGGCGAGCTTCTTCATCGCCGCGTTGGTGCCGGTCGCCAGCACCTGGCCATGGCCGATCGCCAGCGCCTCTCGCACCGAGAAATCCCTGTCGACGGTGAGGATCTTGCCGTTGAACAGCACGGCGTCGGCGGTCTGCGCGAAAGCCGTGCCGGCCTGCAGGGTCAGGCAAAGGCCTGCAAGAGCGGCGAGCGCCTTGCCGCGGGCCGATCGTTTGGCAGATGCTTCCCGGTTGGATCGATGCCCCGACATGTGGTTTCTCCCGCTGTTTTCTTTTGCCGGAGATTGCGTGTTCTGGACGCGATCTGTCAAACCTGACGACGACGCCGAGGAGGGGCGGCCGCCACCCGGCGTCAGCTGATCAACGCAAGTATTGATGATGGCTGCCGGCTAATTCCAAACGGTTCTGTGATCCGGTAAACGCTTCCTGCGCCGGCCCGCTGGTTGACCGCCATATGCAACAACGAGACAATGTCGCTCGGTAACCATTCCCAAGGGACGCGGTGAGAGCCATGGATATTCCTGCAGACATTGCGGCGACTCTCGTCAACCCGCAGGCCTATGCCGATCATCGCCTGCATGATGCCTATCGCTGGCTGCGTGCCAACAATCCGCTCGGCATTGCCCGCCCCGAGGGCTTTGATCGCTTTTGGGTCGTGACCAAACACGCCGATATCCTCTCCGTCAGCCGGCAGAACGAGCTGTTTCACAACGCGGACCGGCCGACCACGCTGACGATGAAGGCGATCGAGGAGCGGACGCGCAGGATCACCGGCCAACCGAATCTGGTGCGCTCGCTGGTCCAGATGGACGCGCCCGACCATCCGAAATACCGGGCGCTGACGCAGTCCTGGTTCATGCCGGTCAATCTCGGGAAATTCGAGCAACGGGTCCGCGCCATCGCGCGCGGCGCCGTCGAACGCATGATGGCGCATGACGGGCGATGCGACTTCGTCGCCGACGTCGCGCTCGGATATCCGCTGCACGTCATCATGGAAATTCTCGGCGTCCCGGAGAAGGACGAGCCCCGGATGCTCAAGCTGACCCAGGAGCTGTTCGGAGCCCAGGATCCGGATACGGCGCGGATCCGGGATGCCCTCTCGCCCGAACAGTTCGCCGCCATGATCCAGATGGTCATCGACGATTTCGGTGCCTATTTCGGGCAGATCACCGCAGACCGGCGCGCCAATCCGCGCGACGATCTCGCCACCGTCATCGCCAACGCCAAAATCAACGGCGAGTATATGCCCGAGCACGATGCGACGAGCTACTACATGATCGTGGCGACCGCCGGCCACGACACGACGTCATCCTCGACCGCCGGCGCCATCTGGGCGCTCGCCGAGGATCCTGAGCAGTTTGCCAAGGTCAAAGCCGATCCGGAACTGATCCCGGGCCTCGTCGACGAGGCGATCCGCTGGATGACCCCGGTCAAGCATTTCATGCGATCGGCGACATCGGACACCGAGCTGGGCGGACGCAACATCTTAAAAAGAGACTGGCTCATGCTCTGTTACGCGTCGGGCAATCGCGACGAGGAGGTATTCGAGGAACCCTTCAAATTCCGTTGCGACCGCAAGCCGAACAAGCACGTTGCCTTCGGCTACGGCGCGCATTTGTGCCTCGGCCAATATCTCGCCAAGCTGGAAATGCGGATCCTGTTCGAGGAACTGCTGCCCCGGCTGAAATCGATCGCGCTCGACGGCGAAGTGAAGATGACGCAGGCCACTTTTGTCAACGGGCCGAAGAAGCTGCCGATCCGTTTTGAGGTGACCTAGGGCCGACCGTCATTCCGGGATGGTGCGCAGCACCAGACCTCAGATGCGCAATTGCGCATCGGGGAATCTCGAGATTCCGGGTTCGATGCTTCGCATCGCCCCGGAATGACTGGCTTATTACACCAGCATCTTGCGCAATTCCGCTTTCGCCACCTTCTCCAGCGTCGAGCGCGGCATTTCGTCGACGAACCGGATTTCGTGCGGCACCTTGAAGTCGGCCAGCGCGTTGCGGCAGGCCGCCATGACGGTGTCGTGCAGGTCTTTTGGCGCGGCCGCGACGCCGGCGGCCGGAATGATGAACACGACCGGCACCTCGTCCAGCATCGGATGCTTCTTGGCGACCACCGCCGCCTCGCGTACGCCCGGCACCATCGCGATCACCTGCTCGATCTCGGAGGCCGCGACGTTCTCGCCGCCGACCTTGAGCATGTCCTTGGCGCGGTCGCCGAATTTGATGAAGCCGTTGTCGAGCAGGGTGACGCGGTCGCCGGTGATGAAATAGCCGTGTTCGTCGAAACTCTCGCGCGTGGCTTTTTCGTTGTGCAGGTATTCCCTGAACAGCGTCAGCCCGGGGATACCCTTGATCAGGAGGTTGCCGGTGTCGCCGACGGCGGTCGGCGAGCCGTCGTCGTTGGCGACGCGGATCACGTATTCCGGGGCCGCCCGGCCGATCGACATCGGCGTGTTCGGCTGGTCGACCTCGCCGACGATGCCGTGGGTGATGGTCTCGGTCATGCCCCACCAGCCGATGATCTTGATGCCGAACACGGCAAAGGGCGCCGGGTCGTTGACCGCCGTGCCCCATAGCCGGAATGTGTGCTGCCTGGGGATTTCGTGCTCCAGCAGCACCTTCATGCAGAACGGGATGGTCGAGGTCCAGGTACAGCCGTGCTCGGCAGCGACGCTCCAGAACCGGCTGGCGGAAAACCGCGGCTGGATCACGCAGGTCGCGCCGACCCACAGGCTCGCCAGCATCGAATAGGCCAGCGCATTGGTGTGAAACAGCGGCAGATAGGTCTGGTGCACATCGCCGTGATGCAGATCCTCATGCGCCGCGTTGATTTTGGCGCCCCACAGCGCATTGGCGTGGCTCCACAGCACCGCCTTCGGTCGCGACGTGGTGCCGGAGGTGTATTGTACGCTGCAGGAGGCCTGCGGATCGGTGGCGCGGCGCGGCCGGTCGGCGCTGTCGGCGAACAGTGCTTCAAAGCTGTCGGCGCGCTGCGGGGCGGTGCCTTGCGCGGGAGCCGCACCCGCGTCGTGCGAAATCACCGCCAGCCAGCGCAAATTCCTGCAATGCGCCGAGATCATGTCGGCATAGCAAGGCTGCGTGATCGCGGCCACCGCGCCGCAATGGCCTGCAAAATATTCCATTTCCGCCGGCGCTGAGCGGGTGTTGGTGGTGACCGCGATGGCGCCGAGCTCGACGCAGGCGAACCACGCCAGCACCGCCTCGATGCAATTGTCGAGATGAATCAGCACGAACTCGCCCGGCTTGACGCCGCGCGCGACAAGTCCTGCGGCCAGTGCGCCGACCCGCTCGTGGAATTCGCCGTAACGCCAGGTCCGTGCCGGCGCGTCGAACGGCGCCCAGATCAGGAACGGATGGTCACGGCGGGTCTGGCTGCGCATCCGCAGCAGCCACGGCACGTCCATCCCGGCAAACGGCCCGACCACGCCCGGCGCCCGCGATTCCAGCATCAAATCCTCCCGTGCAGCCTTGCCGGCTGCTGCTGTCATTTTCTTGGGAGCAGTTCTGCCATTGGTTGGCGGGCTGCGCAAATACGGAATGTGGTGCAGCCCCTTTTCCTCGTCATCACGACCCGTTGGCCCCTCGCAATGCGAGAGAGCTACGCTGCCCCGTCCTCATACGAGGAAATCTCGATGAGACTCCCGTCGGGATCGCGGCAGTAGACCGAGCGCAGCGCGCCGCGGGCGCCCTGCTTCGTGACTGGGCCCTCCTCGATCGCGACGCCATGTGCCCCAAGATGCGCGACCACCTGGTCCGGCGTGCTCGCGGTGAGGAAGCAGAGATCGTCACTCCCGGCGGTTTCGTGGTCGGCGGTGAACCACTCGACCTTGTCGGCGCCGCGCGGCCGCACGTTGATCTTCTGGTCGCCGAACACCAGCGATGTGCGGGGCGTCTTGCCCGGGCCCGGATCGAACACCTTGATCTCCATCCCGAGGATTTTTTGATACCACGCCGCCGAGCGCGCGACATCGCTGACATTGATCACGATGTGATCGATTGCGCTTACCTTGACTGACATGAACCTCATCCTTTGGTCGCGTTTCCCGCCGCGTCAGCGCTACTGGCCGCATCGGGCTTTGTTTGTTACAACGCGGATCGTTCGTCAAATCAACCGCGAACCGGGCTTCAGACCCGGGACATCAGGGAGAAACTGCATGACGTCACGTCGCTCCGCGATGGGTCTTTTTGCGATCGGGCTTGCGGCCCTGGTCTGGCCGGCCGGCCGCGCCCCGGCGCTGGACTATCCGACCCGGCCGATTCGCTTCGTGGTCGGATATCCGCCGGGCGGTGCGACCGATATCCTGGCGCGGCTGGTCGGACAAAGGCTGTCCGAAAGGCTCGGCCAGCAATTGGTGATCGAGAACAAGCCCGGCGCCGGCAACAACATCGGCACCGAATCCGTGGTCAACGCGGCGCCCGATGGCTACACGGTCCTGCTCGTCAATCCCGCCAACTACATCAACGCCTCGCTCTATACCAACCTGAAATTCGACTTCATTCGCGATATCGCGCCGGTCGCATCCTTCAATCGCGTGCCGAACGTCATGACGGTCGCTCCCGACGTGCCGGCCAAGACGGTCGCCGAATTCATCGCCTATGTGAAGGCCAATCCCGGCAAAGTGAACATGGCGTCGTCGGGCAACGGGACGTCGGTGCACTTGTCGGGGGAATTGTTCATGGCGATGTCGGGCGCGAAGATGGTGCACGTGCCCTATCGCGGCGCAGCACCTGCGATCACCGACATGCTCAGCAACCGCGTCCAGGTGATCTTCGACAACATGCCTTCGATCATCGGCCATATCGCCCCGGGCGGCCTGCGCGCGCTCGCCGTGACCACCGCCACGCGCTCGCCGCAAATGCCCGATGTGCCGGCGGTCGCGGAAACCGTTCCGGGCTACGAGGCAAGCGCGCTGTTCGGCATGGGCGCGCCGAAGAAAACGCCGGCGGAAATCATCGAGAAGCTCAACAAGGAGGTCAACGCGGTGCTGGCCGAGCCCGAAATCAGGAAGCGCCTGGTCGAACTCGGCGGGGAGCCGCTGATCGGCACGCCGGAGGCCTTCGGCGCGATGATTTCAGCCGAAACCGAAAAATGGGAAAAGGTGGTCAGGTTTTCCGGCGCAAAGGTTGAATAAAGGCGGCCGGAACATTTCATGGAACGGCGGCGTTTTCGTTCGACGACTGACGCGAAGGAGATGAGATCATGCGCAACGTGATACTGGCCGTTATGGCCGTAGCGGCGGCAGGCGCTGCGATGGCGGGCTCCGGACCGGCGGCTGCCCGCGATTACCCCTACTGCCTTCGGGGCGGCGGGTACGGGTATACGGGGGACTGTTCGTATACCTCCTATGCCCAGTGCCAGGCGAGCGCGTCCGGACGGCGCGCCTATTGCGACGTCAATCCGCTCTTTGCCTTCGGCGAACAGCGGCGCGGACGGCCGTATCGCAGCTACTGAAACGAAACAGACGGGTCAGCCGCGGGCTTGACTCGTTTCCGTTTGTGCTTATACTAAACCGTATGGTTAAGTATTACGATCAAGCCCTGGACCGTACTTTTGCCGCGCTGGCGGACCCGACCCGTCGCGCGCTGCTGGCGCGGCTCGGCAAGCGCGACAACCTCTCGGTGAGCGAGCTGGCGCAGCCGTTTTCGATGTCGCTGCCCGCGATCATGAAGCATCTCGACGTGTTGTCGGACGCCGGTCTGATCACGCGCGCCAAGACCGGCCGCACCGTGGCGTGCCGGCTCACCGCCGCGCCGATGGAGCAGGCGATGGATTGGCTCAATCGCTACCAGCGCTTCTGGTCGGACAATCTCGACCGCCTTGCCGCATTCGTGGAGGAGGAAGACAAATGGCCGTCAAATCAGGCGCTGCCGGCGATTCCGGCCTCATCGCCAGACCGAGCCTCACCCTCACGCGCCGAGTCAAAGCGGACCCTGCCAAAGTCTACGCGGCGTGGACCGACCCGCAAAAAATAGCCCGCTGGTTCGGACCGGCATCGGTCAAGGCCGGCACCGAGCGCGCCAGCATCGATGCAAGGGTCGGCGGAACCTATCGCGTCAGTTTCGACATGGAGAGTGGCGAGCACCACGAGGTCGGCGGCGTCTATCGCGAGATGGTCTCGAACCAGCGGCTGGTGTTCAGCTGGGCCTGGCATACGACGCCGGAACGCGAATCGCTGGTGACGGTGTCGCTGAAACCCGATGGCGACGGCACGCTGCTTACCTTGACCCACGAGCAGTTTTTCGACGAAGCCGCCCGCGACGGCCATCAGCGCGGCTGGAACGGCGCGCTCGACAAGCTGCAGAATTTTATCGCCTGAAACGCCTCTGGACACAGGAGCCGGCCATGCAACCGCACCAAATCGTCTCGCGCGAGGAGTGGATCGCCGCGCGCAAAACCCATCTCGACCGTGAGAAGGAGTTTACGAAAGCGCGCGATCGGCTCAGCGAAGAGCGGCGTGCATTGCCCTGGGTCAAGGTCGGCAAGGCCTATCTGTTCGACGGGCCTGCGGGCAAGGCTACGCTGGCCGATCTGTTCTGGGGCCGTAGTCAGCTGGTGGTGCAGCATTTCATGTTCGCGCCGGACTGGACCGAAGGCTGCAAGAGCTGTTCGTTCTGGGCCGACGGCTTCGAGCGCATGGTGCCCCATCTCGCCGCGCGAGACACTACGCTGGTGGCGGTGTCGCGCGCGCCGTTGGCAAAACTTGACGCGTTCAGGGCGCGGATGGGCTGGACATTCGATTGGTATTCATCGGCCGCCAACGATTTCAATCATGATTACGCCGTCTCGTTCACGCCTGACGAGATCAAGTCGGGCGGCAAGATCTATAATTTCGGCACATCCGGCTTCGGCGTCGAGGAAGCGCCCGGGATCAGCGTGTTCTATCGCGACGAGGAGGGCAACGTCTTCCACACCTATTCCTGCTTCGCCCGCGGCCTCGACATGATGAACGCCGCCTATCACTATCTCGACCTGACGCCGCTCGGCCGCCACGAACAGGGCCTGCCCTATCCGATGGATTGGCTGCGGCTGCGCGACCAATATCAGCCGGCGCCGGGGAAGGGTGCGTGCGGCGGGAGCTGATCGGACTTATGCCGCGGCCGGCTCGCCAGCGATGGCGCGATCGATGGCGTCGATCAGCAACTGGGTCTCGATGAATTTGAGCCGTGCCCGCTCGGCCTTGTCGCGGTCGAACGGCGCGGCCAGCGTCTTGGCGAACGCGTCGCGGTCGTCGGCCATGCGCTCGCGCGCCTTTTTCAGCATTTCAAGTCGTTCGCTCATGTCGGCTTCGCTTTCTGGTCTGCGATGAGACCCGGCTTGCGGGCTTCATCCGGCGAGCGCTAACATGGCACCCGTCGGGCTGCTGCAACGATGCCGAATCGCATCGGCGGCGCGCACCGGGGAAAGCCTAGCACAGAAAGCGCCTTGAAATGTTGACCATCACCGCCGTCATCCGTGCCAAAAAGGGTCAGGAAGACACCATGCGCCGCGCCTTGCTCGCGGTCGCCGACAACGTCCGTCTCAACGAGCCCAACACGATCGGCTTTTTCGTTTCGCAGGATCCGGCGGACCCTTGCGTCTTCACCACCTATGAACGGTTTGTCGATCAGGCCGCGATGGATGCCCACAACAATTCGGAAGTCGTGGCGCATTTCTTCGGGATCGCAAAGCCCATTCTCGACGGCGACGTCGTGCTGGTCACGGCGAGCGAGATTTCGGCGAAGGCCATTCCTAACCGGTAAGCGGGCTAATCCGGTCCAAGAGCATCTGCCCGGCTAAGGCCCCCGCAACACCGGCGAGAACGAACGCAGCCCAGAACACAATTGCGCGTGACACAGGTTTGAAGAAGTATAGCGCAGAGACCATCAGAATGCCCGCAGCGAGAGGGCCGACCGCAGGACCGGCGGCCGAGCCTCCCGGGTCCAGCAACCAGTCCGCCACCGCGCTTGCGAACATCTGCGCAAGCACCGCGACAGTCCAAAAGAATGGCTCCTGCCTCCAACCGTACGGCAGCATCGGCACCGTCCCGGTGAAGCGATAGTCCAGCACGAAACAAATCAAGAGGACGACAGCCAGATGCAGGCAGGCGGGGATGTCGCCAATTCCGAGCGTCTGATCGAGGCGCTCCGCGAGCACCGTGGTCAGCACAGTGACTCCGAACGTCGCCGTCCAGAAAGCAGCTCCCGCCAAACGCACCGATGCGATCCGGCCTCCCGCTGCGCCGGCAAAAGCGACGATGATCAGCGCCGCTGTCGCGGGCCAGAGCAGCGCCTTCCCCCACTGATTGATGGTCTGCCCGATCATCTGAGCGGGCACCGTCACCAGCAGCTTGGTAGCCCAGAACACCAGGGTGACGCTCGGGAGCGTGGCCATCCGGTCAGCGCCGTGTCGAGCTCGCTCCATCCCGACTTGGTCCAAACTGCCGCGTCTCATCGGTGTGATCTCCGCGCTTGCGGTCATGAAGTGGTCTTTGTCGCGTGCGGCAGCTCTTGCCGAGGCCTCGCCACCCGGTACTTCGCGCGCTGACGCGCTAACCACCGTGTCATGCCATCGAGATAGATATAAACAACCGGCGTGGTGTAGAGGGTCATCAGCTGCGAGACGATCAGCCCGCCGACCATCGCAAAGCCGAGCGGCTGGCGGAGTTCGGCGCCAGTCCCCGCGCCGATCATTAGCGGCACGCCGCCCAGCATTGCACACATCGTTGTCATAAGGATGGGTCGAAAGCGGGTGCGGCAGGCCTCGTAAACCGACTCCTGGGCAGAGATGCCCCGATGGCGCTCGGCCTCAAGCGCGAAGTCGATCAGCATGATGCCGTTCTTCTGCACGATGCCGATCAGGAGGATGATCCCGATCAGCCCGATGACGTCGAGGCCAAAGCCGAACGCCCCCAGCGCCAGCAGCGCGCCCAATCCGGCCGACGGCAGGGTCGAGAGGATAGTGATCGGATGGATGGCGCTTTCGTAGAGCATGCCAAGGATGAGGTAGACCGCAATCACCGCCGCAACGATCAGCAGCGGCGTACTGGCAAGCGCGGACTGGAATGCCTGCGCATTGCCCTGGAAACTCGTGGCGATGGTATGCGGCATCTGGGGATCCGCTGCCGCCTTCTGCACGGCTGCGACCGCCGTTCCTACCGCCGTTCCCGGCGCGAGATTGAAGCTTAGTGTCACCGACGGAAACTGGCTCTGATGGTTCACCGCCAGTGGCGCAACCCCGTATTCGACCGAGGTGAACTGGCTCAACGGGACCATCGACCCGCTCGAGGAACGCACGTAGATTCGATTGAGCGCGTACGGCCCGAGCTGGAACGAAGGATCGGCCTCTAGGATGACGTAGTAGGTGTTCAGAGTCGTGAAGATCTGCGCGACGTGCCGCTGACCGAATGCGTCATAGAGCGTGTTGTCCACCGCGGCCGGATCGATGCCGAGACGCGAAGCGGCGTCTCGGTCAATCTGCAGCTTAAGCTGGCGCGCCGCATTGGCCTGGTCGGTGGCGACGTCGGCCAGTTCGGGCAGCGTCTTCAGCTTGGCGAACAGCTTGGCGGACCAGCTGTTGAGCTCGTCCTGGTTCACATCAGTCAGCGTGTACTGGTACTGCGTCTTTGACAGTCGGCTGGCCAGGTTGATGTCCTGGGTTGCCTGCATGAACACTTGGATGCCCTTTAGGGCCTGCAGCTTGCCATTTAGCTGACGAATGACCTGGTCGGCCGAATATTGCCGCTGCTCGGGCGGCTTCAGCAACACGAACAGGCGACCGTTGTTTTCCGTGACTGTCGGGCCGCCCGGACCGATATAGCCGGTCGCATTGGCGACCGAAGGATCTTCGGCGATGATCTTGATGACTTCACGCTGCAGCTCCGCCATCTGGCTCGGCGACACATCCGCGGAGGCTTCCGTGATGCCGGCGATCATGCCGGTGTCCTGCTGTGGAAAGAATCCCTTCGGTATGCCGACAAACAGAACCCCGGTCGCCGCCATGCTCGCGAGCATGATGGTGAACGTCAGCAGCTTGAACCGGAGCGCCAGCCGCAGCACCGCCTCATAACCGGCCTGGATCGCGACAAAGCCTCGCTCCAGACCCCGCGACAGCACGCCCGGACTGGCGGCGTGTGCCGGGCCGAGCAGATAGGCGCACATCATCGGAGTCAGTGTCACGGACACGATCACGGAAACCACGATGGCGACGCAGACGGTTACCGCGAATTCCTGGAACATGCGGCCGATGACACCGCCCATCAGGAGCAGCGGAATGAACACAGCGACCAGCGAGACCGATATCGAGATGATGGTGAAGCCGATCTCCCCGGCGCCTTTCATCGCTGCTTCGAATGGCGGCAGGCCTTCCTCAATATGGCGCGAGATGTTCTCGATCATCACGATGGCGTCGTCGACCACGAAACCGACCGCAATCGACAGCCCCATCAGGGACAGATTGTCGAGACTGTAGTTGAGCAGATACATCACGCCGAAGGTGCCTATCAGCGAGATCGGCACCGAGACTGCTGGGATAATGGTGGCGCGGACATCGCGCAAGAACAGGAAGATCACGCCGACGACCAGAGCGATGGTGAGCAACAGCGTAAATTGCACATCCGTCACGCTCGCGCGGATGGTCTGGGTTCGATCGGAAGCGATCTCGACCCTGATGTCGGACGGCAGGCTGGAGATCAGCTGCGGAAGCAGCTGCTTGATGCGGTCGACGGTGCTGATCACGTTGGCGCCGGGCTGCCGCTGAATGGCAAGCACGACCGCCGGCCTGTCGTTGAACCAACCATGCAGCGTGACGTCTTCGGCGGCTACCACGGCTTGGCCGACGTCGCGGAGCCGCACCGGTGCGCCGTTGCGATAGGCAATGATGAGATCTTCATAGCCCTTCGCGGTGAGAACCTGGTCATTGGTTGCCAGCGTAAAGGATTGCTGCGGGCCGTAGAGCACACCCTTGGGCTGGTTGACGGTGACGACGCTCAAGGTTGTGCGCAGCTGCTCCAGATCGATCCCTGCGGCGGCAAGCTTGGCCGGGTTCACCTGCACCCGGATCGAAGGCTTCTGAGCGCCGCCGATCGTCACCAGGGACACGCCGGGAACTTGCGACAGCTTCTGCGCCAAGATACTGTCGGCATAATCGTTGACCTTGGTCAGCGGCTGTGTATCCGACATCAGCGCGATCAGCAGCACCGGAACGTCGGCCGGATTGATCTTGTGGAAGATTGGCGGCGACGGCATGTTCTTCGGCAATTGGCCCGATGCCGCATTGATTGCGGTCTGGACGTCCTGTGCCGCCGCATCGACGCTGCGGTTCAGCGCGAATTGCAGGGTGATCTGCGTGTTGCCGAGTCCGCTGCTCGAACTCATGCCGGTTAGGCCGGCAATCTGGCCGAACTGTCGCTCAAGCGGCGTCGCGACCGAAGAGCCCATGGTCTGAGGATCGGCGCCGGGAAGCTGCGCCGTGACCTGGATCGTTGGCGTGTCGACGCTCGGCAGAGCCGAGATCGGCAATTGGAAAAATGCGACCAGCCCGATGAGCGTAATGCCGATCGTCAGAAACGCGGTCGCGATCGGCCTGCGAATGAATCCTTGTGAGACGTTCATGGCAGCATTCCTGCGCTGGCGGTCGTGGCGTTCTGCACGAGGCTGCTCTGGTTGTCCGGCACCACCTGAACTAGCGTCCCCTCGCTGAGGCGGTATTGGCCCGCGGTGACGACCGTCTCGTTCGGCGACAGTCCTTGCTCGATCAGAACCTTCCCCGCACGCGACTGCCCCTCAACGACTTGGCGCGCCGCCACCTTGTGGTCCGGCCCGACCACATACACGAACGCGCCGTTCGGCCCCTGCTGGACTGCCGTCAGCGGCACGGTGATCGCGTTCTTGCGCACCGCGATCGTCAAATGGATGTTGACGAAGGCACCGGGCCACAGCGTCCGTTCGGGGTTGGGGAACGATGCCTTCAGGCGCACCGTGCCGGTCGAGCTGTCTACCTGGTTGTCGACAAGCATCAGACCGCCATGGTCGAGCTTGCGGCGGTTCGATGCGTCGTAAGCGTCGACGGAGGCTTCTCCGGCAGCAATGGCCTTCTGCACATTCGGGATCTCGGTCGAAGGCAAAGAGAAGATCACCGCGATCGGCTGTAGCTGGGTCAGAACGACGAGACCGTTCGTTTCCGAGGGCTGCACGATGTTGCCGGGGTCGATCCGGCGGATGCCGGTGACGCCGTCGAAGGGCGCGGTCACCGTGGTGAAGCTCAACTGGGTTTTTGCCGCTTCGAGTGCGGCCTGATCGAGCTCGACCGTGCCCTGCCCCTGCGCAACCTGCGAATTCTGAGTATCGAGCAGTTGCTGCGTGGCAAAGCCGCGATTGGCCAGTGGCTGGGTGCGGGCCAGATCGGTTTTGGAGTTCTTCAAGATCGCTTGATCGCGGGCCAGCGCGGCCTCGGCCTGATCGACCTGGGCTTCGTAGACGCGCGGATCGATCCGGGCCAACACCTGGCCGCGCTTAACTTCCTGCCCCTCGACAAACTCGACGCTCTCAAGCGTGCCCTGCACCTGCGTGCGGATGGTCGCGGTGTTGAGTGGGCTAACAGCTCCGAGCCCTTCCAGCACAATCGGGACGTCGCCTTGCGTAACACTGGCGGCGGTCACCGGAACAGCGGCCGGTGCGGTGTTAGATAGTCCAGCAGACGGATGACCGGTTGTCGCATGACCGCGCCAGAAATACCCGCCCGCTCCCACCGCGCCTGCGATCAGGACGACGGCACCTGCCATTTTGAAGTGCTTCGACAACATCTTCGTCAAACTCCGTTTCCGTTCTGACCGGCCATGGCGACCAGCTCCAGGACGAAGGTTTCAGCCGCGCGCGCGACGGCTGTTGATCCACTGCCGGCCCCTGAGCCAAGCCCGATGATCCGCACATCGATGTCGGCGTGCTGAAGCTGGCGGACGAGGTTCGCCTCGGGCGGCTGCAAGTCGTCGTAATGAACGACGAGCCGAATGGCGGCGGCGACCGGGCTGACCCGAAACGACAGCGGGTCGCAAGGGATATCCACCGCAAGTATGCCCGCGCAGTCGAGTGCGCCTTGCAGCACGGCCTCCAGCGTGCGCCGTCCTGTTTCGCCGGTGCCCAAGAGGATCAATTGGCGGGGCCGCACGCCCGTTTGGCCGGCCAATCGTCCGAGACGATGGACAATCGTGGTTCGGTCGACCTTCGTCAGACTGACAGGAGCCCACCGCGCCGAAGGAGCTAACCGTCGCCAACGTGCCACATCGGCCATAATCGCAGGGAATCCCGGCCCTGCCATAACAGCCACCGTCGCCCTTGCGCTCCGTCGCGCCGCATGAATCGCCCTGTCTCTTGCCGTGGACATGGCCGGAAACTGGCGCTGCGCCGGTTGTTGTGCAAATGAATTGTCCTTATCTTCCAATTCACAGTGTGCATATGCTCCCGGGACGATGAAACTTCGCAATCTTGATCTCAATCTCTTGCTGGTATTCGATGCCGTCCTGCGCGAGCGAAGCGTAATTCGCGCGGCCGATGCCTTGGCCATGAGTCAGCCCGCGGTCAGTCACGCGCTGAACCGGTTACGACACACGTTGAAAGACAAGCTGTTTGTTCGCACGCCGGCGGGCATGATTCCGACTCCGCGGGCTGAGCAGCTTGCCCTTCCCGTGCGCAAGGCGCTCAATGATCTGCAGCTCGCGGTCGAGGGAGACACCTTCGACCCGTCCACGGCGGACCGGCGTTTTGCGATTGGAGTCAACAACTATGCCGCTGTCGTGGCCGTCGGGCCGATCGTGGCGGCGGTGCGCGCGCAAGCGCCGAAGCTGCGCCTGCAATTCGTGCCAAGCGGGACATTGAACCTCGCCGACAGGCTCGACCGCGGCGAACTCGATCTCGTGATATCAGGACTCGAACTCGCCGGCGAGCGCTTCGCCTCGCACCCGTTGATCGATGACCACTATGTGGCGGCGCTCCGGCGCGGTCACCCGGCCCTGCGGAGAAAATTGTCTATGGATGTGCTTGCGCAGACGCCGCATCTTGGCATCAGTTCGAGTGGAGAGAATCTCGAGTTTCTCGCCGAGGCCTTGAAGCTGCACAACGGCCCGTCCACCGCACTGGATGTGCCTTATTTGTCAGCGGGCTCCGTCCTGGTTCAATCCAATCTCGTCGCCATTCTCGGGCGCAAACTTGCCCAGGAATTCCGCCGCGCCTACGCTATCGAGATACGCGAGCTTCCTGTCGAAACGCCGAAATTGCACAACCTGATCGGCTGGCATCGCCGATTCGACGAGGTGCCGGCCCATCGCTGGCTGCGCGAGACCATCATCGCTGCGGCAGCAGCGTTGTAGGTTATGTCCGCCTCTGATCCTCGTGCAGAGTGGCACAGTGAGCAGGCGCCCACTCACCCAAGCACTTCACGATCCACTTGGTCCTTTCAAAGGTGCCCCCTCCGACGAGCCCAGAAGACCGAGCATCCCGCCCCTAGCTTGCGTCTTCACCACCTATGAGCGGTTTGTCGACCGGGTCGCGATGGACGCCCACAACAACTCCGACGTCGTGGCGCGCTTCTTCGGTATCGCAAAGCCCATTCTCGACGGCGACGTCGTGCTGGTCGCGGCCGCCGAACTTTCCGCCAAATCCTTACCTGCAACAGAGAAAAGCAGCGGCTGCCTTATCCGAGAAATGCGCCAGCTGGCTGTGAAGCCGGAGCGCTACCCACCCGCTTGTGGTCAGACTCCAGGTCGGTAACCGGGATGATCAGGTAAACTACAAAGTTTACCTTTACAGCTTACCTTCATATCTGCTAATAGCTTGGCATGGCCGAGCATCAAGACCCTCCCGACGACGCCAAGGCGCTGGCTCTGGCCAGCGATTTCCGCGCCTTGATCGGGCAATTCAAGCGGATGTTCCGCGACCAGGCGTCGCTGGGGGACATGACGCTGTCCCAGGTGTCGGTGCTCGGCCGGCTGGATCGCGACGGCCCGGCGACGGTGACCAACCTCGCCCGCGCCGCGGGCGTCCGGCCGCAATCCATGGGTGCGACGGTGTCGGCGCTGGAGACGATGAGGCTGGTCAGCGGCGCACCGGACCCGAACGACGGTCGGCAGACCATCTGGTCGCTGACGCCGGCCTGCCGGGAACGGATCCGTGTCGGCCGCGCCGCCCGGGAGGATTGGCTGTTTCACGTGATCCAAAAAAGGCTTTCGGCCGCCGAGCAGGAGCAGCTCGCGACCGGCCTCGCGTTGCTCAAGCGCCTGACAGAGCCTGACTGACATCACCGATATTCCTGTTGCGCGCTGTCGGTGCGCCGAACTCACTCGAACGGAAGAGACCAGCATGCCCCTCACCACGCTCGATCCGAAAACCGCGGTCGTCATCATCGACCTGCAGAAAGGCATCGTCGCGATGCCGACCGTGCACCCGACCGCGGACGTCATTGCCCGGTCGCGCGCCTTGGCCGATGCGTTCCGTGCGCGCGGCCTGCCGGTCGTGCTGGTCAATGTCGAAGGCACCGCCCCCGGCCGAACCGAACAGCCGCGGCACGCCGGACCATTCCCCGATGGATGGACGGACCTCGTTCCCGAACTCAATCGGCAGCCCGACGATATCGCGGTAACCAAGCGGACCTGGGGCGCGTTTCCGAGCACCGATCTCGAGCGCCAGTTGAAGGCGCGCGGCGTGACGCAGGTGGTGATCGCCGGCGTCGCCACCGGCACCGGTGTCGAAGCCACCGCACGGCAGGCCTATGAGGCGGGCTTCAACGTCACGCTCGCGGTCGACGCCATGACCGACATGCGCGCCGAGGCGCATGACTACAGCATCGCAAAGGTTTTCCCGCGGCTTGGTGAGACCGGTACCACGCAAGAAATAATCGACCTCCTCGACAAGCGGAGTGCATGACATGCCCTGGCTGCATTATCTTTCGTGGTTCTTCGGCGGTGCTTTTCTCACCAATGTGATTCCGCATTTCGTCAGCGGCGTGATGGGACGAGCGTTTCAAAGCCCGTTCGCCAAGCCTCCGGGTGAGGGGCTGTCGTCGTCGACGGTCAACGTGCTCTGGGGATTTCTCAATCTGGTCGCCGGCTATGTCCTGGTCTGCCGCGTCGGTGATTTCGATCTGCACTCCACCTTGGATGTCGCGGTGCTGGGCCTGGGAGCACTGCTGCTAGCTCTGATGATGGCGCGGCGCTTCGGACGTTTCCACGGCGGCAACGCGCCGGCCGACGAATGACGGCGCTGTCGCGGGGCGCCTTCAGATCGCTGCGCATCCATAATTACCGGATCTGGGCCGCCGGCGCGCTGGTGTCCAACATCGGGACATGGATGCAGCGCGTCGCCCAGGACTGGCTGGTGCTGACGCAGCTGACCGACCACCGTGCAACGGCGGTCGGCGTGGTCATGGCGCTGCAATACGGGCCGCATCTGGCGCTGCTGCCCTTCACGGGTTACGCCGCCGACCTCCTCGACCGCCGCAAATTGTTGCTCGCGACCCAACTCGGTATGAGCGTGCTGGCCGCGGTCCTGGGACTTCTCACCATCACCGGGGCCATTCGGTTGTGGGAGGTCTATGCGATAGCGCTGGCACAGGGCTGCATCACCGCCTTCGACGCGCCGGCGCGCCAAAGTTTCGTCTCGGAGCTGGTCGGTGAAACCGACCTGTCGAACGCGGTGGCGCTCAATTCCACTTCGTTCAACGCGGCGAGGATGGTCGGTCCGGCGGCGGCCGGCCTCGCCATCGCCGCCATGGGATCCGGCTGGGCTTTCCTGATCAACGCCGCATCGTTTGTCGCGGTGCTCGGCTCGTTGACCCTGCTTCGTGTCGACGATCTTCATCGCCAGGCCAGGGCGACACCCACCCGAAGCGGCCTGATCGCTGGCTTTCGCTATGTGTGGCGAAGAGCCGACCTCAAGACCATTCTGGTGATGCTCTTTCTGGTCGGTACATTCGGAATGAATTTTCCGATTTTCATCTCGACCATGTCTGTTACCGTTTTCCACGCCGGTGCGAGCGAATACGGATTTCTCACATCGATCATGGCGATCGGGACGATCGCCGGCGCGCTGCTCGCCGCGGGCCGGGAAAAACCGCGCTTTGGGCTGCTGATTGCCGGTGCGGCGTTTTTCGGGCTCGGCTGTGCGCTGGCCTCCGTGATGCCAAACTACTGGCTGTTCGGAGCCATGCTCGTGATCATCGGCGTATCGGCGCTGACCTTCAGCAATTCCACCAACGCCCTGATGCAGCTGGCCACCGAGCCGGTGATGCGCGGCCGTGTGATGGCGATGCGACTCGCGATCGCCCTCGGCGCCACGCCCATCGGAGCGCCGATGGTCGGATGGGTGGCGGACCATTTCGGTCCGCGCTGGTCGCTCGGCGTTGGCGCAGCCGCAGGCCTCGCCGCGGCGATAGTCGGATTATTCCACGTCCTTTGCCGCAGCGACGAATTGTGAGCGGCTCCTTCGACAAAACCGAAGCCGCCGCCGATCGAGCGAGCTGGCACTGTAACGCATCCATCTGACGCTAATTCCGGCCGTTGGCGGCAAGGCGCTGAAACTGCCGCTTCATCGCATTGACCTTGGCCAGATATGCCGCGACGAGGTGATCGCCGCAGCGCTCGCCGGCCATCATCTGAAAACCACGGTGCGCGAAGGCCGAGGCGGGACCTGCGCCGCAGAGATGGATGAATGCGGCGAGATCCTGCTTCTGCTGCGGGCTTGCTGCGGCGTCTGGCGCGCGGGCAAGAACCGCCGCGACATTGTGGTCCAGGTACACGGCCGCGAGCTCGATGGCGTGGCTCGGGATCGCGCGGGTATAGAGGCCGGTGAACCCGCAGTCGGCATCTACGACAGCGTTCCCTCGGATGCAGTAGCGTGCCGCTTCGGCGTAAGCTGCATCGGTCATCTGGTACATGCCCACCGCGCTTGAGGCGGGCTTGTACACAGCGAAGGGATTCCAGGTGAGCTGCCAGCGCCAGTAGGTGCGCGCCACCGGATTGCCGGTGCTTTCGACCTGTGCCAACGCGGCCAGCAGCTCGGGCGTGATCGTGCTGGTAGAATACGTGCGGAAGAGCGGTTCGTACTGCCGCCACGTTTCGATTGGTTCCTTGTCGAGCGCCCCGCCAACGAAAAAGAGCAGCTCGCTCGGCTTGCGGACAATTTGATAGACGAGGTTTGTCAGCGAGAATGCCGCGAGGACGAGCGCCGCGAGGCAAACGATCCGAACTGCCCGCGGTGCTGCGGTCAGCGTCCGTCGCACCAAGCGCGCGCCTCGCCAGCGTTTGACGCGGCGGAGCAGGGTGTTCCAGCTTTGCCTGACGCGCGTCTTGCGAGAGCGGGACTTGGCAGTGCGCGGCGAGGACACGCGGATGTTTGGCCTGTTGTGCGCCGGCATGCAACAGTCGGCCGGCGTGATGTGATAGGGAGTGGTGTTCAGAGTGGTTGAGCGCCGGACGATGTCGCCCCCGACATGGGCATCGTAGGCGCGACGACCGACAGCTGCATTCTCTTCGAGAACGGTGTCACGCGCAACCGGCTGGTGTTTTGCCTAAGTTGTCGAATGCGGCCGATCACGCTTCCGCCTTCGCTCGTTGTGCCACGGCGGACAAGTCGCTTATCCGCCCGTCGGTAACGGGCTTCGTTCAGTCAATCCCTTTTTTGCGTCATCCGTTCGCCGGGCGCTCGCTTCTGTCGGGGGTCGGGGTCCGGCGCGATCTGCGAGCCGCGCCGTTACGATGGCCACAACTGCCGGAGTTCAAATGTTCTGGGAATCTGACCAAGCGAAATTTCAAAGCTCGATATTCCAGGTCGCAACTCCATCAGAAATCAGCAAGCGACGCGTACGAAAAATTGCAGCGATGCCGCAGATTCTGCGCCAGCGCTGGATTATTTTTGGTGCGTTTGTGGTGAGTTTACTTTCGCCGATATCGGGACGATTCGGCTAATTCATTGATTTTACTGGCGCGCCGCGGCCGATGAAGATGGGCAATATTGCTTCGCCGTTCCTCTATGACGCTGTTGCCTGCCGCGCGTTACAACCGACAATGATGCTGCAGCGTGCGATTTCACGCTACGCCTTGGGGGGCGGCCGTCTTCCGATACGCTGGGCGTCACCGCCGGGTTCCTTCGACCCAGGATCGGTGCCACAATTCCCCTATTCTCATCTTCCGGCGACGTGGCGTCACGTGCGAGACAAATCCGAAATTGTGCGCCGGTCGCGCCTCTCGATGCGTTTTGGCTTCCGACCAACCTGGCAGAATGCTAGGCTTCATGCTCGTCCGTGGTCATCTAGCGCAGTGTCGTCGAGACCAGGAGGAAACAATGTCCAGAGAGCAATACTTGCGCAATGGCGCAGGCCTCATGGTGTTTGGGGCTCTGATATTCCTCGTGTACGCCGTCGTGTTCTTTTTTCGGGCCTTCGCGAGTAGTGGATTCGAGATCGGTGTCGAGACGTTGAACGGCGTTACGCCGCAGCAACTCGATGGGCTCAACCCGGCAATCATGCGCTACATCACGCACCTGCACGTGGCCACAGCAGGGTTCATCGCCGCCACCGCGATCGCCGCTGGCGGCTTGGCCTGGTACGGGATTCGCGAGGGTCTATGGTGGGCTTGGCTAACGGGCGTGATCGTGCCGGTCGTGGGATTGGCCGTGGCGTTGCCAATGCACTACATGGGGCACTTCAACTACGACTGGGTGAGCCACCTCGGGCTGATTTACGTTGGAACGATCATTTACGTTGTCGGGGCCGTGGTGGCGCTATTGGGGCTCAGCCAAGCGGCGCCAGGTGCAGCACGAGCCGCGCGCTAGTGACGGCGGGCGCTGAGGGTCGGCGCCTTGCATAAAGTGCTGACAGTTCTGTAACGGACCGTACCGCTGTGGCGCACCCGACACGATTCGAACGTGTGACCTTTGCCTTCGGAGCAAGATAACGTACCCATCCGAAAAATGCGATAGGGCACGCTATTCTACGCTATCCAGCTGAAGCGACTGGATATTCTCAACAACGCAAGCGACGTTCCTATCCGAAAACACGCACCGATTTTCTCCCGCGTGCTTACGCACTGCTTACGCGAGAGATCGTGCCCGGAACGAAGGAACGTCATGGTCAAAATAAAGAAAAGGGTTGTCGAGGCGGCCGAAGCCCAAGAGAAGGATTATCTGATCTGGGACGACGAGCTGCCCGGCTTCGGGCTTCGGGTCTTTAGTTCGGGCAAGCGGAGCTACGTCATCCAGTATCGAACGAAAGGTCGCTCACGTCGCTACACAATTGGGCTTCACGGAGCCTGGGCGCCTGAGACGGCACGCCGCGAGGCAAAGGTGCAACTCGGTCGGGTCGCTGGGGGTGAGGATCCCGTCGAAGATCGCCAACTTGATCACAAGGCGATTACCGTGAAGGAGTTGTGCACCCGCTATCTCGCCGATCTGCAGGCCGGGCTAATCCTGGGAAAAGGAGGGCGACCGAAAAAGCCCTCGACAATCACCACCGACACCGGTCGTATTGAGCGCCACATCATTCCGCTCATAGGGACACGGCGGGTCAAGGACCTCACTAAGACCGACATCAACAAGGTCCTCAAGGACATTATGGGCGGAAAGACGCGGGTTTCGGTCAAGACCAAAAAGCTGCGCGGCAAAGCAGTCGTCAAGGGTGGTGCGGGAACGGCCACGCGCACTGTGGGTCTTCTTGGTGGCATTCTTACCTACGCCGTAGAAGCAGGGATCATCGAGAGCAACCCAGCCCATGGCATCCGCAAACCAAAGGACAACGTGCGAAAGCGTCGGCTCTCGGAGGCGGAGTATCGAATACTGGGTCGGATGCTCCGCGCCGCAGCCAAGCAAGAGAAATACACTACAAGCGTGGACATCATCCGCCAGCTTGCGCTGACCGGCTGCCGGCGCAGCGAGATGATCAGCCTGAAATGGACGGAGGCGGACAGCGAGGCGAGTTGCTTGCGGTTGGAGGACAGTAAGGAGGGTGAATCCATTCGTCCCATTGGGTTACCCGTCGTTGAATACCTTGAGCGACGGCGCGCTAACGATGTAGGCACATATGTCTTCCCGGGGCAGGGTGAGGACAATGCGTTCGGCAGCTTTCCGAACCATTGGAAGCATCTCTTCGAGGACTCCCCGCTATCCGATGTAACACCGCACGTCCTACGTCATAGCTTCGCTAGCATCGCCAACGATCTCGGTTTTACAGAGGTGACCATTGCGGCGCTCGTCGGCCATGCCAAGGGCTCGGTGACAAGCAAATACATCCATACGCTTGACACAGCGCTGATCATGGCTGCGGACACGATCTCCGGCTACATCCAAGGGCTCCTTGACGGCATTGAGTTCAAGCAGACTGCCTACGCATTGGACCGCGATTCACGAAAAGCTGCCCTGGCCCGCTTCCTGAAGAGGGCTTCAGGTGGTGACCAGGAGGAGGCCGAAGAGGAGTACGATCTGGCGGCTTAGGTCCTACGCCAGGCCTGTCACGCCGCCTCAGCGCTTTGTCCGGTACCTGCAGGTTTACGTTTCTCGCGAGTGGGCCTTCGAAGTCACCGAAGGTTCAAATCTTGTCCCCGCAACCAATTTCATATACCCGGCCTCAAGGCCGCTCTCGTTTAGCGGCGTTTTGGCTTTTGTCGCCAACGACAGGATGCCGGCCAGATGGCTGTGCGGATCTGTGGACAGCGTTTACTGCCGTGATCAATGCGGCTTTTTCGCCTCGTGGAAACGCTCCCAGCGATTTACTGGCTCCAGACGGTCGGCTCCCTGGAATGGCAGCACCCACCCTGGATATTCAGGGGGAAGCACGCTGACCTCATCCAACTGCCTAAGCTCGTCTTGGGTGAGTATGAGTTCAGCCGCCGCGAGATTATCCTGAAGCTGGTCGAGGCGTTTCGCGCCAATGATGACCGAGGTTAATACAGGCTTGGCCAAGAGCCATGCGATCGAGAGACGTGCAGGACTACAGCCATGTGCTTTCGCGATCGGAGCCATCACGTCGAGGATCTTCCAGGCCCGCTCTTTGTCCACGATCGGAAAGTCGTAGTTAGTGCGGCGCGAATCTGCGGGCTTCTGGTTCATCCGGCTGTACTTGCCGGAAAGCAAGCCGCCGGCAAGCGGACTCCACACCAGCAGGCCGACCTTTTCGGATTCCAGCAGCGGAACGATGTCCCGTTCGAGATCGCGGCCGGCGATCGAGTAATAAGCCTGAAGCGTGTCGAACCGGGCCAGGTTCCTGAACTCGGAGATCCCGAGGGATTTGGCGATCTTCCATGCCTGCCAGTTGGAGCAGCCGATGTAGCGAACCTTTCCCTGCTGCACCAGCGTGTCGAGAGCGCGAAGCGTCTCGTCGACAGGGGTCACGGAATCGTTGCCATGAATCTGGTACAGATCGATATGGTCGGTCTGCAAGCGGCGGAGACTGGCCTCTACAGCGTCCATAATGTGGCCGCGAGAAGCGCCGATGTCATTCCGCCCTGGGCCGACGCGGCTATAGACCTTCGTCGCGATCACCACATCCTTCCGCGCGACGTTAAGGTTCTTCAGTGATTGCCCGAGAATCTTTTCGCTCTCACCCTCCGTGTAATTGTCCGCCGTATCAAAGAAGTTGATACCGCCGTCAATCGACGTCTTGACCAGTTCATCGGCCCCGACCTGGCCAACGCTGCTGATCGCCTTAAAGAGTCCTCTCCCGTCCCCGAATGTCATGGTTCCGAAGCAGAGTTTTGAAACCAGCAGACCTGTATTACCGAGCGTTGCATATTCCATGGCGTTTTCCTTTCCCGTGAGTCGATGGTGAGCGAGTACGCGCTCATTAACGGAACAAAAAATCATCCAGCGACTGCACTCCAGAACGCGTCGAACCCTGCCTTTGTGTAGCGCTTTGCCTGTGCAGGCTCGCGCATGATGAAATCCATCGTCGTATCGCCGATCGCACTCATAATCGCCGACACGAATGACGGAGGCTGGTGCCTCATTGCACCGCCGGCCGCGCACTCACGCATCATGTCGTCGAATTCCCCGAATGCGTCCCCGACCAGCTTCTTGCTTTCTTCGGTGATGCGGTCCGACACCGCGAGTTGCCTCATCGCTCTCCGCTTCAAGGGATGCGCCGAACCCCAACCGATGAAGCGATCCCAAACGTGGCGATTGCGGACGACGAGGCTCTTGCCGGCAGGGTAGCCGGTCATCATGGCCTCGCGAAGGTCCATCTTGAGTTCCAGATATAACCGGTTCAGCAGTTCGTCCTTGTTGGCGAAGTAAGTAAATAGCGTGCCTTCCGCCACACCTGCCTCCTTGGCAATCTTCGCGGTCGGAGCGCTCACGCCGAGCATGGCCACCACTTCGGCGGTCGCCTCGAGGATTGCGGTCCGCTTTTCTTCGCTGAGAGGGCGCGCCATTTCTCGCCAATAATGAGTGCTTACTCAATCATATAAATGCTCTGGCGGGTCGTCAAGCAGAATTCGCGGGCCGAGTGGGTTCGTAGGTTCAAATCACCGCGCAACAATTGCATTCGGCATAACCACCAGGGCGAACGGCGGTGATTGCGATTCCTTCGTGTCAGGGAGGGGGTTCCGAGGAATGCTTATGGAACGCTGACGCGCAATCCGATCGCAGGAAAAGAGACGGCGGAGCACCGACGGATCGTCAGCGATCGGCTGGTTATTTTGAGGTTCGCCGAGCGAGCGCACTTATGGAACGGCCGCTGTTGGCGGCGGTCGTTGAGGGGTGGATGTTAGCTCTCGCTAGCTCCCGTGGGCTGGACTTGGTCCAAACTTCCTCTTGGTGGGCTGGACCGACCAGCACTGTCGTGCCACCCCGCGTGATAAGGCGCCGTACCCCTCTATGCCGAAATGGTCGCATCAGCCGCACTTGTGGAGTTCGACCGCTCCAATTTATGCAAAGGCACTAGATCATGCTTGACCATTTCGGTTCCGGGAGGAGTCGTGACCAAACGTGCAATTGGGGTATCAAGTGGGATACTTGTGCATCAACATACTTGAAGGAAGAATCTCATTTAGAAGCAAGCTTCTAGTGATTTCCCAAGTTCGGAAGGGGTATGTAATTGGCGTTCGTTCCTCGTTACAGATCGTAATATCACCCGAAGTGTCATGCAGTTGCTTTCACGAGACTCCACGATCACGTTGTAGCACGAATCCGAATCACGTGAACAACGCAGGCATGCTTTTGTGTGCCGAAAAATTAGATACTGAAATATTGATGGTGAAGGCCGCCAAGGACAGATCGTGAGATAACGACGCCGAGGCACTCAATAGCGCGATGGAGAGGGGGAGTCCTTGAAACAGCTGTCCTCGGGGCCCGTCGCTCGGACAGAATAGCCTCACTCACTGCACCGTCCTGTCATTTCCTCGCAGCGGTTGCCTTGGTGCTTCCATGATCCACGATCGATCTGCACAGTGGCGGTCATTCCGGCGATTAGGCGCACGCCGTCCGGGACGTCATCGATGCGGATGCGCACAGGCACGCGTTGTGCGAGGCGGACCCACGTGAAGATCGGGTTCACCGACGCGAGGCCTGACGAGTCCGGTTGCGCATTTGGAACATTGATGCCCCGGGCAATGCTGTCGACGTGTCCACGAAGGACTTGGCTGTGGCCCATCAGTTTGATCGTTGCAGGGTCGCCTTCGCGGATTCGTCGTAGGTTATTCTCCTCGAAATAGCCATCGACCCAGAAGGAGTCGGCATTGACCACTGAGATGCTTTTCTGCCCGACGTTGACGAAGTCGCCGAGTTGCACCAACAGGTTGGTCACGTAGCCGTTGACTGGGGAAAAGATGCGCGTGCGCTCGAGGTTCACCCGCGCCTGATCGCGATTGGCAACCGTCTGCTCGTAGGCGGCAGCGGCACTCAACGCGGTGGTAGCGAAAAGTTGCTTCATCTCCGTCGAGATCGACAGATTCGTGAGCTTTTGTCGGCGCTCTGACTGAGCTTCCGCGTTCTGCGCGACGGCCTTCGCCTGCTCCACGGCCGCCTCCGAATGACGGACGGCGATCGCGTAGTTCGTGGGGTCGATCACCATCAGCGGGTCGCCCTTTTTGACCAATTGGTTGTCGGCGACCGGCAACTCGACGATCCGTCCGGCCACCTCAGGCGCCATCGCCACGACATAGACGCGCACGGTACCGTCGCGCGTCCACGGCGCCGTCATGTAGACTTGCCACGTCGCCCAAGTGAGGAGAGCCGCGAGCAGCACCGCGCCGAGCGTGATGACGACCGAAACGGCGCGAATGGGAAGTGTGGCGTTGTCGCCGCCGGTAGGTGGAGGCGTAGCGTAGCCGCGATCGACTTCAGCGATGACGTGCTCCGATCTAGGTTTGCCCTCGGACATTATCGTGACTCAGCGCGCGGCGATCAGCACGATCGCAGAAAGAGACATCATGTAGACCGCGAACCAGAACAGGGCCGGATGCCACACTTGCCGCAACAGCCCGAAGCCATCCGCGAGGCGACGCAGCGGTATGAGAATCAGCCACGCGCCGATCATCATCAACGAGATAGGCGCAACATAGACTCCAAACAGGTCGATCTCGTTAAACCTCATTGCGGCTCCCTATCGAAATAGTCCCGATGCTGGACCAGCGTCTCGGATATCACGCGGATGCTGCCGCGGGCTCGAAGCCGGACTATGGCATCCGGTCCGACGCCGGAACCTGCGGCAAGCCTGTGATCGATCTGTGCCAGGCTTTGAATGGTTTCTCTGGTGTTGCCTCGTGCTACCGCATTGAGCGCGCTGTCGAGATCGGAGCCGAGGTCGAACCGGCGCGCGATGCGGCGCAGACGGATGATTTCGGTCCCTATCGAGAATGTCGCGGCGAGCCGCGCGAGCTGCGACGGTCCGATTTGCGTCGATAGTCGGGAAAGGTGCTGATAGACGCGGGCTTCCCAGTCAGCGGCCAACGGGGGACTTCTGCCCGCCGCGAGGCCGCGAAGATCACGCAACGTGAACGCTAGTGTTCGACGAACTAGTACTGTAGGCGACAGCGGTGGCAGCAGGAGCATGGCCAGCAGCGCGGAACCCAGCCCCGCGACGATGGCGACCGTCGAGTTGTAGAATTGTGCGGTGTCATAGGTCATCTGGTTCGCCGGCGCCACGAGGGCAACGAAGAATGCCGACATGACCCCGAACATCGTGCCCTGCCCGGACTGGGCCGCGAGCGCACCAACGGGCACCAGAACAAGACCGAGAGCGATGCTGAAGCCGGCGAACGTCTCGTTGTTGGGCAACACCCCGAATTTCACGATTCCCGCAATGAATGCGGTGAGGCCGACTCCAAACGTGAAGATCTTGCCAACCGCATACGCCTGATCGTCGCGGGGAGAGAACAGGATCACGCCGATAGCGGCAAAGGCAATGGCTGTGGCGCCGTTGGGCCACGCGGTCGCGATCCAGAAAAGCTCGACGGCAACAATCGTCACGAAGATCCGCGCTGCAGTGATCAAAGCCGGAAGCAGATCGGGTAGTTGGGGCCGGGCGCCGCGGCGAAGCGGAACCGTGTGAGCGGGGTGGGCCAGCAGCGTCAAGCCGTCCAGCGTTTGCGAGAGGCCGAGGAGCGCCTCGGCTGTCCCGTCCGCAAGCAGGCGGAGCGACGGCGTGTCAGCTGGAAGAGCCACCAGCGCTCGTATCGCTGCCTGGCACACCCGACGCAGGTCGGACGGCTCGCGTATCCAGACTGATGCGCCGCCCCGTACCGATGGTGTACGCAGCTGCTGCGGGAGGGTTTGGAGAATGATGTCTGCCTCCCTCCTTCCCTCGCTATCCTGCAGCTGCTCAAGACAGTTGGCAACCGTGCGCCAGCCGGATAAGGCGGCGAACAGGCCTTTGACTGCCGCCCGCAATGCCGGCAAGCGATAACGCAGGTCGGAGGCCTCGCCGATGGCCTCGTCGATGAGCGGGCTCAGCGCGACGACCCGCGTCACGAGATCGCGCCGCGTCGGCCACGTGTCCGCCTGATCTGATCTAACGACCGAGAACGCTTCGCTAAGCCGGTCGGCGATTTCGGTCGCGAGGACAGCGAGTTGCGTGGCGAGGCGCTGACGCGCGCCGCCAAAGTCTGTGCCGACGAGAACGACCCCCGCGCAAACGATGCCGATGCAGATCTCGGCGGCGCGGGTGATAGCAAGCGTGAACACAACGCTACTCGCGCCCCCGGTCGCGCCAAGTTCGTCGCTTGCGATAATCGCCGCCGTGCAGCCGGCCAGTACGACCGCGTAGGCGCTAAAGTTGCGGAGGAGGGTGGCTACGAGGCCACATGCCGCACCCAACAGCGCCAAGCCCAGAAGAAAGCCGGTGCGGCTTTGCGGAAAGCACGCGGTCAGGATGACGATCGCCACTGCGCCGACTATCGTGCCGATCATGCGGAACGACCCCTTTCGCAGCGACGCGCCGAGGCTTTCTTGACAAACGACCGCCGCTGAAGTGCCGGCCCACTGTGCATTGTCGAGCTCAAGCCAGAAAGCTATGTAGAGCGCGAGGCAGACCGCTACCCAAAGGCGCAAGCCGAACAGCAACGCCGGCCCCGCGGACCGTATCTTGCTGGTAAGCTCCGAGGGGGCCGGCCAGGAGAGCCGCCGGCCTTGCGTGCCTGGCAACGAAAATGCGGGCGGTCTCATTGATACTCACTCTCATTGAGTTTGATGGAAAAGCTCAACCCAAGTTCTTCTGGCCTTCGGTTTCCGGTTTCTGCTCGATCGGCATATGCAATCTGGCCGCGCGAGAGCCTAGTCTTGCTCACTTCACGTCCTCTCTTTCTTGGGGTTGCAAGTTGAACGCTCGGAATTTTCAATAGGCGGTCGCCGGTGGCTGTTCCGACATAGAGTGCGTTGTCGATCGCAAGGGCGACCGAGGCGCCTTGCAGCAGGCCGGGCTTGCCGTGAAAGAGCGGCTTCACGGTGAAGGTTTTGGGATCGAGGGTGACCACCGAAAACGCCAGTTTGTCCTGGCAGAAGTGGCCTTCTTCCGCGGTGCAATCGCGCCAGCGAGCGAGGTCGTCGATGCCGGCCACGATCACGGTGCCGTCGCTCTTCAATGTCAGATTATCCGGAGAGAAGGGCACGGCAACGCTACGGGTGATCCGCTGTGCCTGGAGATCATACTCGAGCACTTGGCGGCTAGTCCAAGCGGTAAACCAGACGAAACGACTATCGGCGCTGAGTTGGATGCCGTTGTTCAGCGCCGCTTCGCTGCCCGGCAGACGCTTCCAGCCGGTGCGCGGATTCCATTCGGCGAGATAGCCGGTCTTGGCCCCGCTGAACAGGAAGGCCATCGGATCCTTGTCGCCGACGAGAGTTTTGTCGAGCATAATAGTAGCAATGAGGCCGTTGCTGCCGTAGGCCACGAGGTCATTGAACGAGCCGCCATCGAAGGCAACGCAACCCCGCCAGATTGCATTGTAGCCAGAGGCGCCATTCACCAGTTCGATGAACTCTATGGACTCACGCCCCGTGTGGTTCACCGCGATGATTTGAACGTGCCCATCCGGACGCAGCGAAACGAACAGGCCATGGGTGCTGAACGCCGCAGGGACGGGACATGCGGGGTCGCCCCAGCCCGATTCCGGTTGCATTTTGACTGATAGCGGGTGCACTCGATCGTCGGGCAGATCGACCAGTACCAGCGAAGGTCCTTGCGGATGGGCCCAATCCAGAGGCAATTCGCTGACGACTATGTGCTTGCCGTCGGGAGTTAACTGCATGTCCTCAGGGCCGTTGAAGCCGCGGATAGTCAAGGGTGAGATCTCGGTCGGCCGATGCGGCGTGAGTGGTTCGGCGGCGCTCGCGCAGCCCTGGAATCCAGCTGCCAGCGCGAGGCCAAGCAACAGGGTACGCAGCGTCATAATTTGTTGTGCCGCGACGCCAAGCGCATTCGCACATTTCGCCGGAGATGGCTTTCTCATCATGAACATTCCTTTGCAATAGAGGTGTAGAGAGGCGACTTGGCCTGATGCTCGCTAGGGTTCGCGGCGGCCGCCATGGCTTCCAAAAATCTGCCCTTCAGTGCGATCGCCAGTGCCGCCAGCCCGCAGAAAGTAAGGCGGCACGCGCCGAGGCCGCTCCACTGGTGACGAACCAGTCTTCGTTCATAGCGGCATCTCCTCTGCGATCCAGGAGAGCGCCGAGGTATGGCGCGGTGCCCAGCCGAGTTCCTTTCGGGCGCGCTTTGCGCGGACGCGGCTGTTGCTGCCGAAGGTGTAGTGGGCTTGGCGTTTGCCCCAATGTTCGGCGGCTTCCTCTGCGGTCCAGGATTGCACCGGGCCCAGCTTCAGTCGCCGGGCAATGGCTCCGCCGATCTCCGCGAACGAGGCTTCGCCGTTCTCGATGAAGTAGAACGCGCCGGCGGGGGCCTTGTGCAGGGCCAGCAGGTACAACTCGGCGACGTCTTCGATGTGCACGTTGGACCAGCGATTGACACCCTGACCGACAATGCGCACCACGCCGGTTTCGCGCGCCTGGTCCACCAGAAGGGGGATTTGCACGCTGTGGGCGTTCAGTCCGGTGCCACTGCCGTAGATGTTGCTCGGGCAGAGCACTATTGCGCGAATACCCTCGTTCGCGGCATTGAGCACGCCCAGCTCGATGTCGCGGCGCGGCTGCTTGGCGGCCTCCACGACGAACGGCGTGTCGTCGTCGAAGACGTTCTCTGACAGTCGATTGCCCCGTGCATCGTCCCCGATCACGCTGGACCCGCTAGTATGCAGCAGCGGCTTGTCGGACCCACGCAGCCCTTCGACCAGGGCTTCAATGGCCGGCAGATGGTCGCTGTCCGCGGCGTTGATCACGCCGTCGGCGCTCCGTGCCTCGCGCACCAGTAGATCGCTATCTTCAAGGCTGCCGAGCACCGGCTCGATGCCCAGCGCTTTGAGTTGTTCGGCTTTACCCGCATCGCGTACCAAACCACGTACGCTACAGCCTGCATCGAGCAGCCGGCGGGCGACGGTACCGCCAACGAATCCACTGGCGCCACTGATAAAAATCTTCATGCTGTAATCCTCTCGTCCTGTCACGGTAATGCGACCGCCACAGCCGCCAGTGCAACCGGAAGCGACCAAGCCCAGTCTGCGAGCAAGGAGATGGCGGCGGCGGCCACGATGCAGCCCACGAGAAAGCCGAAAAGGAGATGCAGGGATCTCTTCAACCGCCCCGCGTCGGCCGTCATCAAGAGACCTCTATGCGACAAGATGTCCATCAACGAGAGAACGGTGTTGGTCAAATTGCCGGTCATCACGGCCGTTGAAATTCCGCCCGGTAAAGCCAAGCGAAAAAGAGCAAACTGGCAAGCCATTGCCGACACGGCCATCATGACAGCGATGCCGGCCATCAAGCCGTGCGGGTTGGCGGAAGGTTTCGTGATGACGCTGAGAATCAAGATTCCCGTGAGCAGCAGAAACTGAACCAGGAGAAGTAGCCGCGTCAAGGCCGGCCCGCGCCGGCCCGATGCTCGGTCGAGCAGCCACACGGCTGCGACTGCGAGGATGAAAACAGGGACTGACAGAGTTTGCGCCAGGTTCAGCGGACCGCCACGCACGGCCTCGGCCGCGATCACGACGAGGTTGCCGGTGACGTGGGCAGTGAAGATATTACCGAGTGTGAAGAAGCCCGTGAGGTCGACCATCCCCGCGATCACGCTGAGCAGAGGCGGAAGTCGCGCCTCCAATCGCGACAGCGCCAACGCCTCATCAGATGCATGGCGCGAAGGATGGATCGCGTCAGTTGTGGTACGCGTCAGCATCTTGCTTTACTCCTATGATTTGAATGCGTTGCTCTCTCGCTGAGGTAATCAATGGCGATCTTTGGAATGATGAGGCCAAAGCTCATCGCTAGGATGATAAACAGGGCGGTCGTGCCGTCAGCGATTGTCGCGCTTATCAGGTCGAACGTGGCATGTGATCCGTCGGCGATTTGCATGAGGCCGCTCGCCATCCTGAAGAGGTAGACGCCCGGTATCATCGACACCACGGAGGCGAAGCCAATAGCCGCAAACGGCATGTGCCAACGGCGTGCGACGGGTGTGAGGATCAAGCCAACAACAAGACAAGCGACGAAGGCGCCGGTCGCGAGGCTGGCGCCGAGCAGCGATAGCGCCATCCACCGCAGCGTGTGGGCAAGCATGCCGGCCGCCACCGGCCACGTCAGCATATTCAGCGGCATCGAGAAGAAGGCGCTGTAACTGGCGACGGCCACTCCGGCGGCGACCACGTCTTGCCATAAGGGAACGCCGCTGCCGGCTGGATCAATCGGCAGGGTGCCGCCGAGAAGCATCAGTCCAAGCAGCAATCCCGTTGAGATCGCCACGATGACGAGCCCCGCATAGATCAGGCGGGTGGCGCCGAGATGGATGCGGCTATTGATAAGGTCCAGCGCACCATTGAGGATGTGCGGTCCCGGCATCAGAATCATGCACGGGCAGACCATGACAAGGCGCAGTGAGGAGCTCAGCTGATATCGAACCGCCAAGGCACCGATAACGCCAGCGAGCAGCGCCGCGGAGAATTGCTGGATAAACAGATTCGCGCTGTACTGTGCCAAAGCACGGCGCAGAATCGCGCCGGCAGCGGCACTCACGAATATCAGGACCGCAGGGAGCAGGTGCTGGACACCAAAGATCACGGATAACGCCACGGCGCCTGCCGCTGCCGCGAGTGTGAAAAGCCACAATGGTGCTGGCGGCGCGCGCGAAATCGCGCCGATCGCTTTCAATGCTGCCTCCGGCGCAAGCCGGCCGGCCTCGATATCTTCGATCGCGCGCATCGTGGAGGCTACACGATCCATGTCCACGCCGGAGGGATTGGCCGCCACTTGGCGGATAAGTCCGCCATCCTTTTCCCCGGACAGTAGCAGCTCCCCCCAGCGCGGCATGAGATCGGCGCGCAGTCCGAGTGCGGAGCCCAGTCGCTCGGTCGCGGCCACGGTCTCGTCCGTCGCTTGACCGTTGACGTAAAGGACTCGAGCGAAGGCGAGGACAAGATTGGGAAGTTCTTCTAAAGTCATGCGAGGTTCTCACAATCCGTTGCATTGGAAAGATCGGTTGCCTGTGGAACCGGCTCGAAGCGATCGAGCCGGCTCCAACCTTGTCAGTAGTGGTGCTTAGGCCGCGCTTGCAGTCGAGGGTGCGGCCGCCACATAGGGCGTCACCATTTTCTTGGGATCGACGACACGGTCGAATTCGGCTTCCGTGACAAAGCCCAATTTCAACGCCGCAGCTTTCAGCGTGAGATCGTTGTCCATGGCGTAGTGGGCGATCTTTGACGCCTTGTCGTAACCGATGACGGGCGAAAGTGCCGTCACAAGCATGAGCGAACGTTCGACGTATTCGTTGATCTTCTTCAGGTTGGGCTTGGTGCCCTCGACCAGGAACTTCCGGAAGTTGACGCAGCCATCGGTCATGAGAGTGATGGAGTGGGTAATGTTGAAGATGATCAACGGCTTGTAGACGTTCATTTCGAGGTAGCCGCCCGCGCCGCCAAAGCCCACCGCAACGTCATTGGCCATGACCTGCACGGCGATCATTGTCAGCGCTTCGCACTGGGTCGGATTGACCTTGCCAGGCATGATCGAGGAGCCCGGCTCATTTTCCGGGATTTCCAATTCCGCAAATCCCGCGCGAGGTCCGCAGGACATCAGGCGAATGTCGTTGCCGATCTTGTACAGCGACACCGCCAGGGTACGAAGCGTGCCGGATAACTGGACCAGCGCATCGTGGGCGCCCTGCACCGTGAACTTGTTGGGCGCGGTGACGAAGGGTAGGCCGGTGAGCCTGGCGATCTCGGCGGCCGCCGCCTCGGCAAAGCCAGGCGCGGAGTTAATGCCGGTTCCGACCGCCGTGCCGCCCAGGGCCAGGCGATACACCCCTTGCAGGGCTGCTTCGATCCGCTCCAGATCGTCAGCCAGCATGCCGGCATAGCCGGACCATTCCTGGCCCAATGTCAGAGGAGTGGCGTCCTGCATATGCGTCCGCCCGATCTTAACGATGTCGCGCCAGGCATGCGCCTTCGCGCTGATCGCATCGTGCAAGGCGGTGACCGCTGGTATCAGACGCTGCTTTGCGTTCACGGCCGCCGCGATATACATGGCAGACGGAAATGAATCGTTCGATGATTGCGCCATGTTGACGTGATCGTTGGGGTGAACCGGCGTCTTGCTTCCGAGCGGTGTACCCGCGAGTTGGCAGCAACGGTTCGAGATCACTTCATTGACGTTCATGTTGAATTGGGTGCCGCTTCCCGTCATCCACACATGCAAAGGGAACATGTCGTGATGCTGGCCGGCGAGAATTTCGTCGCAAGTCTGAACGATCAACTTGTAACGCTGATCGTTGAGCCGCTTTCCGGCATGGTTCGCGGTGGCGGCGGCCTTCTTCAAGGTGGCGTAGGCGGTGATCATTTCTCGGGGCATCAAGTCCTTCCCGATGCTGAAATGCTCGAGCGAGCGCTGGGTTTGAGCGCCCCACAGCTTGTCCGCTGGCACCTCAACCACACCGAGGCTATCGCTCTCTTTTCTCATGTCGACCATATGATCTCTCCTGGGTTCAATCTTTGATTTGCTAGCTGCTTGGCCACCCTTGAGTGACCTGAAAACGGAGATAGCGTCCTTCCGCGTATCAATTAACTGGGGTAACAATCCTCATAGAGTGGACGATGTGTCCGGAAAGCGCGTGCTGCCATGGATAGCCTTGCGCTCAATGTTTTCGTTCAAGCGGCCGAAACGCGCAGCTTTGTGGCTGCCGGCCGTATTCTCGGTATTTCGGCCTCCGGCATCGGCAAGAGCGTGAGTCGGTTGGAAGAGAACCTGGGCGTGAGGTTGTTTCATCGAAGCACCCGCAGCGTCACGCTGACGGCCGAAGGCGAAATGTTCCTCGAACGGGCTCGTCGCATTCTGGGCGAGTTCGATGCCGCGGAGGCGGAGCTGTCTCAGGTATCAACAGTGCCGAAGGGACGGCTGCGCATCGGATTGCCATTGGTCGGGGATCCCTTCCTTCCGGCACTCGCCGAGTTTCAGAGACGCTATCCTGAGGTCGAACTCGATGTTGAATTCGACAACCGGAAGGTCGATGTGATCGAGGAAGGCTTCGATGCTGTCGTGCGCAGTGGTGAGATCGAGGATTCTCGTTTGAAATCCCGGCTGCTTGGCCACTTCCGCATGCTACTCGTCGGCGCGCCCGGCTATTTCGAGCGCCGCGGAAAACCCATGCACCCGGGCGAGCTTTCCGCGCACGCCTGCATTCAGTTTCGAATGCCCGACACCGGCAAATTGCAACGCTGGCAATTACGGCGAGGACCTAACGAATCAGAACCGCAATTCGCGACCAAGCTGACGTGCAATTCCAACGAGGCCCGCCTTTGCTTCGCGCTCGAAGGCTTGGGCATCGCCTACATGTCCGAGTTTTCGGTGCGGGCCGCCCTTGATACGGGTGCGTTGGTGACGGTTCTGGACGAATACACGACCGAGCAAAACACCTTCCGGCTGCTATGGCCGTCCGGAAGGCAAATCACCCCCAAGCTGCGGGCGTTCATCGATTTCATGAGCGAATATCTACCGCTTGAGAGAGCGCATAAATAGCGTGAGGTGTGGGCGCGCTTGATCGCTGAATAGAACCACTCGTTTTGCAAAAAAATCTTAGCAATCACCATACTGAATCTCCACAGCGGCCCCCCCATCAATACAGATAGTCTGGGCGGTCATACGGCCATTTTCCACTCGCGAGCCAAGCCAAGAGATCGGTGGCCTCGTACAGTTCGCCGACAGGCATCGGACATCAGGGATGGTGGGAAGTCGGTACCGCACGACCGTGATCTGTTGAAGGATCTAAGCGTGCTCCACGAAGCCAGATCAATGATTGCGGACGCTTGGTCCGCAAAGTGAGGACAGCTCGGTTGGTAGATCTCCCGGATCGGCTGTGCCATCTAGCCGGAAGCGGTCAGCCGAGAGGCGGCCAATCCGAAGGAAGCTGCTCCCATGTCCGATCTCTTCGACAGCTACGATCTTTCCGGTCTCCTGCTCCCTAACCGCATTGTTATGGCGCCACTCACCCGGGCGCGCGCAAAACACGATGCCGCGGACGAACTCATCGCGCTCTACTATGCCCAGCGTTCGACGGCCGGACTGATCATCTCCGAAGGAACGCCGATTTCCCGTCAGGGTCAGGGTTATGTCTTCAACCCGGGAATCTTTTTGTCGGACCAGATCGCCGGTTGGCGCAAGGTGACGCGCTCGGTACACAGCGCGGGAGGCCGCATCTTCGCGCAGCTGTGGCACGTCGGGCGCGTATCTCACTTCTCAATCCAGGAGAAGGGCCGCCAGCCGGTTAGCGCGACGGACCGGATCGCGCGAGGCGCCATGGCCTTCGGCTACGACGAAGAGGGCCGGCCGCGCTTCCTTCCCGTCTCGGCTCCATATGCGCTGACCGCGACGGAAGTCGGTCGGGTGGTCGAGGATTTTGCGATCGCGGCCGACAACGCGGTCGCGGCAGGGTTCGACGGCGTCGAGTTGCACGCGGCGAACGGATATCTCTTCGAGCAGTTCTTGAACCCGCTCGTGAACGACCGGACGGACCGCTATTCCGCCGACCTCATGGAAAACCGCCTCAGATTCACATTGGAGGTGGTGGACGCGGTCAACGCCCGGATCGGCTCGCAGCGGGTCGGCATCCGTTTCTCCCCCTTCGGTCAGATCTCCGACATGCCGCCCTATCCTGACGCCGAGCAGACCTATCTCCAACTCGGCCGCGAACTCGCGGACCGAAGGATCGCCTACATCCATTTCATGGACCAGTCCGGATTCCGGGTGGCCTCGATGCCCGGTGGGGTCAGCGATAGGGTGCACAACCTACTGCGCAAACTGCGGCCGACGTTCGACAAGGGTGCGCTGATCCTGGCCGGCGGCCAAACGCTGGCGAAAGCAAACGAATTGATCGCTTCTGGCACGATCGACCTCGCCGCCTTTGGTCAACCGTTCATCGCCAACCCCGATCTGGTTGCGCGGCTCAGGAACGGCTGGCCGCTCGCCGAACCGGAGCGCGAAACTTACTACGGTGGCGGCGCCGGAGGATATGTCGACTATCCCCCTTATCGCAACGGGCGCGCGCTCATCGCTGACTAAGGAAATGTCCGCTCCAGATCGTCGCTTTGTTTGTAAGGAGATCTACGATGTCGACTATCACACTCACCAAACTCGACATTTCAGCTATCGCCCCAACAGCGCCTCCTTCTCCATCTCGCCGTCGGTTTCTGATCGGCAGCGCTGGCGTTGCCGCTGCCGCGAGCCTGCCGGCAGTTGTGATGGCTGCAACTTCCGAGCAGGCAAACACCTCCCATTCCGACCTAACGAAAGGAAACCGAACCATGAGTACCTTCACAACTAAAGACGGCACGCAGATTTACTACAAAGATTGGGGCTCCGGGCAGCCGGTGGTCTTTAGCCACGGCTGGCCTCTCTCCTCGGATGCATTCGAAGACCAAATGTTTTACCTCGCATCCCGCGGCTATCGCTGCATCGCGCACGACCGGCGTGGCCACGGACGGTCGAGCCAGCCGTGGACCGGCAACGACATGGATACTTACGCCGACGACCTCGCAGAGCTCGTCCAGAAGCTCGACCTCAAGAATGCCATTCATGTCGGCCACTCGACGGGCGGTGGTGAAGTCGCCCGCTATATTGGCCGCCACGGCACGAAGCGCGTGGCCAAGGCCGTGCTGATCGCCTCGGTACCGCCTCTGATGCTGAAGACGTCCGCCAACCCGGGCGGCCTGCCGATCACGGTGTTTGACGGCCTTCGCTCCGGCGTCGTCGCCGACCGTTCGCAGTTCTGGAAGGATCTCAGCCTGGCGTTCTACGGCTACAACCGCCCAGGGGCGAAGGTCTCGGAAGGCGTGCGCGAGTCGTTCTGGCTGCAAGGCATGATGGCGGGCTTCCCTGCCGCATACTTCTGCATTCAGGCGTTCTCGGAGACGGATCAAACCGAGGACTTGAAGAAGTTCGACGTGCCAACGCTCGTCATTCAGGGCGACGACGACCAGATCGTGCCATTCGCCGATGCCGGCCAGCTCCAGTCCGAGCTCATCAAGGGCGCAACTCTGAAGGTCTACAAGGGCGCCCCACATGGTCTGTGCACGACGCACAAGGACGAGGTGAGCGCCGATCTGCTCGCGTTCATCGAACGCAAGGAAGCGCGCAGGGCTGCCTAGGGTCCGCCGCACGCGTTCGGCCTCTGTGCGAGCGTCCCCCAATGCACGCACTGATGGCCGAGCGTAGCGGCAGATTTACACGAGAGTTGCGATAACTTGGAAGGAGATGACAAATGAACGTTCGCGATGCCAAAGCTTTGCAGATCGCCTCGCTTGAAACGCCAACAGACCTCGGATCAAACGCAGTTCGGGACATATCAGGTGCTCTCAATATTCTTCTAGCGGACATGTTCGCGCTGTATCTGAAAGCGAAGAACTTTCATTGGCATATGTCGGGACCACATTTCCGCGACTATCATCTTTTGCTCGACGAACATGCCGAGCAAATCTTCGCCACCACAGACGCAATCGCTGAGCGCGTTCGCAAGATCGGCGGAACGACGCTGCGTTCGATCGGCCACATTGGCTGTTTGCAACGTTTTCTGGATAACGACGCCGATTACGTTACGCCCTTGGACATGCTCGCCGAACTGCGCGACGACAACAAGCAATTGGCGACCAACCTGCGCGAAACGCATGGCCTTTGCGACGAGCATGGCGATGTTGCCAGTGCAAGCCTGTTGGAAAATTGGGTCGATCAAGCCGAGCGGCGCACATGGTTTTTATTCGAGGCCACCCGACGGAGCAATTCTTGATCGCGCCTCCTGAGCATTCGGCAAGAGGGAACCGCGCGCTTGCTACCAATGGAAAAGGACTAAGCTTCATGAAAATCACTTCGATCGAGGCAATCCCCTGCAATCTGCTGACAATCCGGCCTCACAAACTCGCGATGGCGAAGATCACCGTACCGATCATGGCGGACGAGCCGCTCGAGACAGTCGAGGACGCGTTCGCCTTCGCGCGCTTAGGGGCCGTCGACGCCTTCTCACTCAAGGTAACCAAGCATGGTGGTTTCACCAATACGCGCAAAGTGGCAGCGGTCGCGGAGTCCGCCGGCATCTCGCTTTTTCGGCGGCGGTATGATGGAAAGCGGCGTAGGGACCGCCGCTTCGGCGCAGCTATTCTCCACACTCCCGACCTTGCGCTGGGTTTGCCAATTGCTCGGTCCACTGCTGTTATAGGACACCATCGTGGTGACTCCGACGGTCTATCGCGATTTCCAGCTCACAGTCCCACGGGCCCCGGCTTCGGCGTGACAGTCGATGAAAACAAGCGCGCGTTTCACCGGCGTGACGTCCGGCACCGGGAGCCTGCCGCTTAGAGGAATTCGCGAACGTCTTGTTCGGAAGGCAACTAAAGACCGGAACGAGAGTAAAGATCGCCCGTGAAAAGGATGGACCAAGTGACTTCATCAGAAGACTCGGCTTCACGCCCTATGGTGACAATCAACGGCAGAACTCACACTCTCGATGTCGACGATGACACGCCGTTGCTCTGGGTGCTTCGCGATGTGCTCGGTATGATGGGTACAAAGTTTGGCTGCGGCGCGGCGTTGTGCGGCGCCTGTACCGTCCACGTTGACGGCGTCGCAACACGCTCATGCCTTTTGCCAATCAGCGGCGTCAAAGGCAAATCTGTCACAACGATCGAGGCGCTGGGCGCGACACCGGTGGGTCGACGGCTGCAGACCGCGTGGATCAGGCACGAAGTGCCGCAATGCGGATACTGCCAGTCGGGACAATTGATGTCGGCGGCCGCATTGCTTGCCGATACGCCGCACCCAGACGATGCAGACATCGACGCTGCTATGGCCGGCAACATCTGTCGATGTGGCACCTACACCCGAATCCGCGAAGCCATTAAAGCCGCAGCCGATCCCGCCGCTGCCGCACGCTCATTCACGGAGAGATGATCATGGAGTCGACCGTCACCACTGCAGCCGAAGTCGCGGTTTCTTCTGGACTAACCCGCCGCTCCTTTCTCTCCCAAAGCATTGCATTGGGCGGTGGGCTTGTCGTCCCGTTCATCTTTCCAGTCACGGGTAGCCGAGCTGCTGTGACCGAAAATCCTGCGAGTGTTACTTTTGAGCCTAATGGCTTTATTCGGGTGACAAGCGAAGGCAAGATCTCGGTCATCATCCCTTATGTGGAAATGGGCCAGGGTATCTACACGGCGCTGACCATGCTGATCGCCGAAGAACTCGACGTTCCGATGCCGAAAGTAGTCGTTGAACACGCGCCTGCGGACGAGAAGCTCTACGCCAATCCCATCCTGGGTACTCAGACAACTGGGGCCTCGTTGTCTGTGCGGGTGACTTGGACTCCGCTCCGCATGGCCGGCGCGACTGCCCGAACGATGCTCGTCTCCGCAGCGGCCGCCACCTGGAAAGTGCCCGCCGATAGTTGCTGCGCTGAGAATGGAGATGTGTCGCACCCGCCCAGCGGCCGCAAGCTTAGCTACGGCGCCCTGGCCGCAATGGCCGCGATCATGCCCGTACCAGAGAAAGTGTCATTGAAGGACCCGGCTCAGTTCAAGCTCATCGGAAAGTCGATCCCGCGCGTCGATACGGTTGCCAAGTCCACGGGCGTTGCGGTGTTTGGCATTGATACACAGATCCCGGGCCTGCTTGTTGCCTCGGTGGCGAGTTCACCGGTCAAGGGCGGTCGAGTCGTCGAGGTTGATGACAGCAAGGCCAAGGCAGTGAGGGGAGTCACGCAAATTGTCGTGCTCGATGACGTGGTCGCAGTTGTCGGCGAGCATACAGGGGCGACCCGCAAGGGGCTTTCGCTGCTGGACATTAGTTGGGACGCAAGTCCGCAAGGCGAGTATTCCACGGAGACACTGACTGCGGAACTCGCGGCGGCTTCCAAACGCAAAGGTGTCATCGCCACGCAAAAAGGCGACGTGGCGGTGTCGCTGGCTGCGGCCGCGACGCGCGTGGACGCCGTGTATCAAAACCCCCTGCTTGCTCATACGACGATGGAGCCCATGAACTGCACCGTGGCGCTCCATCGGGATAGATGCGAGCTCTGGCTGGGTACCCAAGCCGCAACGCGGGTGCAGTCGGCCGCGGCGAAGATCACTGGCCTGCCGCTGGAGGCGGTGGAGGTACACAACCAATTCCTCGGGGGCGGCTTCGGCCGCCGTGTTGAGGCCGATGTCGTCGAGCAGGCGGTGCGCATCGCGCAGAAGGTTGACCGCCCGGTCAAAATCATTTGGAGCCGGGAGGAAGATGTCCAGCACGACTTCTACCGTCCCTACTACTACCATGTTCTATCCGCAGGATTGGATCCATCAGGAAGACCACTCGCCTGGTCGCACCGCGTGGTCGGCTCGTCGACTACCGCGCGTTGGATGCCTCAGTTCTTCAAGGGCGGCCTTGATGGGGACGCGGTCGAGGGCGCGTATGGCCCGTACACCTTTCCCGACGTTTTTATCGACTACGTACGACAGGAGTCGCCGGCGATTAACACGGGATGGTGGCGTGGGGTCGGACCGACGCGCAACACCTTTGTGGTTGAAGGTTTCATCGATGAGCTCGCCTCTACCGCCAAGCAGGACCCGGTCCGCTATCGCGCGGATTTGCTGGCTGAGCATCCGCGGGCGAGCGTCGTTCTGGAACGTGCCGCGCGTCTCGCGAAGTGGGGGAATCCGCTGCCCGCCGGCAGTGGCCGGGGTGTTGCGCTGGCCTTTGCCTTCGGCAGCTACGTCGCGAACGTCGCGGAGGTCTCCGTGACGCCAACTGGGGATGTAACGGTCAAGCGGATTGTCTGCGTCGCCGACTGCGGACGCGCCATCAACCCGGACACCATCGTTGCCCAGATGCAGAGCGGCATCGTCTACGGACTATCTGCCGCCCTGTACGGCCAGATAACGCTGAAGAACGGGCGTGTCGAGCAGAGCAACTTCCACGACTACCGGGCGCTGCGCATCGACGAAATGCCGCCGCTGGATATCTCGCTTGTCGACAGCAGCGAGGAGCCGGGCGGCGTCGGCGAATTGGCCGTTCCGTGTGTCGCGCCTGCCGTCGTGAACGCGATATTTGCCGCCACCGGAAAGCGACTCCGCGCGCTACCCATCAACTCAAATGATCTCAAACGCACATGAAGCGGGCTGTAAACAAGTGCTGGTACATCATCCCCTGCGTGGTCGTCGGTGTAGCGCTCGCCGGGTTTTTGTGGATCGTGCTCGGCCCGGGTCCGATGGATTTTGCGGGCGGCACACGCGTGCGGATCGCCGACAGTCACGGGCCCAATCCGACCGGTGTGCCTGCGGAACTCGCGAACGCCAATCTCGTGGAGCGCGGCCAGTACCTGGCGCGCGCCGCGGACTGCGAAGCCTGCCACACGGCGCCCGGTGGCACGCCGTTCGCGGGAGGTCTGGCTTTCGTCCTGCCCTTCGGGACGCTTTACTCGACGAACATCACACCTGACCCGGAAACGGGTGTCGGCCAATATAGCGATGCGGATTTCCTGAAAGCGCTTCACAGCGGAATTGATCGGGAGGGCAGGCACCTTTATCCAGCAATGCCGTTTGCGAGCTACACGTTAATCTCCGATTCGGATGCGCTCGCGATCAAGGCGTATCTCTTCAGTCTCAAGCCGGTTCATGCACCGCCGCGCGACGATACGCTGATATTCCCATTTAACGAACGTTGGCTGATGGGCATTTGGTCATTCCTGTTCAATCCGGACCAGCGCTTCGAACCGAATATAGCACAGAGTGCCGATTGGAATCGCGGCGCCTATCTCGCGGAAGCCCTGGGACACTGCGGGGAATGTCACACGCCACGCGATCTCTTCCAGGCGCTGGACAACAGACAAAAATTCGTCGGCGCCATAGCAGCGGGCTGGCGTGCCTATAACATCACCAATGACCGCGACAGCGGTGTGGGCGCGTTCAGTAATACCGAACTGTCCCAGTATCTTGCCATTGGGCATGCCAATGGCCACGGCACGTCGGCTGGCCCCATGGCCGAGGCGGTGGACAAGAGCCTCAGCAAACTCACGCAAAGCGACATCGCCGCAATGGTCGTCTATCTGCGATCGGTGCCGGCGATCTCAACCCCGGACTTGCCCGCGCCAAAGCAGACGCCGGCGTCTGCCGATCACCGGCAAAGTGTCGCGGCGAACGTCGACCCGCTCGGCAAAGCCGTTTTCGAAGGAACCTGCGCAAGCTGTCATAGTTGGACGGGCGTCAGTAAGCTCACCCCCTTCGCGACGCTGACGGGCGCCCGCGCCGTGAACGACCCGACCGCAATCAATGTCGCGCAGGTCATTATTTCAGGCGCGGAGAGGCGAACTCCCGCTGGCCGCGCATTTATGCCCGCTTTTGGCGGCGCATATTCGGATTCTGAGATCGCAGCCGTTGCCAACTACGTCACCGCACGCTTCGGCGCGCAGCACTCGGCGATCACGCCGGAGGACGTTGCCAAGCTTCGGGGTCTGCCATGACAGGCGGTAATTGGCAGCGATTGATGCCGGTGCCCTGTTCGTCGGAAATGGCGTCGAGTGTCACAACAAATGCCCTCTGAACTCGCTGGGGTAAGCGCCACCGAGTTGCCAGGCTATCGGTATTCGTTGACGATTCCTGCAGATTGCTTACTCGCTCGAATGAGGCAGAGCCGGAGCTTTAGTCCGGGCGTACATATCGCGCTGTAAAAAAAGGGAAAACTGGCGCACCCGACACGATTCGAACGTGTGACCTTTGCCTTCGGAGGGCAACGCTCTATCCAGCTGAGCTACGGGTGCGTTACCGGTTGATCTAGCCGATTGCCCTGCTTTCGGCAATGTCCCAGGCTAGAGGGATTTCGGGCCGAAACCAGGCATTTTGCGACGATCCAAGACCTCCGAGATCATGACCTCCAACATCGAACCGTTGGCCCGCGAGATGGCCGAGCGCATCTGCCGCCGCAGCGGCATGCCGGCGGCCGATATTCCCCGCTGGGTCGAGCTGCATTGGCCGTGCGCTGCCGCGATGCTGGAGGCGGGTGTCATGGACGAGGGCGGAGAATGGGTCGAAGACCGGGACGTCCGGCTGGGGATGGAAGCCTATCGGGAGCGGCTGTCGCCGCGAAATGAGGCTTTTTGCGCCGACAGAAGGCGATTTCCGCCGAAGGCACCCCCGGATTTTCCTTTCCCGCGCGGCGGCGATTGTTCCGCCAGGCGCGGCCTGTAGACTGGCTCTTTAAGGAAACTGGCTCTTTAAGGAAAACCGCGCGGTAAAGCCGCCTTTCAGGGAGAGAACGTCCATGCGTCCGCTGGAATTCGGCTGGTATCTGCCCACGCATGGTGACACCACGGCCTATGGCGTGGCTGCGGCCCAGGTGGCGGGCTCGCCCGAATTGTGCGACCGCGTGGTGCAGGCGGCAGAGCAAGCCGGGTTCGAATATCTGCTGATCCCGGTCGGCTCGGTGTGCTGGGAGGCCTGGATCACCGGGGCCTTCATGGCGGCGCGTTCGTCGAAGATAAAGCCGCTGATCGCCGCCCGGCCCGGCTACATCAATCCGGTGCTGCTGGCGAAGATGATCTCGACCTTCGACCAGATGTCGGGCGGGCGCATCTGCATCAATCTGATCGCGGGCCAGAACGAAAGCGAAGTCGAGGGCGAGGGGGTCCGCTACGCTAAGGAAGAGCGCTACGCGCTGATGGAGGAGGAGGTTTCGATCCTCAAGGCGCTATGGACCACGCGCGGACCGGTGCATTTCGAGGGTAAATTCCACACGCTGTCCGGCGCGCATATCCGGCCGCGGCCGCTGCAGCAGCCGTTTCCGAAATTCTATCTCGGCGGCGGCTCGCGGCAGGCCTGGGAAATGTCGGCGAAGCATTCCGACGTGCATTTGTTCTGGGGCGACCTGCCGGAGCGGATCGCCGCGAATATCGCCGAGATCCGGGAGATGGCGAAGGTCCATGGCCGCGAGGACTCAATCGGCTTCGGCATGCGGCTGCAGGTGATCTGCCGCGAGGACGAACGGGACGCGTGGGAGGCCGCCGACATTTTGGTGCGCGACGCGACCGAGCGGCAGAAGCAGGAGATGAAGACGCTCTACAGCAAGTCCGAGGCCAATCTGCGCGTGCAGCAACTCGCGCGCGAGCATGGCGACCTGTTGCTGCCGCATCTATGGACCGGCATCACCAAGGTCCGGCCCGGCGCCGGCATCGCCGTCGTCGGCAACCCCGCACAATGCGCCGGTACGCTGCAGCAATTCATCGATGCCGGCTGCCATTCGTTCTGCCTGTCCGGCTATCTGCACGACGAGGAGGCCGAGCGCTTCGGCCGGCTGGTGCGCCCGATCCTGGCCGAAAACAATCGCGGCAGATTGGCAGCGTAGAAATCAGGCCACGGCCGACGTCATCTGCTGGCGCGGGCCGAACAGGCGCCGCACCTCGGCGTCGGGCTTCGCGGCGCTGAACAGATAACCCTGCATCTCGGTGCAGCCGAGCACGCACAGCATTTGCTTTTGCTCAAGCGTTTCGACGCCTTCCGCGGTCGTGGTCATGCTGCGGGAGGCCGCGATGTTCACCACCGCCTGGACGATGGCCGACGAGCCGCCGGGCTCGGCGACGTCGCTGATGAAGCAGCGGTCGATCTTGATCTTGTCGAAGGGGAAACGTTTCAGATAGCTCAGCGAGGAATAACCGGTGCCGAAATCGTCCAGCGCGATGCGGATGCCGATGGCGCGAAGCTGATGCAGGATGGAAAGCGCGGTCTCGTCGTCGTGGATCAGCACCGCCTCGGTGATCTCCAGCTCGAGCCGGTTCGCGGCAAGGCCGGAATCCGCGAGCGCGCCGGCGATCTTCAGCGCCAGGGTCGGACATTTCAGCTGGACCGGCGAGACGTTGACCGAGACCCGGATATGCTCCGGCCAGGTCGCCGCCTCGGCGCAGGCGGTTCGCAGCACCCATTCGCCGAGCTCGACAATCAGGCCGGTGTCTTCCGCGACGGGGATGAAATCGGCCGGCGAGATCATGCCGCGCTCCGGATGGCGCCAGCGCAACAGCGCCTCGCAGCCGGTGACCTCGTCGCGGTTGAGATCGACCAGCGGCTGGTAGTGGATCTCGAAGCCGCCGTCCATCAGCGCCTGGCGCAGGTCCCGTTCAAGGGTAAGCCGCGCCTTGGCGCGGGCGTCCATCGCCGGCTCGAAGAAGCGGTAGGTGCGGCGGCCGTTCGACTTGGCGCCGTACATCGCCAGATCGGCGTTCTTGATCAACTGGTCGAGGTCGGTGCCGTCCTGCGGCGCCATGGCAATGCCGATGCTGGCATCGGTGGTGAGGTGATGGCCGAGGCATTCATGGGGCTGCCGGATCGCCTCATGAATGCGCGTCACGAATTCCACGACGTCGTGGATGTCGGCGACGTCGGTCTGGATGACCGCGAACTCGTCGCCGCCGAGCCGCGCGACGTGGTCGGTATCCCGGATGCAGCTTTTGATCCGCGAGGCCACCGCCTTCAAGAGTTCGTCGCCGACATGATGTCCGAGCGAATCGTTGATGCCCTTGAACTCGTCGACGTCGATATAGAGCAGGGCGAATTGATTGCCCCGGCTGGTTCGCTGCAGTTCATGTTCGATCCGTTCGCGGAACAGCACGCGGTTTGGCAGGTCCGTCAGCGCGTCATAATGCGCCAGATGCGCGATCTTCTCGTCGGCACGGCGACGCTCGGTGACGTCTTCGACGACGTTGATGATGTAACGGGGCTCGCCGGCCTGATCCCGGATTCCAATCCGTTTCGAGGTGATGACAAGGCTGCCCGATATCTTGCTTTCCCAGCGGTGCTCGTCCAGCGACAGGCCCTCGGGGAATTGCAGCGACATGTCGTCGTCCGCTGCGATCTGCTCGGCGATCGCCCGCGGAAACAGCTCGAACGGGGTCTTGCCGACGATCGCCTCGTGCGGCAGGCCGAACTGAAGCTCGGCCACCCGGTTGGCCAGCACATAGCGGCGGTCGCGCACGTCCTTCACGGTGATCTGTGTCGGAATGTGGTCGATGATCTGGCGCAGGAATGCGGAGGTGCGGTCGCGTTCCTGTTCGAGGTTGCGGCGCTCGGTGATGTCCTCGATCGTGGCGACCCATCCGCCCTGCACCAGGGGCTTGTTGACGATCTGAAACGAACGCCCGTCCGCGATCTCCATGATGGTGGTGTTGACTCTTCCCGCGGCGATGTTGCGTAGAATCTCCGAACAGAATTCTTCGACGTCGCCGTCAAACGATCCGGTTTCCTTGCGATGGAGGATCAGGTCGAAGAAGCCACACCCCGGCTTCACGACGTCTGTCGAGAGATTGTACATGTCGAGATAGCGCTGGTTGAAGGTGACGACGCGTGCGGAAGCGTCATACAGTACGAGGCCCTGCGTCATGTTGTTCAGGGCGGTGTCGAGCCGGTGCTTCTCCGATTCCAGCCGTTGCTGGGCTTCCAGGCTTTGCCGGTTCATCTGCCGAATGATCACGAACAGGATGAAGGCGGTCACCAGCGCCGACATGATGGCGGCAGCGATCAGGAACCGGGTTTGTTCGCGCCAGTCGGTCAGCGCCGACGCGACGGTCTTGGTCGCGACCACCACGATCGGGAAATGGCTCAACCCGGCCGCCGACCCAAGCCGGTCCTGATTGTCGATCGGACTTCGCACGCGCAGGGTCTGTCGACCGCCCTCTTTCACCACCTTCGCGAACAGCGGAGCCGACGTGAATTTATGGCCGATAATGGCATCAATGTGCGGATAGCGCGCCAGCATCGTTCCATCGCGATGGAACATGGAGATGGCAGCGTCCTTTCCGAGGGTCACCGATGAAAAGAAACTTTCAAACTTCTCAGGCGAAATCGCACGCGAAACAACGCCCAGGAATTCGCCATTCGGACCGCTCACCCTGTGGGCAAAGACCGTTCTGATGCCTCCGGAAAAGCGACTGCGGACCAGTTCGACCTGTCGCTGCTCCGGGCCCGATTTGAGCGCGTTGAAATAGGCGCGGTCGGCGATGTTGACGGCTGGAACGACGGCCACCACCGATGAATTGATCAGGTTCCCTTCGGAGTCGTAGACGTTGATGCCTGCGAGTTCCGTAGGCGCGCTGACCTTGGCCTTCATCAACAGGTGCATTTCCGGCGTCGACATCTGGCGCCTGAAAGCGTCAGGCGTTTCCACGCCTGCCGCGTGGATCTGGTCGATAAGGTCGTTGAGGGGAACTTCGAGATCGCCCAACTGCTGGTCGAAGTGGCGGCTGAGCAGCAGCACGGTGTTTTCGAGTTCGCGCTCGCCATTGCTGAGCGCGCGTTCGCGGAACTGGCCGATGATCAGCGCCGTGCCGATCAAGATCGCCGCGACCAGCAGAACACCGGAGAGGATAAGCCAAAGCACGGGGCCCCGCCGCAACGACGTGGCCGCGTGATGCGGCACGGTCGCCGCGGTCGCGGGTATTTCAGCTGCGCCCGATATGCTGGAATCCGATCGCATTCCCTACTCCCGGGAACATGCATACAATGCACAAATGGCATAACCCGTTAGGAAATCCGGTTACCCGAGCCTTAAGGGGCTCTTCCAGACCCCAGGATGATGAGCAAAACATGCGCCATTTTGCACTGCGGGACGAAACCGGGCCGGTATCCGGGCGGGGTATTCGCTCCCGGAATCCGGCCTGAAAGCGATGCATTTGATCGCACGCGAACGGGCCGTTGGAGGCGAGGCTGATGACCAATAATTCCGGCTCTGCGGATTCGCCTTTCACGGGCAAGGCGTGGCCCATATTCGCTTCGCTACAATCCTACAGCCTTCAATTCCTCGCCCGCGATCTGTTCGCGGGACTGACACTCGCCGCGATCGCCATCCCCGAGCAGATGGCGACCGCCCGGCTCGGCGGGTTTGCCCCGCAACTCGGTTTCTTCGCCTTTCTGGCGGGCTCGCTGGCATTCGCGATATTCGGGAGCAATCGCTTCCTGTCCTGCGGCGCGGATTCGACCATCACGCCGATTTTTGCCGGGGGCCTGGCGGCGCTGGCCGCCTCCGGCGATCCGCAATATCTGGTGCTTGCGGCGTCGCTGGCGCTGATGGTCGGGTTGCTGCTTTTGTTCGCCGGCATTTTTCGGCTGGGCTGGATCGCGGATCTGCTCTCGATACCGGTAACGACGGGCTTTCTCGCCGGCATTTCCGTGCACATCCTGGTTTCCCAACTGCCCGGAATCCTTGGCGTCGAAGCGCCCGGCGGCGCCATGCTGCAGCGCATGGCGAGCCTCGCCACGCATCCGAACGAGACCAATCCGTTTACGCTCCTGATCGGCGTCGGCGTGCTCGCGATCATCGCGTTGTCGGAGCGGGTCAATGCGCGCATTCCCGGCGCCTTGATCGGGCTTGCGCTGGCGAGCGCGGCGGTCGTGCTGCTCGGACTCGAGAACCGCGGCGTCAGCGTTCTCGGCGCTGTCTCCGCCGCGCCGCCGGCGCTTGCGCTGCCGGATATCTCGGCTGGCCGGTTGCCGGGCCTGATATCGCTCAGCCTGATCATCGCGATCGTGGTGATGGTGCAGACGGCAGCGACGACGCGATCCTTTCCTTCCAGTCCCGACGAGCCGCCGGATGTCGACCGCGACTTCATCGGAGTCGGGGTCGGCAGTATCCTGTCCGGACTGATCGGCGCGTTCCCGGTCGATGCCAGCCCGCCGCGTACCGCCGTCGTGTCCGAGACCGGCGGACGCTCCCAGCTCGCGGGTCTCGCCGCCGCGGCGATCGTGATCGCGCTCCTGGCCTTCGGTGCGGCGCTGCTCGGTCGAATCCCGAACGCCGCGCTCGGCGGCGTGTTGATGTTCGTCGCCTTGCGGATCGTCCGCGTTAATCAGATCGTTTCGATCTACCGGCAATCGCTCGGCGAATTTTTTCTGATCGCAGTGACCGCAGCGGCGATCATCGTGCTCCCGATCGAGCAGGGCGTTGGACTCGGAATAGCACTCTCGCTGCTGCACGGCATCTGGAGCACGACGCGGGCCCGGCTGGTGGTGTTCGAACGCGTTCCCGGAACCTCGATCTGGTGGCCGCCGAGCCCGCATCTGCCCGGCGAGCAGGAGCCCGGAATCATCGTCGCCGGGTTTCAGGCGCCCTTGTCCTTTCTCAACGCCTATCATTTCCGGCGCGACGTGCTGGACGCGCTGCAATCCCGGCCGCAAGCGGCGCGATTGTTGGTGCTGGAGGCGACGGGCATCGTCGAGATCGACTACACGGCGGCGCAGATATTGCTCGAGCTCATTCGTAAGTGTCACGCCGATGAAATCGATTTCGCCGTCGCACGGCTGGAGTCGATCCGTGCGCAGGCGGCGTTCGCCCGGTTTGGCATCGGCGAGCTGCTCGGCCCGGATCATTCCTTTCGCAGCGTCGAGGAGGCCATCCAGGCGCTTGGTAAACCGGGCCCGGCCAAAGGCAGTTGATCGCAGTCCGGAGCTTTTGTGGTAGCAGTCTCCTCGGGTTATGAGAGATGGGTTCCACCCAAGGGAGATCGTTGTGAGGAAATTGCAGGTGGTCGCCAGCGCCGTGCTTGTGGTTCTCGCATTGGCGAGTTCCCGCAGCCGGGCGGCGGACGAAGACGCGCCTCATCATCGACCGGTGAAGGAGGTCGCCAACCAGCGAATCTCGGTTGGCGACCGGGGCACATTGCCGCTTTACGTCTCCGCCGACTGGTCCAATCCGTTGCCGGAGATCACGCGCGCGGTTCTGGTTCTGCACGGACGGCTGCGCAATGCCGATGTCTATTTCAAATCCGCCTTGACGGCGCAGGCCGCGGCCGGCGACGCCGGCAAGACGACGCTCATGATCGTCCCGCAATTTCTTGCCGGGGTCGATGTCGATGCCTACCATCTGCCTGCCGATACCCTGCGATGGACGCTGGAGGGGTGGGAAGGCGGCGATCCGGCGCTGGCGCCGACACCAGCGAGTTCGTTCGAGGCGATCGACGCCATCCTGGTCAGACTGGCGGATCGAAAGCTGTTCCCAAATCTCAGGCAGGTCGTGGTGGCCGGACATTCGGGCGGCGCGCAGGTCGTGCAGCGCTACGCGATCGCGGGAAAAGGGGAGCCGGCGCTGACGCAGCAAGGCGTTGTGGTCGCCAATCCGTCGTCCTATGCGTATTTCAACAACGAGCGACCGGAACCATCGATTGCCGCGAGCTGCCCCGGCTATAACGATTGGAAGTACGGCATGGAGGCGCGTCCCGCCTATCTGGCCGATCCATCGGCTGCTGCGCTGGAGCAAGCCTATGTGGCGCGGCGCGTGATCTATTTGCTGGGAACGCTGGACACCAACCCCAATCATCCCGCTCTCGACAAGAGCCGCATGGCGGAGGCCGAGGGACCGTACCGCTATGCCCGCGGTCACGCCTATGCGGCGACGATGGCGGCCCGGGATGCCGGCGCGCCCAGCCACAGCGTGTGGGATGTAAAAGGTGTCGGGCACGACGGTGACAAGATGCTGACCTCTTCCTGCGGCCTCAAGGCGCTGTTTGATTTGCGCGGCTGCGAGTAGTGGCTCCTTTTGATCGAAGTCAAAGCTCTTCGCGGCTGTTGGAGCATCGTTAGTTCATGGCGTTCTACAGATTCCACGTGTGCGATCCCGTCAAGCGCATTGACGGTCATGGTCATGACGGCGCGGCGTTGGCGGACGATATCGATGCCATGCTGTTCGCCGCCGGCATCATTCAGCGGCTGATTCAGGAACATCCTTCCATCCCCCGAAACTGGGCGATCAGGGTCAGCCAGGGCACGCGTCGGATCGGCGTTTTGTCGTTCGCGGCCGGGTTGCACGTCCTGCTGCGCCCACATTGGGCCTGCGACCAGCCGGCCGAAGCTCATGAGGGCTGAACCACCGCCCTAGGCCGGGACGATCTCCCTGCCGATCGGCCAGAGCGCCAGGCCCGCGAGCTTGAGGTGCGCCCAGGCGAAGGGAATGCCGATAATGGTCACCGCCAGCACAACCGCGGTGACGATGTGCCCGAGCGCCAGCCACCAGCCCGCCAGCAGCAGCCAGATGACATTGCCGATCAGGCCGAGCGGCCCGGTGCCGACATCGGGGCGGCCGGTCAGGCTGTCGCGGCGCACGGCCCTCTGCCCGAACGGCAGCAGCGTATAATACCAACGGCCCGAAACTGTGACTCGTTAGGGATTCCCGAATCAGGGAAACTCTGACTCGATGCTGGCTTTTGAGAGGAGCGGCATCGATGGGAGCGGCGGTATCGATCACCCGGTTTGATCTGACGGCTTGGGAGCTTCGCAAGGCAGCGACAGGAGAGAAGGATAGCGCCGCGGCGCGTCGGATACTCGCGCTTGCGCTGGTGCTCGATGGCTCGGACCGCAAAACGGCGGCCGAAACCTGCGGCATGGACCGTCAGACCTTGCGGGACTGGGTGCACCGTTACAACGCCGCGGGACTGGCCGGGCTTCGCAATCTCAAATCGCCAGGTCCCGGATCAAAACTCACGGTGCGGCAGCAGGCCGAATTGGCCGAGCTTGTCGAGGCCGGCCCCGACCCCGCGGTGCACGGGGTAGTGCGTTGGCGGCGGGTCGATCTGCGCGACGAATTGCAGCGGCGCTTCGGTGTCACGCTCCACGAGCGTTCGGTCGGGAAGGTTCTAGCCAAGCTCGGCTACCGCAAACTGTCGGTAAGGCCCCGCCACCCGCAGGCTGACGAAGAAGCCCAGCAGACGTTTAAAAAAACTTCGCCGCGACCGTCAGGGCGCAAATTCCCGAGCACGCCAAAGACAAGCCGATCGAAATCTGGTTCCAAGATGAGGCCCGGATCGGCCAGCAGGGCACGCTGACCCGCGTCTGGGCCAAGCGTGGAACGAGGCCCCGCGCACCGCACGACCAGCGCTACGACTGGGCCTACCTGTTCGGCGCGGCCTGTCCGCAGCGTCGCGTCGCAGCAGGTCTGGTCATGCCGGCGGCGAACGCCGAGGCCATGTCGCTGCATCTCACAGCGATCGGCCGCAAGGTGGCGGCAGGTAGCCACGCCGCTCTTGTCCTCGATGGCGCCGGCTATCACATTGCTGTCGCGCTCACGATCCCCGAAAACGTCACCCTGGTGCGTCTGCCACCCTACGCGCCTGAACTCAATCCGATCGAAAACGTCTGGGAATATCTGCGCGGCAACAAACTCGCGATCACCGTCTTCGACGACTACGACGGCATCGTCGATAAAGCCTGCGACGCTTGGAACTTCTTTGAAAAAGATCCAAAGCGCATCGCGTCAATAACCACCCGAACATGGGCAACAGTCAATAATTAGGGCCGTTGGTATAAGCCGCGATCGTGAACGCGGCCTTTGCCCAGGGCAGGCCGATAATGGTGATGGCCATGATGATGCCGGCGATCACCCAGCCCAGCGCCATGTACAGGCCGCCGAACACGATCCAGAGCACGTTGAGCAAGATCGAAACAGGGGGCATGCGGTTTCCTCCCGAATGGCGTTCAGCCGGAGATAAGAACTTCGCCTTCGATTTCCACCGGCATTCCGAACGGCAGTTCGGCCATCCCCACCGCGCTGCGGGCGTGGGCGCCGGCCTCGGGCCCCCAGAGCTCGAGGATCAGATCGGAGCAGCCGTTGATGACGGCAGGTTGCTGGACAAAACCGGGCGCGGAATTGACCATGCCGAAAATCCGTACCCAATGCGTCACGCGGTCGAGATCGCCGAGCGTGCGCTGGAGATAGCCGAGCATCGACAGTGCGGTGAGTTTTGCCGCGATGTAGCCCTGATCGAGCGTGAGCTCGCGCCCGACCTTGCCGAACGGTTTTGCCAACGGGCCTTCGGGGCTCTGCGGTCCGTGCCCGGCGAGGATCGCGCGGTTGCCGATCACGCGCACATTGACGAACGGCAGTACGACGCCCGGCGGGGGCGCGAAGGCGGGCGGCAGGACCAGGCCGAGGGCCTTGAGCCGGGATTCGATTTTCGCCATGGCGACCTCCTCAACCCGACTTGCGCGGCGGGTTGCGCAACCGTCCCACGACGCCGGTCGGAAAGAAATAGACGCTGGCGATGAATAATAGCCCGAGCCACAGCAGCCAGCGATCGGGATGCAGCAGTCCCGGCAGCAAGGGCAGCCCCGCATCGGCGGCGGCGTTGGAGGCAGCCCCCATCAGCGCCTGCAGATAGTTCTGCGCCAGAATGAAGATCGTGGCGCCGATGATCGCGCCGTAGATCGTGCCCATGCCGCCGATCACCACCATCAACAGGATATCCAGCATAATGGAGAAACTCAGCGAGGTATCCGGTCCGGCATAACGCAGCCACAGCGCGTTCAGCATGCCGGCGCCGGCCGCGACCAAAGCGGCGATGCAGTTGGCGTAGGTCAGATGAAACACGGTGCGGAAGCCGAGTGCCTCGGCGCGGAAGCGGTTTTCCCGGATCGCCTGCAGCACGCGGCCGAACGGCGAATTCACCACGCGCAACAGCGCCAGGATCATCGCGGCGCAGCCGATGAAGATGAGATAATAGGTCAGCACGCGGCCATTGAGCTCGAAGCCGAGCGTGCCCTTGGAAATCAGCACGGTGCCCGGCCGCAGCAATTCCGGCAGCTGGAAGCTGCGGCCGTCCTCGCCGCCGGTGAGCCATGACAGCTGCGAGGCCAGCACCAGAAAGGCGGATGCCACCGCAAGCGTAATCATGGCGAAGAAGATCGCCTCGACCCGCAGCGAGAACAGTCCGATGGCGAGCGCCAGCGCCACGGCCAGCGGCAGGCCGATCACGACACCGGTTGCGACCGCGGCCCAGTTCGGTCCCATCGCATAGAGCGCGATCGCGATCGCGTAACTGCCGATGCCGTAGAACATGGTGTGCGCGAACGACACCGAGCCGGTATAGCCGAGCAACAGGTCGTAGGACGCCACCAGCGCTGCGAAGATGCAAATCTTGGTGGCGACGTTCATCGCTTTCGCACCGGGCAAGACCAGCGGCGTAACCGCAAGTGCTGCGATAATGACGATGAGGAGGAGCGAGAGCGCGCGGCTGCGCGGCGGATCGCCGGAGAGGATCATCATCGGCAGACCTTCATCGACTTGTCACCGCATAAAGCCCGCGCGGGCGCCACATCAGGATCGCGACCATCAGCAGGATGTTGGAGACCAGCGCCAGTTTCGGCACCAGGAAGCCGCCATAATTGGCGACCATCGCCACCAGCAGCGCGCCGATGAAACAGCCGCCGATCGAACCCAGGCCGCCGATGATCACCACGATGAAAACGAGAACGGTGAGATCATTGCCTATCGAGGCGTGCACCTGTTCGCGATACAGCGCCCACATCACCCCGCCGAGCCCGGCAAGGCCGGAGCCGACCATGAACACGCCCAGAAAAAGCCGCCGGATCCGGTAGCCGAGCGCTTCCACCATCTCGCGGTTTTCCACGCCGGCGCGGATCAGGAGCCCGATCTTGGTGCGGTTCAGCACCACCTGAATGCCGCAAAACACAATCAGGCCGACCAGCATCGCCAGCACACGGTATTTGGCGATCGCGATGTCGCCGATGATGAAGGAGCCGCGCAGCGAGGTCGGCAGCGGCAGCGGTATGATCTGCGGTCCCCACAGCGCATAGAGCGCCTGCTCGGCCACGATTAATCCGCCCGTCGTCATCAGGATCTGTTTCAAATGCTGGCCATAGACGGGGAGGATCAGCACGCGTTCGACCACCAGTCCGAGCGCGCCGGAGACCGCCATCGCCACCACGGCGGCCGGCGCCAGCACCGCCAAATTCGTCAGCAGCGAGTCGGCCTGCACCCAGCTCGCGAGCGGCAGCAGCACCAGGGTCGCGATATAGGCGCCGACCGAGATGAATGCGCCGTGGCCGAAATTGAGCACGTCCATCAGGCCGAACACCAGCGTCAGCCCGGACGCCATGATGAAGATCATCATGCCCATGGCAAGGCTCGCTACCGTCAGCGTGACCCAGGAACTGCCCGATCCGATCAAGGGAAGCATCGCGAGCGCCAGCGCTGCCGGCAGCAGCGCGGGTAAAAAATCCCGCTTCGGTTTCGGCAATGCGGCTGTCGCGGTGAGGTCGGTCATTGATGGGTCTCCAGGCTCAAGCCCAGGAGGTGCTCCTGCAGCGCGACGTCGGCGGCCAGCGCCGCCATCTCGCCGCGATGGACGATCTTGCCATTATCCATCACCAGCACCGTGTCGCCGAGCTCGCGCGCGGCATGGAAATTCTGCTCGACCAGCAAAATGGTCGCACCGCGGCGCTTGATCTCGGCGAGACATTCGATCAGCGCCACCACGATCGCCGGCGCCAGACCCTTGGTCGGCTCGTCGATCAAAAGCAGCTTGCGCGGCTCGACAATGGCGCGGGCAATCGAAAGCATCTGCTTCTGGCCGCCGGACAGGCTGCCCGCGCGCGACAGCCAGAACCGCTTGAGCGCCGGGAAGAAGCCGAAAATCCAGTTCAGGCGGGTGTCGTCGAGCGGGCCGTCCCGCGCGCCCAGTACCAGATTTTCCTTCACCGAGAGATCGGAGAACACCGCCATGCTCTCCGGGACATAGCCGACGCCGAGCCGGGCAATGTCTGGGGTCGCGCTCTTTTCGATGCGTTGTCCGTCGAGCGAGATATGGCCGGCGGAAGCCTGCCACAGCCCGATGATGGTTCGCAGCGTCGAGGTCTTGCCGGCGCCGTTGCGGCCGAGCAGCATCGTGGTCTGGCCCTCGGGCACGGCGAAGTCGACGCCCTGCAGAATGTGATAGCGCCCGATATGGGTATGTACGCCGACCAGCGTCAGAAGGTCGGTCATGCCGCGGTCCTTCCGGGCGCGATGCCGAGATAGGCTTCCTGCACGATCGGCGAGGCGATCACCTCGGCCGGCTTGCCGTCGGCGACGAGCTGGCCGTTGTGCAGCACGATGATGCGGTCGGCCAGCGAACGCACCACGTCCATCTTGTGCTCGACCAGAAGGATGATCTTGCTGGCATCCTGCTTGAGCTGCGCGATCAGATTGAGCACGACCGGCACTTCATCGATGCTCATGCCGGCGGTGGGCTCGTCGAACATGAAGACTTTCGGTTCGAGCGCCATCATCAGCGCGACCTCGAGCTTGCGCTGATCGCCATGTGACAGCGCGGTCGCCGCCACGCCGCGCCGGCCGCCGAGCGCGACCTTGTCGAGAATGGCGTCGGCGCGCGCGATCAGGTCCTTGCGCGTCATCCACGGCCGCAGCATGTCGTAATGCACACCGCTTTCGGACTGTACGGCGAGCCGGACATTCTCCTCGACGCTGAGGTTCGGAAACAGATTGGTGAGCTGGAAGGCGCGGCCGAGGCCGGCGCGGGTGCGCAGCGGCGCGGAAAGCGGGGTGATGTCACGGCCATCGAACAGGATGTTGCCTTCGCTCGGGCGCAACTGTCCGGAGATCAGGTTGAAATAGGTGGTTTTGCCGGCGCCGTTGGGCCCGACAATGGCGGTCAGCTCGCCCGGCCGAAAAATGCAGCTGACGCGGTTGACCGCGACATGGCCGCCGAAGCGGATGGTCAGGTCGCGGGTTTCGAGAGTGTGGGTCATTGGGGCACGCTCGTGATGCTAACACTCACCGCTCCCCCGCCTGCGGGGAGAGCATTGGCCGCCTGCGGCGGTCGTCCTTCTAACAGAACACCGATGCTTCGCATCGGCTGTCGCGCAGCGATCGGGTGAGGGGGACTCTCAGCGAGTCGCGCCCGTTGAGACAGCCCCTCACCCCAACCCTCTGCGAAGAGCGGGGCGAGGGAGAGAAAAGGTCACCGCTTGTTCTTGATCGGGATGTCCATGTCCTCGATCTTCAGTTCGCGCACCGGCTCCAGCACGGCCCATTCGACCTTCGGATCGACCTTGACCTTGAAGTGATACATGCTCTGCAGCGCCTGATGGTCTTCCTTCCGGAAGATCATCTTGCCCTTGGGCGTATCGAACTCCAGGCCTTCCATGGCGCTGATCAGCTTTTCGGTGTCGGTGGATTTGGCCTTGGTGACGGCGGCGACCACGGCCATCGCTGACGAAAATCCGCCGGCGGTGAAGAAATCCGGCGGCGCGTTGAAACGCTTCTGGTGTTCAGCGACCAGCCAGTCGTTCACCGGGTTGTTCGGAATGTCGTAATAATAATAGGTCGCGCCTTCCATGCCGGGCATGCCCTTATACGCAACGAGGGCCGGCAGAATGTTGCCGCCGGTCGAAAGCTCGATGCCGTAGCGCTTCGGATCCATGTCCTGCAATTTGCTCGGCGGATTGCCGGCGCCGGCCCAGATGATCCAGATGATCTTGCGGCCGGGCTTGTCCTTCAGCGCGTCGAACAGGCGCTGGCCGACCGCGGTGAAATCGGTGGTAGTGGTCGGTGCATATTCTTCGGCGGCAAGCGTGGCGCCAGTTTTCGCCAGCGCTTCCTCGAACGCGGCCACGCCGTCGCGGCCGAATGCATAATCCTGCGCCAGGGTCGCCACCGTGACGCCGGTTTTGCCGATCGCCACCGCGTTCGAGATCGCGTCCTGCGAGGAATTGCGCCCGGTGCGGAAGATGTAGCGATTCCACTTCTCGCCGGTAATCTGGTCCGCGACCGCCGGTTCGACGATCAGGATCTTCTTGTTTTCCTCCGCGACCGGAAGGTCGGCGAGTGCTGCGGCCGACGATGTCGTGCCGATGGCGATATCGACCTTGTCGTCCTGGTAGGCTTCCGCCAGCGCCGCCTTGGACAGATCCGGCTTGCCCTGGTCGTCCTTGGTGATGATGACGATCTTGCGACCGTCCAGCGTCATGGTGCCCTTGGTGGCGTATTCCAGTCCCATCCGCAGGCCGGTTTCGGTCTGCTTGGCATAGGCCTCCAGCGGGCCGGTCTTGCCGTAGATCAAAGCGATCTTCAGATCGTCGGCCTGCGCCGCGGCACTGCCGATCAGGCCCAAGCCAGTTACCAAGGCGGTTGCAAGGATAAGTGGGTGACGCACGGCAGCTCCTCCTGTTTGCGGAAATTCTCTTAGCACAGCGAGTTGCACAGCTGGACGAACATTGCAATTCCATGTTTGGCGGCCGGACAGGCCGGGGCGGGCTCGTCCGTCGTCCAGCCGTTTCCACCTGAAACAAGTCTCCCATTGAACCAATCCGGCTTCCGAATAATCTCGCCGAACGGCCGCCAAGGGCGGTGCGGCGGAAGTCCGCGATTTCCGAGGGAGAAAAACGATGAAGAAACGGCTTGCCGCTGCCTGTCTGGCGACGCTGATCGCAGCCCCTCACATGGGCCGCGCCGAGGACACCACCCGCTTCGCGCCGCTCAAGCCCGAGGAACTCAGTCCGGCGCAGAAGGCCTGGGCGGACATGATCGCGGCCCCGCCGCGCAATGCCAAGTTCACCAACCCGCCCTATCGCGCCTATATCCGCAACCCCGATCTGGCGCCGCGCCTGACGGCATTGACGGAGTATCTGCGCTGGAATACGTCGCTGCCGCCGCGGCTGAGCGAATTCGCGATCCTGATCACCGCCCGGCAGTGGACCGCGCAATATGAATGGTTCGCGCACTATCCGCTCGCCATCAAGGCCGGTCTCGATCCCAGGATCGCCGCTGCGATCGCGGAAGGCAAACGGCCGGACAACATGAAGGATGACGAAGCCGCGCTGTACGACCTCGGCACAGCGCTCTACCGCGACAAGAAAGTTTCGGACGCGGTCTACGCGGCCGCGCTGGAAAAATTCGGCGAGCGCGGCATCATGGATATCATCGGCATCATGGGCTATTACGATATAACGTCGATGACGCTGATCACCATGCAGGCCGGCGCGCCGAACGACAGCGTGCCGCCGTTGCCGGTGCTGTCGAAATAGAGCCTCTGGGGAAATAGAGCCTCTGGGGAAAAACGCCGTTCGGCCAAAAAAGCCGGCCGAACGGCCCGCGCCGATAGCGATCTCGACGGCCTCTTGCTCGCTGATGTCAGTCCAACTCGAGACCAGCAAATTGCGTTCGGCGATGCGGACCGGGCGGTGCCGTCAGACGCCGCGGACCCGAAGCTTGAGGCCATTCAGCTCCTGGGGATGCGGCAATGCATGGTGCAGTGAATCCCGGTTTTCAAGAAGGCGATTTCGGTCTTGCCGTCGAACGCCCTCAGCGCCGATTTCAAAAGCCTGGTGCCGAAGCCGGCTTCCCCGATCGTTTCGACCGGAGGACCTTCGGTTTCGTCCCAGTTGATGGTGAGCCGGTCGTCCGACACGGACCACGACACCTGCAACAGCCCGCGCGGCGAGGAAAACGCGCCGTATTTTCCGGCATTGGTGGCTAGTTCGTGGAATATCAGTGCCAGGCTGACCGCGAGCTTGTCCGGAAGAAACAGCGGATTGCCGTTCAGGGTAAAGCGCACATGGCCATAAGGTCCGAGTTCCGAAAGCAGGAGATCCCTAATGTCGCAACCGCTGCCGTCGACCCGCGCGATCAGGTCGTCGGTCGCCACCAGCGCCCGGAGCCGCTGATCGATGCTGGCCCAGACCTGCGGCTGTTCGTGCAGCACCTGGTGCAGGACCGCGTGGATGGTCGATAATTTGTTCTTCAGCCGGTGCTGAAGCTCGTCGACCACCAGCTTGCGATACGTCTCTTCCTCAATCAGCCGCTTGGCGATCTCCCGTTGCTGCGAGGCGATCGACCGGTAATGCTCGATTCCCCAAATCGTGAGGCCGCACACGACGAGGTAGATCGCCATCAGCCCCAGCCTTGCGGAATCGGCTGGCCCGCCGTTAAAATTGAAGCTGACGCCGAGCGCGCCCCCGGCCAGCGCCGTCACGACCCCGATCCGCAAGCCGCCGAACGCGGTGGCAAAGAAGACGGCCGGAATATAGGGGGTGAAGAACACGTCGGGCCGCAGCAGCGAAAGAACCGATCGTGCCGCGGTCGCCAAGGCGAGGCAGCTCGCCGCAAATCCGATGCTGAGGAGGGGCGAGGGCCGGGACAGTCCTCGCCAGCCTTGCCGGAACTCGTCGATCAATTTCATGATGGGCCACATTACATCAGCCGATCGGCAAATCCAAAAACGGCCAGCTTCGGTGCCGGAGACGCGGTTTGTGGCGGCCAAACGGAGTCGCGGGCATTTAATTCATTCATGGATAGAAAGCCTGGCTTGCCTTGTTCCATCAGGCCGGGGATTATCGAACCCAAACATTGCCAGAGGAGAACGACATGGGACGGTTAAGCGGCAAGGTCGCGGTCATCACCGGCGCGACCAGCGGCATCGGCCTGCGCACCGCGGAAATCTTCGTCGCGGAAGGCGCGAAAATCGTCGTCGCCGGACGCCGGGTGCCGGAGGGGGAGGCGCTGGCCAAGAAGCTCGGAGCCAATTGCATCTTCCGGCGGACCGATGTCACGGTCGAGGACGAAATGCGGGCGCTGATCGGGGAGGCGGTGGAGAAATTCGGCCGCATCGATTGCCTGTTCAATAACGCCGGCGGCCCGGCGCAGACCGGCGGTATCGAGGGTCTCGAAGTGGCGCGCTTCGACGCCGCGATGGCGACGCTGGTACGCAGCGTAATGCTCGGCATGAAGCACGCCGCGCCCCACATGCGCCGCCAGGGAAGCGGCAGCATCATCAACAACGGCAGCATCGCGGGACGGCTGGCCGGATTTTCGTCGTCGGTGGTGTACGGCGCGGCCAAGGCTGCCGTCGTCCACCTCACCAAATGCGTGGCAATGGAGCTCGGCGAAGCCGGCATCCGCGTCAACTCCATTTCGCCGGGTGCGATCGCGACCGGCATTTTCGGCAAGGCGCTCGGCCTGTCGGTCGAGGCCGCTGAGAAAACCCCCGACGTGATGCGCGAGGTCTACAAGACCGCGCAGCCGATCCCGCGCGCCGGGCTGCCGGATGACATCGCCTTCGCCGCGGTATTCCTCGCCAGCGACGAATCCACCTTCATCAACGGGCACGATCTCGTCATCGACGGCGCCATTACCGGCGGCCGCAACTGGAGTCAGCAGCAACAGGGCTACGTCGCGCTGCGCAAGGCATTCGATCAGGGTGCGGGGTAGCCGCCCGGCCGGGTCCATGGATTGCTTCGCTTGCGCTCGCAATGACGACAGAACCTAGTGTTGAAGCCGGGAGGACTCGATGTACGCAACATTCGATATCTCGCTCAGGCGACCTGAAGCTCGGCCGCTTTATGCGGCCGCGCTCGGCGGTCTCGCGTGCGCCTTCCTGATCGGGAAGATGCTGCCGGTCGCGATGGACGCACTTTCGACGGCGGTTGCGCCGCTGTGCGCGGTCAGCGATTCCGCGGGCTCTGCGCTCGACAAAGTCGAGCCGATCGCTTCCTATGCTTTACCGAACGTGCCGGGCAAGCGCGTGACCATCGTGCGCGTGTTCTATGGCCCCGGCGGATTTACCCGCGCGCATCGCCACGCGGGTTCGGTCACCGCCTACATCACCAAGGGCGAAATCCGTTCGCAGCTTGGCGGCGGTCCCGTCGAGACCTTCAAGGTCGGCCAGTCGTTCTTCGAGCCGCCCGGCGCGACGCATCTGGTCTCCGCCAATGCCAGCAATACCGAGTCCGCGGAGTTGATCGCGGTTTTCGTGGCCGACGAAGGCGCAGAGCTCACGACCTTCATCGAGTAGCGATTTTTGCGTGACGGTTGAGAGGGGGGCTGATCAGGTCCGTGTATAGTCGAATGACGGGCATCGCTGGGGGCAGGCGGCATGGACGCAAGGTTGGAAAGAAAGCTGCGGGTCCTCGCGGGCGTGGTTGTCGCCGGGGCCATCGCCGGAATCGTGTTCAGCCTCGCGCAGGGTCATGGGTCGGCTCGCTCCGTGGTCGCGGGAATAGCGTACGGGGTGTCAATCAGCGCTGCGCTCGGCTCGATCCAGTACTTCGTGCTGGAAGGTCCGATGCAAATGTGGCTCGGCGGCCTTTCGTTCGCAACCAGTCTGATCGTGCGGAGTGCAATCTACGCAGCGATCATTGTCATTATCCAGGGATTGGAGCTCGGTGAAAGGATCGCCGGACTTCCTCTCGAAATGTCGAGCAGATTGTTTTGGGCCTCATTCATCTATTCCGCGCTGCTCTCGGTTGCGATGAACCTCGGCCTCGGGATTGCAAACATCATCGGGCCGCGCGCCTTCAAGAACCTCATCATCGGGCGTTATCGCACGCCGGTCGAGGAAGACCGCTTCGTGCTGTTCGTCGATATCGCGGGTTCGACGGGGCTCGCCGAGCGGCTCGGCGGCGTCGGCATCCATCGCCTGCTCGACCGCATTTTTCGCCTGCTCACCCTTTCCGTCGTGGATTATCGCGGCGAAGTCCTCGATTACGTCGGCGACGAAATCATCGTCACCTGGCCGGCACGCGGCGGTGCGGTCGATTACCGCCCGCTGCGCTGCTTCATGGCGATGCGTCGAGAGCTGGCGGACGCCTCGGGCCAATTTCAACGCGAGTTCGGCGTGGTGCCGCGGATTCGCGGCAGCCTGCATTTCGGAGCGGTGATCGTGGGCGAGATCGGCGACATCAAGCGCGCCATCGTCTTCAACGGCGATGTGATGAATACCGCGGCCAGGCTCGAGGAGCTAAGCCGCACGGTGGATGGCGGCTTTCTGATTTCCCGCGCGGCGATGGAACGGTTCGGCCCGACGCCGCCGTTCGCGGTGCGCGATCTCGGCCGGCTTCCGATTCGCGGGCGCGCCGACGGCATCGACGTCATCGGCATCGAGGCGCCGCCGCAGATTGCTTGATCGGCTCAGCCCAGCGCCTTCAGCGTCACCCGCAATCCGTCGCGCGGCTTCGGGATCGGCCACATCGCCCATTCCGGCGTATAGCCGGGCTCCATTGAGACGTCGACGTTCTGCAGGAAATGCCGAGCGAAGCATTTCGCCTGCATATAGGCGAAGTGCAGCCCGAGGCACATATGCGCGCCGCCGCCGAACGGCACCCAGGCGAAGCGGTGGCGATTGCGCTGCGCCTCCTCGGTAAAGCGCATCGGATCGAATTTTTCCGGCTCGGACCAGATATCGGGCATGTGGTGGGTGAATATCGGATTGACGCCGAGCAAGGTGCCGGCCGGGATCGCATAGCCCATGAAGGTGAAATCGCGAACGGCGCGGCGCGGAATCGATGGCACCGGCGGTTTCAGCCGCATGGCTTCCTTGAACGCCATCTCGGTGTGCTTCATGGCTTCGAGATTGTCGAATGTCATGGGCTGGTCGGGCGCGATGCCGAGTCTGTTCACTTCGTCGCGTAATTTCGCCTGCCACTGCGGATGGGTGGCCAGTGCTGCCACGAACGACGTCAGCGACGAGGTCAGCGTGTCGTGCGCGGCCATCATCAGGAAACTCATGTGATCGACGATATCCTGCGTCGACAGCAGCGCGCCGTCTTCATGGGTCGCCTGGCACAGCTGCGAGAACAGGTCTTCGCCGCCGCCTTTGGCGCGGCGAATCGGAATCTGCTCCGAGAAATAGGCGACGATGCGTTCGCGGCCGCGGACGCCGCGTGCCATCTTGGTGCCGGGCAGCGGTTTGCGGATCACCGAGATCGAGGCGGCCACCATGTCGACGAAGGCGCGGGTGATCTCGTCGACTTCGCGCCCGATATCGGCGCCAAGGAACGAGGTCGCGGCGAGATCGAGCGTGAGCTGCTTCATCGCCGGATAGAACAGCACCGGCCCCGGCTGCGCCTTCCAATGCCTGACCCGCGCCGCGATCCCGCTATCAAGCGCTGCGAGGTAGGATTTCATCGGTCCGGACTTGAAGGCCACCGACAGCGCGCGCCGGTGCAGCCGGTGCTCCTCGAAATCGAGCAGCATCAATCCGCGCGGAAACAGCAGGTCCAGAATCCGGCCCCAGCCATGGGTCGAGGAAAACAGCTTGGCCTGGTCGAACAGCACCAGCTCGTTGGCTTCCGGTCCAAGCAGCGTGAGGCTGGTCTCGCCGAAGACGTGGCTGCGATAGACCGGTCCGTATTTGGCATGCATCCGCTCGACCTGTCGCTTGGGGTCGGCAAGAATCGCCAGCGTCTTGCCGATGATCGGCCAGCCCTCGTCGCCGGGAATATGGGTCAGCGAATTGCGCTTGGGCGGGGTGAACGCGATTGCGGGAGAGGCCACACTTTGCATCGACATGGCAGTTGCTCCGTTTGATCCCGATTGATAACGGACCGCGACGGCGACCGCGCGCGCGGTCACCGGCAATAATTTATAAGAGTAAACTAGCTGCTTGTGTCGCCAGTGCAAAGCCCGGCGACTTTTGCTCCGGTCATTTCTTGGATGCGGGACGGTCGCACCTCACGCCTTGCTTGTCCGCTTCGCCGCTTCCTTCTGCAGATCCGGCGCGTTGATGGTCGGGATTGCGACGCGGCCGGGGCCGGTGAGCGGAAGGGCTGCCGCGGCCTTGTCGTTTTCCATGATTTTCGCCATCACGGCTTGGCCTGCGCGCTCGAACACCTCACGGTTCTCGATCACGAACTTCTGCGACCGGCGCAGCCCGTCGATATGGCCGTTGATCTCCGGCACCACGTAGCGCGCCACCATGTCCCAGCTGCGGCGGGTGTTTTCGGGATTGGCCCAGTCGTGCACGAAGCCGATGATGGTGCCGACGCCGCCTGAGACCTCCATCAGGTTCTTGATGGTCTTGACCAGATCGTCCGGGGTGCCGATGGTGGAGGCAGCGCCCTCGCCGCCCGCGGTCTTCTCCACCGCGTCCTCGGGAGAGGTGAACGGCTGCAGGCCCGGCCGCTGCAGGGTGCGCACATTATATTCATTGTGCCAGCGCATCAGTCCGGCGCCGGCCTCGCGGCGCGCCTGTTCGCGGCTTTCGGCGATGTGCCAGGACAGCAGCACGCGCCAGTCGGCGCGGCTCACGGTGGTGCCGTGCTTCTTGGCCGCGTCCTCCGCAAAACCCCATTGCGTCGGCAGCGCCATCAGGCCTTGCGTCGACATCGAGCCGAGCGAAATGATGCCGATGCCGTATTTGCCGGCGAGCGTCATTCCCGAGGGCGAAATCTGCGACGCCACCACGAACGGCATCTCTGCCTGCAAGGGCAGGAGCTGCAGCGCGGCGTCGTTCATGGTGAACCAGTCGCTTTTGGCCGTGACGCGCTCGCCCCGAAACAGCCGGCGGATGATCGCGATCGCCTCGTCCTGGCGGTCGCGCTGGGTCATCGGATCGATGCCGAGCGTATGCGCATCGGAAGCCAGCGCTCCCGGGCCGGAGCCAAAGATGGCGCGGCCGCCCGTCATATGGTCGAGCTGCACCATGCGCTGGGCGACATTGTAGGGATGGTGATAGGGCAGCGACACCACGCCGGTGCCGAGGCGGATGCGCTTGGTGCGTTCGCCGGCGGCGGCCAGGAACATTTCCGGCGAGGCGATCATCTCCCAGCCCGACGAGTGATGCTCGCCGCACCAGAATTCATCATAGCCGAGCGCGTCGAGCTGCTCGACCAGATCGAGATCCCTGCGGAATTGCAGCATCGGATGCTCGCCGATGGGATGATGCGGGGCGAGAAAGGCTCCGAATTTGAGGCGCGCCATGGTGTTTCTCCGGAACGGCTATTGTTGTTGGTCTTGTCCGGCAGGCTACGTGCTGGAATGCGCTAAGGCAATCGTCCCGCGGCGACGATCGTTATGCGGCATGGCGCCATGCGCGCAGGCGATGGATCGCCTGGGGTGTCAGGCTGTAGGCGGCGACCGCCGTGTCCGAAAACCGCGCGGCCACGCCTGGATTGCGCAGTAGCCGCGCGATCACCACGCCCAGCGGAACAACGCACCACGGATCGGTCAACAGCGGCACCAGTTCCTCGCGCGAGCCGCGATAGCGCCCGGTGCTGCCCGCCAGCAGCGCGATTTCCCGCACCACGTCGCGCCTGCGATCGCGCTGTCGCGCGGCATCCAGCAGCCCCATCAGGCCGAGCCGGGTGAGCACGCCCTCGCGACCGGGGGCGTGCTCAGGCGGCGTCTCGCCCAGCGAAACCCGCAACAAGGCGCCGGGCAGATCGACGCCGCTCAGCCATGCATTCATCGGCTCGACCAGACGCGGGTTGGCGTCGATGAAATATGGCGTGCCGGTTGCGTCCTCGCGGATGTAGTCGAACGACAACGCGCCGTGCCAATTGAGCGCCTGCCCGATCCGCTCCACGATCTCGCGCACTGGCGCGCTGACGACGCTGATCTTGAGCACGTCGCCGCCGCCGGGTCCCTCCACGACCTGGCGATAGATATGACTCGCGACCAGGCGTCCGCGGTCGAACACGCTCTGTGTACGCTCGAGCGATCCCGTCACCGCGGCCTGGACCAGCAGGCCCTCGGCGAACGCATCGTGCTGTTGAAGTTGCGTCAGCACGGCATCGCGTTGACGCGCATCGCGCACCCGCCAGACGCCAGTGCTCGCGGTGCCGAAGGCTGACTTGACGAAGAACGGGTAGGGCCGCGTCGCCACGAATTCATCCGCGGAACCTACGACCTCGGTCTTTGGTTGAGGCACGTTCAGCCGCGCCAGCAGTTCGGCGAGACCAGCCTTGCTCTGCACCTGTTCGAACGCCTCGAAATCGGCGAGCGCCACGCCGAGGCCGGAGGGAAGTTTTCCGGGCGCGGCGGCGAACAGATAGGCCTGCTCATGCACCGGAAGCAGCGCGTCGATCCCGCTCGTCTTCACGACTTCGATCACGGCGGCCAGATAGCCGTCGGGATCGGTGCCCGATGCCGGCGCCCGATGGATGCGGCTGACAAAGCGCGAAAAACGTCCAAGGCACATCGGATCACTGGACACCAGTTCGACGCGGTGGCCGGCGAGCCCCAACGCCGTGATCGCTTCGCGCGACGACAGGCTGGAGCCTTCGCTCAGGAGAATTTTCGGTTTTTGCGCGGTCATTGCTGCGGAGCTCCGGCGGGCAGCCTAGGCCTGATGAGGCGCGAAGACAAAGCGACCAGGTGAGCCGCGCCGGGATTGTCGGCCTGCCGGACATGCCGTAGCGTCATCTGCGAATTCTCCCGCCCGCCTGCCCTCACAGCAATGGACAACCATGAACCGCGTTCTCGCCCATACCGGCGCAAAATATCCGATTGTGCAGGCCCCGATGGGCTGGATCGCACGCACGCAACTGGCGTCGGCCGTATCACGCGCCGGCGGCCTCGGCATCATCGAGACCTCATCGGGCGAGACCGAGGCCTGTCAGGCCGAGATCGATAAAATGAAGGTGCTGGACCTGCCGTTCGGCGTCAATCTGCCGATCCGGTTTCTGCGCGACGACGCGATGCTGAAATTCGTCTGCAACTCCGGCGTTAAATTCGTCACCACCTCCGCTGGCAGCCCCGCAAAATTCGTCGCGCCGCTGAAGGCAGCGGGCATCATTGTCTACCACGCCGTGCCGACGGTGGAGGCCGCGCTGAAATGCGTCGACGCCGGTATCGACGGGCTGGTGGTCGAAGGCGCCGAGGGCGGCGGCTTCAAGAATCCGGAAGAAGTCTCGACCTTGGTGCTGCTGCAGGGGATTCGCGCGCGCTGCGACGTGCCGATGATCGCCGCCGGCGGCATCTGCGACGGCCGCGGCATGGCCGCCGCGTTTGCGTTGGGCGCCGAAGGCATCCAGATGGGCACGCGTTTTGTCAGCTGCAGCGAGAGCCCGGTGCACGCCAACTACAAGAACGCGATCGTGGATGCCATGGAGACCGGCACGCTGGTGCTCAACAAGAAATCCACACCCTGCATCCGCGCACTGAAGTCGCAGCGCACCAGGGCGATCTATGACGAGGGCCTGATGGCGCCGGACGCGCTGAAGGGAATTCGCGACGTCTATTTCCACGGCGACATGGAGGCGGCCCCGGCGCTGGCCGGGCAATCGGCCGGCCTGATCAACGAGGTGAAGCCGGCGCGCCAGATTATCGAGGAAACCGTGGCGCAGTTCTTCGCGATCACCGGCCGGCTCGGCGGATTGGCCGCGGCGAGGACGTTCGGATAACGCCACGATGAAACTAGCAAAGCCCCGTATCGACATCCGTTCTGCGACCAACAATGCGGCGACGCAGGCGCGGATCGGACGCATTCACGGCTGCACGTTCAGCGTCCGGACCACGCGAAAGCTGTAGCCGCCGCCGTGAAAGGCATCGTCGCGATAGCCTGCGCGCGATTTATCCGCCGACCAGTTCCAGATGCCGCCGCGCAGCATGTGCTTGTTGCAGTCGCCCTCGAGCCACGGCGCGCCGTCGGTTGGCGTGTCTTCGGTGTAGCGCTTGTTGAAGCAATCCTCGGTCCATTCCCAGACATTGCCATGCACCTGATAAAGTCCGAACGGGTTCGGCGCGTAGGAATCCACCACCGCCGGGCCCTTGCTGTCGACTCCGCGTGGCCCATTGGCGTAGGGCGTTCCGGCGGCGTAGTTGACGTCCAGCGAGGAAACAGTCTTGCCGAACCAGAACGGCGTCGTGGTGCCGGCGCGGGCGAAATATTCGCGCTCCGATTCACTCGGTAGCCGGTAGGTGCGGCCGACCTTGTGCGACAGCCAGGCCAGATAGGAATGTGCCGCCTCGAAGCTAATGCCCTGCGCCGGCAGGCGGCCGCGTCCAAATTCGCGGTCGTCGCCCTTGTTGCCGTCGCAGCCGCCGTCGGCAAGGCAGGCGTCCCACTCGTCGAACGAGACCGTGAAGCGTCCGACCGCGAAAGGCCGCGCGAAGCTGACGCGATGCAGCGGGTCTTCTCCCTTGTAGCGGTCGACTTCGGTGATGGGCGTGCCCATGATGAAGGACCCCTTCGGCACCACCACCATCTCCGGGCAGTTCTCGCATTCCTTGAAGCTGTCCTTTGGTTTGAGGGATTGTTCGATCTCCGGCGTCAGCGGCTGCACGCCTTTCGCCGCAAAGAATTGCCGCGATAGGGCGGCGGGCGCCGGAACCGTCTCCGCCGACGGCGTGGGCTCAGGCCTGACCCGCCTCGATTTGGCCGATGCGGCGCCGCCAAGCGAAATAGCCAGCGCGCCCGCGGCGAACGCGGCGAGCAGTTTAATTCCGACAGTCATGGGCAATCCTTCGCGCGGGAGGCAATAAGGCTTGGTCGCGTCGAAATGAGAATGCGTTCATGTGGGAACGGAAGTGGCCAGGCCGGGGTCCGATCGGCTGCCGGGCGGGCTCGGCGGCGCGGCCGTCAGAATTTACACCCTGGGGGCCTTCGGCTAAGAGAACTCTCCGTCTTCCGTTTCCGAGGCTGTAATGTATCTGAAGCAATCCGAAGCCACCGCTTCACTGCAGCTTTCCAGCCAGCGCAAGCGGGATCTGCTCGACCATTACGATGCCAATGGCGACGAGCTGGATCGCTGGCGCGAATTCAACGCCGCCTACCACGAAGACGATCAGAAATTCATGCGATTCCTGATTCCGCCGGGCAAGCGGGTGCTGGAATTGGGCTGTGGCCGCGGGGATTTGCTCGCCGCGCTGAGGCCTTCTTACGGCGTCGGCATCGATTTTGGCGCCGAGACCATCGCCAAGGCCAACGCCCGTCACCCCGAGCTGTATTTCGTGCTGGGCGACGTGGAGAGTCCGGCGGCGCTGGAGGGGATCGAGGGTCCCTTCGATTATATCGTGATCGCCGACACCATCGGCTTGTTCGAGGATATCGACGGTACGCTGAGGCTGGTGCATCAACTCTGCGCACCGTCGACGCGGATCGTGATTTCCTACTACTCCCATCTGTGGGAGCCGATCCTGAAGTTTGCCGAAGCGCTGCATCTGCGCAGCAAACAACCGAAGATCAACTATATCGCCACCGCCGACTTCCTCAATTTGATGGACCTCGCCGATTTCGAGGTCATTTGCACGGAACAGCGCCAGCTGCTGCCGCGGCGCTGGCTCGGCCTTGGGCCGTTCATCAACAAGTTCATCGCGCCGTTGCCGGGGATCCGGCATTTGTGCCTGCGGACCTATCTGGTCGGACGTCCGGTGCGGCAGTTTCCCGACCGGAAATTTTCCGCGAGCGTTCTCATTCCCTGCCGCAACGAGAAGGGCAACATCGAGAACGCGATCCTGCGCATGCCCCGGTTCGGCAGCGCACAGGAGATCCTGTTCGTGGAGGGAAATTCCAGCGACGGCACCTTCGAGGAATGCGAACGCGTTCGCGATGCCTACAAGGACAATTGGGACATCAAGGTCCTGAAGCAGGACGGCAGGGGCAAGGGTGACGCCGTCCGCAAGGGATTTGCCGCGGCGACAAACGACGTGCTGATGATCCTGGACGCCGACCTGACCATGCCCCCGGAAGCGCTGCCGAAATTTCACGCCATCATCGAGACCGGGAAGGCCGAATTCGTCAACGGCACCCGTCTGGTCTATCCGATGGAAGACGAGGCGATGCGTCCGCTTAATTTCATCGCCAACCGCTGCTTCGCCTATCTGTTCAGCTACCTCGTCAACACCAGGCTGACCGACACGCTGTGCGGCACCAAGGTCTTGCTGCGAAAAGACTACGAGGTGCTGGTGCGCGAGCGCGATTATTTCGGCAATTTCGATCCGTTCGGCGATTTCGACCTGATCTTCGGCGCCGCCAAGCAGAATTTGAAAATCATCGAGACGCCGATCCACTACAAGGCGCGCACCTTCGGTGAGACCCAGATCTCCCGCTTTCGCGACGGCTGGCTGCTGTTGAAGATGGTGTGGTTCGCCTATCGAAAATTGAAGGCGATTTGAGGCGGCATCGGCTCGATGCCGCAGATGGAGCGCTGTGATTGGGCATGCCCTCAACGCCGCCCGCCGGCCTTACCGGCTCATCCTGTTCCACGCATCCAGCCCGGCGATCTTGTAGGCTTCCGCCAGCGTCGGATAGTTGAAGGTGTTCTGGATGAAATAGTCGATGGTGCCTTTGAGGTTGAGCACGGCCTGGCCGATATGGATCAGTTCGGTGGCGCCTTCGCCGAGGATGTGCACCCCCAAAAGCCTCCTTGTCTTGGTCGAGAAGATCATCTTCATCATGCCGCTGTTGAGCCCCATGATGTGGCCGCGCGAGGTTTCGCGGAAACGCGCCACGCCGACCTCATAGGGGATGCCGCGGGTTCGCACCTCTTCCTCGGTCAATCCGGCGGTGGAGATTTCCGGCACCGAATAGATCCCGTAAGGGAAGAACTCCGGCGGCGCCATCGGCTCCATGCCCAGCGCATGGCAGGCCGCGACCCGTCCCTGCTCCATCGAGGTCGAGGCGAGGCTGGGAAAGCCGATCACGTCGCCGGCGGCATAAATGTGCGGCACGCTGGTTTGCAAGGTCACCGGGTCGACCGCGATGCGGCCGCGGTGATCGACCGCGATCCCGGCCGCTTCGAGATTGAGCCGGTCGGTGGCGCCGACGCGGCCGGCGGCGAACAGCAGCATCTCGGTGGTGACGTTGCGGCCATCGGAGAGTTTTGTGACGATGCTTCCGCTTTCGCTGCGCTCAATCGAATTGACGGCGGAGCCGAGCCGCACCGCGACATTGCGGTCGCGCAGCTCATGCATGAATTCCTCGATCAGCTCCTTGTCGATGAAATCGAGAAAAGTCGGCCGCGGCTCGATCAGGGTAACCGCGACGTCGAGCGCCGAGAAGATGGTCGCGTATTCGACGCCGATTACGCCGGCGCCGATCACGGCGAGGCTGCGCGGCAGTTTCGGCAGGTCGATGATCTCGTCGCTGTCGAACACGGATCTGCCGTCGAAGGGTACATAATCGGGACGGAACGGCCGCGTGCCGCAGGCGATCAGGATATGGGCGGCGGACACCACGCGGGTCTCGCCGCCGCCCGCATTGATCTCGATCTTGTTCGGCCCGAGAAAACGGCCCTCGCCCGAGGCGGTCTTGACCATGTTGCGGCTGAACTGATGTTCGAGCACTTCGACTTCGTGGTCGAGGGTCTTTTGCAGCCGCGCGATCAGGTCGGTGGCGCCGATATCCTGCTTGACCCGATAGGAGCGGCCGTAAAAGCCGCGCTCGCGCCAGCCCGAGAGATTGAGCACGGTCTCGCGCAGGGTCTTGGACGGGATAGTGCCGGTATGAACGGAAACGCCGCCCACCCGCCGGCCTTTTTCGACGACCAGCACCGATTTGCCGAGTTTTGCGAATTGCACCGCGGCGCGGCGACCGGAAGGACCGGAGCCGATCACAACCATGTCAAAGTCATACATCGAAAGGCGGTCCGAACGCTTGAAAAGCTGCCTGAAAATGCGGCCTTGGACCGTTTTCCATGCAGCAATCGGGCCAAGCACCCGGGCGATGCTTACCCCGGAGGTAATCGCGGGAATGACCCGAACATGCTCAATCCATGCAACGGATTTCGGATCGGGCCGCTCCCCCCATGCATCAGCTTGTTTCAGCCAATTTAGATTCCTCGCGCCGCTGGGCGGTGCTTGCGATCGTGGTCGCCGCCCAGTTCATGTTCGGCGTCGATGCCTTCGTCGTCAATGTTGCGATCCCGACCATCGCGGTCGAGCTGCATGCGAGTGACGCCCAGATCGAGGCCGTGATAGCGATCTATCTGATCGCCTATGCGACGCTGGTGGTCACCGGCGGTCGGCTCGGGGATATCTACGGCACCAAGATTATATTCCTGGCCGGCGTGCTCGGCTTCACCGTCACTTCGTTGTGGTGCGGACTGGCGCAGTCCGGCTTTGAACTGATCACGGCGCGGATGGCGCAAGGTGCGACCGCGGCGCTGATGGTGCCCCAGGTGCTCGCCACCCTGCATCTGCTGTTTTCGGACGGCGCGCGCGGCCGCGCCTTCGGCATTTACGGCATCGTGCTGGGGCTCGCCGGCGCCGCCGGTTTTCTGCTTGGCGGCGTGTTGGTGACCTTGGATATCGCGGGCTTCGGCTGGCGCACGGTGTTCTTCGTCAACGTGCCCTTCGGCCTCATCATCATCGTCGCGGCATTGAAGATCATGCCGTCGGTGCCGCGGCGCGCCGGCACGCGGCTCGATATACCAGGCGCGATCGTGCTGTTTGCGGGCCTGTTGTGCCTGATCGGGCCGCTGTTGTTCGGCCACGATGTGAATTGGTCGCCCCTGGTATGGGTGGTGATGGCGGCGGGCGTCGCCATCATTGCCGGCTTCCTGCGGCTCGAGCGATCGGTCGCAGCCAAGGGCGGTATGCCGCTGATCGATCTGGCGCTGCTTTCGGACGCGGCGTTCATGCGTGGCCTGTGTGCCGCCTTCTTCTTCTTTCTCGCGAACCTGTCATTCTATCTGGTGATGACCATGTTCATGCAGAAGGCGCTGCACGTTCCGCCGTTGCAGGCCGGTCTGGTGTTCGTGCCGCTGGCGCTGGCCTTTGTCGTTGCCTCCCGGCACAGCGGCGCACGGGCTCGGCAACGCGGCACGCTGGTGCTGATCGAAGGCTGCGCGGTCCAGGTTGCAGGGTTAGCAGCGCTGACACTAACGGTTGCATTGGTTGATTCGCCGGCCGCATTCGTGCTGGCGATGGCGCTGATGATTTTCGGCTACGGCCAGGGTCTGGTGATGGCGCCTTTGTCCAGCGCCGTGCTTTCCACGGTGAAGCCCGCAAGCGCCGGTTCGGGGTCGGGCATGTACGGCACGACGGCGCAAATAGCCAACGCCGCCGGTGTCGCGGCGATCGGCGCCGCATTCTTTGCAATTGAGGCGGCCGCCTCCGCGCGGCTGGCGCTTTTCGCCGCTTTCGTGCTGTTTGCGCTCTCGATCATGGCCAGCGCCGCATTCCTGTCATGGATGCGCCGCGCTGCGGCGTAAATGACACGTTGATTTGAAATTCTGGGGAATGACAGCACACGGCCTTTTTATTTTGCAGTGCAGCAACTATCTGTTCTTGGTCGGGTTGATTCAAACCTGTCGCCAAGGAGCTGCATTTGTCTCTCGCCAAGAATGTCGACTACCTGCGAGGTCTGCCAAAGCTGAGCAGCTTTGCGGATTTCGGGCGGACCCTCAGGCCGGGCCAACGCAGTCCTGTCGTCGAAACCAAAGATTTCGGGTCCAACCCCGGTAATCTCCGGATGTTCTCGTTCGCGCCCGACAATCTGCAGCCAGCGCCCGGCCTTGTCGTCGTGCTGCATGGCTGTGGTCAGACGGCGGCGGCCTACGATCTGGGCGCCGGCTGGTCGACCCTGGCGAAGCATTACGGTTTCGCGTTGCTGATGCCCGAACAGCAGTCGTTCAATAACGTCAACGGATGCTTCAACTGGTTCAATCCTGAAGACACCGCGCGCGATCGCGGCGAAGCCTGCTCGATCCGGCAGATGATCGCGCGGGCGGTTGAGGATATCGGTATCGACCGGACGCGCATCTTCGTCACCGGGCTTTCCGCCGGCGGCGCCATGACCTCGGTCATGCTCGCGACCTATCCGGAAATATTCGCGGGCGGCGCCGTCATCGCCGGCCTGCCGTATGGCGTGGCGAACAATATGCGCGAAGCCTTGAGCGGCATGTTCCAGTCGCCGCCACGCCCGGCGTCCGAATTGGGCGATCTGGTGCGCGAGGCCTCCCCTCACAAGGGCCCCTGGCCGAAGCTCTCGGTGTGGCATGGCAGTGCCGACCGCACGGTCAACCCCGCCAACGCCAACGAAATCGTCAAGCAGTGGCTCGACGTGCATCAATTGCCGCCGACGCCGATGTCGGAGGGCACCGTCAACGGCTATCCCCGCCAGGTCTGGTGGAACGCGGACGGCGAAACGGTCATTGAATCCTACACCATCACCGACATGGCCCACGGCACCCCGCTCGGCATTGGCGACAACGACAAGCGCTACGGCACCCAGGGCGCGTTCCTGATCGAGGCGGGCATCTCATCCTCGTATCAGATCGCAAATTTCTTTGGTCTGACCGAATGGATTCGCCGGTCGCAGGTGGCCACGAAGCCTTCCGTGAAGCTACCGGCCAAACCGCCTGCCAAGACGTCGCCGGCCAAGCCGCCTGCAGAGGCTGTGGTAAAGCCGGCCGCCGCTGTTGCCGCAAAGAAAGTCGCCAAGAAAATCCCGCTGGTTGCGCCAGAGCCCGCACCGGTACCGGCACCGGATCTCGCCCAGGTGCTGTGGCCGCTGGCGACCTTCAATCGTCCTGCCAAGCCACCGCAACAGCCGAAGCGGCGCGGCATCGACGTCGGCGGTGTCATCACCCGCGCGCTGACGGCGGCGGGCCTGATGAAATAACTCGGTGGCTGGCGGCACTGAATTGAGCCGCCAGCTTCCCGGCCGGATGGTTAACGGCGGCACCGCGCGCGCACTGGCGATTTTGTTCCGCCTTGCAGAAGATATTTTGGAACCCCTGGGCGGATCCACACGTTTGCTAGGCGTGTGACAGGCGGCTAAGTTCCCGGCCGATAATTGGGCTGAACTCGCCACCGATCGATCCCCGATGTTGAAAATCAACCGGCCGACTTCTGCGGATTTTCTCGCCGGCGGTGGCGAGATGGGCGCACTGACGCGGGATTATGACTGGTCGGCCACACCGCTCGGAAAGCCCGAGGCCTGGCCGCAAAGCCTGCGCACGGCGGTGCGCATCCTGCTCAACAGCAACCACCCGATGTTCATCTGGTGGGGCCCCGATCTCATTCAATTCTACAACGACGCCTATCGCCAGACCATGGGGCCCGAGCGGCACCCGAGCGCGCTCGGTCAGCGCGGGCGGGAATGCTGGGTGGAAATCTGGCCCATCATCGGGCCGCAGATCGAACAGGTGATGAGCGGTGGCGGCGCGACCTGGCATGAGAATCAGCTCGTTCCGGTAACCCGTCACGGCCGGCTCGCGCAGGTCTACTGGACCTATGGCTACAGCCCGATCGATGAAGGCGACCGGGTCGGAGGCGTGCTGGTGGTATGCCGCGATGTGACCAAGGATTATCTCGCCGCCGCCGAACTGCGGGAACGCGAGGCCGAACTGGCGCGTGTGCAGCAAATCGGCCAGATCGGCGGCCTCGAGGTCGACTTGCGAACCGGTTTCCGCAATCGCCGGTCGCCGGAATATCTGCTGATCCATGGGCTGCCGCCGGACGCGGCCAGCGAGACCCATGAGGATTGGGTGAAACGCATCCATCCCGAGGATCGGGAGGCGACCGAACGGAAATTCCGCGACGCCATCGCCGGTGACGCGCGCGAATACACCGTGCAGTACCGCATCATTCGCCCCAGCGACGGCGAGACCCGCTGGATATCGGTCAAATCCACCATCGAACGCGACGCGCAGGGAAGGGCCATCCGCCTGGTCGGCGCGCATACCGACGTCACCGAACAGGTGATGGCCGAGCAGGCGCTTCGGCAAAGCGAAGAGCGCTATCGCAAGCTGGCCGACCAATTGGCGGAGCTGAACGCGACGCTGGCGCAGCGCGTCGAGGAAAAGACGAGGGAACGCGACCGGATCTGGAACGTGTCGCAGGATCTGCTGGTGGTCGCCGACCGCAACGGGGTCTGGCAAACCGTCAACCCGGCATGGACGAGAACGCTTGGCTGGAGCGAGGCTGAACTGCTCAACCGCACCTCTGATTGGCTGGAGCATCCCGACGACAATGGGTTGACGCAGGCGCAGGTCAAGAAGCTCGCGACCTCCGGAACCACGGTCCGGTTCGAGAGCCGCTTTCGTCACAAGGACGGCTCCTACCGCTGGCTGTCATGGATGGGAGTGTCCGACAATGATCGCATTTATGCGGTCGCCCGCGACGTGACCGCCGAGAAGGCGGCGGCCGAGCGGCTGCGGGCCACCGAGGAGGCCCTGCTGCAGTCCCAGAAGATGGAAGCGGTGGGGCAATTGACCGGCGGCATCGCCCACGACTTCAACAATCTTCTGACCGGTATCGTCGGCTCGCTGGACCTGCTGCAGACCAGGCTCAACCAGGGACGTACCGACAATGTCGCGCGCTATATCAATGCGGCGATGACGTCGGCGAACCGCGCTGCTGCGCTGACCCATCGCCTGCTGGCTTTTGCGCGACGGCAGCCGCTGATTCCGAAAAGCGTCGACGTCAATCAGCTGGTGGTGTCGCTGGAGGATCTGCTGCGCCGGACCATCGGCGAGACCATCGATCTCAGGATTGCCGCGGCGAACGATCTGTGGAGCACGCTGTGCGATCCCAATCAGCTGGAAAGCGCGCTGCTCAATCTCGCGATCAACGCCCGCGATGCCATGCCGGATGGCGGCAGGCTCACCTTCGCCACTGCCAACGCGCGGCTCGACAGCGTGACCGCGGACACGCCCGCGCTCGCGCCCGGCGATTATGTCAGCATCACCGTCACCGACACCGGTGTCGGCATGAGCGCCGAAGTGGCGGCGCGCGCCTTCGATCCGTTCTTCACCACCAAGCCGATCGGGCAGGGCACCGGGCTCGGGCTTTCCATGATCTACGGATTTGCCCGGCAGTCGAACGGCCACGCGACCATCGACAGCACGATCGGGCGGGGCACGACGGTCAGGCTCTATCTGCCGCGGCATCACGGCGACGTCGCCGCGGCGCAGGCCTCGGTCGCCCGGGCTGCCGAGCACGCCGCCATCGGCGAAACTGTGCTGGTCATCGAGGACGAGCCGGTGGTGCGCGCCGTGGTCCTGGAGATGGTCGCCGAGCAGGGCTACCGGACGCTGGAGGCCGTCGATGGACCATCCGGGCTGAAGGTCCTGCGCTCCAATGCGCGGATCGATCTTTTGGTCACCGACGTCGGCCTGCCCGGCATGAACGGCCGCCAGGTCGCCGACCAGGCGCGCGAGACCCGGCCCGATCTGAAAATCCTGTTCATCACCGGCTATGCCGAGAGCGCGGCGATAGCGGATGGCTTCCTGCAGCCCGGCATGGAGATGATCACCAAGCCGTTCGACCTCGATCATCTCGCCCAGCGCATCCGCGCGATGATTTCGGGGTAGGGCGTTTTTAAGACTATACGGTCTCGCCGATCAGCTCGATCGGGGTCACCGTGACCTCGCCGCCGGCGGCCACCTGCTTTGTCTTTTCCGTATAATGCTTGAAGAAATCGCGCGACTGTAGTGTCTTGACGGCCTGCTCGTCGGCGGCCGCGGCGAGATGAAAATAGCTGGCATCGTCGCGGTTCTTCATGACGCGGTAACCGATCTTTCCTTTTAGTTCGGGATCGCCGTCGAGTGCGGCGATGAAGTTGCGGACCTCCCGATGCCATTCTTCCGGGGTGCCGTTGGCGAACTGATATTTGATCATGAAGTGCTTCATCGCACGCTCTCCCGGGGCTGATCGGATGTCAGATTTTCGGAGGCGGCGCTTCGCCGCGAAACAACGCTGCGTTACGCTCTGCAAATTCGTCAAATGACGTCGGCGGCCGCCCGAGCAGCGCCGCGGCGTCGGGCCAGACCTTTGCCTCCTTGCCGTTGCGGCGCTCGGCGAACAGTTCGAACAGCGCGTCGGCCAGATAGGGCGGCATTCCCGCCGCAAGCTGGGCCTGTCTGGCCGCCTCCGGCCGCACGTTGACATAGCGAACGGTCTTCCCGGTGGCGGCGGAAAGTTTTGCGGCCACCTCCGTCATGGTCAGCGCCTGCGGGCCGGTGAGCGGATAGATCCTGCCCTCGTGTCCGGAGCCGGTCAGCACGCTGGCGGCGATCTCGGCAATGTCGCCGACATCGATCGAGGCGATCCGGGCGTCTTCCATCGGCAGGAACATCGCGCCCTTGGCGGTGATATTGGGCACCTGCCGGAAATAAGCGGGCATGAACTCGCCGGCCCGCAAATGCGTGAACGCCATCCCGGAGGCTTCCAGCCGCTGCTCGATTTCGCCATGCATGCGCGCGAAGCGAAACGCTGAATCAAGCTCCGGCATGATTCCGGACAGTTTGACGACGTGCTGTACGCCCGCCTTCTTCGCGGCCTCGATGAAGTTCGACTGCACCTCGAGCATCATGGGATCCGACGAGGAGATCAGCATGGCGCGGTCGACGCCGCGCAGTGCGGCTACCAGCGTCTCGGGCCGCGCCATATCGCCCTGCACGATCTCGACATGCGGCAGGGCCGCGATCGACTCGGCCCTGGCCGGATTGCGCACCAGCGCGCGCACGCCGACGCCCCGCGCCGACAACAGGCGCAACAGCTCCCTGCCGTTCAGTCCCGTGGCGCCTGTCACGAGGATCATTGCGCGTCTCCCGTTGCAGACCCCAATCTGGCGCCGTCAGGAGCGATAACGCAAGTATGGACAAAAATGATACTATGGACTTTTACGCGCCTCCTCGTAGTCTCAACTGCGGCTGAGCGAGCGTGGAGGTGACGCCATGGCGAATACAAAATCAGCGCAAGCCTGCGGGTGCCCGGTGGCGGCGTTCCAGAAGATGATCAGCGGCAAGTACAAGCTGCGGATCGTCTGGGATCTGCAGGACGGCCCGAAGCGCTATGGCGAGATCCGCAGCGGTCTGTTGCGCGGCGCCAGCGGCAGCTCGGCCATTGCGCCCCGCGTGCTCTCCCGCGAATTGAAAGCGCTGACCGAGAGCGGCCTGATCGACCGCAGGGATTATGGTGTGGTGCCGCCCAAGGTCGAATATCGCCTGACCCGCAAGGGCAAGAGTTTTGTCCCGGTGATCGCCGCCATCCGCAATTGGGGCGCGCGCCATCTGGCGGCAAGCGACACCGTTGAAATGGTCGCGGCCGAATAGCCGGACCCGCTGCCCCGAGCCCTGCGCTACATCGCGCCGGTGAGGAACGGGTTGGTCATCCGCTCCTGGCCGATGCTGGAGCCGGGGCCGTGGCCGCAGATGAATCCGACATCGTCGCCGAGCGGCAGCAGCTTGTCGACGATCGACTTGATCAGTGTGGCGTGATTGCCGCCGGGAATGTCGCTGCGGCCGACCGAGCCGCTGAACAGCACGTCGCCGACATGCGCAAAGCGCATTTCCTCGTTGTAGAACACCACGCTGCCCGGCGAATGGCCGGGGCAGTGCAGGATGTCGAAACTCAGTTCGCCGATCGAGACATGGTCGCCTTCGTTGAGCCAGCGGTCCGGCGCGAAATCGCGCACGCCCGTCATGCCGAACCGGGCGCCGCTCGACACCACGTTGTCGAGCAGGAATTTGTCGTCGATATGCGGACCTTCGATCGGCACCTGGAGCGCGTCACGCAACTCGGCGGCGCCGCCGACATGGTCGATATGGCCATGGGTCAGCCAGATCTTCTCGACGGTAACCTTGGTTTGCCTGATCGCTTCCAGGATTTTCGGCACCTCGCCGCCGGGGTCGATCACGACGGCCTTCTTGGTCGCTTCGCACCAGAGCAGCGTGCAGTTCTGCTCGAACAGCGTCACCGGAATGATGGCGGCGCCGGCCTTCGCCTTGGTCTCGGTTTCCTGGTTCATGTCAGCACAATGCCTATTCTTTACGGCCCGCCAAGTGAAAGATTCGGGCATGGTTGCGAGATATGGCGTCACGCCGGCTGCGGCTAGGTCCCGGACCCGTGATCCCCCGTGATTCTTGGGGTCGCTGGCGGTGTGTCATATCCGCGTCGCTGTTGTCAGGCGGGGTCCGGGACGGGGATCGTTTTCGCCTGAACCCGATTGGGGGTGCGGCGTTACCCCGCGCAACGGACCTAACGAGATATGATTGGTGCGATGAAACAAAGCGACGAAATCTGGTGGCGGCACGGCGTGTTCTATCAAATCTACCCGCGGTCGTTTCAGGATTCCAACGCCGACGGGGTCGGCGACATCAGGGGGATCATCGACCGGCTGCCCTATCTGCAGGCGCTCGGTATTGATGCGATCTGGCTGTCGCCGGTCTTCCCGTCGCCGATGGCCGATTTCGGTTACGATATCGCCGACTATACCGGCATCGATCCGCTGTTCGGCATGATGGCGGATTTCGATGATCTCATGAGCGCGGCGCATGCGAGCGGGTTCAAGGTGATCCTCGATCTCGTCCCGAACCATACCTCCGATCAGCATCCATGGTTCGTCGAGAGCCGCGGTTCACGCGATAACGCCAGGCGCGACTGGTACATCTGGCATGAGCCGGCCGCCGATGGCGGCCCGCCGAACAACTGGCTGTCGGAATTCGGCGGCAGCTCATGGACGTTCGACGCGGCGACCTCGCAATATTACTATCACGCCTTCCTCGCCCAGCAGCCGGACCTGAACTGGCGCAATCCCGCGGTGCGCCACGCCATCCATGACGTGATGCGGTTCTGGCTTGGCAAGGGCGTCGACGGTTTCCGGGTCGACGTGATCTGGCATCTGATCAAGGATGCGGAATTTCGCGACAATCCGCCCAACCCGCATTTCCGCGAAGGGCGGCCGCCGCACGAGAAGATCCTGACGCGATATTCCACCGATCAGCCCGAAGTGCACGAGGTGATCGCCGAGATGCGGCGCGTGATCGACGAATTCGACGATCGCGTGCTGATCGGCGAGATCTATTTGCCGCTGCACCGGCTGGTCGCCTATTACGGCAACGACCTCGGCGGCGCGCATCTGCCGTTCAACTTCGCGCTGTTGTCGACGCTGTGGAGCGCGCGGTCGATCGAGAAGATCATCGCCGATTACGAGGCGGCGCTGCCGGCGGGAGCGTGGCCGAACTGGGTGCTCGGCAATCACGACCGGCCGCGGGTGGCGAGCCGGGTGGGGCCGGATCAGGCGCGGGTAGCCGCGATGCTGCTATTGACCTTGCGGGGAACGCCGACGTTCTATTACGGTGACGAAATCGGCATGCATCAGGTCGCGATCGCGCCCGAACGGGTCCGCGATCCCTTTGAGAAGAACGTGCCGGGCATCGGGGTCGGCCGCGACGGCTGCCGCACGCCGATGCAATGGGACGCGACGGCTCATGGCGGCTTCTCGCGTGCGATGCCCTGGTTGCCGCTGCCGGACGATTTCGTCCATGAGAACGTGGTCAATCTGGAAGCGGACGCGCGATCGATTCTCAGCCTCTACAAGGCGCTGATCACGTTGCGAAGAAAGCTTCTGCCCCTGCGATCCGGCGATTACGTGCCGATCGCGGCGCAGGGCGACCTGTTGCTCTACCGGCGGCAAAGCGAGGGGCAGGCGGTGGTGATCGCGCTGAATCTGGGAGACCAGCCGGTCTCGATCGCCTCGGGCGCCGCGGGGCTGAACGGCGACATCCTGCTTTCAACGTTCCTGGATAGGGAAGCCGAGAAGGTCGACGGCACGCTCGATCTGCGCGGCAATGAAGGGGTGATGATCGGAGTTTAAGCCAGCAGCATCTCGGAAGGAAACTGGCTCCCCATCTACGCCCGAGCGATTCTCTCACGCTGGGTGGCCAGCCTTGCCCGCGGCGTCGATGTCGCTGCGCTTGAGCACGGTCGAGTTCCGGGCGCAGCCCAGCTTCGGGCCGACTAAGCAGGTTTCATCTTACTGGCCAACGGATGCCGGGCGTGATTCCGTCTTCGCACTGATTCGCGGAGGCGAGACATGGCAGGTAAATCTCCAGTCGTGGCGAGTGAAGAGCAGCAGGCGGCATTGCGGACCCTTGCAGTTTCGCGCGATCGCGGGGAGGCGGATCGGGCGAGAGCCGTATTGCTGACGTTATCGGGTTGGACCAGCCCACGCATTGCGGAAGCGTTCGGCGTTCGCGAGGATACGGTGCGTCTGTGGCGCAGCGATTTTGCGCGCGGCGGGGTCGAGGCACTCAAGACGAGCCCTGCACCGGGACCGGCCCCTGTCAAAGCGGAAGCTGCGCTGAGAGTTGCGAGGCCATTGCTGGAAGCGCCGGTTGCCGACCGGCACAACTGGACGCTGGCGCGCCTCATTGGCGAGATCGAGGCCCGCGAGGGCGTCACCATCTCCAAATCGCGTCTGTCCAAGGTGCTACGCAAAAAAAGTTCCGCTGGCGCCGACCGCGACACACCCTGAAGGGCCGCCAGGACGCCGATGCCGTCGACCGCGTGGGCCTCAGGCTGGCACTGCGAAAGGCGCAGGCAGAGGCCGGTGATATCGTGCTTCTCTTCGCCGATGAGAGCGAGGCGTTGACGCATCCTTATCTGGCCAGAGCCTGGGCCAAGTGTGGCGCCGATCTGCGGGTGCAGGCGCCAGGACAGGCCAAGAAGGTTGCGATGATGGGAGCGCTCGATCACACCGCGCGCAAGCTCATTGTGCACACAAGCCGAACCAAGCGTAGCACCGATTTCATTGCGCTCTTGGAAACGCTCGACGGTCTGTATGGCCCGAGGCCGGGTCTGCCGACGAAACCCGTCGTCGTCGTGCTCGACAACGGGCCGATCCACGTGAGCAAGGCGACAACCGCTGCCCTCACGGCCCGTGCCCACTGGCTCACCGTCGAATGGCTGCCCAAGTACGCGCCCGAACTCAACGACATCGAAGTTGTCTGGCACGATCTCAAAGCCCATCATCTGGCCCACCAGACCTTCACCGATGCCGAAGCTCTCGATCGAGCAATCCACGCCGCCGTAACCTCCTTGAACTCCGAGCGAAACCTCGATCCGTTGGCCAAACAAAGAATCTCTGCTTAGCGTGCTACGCGATGGAGAACGAAACCGGAATCTGATAGAGTACGGCCATGGAATCGCCCGCCCGCCAGATCGGCCTCGTGCCTCCGCCCGACCGCCGTCAGTCGGAGACGGCGCTCGCGATCGCGCGCGGCACGACGCGGCTATTACGATCGCTGGGATTTTCCTGCATCAGCGAATTGCCACTGCCTTCCGGCCGCCGCGCCGATCTGGTGGCGATCAACGAACGCGGCGAAATTTGGATCGTCGAGATCAAATCCTCGATCGAGGATCTGCGCGCCGACCAGAAATGGCAGGACTACCGGATGCATTGCGACCGGCTGTTCTTTGCCTTCACCCAGGACCTGCCCTGCGAGATCTTCCCTGTGGATACCGGCCTGATTGTCGCCGACGCCTATGGCGCGCATCTGCACTGCGAGGCGCCCGAGCACCGGCTGCCGGCGCCGACCCGCAAGCTGATGACGGTGCGGTTTGGGCTTGCCGCGGCGCAGCGGCTCAACCGGCTGATCGATCCGCAGGGCCACGCCGAGTTTTAGCGAGCGGACCCATTGGCACCGGCCAAATGAGGCAAGCTCCCTTGTTTGACGCGTTTTTCTTCGCACGAACCGCCCCCCTTCGCTCGAAACGCGATAGATTTGCTGCAGGGCAGCAGGCGTTAAGATTTCGTTAACCTTACCGAAGCAAGATTTCGAGGGGCTTACCGAAAGGACAAGTCGTGACAAACCTGGAAGAGGCAATTCGGGAACGTGCCTATCATCTCTGGACCGCCGATGGTCAACCCGAGGGCAAGGCGGACCTCTATTGGCTGAACGCGCAGCGGGAAATTCTGACGACATCATTCGAAGGATCGACCAGCAGCACGGCCGCCGATTCGGCGCCGGTCGCGGCCAAGCCCGTGAAAAAAGCGAGGGCCGCCCGGTCGGAAAAAAAGAAAGTCCGGGCTGCTTAAGTCCGGTTTCAATCTCGTAACGCAGGATAAAGACATGATTGCCGAGGCCCGGGGTGGCTCGACCACCCCGTTGCCACCCCAATTCTGTCCTGAGGATCTGCGGTAAAGTTTCGCGGCTCTCACTTGTTCGTCAGGCCGAGCAACGTCTCCAGGTGCTCGAGTGTTCGCGCGAGCTGGACGGTTTCCCGTTTCAGGTCCACCAAACCTTGCTGGGAGCCTTGCTCGACGATTTCGAGGATCTCGCCGCGAATGACAGCGAGCTTCTTGCGCCAGGTTTCCATCTGGATCCGGTCGGCAAGCCTGGACGCAAAGAAGTCATCGATTGGTTTTTGATCTGGTTCGGGAACGGAAGTGTTGGGCCCGCTGTGTAGCATCGTCATGCGCACCATCGATGAATGATTCGGCTACAACCTTCGCCGCGAAATGTGTCAAAGTTGATAATCTGAAGAAGGCGCGAGATAGGCAAATTGGCGGCAAGCGTTTCTGGCTGTTGCCATAACATGTCGATTTATGATTTTAGCTTTGGCTGATCAGCGAAGGATCACGCCGAACCAGCCGAGACCCTTATACGTCTCGTAGCCGGGGGTGAGGTGAAACGCCACCTGCCGGCCGGAATTGTCCCTGTACACGCCGCTCTTGCCGCCCTTAAGCGTCAGCGGCACCTGCTCGGTGAGCAGTCCCTGGCCGTCGGACGAGGCGATGACGCGGAATTTCGAATCCACCAGCAGCACGCGGGCCTTGTCGTCGTCGACGCGGACGCCTTCGACGATGGCGCGGGCTTGCGTCTCCCAATCGAAGTGGATGGCCAGCACGCCGAGTGGCTTGCCATTGGCATCGCCGCCTTCGCGGACGCTGGCGCAATAGGTCGCGACCGGGGCATTGCCGAGCAGCGGCTGACGCTCGATGTCGCCGGCGACGTAGTCGTCGCCGGATCGCAGCTTGAGCGCGTCCTGAAACCAGCGCGTCTGGGCCACGTTCGCGCCCTTGACGGCGTAGCGGTCCGACCGGGCGCTGGCCAGCACATTGCCGCTGAGGTCGCACAGCCAGAGATCGAGATAGACGGTATAGGCGCGCAGGATCACCGCCAGCCGTTCGGCGACGTAGGAAGCGTGCGCCGCGCTGGGATCGGCGGCACAATCCACCACGGCGGAATCGGTGGCCCACCAGCGCACGTCGCAGGTGCGCTCGTACAGGTTCCGGTCGATCAGCTCGATGGCGTTGAGGGCGAGATCGACCATGCGCTCGCCGCGTGAACGCTCGGTCATTTGTTCGATCGACTGCATCAGATTCGCGGTCCGCCGGGTGAGCTGGCTTTCCAGCTCACGCGAGATCGTCTCCACCTTCTGGCCGACGCTGCGGACTTCCTGCGCCACCACGGCGAAGCCCGCGCCGAGCGCGCCCGCGCGCGAACTCTCGATCAGCGCGTTCAGCGCCAGCATTTTCATCTGGTTGGTGATCTGTTGGATCGACCTGGCCTTCTCGCAGGCGACCTGGTCGACCTCGGCGGTCAATCGCGCGATCAGGGTGGAAATATCCGACCCGTCTTCACGTGCCTCGGGTTCCGACGATGCGGCCATCATGTTGCTGGTGTATTTGATCGCAGCGACCATCGGCCTCATTCCCTGGGGCTGGTTCGATATGTTCAATTCAGCGCGCCGGACGCACCGGTATTAACATAAGATTTGCTGCCGCTTGCTTAACGACCCGCTACTTGCGCGGCGTTCCGGGTGCGTAAAAATGCTGATGTAGTGATCAAAGATGCGGCAACCTGCCTGCAAGCGCATCAGGCAAGGCCGTCTATGACTCCGCGCGCTGAATCAAAGCTATCGCGGCGCGCGTTTGGCGAGGATCCGCTGCAGGGTGCGGCGATGCATGTTCAGCCTCCGCGCGGTTTCCGAAACGTTGCGGTCGCACATTTCGTAGATGCGCTGGATGTGTTCCCAGCGTACGCGATCCGCCGACATCGGGTTGGTCGGCGGCTCGGATTTTTCGGTGCCGCTGGCGAGCAGCGCCGCGACGACGTCGTCGGCGTCCGCCGGCTTCGAAAGATAATCGACTGCGCCCATCTTCACCGCGGTCACGGCGGTGGCGATGTTGCCGTAGCCGGTCAGCACGATGGCGCGTGCGTCCGGACGCTTGCGCTTCAGCGCCGACACCACGTCAAGGCCGTTGCCGTCGCCGAGGCGCAGATCCACCACCGCGAAAGCCGGCGCCGCCTTGCCGATCTCTGCCAATCCATCGCTGACGCTGTCGCAGGACGTCACGGTGAAGCCGCGGGTTTCCATGGCGCGCGACAGCCGCTCCAGGAACGGCTTGTCGTCTTCCACGATCAGTAGCGATCGGTCGGCGTGGCCGGTCAGTTCAGCGATGGCATTCACGGTTCAGGTATCCCTTTATCAGCCGTCCAACATATGGGCAGCCAAAGCGGGCTGCCAAGGCTTAATCCGTCGCCCCGGCCTCGAGCCGGGGCCTCGGCTTTCGTTGCGGGAAGCGTCCGACCCTGGCGCAAATCTGCGAGATCATGCGGTATGTCTTCCCTGCTCAAGGCTGGACGACATCTCAAGATGCTGGTTTGTCTGATATTTCGCCGGCCTCGAAGCGTTGCCTCGGCCAGGCGATCTGGACCACGGCGCCGTGGTCGGGAAAGATCCGGTTGGTGAAGGAGACCGTCGCGCCGGTGCGCTCCAGCAGCGTGCGGGCGATAAAGACCCCGAGCCCGAGGCCGCGGTGGCCGCTTTGGCCGTCGTCCGGACTGCGCCGCCGCGACAGATAGGGTTCGCCGATCCGCTTGATGATGTCGGGCGCGAACCCCGGTCCATCGTCGGAAATCACGATCTCGACGGTTTCGTTGTTCCACCAGGCGTTTACCTCCACCGTGGTCCGCGCGAAGTCGACGGCGTTTTCCAGGATATTGCCGACCCCATAGAGAATCGCCGGATTGCGGGTGCCGACCGGCTCGCTAGTGCCGGCGACCGCGATCCGCACCTTGATGCCGACGCCGAAATCGCGATGCGGCGCCACGATTTCCTCGATCAACGTCGACAGCTTCATGCGGTCGAACGGCGCGCCGGTCGCGGACAATTGGGTGATCTTGGCGAGGATGTCGCGGCAGCGCTGCGCCTGTTCGCGCAAGGTCTTGATGTCGCCCGCGAGCAGGCTGTTGTCCTGCAGGCTCTTCTCCAGTTCACGCGAGATCAGGAAGATCGTCGATAGTGGCGTGCCGAGTTCGTGCGCGGCGGCAGCGGCCAGGCCGTCGAGCTGGGTGAGATGCTGTTCGCGGGTCAGAACCAGTTCGGTCGCGGCCAGCGCGTCCGACAGCTTGCGGGCTTCCTCGGTGACCTGGAACGCATAAAGACTGGTGACCCCGATCGCGAGCACGATCGAGAGCCAAACGCCGAACAGATAGATCGGCGGCAGCACCAGCGGATCGTCACTGTCCCACGGCAGCGGCAGATGGAAGAACACCAGCACCGAGGCGCAGGCCACCGCCAAGAGGCCGAGCGCGATCGTCAGGCGGACCGGCAGCGCCGTCGCCGAGATCAGAACCGGGGCCAGAAACATGAATGAAAACGGATTCTGCAGGCCGCCGGTGAAGAACAACAGCCCGGCCAGTTCGATGATGTTCAAGGCCAGCAGCGCCGCCGCGTAGACCGGCTCCAGCCGCTGCATCGGGTTGAAGGCGATCTGCAGCACGAGGTTGAGTAGCGCCGACAGGCCGACAATGCTGACGCAGGGGATCACCTCGACATCGAATTCGAGCCCTTGCACCACGATGAAAATGGCGACGAGTTGCCCGAGCACGGCGAGCCAGCGCAGCCGCAGGATCGTGTCCAGGCGGACATAGCGGCGCGGATGGCGAAAATCGGAGGCGGCGATTTCGGTCATGCCGGAACTCTAGCCGCGCTGGCTGCGGACCACAAATTTGCCAGCCCCGGTGGCGGCATGGTCCAATGCCTTGCGCTTGCCGCGGCAATGGCTCAAGGAACCGGCAAGGAGCGGCCCGCATGACGGATGACGGCGCAGCATCATTGTCCACGCCCGCTGCCGATTCGACCCTGTCGGCGGCGATCGAGGTCGCGCATCTCGTCAAGGTCTACAAGACTACCCGTGCCGTCGACGACCTTTCGTTCCGCATCGCACGCGGCAGCGTCACCGGCCTGCTCGGGGGCAACGGTGCCGGCAAGACCACGACCATCGCGATGATCATGGGGCTGGTGCTGCCGACCTCGGGAAGCATCCAGGTACTGGGCTGTTCGATGCCCGCGCAGAGCGCCAGCGTGCTCGGCAGGATGAATTTCGAAAGCCCCTATGTCGACATGCCGATGCGGCTCACGGTACGGCAGAACCTGACGATCTTCGGCCGGCTCTACGCGGTGCCCAATCTGCGCGAGCGCATCCCGCAGCTCGCCGCCGACCTCGATCTCGGCGAGTTCCTCGACCGCGCCAACGGCAAACTCTCGGCGGGACAGAAGACCCGCGTCGCGCTGGCGAAGGCGCTGATCAACCAGCCCGAGCTGTTGCTGCTCGACGAGCCGACCGCCTCGCTCGATCCCGACACCGCCGACTGGATCCGGCAGCATTTGCTGACCTACCGCAAGGCCCGCGGCGCGACCATCCTGCTGGCATCGCACAACATGCTCGAAGTGGAGCGGCTGTGCGACCGTGTCATCATCATGAAACGCGGCCGCATCGAGGACGACGACAGCCCCGACAAGATCATGGCCCGCTACAACCGCGCCACGCTGGAGGAAGTGTTCCTCGACGTCGCGCGCGGCCGGGTGCAGGAGACGACGCCGTGAGCAGGCTCGCCGTTCATCTGGATATCGCGCCGCATCGCATCAACGCGATGATCCTGCGCTACTGGTATCTGTTGCTCTCGTCGTGGCCGCGGCTGCTGGAATTGCTGTACTGGCCGGCGCTGCAGATCATCACCTGGGGCTTTCTGCAGACCTACATCGCGCAGAATGCGGGGTTCTTCGCCCGCGCCGGCGGCACTCTGATCGGCGCGGTGATCCTGTGGGACATCCTGTTTCGCGGCCAGCTTGGCTTCTCGATCTCGTTTCTCGAGGAAATGTGGGCGCGCAATCTCGGCAACCTGCTGATGAGCCCGCTAAAGCCGATCGAGTTTCTGATCTCGCTGATGGTGATGAGCCTGATCCGGCTCGCGATCGGCGTCATCCCGATGACGCTGCTGGCGATGGTGCTGTTCGGCTTCAATTTCTACAGCATCGGACTGCCGCTGATCGCCTTCTTCTGCAACCTGATCTTCACCAGCTGGTCGGTCGGCATCTTCGTCTCCGGGTTGGTGCTGCGCAACGGCCTGGGCGCCGAAAGCATCGTCTGGACGCTGATGTTCGCCCTGATGCCGCTGGCCTGCATCTATTATCCGGTGACCGTGCTGCCGCACTGGCTGCAATATGTCGCCTGGTCGCTGCCGCCGACCTATGTCTTCGAGGGAATGCGGTCGCTTTTGATCGACCATGTGTTTCGGGCCGACCTGATGCTGTCGGCGCTTCTGATCAACGCCGCGCTGCTTCTGGCGTCATTTGCGGCATTTCTTGCGCTTTTGCGCAGCGCCCGCCGCCACGGCTCGTTGCTCCAGAGTGGTGAATAAAGCACTTATCCCATGTAATTGAAGATCTTCGCCTTGTACGGCGCGTAGATATACCGATCTTTGCATTGACGCTTTATTACGCATTCGGCACTATGCTGCGTTGCAAAACAGGCGAGGAATAAATGCCAATTGGTGAATTTGGCGGCGCACCGCCACTGGTGGCCGAAGGCAGTCCGGCGCTGACCACGCCGATGTACTGGATGTACGAAATGGCGCACGCGTCGCTCAATCCGGCGCGAGCCGTGACCGACGCGACCAAAATCTTGTTTCAGAATCCGCTCAATCCGCTGTCGCATACCGAATTCGGCAAATCGATCGCCGCCGGCTGCGAATTGTTCGAGCGCACCACGCGCCGCTATGGCAAGCCCGAATGGGGCCTCAACGACACCGAGGTCAACGGCGTGCGCACGCCGATCGATATCCGCGTCGTCTGGGAGAAGCCGTTCTGTCGCCTCCTGTACTTCGATCGCAAGCTGACCCGGCCGCTGCGCAGCCCGCAGCCGCGGGTATTGATCGTGGCGCCGCTGTCCGGCCATTACGCGACGCTGTTGCGCGGCACGGTCGAAGCCTTCCTGCCGACCCATGAGGTCTACATCACCGACTGGGCCGACGCCCGGATGGTGCCGCTGACCGAGGGCCGTTTCGATCTCGACGACTATGTCGATTACCTGATCGAAATGCTGCACGTACTCGGCGGCAATATCCATGTGATTGCGGTGTGCCAGCCCTCCGTGCCCGTGGTGGCCGCGGTTTCCGTCATGGAAGCCGAGCGCGACCCCTTCGTTCCGCTGTCGATGACGCTGATGGGCGGACCGATCGATACCCGTCGCAATCCGACGGCGGTCAACAATCTCGCCGCCGAGCGCGGCATCGATTGGTTCCGCGCCCACGTCATCACCAAGGTGCCGTTTCCCCATCCCGGCCTCATGCGCGACGTCTATCCGGGCTTTCTGCAGCTTTCCGGCTTTATCAGCATGAATCTCGATCGCCATACCGACGCCCACAAGGCGCTGTTCAAGAACCTGGTGAAGGGCGACGGCGACTTGGTCGACAAGCACCGCGACTTCTACGACGAATATCTCGCGGTCATGGACCTGTCGGCGGAATATTACCTGCAGACGGTTGATACCGTGTTCGTCAAGCATGCGCTGCCGAAGGGCGAGATGACCCATCGCGGCAAGCTGGTCGAGCCCTCCAAGGTCACGCGCGTGGCGCTGATGACGGTGGAAGGCGAGAACGACGACATTTCAGGGCTTGGCCAGACCGAAGCGACGCACGAACTGTGCAGTTCCATCCCCAATCATCGCCGGGTGCACTACGTGCAGAAGGGTGTCGGACACTACGGTGTCTTCAACGGCTCGCGTTTCAAATCGGAAATCGTGCCGCGCATCCGCGATTTCATGATGTCGGCAGCGAATCTGAAGCCGTCATTGGTTGCCGTGAAGCCTTCTTTGTCAGCGGCGGCTGAATAAGCGTCGATTGGATCGTTGCCGCGCGGAAATCGCTGATTTGACTCCCAAATGACGTCCCGAATCGAGTGCGCGCTAACCCTCTGAATAGGCCCGGAAAACCCCGATTCAGGGGAGCTGGAAGGAATGAGTGTGACCTCATTCCTTAACGGGGCTCGCGAGGTGCTTTTTTCGTCTAAATTTTTTGTTCCAGGCCCATCCTATAGGGTCGGTTAACCGGTTAGCCCCTGTATATTGGGCAAATGATTTGTTTTTGCGCCGAGCGATTTCACTGGCGGCGGATGTGGCAGAATCCGGGCGAACTTCTTATCCCCGGAATCGCAGACATGGCCACTCGCGCCCTCCTTTATCGGCGGCCTTACGAACCTTCTCGCCTTTTGGTGAAACATGGCTCGCAAATCTACTCGGTGCGGCTGCGCCGGCATCGCCGCGCGCGCCGTTATACGCTGCGTATTCATCCAAGTGACCGCGAAGCGATCCTGACCATGCCGCCGCGCGGCACCATCGCCGACGCCAAGGATTTCGCGCAGCGTCACGGCGGCTGGATCGCCGCGCGTCTTGGCCGCCTGCCGAAGGCGGCACCGTTTCTTCCGGGCACCGCGTTACCGTTGCGCGGCGTCCCGCACCGGATCGTGCATCGCGCCGGGGCACGCGGCACGGTGTGGACGGAAACGCGCGAAAGCGGTGAGCGGATTCTCTGCGTCGCGGGCGGCGCGGAGCATATCGAACGGCGCGTGCACGATTACCTGAAGCGCGAAGTCCGCCGCGACCTGCACAAGGCGGCGCAGTTCTATGCCGAGACGCTCGGTGTCAAGGTGAAGCGGCTGTCGATCCGCGACCAGTCGAGCCGCTGGGGCTCCTGCACTTCGGCGGGCTCGCTGTCGTTTTCGTGGCGGCTGATCCTGGCGCCAGCTTACGTGCTCGACTATCTCGCCGCCCACGAAGTCGCGCATCTGGTCGAGATGAATCACTCGGCGCGGTTCTGGAAGGTCGTCGCCCGCGTTTGCGGTCACGTCGAGCGCGCCAAGACCTGGCTCGACACGTCAGGCAACGACCTGCATCGCTACGGTGTCGAGGACTGAGCCATCAGTCTTACACCCTATCGTCCAAACAGCCGGTCCACCAGCCAGCCGTCCAGTCCTGCGGCGGCTTGCGGGCGCGCCGAGGTGCGCGTCGGCGCCGGCCGGTTCGCAACCGCCGAGGCAACCGGCGAGAGCGCACCGGGCGAGGGTGCAGCGGGCGCCGAAGGCGGGCTGACTTGCGACGCGGCCTGCATCAGGTTTGAAAAGCCGCTATATTGCGAATTCGGCAGCGCCGCGACGGGCACGCCCTGATGGGCGGCCTTCATGAAGCGGGTCCAGACCTCCACCGGCAGGCCGCCGCCGGTGGCCTTCCTGGTCGGCGAGTTGTCGTCATTGCCGAGCCAGACGCCGGTGACGAGATTGGCGGTGTAGCCGATGAACCAGGCGTCGCGGAAATCCTGGCTGGTGCCGGTCTTGCCGGCGGCGATCCAGCCCGGAAGTTCCGCCTTGTGCGCGGTGCCGCTAAGTAACGTCTCCTGCATCATGGTGTTCATCATGGCGACATGGCGTGGCTCGATCACCTGGCCGAGCTGGTCCGCCTGCCGCGCATACAGAACCTTGCCGCCGTCGGTGCGGATCCGCGTCACGACATGCGGGGAGACGCCGAGGCCGCCATTGGCGAACGGCGCGTAGGCGCCAACCAGTTCCAGCAGCGAGACCTCCGAGGTGCCAAGCGCGATCGAGGCATTGGCGTCAAGCCGCGACGAAATGCCGAGCCGGTGCGCGGTGCGAACCACGTTCTTAGGGCCCACTTCCAGCCCAACCCGCACCGCGACCGTGTTGAGCGACATCGCCAGCGCTTGGGTCAACGTCACCGCGCCGAAATATTCGCGGCTGTAGTTTTCCGGCTTCCATCCCTTGACGTCGAGCGGCGCATCCTGGCGGATCGTGTCCGGCGTCAGACCTGCCTCGATCGCGGTGAGATAGACGAACGGCTTGAACGCCGAGCCCGGCTGGCGCTTGGCCGTCACCGCGCGGTTGTACTGGCTGTCGGCGTAGTTCCGGCCGCCGACCATGGCGCGCACCGCGCCGTCAGGCGTCATCGCCACCAGCGCGCCCTGGCTGACATTGAATTTGACGCTCTTGGCCGCGAGCTCGTCGATCACGGCGGCTTCCGCGACCGCCTGCAGTTTCGGATCGATGGTGGTTTCGACCACGATATTCTGGTCGATCTGGCCGACGAGATCGTCGAGCACTTCGCCGATCCAGTCCGCGACGTAATTGACGGTGCCGGCGCCCGCCGCCTTCACATTGTAGGAGGGATGCCCGATCGAGGCCTGCGCCTGCGCCTCGGTGATGAATTTGGCGTCCGCCATGGCTGACAGGACGGTCTGGGCGCGTTTCTCGGCGCCTTCCGGGTTGCGGTTCGGCGCCAGCCGCGACGGCGATTTGACGAGGCCTGCGAGCATCGCGGCCTCCGCCAGCGTGACGTTCTTGGCGGACTTGCCGAAATAACGCTGGGCGGCGGCCTCGACGCCATAGGCGCCGGAGCCGAAATAGACCCGGTTCAGATAGAGTTCGAGGATCTCGTTCTTGGAATGCTTGCGTTCCAGCCAGAGCGCGAGTTCGACTTCCTGCAACTTGCGTTGCAACGTGCGTTCCTGGGTCAGGAACAGGTTCTTGGCGAGTTGCTGGGTCAGCGTCGAGCCGCCCTGCGAAACGCCGCGATGCAGCACGTTGGTGACAGCCGCGCGCAGGATGCCCCAGGGATCGACGCCGTAATGCGAATAGAACCGGCGGTCTTCGATGGCGATGAAGGCCTTCGGCAGATAAGGCGGCAGATCCTTCAGCGCAACATTGGCGCCGGCCATTTCACCGCGGGTCGCCAGCACGCTGTTCTCGAGTCCGACGATCTGAATGTTCGGCGGCCGTTTTGGAATCTCGAGCGCCTGGATCGGCGGCAGATGCGCACCGGCCCAGACCACGGCGCCGACCAGCGCGATCGCCGCCCACAGGCCGAGCACCGCGCCCCAATAAAGCAGGCGGAACAGGCCGGCGCGCGCCCGGCCCCGGGATTTGCGTTTACGGCTCACGCGGGCAGCCCTCGGCTTGCGCTCGCGCGGCGCTTCTTCGTCGTCGTCGTCGGGCTCGCTGGGTTTGCGCCTGGCGGATGTTTTCATCGGTTCTTCATCGTCGGCAGACGTGACGCGATCCTGCGGGCCGAGGCGCAGCTCCGACAGCGATGCGCCAAGCCCGAACTGCGGCTCCTTGCGCCCAGCGCTTTTCTTTCGTCCCCACGCCATACGCCAACGCCGCCCGCACCGGTCCTGCGGCAGCCTAGCGTTCGCTGTTTAAGGGCCGGTTACGCAAAGGTTAACGCAGGATTAGGAGCTGCGGCGACGTGTGGTAGAGGTTGGCGAAATGCCAGCCTGGGAGACAGCACCACGGGCCACGTCGACCCCACCAAGGAAGTTTTCGCGCAATTCCGGGCCAACGACCGCCCGGGCCCGATCCATATGCTCAATCTGGTCCGGCTGCGCAAAGAGGCGGCCTATCCCGACGGTCGCAAGGCCTCAGGCGCTGAGGCCTACGCGGCCTATGGTCGGGAGAGCGGGCCGGTGTTCGAACGGCTCGGCGGCCGGATCGTGTGGCAGGGCCGGTTCGAACTGATGCTGATCGGCCCCTCGGACGAGCGCTGGGATCATTGCTTCATCGCCGAATACCCGAGCGTTGCGGCCTTCGCCGACATGATCCGGGATCCCGTCTATCGCGAGGCGGTGAAGCACCGGCAGGCGGCGGTCGAAGATTCCCGCCTGATCCGCCACGCCGTGCTTCCGGTCGGCAAGACCTTTGGTGAAATTCCGGAGTAACAGCCAAAAAAATCGGCGGCCCCAAAGGGCCGCCGATCGCTCATGTTGGTTGGATCGACTCTAGCCCGCCGGGCCGGCGTCTTCGAGAATCGGGCCGAACAGCTCCCAGCGTTCGCCGTTGAATTTCATCATCTGCAGCTGCTTGTTGACGCGATAATCGGTGGGCGTGGTGTTGGCGACGATGCCCGGCAGCGACAGGTCGAGCTGCACGTTCTTCAGGTTGCTCGCCTGCTTCATGATGTTCTCGCGTGTGAGATCGTCGCCGCATTGCTTGAGTACGTAGATGAGCAATTGCGTGGTCGAGTAGCCATAGGAGTTGAAGCTCGAGTCCTTGTCGCCGTCCGGATAATACTTGGCCATGAACTCGAAGTATTTCTTCATGCCGGCGTCGTCCTTCCAGGTCGGATCGAGCGGATCCTTGCCGTAGTTGACGCTGATCACGCCCTTGGAGGCCTCAAGCCCCGCCGGCTTCATCACCGCGCCGACCGAGGTGGCGTTGATGTCGAGGATGTGGACCGGATGCCAGCCGAGCTCGGCGATCTTCTTGATCGCCTGCGCCGCCTGCTTCGGCGTCGTTGCGCTGAAGAACAGGTCCGTGCCGGCGTCCTTGATCTTGAGGATCTGCGAATCGATGGTGGGATCGGAAACTTCGTAGGAGGCCTCGGCCACCACCATGCCGGCGGCCTTGTCGCCGAGACCGGCCTTGATGCCGTTCAGGTAATCTTTGCCGAGATCGTCGTTTTGATAAAGGATTCCGACCTTGGCATTCGGATAATTCTTGATGATGTACTGGCCGTAGATGCGGCCTTCGACGAAATAGTTGGGATTGAAGCCCATCGTCCACGGGAAGTTCTTCGGGTCGGTGAACTTCGACGCGCCGGTGGCGGCGAACAGCTGCGGCACCTTCTTCGAATTGAGGTACTTCTGGACCGCGGCGTTGGACGGCGTGCCGAGGATCTGGAAGGTGAGCAACACTTCGTCGCTCTCGACCAGCTTGCGCACTTGCTCGACCGCCTTCGGCGGTGAGTAGGCGTCGTCATACTGGATCAGGTTGATCTTGCGGCCGTTCACGCCGCCCTGATCGTTGATCATCTTGATATAGGCGGCCTGGGTCTTGCCGATGGTGGCATAGGCCGAAGCCGGGCCGCTGAACGGATTGGTCTGGCCGACCTTGATCTCGGTATCGGTCGCGCCGGTATCGTATTTTTTCTGCGCGTAGGCCGACGATGCCGACAGCGCGATCGCGAGCGCCGTGCCCGTGATCAGATGGAAAATTCCCTTCCTCATAGTGCTGTGTTCCTCATGTGTCGTGATTGAGCCGATGATCTTGTCCGGGGCCTTATCCGACCCGTCGCACGCCATCGCTGGCCGGGATACTGGCGGAACGGATGCTGTAATACAAGGTGGCGGCGAGCTGAAAAGATGAACGATTTCAGGGAGCCAGAGTCAGACTAAAGTGGAATTCGGCATCGCGACGCTTGAACGAATTTGCCGGCGTAAGGGGGAAACCTCACGCCGGCAAATGACGGGCGACCGGATCGAGACGGGGTCTAGCCGGCCGGGCCGGTGTCCTCGATGATCGGGCCGAACAGCTCCCAGCGCTCGCCGTTGAACTTCATCATCTGCATCTGCTTGTTGATGCGGTAATCGTTCGGCCCCGTCGAGATCGACATGCCGGGCAGCGCCAGGCTGGGGACGAAGTTCTTCAGGCTGGTCGCCTGCCGCATGATGTTTTCGCGGGTGAGATCGTCACCGCACTGGCGCAGGATCTGCACCAGCAGTTCCGCGGTCGAATAACCGTAGGTGTTGACGGTATTGAGCTTGTCGCCTTCCGGATAATATTTGTCCATGAAGGCGAAATAGGCCTTCAGCCCGGCGTCGTCCTTCCACTGCGGATCGGCCGGGTCCTTGCCGTAATTGGTGCTGATGATGTCCTTGGAAATATCGAGGCCGGCGGGCTTGAGCGTGGCCGACACCGGGCTCGCATTGATATCCAGGATATGCACCGGTTTCCAGGCGAGGTCGGCGACTTTCCGGATCGCCTGTGCGGCGAATTTCGGCGTCGAGGCGTCATAGAGCAGGTCGACGCCCGCCGATTTCAGCTTGACGATCTGCGAGTCGACGGTCGGATCGGTCAGCTCGTAGGAGGCTTCGGCAACGATCATGGTCGCGGCCTTGTCGCCGAGACCGCCCTTCAGGCCGGCGATGTAATCGCGGCCGAGGTCATCGTTCTGATAGAAGATGCCGATCTTCGCGTTGGGGTAGTTCTTCAGGATGTATTTCGCGTAGATGCGCCCCTCCGACTGGTAGTTCGGATTGAACGCGATGGTCCAGGGCGCGTTTTGCGGATCGGAAAAGCGCGATGCGCCGGTCGAGGCGAGCAGCTGCGGTACCTTCTTCACGTTGAGGTATTTCTGAACGGCCGCGTTCGATGGCGTGCCGATGATCTGGAAAGTAAACAGCACCTCGTCGCCTTCGACCAGCTTGCGCACCTGCTCGACCGCTTTCGGCGGGCTGTAGGCGTCGTCATACTGGATCAAATTGAGCTTGCGGCCGTTGATGCCGCCCTGGTCGTTGATCATCTTGAGGTAGGCGGCTTGTGTCTTGCCGATGCCGGCATAGGCGGAGGCCGGCCCTGAGAACGGCACGGTCTGGCCAAGCTTGATCTCGGTATCGGTCGCGCCGGTGTCGTATTTCTTCTGCGCGGAAGCCGTCGACGCCGATAGTGCGATGGCAACCGCGGCTCCGGCGAGCAGGTGTAGAATCCCGTTCCTCATATCGCTGCGCTCCCTCATGGTGATTGTGCCGACGGTCTTGTCCGCCGGGTTTCAATCGACCCCAGGCGGGCGCCGTCGCTGCCTGCGAGTGTGAGGGAATGGATACGGCAATGCAAGGTAATGCAGGGCCGAAAGGGGACCCAAGCTACGCCAGCCAGAGCAGGATCAGCGCAATCGCCGCGGGCGCCGCCTGCACGTACAGAATCCGGCGGCTGACGGTTAACGCGCCATAGACACCTGCAACAACCACGCAGAGCAGGAAGAATGTCTTGATCTGGAAGCCGAAGCCGGGAGTGCCCTGAAACAGCCCCCAGACCAGGCCCGCGGCGAGGAAGCCGTTGTAGAGCCCCTGATTGGCGGCAAGCACCGCGGAGTCGGCCGCCTTTTCCGGCGAGTTGCGAAACGTCTTCAGGCCGAGCGGTTTGGTCCAGAGAAACATCTCTAGAACCAGAAAATAGACATGCAGCGCGGCGACCAGCGCCACCAATGCGTTGGCAATTGCGTTCACTATGCCCTCCCGATAAGACGCCGACGAAGGAGTCTCCGTCACTGTGCTAACACATTGCGACGCCGTGAAACATCGGCAGCCCGCCGTGAAGGACTCCCGGCGGATCCGGCTTGCGCCTTTTGAATGTCGATGTCCGAAAACCGCGAGACAAGCGTCGTCCGATGGACGATGTTTCGATCATGAATATCGCCAGCAAGGCATACGGGACCGTCAGCGCCGATCGGCAGTTGGAGCTGACCGGCCTGGAATTTGTCCAGGGGCTCGTCGACGGGACGCTGCCTCTCAATACGATCGCGCGGACCCTGGGTTACGATGTGACGGAGGCAGTGAGCGGGCGCGTCGTCGTCACCGCGGAGCCGAGAGACATTCATCTCAATCCCGCCGGCACGGTGCACGGCGGCTTCGCGGCCACGCTGCTCGACAGCTGCATGGGACTCGCCGTCCAATCAACTCTCGAAAAGGGCGTCGGTCAGACCACGCTCGAGTTCAAGATTTCCCTGCTGCGGCCTATCGTTCCCGAGACCGGGCTCATCAAGGCGGAAGGTATCGTGTTGAGCCGTGGCCGGCGCATTGGCACCGCCGAGGGACGGGTCACGGACGGCAAGGGGCGCCTGCTCGCGCATGGCACCACCACCTGCCTGATCCTTCAGAGCTGACGATGTCCGAAAACCGCGAGACAGGCGGCTGCCAATGGGTGATGTTGCCGTGATGGATATGGACCGCATTGCCTGCTACCGCGCGATTTCGACCCGCGATGCCCGTTTTGACGGCCGCCTGTTTGTCGGCGTCAAGACCACCGGCATCTATTGCCGGCCGATCTGTCCGGCGCGCACGCCGAAATTCGAAAATACATCGTTTTATCCGACGGCGGCGGCGGCCCAGGAAGCCGGCTTCCGGCCCTGCCTGCGCTGCCGCCCGGAAACCTCGCCCGATCTTGCGTTCTGGCGCGGCACCAGCAACACCGTGTCCCGCGCGCTCGCGCTGATCGAAGCCGGCGGCCTCGATGAGGCCGATGTCGAAGGGCTGGCGGGCCGGCTCGGCATCGGCGCGCGCCAGTTGCGGCGGCTGTTTCACCAGCATGTCGGAGCCTCCCCGATCGCAGTGGCACAGACGCGGCGGATCTTGCTCGCCAAACAATTGATCCACGAGACCTCGCTGCCGATGGCCGAGGTCGCGCTCGCCTCGGGCTTCAACAGTGTGCGCCGCTTCAACGAAACATTCCTGCAGATGTTCGGACGTCCGCCGGCCTCACTGCGGCGTGGCCGCGACCAGACCAGGCGCGAAACCGGGGCATTGTCGATTCGTCTCGCCTACCGGCCGCCCTACGACTGGGATGCGATGCTGTCGTTTCTCAGCGTCCGCGCTATTCCCGGCGTCGAAGCCGTCTCGGGGAATACCTATCGGCGCAGCATTGCGATCGGCGGCCATTGTGGCGTGATCAGCGTCGCGCCGGCGGACAAGAACCGGGTCAATGTCTCCCTGCGATTTCCCGATATGGCGGCGCTGCCCCAGATCATCGCGCGGGTACGGCGGGTATTCGATCTTGCCGCCGATCCCGATACGATCGGCGCCCATCTTGCGCTCGACCCGCTGCTGGCGCCGCTCGTTGAGGCGCGGCCGGGGATGCGTGTTCCCGGCGCCTGGGACGGTTTTGAGCTCGCGGTGCGAGCGATCTTCGGTCAGCAAATCACCGTTCCGGCCGCGACCAGATTGCTCGGCAGGCTGGTAGAGGCCTACGGCACGCCGTTCCCGGCGATGGCTGGGGAGGGTGAGGGCCTCAGCCATCTGTTCCCGTCGCCCATGCGTCTCGCCAAGGTCGATCTTTCCAAGCTCGGCATGCCGAATGCGCGCGCGATGGCGGTGACATCGCTGGCGCAGGCCATTTCCGCCGATCCCATGATCTTCAGCCGAAGTGCCAGCCTTGAGGAGACGATTGCGAAATTGCGGTCGCTGCCGGGGATCGGCGAATGGACCGCGCAATACATCGCGATGCGCGAGTTGCGCGAGCCCGATGCGTTCCCCACCGCCGACATCGGATTGATGCGCGCGATGGCGAGCGCCGACGGAAGGCGCCCGTCGCCCGCCGAATTATTGGTGCGCGCCGAGGCATGGCGGCCCTGGCGCGCCTATGCGGCCTTGCATCTGTGGGCCGCGGGATATCCGCACGCCGCTGCAACGCGGAAGAAACATGAACGCGAAGCCGCCTGAAACATTCACTCTCGATCGGCTGCAAACGCCGATCGGCACCGCCTTGCTCGTTACCGACGCCGAGGGCGCGCTGCGGGCGCTGGACTGGGAAGACTATGAGCCGCGGATGCGACAGCTGCTGCGCCTGCAATGCGGCGCGCCGGTTCTGGAAAACGCGCGCGCCCCGGCGGATACCCGGGCGGCGCTCTCAGCCTATTTCGCGGGCGAACTCGCCTGCCTCGACGCGATCAAATGGCGCGTCGCTGGCACCGTATTCCAGCGCAAGGTCTGGACCGCGCTGCGGACGATCCCGGTGGGGACGACGACAAGCTACGGCGCACTGGCGGCCCGGCTCGACATGCCCACGGCGGTGCGCGCGGTCGGCCATGCCAACGGCTCGAATCCCATCAGCGTCGTCGTGCCTTGTCACCGCGTGATCGGCGCCAACGGCTCCCTGACCGGATATGGCGGCGGACTGCAACGCAAGCGTTGGCTGCTGGAGCATGAGGGCGTGGTGCTGAAGGCATCAAGGCATGCGGCTTAGTCGCCGCCTATCCAGAATTCGTCACACCCCCCTCGTCGTCCCGGCCAAGCGCAGCGCGAGCCGGGACCCATAACCACCGGTGGTTATGTGGTGTGAGCTGGAGCGGCATCTCCTGTCACAACGAACATTCGTGGTTATGGGTCCCCGCTTTCGCGAGGACACTATTAGTTTTGTGTCGTGACCACGGCCCTCTCTAGCAAACCAAGAAAACGTCAGGTCCGTAAATCGCCAGACGGCCGTCGGCAATACCCTTAGCGTCTCCATTACAAACAGCATGGAGACGATCGATGACGGACGCGGAGATCCAGGATTTTGTAACGCGATTTGCCGCCGCCTGGGCGGCGCGGGACGGCAAGGCCTTTCTCGGTCTGTGGCACCCGGAAGGCCTGCTGCACACGCCGATGGTGGGTAGAACGGTGAAGGGAAGCGAACTCGATCGCCTGCTGGAAGTCCAGACCGCCGCCGCGCCGGATTTTGTCTGGCAGTTGCTGGACTGGACCTCGCGCGGCGACGTCGTGATCGTCGAATGGCAGACCAGCCGCATCATCGACGGCAAGCGGTTCGACTGGCGCGGCGTCGATAAATTCCGCATCAGGGAAGGCAAGGTGATCGAGGAACGGGTCTATTGCGACACCGCGCCGCTGCGCGCACTGCGCACCGGGGAGGCGCTGGAGCCGATCACCAGGTTCTGAAGGCACTTAGCCCGCGGCCACAGTTTCATCACGCCGCGGGCTTCGCCACCGTCGAATCATTGGCGAGCAAATGGACCAGCGCGCTCTTGATCGCGGCTTGCCGCGTCGGCGCGTTGATCTGCGCGCCCAAGAGGTCAGTGACGTAGAACACGTCGCGGGCGCGCTCGCCGAAGGTCGCGACATGGGCCGAGGCGATGTTGAGGTTGAGCTTCGAGATCGCGGTGGTCAGTTCGTACAACAGGCCGGGCCGGTCGAGGCCGCTGACCTCGATCACGGTGTAGCGGTCCGACCACTGATTGTTGATGATGACTTCCGGCTCGACCACGAAGGGGCGCATCTTGCGCCCGGCGGCGCGGCGCGCCACCACTTCGGGCAGGCGCAATTTGCCTTCCAGCACGTCCTCGATCATTTCGCCTATCCGCGTGGCGCGGCGGCCCTCGTCCTCGTCGCGGTCGTATTCCCTCGATATCGCGATGGTGTCGAGCGCGCGGCCGTCGGTCGTGGTGTAGATCTGCGCGTCGACGATGTTGGCGCCCGCCGAGGCGCAGGCGCCGGCGATGATCGACAATAGCCAGGGGTGATCCACCGCCAGGATGGTCAGTTCGGTGACGCCGCGCGCCTCGTCGAAGCCGACATTGATCGCGAGCTTGTGGCCGGCCTGTTCGCTGGTGCGCAGGAAGCGAGCGTGGCGGATCTTGCGCGGCAGTTCGACCTTGAGCCAGTACGCCGGATAGTGCCGCGCGATATAGGCGTTGAGTTCCACTTCCGGCCATTCGGTGAAGGCGCTGCGAAATTCCGCCTGCGCCACCGCGATGCGCCGGGCGCGGTTGACCTCGGAGAAGCCGCCGGTCAGCACCGGCTCCGTCTCGTAATACAGCGTACGCAGCAGCTGCGCCTTCCAGCCGTTCCAGACCCCGGGGCCGACGCCGCGGATGTCGGCCGTGGTCAGGATGGTCAGAAGCTTCATCTGCTCCACCGACTGCACCACGGCGGCGAAATTCTCGATGGTCTTGCGGTCGGAAAGGTCGCGCGATTGCGCCACCGTGGACATCGTGAGGTGCTGCTCGATCAGCCAGGCGATCAGTTCGGTGTCGGCGGCATTGAAGCCGAGCCGCGGGCACAGCCGCCGCGCCACCTTGGCGCCGGCGATCGAGTGATCCTCGGGGCGGCCCTTGGCGATGTCGTGCAACAGCGTGGTGATGTAGATCACGGCGCGATGATCGGGGCGGATCTTGCGCATCAGGTCGCTGGCGACGATGAACTCGTCATTGCCGCCGCGTTCGATCTCCTGCAGATAGCCGACGCAGCGCAACAGGTGCTCGTCCACCGTATAATGGTGGTACATGTTGAACTGCATCATCGACACGATCTTGCCGAAGGCGCGGATGAAGTGGCCGAGCACGCCGGTCTCGTTCATGCGCCGCAGCACGGTTTCCGCGTCGTTCGACGTCAGGATTTCCATGAACAGCCGGTTGGCTTCGGGATCGTCGCGCAGCTGCGTGTTGACGAGTTTCAGCGACCGCGTCACCGTGCGCATGGCGTCGGGGTGAAACGCCAGATTGTTCTTCTGCGCGAGCCGGAAGATCCGGATCAGATTGACCGGGTCGTGCTTGAAGACGTCGGGCGCCGCGAGGTTGATGCGGTTGTTGTCGACGATGAAATCGTCGCTGTCGGGCACCCGCCGCGTGCTCGGGCGCAGCCGCGACATCATGCGGCTCAGCACCGGCGCCGGCTTGGCCTGCTGGTCCTCCAGCTTGGCGCACAGGATCGCGGTGAGGTCGCCGACGTCCTTGGCGACCAGGAAATAGTGCTTCATGAAGCGTTCGACATCCTGCATGCCGGGATGCGAGGTATAGCCCAGCCGGATCGCGATCTCGCGCTGCAGGTCGAACGACAGCCGCTCTTCGGCCCTGCCTGAGAAGAAATGGATGTTGCAGCGCACCGACCACAGGAAATCGGAGCAGCGGCGGAAGGTGCGGTACTCCTGGGCGTCGAACACGCCGCGTTCGAGCAGCTCGTCGGTCTCGCGCACCCGGTAGACGTATTTCGCGATCCAGAACAGCGTGTGCAGGTCGCGCAGGCCGCCCTTGCCGTCCTTGACGTTGGGTTCGACCAGATAGCGCGACTGGCCGGCGCGTCGATGCCGCTCCTCGCGCTCGGCCAGTTTGGCGGTCACGAATTCGGCCGCGGTGCCCTGCACCACTTCCCTGTCGAACCGCTCGACCAGCTCATTGTAGAGCGGCAGGTCTCCGGTCAGGAAGCGCGTCTCCAGGATCGCGGTGCGGATCGTCATGTCGCCGCGCGCCTGCCGGATCGATTCATCGACCGAGCGCGTGGCGTGGCCGACCTTCAATCCCATGTCCCACAGGCAATACAGAATGGCTTCGGCGACCTGCTCGCCCCAGGCCGTCTGCTTGTAGGGCAGGATGAACAGCAGATCGATATCGGATTCCGGCGCCATCAGCCCGCGGCCATAGCCGCCGGTGGCGACCACCGCCATGCGCTCGGCGCCCGAAGGGATCGGCGAGCGATACAGATGCCGCGTGGCGGCCGAGAACAGGATACGGATGATTTCGTCCTGCACGTAACACAGCCGCTCGGCGCAGCGCCGGCCGTGACGATCCTTCAGCAGCACGGCCTGGGCGGTGGCGCGCGCCGCGAGCAGCTCGGCCTTCAAATAATGCGCCGTGGCGGAGCGGAAAACATCCTCGCGGCCGGCATGTTTCTCGGCGAGCGCATCGACCGCGGCGGTGATCCGCGCGCTATCGAAACGTTCGTCGGCCTCAGGCCTGTTCTCGGTCAGGACGCTATCCATAAGCTACCCCGATATCGGACGGCGCCGATGCTGTCACGGGACAAACTGACTTAACAGCAGGTCCATGCTCGATTCCGTATCCGTTGGGCAAAGTTGTTCTCGTTCAGGGGCGCGGGCGATGCGTATTTTCTCATTGACGCGGTGCCCTAACTAATTGAAATAAAACGTGGTTTTTTGACGAGCCAATCACCGCCGACCGTGCCGCGTCTCGCGCCGCGCCTCCCTGCGCTTCAATCTAATCGCTCACAACCGAGGAGTCCCGACGATGTCCAAAATTTCACGGCGTGGCTTGGCTGCGATCTTGGCTGCGGTCATCGCCGCCGCGATGCTGATTCCCGGCGCCGCCTTTGCCGCCGAGCCGCTCAAGGAAATTCACATCGACTGGGCGACCTACAATCCGGTTTCGATGATCCTCAAGCAAAAGGGACTGTTGGAAAAGGAATTCGCCAAGGATGGCATCAGCATCGTCTGGGTGCAATCGGCCGGTTCCAACAAGGCGCTCGAGTTTCTCAACGCCGGCTCGATCGATTTCGGTTCCACCGCGGGCTCCGCGGCGCTGGTCGCCAGGATCAACGGCAATCCCATCAAGTCGATCTATGTCTTTTCGCGTCCGGAATGGACCGCACTGGTGACGACGAAGGATTCGAAGATTGCCACCGTCGCCGATCTCAAGGGCAAGCGCGTCGCGGTGACCCGCGGCACCGATCCGCACATCTTCCTGGTGCGTGCGCTGCTCGGCGCTGGCTTGAGCGAAAAGGACATCACCCCGGTGCTGCTGCAGCATGCCGACGGCAAGACCGCGCTGATCCGCGGCGACGTCGACGCCTGGGCGGGCCTCGATCCCATGATGGCGCAGGCGGAAATCGAGGACGGCGCCAAACTGTTCTTCCGCAAGCCCGACGCCAATACCTGGGGCATTCTCAATGTGCGCGAGCAGTTCCTGAAGGATTATCCCGATATCGTTCGCCGCGTGCTAGCGGTTTACGAGGACGCGCGCAAATATTCGCTGGCGAATTACGACGACCTGAAGCAGACATTCATATCGGTGACAAAACTGCCGGACGCGGTGGTCGACAAGCAGCTCAAGGAGCGCACCGAACTGACCCACAGCCGGATCGGCGCGCCGCAGCGCGACTCCATTCTCGCCGCGGGTCTGGCGCTGCAGCAGGCGGGCGTGATCGACGCCAAGGTCGACGTCAAGGCGACGCTCGACGCGCTGATCGACGACCAGATTCCGCTGCCGACGAATTGAGGAGCATTCGGATGTCGTCCCCGCGAACGCGGGGACCCACGCCGCGGCCCTGCTATTTTGCTCGGTGTGCAACGGCTTTGCAAAATACAACGGCCTGTGATTATGGGTCCCTGCTTTCGCATGCTTTCGCAGGGACGACGGATTGAGATATGTCCGTCCATCCGCCACCTTGCAATCCTCCACGAGACGCGTTTCTGCTATGGCCATGACGGTTGAACTACTTGAACAGGCCGATACCATGGCGGCACACCCCGCTTCGCCGGGACGGCTGCGGCGTTTCGCGCGGCCGGCGCTCGGGCTGCTGCTGCCGGTGGGGCTGGCTCTCGTCTGGGAGATCATCGTCTGGCGTGGCCTGTCCACTGGACGTCTGGTGCCGCCGCCCTCGAAGATTTTTGCGACCATTTTCGAACTGGGCAAGAGCGGCGAACTGCTGCGGCATATCCTGGCGACGCTGACGCGGGTTGCCGCCGGATTCGGCCTTGGCGTCGCCGCCGGCACGCTGATGGGTGCTGTCTCCGGCTATTGGGGACTGGCGCGCCGGCTGCTCGATCCCACCGTGCAGGCGCTGCGCGCGATCCCGTCGCTGGCGTGGGTGCCGCTGTTCATCCTGTGGCTCGGGATTTTCGAAACGTCGAAAGTCGCGCTGATCGCGGCCGGGGTATTTTTCCCGGTCTACCTCGGCGTAATGGGCGCGATCCTGTCGGTCGATCGCAAGATCGTCGAAGTTGGCCGCACCTTTCGCCTCTCCGGGCCGGCAATGATCCAGCGCATCTTGTTGCCCGCGGTGTTGCCGGCCTATGTGGTGGCGCTCCGCGTCGGTCTCGGATTGGGCTGGATGTTCGTGGTCGCCGCCGAGCTGATGGGCGCATCCGAGGGCCTCGGCTATCTCTTGCTCGACGGCCAGCAGCTCGGCAAGCCGGCGCAAATCCTGGCGGCGATCGTGATCTTCGCCATTCTCGGCAAGACCACCGACTGGCTGATCGAGATCGCGACCGCGCCGTTGTTGCGCTGGCAGGACGCGTTCGGCGGCAAAAGCGGAGGCGCCTGAATGCTGGTCCTCGATCGCCTCGGCAAGGTCTATCCCAACGGCGTCAACGCGCTCGAGCGTTTTTCGGCCGAGATCAGGCTGGGCGAGATCGTCGCCATCATCGGCGGCTCCGGATGCGGAAAATCGACGCTGCTGCGCGCCATCGCCGGGCTCGATCCCGCCACCTCCGGCGCGGTCACGCTCGACGGTATCAGGACTTCGGCGCCGCACGCCAAAATCGGGATTATCTTCCAGGAGCCGCGGCTGCTGCCGTGGCTCAGCGTCGCCGACAATATCGGCTTTGGGCTCACGGAGCTGCCCCGCAATGTCCGCCGCGAAAAAGTCGCCCGCGCGCTTGAACGGGTCGGGCTCACGGACAAGGCCGATGCGTGGCCGCGCGAACTCTCAGGCGGCCAGGCGCAGCGCGTGGCGATCGCGCGCGCACTGGTGCCGCAGCTGGAGGTGCTGCTGCTGGACGAGCCCTTCTCCGCGCTGGACGCGTTCACGCGGCGGGATCTGCAGGACCATCTGCTCGACCTCTGGGCCGACACGCGGCCGACCCTGGTGCTGGTCACGCACGACGTCGACGAGGCGGTGGTGCTGGCGGATCGCGTTTTCGTGATGCGGCCGCGGCCGGGCCGGCTGTTCGAGGAAATCCGGGTCAATTTGGCGCGGCCGCGCGACCGCAATTCGCCCTTGTTCGACAATTTCAAGCGTCGCGTACTGACCGCGCTCGATCGTTCGCTCGACCGCAACGTGCCGGATCTTGATCCGAAATCGGCCATGGGCGAGGCGATGTGGTGGTGACATCCGCGCCTTGACCCGTTAAATGCGAAAGCACATCAGAACTCCGGGAGAGAACGAGATGGACGCCGCCGAACTCCGCGCCATACAGGCTCCGATCAAGGAGCGCTACAAATCCGATCCAAAGGCCGCAGTCATCACGCTGACCGCGCGGGGCTCGATCGAGAACGAAGGCATCGCCTGCAAGGTTGAGACCGGCCGCGCGCTGGCGGTGGCGGGCCTGCACCCCGCGACCGGAGGATCCGGCCTCGAACTGTGTTCGGGCGATATGCTGCTGGAAGCGCTCGCCGCCTGCGCCGGCGTGACGCTCAAATCCGTGTCGACCGCGATCGATGTCCCGCTCAAATCAGGCAACGTGACCGCCGAGGGCGATCTCGACTTTCGCGGCACGCTCGGCGTCGACAAGGAGGCTCCGATCGGCTTTGCCGAAATCCGCCTGCGCTTCGACGTCGATACATCAGCGCCGCAGGAGAAGCTCGATCTGCTTTTGAAACTCACCGAGCGCTATTGCGTGGTCTACCAGACCATCAAGAACGGCCCGAAGATGTCGGTGACGATGCAGCGGGTGTGAATACGCCCAATTTGCCGTCGTCCCTGCGAAAGCAGGGACCCATACGCCGCGGCCTCTCGTTCCAAGAAATGCTGTTCGAGAGCTTTCGCGCAACACGAACATTTGTGGTTATGGGTTCCTGCTTTCGCAGGAACGACAAGACATGTCCCCCGATCTCGTTTTCATCCTGACGCTGGCGCTGCGCATGGCGATCACCGCTGTCTTCGTGGTGTCGGCTTCCGTGATTACCGAGCGTTCGGGTCCGGTGATCGGCGCACTGGTGGCGACCTTGCCGATTTCGGCGGGGCCGTCCTACGTCTTCCTCGCGCTTGATCACGATGCGACCTTCATCGCCGAGGGCGCGCTGGCGAGCCTGCCGATCAACGCGGCGACGATCGGGCTGGCGCTGACCTACGTCGTGCTGGCGCAGCGGCACAATGCGTTTGTCAGTTCCGGCGGCGCGATCGCGGTATGGATCACGCTTGCCGCGCTGACGCGGACGGTGCACTGGACGCTGGCGGGCGGCCTGATCGCGAATGCCGTCACGTTTGCGATCTGCCTGCCGCTGTTGCGGCGTTTCCGCCACGTCAGGATGCCGCTGATCACGCGCCGCTGGTACGACATCCCGCTGCGCGCGTCGCTGGTCGCGACCCTGGTCGCCACCGTGGTCACGCTGTCACGCTGGGTCGGCCCCAGCGTCAGCGGTGTCATCGCGCTGTTTCCAGGGGTATTTACATCCATGATGCTGATCCTGCATCCGCGCATCGGCGGCAAGCCGACCGCGGCGGTGATTGCCAATGGCGGCTGGGGCCTGATCGGCTTCGGCATCGCGATTGCCGTGCTGCAGGCCGCGGCGCCACGGTTCGGCTCGGCGATCGCGCTCAGTCTGGCGCTGGCGACTTGCATCGGCTGGAATCTGGGATTGTGGTGGAACGGACGGCGGAAGCTGGCGCGGTGAAACAGCCGCCGTCATTGCGAGGAGCGAAGCGACGAAGCAATCCATTCTTTCTTCGTGCTGCGATATGGATTGCTTCGCTGCGCTCGCAATGACGGTTATTGCTTCGGCAGCTTCGCCTTCAACGCATACAACGCGTCCAGCGCCTCGCGCGGCGACATCTCGTCGGGGTGCAGCGCCTTCACTGCCTCGATCAGCCTCTCCGCTTCGCTGGGCGGCGCCGGTTCGGCGGCGGCGCGCGAGGGCACCGCGAACAGCGGCAGGTCTTCGGCCAAAGCGCGTGTGGTCTGGCCGCGGTCCTGCGCCTCCAGTTTTGCCAGCACCGATTTGGCGCGCGCGATCACCGGCGCCGGCAGGCCGGCGAGCTTTGCGACCTGGATGCCGTAGGAGCGATCGGCCGAGCCCGGCAGCACCTCGTGCAGGAACACCACGTCGCCCTGCCATTCCTTGACCCGCACGGTGGCGTTGAAGAGCCGCGGCAGTTTGGCCGACAGCGCGGTGAGTTCGTGATAATGCGTGGCGAACAGCGCGCGGCAGCGATTGGCCTCGTGCAGGTGCTCGATCGCGGCCCAGGCGATCGACAGTCCGTCGAAGGTCGCGGTGCCCCTGCCGATTTCATCAAGAATCACCAGCGAGCGCTCGCTGGCCTGATTGAGGATGACGGCGGTCTCGACCATCTCCACCATGAAGGTGGAGCGGCCGCGCGCGAGATCGTCCGCAGCTCCAACGCGCGAGAACAGCCGGTCGACGATGCCGATCCGGGCGCGGGCCGCCGGCACGAAACTGCCGATCTGCGCCAACAGCGCAATCAGCGCGTTCTGGCGCAGGAAGGTCGATTTGCCCGCCATGTTGGGGCCGGTGATCAGCCAGATCTGGCCGGATTTCTGCGCCGGGCCCGGCGAGAGGTCGCAGGCATTGGCGATGAACGGCGCCCCGTCGCGCTTCAGCGCCTGCTCGACCACGGGATGCCGGCCGCCCTCGATGGCGAAGCCGAGCGAGGCATCGACCTCGGGCCGCACGTAATTATCGTCGACCGCGAGCTTTGCCAGCGCGGTCGCGACATCGAGCATGGCAAAGGCATGCGCCGCGGCGCGCAGATCTTCGCTCGCGGCGATCGCCTGCGCGCACAGCCGCTCGAAAATTTCCAGTTCCAGCCCGAGCGCGCGGTCGCCGGCATTGGCGATCTTGGCTTCGATCTCGCCGAGTTCCGACGTCGTAAAGCGCGTTTGCCCGGCGAGCGTCTGGCGATGGATGAAGGTCGCGTTCAAAGGCGGTGACATCAATTTGTCGCCGTGCTGCGCCGTGACCTCGACGAAATAGCCGAGCACGTTGTTGTGCCGGATCTTCAGGCCCTTGACGCCTGTGTCGTCGGCGTAGCGCGCCTGCATCGCGGCGACGACGAGGCGCGAGGCATCGCGCAGGCTGCGGGTCTCGTCGAGGGCGGCCTCATAACCTTGCCGGACAAAACCGCCGTCGCGTTTGATCAACGGCAGTTGCTCGTCGAGCGCGCGCTCGAATTCGCGGGCCAATTCGCGCGAGGGTCGGTGCAGCGCCTCCATGATGGCGGCGATTTCCGCCGGCGGCGCTTCGAGCTGCGAAAGCCGCGCCAGCGCCGCGTCGGCGGCGAGGATGCCGTCGCGCAATCCGGCAAGATCGCGCGGGCCGCCGCGCCCGACCGACAAGCGCGCCAGCGCGCGCGACATGTCGGGCGCCGCCTTCAAGGTGGTGCGGAGTTCGTCGCGCGCCGCGCTGTCGGCGACGAACGCCGAGATGGCGTCCAGCCGCCGCGCGATGCCAGCGCTGTCGGTGAGCGGTGCCGCCAGCCGCTGCGCCAGCAGCCGCGATCCGGCCGCGGTCACGGTGCAGTCGATGGCGTCCAGCAGCGAGCCGCGCCGTTCGCCCGCCAGCGTCCGCGTCAGTTCGAGATTGGCGCGCGTCGCGGGATCGATCGCCATGGTGGTTCCGGCAGCCTCGCGCGACGGCGGCGACAGCGGCGGGCGTTTTCCGACCTGGGTGCGGTCGATATAGGTCACGGCGGCCGCGGCGGCGGTGGCTTCGAGCCGCGACATCGCGGAGAGGCCGTCCATGGTGGCGACCGCGAAATAATCGCATAGCCGCCGCTCGGCGGTTGCGCCGTCGAAAAAATCGCGGGTCAGCGGCGTCACCGCCGGCAATTCGCGCAAGGTCGGCCCCAACTCAGGATCGCCATAGAGCGCGTCGGTGACGATCGCCTCGTTCGCATTGATGCGCGCCAGCGTCGCGGCGAGTTCGCCGGTCGAACATTCCGTGACGATGAATTCGGAGGTGGAAATATCGATCCAGGCAAGCCCGATGCGGTCGGCTCCCGCCGACCCCTTCGCCCGCGCGATCGCCAGCAGATAGTTGTTGGCGCGCGCGTCGAGCAGCGTGTCTTCGGTCAGCGTGCCCGGGGTAACCAGCCGCACCACGGCGCGGCTGACCACGCTCTTGTTGCCGCGCGCGCGGGCCGCGGCCGGATCCTCGGTCTGCTCGCACACCGCGACCCGATGGCCGGCGGCGATCAGGCGATGCAGATAATCCTCCGAGCGTTCCACCGGCACGCCGCACATCGGGATATCCAGGCCCTGATGCTTGCCGCGTTTTGTCAAGACGATGCCGAGCGTCTTCGAAGCGATCTCGGCGTCCTCGAAGAACAATTCATAAAAGTCGCCCATCCGGTAGAACAGCAACAGCCCGGGATGGGCGGCCTTGATTTCAAGGTATTGTTCCATCATCGGCGTGACGCGCGCGGCGGCCTCCGCAGGCGGGGCGGCATCCGGCGGAACGGCGTCCGGTGGAACGGGAATGGATTGCTGGATCGTCATGGGCGGGCGCAAACTACAAAATTTTGGCAGGCGATCCTATCTGTTTGCCGCGGCAATACGTGTTTTCCACGTTCTCAGCGGGTCCATCCGGAGCCACCTCGCAAGCATTAGGCATGGCGGACCTCGCGCGAATGCGCCGCTGGCGCCAAAGCCGTCAATTGACCTGCCGCTACAGCGCTCCTAAAACTCGCCATCCATTCGAGTGGACGGGTTCGAAAAGCGGGATTCAGGGAGAGATTCGATGCGCGATGTATTTATTTGCGACGCCGTGAGGACCCCGATCGGCCGTTTCGGCGGTTCGCTCGCCAGGGTGCGCGCCGACGACCTCGCGGCCACCCCGATCAGGGCGCTGATGGCGCGGCATCCTGCGCTCGACTGGTCGCAAGTCGACGAAGTCTATTTCGGCTGCGCCAACCAGGCCGGCGAGGACAACCGCAACGTGGCGCGGATGGCGCTGTTGCTGGCGGGCATGCCGGACACGGTTCCCGGCCAGACGCTCAATCGTCTTTGTGCTTCGGGACTGGATGCGGTCGGCGCCGGCGCGCGCGCGATCCGCGCCGGCGAGATCGACTTCGCCATCGCCGGCGGCGTCGAATCGATGACGCGGGCGCCGTTCGTGATGGGCAAGGCGGCGGAAGCGTTTTCGCGCTCGGCCGAGATTTTCGACACCACCATCGGCTGGCGCTTCATTAACCCCTTGATGAAGGCGCAATATGGCGTCGACGCCATGCCCGAGACCGGCGAGAACGTCGCCGAGGAATTCCAGGTCTCGCGCGCCGATCAGGACGCGTTCGCGATCCGCTCGCAGCAGCGCGCGGGCGCCGCGATCGCATCGGGTTATTTCGCCGAGGAGATCACGCCGGTCTCGGTGCCCGGCGGCAAGGCCGGGCCTACTCAAGTCGACAGAGACGAGCATCCGCGTCCCGAAACCACGCTCGAGGGGCTGGCAAAGTTAAAACCGATCGTGCGCAATCCAGGCACGGTGACGGCGGGCAATGCGTCGGGCGTCAATGACGGCGCCGCCGCGATGATTCTCGCCTCGGAAGCCGCAGTGAAGAAGCACGGTCTGACGCCGCGGGCGCGGATTCTGGGCCTCGCCTCGGCCGCGGTGCCGCCGCGCATCATGGGTATCGGCCCGGTGCCGGCGACGCGCAAGCTGATGGAGCGGCTGGGCCTCAAGATCAGCGATTTCGACCTGATCGAGCTCAACGAGGCCTTCGCCAGCCAGGGCATCGCCTGCCTGCGCCAGCTTGGCGTCAAGGACGATGCCGATTTCGTCAACCCGCATGGCGGCGCCATCGCGCTCGGTCATCCCCTCGGGATGAGCGGTGCGCGGCTGGCGATGACCGCGGTGCACGGCATGGAAAAGCGCGGCGGCAAACGCGCGCTCGCCACCATGTGCGTCGGGGTCGGGCAGGGCGTCGCGATGGCGATCGAGAAGCTGAACTGAGGGCGAGTACGTTCGCCAATTCGTCATTACAAAGAACGAGAGCGGCGACGCAACCCAACTCGTCATGGCCGGGCTTGACCCGGCCATCCATCCGCTTCGGAAAAAATCCTTTTGAAGATTGATGGATACGCGGGTCAAGCCCGCGTATGACGGCAGGCGCAGACGCGCTACTCCATCACCGCATGTTCCGGCGCCGCTGCCTGCTTGCGCAGGGTGACCTTGGTGGAACCGATGATGATCGCGAGCGGAATGGTGCAAAGCGTGAACAGCATCACCATCTGGTAGTCCTGCGAAAACGCGATGATCTGCGCCTGCACCGCGATCATGACGTCGGCCATGGCGCGGCCGGCATCGGTGCCCATGTCGATCATGCCGCGCACGTTCGGCATCTGCATGGCGTGGTTGAACGGGGTGACGTGCTCATTCAGCACCGCATAGACCCGCCGCGAGCCCTCCGTCAGCTGCGCGATCACGATGGAAATTCCGATCGAGCTCGCGACATTACGCAACAGCGTCAGCATCGAGGTGCCGTCGGTGCGCAGGTGATTGGGCAGCGTCAGGAACGCCACTGTGGAGAGCGGCACGAAGACGAGGCCGAACCCGAAACCTTGCACGATGCTCAAGGTCACGATTTCCGGCACGCCGGTCTGGTCGGTCCAGCCGGTCATGTAGAACAGTGAAAGGCAGGTCAGGCCGAGCCCGGAGATGATCAGCGTGCGCGCCTCGATATAGCGCATCAGGCGGCCGACCAGCATCATGGCGACAAAGGTGCCGCAGCCGCGGCTCGCCAGCAGCAGCCCCGCGGTGATGATGGGATAGCCGATCACGTTCTGCAGGTAGGGCGAGGACAGCGCCATGGTCGAGAACAGCACCAGGCCCATCACCGCCATGAACACGCAGCCGCCGATGAAATTCTTGTCCTTGAAGATCGCGAACTGGATGAAGGGTGAGGCGGTCGTCAGTGAATGGGCAAAGAAATAATAGAAGCCGACCGCCGAGATGATGAACTCGGCAATAATCTCATTGGATTCGAGCCAGCCGAGCTGCTCGCCGCGGTCGAGCGCGAGCTGCAGGCTCCCGATCGCAACCGCGAGGGCTGCAAATCCGAACCAGTCGAAGCGCAGCTCGAGATTCTTCTTGGTCTCGTCCATGAACACCATAAGGCCGAGCACGGTGAAGACGCCGAACGGCAGATTGACGAAGAACACCCAGTGCCAGGAATAGGTCTCGGTCAGCCAGGCTCCCAGCGACGGCCCCATGATCGGGCCCATCATCACGCCCATGCCCCAGATCGACATCGCTTTCGCGCGCTCGTGCAGCGCATAGGAGTCCAGCATCACCGCCTGCGACAGCGGCACCAGGGCGGCGCCGAACACGCCCTGCAGCAGGCGGAACAGCACCATCTGGTTGATGTCCTGCGCCAGCCCGCACAGCACCGAGGCGATGGTGAAGCCGCCGGAACACAGGATGAAGATGCGCTTGCGCCCGAAACGGTTGGCGATCCAGCCCACCGGCGCGGTCATGATCGCGGCCGCGACAATGTAGGAGGTCAGGACCCAGTTGATCTGGTCCTGCGACGCCGACAGCGAGCCCTGCATGTAGGGCAGCGCGACATTGGCGATGGTGGTGTCCAGCGCCTGCATGATGGTCGCGGTCATGGCGCAGATCGTCACCATGTTCCGGCGCAAGCCGGGAACGGCAACGGGCGCTGCGGCCGCGGTCGTCATGCCGGGCTAGTCCTTTGCTGCCGATGCCGGGCCAAAACCGAGCAGCGCCGCAAGTGAACGGTGATGGCCGGTGTCGATCGAGGTGTAGGCGCTCATGCCGGCCTTCAGCTTCCAAACGAATTTGTCGTTGCTGTCGAAATAGATCCGCACCGGCACGCGCTGCACCACCTTGACGAAATTACCGGTGGCGTTCTGCGGCGGCAGAATCGAGAATTGCGCGCCGGTGCCGGGGCTCAGCGAGCCGACCGTGCCCTTGAAGGCGTGATCGGGGAAGGCGTCGACATCGATGGTGACGGTCTGCCCGACCGCGACATAGGTGAAGTCGCTTTCCTTCAGATTGGCGTCGACCCAGGGCTTGGAGGTGTCGATGACGGCGAACACCGGCGTGCCCACGGCGAGGAAGCGGCCGAGCTGGATCTGGTCGACCTGGGTCGCGACGCCGGCCATCGGCGCGCGCACCGTGGTCAGATCGAGGTTGCGCTGGGCGTCGTCGAGCGCGGCCTTGGCCTGCAAATAGGCCGGAAACTGCTCGAGCGGCAGCTCGGGATTGCCGAGCAGTTGATTGAGCGCGGTGGATTGCTGCTGCTTGACGAGCTGCAGCTGCGCTTGGGCCGTGACCAGCGATGTGGCGCTGTTGTCGAGGTCGAGCTGCGAGCCGAAATTGTTCTTGGCGAGCGCCGTCTTGCGGTCGACGTCGCGCTGCTTGAGCACGATGCCGGCGTTGACGAGGTCGACCGTGTCGCCATAGAGCTTGACGTTGGCGACGAGGTTGTCGTGGCTGGTCTTGGCATCGGCGAGCTTGGCGCGCGCCTGCGCCACCGCCAGCTCGAACGGCACCGGATCGATCTGGAACATGACGTCGCCGGCCGCGACCTGCTGGCCTTCCCTGACGGCGATCTTGATGATCTTGCCGGAGATGTCGGGCGTGATCAGAACCTTCTGCGCGCCGACATAGGCGTCGTCGGTGGTCATGTAGCGGCCGCCATTGAGATAGAAGGTCAGTCCCGCCAGCAGCGCCACCAGCGGCAGTACCACCAGCAGCAACGTGCGGCGGTAGCGCCGCAGGCCGGCCATCAGGCGGCGGCGCGGCTCCGCGGCGATCTTGGTCCGGGGTTTTCCGGGCGGATTGCCCTTCTGCTCCGGCGGAAATTTCAGGATCGGATCAGCCATAGCGCTGTTCTTTCTTCGGCGGTTCAGCCGGGGCGTTCTGGATGGCGTTGCGCACGTTTTCCTTGATGGCTTCGAGCTGGTCGAGCAGGCGGTGGGCGTCGGCCGGACTGATGCCCTCCAGCGCCGCGGCGGTCAGTTCGGAGCGCAAGCCCCCCAATTTGCCGAGCAGCGGACGGGCGGCCTTGCGCAAATAAAGCCGGTTGACGCGGCGGTCGGTCTCGTCGCCGCGGCGCTCGATCCAGCCATTGTCGCAGAGCTTGTCGATCAGCCGCGTCAGCGTGATTGGCTGCATTTCCATCTGTTCGGCGAGTTCCGACTGCTTCAGGCCCTCGTTGCGCTCCACCTTGGCCAGCACAGCCCATTGCGCGCGGGTGATGCCGTAGCGCGCCGCCTGCTTGTCGGCATAGGCACGCACCAGGCGCTGCAATTCACCGAGCGTAAACAGGAAGTTCATATCCACAGGGCCGCGGGCCATCAGGGGTTCGTCTCCATAAGCTTTGGATATGATAAGCTAGCTTATTAACGCGATATGGCAAGTTTATGGAGGTCTGACCCGCCGGCGGCACATGGCTCCGTCAGACGTGCGGCCCGAAGAAAGGGGGATTTGGGGTTGCCGGGGTAAAATGCTACATGATTCTGCGGTTTGAAGATCTCCGGCCGGATTCGACGGGCGGGATCAGCCGCGTTACATGACCCCATCACATGACCCCGACCAAGCCGACCTTTCCCGCGCCCGATCACGACCACGGCCGCTGCACCGCGGACGCAATCGATCATGCGGAGCGGGTGTGCAAGCTGCGGGCGCAGAAATTCACCCCGATCCGCCGCCAGGTGCTGCAGGCGCTGTTGTCCAGCCACCGTCCGCTCGGCGCCTATGAGGTGATCGACGAACTCGCCAAATCGATGCCGCGGCCTGCCCCGATCACGGTCTATCGCGCGCTCGACTTTTTGATGGAGAACGGCCTCGTTCACCGCATCGAAAGCCGTAACGCCTATCTCGCCTGCGCGCACGACCATGAAGCCACGGCGATGGTGGCGTTCCTGATCTGTGACGATTGCGGCTCGGTCGGCGAAATTCCCGCCGCCCCCGTGGCGCAGAGCCTCAACGCCGCCGCGCGCGCCTCGGGCTTTGCCCCAAAACTGTCCGTGGTCGAGATCGCCGGCGTTTGCGCGCACTGCCAGAAAAAATAGCAACACGGCGACAAGCCGGATAACGAGGAAATATGTCTTCCAAACAAGCGATACCTTCGGCCGGGCGGCCGCTGACCCCCGGCGCGGTGGCGCTGATGCTGATGCTGTGTCTGAGCTGGGGTTTTAACCAGATCGCGGTCAAGCTGGCGCTGCCGGACATCCCGCCGATGCTGCAGGCCACCATCCGCTCCTCGGGCGCTTTGATCGTGCTATTCCTGATCGCGCGGCTGCGCGGCGTGAAGATGTTCGAGCGCGACGGCACGCTGGGTGCAGGGCTACTGGCGGGCGTCATCTTCGGCGTCGAATTCGTGCTGATCTATCGCGGCCTGCTGCTGACGTCGGCCTCAAGGGCGGTGGTGTTTCTGTACACCGCGCCGTTCTTCGTGGCGTTCGGCTCGTATGTTTTTCTCGGCGAGCGGCTGCGCGCCTCGCAATGGGGTGGGCTTGCTTTGTGCTTCGCCGGGGTGGCGCTGGCGATCGGGGTTCCCCAGGCCGACGTCGACGGCAGGGTGTTGCTCGGGGATCTTCTAGTCATCGCGGGCGGGGCGCTGTGGGCGGCCACCACGCTGCTGGTCAAGGCGACCGCGCTGCTCAAGGCGCCGGCCGAAAAGGGCCTGGGGTACCAGGTGGCGCTTTCGGTGCCGATTCTGGGTTTCGCGGCTTGGGTATCCGGCGAAACCCTGATCCGGGTTCCCGGGCCGCTGGCACTGTCGCTGATGGTTTACCAGGCGGTTTGGGTGGTCGGATTGACCTTTTTGATCTGGTTTGCGCTGGTCAAGACCTATTCCGCCAGCAAATTGTCGGCATTTACCTTCATCACCCCTTTGTTTGGCGTGGTGGCTAGCTATTTCATCATGCATGACACCCTGACCCCAGTCTTCGGGGCCGCAGCGCTGCTGGTGATTGCCGGGCTTTACCTGGTTAACCGTCCCGGCCCCGTGGTCCCGCTTCCCACTGATCCATTGCTGACTGTCACCAAAACCTGATATTCGAGGCGCCATGAACAAGCCCGTAAAACCGCCTGAGAATAACGCCGCCGGCCCCAACGCCCGGCGTCAAACCACCCAAGTCATGGTCGGCAATGTCGCCGTCGGCGGCGGCGCGCCGATCGTGGTGCAGTCGATGACCAATACCGACACCGCCGATGTCGACGGCACCATCGCCCAGGTCGCAGCCCTGGCGCGCGCCGGCTCGGAACTGGTGCGGATCACGGTCGACCGCGAGGAAGCGGCGGCGGCCGTGCCGCACATCCGCGACGGCCTGCGCAAGCGCGGCATCACCACGCCTTTGATCGGCGACTTCCACTATATCGGCCACAAGCTCTTGGCGGATTATCCTGCCTGCGCCGAGGCGCTCGACAAATACCGCATCAATCCCGGCAATGTCGGCTTCAAGAACAAGCGCGACACCCAATTCGCCGACATCATCGAGATCGCGAACAAGAACGACAAGCCGGTGCGGATCGGCGCCAATTGGGGCTCGCTCGATCAGGAACTGCTCACCCGGCTGATGGAAGACAATGCCAAGCTGCCCGAGCCGCTCGAAGCCCGCGCGGTGACGCGCGAGGCGATGGTGCAGTCGGCGCTGTTGTCGGCCGCGCGCGCCGAGGAACTCGGCATGGCCAGGAACAAGATCATCCTGTCGGCGAAAGTCTCCGCGGTGCAGGATCTGATCGCGGTCTACAAGGTGCTGGCGTCGCGCTCCGATTACGCGATCCATCTCGGTTTGACGGAAGCCGGCATGGGATCGAAGGGCATCGTCGCGTCCTCCGCCGCGCTCGGCATCCTCCTGCAGGACGGCATCGGCGACACCATCCGGATTTCGCTGACGCCCGAGCCCGGCGGCGACCGCACGCTGGAAGTGCAGGTCGCGCAGGAACTGCTGCAGACCATGGGTTTCCGCACCTTCGTGCCGCTGGTCGCGGCATGTCCCGGTTGCGGCCGTACCACCTCGACCACCTTCCAGGAACTGGCGCGCTCGATCCAGGATTTCATCCGCGAGGAAATGCCGGGCTGGAAGACGCAATATCCCGGCGTCGAGGAGCTCAACGTCGCGGTTATGGGCTGCATCGTCAACGGCCCCGGCGAATCCAAGCACGCCAATATCGGCATCTCCCTGCCCGGCACCGGCGAAGCGCCGGCCGCACCCGTGTTCGTCGACGGCAAGAAGTTCCGCACCCTGCGGGGCCCTACGATTGCGACCGAGTTCAAGGCGCTGGTGATCGACTATATCGACCAGAAGTACGGCGCGGGCAGCAAGAAGCCCGCGAGCACCGTGACGGCAGCGGAGTAAGCGACGACGCACCCAACAAGACAACGGGCCGGCGCGAAGGGCCGCCCCGTCGACCCGACGGGCAAATCACTGACATGCCTGTCCAGCCCCTCGCGCAAAAATATTCTGGTTTTCCGAAAGACCAAATCAGGTCTATATCGCCGTCGTCCCGTCCCACAGAGGGGCGGCTCGCGATCGTCACGGACGCGGGACGGGATGCGGTGGACGCGGATGCGCCTTTGACGAACGGCGCGTGACGCGGACGGCGAAGTCGTGTGGTTCTGACGCCTCGACGCTGGCGTTAAGCTCGTGAGAAGCAAGCTTCTCAGGGGTGACGGTGACAAAAAAGCCCGATCGCCGGGAAGAGCACGAAGTAAGCCGTAAACCATCGCGCGGGGAATGCCGGGTGTTTCCCGGTGTGACCTGACTAACGCGTGTGCTTTCTACCACTACCCTTGCACGCGCGGCTATCGGGCGCATCGGACGCCCGGCATTCCCTGCGCCCTGATTGGAGAGGGCGGAACGAGCAGGCCAAACCTCGCGCAAAACCGGCGGCGAGACCGCGAGGGTGTGTTTGCAGTTGTTTGAAATTCGAATCCGTGAAATTCGCGGCGCGCGATTGCGCCAAACTCTCAGCCGTCATCGTCCGCCATCCGGTCCGGCCTTCTGGCCGGCCGGACGACAGGCTCCGGCCGGCGATCCAGTATCCCAGAGGCTGCAGTGCTTGAGCCGAGAATCCGCGGCGTACTGGATACCCGCCTTCGCGGGTAGGACGGCTTCTTTTGGGGACCCATCCGGGCTACCATGCCCTAAAATACGCATCGCCGGAGGACGCCCATGAGTTCGCTCGCCAGCAAGCAAGGTCCGCGTTATCGCCACACGACTGGCGAGGCAGAGCCCTTTGAGACCATCGGCGTCGAAAAGCTCACCCCGATCATCGGCGCGGAGATATCGGGCGTCGATATCGCAAAACTCGTCTCCGACGAGTCACGCTCGAACCGCCAGATGGACGAAATCCATCGCGCGCTCGCCGAAAACCTCGTGATCTTTTTCCGCGACCAGCACATCACCCCGGCGCAGCATCTCGCCTTCGGCCGCAAGTTCGGCGAGCTGCACATCCATCCCGCCGCGCCCCACGAGGGCGACGATCCGGCGCTGATGAAGATCCATGCCGACAAGGATTCGCCACGCGCCAACGGCGAGGGCTGGCATACCGACGTGTCCTGCGACGTCGAGCCGCCGATGGGCTCGATCCTCTATATCAGGCAATGCCCGCCGCGCGGCGGCGACACGCTGTTCGCCAGCATGTATGCGGCCTATGAATCGCTGTCGGATCGCATGAAGGCCTATCTCGACGGGCTGACCGCGTTGCATGACGGCGAGCAAATCTATCGCGGGCTCTACGACAATTACGGCGTCGCCGACAAGCCGGCCTATCCGCGCGCCGAACATCCGATCGTGCGCACCCACCCCGTCACGGCTAAGAAGGCGCTCTACGTCAATCGCGGCTTTACGCGCTACATCGTCGGCATCCCGCGCGACGAGAGCGACGCGATGCTGGACTATCTCTGCCAGCACGCGGAAAACCCGCTGTTCCAGTGCCGCTTCCGCTGGACCGAGAACGCAATCGCATTCTGGGACAACCGCTGCACCCAGCACCGCGCGATGTGGGATTACTGGCCGCATACGCGCTCGGGCACGCGCGTCACGGTGAAGGGCGAGCGGCCGGTGTGACGATGAAAGGCGAAATTTCGTAGGGTGGGTTAGCGAAGCGTAAGCCACCATCCCCGCGCAAATCGGTGGGTTACGCTTCGCTAACCCACCCACCATTTCAAGCAAAACAAAACCCGGGAGGTCCGCCATGCTGCGCGCAGAGGACAACAAGTTCCTGACCGAAAGCGGTGCGGGAACGGCGATGGGCGAATTGCTGCGCCGCTTCTGGCTGCCGGTGCTGCTGTCGGCGGAATTGCCCGAACCGGATTGTCCGCCGAAGAAGATCGTGGTGATGGGCGAGGAGCTGTTGGCGTTCCGCGACAGCCGCGACGTGGTCGGGGTGATCGACCAGCACTGTCCGCACCGCGGCGCCAATCTCTGGCTTGGCCGGAACGAGGAGTGCGGCATCCGCTGCGTCTATCATGGCTGGAAATTCGACACCGACGGCCGCTGCGTCGACATGCCGACCTCGTATCCCGACCTGAATGCGAAAGACCTGATCCGCATCAAGTCCTATCCGGTGCGCGAATGGGGCGACATGGTCTGGGCCTATATGGGCCCGGCCGGCGAAGTCCCGGAATTGCCTGATCTCGAAATGGCGTTGCTGCCAGCCTCGCATCGCTACGTCTCGAAGAAATGGCAGGACTGCAACTGGGTCCAAGCGCTGGAGGGCAGCATCGACACCGCGCATTTCACCTTCGCGCATCTAAGTTTCGACAAGGAAGAGAACGAAATCCTCGACATCAAGAAACACTTCGTCAATCCGATCGCCCGCATGAGTTCCGACCACATGCGCTGGATCGCGGAAGATCCGCGGCCCGTGATCAGGATCAGCCCGCATGACGCGGGGCTGACGATCGCGGGCGGCAGGCTCACCGGCAGCGACAACATCTACTGGCGCATCGCGCAGTTTCTGATGCCGGTGCATGCCTATGCGCCGAGTGCGATGCCGGGCGAGAGCATTTTCGGCCAGAGTTTTGTGCCCGTGACCGACACCAATTGCTGGATCTACACCTATGCCTGGAATCCGGAGCGGCCGCTGACGCAAGCCGAGCGCGACGCCTATGACCGCGGCAATGGCGTGATCTCGGAGGTCGACGAGAATTATATTCCGCTGCGCAACAAATCGAACGATTATCTGATCGACCGCAAGCTGCAGAAGACCAAAAGCTACACCGGCATCAAGGGCGTCTCGGAGCAGGACGCCGCGGTGCAGGACAGCCAGGGCCCGATCGCCGACCGCACCCGCGAACATCTCGGACCAACCGATCTGGGCATTTTGCATTTCCGCAAACTGGTGATGGAGTGTGCCCGCGCGCTGCAGCAGGGCCACCCGCCCGCGCATCTGGCGCATCAGGACCGCTACGCCGTGCGCTCCGGCGCCTGCGTGACCGGCAAGGACAAGGATCTGCCGGCGGTCATGGTTGAGCGCTTTGGCGAGGAGACCGGCTTTGTCGGCCGGCCGCGGACCGCGGCGGCGGAGTAGGGCCACCGTCATCCCGGCCTTGAGCCGGGACCCATCATCACAGGACAATCTTGTTGCGAAGACAACTGCTACATTGCCCCATCGAGAGGGCACGGAGTATGGGTCCCGGCTCGCGCTTCGCTTGGCCGGGACGACGGGCGGTTTTCCTACAACGGAATTTTCCGGTACTCCCGATTAGCCAGACTCGCTTCCTCGAGATCGAGATCGCGCTCGATCCGCCGCCGCGTTTCGTCGGTGATCTTGCCGTCGCGCAACAGGACGTGGATGAACTTGCGCTCGACCGATATCAGTTCCCGCGTCAGGCCGATTCCCGCCGCCGAGGCGTCACCATCGGGATCGAGCGATCCGGGCAGTTGGTTGCTGCGGGTTTCGTGTCGCGCCCGCAGCAGCTTGACCACCTCGTCGGACAGTTCGCGGTCGTCGGTGATGGCGTCGAGCGACTTGAGCGCCACCTCGAGCGCCTCGCGCCGTGCCCCGATTTCCGATTCGTGCTCCGCCGCGAGTTCGGTGCGGCCGGCCTGGGCAAGGCCGAGCCACCTCACCACCTGCGGCAGTCCAAACCCTACTCCCACCAGCGTGATGAAGATGACGCCGAAGGTGACGAACAGGATCAGGTCGCGGTACGGAAACGACTCTCCGTCCGGAAGCGCGAATGGCAGCGCCAGCGCCGCGGCCAGCGAGACCGCGCCGCGCACCCCGGTGAACGAGAGCACGAACGCATTCTGCCACGGTGGCGCCGGATCGCGGACGCGCACGCGCTTGATCAGCCGCGGCAGATAAATCGCCGGATAGACCCAGGCAAACCGCGCCACGACGACCATCGCGGTGACGAGTGCGGTCGCGATCAGGATGTCGTCGAGCGGAAACGATTTCGATCTCTCGAACAAGAGCCGCATCTGGAACCCGGTCAGCAGGAACAGCATGCCCTCGATCAGGTAGATCACGAGGTCCCAGAAGAAGATGCCCTGCAGCCGCGTCGCCGCCGAGATCAACAGCGGCCCGTTCCAGCTCATATAGAGTCCGCAGGCGACGGTGGCGATCACGCCGGAGCCGCCGAAATGCTCAGGCAGCCAAAAGGAAATGTAGGGTGTGATCAGCGACAGCGTGATCTCGATCTGCGGATCCCGCGCGCGGTGCCGCATCCGCAGGGACAGCCAGCCGACCGCCACGCCGAACAGCACCTCGCCGCTGACGATGGCGGCGAACTCGCCGGTCGCCTTCGAAAGGGAAAACATGCCGGTCGAAATTGCCGCCACCGCGAAGCGATATAGGATCAGCGCGGTGGCGTCGTTGGCCAGCCCCTCGCCCTCGAGCACGACCAGGATGCGGCGGGGCAGAGCGAGCCTGCGGGCGATCGCCAGCGGCGCCACCACATCGGGCGGCGCGACAATGGCGCCCAGCAGGAAGCCGACGCCCCAGGGCAGTCCGATCAGATAATGCGTCGCGGTCGCGACCGCCAAGGCGGTAAAGATCACGCCGCCGACCGAGAGCAGGATGATAGGGCGCAGATTATACCTGAATTCGCGCCAGCTCATGGCGACGCTGGCCGAATAGATCAGCGGCGGCAAAACCAGCAGCAGCACCAGTTCCGGCGGCAGTTCCAGGGCCGGCATGCCCGGCACGAAGGCGAGGGCGATGCCGGCGAGCAGCAACAGGATCGCGGGCGCGATATCGGTCCGCCGCGCCAGCAGCGAAGTTCCCGCCAGCACCGCCAGCAGAATCAGGAAGATTTGAAATATGGCTTCCACGGCGTTCCAATCCTGTGCCGGTCCAATTTGCCCGGACCGGCGGCGCCGTCAATGCCGCGCAATGGTTGTGCTATTCTCTCAAATCATAGCGATAGGATTTCGAGACAATCTGCCAGCCATCGCTGAGTTTCATCGCCACCAGATAATCGGTGAAATAGCGCGGCGGCAATTGGCAACGCACTTTGATGAAGGCGGTGGAATCGTCGGAACGGTCGATGGTCACGACAAAATCCTCGCGCGGCTTGCCTTCGGCCTTGGCCGAGGGCCGCTTCCTGACGCGGCCGAGCCAGTCCGGCACGGTGAGGACCTGCAGCTCGCCCTTTTCCAGCCAGCGCAAATCGGCCGAGGAGTGGAAGATCGCGCCCAATTTGTCGGCATCGCCTTCGTAGAGCGCGTCGAAATAGTGCTGCACCACGGCTTCGACGCTGGAACGATCGTGACTCACGGTATGTCCTCCCGTTGATGGACGCTTGTCTGGTTTGAATTAAGCCACCAAGTCTAAAAATACACTACGGCGTGATATCGGCGGAAGGGGAAGAAAAAATGACAGGTCCGGGGATGGCGAGTGGTCGCAGGCTTGCCGGGAAATGCTTTTGCGGCACGGTCCACTATACGGTGGCAGATCAGTTCGCCTACGCCGCAAACTGCCATTGTTCCAACTGCCGGCGTACGACCGGCTCCGCGTTCAAGCCGTTCGCCGGCATCGAACGCGAAAAGCTCACCATCACCAGAGGTGAGGACGAGCGTATGATTTTTGGCGACGAAAAAGGCCACGACGCGCACTGCGGGCGATGTGGCTCGCTGCTGTATTCCCTCGTCCGCAATGGCGCCTGGGTCCATGTCGCCATGGGGACGCTGCTGGACGATCCCTCGATTCGCCCGACCGCACACATCTTCGTCGGCTCCAAGGCGCCATGGTTCGATATCACCGACGGCCTGCCGCAATATCAAGGACATGTCGCCGCGGGATGACGGGCGCGCGCCACGCCCCCTCCGCTTGTTCTGTTTATCGCGCGCGATTGGACGGAAAAAGTGATCGGCAAAACGCGCACAGGAGCGAACCGAATCCAGACTGGCGCGACATAGAACGAGGCGGTCCGTCCTTTCCAGCATGACCGCGGTGGGTCCTGTCGTTCGGTACGTGATCCCGCTCACAAGCGGCCGTGCAAGCTTCTGATAGGCATGTCGCGATGCCATAAGGGCCAGGATTTTTAGAGGCTCGTGATGAAATTGCCAGGATCGCTCAAATTGCACCGGTTTTTGCTCGCTGCCGCGCTGCTGTTGGTATGCCAGCCGGCTTTCGCCGAAAAGCGCGTGGCGCTGGTGCTCGGCAATTCCGCCTATCAGAACGTGGCGCCGCTTTCGAACCCGGTCAATGACGGCGCGGTGATCGCGGCAAAGCTCAAGGAGGCCGGCTTCGACGTGGTCGATTCCCGCCACGACCTTCAGGCGGCGGAGACCCGGCGCGCGCTGCGCGACTTTGCGGACGCCGCGCGCGACGCCGATATCGCCGTGGTCTATTACGCCGGCCATGGCATGGAGGTGGACGGCACCAATTATCTGATCCCGGTGGATGCGAGACTGGAGCGCGACACCGACGTCTACGACGAGGCGCTGTCACTGGACCGGGTGCTGGTGGCGGTCGAACCCGCCAAGCAGCTTCGGTTGGTGATCCTCGACGCCTGCCGCGACAATCCGTTTGCCAAGGTCATGAAGCGGACCCTCGCGTCGCGTGCGATCGGAGCCGGCCTCGCCAAGATCGAACCGACCAGCCCGAATACGCTGATCGCCTACTCCGCCAAGGCCGGTTCCACCGCACTGGACGGCGATGCCAGGAACAGTCCGTTCACGCTGGCGCTGGCAAATCACCTGACCACGCCGGGGTTGGACGTGCGCAAGGCGTTCGGCTTCGTCCGCGACGACGTGCTGAAGACCACGGGCAACCGGCAGGAGCCGTTTGTCTATGGCTCGCTCGGCGGCAACGACGTTCCCCTGGTGCCGGCGAAGCTCGCGCCGGCCGCGGCGGCACCCAATCCGCAGGCCGAGGCGCGGGCGGATTACGAACTTGCGCTGCAGATCGGCAACAAGGATGCGTTCAACGCCTTCCTTGCGCAGCACCCGGATGGTTTCTACGCCAACCTCGCCAAGATCCAGCTGGCGAAGATCGCCGCCGAGGAAACCCGCGTTGCGGCGACCGAAAAGGCCCGGCAGGCCGAACAGGAGCGGGCGCGGCTTGCTGCCGAGGGCGCGCAGAAGACACAGCAGGCGAAGGCGGACGCCGATGCCAAGGCAGCCGAGCGGGCCCGGCTTGCCGCGGAACAAGCCAAGGAGGCCGCGCAGGCACAGGCCAACGAAGCCGAGCGCAAACGTGTTGCCACGGATACGCCCGCCAGCTCCGCGGCCCGCAACGCTCCCGACAACAACGCTTCTGACAACAAGGCTTCCACCCCGGCCGCGGGTGGGACGAACCTTGCCTCCCTCAGTCCGGGGCCGCTGCAGGCCGATTTGATCAAATCGGTGCAGACCGAGTTGCGCCGCGTCGGCTGCCTCACGGGAGCCGCCGATGGCGAATGGAACGTGACGTCACAACGTTCGCTGGCGCTGTTCAACAAGAACGCCGGAACCAAATTCGACGTCAAGCTGGCGAGCCTCGACGCGCTCGATGCGATCAAGCTGAAGCCTTCGCGGGTATGCCCGCTGATCTGCGAGCACGGCTTCAAGGCTGACGGCGACCATTGCAGCAAGATCGTCTGCGCCGAAGGTTCGGTCCTCGACGACGACAATGACTGCGTCAAACGCCGGGCGGCGACGCCAACGGCGAAGCGGGAGCCCGCCGCGCCGCGTCCCGATCGTGCAGCTCAGGGCCTGCCCAGGCCGGTTGCGCCGCAAGCCTCCGGCCAGATCATGTGCGACGACCATTTGTGCCGTCCGGTGCGGCGCGGATGCCACCTCGAGTTCCGAACGAGCGAGCAGGGCGGCAGCCGCATGGGCGGCGGCAGCAACGTTGAGATTTGCAACTGAGTTGATGGTGCCGTGTCCGGTCAGATCGCGCTTGCCGCGATATTGACCATCAGCGCCACCAGCGCGGTATTGTAGATGAACGAGATGATGCCGTGCGCGGTGGCGGTGCGGCGGATGGTCTTGTCGGTGATGCCGACATCCGAGACCTGCGCGGTCATGCCGATCACGAAAGAGAAATAGACGAAATCCCAGTAGTCGGCATGATCATGCTCGTCGCCGCTGGGAAACTGCAAACCGCCGGGTTTGGCGCCCCGGTAGTAGTCGTGGGCGTAATGTAGCGCGAAGGTGGTGTGCACCGCGGCCCAGGACAACGCGATCGTCACGGTCGCCAGTATCAGTTCAGTCGCGCTGCGATGGCTTTCGCCGAGCTCGAATACGATCGCGGCGATCGAAGCAAAGGCTCCGAGCGCGGTCACCAGCAGGATCAGGAAGCGGCCATCGTCCTGCAGCACCGCGTTGCGCTTGATATGCGCGAGACCGCAGCGAAACATCATGGTGTAGGCCAGCACCAGATATAGCGTCGCGAATATATCCCAGCCGAGCAGGAGACGCGTCACCAGCCGCAGCGAGCCCGGCAGCAGAAAGAACGCCACGATCCCGATCGCGGCCGATATGAACGTGCGCGGCCGCGCATAGACCACGCGGGCCGGCCTCGACATCTTCCGGAAGCGGAGCAGGACGGGATCGTCGGTTTCCCTTTTATCCGCCATCGGCGCCGTCAATTCTTGCGTTCGGCGACAAATCGCGCGGCGGCGCGCAGCACCTCGCCCTTGGCGCCGAAGATCGAGAGCGCGGAATCGGCGCGCGCCAAAAGATCGCGCACGCGTTTCTTGGCGCCGTCGATCCCGAGTTGGGTGACGAAGGTGGTCTTGCCGAGAGCCGCATCCTGTCCGGTCTGCTTGCCCAGCGCGGCGGCATCGCCCTCCACGTCGAGCAGATCGTCGGCGATCTGGAAGGCTTCGCCAAGCGCGCGGCCGTAATCGTCGAGCGCCTGATATTCATTGGCCGAGGACTGGCCGAGGATCGCCCCGGCAATGCAGCCGAAGCGCAACAGCGCGCCGGTCTTCATCTGCTGCAGGCGGGCGACGTCGACCGGCTCGCGGTCGCCGAAGCGGCCCTCGCCGGCGAGGTCGAGCATCTGGCCGCCGACCATGCCGCCGATGCCCGAGGCGCGCGCCAGCGCGCGCGTCAGCAACAGGCGCACCGTCGGATCGCGGTGGATCTCGTCACGGGTGATGATGTCGAAGGCGAGCGTCAGCAATGCGTCGCCGGCAAGAATCGCCGTGGCGTCGTCGGTTTGCTTGTGCAGCGTCGGCCGGCCGCGGCGCAGATCGCTGTTGTCCATCGCCGGCAGATCGTCATGGATCAGCGAATAGCAGTGGATACATTCCAGTGCGGCGCCGGCCAGCAGGGCGGCCTCGCGCGGCACGCCGAACACGGCGGAACTCTCCACCACCAGGAACGGCCTCAAGCGTTTTCCGCCGCCGAGGCTGGAATAGCGCATAGCGTCCATCAGCCGCTTCGGCCGGGCGATCTCGCCGGGCAAGAGCGCATCCGACAAGAGTTTGCCCAGCAGCGCTTCGGTGTCCTCCGCGGTCTGGTCCAGTCGTTTCGCAAAGTCGAAAGTTGCAGTGCCGGTCGTCATCAAAGAGGGCTCCCAATCGATTTGGCGGGGACAATCGTTGATGGCACGGTCTTCGTCAATTCCGACGGCGGGGCGGCGGGCACCTTGCAACCGCTGGAAAAACCCGGAAATATCAGGGAGATATCAGTCGTACCGGCTGTTTTTGCCCGCGCCCCCCGCCATTAACCAGAAGCGCCACATTTGCGCATAGCCCGAAATCTGCTGCTGATCGTGCTGGCCGCGCTGCTGCTGCCCTATGTGCTGGCGCCGCTCTATCGCACCGGCCACCCGGTCTCCACCCTGATGGCCTGGCGCTATTTGACCGGCGCGCCAATGTCACGGCAATGGGTCGATTTCAGCGCGATCTCACCCTTTTTGCCGCGTTCGGTGGTTGCCGCCGAAGATGCCAAATTCTGCAGCCATCACGGCATCGACTGGGATGCGCTGCGCGACGTGATCGACGATGCCGAGGAGGGTGAGGTCACCCGCGGCGGCTCGACCATCACCCAGCAGGTGGCGAAAAACCTGTTCCTGTGGCCGGGCCGCAGCGTGGTCCGCAAGGCGCTGGAGCTTCCGCTGGCGCTGTGGATCGATTTCGTGCTGCCGAAGCAGCGGATCCTGGAAATCTACCTCAACATCGCCGAGCTCGGTCCAACCGGTCAGTTCGGCGCGCAAGCCGGTTCCATCTTTGCTTTCGGCCGCCCGGCATCGGCCCTCTCGCCACGCGAAGCGGCGCTACTGGCGGCGATCCTGCCTAATCCGGTCAAGCGCAGCGCCCGCAATCCCGGCCCCGGGGTGCGCCGTCTGGCCGGAACTTACATGGCTCGGGCACAGGCCCCCTCCCTGCAACGTTGCTGGAGTGAAAATCGCGCTTTTTGAGCCAATTTTCGGCCATTTTGGCAGCAAACCACCCTAGCTTTGCACGGCCCCATCCTCTATAAGCGCGGCCTTATCGGCATTCGAGCTCGCGGCCTAAACGCTTCAGCCGTCCGCGTTTGGACGATGCCTAGACCACAACATCCCTAGAGGACACCGAAATGGCCGTTCCCAGAAGAAAAACATCGCCCTCGCGGCGTGGCATGCGCCGCTCGGCGGATGCGCTGAAGAAGCCGACCTATGCCGAGGACAAGGACTCCGGCGAATTGCGCCGTCCGCACCACCTCGACCTGAAGACCGGCATGTACAAGGGACGCCAGGTTCTGAAGGCCAAGAAGGAATCCTGACCGGGCCGGTGTCCAGGACGCGCCACGGCATACCCGGGTTCGCGCCTGTGCGGCCCGAGTCCAGGCTCCGTAACGCGAGGCGGAGCCTGTAAGACGGTTTCCTGCTGCGAACCCCATGGGTTTGCCCGAGAACATCCGGTGCTTGAAAAGAAGGCCTCGCCGATGTCCATGGTCGGTTTCCCGCTCCTCCTGATTCCGCTCGCGATCTACAACATCATCGCCTTCCTGATGCCCGGCGTGACTCTCGCCGAGCCGCTTCTGACGTTGACGCTGATGTCCGGCGCGCAATGGCCGGTGACGCTGAGCGATGTCCTGCTCGCGCTCGGCATCCTGTTGCTGTTGCTCGAGGTCATGAAGGGCGCCCGTCCCGGCGGGAAATATCTCACCGATCATCTGTTGTCGCTGATCGTGTTCGGAGCCGCCGGCGCTGAATTCCTGCTGTGGCCGAAGTTCGGCACCTCGACCTATTTCCTGCTGTCGCTGTTGTCGCTGGTGGATTTCCTGTCGGGCATTGCGCTGCGCCCCCGGCGCGGAACGGTGGCGGCAGCCGCTGCCCCCTCCCGCAAGCGGGCGGCCGCTGCGCCCGAACCTCAATTCGAGCCGGCCCCGCCGGCCCCGGCCCAGGCGCCGTCAGAGCCGGTGCCCGTCGCCGAAGCCGCGCCGCATGATCGCGTCGAGCCGAAAATGGTGCCTGCCGAGGTCGCGCCGGCGAGACCGTCGCCGGAGGTCGCATCCCCGGAGTTGCAGCCGGGCGAAGGCTCGCCGCCGTCGTCCGAAGATCCGCCGCGTTAACTTTCTGATCCAGAGCGTTTTCGAGCGAAGTGAACACCGGTTCGCATGAAGAAAACGCGTCAAAACAAGAATCGAGGGCTTCGGTTCTAATTCAATCAGAACCGAAGCCCTAGACGATCTGACGGGTGCGGATGCCGGCGGCCTGGCCCTGTTGCAGCTGCGCGCCGTAGGCAGCTTTGGCATCGGCCGGCGTTGCCCGACGCAGGCAACGGGTCTGCGGTAGATGCTCGGCGGTTGCGATCAGCTGGGTGACGAAATCGGCCCGTGACCGCGACTGCTCCGGCACCCGCGACCAATGAACCGTAGGCACCACCGGCACCAGCGCGACGCAGGCGGGCTTTTCGCCGGTAACGACGCCGCCTTCTACCGCCTCGTTTGGTCGATCGTTGCTTAACATCGTAAATCGAAATCCGGCTTAACTGTCACGTTCTGGGACGTTGCGCGCGCTTCGATTTCATCCTCGCAAGGGCTATGCCGGTTCCCCCCATTTTGTTCCGGACAGCCTTCGAACGTGGTTTGCGGAATATTAATATTTACGAACTTCGCGCAGAGCATTTTCCGGCGGCCCCCGGTTTGCCGTGAGAAAACGCTCTCCATTAATAATTTGCGCGTATTCTGATCGCAAAGCCGGTACCCACCTTTTGCGGAATACGCGCTGGTCTGTGCCGAAACAGGCAGTATCCTTGAGACCGGGAAACACCCGGCAGTGTCCTGAAACGAGGCGACCGTGACATCCGCTCCACCGAAAGCTTCGACCATCCTGGCTTCGCTCGGCCAGGCCGCGTTCGTCTGGGACATCACCACTGACATCATCACCTGGAGCGATCATGCCGGCGCGGTGTTTTCCGATATCCCGAAGGCGTCGCTCGCGAAGGGCTCGGAGTTTTCCAGGCTGATCGAGCCGGTACGTATGATCCGCTCCGATGCGCTGGCCAACTCGCCGCCCGCGCATGGCGCCGAAGGCGCCCCTTACCGGATCGAATATGGCGTGCGGACCTCGTCTTCCGAGCCGATGCTCTGGGTCGAGGAAACCGGGCGCTGGTTCGCCGGTCCTGACGGACGGCCGCTGCGTGCCCACGGCATTGTCCGCATCAACAATGAACGCCACGCCCGCGAGGAGCAATTGCTGAAGCTGTCGCGGCATGACCCGCTGACCGGTGAGCTCAATCGGACGCATCTGATGGCCTCGCTGGCCGAGGCCATCGAGGAGGCGACGCGTTTTCGCACATCCTGCGCCTTCATGCTGATCGGGATCGATCATCTGGCGCGCATCAATGACGCATTCGGATTCGATGTTGCCGACGCAGTGATTTCGGAAGTGGCCCGGCGGCTTCGTTCGCGACTGCGCGGCGGCGACGTGCTCGGCCGCTTCTCCGGCAATAAATTCGGGCTGATCCTGAAGAACTGCACGGTCGACGACATCAACGTCGCGGCCGAGCGGTTTCTGGCCGGTATTCGCGACGAGGTGGTGCCGACCCAATCCGGGCCAGTCTCCGTCACCGCCTCGATCGGTGCGGTCAGCGTGCCGCGCTACGCACGCAGCGCCAACGAAGCCATCAACCGCGCCCATGAAACGCTCGATATGGCCAAACGCCGCCGCGCCGGGTCGTTCTCGGTATGGCGGCCCAATGTCGAGCGCGACGCCCAGCGCCGCGTCAATATTCGCGTCACCGACGAGATCGTCACCGCGCTCAACGAGCGCCGGATCGTGATGGCGTTCGAGCCGGTGGTGGAGGCGGGTTCGCGCGATACGGCGTTCTATGAATGCCTGATCCGCATGGAGCAGGATGACGGGCAGGTGCTGCTGGCCCCGGACATCGTTCCGGTGGCGGAGAAGCTTGGCCTGATCCGCCTGGTCGACCACCGCGTGCTCGAACTCGTGGTGGCTGAACTGGCGGTATCGCCGAACGTGCAACTCAGCCTCAACATTTCACCCGACACCACGATGGACCCGGACTGGTGGTCTTCGATCGAATCGCTGATGCGCGCGCATCCTGGCGTCGCGGAACGGCTGATCGTCGAAATCACCGAAACCGTCGCGATCCAGGATGTCGACGATTTGCGCGGCTTCGTCGCGCGGCTGAAGAATTTCGGCAGCCGGATCGCGATCGACGATTTCGGCGCCGGTTACACCTCGTTCCGCAATCTGCGCAAGCTCGGCGTCGACATCGTGAAGATCGATGGTGCGTTCGTGCAGAACGTCGCGCGCTCGGCGGATGATCGCGCCTTCGTGCATACGCTGATCGATCTGGCGCGCCGGTTGCAGATCAAGACGGTCGCCGAATGGGTTCAGGACGAGGAAGCCGCAATCATGCTGCGCGACTGGGGCTGCGACTACATCCAGGGGCGCCTGATCGGGCTCGCGTCTTCGGAGCGGCCGTGGGGCGCGCCGGCCGCCGACATGCTTCCCGCGGCTAACAATCCCTAGGTCCCTGCGAAAGCAGGGACCCAGACGCCGTGACCTATCGGTTGGGCGATCGTGGGACAGACCTTCCGCAACATCTAGGACCGCTGATTGTGGGTCCATCTTTCGCGGGGACGACGATCTGTTGTTGTTCGACGACGGAAGGATGGCCCTCACTCTTCCTTCTTCGTCGGCTCCTTCGACATGCGCTCGAGGCGCTCCTGCATGTCCTTCATCTGACGGCGCAGATCGTCGATGTTGTCCTCTTCGGGCACCGGCTCGGGGGTTTTTTCCGGCTCCGCGGCGGATCCGGCGCGTGGCGGCACGAACGGCTTGAACATCGAGAAGGTCTGCTGAAACAATTCCATGTTGCGGCGGACATGTTCTTCGAGCGGAGCAAACGGCGTTCCCGAGAAAGTGTTGGTCAGCTGCTTGCGGAATTTTTCCTGCTCGCGTGTCAGCGTATCGATCGACTGTTCGAGATATTTCGGCACCACCATCTGCATGCTGTCGCCGTAGAAGCGGATCAGCTGGCGCAGGAACGTGGTCGGCAGCAGGTTCTGGCCGGCCTTGTTCTCCTGCTCGAAGATGATTTGCGCCAGCACCGATCGGGTGATGTCGTCCCCGGTCTTGGCGTCGTAGACGAGGAAGTCCTCGCCCTCCTTGACCATCGCGGCGAGGTCTTCGAGCGTGACATAGGTACTTGTGCCGGTATTATAGAGCCGCCGGTTCGCATATTTCTTGATCGTGGTGGGTTGGTCAGATTTCGCCATGGGCTCACACATGCACACCGAGGAGAAGGAACCCGACGGCTTCGCCGCAGGGTTGACGAGCAACGCAACGCAACAAAGTAAGCATTTTCAATAAGCTTCGGCTACCGTTTTGTGCAGCACGGTCAATTCCAAAGCATAGACGTTGCTTATGGATACGCCAAGAACGTCATTTTGAGTGCTCCGCGGCGAGATTTCGGCCTCCGGCCGGTTGACATGCCTCAACGACGTTAACAGGATGAGGAGAGAGACTGGCCTGCCAATCCGGCGCCCGCCCAACCAAACCCTCAAGCCCCCAGGAGATGTCCATGTCCGACGATGTCGTCATCGTCAGCGCCGCCCGCACCCCGGTCGGAAGCTTCAACGGTGCCTTCGCTACTACGCCGGCCCATGATCTCGGCGCCGTCGCCATCAAGGCCGCGCTGGAGCGGGCCGGTATCGAGCCGGGCCGGGTCTCCGAAGTGATCATGGGCCAGATCCTGACGGCGGCGCAGGGCCAGAACCCGGCCCGTCAGGCCTCGCTCGCCGCCGGTATCCCGGTGGAAAGCCCGGCCTGGGGCGTCAACCAGGTCTGTGGCTCGGGCCTGCGCACGGTTGCGCTGGGCTACCAGGCGCTGCTCAACGGCGATTCCGATGTCGTCGTCGCCGGCGGACAGGAATCCATGAGCATGGCCGCGCACGCGCAATATCTGCGCGGCGGCGTCAAGATGGGCAACCTCGAGCTCGTCGACACCATGATCAAGGACGGGCTGTGGGACGCTTTCAACGGCTACCACATGGGCAACACCGCTGAGAACGTCGCCCGGCAGTACCAGATCACCCGTCCGCAGCAGGACGAGTTCGCGGTTGCCTCGCAGAACAAGGCCGAGGCCGCGCAGAAGGCCGGCAAGTTCAAGGACGAGATCGTGGCGGTCACCATCAAGACGCGGAAGGGCGACATCGTCGTCGACACCGACGAATATCTGCGTCACGGCGCGACACTGGACGCGATGGCCAAGCTCAAGCCGGCCTTCGAGAAGGACGGCACCGTCACCGCCGGCAACGCCTCGGGCATCAATGACGGCGCGGCCGCGGTGGTGCTGATGACCGCCAAGCAGGCCGCCAAGGAAGGCAGGAAGGTTCTCGGCCGCATCGCGTCCTGGGGCCAGGCCGGTGTCGATCCGAAGATCATGGGTACCGGACCGATCCCGGCCTCCCGCGCGGCACTGAAGAAGGCGGGCTGGAACATCGGCGATCTCGATCTGATCGAGGCCAACGAAGCCTTCGCGGCCCAGGCCTGCGCGGTCAACAAGGACCTCGGCTGGGATACGTCCAAGGTCAACGTCAACGGCGGCGCGATCGCGATCGGCCATCCGATCGGCGCTTCCGGCACGCGCGTGCTGGTGACGCTGCTGCATGAAATGCAGAAGCGCGACGCCAAGAAGGGTCTTGCCACGCTGTGCATCGGCGGCGGCATGGGCATCGCCATGTGCATTGCACGCGACTGACATGTGCACCGCACGCGATTAAACGTTCGGCGTCGTCTGATGAAAAGATCATCTAGCAACCGCAGAACTTCTGGCTAATAAAGAAACGCCGGGAGCGGCGCATGATCCGGCAGGATCATGCGCCCTTTTTCTTTTGGAGCGCGCAAACCGGTGGCCACTTTTGCTGATCGCGCTCTGAGCCGGGCGTTTTTGTTCTTGATGTTCGTCAAACGGCCCGCTTAATTCGAAGCTATAAAATAAAAAACGCAAGTTCGAGAGACGCCAAGGGAAGGATACGACATGGCACGTGTTGCGTTGGTATCGGGGGGAACGCGGGGCATCGGGGCTTCGATCAGCAAGGCCTTGAAGGCCGCCGGCTACAAGGTGGCCGCCAACTACGCGGGAAATGACGCCGCGGCGGACAAGTTCAAGGCCGAGACCGGTATTCCCGTCTACAAATGGGACGTAAGTTCGTTCGATGCCTGCGCCGCCGGTATCAAGCAGGTCGAGGCCGATCTCGGCCCGGTCGAGGTGCTCGTCAACAACGCCGGCATCACCCGGGACGGAGCCTTCCACAAGATGACGTTCGAGCAGTGGAACGCGGTCATCAACACCAATCTCGGCTCGCTGTTCAACATGACGCGCCAGGTGATCGAGGGCATGCGCTCCCGCAAGTTCGGCCGCATCATCAACATTTCCTCGATCAACGGCCAGAAGGGCCAGTTCGGCCAGGTCAATTATTCGGCGGCGAAGGCCGGTGATATCGGCTTCACCAAGGCGCTCGCGCTGGAAAATGCCAAGGGCGGCATCACCGTGAACGCGATCTGTCCGGGCTATATCAACACCGAGATGGTGCAGGCGGTGCCGAAGGAGGTGCTGGAGAAGAGCATCCTGCCGCTGATCCCGATCGGCCGCCTCGGCGAGCCCGATGAAATCGCCCGTGCCGTGGTGTTTCTCGCCGCCGACGAAGCCGGTGCCGTCACCGGCTCGACGCTGACCATCAACGGCGGGCAATATATGGTGTGATTGCGGCGTCCGTCGTGGTCGCGCGCAGCCTTGACATTCCAAGAAGTCGTCATGCCCGGCCTTGTGCCGGGTATCCACGTCTTTACAACCACTAGCAAAGACGTCGATGGCAGAGACAAGCCAGGCCATGACGGAACGTGCTTCGACCTGGCTCCCGCACACTTGCCAAACGCAATGACCTCCCGCACCGCCACCCTGATCGGACTGACCGCGATCCTGATGTGGTCGCTGCTGTCGGCGTTGACGGTGGCAACCGGCAAGATTCCCGCCTTTCAGCTCGCGGCGATGACATTCGCGATCGGCGCGGTAGTCGGTTGCCTGACCTGGATCGGGCGGCCGGATGCCATCCGAGCGCTGCGCCAGCAGCCGCTGGCGTGGGTCGTCGGGGTCGGCGGTTTGTTCGGCTATCACGCGCTGTACTTTCTCGCGCTGCGCTTCGCGCCGCCGGCTGAAGCCGGCCTGCTGAATTATCTCTGGCCGCTGTTGATCGTGCTGTTCTCGTCGCTGTTGCCGGGCGAGCGGCTGGCGCCGCATCACATCATCGGCGCGCTGCTCGGCCTTGCCGGCACGGTGCTGCTCTTTGCCGGCAACAGTCTCAGCGGCTTTGCGCCCGGCCAGGTGCCGGGACTGGCCGCAGCATTCGTCGCGGCCTTCGTATGGGCGGCCTATTCGGTGATGTCGCGCAAGCTCAAGGCAGTGCCGACCGATGCGGTGGCGGGCTTTTGCGCGGCGACCGCGCTATTGGCGGCCTTGGTGCATGGGCTGGTCGAGGAGACGGTATGGCCCGACACGATGACGCAATGGCTGTCGGTCGCGGCGCTCGGTGTCGGCCCCGTCGGCGCCGCATTCTATGCCTGGGATGTCGGCATGAAGCGCGGCGACATCCGCGTGCTCGGGGCCGCGTCCTACGCGACGCCGCTGCTCTCGACATCGTTTCTGATCCTGGCCGGCTTTGCCCAGCCGAGCGCGAATATCGCCCTCGCCGCCGTGCTGATCGCCGGCGGCGGCCTGATCGCGGCGCGGGATATGTTTAGGCGACGTTATGCGGCCGGTCGCCAGCCCTGAGGCTTATATTTATATAGTGTCTCTGGAATCTGACCGAGCTCGGAGCGCTGCAGCTTTTCAGGCGTGAAGCCGTAAAACTGCGACCCACCCGATTTCCGATCGTGCCTGTTCAGCCGGGAGGGCACCAGCCTGCCGGCGCCAGCTCGAAGCCTGCGAATTCAAATCCTGGCGCGACGGTGCAGCCAACCAGCGTCCAGTCGCCGCCGGTTTCGGCGGTCTGCCATGCCTGCGCCGGTACGATCGCTTGCGGTCGCTCGCCTCCGGTAACGTCGGGTCCGAGCCTTACCGTGTGCTGCGTGCAGTCATCATGGGCAATTCGCAAGGTCAGGGCGCTTCCCGCGTAATAATGCCAGACCTCCACGGCGTCGATGCGATGCCACTGCGAACGCTCGCCGCGCGCCAGCAGGAAGTAGATCACGGTGGAAAAGGAACGTCTGTTGGCGTCGACGCGCTTGTCGCGAAAGGTCTCGCGGTAATGCCCGCCCTCCGGATGCGGCTTCAATTCGAGTCGGGCAATGATCTCTGCAGCAGTCGGCATCGCGCCCATCCGGCTTGATCCATCAGGACTTGTTCTTGCGTTCGCGCAGTTCGCCGAACACCTCGGCGGCATCGCGGCCCTTCATCCTCACGCCAGCCGCCACCGACGGCTCGTCGGCGCGCAGGAATACGTTTGCCTTTTTTTCCTCGCCAAGCAAGGTGGGGATTGTCGGCTTGTTCGCCGCGCGCAGCCGCGTCACCTCTTCGGCTCGGGCCTTCAGCGTCGGATTGTCCGGTTCGACGGTGAGCGCGAATTTGATGTTGGCGGCAGTGTATTCGTGCCCGCAATAAAGCTTGAAATCGTCCGGCAGCGCCCGCAGCTTGAGCAGCGAATCCCACATCATCGGATAATTGCCCTCGAACACCCGTCCGCAACCGATCGAGAACAGCGTGTCGGCGGCGAACAGCGCCTTGTCGTTGTCGAAGACATAGCTGACGTGGTCGAGGGTGTGGCCCGGGGTTTCCAGCACGCGGCCCAAAAGATCGCCCACCTTCACCACGTCGCCCTGGCCGACGCGCAAATCGACATTGGCGATTCCGGTGGACTTGTCGTGCGGGGCGACCACCCGGCAGCCATATCTCTGCTTCAGCTCGGCGACGCCGCCGACATGATCGTGGTGATGATGGGTGATGAGAATATCGGTCAGGGTCCAGCCTTCGCGCTCCAGCGCCTTGACGATGGGGGCTGCTTCCGGCGCATCGACCGACGCGGTCGCCTTGGTCTCGGGATCGTGAATCAGATAGCCGAAATTGTCGGTGAGGCAGGGGAACAGGCGGATCTCGGCAGCCATGATATCTCCGTCGATTGAGTGAGGCGGTGACGCCGGTCAGGCCCCTTATAGGCATGAAATATGGCGTTAACGCTCCAACGGCAATGCAATATTCGCGGCCCCCGGCGGTGCGGCGGCGTGTTACATTAGCTTCATGATCATCGATGTCATCGACCTCCGCGATTTCTATTCGCAGCGCCTCGGCATCGTGGCGCGGCGGCTGATCAATCGCGGCATTCATGCGCGCTGGCCGGATGCGCAGGGCCAGCGCGTGCTCGGCATCGGTTATCCCACGCCCTATCTCGGCCTGTTTCGCGAGGACTCAGAGCGCTGCATCGCCTTCATGCCGGCGGCGCAGGGCGTGCTGAAATGGCCGACGGCGCGGCCCACGCTCGCCGCCCTGGTCGATGAATTCTCGCTGCCGCTGCCGGATGCCGCCGTCGACCGCATCCTGCTGGTTCATGCGCTGGAGATGTCCGACGATCCGGAAGGGCTGTTGCGCGAGGTATGGCGTGTGCTGGCGCCCTCGGGGCGCATGATGGCGGTGATCCCAAACCGGCGCGGAGTATGGACGCGCTCCGACGCCACGCCGTTCGGTCATGGCCGGCCCTATTCGCGCTCGCAGATCACGCAATTGCTGCGGCAGACGTGGTTCACGCCGACCGGGTGGGGCGAGGCATTGTTCGTGCCGCCGGTGCCCGGCGGCTGGTTCCTGCGCTCGGCGATGGCGTGGGAGCGGGTCGGCGCGGCGCTGTCGCTGCCTTTCGCCGGCGTTCATATCGTGGAAGCGACCAAGCAGGTCTACCGCGCGATCCCGGCGCACCGCGAGCGCACACGGCTCATTCCGGCGCTCGAGCCGGTGCTGGTGCCCTCGTCGCTGCAGCGGCGGAACGATGGTACGTAACTGGTAGGCTGGGCGGGCAAAGGCGCTCTCGCGCCGTGCCCACCACCTTCGCCGATTGCCGTCAAATCAGCTCACGGGCACACGCAGCTTGTCATCGGGCCAGCATTTGCGCGACCCGTTGGCTTTGCCCACCCTATCGAAGCTGCGCCGGCTTACTCGTTCCCTGGATTGAAATCGTCGCCCGGTGCCGCCGCGGGCGCGGCCAAGCCGTCGGGACGCGGGCCGTGCGGCCGGCGACGGCGGCGGGGGAAACGCTCTCGTTCGCCGCCTTCGAAGCCCGGGCCACCGCTGATCTGCGGCTGCGGTCCGGTGATGAACGACGGCAGGCGGTCGACGCTGGCGTTGTCCGGGATCACCGGTTGCGGCTGGGGCTGCGGTTGAAACTGCGGCTGCGGACGATGCTCGCGCGGCTGTTGCTGTTGCTGGTCGCGCGGCTGGTAGGGTTGGCCGTCGCGCTGGTGCTCGCGCGGAGGATTGTTGTCCCGCGGCACGAACGGCTGCGGCTGCACCGGGACGAAGCCGGGCTCTTGCCCGAAATGCGAAAAGCTCTCGCCCTCGTCGTCGCCGTCCTCCGAGACCATCTCATTGTCGGTGCGCGGCTGCGGCTGGTTCTGGCGGAACTGCTCCTGGGCTGCGGCAATCAGGCGGAAATAATGTTCGGCATGCTGATAGTAGTTTTCGGCTGCGACCGGATCGCCGGAGGAACGCGCATCGCGCGCCAGCTGCACATATTTTTCCGCAACATGGGACGCGGTGCCGCGGATCTTGATGTCGGGCCCGTTGGACTCGAATACCCGGGTCATCGGATTCTGGCCGCGCCGGTTGCCGTCGTTTCGATTGCTGTTGTTATTGTTGTTCCGGTTACGCATCCGCTTGTTGTTCTGACCGTTTCTCATGTCTCGCCTTTATTCCAGCCCTGAAGTTATAAGCCGTGAGTGATTAGTCCTGAGTGATGAGCCTTGAGTGATAAAGAGTGATAAACCTTGGATCGCCGTTGTCACAGTCGTCCTGCTCGCAAGCGGTACGCCTCATGCACACCGAATCGCCGTGCAGTTCGATTCCACACAGATTTTGCCGTAACCCGCGGTCAACAAAGACGCGTTCCCCAACAGTCCAGCGGATACCGCCAGCTGCATCAAGTCATTCCGCCCGCCAAAACGAGCACAGGTTTCTCGCGTGAGTTTTCAAGCGCAATATCAGGCTTTCGTTCGCTTTGCGGTCGCAAGCAGCGCAGCTCTTAAAGCCATCGCGCTCGGGTAGACCTGCGTTTTGGAACCTTTCACCCGGGGCGGGCTCTCGCTTTGAGAACTCTGGCCTCCACCCGTATTGTCTACACCCATATAGCCTAGGGGGTACCTACGGGGCCAGCAACCCTGGACCGATGTTGTAAGCGGAAGGTAGTCGCTCCCGGGGAATATTCCAAGTGGTTTTTTCGCTCTCCAATCGGGCTTTATGGGGGCAATTTCCGGCCGGCCACCGCCCGGCGGACGCCCCCCAGATCGGCTTTTGGTGGCACAGGAAGCATTAACCCCGCAGCCGTCATCAAGCCTTCAATGTCGCCGCTCTGGCCCTGTCCCACTTCCACCACCAGCGCGCCTTCGGGCGCAAGCAGCCTTGCCGCCTGCGGGATCAGGGCGCGATAGGCATCCAGCCCGTCCGCGCCGCCATCAAGAGCAGCCCGCGGATCGTGAACGCGGACCTCGGTCGCGAGGCCGGCGATTTCCGCCGAGCGGATATAGGGCGGATTGGAGACGATCAGGTCGAATGGCCCGGACAGCGCCGCCGCATAGTCGCAGGCGACGAAGCCGGCGCGACCGGCCAGCCCCAGATCGACGGCGTTGCCGTGTGCTGTTTGTAACGCCTCCTCGCTGATGTCGGTGCCGACGCCATACGCGTCCGCCAATTCGGACAACAGCGCCAGCAGGATCGCGCCCGAACCGGTGCCGATGTCGGCGATGCGCCAGCGCCGATCTGCGCGCGGAGCGGTGCGCTGCATGTCCAGCGCCAGTTCGACCACCGTTTCGGTGTCGGGCCTCGGCACCAGCGTCGCGGTCGAAAGTTTGAGCGGCAGGCCCCAGAATTCCCTGCTTCCGAGCATGCGGGCGACCGGCTCGCCCGCGAGGCGGCGGCGCGCGAAATCCTCAAGACGCGTCGCTTCCTCGGAGGTGAGATACCGATTCGCCGCCGCGATGACGCCGGTGAGGTCGAGACCGAGCACCGCGCCGATGAGGACTCGTGCGTCGAGTTCGGCCGAATCGATTTGTGCGGATTTGAATCGTGCCGTCAGCGTGCGCCGTGCGGCATCGACGGTTTGTCCGATCATGCGTCGTCCCCGCGAAAGCGGGGATCCATACGCCGCGGCCTCTCAGTGGGGGTGGTAAGTGTTGATATCTCTGGCAACAACGACGGCCTGCGGTTATGGGTCCCTGCCTTCGCAGGGACGACAGCGAGGATGTTGTGGAATCGCGGCGATAGCCGGGACGACGTTCTCACGCCGCGGCGCCCTGGGCGGCGAGCTGGGCTGCCTGATGTTCGGTGGTCAGCGCATCCACCAGTTCGCCCAGGGCTTCGCCGGCCATCACCTGCGGCAATTTATAGAGCGTCAGGTTGATGCGGTGATCGGTGACGCGGCCCTGCGGGAAATTATAGGTGCGGATGCGCTCGCTTCGGTCGCCGGAGCCGACCTTCTCGCGGCGATCGGCGGAGCGCACCGCATCGATGCGCTGGCGTTCGGCGTCGTAGATGCGCGAGCGCAGGATGTTCATCGCCGAGGCGCGGTTCTTGTGTTGCGAGCGGCTGTCCTGCATCATCACCACGATTCCGGTCGGGATGTGGGTGATCCGGATCGCCGATTCGGTCTTGTTGACGTGCTGGCCGCCGGCGCCCTGCGCGCGCATGGTCTCGATCCGTAAGTCGTCCTGCTTGATATCGACGTCGACGTCCTCGACTTCCGGCAGCACCGCGACCGTCGCCGCTGACGTGTGAATGCGGCCCTGCGTCTCGGTGTCGGGCACGCGCTGCACGCGATGCACGCCGGACTCGAACTTCAATTTGGCGAAGGCGCCGCGGCCTTTCACCTCGGCGATGATTTCCTTGTAGCCGCCCATGGTGCCCTCGCTGGCGGAGATCACCTCGACCTTCCAGCCCTGCAAGCCTGCAAACCGCTCATACATCCGGAACAGGTCGCCGGCGAACAGCGAGGCCTCGTCGCCGCCGGTGCCGGCGCGGATTTCCAGGACGACGTTGCGGTCGTCCATGGCATCCTTGGGCAGCAGTGCCACGCGGATCTGCTGCGCCAGCTCAAGGCTGCGGGCGGCAAGCGTTTCGCGTTCGGCCTCGGCCATGGCGCGCATCTCCGGATCGGTCGCGGCATCCGATATCAGCGCCTGGGTGTCGGCGATTTCCTTCTCCGTGGCGCGGTAGGCCTTCACGGCGTCGATCAGCGGATTGAGTTCGGCGAGTTCCCGGGTAATCCGCACGTAACTTTCCGAATTCACCTGGCCAAGCAGCTGCGCCTCGAGCGAGGCGTGGTGCGCGAGCAGGATATCAAGTTTGGCTTCGGGGAGCATCGACATGGTCAGGTCTCGAATTACACGCGCATTCAGCAAAAGTGGATACCGGTGTTGCGTATGGAATGCGCGTCAAACAATAAAATGCGTGAGGGGCGTTGCGCGGGCGACAGCCTCGCTACAAGGACAGCCCTTCGGCTTCGGCGAACTCCGTCAGCTTCTGCCGGATCGATACGCTGCCGGACGGCGCATCGAGCAGCGGCATCAGCATCGCTTCGGCCTTCTTGGCGTCGAGATCGAGGATCATCGCCTTGACCGGCCCGTGCCCGGTCGCCGACATCGACAGCGAACGGTAGCCGAGCGCGATCAGCGCCAGCGCGCCAATTGGCTTCGAGGCCATCTCGCCGCACAGGGAGGCGGATTTCTTCGCCGCATTGGCCTTGCGCACGATGTCGCGCAACGCCCGCAGGATCGGCGCCGACATGGTGTCGAACCGCTCGGACACCTTGGCATTGCCGCGGTCGACAGCGAACAGGAACTGGAACAGGTCGTTGGACCCGACTGAAACGAAATCGACCTTCTTCAGGAGCTCGTCGAGCTGATAGAGCAGAGCCGGCACTTCCACCATGGTGCCGACGTCAATCCGCTCCGGCAGCGGGTGGCCGTGCTGGCGAAGATAAGTCAGTTCGCGCTCGACGATCGCCTTGGCGGCATCGAATTCGGAGACTTCGGTGATCATCGGGAACATGATGCGGAGCGCACGCCCGCCGCCGGCACGCAGCAGGGCGCGGATCTGGCCGCGCAACAGGCCGGGGCGGTCGAGCCCGAGCCGGATCGCGCGCCAGCCCAGCGCGGGATTTTCCTCGATCACGGTCTCCATATAAGGCAGCGCCTTGTCGCCGCCGATGTCGAGGGTGCGGAACGTCACCGGCTTGGGGCCCGCGGCGTCCAGCACCGTTCGGTACAGCGCGAGCTGATCGCTGGAGCGCGGCAGGCTCTGGCCGACCATGAATTGCAGCTCGGTGCGGAACAGTCCGATGCCGGCGCTGCCAGTGTCGTCGATATGCGGCAGGTCGATGGTGAGGCCGGCGTTGATCATCAGTTCGATCGTTTGGCCGTCCTTGGTCACGCACGGCATGTCGCGCAGCGCCGAATATTGCGCCTGCCGCCTGGCGCGGAACCGCACCCGTTCCGCGTAGGCCGATTCGATCTCCGCCGACGGACGCACGTAAATCTCCCCCGAAGTGCCGTCGACGATGATGGCGTCGCCGGGATCGGCGATGCCCGGCGCGTTCGCGATTTCGCCGACCGCGGGGATGCCGAGCGCGCGCGCCACGATCGAGACGTGGGAATTGGCGGTGCCTTCCTCCAGCACCAGCCCGCGCAGGCGCTTGCGATCATAGTCGAGCAGCGCCGCGGGCCCCATCGCGCGCGCGATCAGGATGGCGTTGTCGGGCAGCTGTTCGCGCGAGGGCGCATGATCCTGCCCGACCAGCTGCCGCATCAGGCGGTGGCCGAGATCTTCGAGGTCGTGCAGGCGGTCGCGCAGATAAGGATCGGTCGAGCGCAGCATGCGCGCGCGGGTGTCGGACTGCACGCGCTCGACGGCGGCTTCCGCAGTGAGGCCGGTGGCGACGGCCTCGTGCAGCTTGTGCGACCAGCCGTGATCGTTGGCGAACATCCGGTAGGCTTCCAGCACGTCGCGATGCTCGCCGCCCTCGGCGACGTCGCCGCGCTCCAGCATGCGGTCGAGGTCGGCGCGCAGTTTTGTAAGCGCGGCATCGAGCCGCTTGATTTCCTTGGGCAGGTCTTCGGCGATGTAGTTGGTGATGACGACGCGGGGTTCGTGCAGCACCACATGGCCGAGCGCGATGCCGTCGGACAGGATGGCGCCGGTCTTGTGCAGCGAATGCCGCGCCGCGGGCTCGGCGCCGGGCTGGGCGAGGGCGGAAAGCTCCCCCGATGCGATCATCTCCGCCAGCACCATGGCGGTGGTCTGCAGCGCCTCGACCTCTTCCTCGACATAGGTGCGCTTGGCGCGGTTCTGCACCACCAGCACGCCGAGCGTATTGCCGGCGCGCAGGATCGGCACGCCGAGGAAGGAGTGGTAGATTTCTTCGCCGGTTTCCGGGCGGAACGAGAACGCCGGGTGGCTCTGCGCGTCGCTCAGATTGAGCGGGTTGGCCTCGCTCGCGACCAGGCCGACCAGGCCCTCATGGGAACTCAGGACGGTACGGTGGACGGCGTCGCGGTTGAGGCCTTCGGTGGCGTAGAGCTCGAGCGTGTTGTCGACGCGCAGCACATAGGTCGAGCAGACCTCCGCCACCATGTTGGCGGCGATCAGCACCACGATCTTGTCCAATCGCTCCTGGGCTGAGACCTTCTCCGCCATGGTTTCGCGGAGCCGTCTCAGCAAGACGCGGGGGCCTCCCGACGCGCTCCGCATGTGCTGACATCCTCCTCCGTTTGGCCAGCCCGCCGGGTGGCCGACAGCTGGCATTAAACCCACGAAAAACAACAATTTTATTCATTCGGCGCCGTCGCAAGTCCGAAAATGTCGGCCGAATCAGGATAACCGAAACTGTGGCACAGTTTGCGGCAGCCCACCCATCAGGCCGTATAGCGAATTGAGGCTTGTTTTGCCAAGCAAAACCCCTGCCAGGGTCGATCACGCCTCTGACAAGCAAATGCTGCGACCGCTAAGGGAAAATCTTTCTAAAACTTGATTGTCGCGAATGCCTGTCGTGCTGCGGGCCTCTCGATCACACCTGATCGAGCCCGTAGAGCGTGTGGAGGGTACGCACGGCGAGTTCGGTATAGGCGGCGTCGATCAGCACCGAAAACTTGATTTCGGAGGTCGTGATGGCGCGGATGTTGATATTGCGCGTGGCCAAGGCGGCGAATGCCTTGGCGGCGACGCCGGCGTGGCTGCGCATGCCGCTGCCGATTACCGAGACCTTGGCGACGTCGGTGGCGCTATCCAGCCGCTGGTAGCCGATCCTGCCCTTGGCCGAGGTGATGGTGTCGCGGGCGCGGGTATAATCCGAGGCCGGCACCGTGAAGGTGAGGTCGGTGGTGGCGCCGTCTTCGGAAACGTTCTGGACGATCATGTCGACATTGATATTGGCTTCCGCGAGCGGCCCGAAGATCGAGGCGGCGACGCCCGGCTTGTCCTGGATCTGGCGGACTGAAATCTGGGCTTCGTCCTTGGAAAAGGCGATGCCGGTGACGACGTGGGTTTCCATGATTTCCTCCTCGCTGCAGATCAGCGTGCCCGGCGGTTGATTGGCATGCGGGTCGATATCTTCAGGCTTGTCGAAACTGGAGCGGACAAAAATCGGCATGTTGTGAACCATGCCGAGTTCCACCGAACGGACCTGCAGCACCTTGGCGCCCTGCGAGGCCAGTTCCAGCATGTCCTCGAAGGCGATCTTGTCGAGCCGCCGCGCCTTCGGCACCACGCGCGGGTCGGTGGTGTAGACGCCGTCGACGTCGGTATAGATGTCGCAGCGATCGGCGTGAACGGCTGCCGCAATCGCCACCGCCGAAGTATCGGAACCGCCGCGCCCCAGCGTGGTGATTCGCCCGGTCTGCGGGTTGATGCCCTGGAAGCCGGCGATCACGGCGACTTCCTTGCGCTCCTTGAAGCGGCTGATCAGCTCGGTGCCGTCGATTTCGAGAATCCGCGCCGAGGCATGGGCATCGCTGGTCCGGATCGGAATTTGCCAGCCCTGCCAGGAACGCGCCTGGATGCCGATCGCCTGCAGCGCGATCGCGAGCAGGCCGGAAGTGATCTGTTCGCCGGAGGCCACCACGGCGTCATATTCGCGCGCGTCATGCAGGGGGGACGCCTCGCGGCACCATTCCACGAGTTCGTTGGTCTTGCCGGCCATCGCGGAGACCACGACGGCGACGTCGTGGCCGGCATCGACCTCGCGCTTCACATGACGCGCGACGTTGCGGATACGGTCGATATTGGCGACGGATGTGCCGCCGAATTTCATCACGAGGCGGCCCATGACGACTGGTGCATTCCCTTGATGGTTAAGAGTTGTGGCCAACCCGCAAAACTAAAGCGCGCCGGCCAAAAGGCGCGTATACATAGCGGCGTCGTTCGGGGCAAGCAACCGGGTTCCGGCGCTTGCCCGCAAAACGGCGCCGGATCAGGTTTTTGCAGGTAATTGGCGGCAGGGTAATTGAGGCCAGCGTATGGGGCGTTATATCGATGAAATCCTGCAGCCCGGCGAAAAGGTGCTGTATTCGACCAACGCGCACTGGATATTCTATTTGCCGGCGATCGCGGCCTGGATCGTGGCGCTGGTCCTGCTGATCCTGTCGCGCGCGACCATCACCGAGAGCATCATCCTGTTGTGCCTGGCGGCGGCGGCGGTCGTGGCGATTGCCGCGCTGTACTGGACCGTGACGGCCTGGTTCCATCGCTGGACCACGGAGACCGACGTCACCAATCTGCGCGTCGTCCACAAGGCCGGCTTCATCAAGCGCCGGACCTTCGAAATGAGTCTCGACAAGGTCGAGAGCGTCGATGTCAATCAGAGCATTCTGGGCCGGCTTTTGAACTACGGCAATGTCACGGTGCGGGGCGTCGGCGAGGGTGCCGAGACCATCCAGACCATCGCCGCACCGCTCGACTTCCGCAATCACATCACCGCGCGATAGGGGCATCGAGTAGTCCATGGCGATGCAGTCAAATTTGTCAGGCGTATCCGGAAGCACGGTCGATCCGGCGGAGATCGCGAAATTCTCGAGGCTGTCGGAGGAATGGTGGGACCCCAAGGGCAAGATGGCCCCGCTGCACAAGATCAATCCGCTGCGGCTGACCTATATTCGCGACGCCGCCTGCCGGAAGTTCGAGCGTAACGTCAAAAGCCTGAACTGCCTGTCGTCCTTGCGCATCCTCGATATCGGCTGCGGCGCCGGGCTGTTGTGCGAGCCGTTCACCCGGCTCGGCGCGCAGGTGATCGGCGTCGATCCGTCCGCCACCAACATCGCGGCGGCAAAGCTGCACGCCGACAAGGGGCATTTGTCGATCGACTATCGCTGCACCACCGTGGAACAGATGGACGTGCGCGAGCGCTTCGACATCGTGCTGGCGATGGAAGTGGTCGAGCATGTCAGCGACGTCGGCTTGTTCCTCAACCGCTGTACGGCGATGCTCAAGCCCGGCGGCATGATGGTGATCTCGACCCTGAACCGCAACTGGAAGAGCTTTGCGCTCGCCATCGTCGGCGCCGAATATGTGCTGCGCTGGCTGCCGCGCGGCACCCACCAGTGGGACAAGTTCGTCACCCCCGACGAACTCGCGCATTATCTCGGGCCAAACAAGCTCACCATCACCGAGCAGACCGGCGTGGTCTATAGCCCCTTCGCCGACCGCTGGAGCCTGTCCTCCGACATGGACGTGAACTACATGGTGGTGGCCGAGGGGGCGTAGTTTTTCACTTCGTCCCGCTGGCGGAGAGACGGAGTTGGCCGCAATCCTGTCATGACGCGCCTCCGGTTGACCGCGCGCGCCGCGCCCGGCACCGTAGCTGCACTTCCCGCCCATCAGCCAAATCCCCCGCTCATGCTCGGCATCGCCACGCTCTGGGTTCCCTTCACCATCATTGCTGCGCTCGGGCAGGTCGCGCGCAATGCGATGCAGCGGCAGTTGACGGGGCCGCTCGGCACCTGGGGCGCCACCAATATTCGCTTCCTGTTCGGCTTTCCGTTCTCGATTGTGTTCTTTGCCGTGGTGATCGCGGCGACTGGAGACCATGTGCCGTGGCCGACGGCGGCATTCTGGCCATGGCTCATGCTCGGGGCGCTCTGCCAGATCGTCGGAACCGGCATGATGCTGCTCGCCATGAACGACCGTTCCTTCGTGGTCACCACGGCGTACCTCAAGACCGAGGCGATCCAGACCGCGATTTTCGGTTTTGTTTTCCTCGGCGATCACCTGACGGTGCTGAAGGTGGTTGCAATCCTGATTGCGACCGCCGGCGTGGTCCTTGCCGCGCTGCGTCCGGGCGCCGAGAAGGGCTTTACCGACTTGAAACCGACTCTGCTCGGCCTCGGTGCCGCCGCGGCGTTTGCGCTGTCGGCGGTCGGCTTTCGCGGTGCGGTCATCGTGGTGCCCGGCGTGTCGTTCGTCACCGCGGCGTCCTACACGCTGGTGTTCGGACTGTTCGTGCAGACCCTGGTGCTGACGATCTATCTATTGGCGCGCGCGCCCAGCGTGCTCGTGAAGATCCTGGGGCTTTGGAAGCCCTCTGTCCTCGCAGGTTTCATGGGCGCGTTCGCCTCGCAGTTCTGGTTCCTGGCGTTCGCGCTGACCGCGGCCGCGAACGTGCGTACGCTGGCGCTGGTGGAAGTGCTGTTCGCGCAAGGCGTGGCGTATTACTCGTTCAAGCAACCGCTGTCGGCGCGGGAGCTCTCCGGGATTGCGCTGATCGTCGTGGGCGTCGCGTTATTGGTAGCGGTTTAACGCTTGAACGCGATCAGCACCGCGCCAGCGGCGATCAGCACGATGCCGAGCCAGCCGTTGAGCGAGGGCCGCTCGCCCAGAAACACCACGCCGAACAGCGCCACCAGCACCACGCTCAATTTGTCGATCGGCGCCACCAAAGTCGCCGGCCCGAGTTTCAGGGCGCGGAAATAACACAGCCACGACGCGCCGGTGCCGAGGCCCGACAGCAGCAGGAAGATCAGGGTCTTTGCCGAGACCGGTCCGGGGTGGCTGAGCTTGCCGGTCGCAAACAGGATCAGCGCGAGGGTGATCAGCACGATGACGGTGCGAATCAGGGTCGCGAGATCAGAGTTGATGTCCTCGACGCCGATCTTGGCGAAGATCGCGGTCAGGGCCGCGAACACGGCGGAGAGGACGGCCCAGAATTGCCAGGACGACAGCGTTTCCGGGCTCATGGGACGTTGCGCCTCAGTTGCGGTCGTCCGGCAGCACCGGTAGCGGCGTCACCTCGACGCCTTCATCGATCAACGCGCGCGCTTCCTCCGGCGAAGCCTCGCCGTAGATCGGACGGTGCTCAATATCGCCGTAATGCATCTTGCGCGCTTCATTGGGAAAGCGCTCGCCGACATTGTCGGCGTTCTTCACGATATGCTCGCGCAATTCCTTGAGCTTGGCGCGCAGCTCGCGCTCTTGCGCCATCAACAGCGGCGTCGACGCCGCCGGCGCTGTGACCTCCGTGCTCGTCGTGGCTGGAGCAGGCGCGGCTTCCGCGCTCTGGCGACCCTTCTTGCTGACGATCTGCGGGGCCATGATGGCGCGCTCGACCTTGGCCGAACCACAAACGGGACAGTTCACCAGCTTGCGCTTTTCCTGGGTTTCGTAGGCGGCCGAGCTTTGGAACCAGCTTTCGAACGCATGGCCCTTTTCGCAGCGCAGGTTGTAGTGGATCATGCCGATCCCCGCACCAGGTGCAGATGCTCGGGGCCGGCCTTGGGGTCGGCGACGCTGAAGCGTCGACCGTGCTGCAACGACGGCACGCTTTTCCGCGCCGCGTCGACCCGCGCGGGATCGATCCTGGCCATGAACACGCCGGGCTCGGTGCCGCCCTCGGCCAGCACTTCGCCCCAGGGCGCGATGATCAGCGAATGACCATAGGTCTCGCGCTTGTTCTCGTGCCTGCCGCCCTGGGCGGCGGCGAAAACGAAGCAGCCATTCTCGATGGCTCGTGCGCGCAACAGCGTATGCCAATGCGCTTCGCCGGTCTTTTTGGTGAAGGCGGCGGGCACAGTGAGGAACGACGCGCCGCTTTCGGCGAGCGCGCGATACAGCGCCGGGAAGCGCAAATCATAGCAGATCGTCAGCCCGATGCGGCCCCACGGCAAATCGGAGATCACGGCAGTCTCGCCCGGCTGGTAATTGGCGGATTCGCGATAGCTCTCGCCGTCCGGCAGGTCGATGTCGAACATATGGATCTTGTCGTAGCTTGCGATTACGAGGCCGTCCGGCCCGATCAGGAACGAGCGGTTGACGGCCCGCTCCGGCGAGGCGCGCAGCGCCAGCGAACCGATATGGAGATGGATCTTCAATTCCGCGGCGAGCGCGCGATAGGCCTTCAGCGAGGGATCGTCTTCTTCGCTGGCGAGATGTTCGAACAGCGCCTTGCGGTTCTCCTGCATCATGTTGCTCACCTCGGGGGTGAGCACATAGTCGGCACCCTCGGAGGCGGCCTGCCGAACCAGCTTGATGCCCTGCTCGAGGCTCGTCTCGGGCAACAGACCGGTGCGCATCTGCACCATGGCGGCCGTGAAGGAGTTGTCAGCGCTCATGAGGTGGCCTTTTTGCCCGCCAGCATCGAATCCAGCTTTCCCTCGCGGTCCAGTGCATAGAGCTCGTCGCACCCGCCGACATGGGACTCGCCGATGAAAATCTGCGGAAAGGTCGCACCGGCGCCGGCGCGGTCCCACATTTGCTTACGAAGCGTCGGATCGTTTGCGACATCGTGCTCGGTGAACGCGGCTTTTTTGCGAGTCAGCAGCGACTTGGCGGCGCTGCAATAGCCGCAGCCCGGGCGGGTGTAGATTTCGATGGCAGCGGTCATGTCGCGCTCGGCTTGGGGATGGAATGTTGCCGATTATATGGGGGTTTTATGGCTCTCCACAACCCGGGCGAACACCAGCACGTCGACTGACGCTGCTCTGGCGCGCAAAAGCGCCCGCGCGCAGGCGTCGACCGTGGCGCCCGTGGTCAGCACATCGTCGACCAGCACCACGCGGCGACCCTGGATCTCGGATCTTCTGTTGTCGGCGACCTTGAACGCGCCCTGCACGTTGCTGGCGCGCTGCGATCGGGACAGGCCGATCTGCTGCTCGGTCGGCCGCACCCGCCGGAGCGCTTCAGAGGCAAACTTCACGCCGCTCTGCCGCGCGATGACCCGCGCCAATGCACCGGACTGGTTATAACGGCGGCCCCACGCCCGCTGCCAGTGCAGCGGCACCGGAACCAGCGCGTCGGCCTCGTCTAGCAGCTCGCGGCCGGCCCGCGCCATCCAGCGGCCCATCGCGGGGGCGAGATCAGTTCGGTCCTGGTATTTCAGCGCATGCACCAGCGTGCGGGCGACGTCGTCATAGCGGACCGCGGCGCGGGCGCGTTGATAGGCCGGCGGATTGGCGATCGCTTCCATCGACAATAATTCGGGGCCGGGATCGTAGACGAAGGGAATGCCGAGGCGCGGGCAGTAGGGCTTTGCGATGAACGACAGTTTCGCCCAGCATTCCGCGCAGACGCCCTCGCCGTCGACCGGCTCGCGGCAGGCGACGCACAGCGTCGGCAGCGCGATGTCGAGCGCGATCCGCGCGGCATGCCGCCAGGCGCCGCGGCAGGCGGAAAGCGCGCCGCGCAAATGGACGGAGACGGAACGGGTCGGTGATGCCTCGGCGTCCATGGGCGAGAGGCTAGCGCCGCTTTGGGCCGCGCTCAAGCGTGCTGCATTGCCGGACCTGTCATCGAATTCGGCTCACCCCCGCGCGACGCGCTGGCGTGAGCCCGGCCGGTAGGCGAGCCGGGAGTGGCCCGGGCAGTAGGGCAGGCCTTCGACCGGGGTGTTGCCGCAAAAGCAGAAATCCTCGGCGCCGGGGGTCGAGATCGGCCAGCGGCATCGCTCCTCGCTCAGCTCTAGCAATGAGCAGCAGTGTCCGTTGGCGATCGGCTCGTCATCGGCCGGGTGCAGCGGCTCGGCGTACACCGCCTGGAGTATCCGGTATTGCAGCCTCGGCACCGAGCCGCGGCGGCGTCCCTTCGGGGCATCCTTCCGCGCCGGACGTGGCGCCTCGCCGCCTCTTTCTCGGGTCAGATTGAGGCGCGAGAGTTTGCCGATGACGGCGTTGCGGCTGACCCCGATGTCGTCGGCGATTTCGCGGCAAGTCAGCCCTTCGGCAAAACGGCTCTTCAGGAGTTCGAGGCGTTCCTCAGTCCAGGTGGGTTCCTTGGCGGGCATGTTGATGGTCCCAAGTTACGAGCCGTTACTTCAAATCCTGCTGGCCTTGCCGTCGTCCAAACCGTCCCCGAAGGCTCGCGCTACGGGCTCTTGCCGTTATCGCGGCCGTTGTCGCGGATAGACAACAGCCCGTCCTTGATGGCGAGGCGGATGCCTTCCTCGATCAGGGTCCTTGCAACGCCGGGAACGCTGGTACCGTGGGTGCCCTGTCTCACCAGCTTTTCGAGATAGCCAATGGTCGAGAGTGCCAGGGTGATCGGAACGCGGTCGGTTTCGGCTTTTTCTGTGGCCATGCCAAAAAGCTAGCCTTTAACTGAGGTACTGAAAAGTATCTTTTTAGAGTCTATTAGGATTCTAACGGGGCCGGATTGTCGCCCCGGGGAGATCGGCGTACCAACCGGCATGGCCCCCACCCCGAATGCCGCGCCGATCCTGTTCGACCGCCCTTTACTGCGGGTCCGGCAGGATCGCGCCCGGCGTGGCGGAGCGGCGACGTTCCTGCTCGATCGGGTTGCCGAGGACTTGGCGGAACGACTGCAAGCGGTGTTGCGGGAATTCAACAGCGCGGCCGATATCGGCACCCCCGGCGATCAACTCCGCAACGCGCTGGCCGGGCGCTTCCGTCAACTGGCGCGGATCGATCTGCCGGACATCGAAACCGAGCCGTTGGCGTTGCAGCCGGAACAGCTCGACCTCGCCGTGTCCGCGCTCGCCTTTCAATTCGTCAACGACCTGCCGGGCGTGCTGGCGCAGATCCGCCGCGCGCTCAAGCCCGACGGGTTCCTGCTGGCCGCCATGATCGGCGGCGATACGCTGACCGAACTGCGGCAATCCTTCGCCGCGGCCGAAGCCGAACTCGAAGGCGGGGTGTCGCCGCGCATCGCGCCGTTCGTCGATCTGCGCGATGTCGGAAGCCTGCTGCAGCGTGCGAAATTCGCGCTGCCGGTCACCGACGTCGACCGCATCGTGGTGCGCTATGCCAGCGCGTTCGCGCTGATGGCCGATCTCAGGCGCATGGGCGCGACCAATGTTCTGGTCGAGCGGCGGCGAAATCCGACCCGCCGTTCCACGCTGGTGCGGATGGCGCAGATCTATGGCGCGCGCTTTGCCGATTCCGACGGCCGCATCCGCGCCACTTTTGACGTGATCTGGCTGTCGGGCTGGGCGCCGCACGAGAGCCAGCAGAAGCCACTGAAGCCGGGATCGGCGAAAGCGAGCCTGGCGGAGGCGGTGAAGGGGATAAAGAAGACCTAGGCCCTCGTCATGCCCGGCCATGACGGATCAAAGAGTCAGCACGCAGCCTCACATCAACAGATCGATCAGATGCGGGAGCAGCGGAATGTCGGCCGGCGGCATCGGGTAATCGCGCAATTTGTTGGCGCGGACCCAGGCGAGTTTCTGCCCCTCGCGCGCGATCGCTTCACCCTCCCAGCGCCGGCAGATGTAGAGTGGCATCAGGAGATGGAAATCGTCATAGGCGTGGCTCGCAAAAGTCAGCGGCGCGAGGCAGGCTTCCTTCACGGTGATGCCGATTTCCTCGTGCAGTTCGCGGATCAGCGTCGCCTCCGGCCGCTCGCCGGGCTCGATCTTGCCGCCGGGAAATTCCCACAGGCCCGCGAGCGCCTTGCCTGCCGGCCGCTGCGCGATCAGCACGCGCTTGTCGGCGTCGATCAGCGCGCAGGCGACCACGAGAGTGAGCTTGAAATCAGCCATGCGCTGCGGAAGGTTGGTTCATGACCGGTAGTCGCCGTTGATCGCGACATATTCCTTGGTGAGGTCACAGGTGAGCACGCGGTCGCGGCCCTTGCCGAGGCCGAGCGCGATCCTGATCTGGATCTTCGGATTCTTCATCGCCTCCGAAACCTGCGTCTCGTCATAGGACGGGTCGCGCGCTCCGCTCTTGGCGACGCGGATGCCGTTGAACGAGATCGAGAGCTTGTCGCGGTTGGCGGGCTCGCCGGCCTTGCCGACCGCCATCACCACGCGGCCCCAATTGGCGTCCTCGCCGGCGATCGCGGTTTTCACCAGCGGCGAATTCGCTACCGACATCGCGATCCTGCGCGCGGAGGTTTTGGACACCGCGCCCTCGACGATGATCTCGACCAGCTTGCGCGCGCCTTCGCCGTCGCGCGCCACCTGCTCGGACAGATCGGCGAGCACGGCGCGGAAGGCCTTTGTAAATGCCTTCAGGCGGGGGTCGCTGGCGCGGCTGATTTTCGGCGCGCCGTCGGCCGCCGCGGCGCCGGTGGCGAAGGCGAGCAGCGTATCCGAGGTCGAGGTGTCGCCGTCGATGGTGACGGCGTTGAACGTGTCTTCGACCCCGCTTTTCAGGAGCGATTGCAGCGCGCCGGCCGAGATCGGCGCGTCGGTGAACACGAAGGCCAGCATGGTCGCCATGTCGGGCGCGATCATGCCGGCGCCCTTGGCCATGCCGCTGATCGTGACGCTGGCCTTGCCGAGCTTCACGGTCGCAGTCGCGACCTTCGGAAAGGTGTCGGTGGTCATGATCGCCTTCGCCGCGTTCATCCATTCACCCGGGATGGCCTGCTCCGCCAGCGTGCCCAGCACGCCGTTGAACTTGGTGGCGTCGAGCGGCTCGCCGATCACGCCGGTGGAGGCGAGAAACACCTCATGGGGGCTGCAGCCGAGCGCCTTGGCGGCAATGCTGGCCGTCAGCGTTGTCGCCTGCCGCCCGGTCTTGCCGGTGAAGGCATTGGCGTTACCGGAATTGACCACCAGCGCGCGGGCTTGCCCCTTGGCGAGCTTGGCGCGGCACCACTCGACCGGTGCCGACGGGCATTTCGATTGGGTGAAGACGCCGGCGACCGCCGTCCCCTTGTCCAGCACCGCCAGCAGCACGTCGGTGCGGCCCTGGTAGCGGATACCCGCGGCGGCCGTGGCAAGCTTGACGCCGGCAATCGCGGGCATCTCGGGGACATCGGTCGGGGCGAGCGGGGAGACGGCTGAGGACATGGATAAATTCCGAAAAACGACAAGCTGAAATAGATCGTCATGGCCGCACTCTTCCCGGCCATCCACGTCCTGTCTCTCCGAACGAGGCTTCAAGACGTAGATGGCCGGGACATCTAGTGCGAAGACGCGCTTCGCACTTTGGCCCGGCCATGACGTTGGTAATTACTATTTGCTTCGAAGAAGTGACAGCGAATTTTTACTTCTTCGCCGGCGCCATCTTGGAGTCGGCGGGCTTGGCCGGGTCCGGCTTGGCGTCGGCCTTCGCCGGATCGGCGGCGGCCTGGTCCATGCGCTCGACCTTGGCGCCCTCGCGCAGCTTCGCCACGTAGTCGGCCTGCGCCTTGCGCGTCACATAGGTCTCGATCTGGCCCTTGACCTGGTCAAAATCAGGCGCCTTGCGGTTGCGCTTTTCCTCGACCTTGATGACGTGCCAGCCGAACTGCGACTTCACGGGATCGGAGATCTTGCCCGGCTCCAGCGAGAAGGCGACGGCGGAGAATTCCGGCACCATCTGGTCCTTGGTGAAGAAGCCGAGATCGCCGCCGTCGGATGCGCCGGGATCCTTGGACTTCTTCTTGGCGAGTTCGGCGAAATCGGCGCCCTTCTTGAGCTCGTCCTCGACCGCCTTGGCCTCATCCTCGGTCTCGACCAGGATGTGGCGGGCGTGGACTTCCTGCTCGCCCGAGATCTGCTTGGAGGCGTCCTCATAGACCTTCTTCATGGCATCGTCGGTGGTCGCCGCCTTGCCTTCGCTCGCCAGCAGGCTGTCCATCAGGAGCCGGTTTCGCGTAAAGGCCAGCCGCTTCTTGAAGTCCTCGTTGTTTTCGATCTTCTTGTCCTCGGCGGCCTTGGCGACGATTTTCATGTCGATCAGGAACGACAGGACGTTGTCCTTCTTGGTGGAGGGATCCATCTGGGCGAGGCTCGGCCCGAGTTCCTCCTCGGCGAGCGTCACGTCGCTCTGGCGGATCTCCGAACCGTTAACCTTTGCGAGTACCGGATTGGCGTCGTCGGCCCGTGCAGGGAGGCCCGCTAGCAGGGCCATGGCAAGAGCGCCCGTCAGGGCGGCTGAGGCGAGGCCGAGGCGTACGCCGGTTTTCGTTGCCGGGAACGAAGTGGTCATGGAAAATCCTTATTGGGCTTGTTTGGGGCGGCGGGACAGTCGCCCAATCGCCAAGCCTTGGCAACGCGAAAAGTCTGTCAAAATGATGAATTCCTTGACGGCTTCGCGCCGTTGACAACCCTCTGACCCGGCCATATCTCTGCCGGACCCAAGTCAATGGCGATCACGCTTATTTCGCTTGCGTTTTTGGCCGTTGAACCTGGGATTGCTGAATTCCCACTCATCTGGCGGATGCACCCGGACCGGGGCCAGCGCTGCAATGCGTCACGATGAGTTGATAGGCAAACGGGTGGAAAACGTCATGGCAGCTTTGCCGAACCGCGAAAACAGGAATTTGGCATGATCGGCGCGCTCGCCCGCAAGTTTTTCGGCTCCGCCAATGACCGGCGGGTCAAGGGATACCAGTCCCGCGTCGACGCCATCAACGCGCTGGAGCCCGAGATTTCGGCGCTTTCGGACGACGCGCTGAAGGCGCGCACCGCCGAATTCCGCCAGCAGCTCGCCGACGGCAAGACGCTCGACGACATCCTGGTTCCGGCCTTCGCCACCGTGCGCGAGGCGGCCAAGCGCACCCTCGGCCAGCGCCATTTCGACGTCCAGCTGATCGGCGGCATGGTGCTGCATGAGGGCGACATCGCCGAGATGAAGACCGGCGAAGGCAAGACGCTGGTGGCAACCCTCGCGGTCTATCTCAACGCGCTGGCCGGCAAGGGCGTCCACGTCGTCACCGTCAACGATTACCTCGCCCGCCGCGACTCCGAATGGATGGGCCAGATCTACAACTTCCTCGGCCTCACCGTCGGCGTCATCGTGCATGGGCTGGACGATGCCGAGCGCAAGGAAGCTTACGCGTGCGACATCACCTACGGCACCAACAACGAATACGGCTTCGACTATCTGCGCGATAACATGAAGTACCGGCTGGAGGACATGGTCCAGCGCGGGCATTTCTACGCCATCGTCGACGAAGTCGACTCGATCCTGATCGACGAGGCGCGCACGCCGCTGATCATCTCCGGTCCGCTCGACGACCGCTCGGATTTCTACAACACCATCGACACCTTCTTCCCCCAGCTCGACAAGTCCGACTACGACGTCGACGAGAAGCAGCGCACGGTGACGCTGACCGAAGCGGGCATGGAAAAGCTCGAGAACCTGTTGCGCGACGCCGGCCAACTCAAGGGCGAGTCGCTCTACGACGTCGAGAACGTCTCGGTCGTGCACCACGTCAACCAGGCGCTGCGCGCGCACACGCTGTTCACGCGCGACAAGGATTACATCGTCCGCGACGACGAGGTCGTGATCATCGACGAGTTCACCGGCCGCATGATGCAGGGCCGGCGCTATTCCGAAGGCCTGCACCAGGCGCTGGAAGCCAAGGAACACGTCCAGGTCCAGCCGGAAAACCAGACCCTGGCCTCGATCACCTTCCAGAACTATTTCCGGATGTACGAGAAGCTCGCCGGCATGACCGGCACGGCGCTGACCGAAGCCGACGAACTATTCGACATCTACAAGCTCGAGGTCGTGGAAATCCCGACCAACGTGCCGGTGGCGCGCCTCGACGAAGACGACGAGGTCTATCGCACCCAGACCGAGAAATACGCCGCCATCCTCGCCGAAGTCGAGCGCGCCAATGCGCGGCTGCAGCCGGTGCTGGTCGGCACCGCCTCGATCGAGAAATCCGAGGTGCTGGCCGATTACCTCAAGAGCCACGGATACAAGCAGATTGATTTCGGCAATGAAAACGCGATGGAGAAGCTGTATGCGGCTGCCCGCGCCGGCAAGCCGGCAAAGCTGTTCGCGGTCCTGAACGCGCGCTTCCACGAGCAGGAAGCCTATATCGTGGCCGAGGCCGGCGTGCCTGGCGCGATCACGATCGCGACCAACATGGCCGGCCGCGGTACCGACATCAAGCTCGGCGGTTCGCTGGAAATGCGGATCCTGCACGAGACTGCCGGAATTACCGACGAAGCCGAGAAGGCCGCCAAGATCGAGCGCATCAAGGCCGACGTCGAACGTTTCCGCGACATCGTGCTGAAGGCCGAAGAGGTCGTCGAGATCGAGCCCGCCAAGGGTTCCAAGCCCGTCAAGACCGTGACCAAGCCGGGCGGGCTCTACATCATGGGCTCCGAACGCCACGAATCCCGCCGCATCGACAACCAGCTGCGCGGCCGCTCCGGCCGGCAGGGCGACCCCGGGCGTTCGAAATTCTTCCTGTCGCTGGAAGACGATCTGATGCGGATCTTCGGCTCCGACCGGCTCGATACCATGCTGACGCGGCTCGGCCTCAAGGAGGGCGAAGCCATCATCCATCCCTGGATCAACAAGGCGCTGGAAAAGGCGCAGCAGAAGGTCGAGGCCCGCAACTTCGACATCCGCAAGAATTTGCTGAAGTTCGACAACGTCCAGAACGACCAGCGCAAGGTGATCTTCGACCAGCGCATCGACCTGATGAAGGACGAAAGCGTCGCCGAGACGGTCGCCGACATGCGCCACGCCTTCGTCGAGGACGTCGTCACCAAGCACGTGCCTGAACACGCCTATGCCGAGCAATGGGACGTCGCCGGCCTGAAGGAAGAATTGAAGCGCGTGCTCGACATCGACCTGCCGGTCGACGAATGGGCCAAGGTAGAGGGCATCGCCGACGAGGAACTGCTGTCGCGCGTCGAGCAGAAGGTCGACGAGCACATGGCGGCCAAGGTGGCGCAGTGGGGTCCCGACGTGATGCGCTACGTCGAGAAGACCATCCTGTTACAGACGCTTGATCACCTCTGGCGCGAGCATCTGGTGATGCTCGACCATCTGCGCCAGGTGATCGGCCTGCGCGGCTACGGCCAGCGCGATCCGCTGCAGGAATACAAGTCGGAAGCCTTCAGCCTGTTCGAGGCGATGATCGCGCATCTGCGCGAGGCGGTGACGGCGCAATTGATGCGCGTCGAGATCGTGCCGCCGGAGGAACAGCGGCCGGCATTGCCGGCGATGGAAGCCCACAAGTTCGATCCGAACACCGGCGAAGACGAGCTGGCGTTTGCCGGCGCGTCGCTGGTGCCCGCGGCCGCCGCTGGCCGCGATCCCAAGAACCCGGCGAGCTGGGGCAAGGTCGGCCGCAACGAGGACTGCCCCTGCGGCTCGGGCAAGAAGTACAAGCACTGCCACGGCAGGTACGCGTGAAGTAGCGCTGCGCGGTCGCGCAGCGTTGATGGCCACGACGTTCGTCAGGTGCTTGGGTTCGTCGGCGCGGCGAGCCGGCTTCTTCAATCAGCTCGAACTGTCGATCAGGCTCTCGAGCAGGCGCTTGAGTTCGCTGGTGGACTTGTCGCCGTAATTCTCCACGATATGCGCCTCCTGACTCATCGCCAGCGAGTTCAGCCGCTTGCACAGGATCCTGCCGCGGTCGGAGCTGAACATCAGCACCTTGCGCCGGTCATCGGGATCCTGCACGCGATACACCAGGGCATCTGAAATCATCCGGTCGATCATCTTGGTCAGCGTGGGGTGGTTCAGCAGCACCGCATCGGCGAGCTCACCCATCGAATGGCCGTTGCCGTCCGAAAGAACTTTCAGGATGCGCCATTGCTCGACCGGAACACCCTCCTGGCTCAGCCGCGATTCAAGCTGCCGGTTGATTTCCCGGTTGGCCTGGGCGAGCAGGTAGGCGAGATGTTCGGTGATGGGGGAGTTTTGACTGGGCGGTTTGGCCACGGCTGACGACTTTGTTCGACCCTATTGAGCGAATGTCCGGCAATTTCTGCACGATCTATATGCACTTCAATTGTTGAATATTCAATATTTTCAAATAGGATATTTGTCGCATGGGGTGGACACCGGCGACGACGCAGCGAAGCGTTGCATGCTGGAATGGCGCGAGAGAAGGAGTTGGTGTGCTCTCAGCAGCGGACGTAGGGGGTCATGGCGGACACACCATTCCGCCGCACGTGCTGTTCAGGAGCCTGTCGGCGACAGCGACCAATCCTTCCCTGTGTCCGATCGATACCGGCTCCAAGCGCGGCGGCGCGCAAAACAAGTTGCGGGTCGGCAATTTCCTGACCTTTTCGGGCTCGCCGGGGATCTGGGGGCCGGCTTCCACCAACAGCGTCCTGCTGGCGGTGTCCGAGATCAACAAGCGCGGCGGCATTCTCGGACGCGAGATCGAGCTTTCGATGTACGATGCGGGCGGTCCGATCGAGCAGGTCACGCAGCGCGCGGCTGAAGCCATCGCATACGACGAAGTCGACGTGCTGATGGGTTCGCATATCAGCGCCGTCCGGGTCGCGCTGCGAAAAGTCACCCGCAACCGCGTCCCCTACATCTACACGCCGGTTTACGAGGGCGGCGAACGCACGCCGGGTGTGATGGCGATCGGCGAGACGCCGCGCGCGCAGAGCCGGCCCGCGATCAACTGGCTCGCCGACGTCAAGAAGGCGTCGCGCTGGTATCTGATCGGCAGCGACTACGTCTGGCCGTGGCACTCGCACCGCTCCGTCAAGAAATACATCGCCGACACCGGCGGCGTCGTCGTCGGCGAGGAGTTCGTGCCGCTCGGCGAGGACAATCACGAAGCCCATCTCGGGCGTATCCGCGCGGTGAAGCCCGATGTCGTGCTGATTTCCCTGATCGGGACCGACAGCATCACCTTCAACCGGGCGTTCGGCGAATGCGGCCTTGCCGCAACCACGCTCCGGCTGGCCGGCGCCATGGACGAGACCGTTCTGCTCGGCATCGGCGCCGACAATACCGAGAACCTGTTTTGCGCATCGGGATATTTCAACTGCGTCGGCTCGCGGGCCAACGATGATTTCCGGAGCCGCTATCGCGCCATGTTCGGGATCAACGCGCCGCCGATCGGATCGGTCGGTCAATCCAATTATGAAGGGCTGCGTTTCCTGGAGGCGGCGGCCGAGCGCGCGGGATCGCTGACAATGCGCCCGCTGCTCTCGGCGGCCCGCAACATGGTCTACGCGGGCGCACGAGGTTCAGTGACCATTCGCAACGGCGGGGCCGAGATGCCGATGTATCTCGCCGAGGCCGACGGACTCGATTTCAAGCTGCTCCAGACGTTCTAAGCGCCGAAATCGGACCGGCCGGTGCCGTGCTTCAAAATAATCCTTGAAAAGGAAAATATTTCCGTCTGTAATACCTCCGCGAGGTTGGCCGCGGAGACGAACGCGCGCGGCTTCGCGCCAGCGGTCACGTTTCAGGAGAGCATGTTGTCAGTCGTCCTTCCCACCCCAATGCAACTTCGCGCGGTCGCCGCGCAATGTGGTCTGTCGCTCACGGACGAAGACGTCGTCTCGTTCCGCGGCCTGATGCAAGGCTCGGTCGATGCCTACAATCTCGTCGCCGCGATGCCGGACGAAGTGCCGGTGGTGAAGTATCCGCGGACGCCGGGCTACCGGCCGGCGCCGGAAGACAATCCGCGCAACGCCTGGTACCGCAAATCAACCGTCCAGGGCGCGGCGAGCGGCAAACTCAAGGGCAAGACCGTTGCGCTGAAGGACAACATCATGCTGGCGGGCGTGCCGATGATGAACGGCTCGTCGACGTTGGAAGGTTACGTCCCCGATTTCGATGCCACCATCGTCACGCGCATGCTCGACGCCGGTGCCGAGATCGCCGGCAAGGTGCATTGCGAATCCTTCTGCATGTCCGGCGGCAGCCACACGGGAGCGGTGGGGCCGGTCCATAACCCGCACAAGATGGGATATTCGGCCGGCGGATCGTCGTCCGGCAGCGGCGTGGTGGTCGCACTCGGCGAAGTCGACATGGCGATCGGCGGCGACCAGGGCGGCTCGATCCGCATGCCGTCGTCGTTCTGCGGCACCTACGGCATGAAGCCGACCTGGGGGCTCGTGCCCTATACCGGCGTCATGCCGATCGAGGTCTTCGTCGATCATACCGGGCCGATGACCGCGAGCGTCGCCGACAACGCACTGCTGCTCGAAGTGCTCGCCGGCGACGACGGCTACGATCCGCGCATCAAGGCGCCAAAGGTCGAGCAATACACCAAGGCGCTCGGCGGCGGCGTCAAGGGCTTGAAGATCGGCATGCTGAAGGAAGGCTTTGAGCAGCCGGGCGCGGAGGGCGCGGTGAATGAAAGCGTGCGCGAGGCGGCGAAGCGATTGAAGAGCCTCGGCGCCACGGTCGAAGACGTCTCGATCCCGATGCATAACCTCGGGCCGGCGATATGGACGCCGATCGGCACCGAAGGCATGACGCAAACCATGATGTACGGCGACGGCTATGGATTGAGCCGGTCCGACCTCTATTCGACCTCGCTGATGGATTTCCACCGCGGCTGGCGCGGGCAGGCCGATTCGCTGTCCGAAACCACCAAGCTGTTCCTGATGCTCGGCACCTACATCAACAACTCCTTCGGTCCGCGCTTCTACGGCAAGGCCGTCAACATCTCGCGCCGGCTCACGGCGGCCTACGACAAGGCCCTGGAGAGCTACGATCTGTTGCTGCTGCCGACCACACCGATGAAGGCGACGCCGCTGCCGGCGCCCGATGCGAGCCGCGAGGATTACGTCAGCCGGGCGCTGGAGATGATCAGCAACACGACGCCCTTCGACATCAGCCATCACCCGGCGATGTCATTGCCGTGTGGCATGGTCGACGGCCTTCCGGTAGGATTGATGCTGGTCGGCCGTCACTTCGATGAATTGACGATCTACCGGGCCGCCCACGCCTTTGAACAATCCGGCGACTGGAAAAAGATGTGAGGCAGTTGCTCTTGCAGCCTGGCGGGATCGCGGGACATGGCTAACGCTCTGGTCGCGGCTTTCGAGATCCTGAGTTTCGGCGCGATCATCGTTCTGGTCGTGCTGGGACTCGGCATCATCGCCAGTATGATGGGGATCTTCAACTTCGCGCAGGGCGAGTTCGTTCTTCTCGGCGCCTATATCACCTATCTGGCCTACAGCCACGGGGTTCCGGTCTGGACCGGAATGGTCGCCGCGCCGTTTCTGGTCGGTGCGCTCGGCTTCATCCTCGAGGCGCTCATCATCAGGCGGTTCTACGCCGCGCCTATCGTGGCCATGCTCGGGACCTACGCGCTCGGCCTGATCATTCGCGAGAGCGTGCGCGGGCTGATCGGCGGGCTTTATCTGTCGGTGCCGGAACCGGTCGGCGGATCGATCGGCTTCGGCAGCGTTCACGTCTCGGCGTGGCGCTTTGTCATCATCGTCATCACGCTCCTGGTCATGGTCGGCTGCTATTTATTGCTGTCGCGCACCAGCTTTGGCCTGCGGATCCGGGCCACGCTGGAGAATCCGGCGCTGGCGCGGGCGTCGGGCATTTCCACCGCTTCCATGTACGGCACGACCTTCGCTTTCGGCGCGGCGCTGGCGGGACTAGCCGGTGCCCTGCTGGTACCGGTGTTCAGCCTGTTCGCCGATCTCGGTATCCGCTTCCTGATCCAGGGTTTCGTCGCGGTCATGGTCGGCGGGGTCGGGTCGTTCATCGGCCCCGTCGCCGGCGCGGCCGTGATCGGAACGCTGAGTGCCGCGCTTCCCTGGGTCATGGCGCCGGTCGCCGCGGACATCCTGGTTTTCGTGCTCGCCATCGTCTTCATCAAATTCCGGCCGCAAGGTCTCATGTCTGGCAAAGGGGTCTAGTTCCATGCGCAACGATCAAGGCAATCTCAATCGGCGGCGTTTCCTCGGCGGCTTCGCGTTCGCATCCGGCGCCATCGCGACCGGAGCGGGGAGCTGGGTGCTCCGGCCGGAATGGGCCAATGCGGCCGAAGGTCCGATCAAGGTCGGGATCGCAACCGACCTGACCGGCCCGATCGGCTACGCCGGCAACGCCGACGCCAATGTCGCCAAGATGGTGATCAAGGAGCTCAACGATTCCGGCGGCCTGCTGGGCCGGCCGCTCGAACTCTTCATCGAGGATACCGCCTCCAATGAATCGGTGGCAGTCGGCAATGTCCGCAAGCTGATCCAGCGCGACAAGGTCGACATGGTGCTGGGCGGTATCACGAGCTCTATGCGCAACGCGATCAAGGATCCGATCGTCGCGCGCGGCAAGACGCTCTACATCTATCCGCAGCTCTACGAGGGCAAGGAGTGCACGCCCTATCTGTTCTGCACCGGACCCACGCCCGCGCAGCAATGCGATGAATTCATTCCGTGGCTGATCAAGAACGGCGGCAAGAAATTCGCGCTGCCGAGCGCCAATTATGTCTGGCCACACACGCTCAACGTCTACGCCCGCAAGGTGATCGAGGCCAGCGGCGGCGAGGTCGTGTTCGAGGAGTACTATCCGCTCGACCAGGTCGACTTCAGTTCCACGGTCAGCCGCATCATCTCGAACAAGGTCGATGTCGTGTTCAACACGGTGATCCCGCCGGGCGTCGGTCCCTTCTTCAAGCAGCTTTACGAGGCCGGATTTCTCAAGGGCGGCGGCCGTCTGGCCTGCGTCTACTACGACGAGAATACGCTCAACATCAACCAGGCCAACGAAATCGAAGGCCTTGCGAGCTGCCTCGACTACTTCAAGACGCTGACCAAGGACGATCCGGTCAGCGCCAAGATCCAGGCCGCCTATGACAAGGACTATCCCGGCAACTTCCTGTTCGCGGCCGGCAGTGCCGCGACCGGCACCTATCGCGGCCTCAAGCTCTGGGCGTCCGCGGTCAAGGAAGCGGGCTCGGTCGAGCGTGACGCCGTCGCCGCCGCGCTCGACCATGCCAAGATCGCGGAAGGTCCGGGCGGGCCCGCCGAAATGGTTCCGGGCAAACGCCATTGCAAGATGAAAATGTACACGGCGGTCGCCAAGGGCGGAAACTACGAGATCGTCGGGCGCAGCGAAGGCCTCGTCGACCCGAAGGAATGCTGAGAGTTGGGCGCGAGCGGCCTGAAGGGCCGCTCCGCCCTGGGGCGGACAGAGGACCAGACAAACTGATGGCTGAAAGCGGACTCGTCGGACTTGCTCCGGCAGGGCAAAAAACAGCGCGACGGAAGCTGCTCCCGATCGTGGAAATTCTGACACTGGCCGTCACGGTGATCTTGCCCTTCGTCCTGCAGGACTACCTGACGGTGTTCGCCACCCGCGTGGCGATCCTCGCGCTGTTCGCGTTGTCGTTCGATCTGGTGTGGGGTTACGCCGGCATCATGAGCTTCGGCCAGGCGCTGTTCTTCGGATCCGCCGGCTACGGCGTTGCGCTGCTCGGGCGGGACCTCAACATCACGTCGATCATGGTCGTGCTTCCCGCCGGGATGCTGATCGGCCTGGTTTTTTCGCTGCTGCTGGGCGGCTTTCTGCTGCTTGGGAGGCACCCGGCCAGCGTGATCTTCGTCTCGCTCGGGACATTGACCGGATCCTACGCGGCCGATCGTCTGGCGAGGGGCTGGTATTACCTCGGCGGGCAGAACGGCATCCCATCGATCCCGTCGATGACGATCGGCAGTTACGAAATCACCGAAGGACCGGTCTACTACTACCTCGCCCTCGGGATCCTGGTGGTGGTCTATCTGCTCTGCCGTTTTCTGGTGCGCTCCCAGTTCGGCCTTGCGCTGGCGGGCCTGCGCGAGAACGAACAGCGCATCGCGTTCTTCGGCTACAAGGTGGAGCATCTTAAGGCGATCGTTTTCACCGTCGGTGGAACCATCGCGGGCCTCGCCGGCAGCCTTTACGCCTTCCACGAAGGATTCGTGTGGCCCAACATGCTGGGCGTCGTGTTCTCGACGCAGGTGGTGCTTTACGGCCTGTTCGGCGGATCCGGCACGCTGATCGGCGCGGTGATCGGCGCCATCATCATCGAGGGCGTCAGCTTCTGGCTCTCGGACAATTACCGCGACATCTGGCCGATCCTTCTCGGCGTGTTGCTGCTGCTGGTGATCCTGTTTCGTCCGCTTGGCCTGATCAGTTTCGTGCTCGGCGAGCGGGAGCGCGTCGGCAGTTTCGGCCGGGCGCCGAAGGAAAGCACGCATGCCGCTCCTTGAAGCCAAAGGCATCGTCAAGGTTTTCGGCAAGCTGACCGCGCTCGATGGGGCGGCGCTGACCGTCAACGAGAACGAGTTCCACGGCCTGATCGGTCCGAACGGGTCGGGCAAGAGCACGCTGATGAAGTGCGTGGCCGGCGCCGAGCAGCCGACCGAAGGCAGCGTCCGCTTTGCGGACCAGGACATCACGGCCCTGTCGCCTTCGGAACGCGCCCGCGCCGGCATGAGCCTGAAATTCCAGATCACCAGCGTTCTGCCGACATTGACGCTCTACGACAACATCCTGTTGGCCCTGCAGGGGCAGTCATCCCTGATCGACCTCCTGCTGTCGCGAAGCCGCGATGCGCTGCACGATCAGGTCATGGCGATGTTGAACCAGTTTCGCCTGGCCGAGCGCGCGCAGGACGCCGCGGCGACATTGTCGCATGGTCAGCAGCAATGGCTCGAAATCGCGATGGCGCTTGCCTGCAAGCCGCGGCTGTTGCTGCTGGACGAGCCGACCGGCGGCATGAGCCTCGAGGAGCGGCGGGTTACCGGCGAATTGCTGCAGCCGATCAAGGCGCATTGCTCGCTGGTCATCGTCGAACACGATCTCGATTTCATCCGGGATATCTGCGACCGGTTGACGGTCCTCGATCAGGGCCGGGTGCTGGAATCCGGAACTGTGCCGGAAATCCAGGCCAGCAAGAGCGTCCAGGAGATCTATTTGCGCCGTGCCTGATCAACAGTTCCTCGAAATTAGTCACGTCGATGCCGGCTACGGCCGCAGCCAGGTGCTGTTCGACGTCAATGTCAGCATTCCCTGGCGGGGCGGCGTCGCCGTGCTGGGCCGCAACGGCGCCGGCAAGACCACACTCGTGAAGGCGATCGTCGGCGAACTGGCGTTGACCAAGGGAGACATGAAATTCGACGGCCGGGATATCAGCCGCCGTCAGACCGAAGAACGGGTGCGGATGGGAATCGGCTACGTGCCGCAGGAGCATTCGGTGTTCGCCCGCCTGTCGGTGCGCGACAACCTTGCCGTCGGCGCGTTGTACAATCACGATGCGGCGGCGATCGACCGGGTGCTCGCGATCTTCCCGAAACTGGCGCAACGCCTCGACCAGCCGGCGGGCACGTTGTCGGGCGGCGAGCGAAAAATGCTGGCGATCGGGCGGGCGATCCTGGGCGACCCGAAACTGCTGCTGCTCGATGAGCCGACCGAAGGCGTCTGGGTCGGCGTGATCGATGAGATCACCGAACGGCTGATTGCGCTCGCCAAGGAAATCGCGGTCGTGATCGTCGAGCAGCACCTCGATCTCGCGCTTCGCGTCGCGGATTACGCCTATGTGCTGGATCGTGGCAGGGTCGCCCTGCAGGGCGCGGCGGACGACGTCCGAAACGACAAGGAATTGCTGCGCTATCTCGCACCCTAGCTAGAGTCGGAAGGCTGCAAACAAACTATTGCGCAACGGGGGTTTGCCAACAGCGCGGAAGCTGGCGATGCGGGAGCGCCTTACTTAAACGCCGAGAAGCGGCTGTCGAACGAATTCGACTGAACGATCGGGGCGGAGCCGGTGACGAGGCCGTTTGCTGCCGGGGCGGCCGCAGCGGCGGCCGGCGCATCAGCAACCGACGGTTTCAGCGGCGGGCGGGCGGCCGCCTGTTTGGTTTCCGCAGCCTTCGGGTCAGCAACCTTGGGTTCAGCAGCCTTGGTGTCAGCGGCCTTGGGTGCCGCAGCCGCGGTGGCTTTAGGGGTTGCGGGTTTGGCCTCGATCACCTTCGGCTTCGTCGGGATCGGCTGGGCGGTGGCGGTGGTGTCGGCGGTGGCGCCGATGCCGACCTTGCGCGCGAGGTTGCTGAAGAACCCGTCGGATTGTGATGTCGGCGCTACCGAGGCCACGCGCGTCGCCGGTGCGGGCGCCACGGGGGCCGCCGCGGGCGTCATCGAGGCCACCAAAGGTTCATCCGGCGAGGTCACGGGTCCGCGCGGCGGATTGACGGTCGCCGGGATCGTGCCGGGCGCACGAGACATGGCGAGCAGCGAAAGTCCCTGGCCATCGCCGCCTTCCGACAGCCCGGTAGAGCCATTGGGCAGCTTGGACGCGAATACCTTGTTCATGCCGCCGTCGATGCCGCTGTTCAGCCGGGCGACCGGCGTTCCCTTGGCAACGAGCTTGGCGTACTCGGCCTGCTCCTGTTCCTGTTTTTCGCGCACGGCCTGGGCGATTTCGTCGGGGATGACATAGGCCGGGCATTTGGCCGAGGCCTCGAACACGGGATCGCGCTTGGCGTCCGGCGCCTTCGTCGCGTCGAACACGTATTTCTTCTCGCAGAAATCGACCTTCGGCTCCTGCCGCGTCACCTCGAAATGATCATAGCCTTCCTTGATCATCTTCCAGAACGGCATGTTCGGATTGTTGCGGTGCTTGGCCATGTTCACCGGGGTCATCCGGAATGGATAGGCCTGAAACTGGAACGACCTCTGGCCACCGAAGAAGGATTCGCGGCCCAGCGAATAGATTTCCGCAATCTGTTCGTCGGTCATCGCGTAGCAGCCGCGCGACGAGCAGTCGCCGTGTACCATCAGTTCCGAGCCGGTGTGGCCGAGCGACTTGTCGTAGGCGTTGGGGTAGCCGGTGTTGAACGAAAGATAATAGGCCGATTGCGGGTTCATCTGCGCCGGCGAGATGGCATAGAAGCCTTCCGGCGCCTGGCGGTCGCCTTCGCGGACCTTGGGTCCGAGGTCGCCCGACCAGCGGCAGATCGGATAGGTCTTCAACAGCGCGAAGCGGCCGGAGCGGTCCTGCTTCCAGACCTCGAGCTCGGCCTCTTCCTTGAACAGCCGCACCAGGATCGGCGACTGCATATCCATGTCCTTCTCGGCCATGTCGGCGACGAGCTTAGGCGGCACCGGCTGGTTGGCCTTGGCATTGCTGGCAAGGGAAACTTCGTCGCTGTTGCAGCCGGCCAGCAACGCACCGGCCGCGAGCGCGGCGGAGGTGACGAGCACCCGTACAAGCGAGCGAGAAATCAATGCAGAGCTCCACACCCAACAGGCAATGTCCGCACCCCAATCATAGCGTCCAAGCCCTGAAGCCTTTGACTAAAATAGTACTCTTTGACCCCCCGGGTCGCAAGCCAACCCCGGCCTTGCTGCGGGTTGCCCTCAGGCATGGTCAACAGAGGTTAAATATTGGTGTCTGGGCCTAATTGGGGCCAAAACGGCGGATTCCTCAAAAAGCCGCGGCTGTTGCCTCTTTCGGCATGAATCCACCCCCCGGGGGAGGCCCGTTAGGCGCCATTTCCCGGTCCTTTCGCACAGAAGCGAGGGCCAAAACCGGTCTCAGCCCAGTTTCCGGCCGATATCGAGGAATTTTTGCCGCCGCTGCTTGCGGACCGCGTCGGGATCGAGGTTACGCAATTCGTCGAAGGCCTGTGCGATGGCCTCGCCCGTGGTCGCGATCATGGCCTGGGAGTCGCGATGGGCGCCGCCGGACGGCTCCAGCAGGATGGAATCGATCACGCCGAACCGCAGCATGTCCTGCGCCGTGATCTTCATGGAGGTGGCGGCCTCCTGGGCCTTGGTGCCGTCGCGCCACAGGATCGAGGACGCCGCTTCCGGCGAGATCACGCTGTAGATGGCGTGTTCGAACATCAGCACCCGGTTCGCCGTGGTGATGGCGATGGCCCCGCCCGACATGCCCTCGCCGGTGATGATCGCCACGTTGGGCACCCCGAGCGACAGGCAGGCATCGGTGGAGCGCGCGATCGCTTCGGCCTGGCCGCGCTCTTCGGCGCCGATGCCAGGATAGGCGCCGGCGGAATCGACGATCGACAGCACGGGAATGCCGAATCGCTCGGCCATCTCCATCAGCCGGACCGCCTTGCGGTAGCCCTCGGGCCGCGCCATGCCGAAATTATGCTTGATGCGGGATTCGGTGGTGGCGCCCTTTTCCTGGCCGATCACGCAGATGCTTTCGCCGCGGAAGCGGCCGAACCCGCCCATCAGCGCTTCGTCCTCGCCGAATTTGCGGTCGCCGGCGAGCGGCGTGAAATCGGTGATCAGCGCGCCGACAAAATCGGTGAAATGCGGGCGCTGCGGGTGGCGCGCCACCAGCGTCTTCTGCCACGGCGTCAGATTGGCGTAGAGCTCGGTCAGCGCCTCCGCCGCCTTGCCCTCGATGCGCGCGATCTCGTCCCCGATGTCGCTGCCGGTCGCGGCCAGCGCGCGCAGTTCATCGACCTTGGATTCGAGCTCGGCGACGGGCTTTTCGAAATCGAGGTAAGAGCGCATGATTTCCGGCATCAAATCAATATAGGGGCGAACGCGCCCGGGGGCGAAGCGGTTCTCCTTCGCGCGAATAAGGCGTGTATCTTCAGTTATTTAGCGCGCAATCCGGGGCAAGATCGGAATCCCCTTGCCGGTTGTGCGCCGAGGTGTCGCGGGTGTTGAGACGGCTCTTTCGGGTGAGAAGGCGCCGAAGTCAAGCCGGCAGTGGGGACGCTATTTCTCCGCCAGGGGATGGAGGTCGCGCACCAGGCTCTTCAGGCGCTCCTCCACCACATGGGTGTAGATCTGCGTGGTGGAGATGTCGGTATGCCCGAGCAGCGTCTGCACGATGCGCAGATCCGCCCCGTTATGCAGCAAATGGCTGGCAAAGGCATGGCGCAGCACGTGGGGCGAGACCAGCCGTGGCGATAGCCCGCTTGAGGCCGCGAGCTCTTTCAGGTCGCGCGAGAAATGCTGCCGGGTCAAATGGCCGCTCTCGCCGAACGAAGGAAACAGCCATTTCGAGCTTGCGGTGGTCTTCTTTTTTTCGGGCTTGGCCGCTTCCATCGCGGCGAGGTAATCGGCCATCGCCTGCCGCGACGCCTCGTTCAGCGGCACCAGCCGTTCCTTGTTGCCCTTGCCGCGCACCACGATCATGCGTGCTTCGTGGCGCGCCGCCGCGCGCGGCAGCGTCACCAGTTCCGACACCCGCAGGCCGGTGGCGTAGAGCACTTCCAAAAGGCAATAGAGCCGCATCGCGCGAAGCCGCTGCGGCGCAGTCGCTTCCGGCACTTCGGTCAGCGCTTTGGCGCGCCCGAGCAGGCGATCGACATCGGAGATCGACAGCACTTTCGGCAGGCCGCGGCCGCGCTTCGGCCCCGACAGGATCGCGGCCGGATCGTCGGCGCGAATCCGCTCGTTGAGCAGAAAGCGGTACAGGTGCCGCATCGCCGACAGCCGCCGCGCCACGGTCGTCGATTTGAAGCCGCGCGTGTCGAGGTCGGCGAGATAGTCGCGCAACGCCTGGGTTTCGGCGCCGGCAAAGTCCCGGCCGCCGCGTGCCAGAAATTCGGAAAAATCGGTCAGGTCGCGCCGGTAGGCGTCGAGCGTATTGGGACCGGCGCCCTGTTCCGCCGCGAGCATGTCGAGGAACAGGCCGGTCAGTTTGGCGTCTGAGGATTTGGAGCGCATCGGCCCACCCTAGCGCCTATTTCTTGAGGAACTTGTCCGGTGGGACGGTGACGATCATTTCCCGCGATTTCGGGGTGACGAAGTTCGCCAGCGCGAAAATCACGCCATAGACGATCCCGGCGATGACAGCGACGACCGTCAGAAAGCGGAACAGGCTGGGCATCAGCTAGCCTTGGGCGGCGAATTAACCATTGGATGGGCGCTGACTACCAACATGTTCGCCTCTTCGTTGCAAGTCTCTCTGGCAAGGGTATCGGCGGGGGTAGTATAGGTGGCGCAGAACGCCGCAATTCCTGCGGCGATTGAGCCAGTTAGATGCCCGAGACCGCCTCGCCGGCCAGCACCACCGTTACCCCGGAGGCCGAAATCATGGCCGCGCTGGGCACGCGGTCGATCGTGCTGGTGGGCATGATGGGCGCCGGCAAATCCACCATCGGTCGGCGGCTGTCGGTGCGGCTGCGGCTGCCGTTTCTGGACGCGGACAATGAAATTGAGCTGGCTCACGCCGGCATGACGATTCCCGAAATCTTCGCGGCCTATGGCGAGCCTTATTTCAGGGACGGCGAGGCGCGGGTGATCGCGCGGCTGCTCGACAGCGGTCCGGCCGTGCTCGCCACCGGCGGCGGCGCCTTCATGCGCGAGGAGACCCGCAACCGAATCCGCGACAAGGCGGTCTCGATCTGGCTCAAGGCGGATGCCGATACCATCATGAAACGGGTGAAGCGCCGTGCCGACCGTCCGCTGCTGCAGACCGCCGATCCCGCCGGCACCGTCGGGCGCCTGATTGAGGAGCGCGAGCCGGTCTATCAGCGCGCCGACATCACGATCTGGTCGCGCGACGTGCCGCATGAAAAGATCGTCGACGAATGCATCGAGGCCCTGCACACGCGGCTGTGCGGCGGCGCCACCAACGAGGCATCGAACAGCTTGAGCGCCACCCCATGACCGCGCCCCTGAAACATTCCGATTCCGTCACCGTCGATGTCGCGCTCGGCGATCGCACCTATGACATCGTGATCGGCCGCGACGTGCTGCCATCGCTGGGCGCCCGGCTCGCCGCCTTGCGGCCCGGCGTCCGTACCGCCATCGTCACCGACCGCACGGTCGCAAAGCACTGGCTCGAGAAGGCCGAAGCTTCGCTGGCGCAGGCCGGCATCGCGAGCTCGCGCATCATTGTCGAGGAGGGCGAGGGCTCGAAGACCTATGCCGGCCTGGAGAAGGTCAGCGAGGCGCTGATCGCGGCGAAGATCGAACGCAACGACCTGGTGATCGCACTCGGCGGCGGCGTGGTCGGCGATCTCGCGGGGTTTGCCGCCGCGATCCTGCGCCGCGGGGTCGATTTCGTGCAGGTGCCGACCTCGCTGCTGGCCCAGGTCGATTCCTCCGTCGGCGGCAAGACCGGCATCAATTCGCCACAGGGCAAGAATTTGCTCGGCGCGTTTCACCAGCCGGTGCTGGTGATCGCGGACACCGCCGTGCTCGACACGCTGTCGCCGCGCCAGTTCCGCGCCGGTTACGCCGAGGTCGCCAAATACGGCGTGCTCGGCGACGAAGCGTTCTTTGCCTGGCTCGAGACCAACCACGCCGATATTTTCGCCGGCGGCGCCGCCCGCGAGCACGCCATCGCCACCTCCTGCCGCGCCAAGGCCGCGATCGTGGCGCGCGACGAGCGCGAAACCGGCGAGCGCGCGCTGCTCAATCTCGGCCATACTTTCGGCCACGCGCTCGAGGCCGCGACCGGGTTTTCCGACCGGCTCTTTCATGGCGAAGGGGTCGCCGTCGGCATGGTGCTGGCGGCGGAATTGTCTGCTGAGCTCGGAATGATTCCGGCATCCGACGCCATGCGCGTCAAACATCACCTTGCCGAAGTCGGTCTGCCGACCCATTTGCAGGACATTGCGGGATTTGCCCAGGAAGGGCTTGCCGATGCCGACGCGCTGATGAGGCTGATGGCGCAGGACAAGAAGGTCAAGCGCGGTCGACTCACCTTCATCCTCTTGGAGGCGGTCGGGCGCGCCGTGACCGCTGGCGATGTCGAACCGTCGCTGGTCCGTGATTTTCTGAAGGCCAGGCTGGCGCGAAAAACCTAGAGCATGATCGGGAACACGAGTCGCGCAAGCGGAGGCTGACTTTCCCCGGAAATCATGCTCCAACGATAGATGAAATGATCGTCACATCATGGACTGGCTTGATTTCTCCATCGTGATTGCCTTTCTATTGGTCTCCGCCTTCTTCTCGGCGAGCGAGACCGCGCTGACCGGCGCCTCGCGCGCCAGCATGCTGCGGCTGTCGAAGCAGGGTAATCGCGAAGCCGGTGTCGTTTCCAGCCTGTTCAAGATGCGCGAGCGGATGATCGGCGCGCTGCTGCTCGGCAACAACATCGCCAATATCGGCGCATCGGCACTGGCGACCGGCATCTTCACGGCGTGGTTCGGCGAGGTCGGCGTGCTTTACGCAACTGGCGTGATGACGGTGCTGGTCGTGATCTTCGCCGAGGTGTTGCCGAAGACGATCGCCATCAATGCGCCGGACCGGGTGTCGCTCCTGGTTGCACGCCCGATGAAGCTGATGGTGTACCTGCTGGGGCCGCTGCTCACGGTGATAGAGGTGATCGTCCGTGTGTTGATGACGATTCTGGGCATCAAGATCGGCGCCAACCAGCCGATCCTGTCGCCGACCGAACGGTTGCGCGGCGCGGTCGATCTGCTGCATCACGAAGGCAAGGTCGAGAAGCTCGACCGCGACATGTTCGGCGGGCTTTTGGACCTGCGCGAGCTGCAGGTCTCCGACGTGATGGTCCATCGCACCGAAATGGTGATGATCAACGCCGACCTCGCGCCGGAGGACCTGGTGCGCGAGGTGCTGGCCACCGAATACACGCGAATTCCGCTGTGGCGCGACAAGCCGGAAAACATCATCGGCGTGCTGCACGCCAAGGATCTGCTGCGCGCAATCCGTGCCGCCGATGGCGATACGTCGAAAATCGACGTCTCCACTATCGCGCTGCCGCCGTGGTTCGTGCCGGAGATGCGCTCCGTCTCCGAACAGCTCAAGGCGTTCCGCCGCCGCAAGACCCACTTCGCGCTGGTGGTCGACGAATATGGCGAAGTCGAAGGCATGGTGACCCTGGAGGACATTCTGGAAGAGATCGTCGGCGACATCTCCGACGAGCACGACGTGGTGGTGGCCGGCGTGCGCGCCCAGCCCGACGGCTCGGTGGTGGTCGACGGTTCGGTGCCGATCCGCGATCTCAACCGCGCGATGGACTGGAATCTGCCCGATGAAGAGGCGACCACCATCGCAGGGCTGGTGATCCACGAGGCGCGATCGATTCCCGAACGCGGCCAGAGTTTCACCTTCCACGGTTTCCGTTTCCGTGTCCTGCGCCGCGAGCGCAACCGCATCACCGCGCTACGAATCCAGGCGGTGCCGCGCGAAGCCGAAATGGAAGAGAAAAAACCGAAGCGGGCAGGGACGTCGTTCTAAGCCGCGGGCAGCACCTGATTTTGTTCGTCAACCTGCGGCGCGCGTTGTGAGCGGCCCGCGGGAGCCGGCGGCACTCAGGGCAGAATGAGCTGGGTTGCCGCGCCGACCACCAAAAGCAGCCGGATGCACATCAGCGTGGAATAGGGATTGGCAGCGTCGCCTTGAGAATGATCTTTCATGACCGCACCAAAATGAACAGTTTGGCCGGCATAGCAGGCCGGTTTCTGCAGCCAATATGATGAGGGGTGGCGTAGGAATTCCAGACGGGGGTGCCCCTGCGTCATAAAGACGAAACAAGTGCCCGAGGCGCCGCCGAACGTGGCGGAGGCCCGGAAATCTCAGCGCAGGTAGTTTAACGCCTCCGCAGGCATAGTCTCCGGCATGCCGACCGACGTATCCAGGGTGAGCCGGGCATCGGTTCGGGCTTCATATTCCACGCGCCGTCGTTGCACGTCATTCCAGTTAATCTCGGGCATGCCGGGGATATTGCGGATCCGCGCTTCGATCCGATGGCGGTGCACGGTCTCGTCCGCGCATACGCATTCGATGATTTTCAGATCCACCCGGTATGCATCGGCAAGGCTTCGCCAGGCGGCACGGGGCGCCTCGATCGGATTGACCGCATCAACAATCACGGAAAGGCCCAGTCGCAGATTTTCGTCCGCCAGGGCTATCGCGACGTTATAGGCCGCGACCCCGGTCTGATCCCTCGCCAGTCCGCTGCGCCACATCGCCGCCTCGATCGGATCAATCGAGAAAACCGGCATCGACAAAGCGCGGGAGAGGCCTTCGGCCAGCATGCTCTTGCCGGATCCGGGAAGCCCCGCGAGTGCGATCAGCCGTTGCGCTGCCATTGGCCCCGCTATTCCACGACCGGGCTAGCCGGCTTCCCCCGGCGCCTGCGCCTTGATCGCCAGCGCATGCACGCTGCCTGCGAGTTCCCCGGCCAGCGCCGCATTAATCATGCGGTGGCGCTCGATCCGGCTCTTCCCCTGGAAGGCCGGCGACACAATATACACCCTGAAGTGCGTCTCGCCGCCTGGCGCGTGGCCGGCATGGCCCTCATGCAGATGGGATTCGTCCGCGACGTCGAGGCTTTCCGGCGTGAAAGCTTCGCGCAACTTGTTGGTGATAGCGTCTTTGGTGTTCATGAACGCGGCATTACGTCCGTAGCCGTTTTTCGTCAATGCCGATATCGAGAGAGAACTATTCGCAATGTCAAGTCTTGAAGCTTTTCGCGTTGCGTTGTCATAGTCAGCCATGGCGATTGATTCATCCAAATTCTTCGACTCCATTCGCATCAAGCCCAACAAGCTGAGTGCGAAGCAGCAGGCGCAGGCGCGCGAAGCCTCCGTCATGTGCGAATGGCCGGAATGCAAGAACAAGGGTCCGCACCGCGCGCCCAAGGGCCGGACCAACGACAAGGAGTACTGGCACTTCTGTCTCAATCACGTCCGGGAATACAACCAGTCCTATAATTTCTTCCAGGGCATGAATCCGGACGCGGTCGCGCGCTACCAGAAGGATGCGCTGACCGGCCATCGTCCGACCTGGAAGATGGGCGCCAACACCAGCTCCAAGAAGGGCAAGGGCAGCCCCGAGGCCGACCTCGAAGGTGCCGTCGATCCCTTCAGCATGTTCAGCGAGCTCAACGGCCGCGGCCGCTGGCGGCCGGGCCCCGGCGCCGGCGCCGAGGCCAAGGTCGAAACCCGAAAAATCTTCAACGCCGAACGCAAGGCGCTGCAGGTGATGGGCCTCGGCACCGATGCGACGCTCGAAACCGTGAAAGCCAAGTACAAGGCGCTGGTGAAGCAGCACCATCCCGACGCCAATGGCGGCGACCGCTCCACCGAGGACCGCCTGATCGAGATCATCAAGGCGTATAATTATCTGAAGACGGTGGTACGCGCGGGCTAGCTAACCCCGGGGATCCTGACGGCCCGGCCGGCGCGCAAAATCCTAACGAAAATCCTTTCGGACCTGCTCCGCCGTCGGCTCCATCCCGCCATGCCGGCGGCGGATCGTCCAGGTTACCAGCGCCACGATCAGCGCGCCGCCGATCACTGCCAGTATCCAGTAGTGCTTGGCGATCCCGGCATGAGGGGGCAGGCCGGCATATTCGTGCAGCGCCGATACCGCCAGCACGCCGGGCAGCACATGTGCCGGCGCCCACAGCAGGATCGCCGGGATGTTGACGGCATAGAAGCGCAACGGCGCCATGCCCAGCGCGCCCGCCGTCATCGGCACAAAGGCCCTGATCGGGGGCACGAAGCGCGCGAAGAATACCGCAAGCGTGCCCCAGCGATGAAAGAATGCCTCACTTTGGGCGATCAGGCGTGGATAGTTCGACAACGGCCACGCGTTGAGGATTTCGCGCTGGGCGCGGTGTCCGAACCAGAACGCCGATCCGTCGCCGAGCAGGGCGCCCGCGGCCGCGGCCAGTAGCACCCATCCAAGCTTTAGCTCGCCGCCGGGGATCAGCGCGCTCAGCGCCAGGATGATGGTCGAGCCTGGAACCACGGAGCCCACGACCGGAACGGCCTCCAGGAGAGCGGCCAGGAACAGCGTCAGATAGGCAAGCCAGGGATGTGCCGAGACGAACGTAATCAAGGGATCGATGAAGGAAGCCACAAAATTCCTGTTTTGACGTTGTCCAGACCAGGCGGAGACCTAACATAAGTAGCGATGGGGGCGGAAAGTGCCATCGGGGCGCGGCTTTGGGCCGCTGGTTGAAATAGTCAATGAAAGCACGGCGTGATTCGCAGGGCAGCCTTCCAAAAACCGGGGCCAGCCCCTATCTTGATGATAAAGCAACGGAACTTTCATTGGGCCGCGGGCTTCTGCCGGACCCTGCTCTCTGATAGGTTCCGACCAGCACCCATCCGCAGCCATATTCGCAATAATCTGGTTTCGGGAACGCCCGGGACCTCGGAGGATTGATGACGACCGCCGCCACGACCATAGTGCACGAATCTTCCGCTCCCGCGATCACCGGTCTTCCCGACATGAAAGTGTCGGTGCGGCAGGTCTTCGGCATCGACAGCGACCTCGAGGTGCCGGCCTATTCCGAAGTCGATCCGCATGTGCCCGATGTCGATGTGGATTACCGCTTCGACCGCGCCACCACGCTTGCCATCCTCGCCGGCTTTGCCAAGAACCGCCGTGTCATGGTCACGGGCTATCACGGTACCGGCAAGTCGACCCATATCGAGCAGGTCGCAGCCCGGCTGAACTGGCCCTGCGTGCGCGTCAATCTCGACAGCCACATCAGCCGTATCGACCTGGTGGGCAAGGACTCCATCGTGGTGCGTGACGGCAAGCAGGTCACCGAATTCCGCGACGGCATCCTGCCTTGGGCACTGCAGCACAATATCGCGTTGGTGTTCGACGAATACGACGCCGGCCGTCCCGACGTGATGTTCGTGATCCAGCGCGTGCTGGAAGTCTCCGGCCGCTTGACGCTGCTCGACCAGAACAAGGTGATCAAGCCGCATCCGGCGTTCCGCCTGTTCTCGACCGCCAACACGGTCGGCCTCGGCGATACCTCCGGGCTCTATCACGGCACCCAGCAGATCAACCAGGGCCAGATGGACCGCTGGTCGATCGTCACCACGCTGAACTATCTCGCCCATGACGAGGAAGTCGAGATCGTGCTGGCGAAAGCGCATCACTACCGCAACCAGGAAGGCCGCGACACCGTCAACAAGATGGTACGGCTCGCCGATCTCACGCGCAACGCGTTCGCCAACGGCGATCTGTCGACGGTGATGAGCCCGCGCACGGTGATCACCTGGGCGGAGAACGCCGAAATCTTCAGCGATATCGGCTTTGCGTTCCGCGTCACCTTCCTCAACAAATGCGACGAGCTGGAGCGGCCGCTGGTGGCCGAATTCTATCAGCGCTGCTTCAACGCGGAGCTGCAGGAGTCTTCGGTGAACGTGGCGATGAGCTGAGCGTCGATTCTCAAGCGTCGTCCCGGCGAAAGCCGGGACCCATACTCCGGGAATTTTCAGTAGGGCGATGGCGCCAGAGCTCGGAACGACGACGGTCGCTGGTGGTTATGGGTCCCGGCCTTCGCCGGGACGACGGGTGATGAGACCGAAATGACGACGTCGAATCAGAAATTCCGCACCGGATCAAAGGAAGCACCGACCGAGCCGTTCAAGCGCGCGGTGACCGCCTGCCTGCGCGCGATCGCGAAGAAGCCGGAACTTGAAGTGACGTTTGCGGCCGAACGGCCGGGGCTCGCGCCGGGCAAGGCGCGGCTGCCGGAGCCGGCGCGCAAGATGACCAGGCGGGATGCTGCGATCGTGCGCGGCCACGCCGATTCGATCGCGCTGAAACTCGCCTGCCACGATCCGAAAGTGCATCGCAAGCTGATGCCGGGAAATCCGCAGGCGCGCGGGGTGTTCGAGGCGGTCGAGCAGGCTCGCGTCGAGGCGCTCGGCTCGCGGCGGATGGCGGGTGTTGCCAAAAATCTCACCGCGATGCTCGACGATCATTTTCATCGCGGCAAGTTCGACGAAATCACCGACCGCGCCGACGCGCCGCTGTCGGACGCGCTGGCGATGCTGGTGCGCGAGCGCCTGACCGGGCTGGCGCCGCCCGCGGCCGCCAAGAAGATGGTCGACCTCTGGCGCCCGGTGCTGGAAGACAAGATCGGCGCGCGGCTCGACCGGCTCGATCGGCTGGCCGAGGATCAGGTGAAATTCGGCGACGCGGTGCATGATCTCCTGAGCGCGCTCGAGCTCGGCGACGACCGCAACGCCGAGGCCGACGAGGACGAGAACCAGGACGAGAACCGCGACGGCGAGAACGACCAGTCCGGCGCGGAGGGCTCGCCCGATAGCGATGCTGCGCAGGAGATGAGCGCCGACCAGGCGCAGGCTACCACCGACGAGATGTCGGAGAGCGCGATGGAAAGCGCGCAGGCCTCTACGTCAGACACGTTCGACGACGGCGAACTCGGCGACGACGAAACGCCGGGCGAGGCGACGCGGCCGAATTCGCGCGGTGCCAACGAGCACCGCGGGCCGGAATATCATGCTTTCGCGCCGAAATTCGACGAGGTGATCGCGGCCGAAGACCTTTGCGACCACGACGAACTTGAACGCCTCCGCAGCTATCTCGACAAGCAGCTCGCGCATCTACAGGGCATTGTGGCGCGGCTCGCCAACCGCCTGCAGCGCCGCCTGATGGCGCAGCAGAACCGTGCCTGGGAGTTCGATCTCGAGGAAGGCATCCTCGATCCCGCGCGGCTGTCGCGCGTGGTGACCGATCCCTATCATCCGCTGTCGTTCATGCATGAGAAGGAAGCGACCTTCCGCGACACCGTGGTGACGCTGCTGCTGGACAATTCCGGTTCGATGCGCGGCCGCCCGATCACGGTCGCCGCCACCTGCGCCGATATCCTGGCGCGGACGCTGGAGCGCTGCGGCGTCAAGGTGGAGATCCTCGGCTTCACCACGCGGGCCTGGAAGGGCGGGCAGTCGCGCGAGGCGTGGCTTGCCGCCGGCAAGCCGGCCAATCCGGGCCGCCTCAACGATCTCCGCCACATCATCTACAAATCCGCCGACGCGCCATGGCGGCGCGCGCGGAAAAATTTGGGTTTGATGATGCGCGAGGGCCTCCTGAAGGAGAACATCGACGGCGAGGCGCTGGACTGGGCGCACAAGCGGCTGCTTGGCCGCCACGAGCAGCGCAAGATACTGATGATGATTTCCGACGGCGCGCCGGTCGACGACTCCACGCTGTCGGTCAATCCCGGCAATTACCTCGAGCGCCATCTGCGCCACATCATCGAGGAGATCGAGACCCGCTCGCCGGTCGAACTGATCGCGATCGGCATCGGTCACGACGTGACGCGCTACTACCGCCGCGCGGTCACCATCGTCGACGCGGAAGAACTCGGCGGTGCCATCACCGAAAAGCTCGCCGAGCTGTTCAGCGAAACCCACGGCGCTGCGCCCGCAGCGCCCGGCCAGCGGCGCAAATTGCACTCCTGACATATGCGGACAGCCCCCAGCCGCCGCCGCTTCCTGACATCGACGGCGGCGGGGCTTTCCAGCCTGGCACTGCCCGCCATCGCGCGGGCGCAACTCGCGACGCAGCCGTCGCCGAAACCGGTCGGCGCGGACAAATATTCCGTTGCGGCGCCGGTCTCGATCGAGGTCAATGCCAGGCCGGTGGCGTCATTCGACACACGCGATCATGCGCGCGTGCGCTTCGGCAATCTCGAATATCGCAGCGGGCTGGCGCTGACCTCGGCGTTTCGCGGCTTCGGCGGGCTGTCGGGATTGCGGCTGGACGCCAAGGGCGAGCGCTTCATCTCCTTCAGCGACAAGGGCAGCTGGTTCACCGGCCGCATCGTCTATCGGGGCCGCGAGATGATCGGGCTCGACGACGTCGAGGCCGCGCCGATGCTGGGACCCGACGGTCGCCCGATCACCGCGCGGGGCTGGTTCGATTCGGAATCGATCGCGCTCGACGGCTCCTATGTCTATATCGGGCTCGAACGCGTCAACCAGGTGCTGCGCTTCGATTTCAGCAAGGGGTTTACGCGCTCGCGGGCTGAGGTGGTGACGATGCCGGCGGCGGTGAAGAAGCTGCCCTTCAACCAGGGGCTGGAGGCGCTGGTCATGGTGCCGAAGGGCATGGCGCTGGCGGGCACGCTGATCGCGCTGTCCGAGCGCGGCCTCGACGCGCAAGGCAATCTGATCGCATTCCTGGTCGGCGGGCCGTCGCCGGGGCAATTCAGCGTTCGACGCAGCAACGATTTCGACATCAGCGATGCGGTGCTGCTGCCTTCGGGCGATCTTTTGGTGCTGGAGCGGAAATTTTCCTTGCTCGAAGGCCTCGGCATCCGCATCCGCCGCATCGCGCTTGCCACGGTAACGCCTGGCGCCGTGGTCGACGGGCCCTCGGTCTTCGAGGCCGATTTCGGCCAGGAAATCGACAACATGGAAGGCATCGACGCCCACGTCACGCCGGAGGGCGACACCGTGCTGACCATGGTCTCCGACGATAATTTCTCGCTGATCCAGCGCACCTTGCTGCTGCAGTTCACGCTGCTGGAGTGATGCTGCTTGCGCGGGGAGCGCCGTGATTGAACCGCGGACTGCGTCCCACTACATGTGAAAGCAACGCGTTCCTCCCTCCCGCCAGGATATCCCCCATGAGCGCCCTGTTTTCTCCGATCAAACTGCGCGGCCTTGCGCTCAAAAACCGCATCATGGTGGCGCCGATGTGCCAGTATTCGGCCGACGACGGTGCTGCCAATGACTGGCATTTCACCCATATCAACACGCTGGCGCTGTCGGGGGCGGCGATGTTCTGCATCGAGGCCACCCATGTGGAAGCGATCGGCCGCATCACGCCGGGCTGCCTCGGCCTGTGGGACGACGCCACGGAAGCGGCGCTGAAACCGATCTTGGCCTCGGTGCGCAAGCATTCGCACACGGCGGTGGCGATGCAGCTCGCGCATGCCGGCCGCAAGGGCTCCAGCCACAGGCCCTGGGAAGGCGGGCAGCTGATCCCGCTCGCCGAAGGCGGCTGGCAGACGGTGGCACCGTCCGCTGTGCCGCATAAGGAGGGCGAGGCGGCGCCGCTCGCGCTCGATACGGCGGGCCTTGCGCGCATCCGCGACGCCTTTGTCTCGACGGCCAAGCGCGCCGAGCGGCTCGGCATCGACGCGCTCGAACTGCATGGCGCGCACGGCTATCTGCTGCACCAGTTCCTGTCGCCGATTTCCAACAAGCGCACCGACCAATATGGCGGCTCGCTTGAGAACCGCATGCGCTATCCGCTGGAAGTGTTCGACGCCGTGCGCGCGGTGTTTCCTTCCGAGAAGCCAGTTGGCGTCAAGGTCTCGGCGACCGACTGGGTCGAGGGCGGCTGGGATCTTCCGCAGACCATCGAATTCGCTAGGGAATTGAAGAAGCGCGGCGTCGACTGGATCGATGCGTCCTCCGGCGGCGTGTCGCCGTTGCAGAAGATCCCGCTGTCGCCCGGCTATCAGGTGCCGTTCGCGCAAGGCATCAAGGAAGCAACCTCCGTCACCACCATGGCGGTCGGCCTGATCACGGAAGCAAAACAGGCCGAGGAGATCGTCGCCTCCGGCAAGGCCGACATGGTCGCGCTCGCCCGCGGCATGCTCTACGATCCGCGCTGGGGCTGGCACGCCGCCGCCGAACTCGGTGGCCAGGTCGAGGCGCCCCCGCAATACTGGCGCTCGCAGCCCTCGACGCAAAAGGCGCTGTTCGGCGCGACCACGTTCGGCGCGAGGTAGGGCTGCTCGCGCAGCCGTCATTCCGGGGCGCGCGATAGCGCGAACCCGGAATCTCGATCGATAACTGCTGGATTCCGGGTTCGCGCATTTCACGCGCGCCCGGGAATGACGCGCAGACGCCACGCCCCCGCCTCCTTCCACCCCGGCGGTTTTGTCATATCTCGGCCGCACCTTTCGCGTGTTATGCTTTTGGTCGGTGCGCAACAAGACGCGCCGCAGGGAGCAAAACGAACGAGAGGAAACCTCATGGAAGTCGGATATTTCACCATGCCCTCGCATCCGCCGGAGTGCGGGCTGAAGGAGGGCCATGACTGGGACCTGCAGACGATCCGCTGGCTCGACGAGCTCGGCTACCAGGAGGTCTGGATCGGCGAGCACCACACCGCGCCCTGGGAGCCGCATCCGGCGCCCGACCTGTTGCTGGCGCAGGCGTTCCTGCAGACGAAAAATATCCGCCTCGGCCCCGGCGGTTTCCTGCTGCCCTATCACCACCCGGCTGAACTGGCCAACCGCGTCGCGATGCTCGATCATCTCTCGGGCGGCCGGCTCAATTTCGGCGTCGCGGCATCGGGCCTGCCGAGCGACTGGGCGATGTTCAATGTCGACGGCATGTCCGGGCAGAACCGCGACATGACCCGCGAGGCGCTGGAGATCATCCTGAAGATGTGGACCGACGACGCGCCGTGGACCTACAAGGGCAAGTTCTGGACGGTGTCCAAGCCCGACACCATGTTCGATTTCCTCAAGCCCCACCTCAAGCCGAAGCAGGCGCCGCATCCGCCGATCGGGGTGGCCGGCCTCTCCAAGGGCAGCGACACGCTCAAGCTTGCGGGCGAGCGCGGCTTCATTCCGATGAGCCTCAATCTCAACCCGGCCTATGTCGGCAGCCACTGGGAATCGGTCGAGGCGGGTGCGGCCCGCACCGGGCGCAAGCCGAACCGCAGGGACTGGCGGCTGGTGCGCGAGGTGTTCGTCGCCGACACCGACGAGGAAGCCTGGAAGCTGTCCGCCGGCGACATGATGGGCCGGATGATGGGCGAATATTTTTTGCCTTTGCTCGGCCATTTCGGCTTCAAGGACTATCTCAAGCACGCCCCCGACGTGCCCGATAGCGACGTCACCGTCGATTATTGCGCCAGGCGCAACTGGGTCGTCGGCTCGCCCGCCACCGTCGCCGAGAAGATCGAGACCATCTGGCGCGAGGTCGGCGGCTTCGGCACGCTGCTGGTGTTCGGCTTCGACTACAAGCACAAGCCCGAAGCCTGGCATCATTCGCTGACGCTCTTGCAGAACGAAGTGATGCCGCGGCTGAAGCATCTCGACGCCGGGATGGTCAAGGCGGCGTGAGTCGTGCGGCAGAGCCGGAACGCGCTTTCTTACCTCGCCCCGCGTGCGGGGAGAGGTCGCCCGGCGGAGCGCAGCGAAGTCGGGCGGGTGAGGGGGACTCACCGCGAGTCGCGCTCGTTGAAAGAGCCCCTCACCCCAACCCTCTCCCCGCGAAGAGCGGGGAGAGGGAGCGCTGACACCGTCCTTCACCCCCATCACCCCTTCTTCATCTGCGCCACCGCATCCATCGCCGCGATATAGCCGTACGGCCCGAGGCCCGCGATCACGCCGGTCGCCGCCGAGGAAATCTTCGAATGGCGGTGGTGTTCGTCGCGGGCGTGGATGTTGGAGATGTGGACTTCCACCACCAGGCCCTCGAACGCCTTGATCGCGTCGAGGATGGCGATCGAGGTGAAGGAATAGCCGGCCGGGTTGATGATGATGGCATCCGCCGTCTGCCGCGCCGACTGGATCCAGTCGACGATCTCGCCCTCGTGGTTCGACTGGTGGAACGACAGCTCGAGCGAAAGCTTTTTGGCGTGCTGCTCGCAGCTTTCCCGAATTTGCGCCAGCGTCGTGGTGCCGTAGATATGCGGCTCGCGCACCCCCAGCAAATTGAGGTTGGGGCCGTTCAGGATCATCAGTCGTTTCATGGCGTGTTCCTCTCTTTCGGTGGGCTGCTCTTTGCAGGAATGGCGCGCAGCCTGTAGCGTAACGAGGTTCGCGCGCGGCGCAATCCGCGCGCGGCGCAAAACAGGGGAGGGCCGCGTGGCGTTTCGGATGATGGCGTTGGCCATCCTTTTTCTTTTCACCCATGGAGAGGTCATGGCCTTCGACATCGAAGCCCATCGCGGCGGGCGCGCGCTGCGTCCGGAGAATACGCTGGCGTCGTTCGCCAACGCGCTGTCGATGGGGGTGGACACGCTGGAGCTCGACATCGGCGTCACCGCGGACGGCGCGCTTGTCGTCTCCCACGAGCGCGGCCTCAATCCGGACCTCGCGCGCGATGCCGCGGGCAGCTACGTCGCTCCACCCGGCATTCCCTTCATCCGCCTGCCGCTTGCCGAGGTGAAAAAATACGACGTCGGCCAGCTCCATCCCGGCAGCACCTATGCCGCGCAATTTCCCGACCAGCTGAGCGTGCCGGGCACGCCGATCCCGACCTTGAGCGAGGTGTTTGCGCTGGTGCGCAAATCCGGCAACGCCAGCGTGCGGCTCAACATCGAGACCAAGATCGATCCCAACCATCCGGACGAATCCCCTGATCCCCAGCGTTTTGTCACCCTGCTGCTCGATCTCGTCGGACGCGAGAAATTCGAGGACCGGATCATGGTGCAGTCGTTCGACTGGCGCACCCTGCTTCTCGTGCAGCAGCGCGCGCCGGCGATACCCACGGTCTATCTCACCCTGCAGAAGGGCAAGTCGGCGACGGTGTCGCTGGACAAGGCCAGTGAATGGACCGCCGGCTTCAATCCCGCCGACCACGGCGGCTCGCTGCCGCGCACCATCGCCGATGCCGGCGGCGCGATCTGGTCGCCCTATTTCGGCGACGTCACGCCGGCGCTGGTCGCGGAGTCCCACGCCCTCGGGCTCAAGGTGGTGGTGTGGACCGTCAACAAGGAGGACGACATCATCCGCCTGATTGATATGGGCGTCGACGGCATCATCTCCGACCGCCCGGATCTCCTGCGTGAGGTCGCGGGCAAGAAAGGCATCGCCCTGCCGCAGGGATTTCCGGTGACGCCGTGATGGCGGGGTGCGACGAGTGGTGTGCATTCGCGCGCCCCACAAAGACCCGTCATACCCGCGCACGCGGGTATCCAGTACGCCGCGGCTTCTCGGTTCTATCGCCAACATCTCTGGAATACTGGGATCGCGCGGTCAAGCCGGGCGACGACGGCGGAGGGGGGCGCAAGGTCGGATCCATCGACCATCTCTGCTGATTCAAGATGTCAAATAGCGCAGCGTCTTTTCCACCCCGCCCCGCGTGTGGAGAGGTCGTCGCGCGCTTGCGCGGCGGGCGAGGGGGACTCTCGGCAGGCTCGCTCGCGGAGAGTCCCCCTCACCCGGAGACTTCGCTGCCGCTCCGTCTCCGACCTCTCCCCGCACGCGGGCGAGGTGAGGCCGATCGATCGCGTGAAACCACACCTTCGCGATCCCGCGGCGCGTTTCGCCCGGGGTTTGCGTTTTGCCTTTCGCCCTCATGAGCCAGAGGGCGCAGGGAAAGCCGGGTGCGCGCTGCACCCGCGGTCTCGCGTGCAAAATTGTGCAAAAAAGCGCACACGAGCATACAGGTTCAGCGGAAGCAGTCCGGCCTTCCCTGCGCAATGGTTTTAACGGTTTCCTTCGGGCTCTCCCCGGTGATCGGGCTTTCTTGTCACCGTCGCCTGCGAAAACTCGTTTTCGCAAACTTGACGCCAGCGTCGAGGCGTCAGGACCACACGACTTCGCCGTCCGCTTTGGCGCCGTTCGTCAAAGGCGCCTCAGCGTCCACCGCATCCCGCCCCACGTCCGTGACGATCGCGAGCGCCCCTCATGAGGAGCGGGATGGCCGCGGATATAAAGTGATTCGCGTCTTCGGAAAATCAGAATATTTTTGCGAAAGGGGCTGGACAGGGTGTTGGGTGATTTGCCCGTCGGGTCGAAATCAGGTGTTGAACCGCAACAATAAATGGATTGCTGCATTGCGTCCCCCATCGTTAGCCAAACTGCGGTGGGCAAGTACGCTCTCGCACGATGAAATCACGCTGCCGGCTCCGCACCAATCCATGGAGAACTAGGGGCGGGGAGGCAGGGCAAGGCTTGGGGGCCTTTGGCGCCGCTCGAAGGTTGCCCTCAATAGCTGATTTGGTCTCACGACACGGGCACTAAACTATGGGATAGAATATGCATAATACCAACGGCCCGAAACTGTGACTCATTAGGGATTCCCAAATCAGGGAAACTCTGACTCGATGCTAGCCTTTGAGAGGAGCGGCATCGATGGGAGCGGCGGTATCGATCACCCGACTTGATCTGACGGCTTCGGCGCTTCGCAAGGCGGCGAGCGGAGAGAAGGATAGCGCCGCGGCGCGTCGGATACTCGCGCTTGCGCTGGTGCTCGATGGCTCGGACCGCAAAACGGCGGCCGAAACCTGCGGCATGGACCGTCAGACCTTGCGGGACTGGGTGCACCGTTACAACGCCGCGGGACTGGCCGGGCTTCGCAATCTCAAATCGCCAGGTCCCGGATCAAAACTCACGGTGCGGCAGCAGGCCGAATTGGCCGAGCTTGTCGAGGCCGGCCCCGACCCCGCGGTGCACGGGGTAGTGCGTTGGCGGCGGGTCGATCTGCGCGACGAATTGCAGCGGCGCTTCGGTGTCACGCTCCACGAGCGTTCGGTCGGGAAGGTTCTAGCCAAGCTCGGCTACCGCAAACTGTCGGTAAGGCCCCGCCACCCGCAGGCTGACGAAGAAGCCCAGCAGACGTTTAAAAAAACTTCGCCGCGACCGTCAGGGCGCAAATTCCCGAGCACGCCAAAGACAAGCCGATCGAAATCTGGTTCCAAGATGAGGCCCGGATCGGCCAGCAGGGCACGCTGACCCGCGTCTGGGCCAAGCGTGGAACGAGGCCCCGCGCACCGCACGACCAGCGCTACGACTGGGCCTACCTGTTCGGCGCGGCCTGTCCGCAGCGTCGCGTCGCAGCAGGTCTGGTCATGCCGGCGGCGAACGCCGAGGCCATGTCGCTGCATCTCACAGCGATCTGCCGCAAGGTGGCGGCAGGTAGCCACGCCGCTCTTGTCCTCGATGGCGCCGGCTATCACATTGCTGCCGCGCTCACGATCCCCGAAAACGTCACCCTGGTGCGTCTGCCACCCTACGCGCCTGAACTCAATCCGATCGAAAACGTCTGGGAATATCTGCGCGGCAACAAACTCGCGATCACCGTCTTCGACGACTACGACGACATCGTTGATAAAACCTGCGACGCATGGAACTTCTTTGAACACGATCCAAAGCGCATCGCCTCAATCACCACACGAACATGGGCAACAGTCAATAATTAGGGCCGTTGGTATAAGTGATTTGTTCTCTTTTTGTTCTTATGCTAAGGACAACTTAGCGACGGGACAGAGGAACTAGATGATGGAACTCGACCTCGGTTCGCCGGCTGACGGCAAACTCGGTATCTCACCGCAAAGAGAGATGGGCGCCTACGAAGCGCTCTGGGATGAAGACGGAGCCACCTTCAAGACTATTTCGGAAAAGCTCAACAAGCGTCCTGATACGGTTCCTTCGGATCTTGTAGAGCCGAAGCGGGCTGAGCAGTATCGTGAGGTGGTCCGCGATGTAATGGCAAAAGCAAATGTGGGACGCTTCGGCGTTCGAGTTTTGGGTGCTGGCGAGTATCCGAACAAATTGCGCGACGCCGATTATCCAATTGCAGTCTTTTACTATCGTGGCTGGTGGGACCTTATAAATTCCCGAAGCGTTGCAGTCGTCGGAACCCGGACGCCTAGTCAAGATGGAATAAAGCGAGCACGCACGCTCGTCAGAGAACTCGTGAAGGACGGATTCACAATCGTCTCCGGCTTGGCCAAGGGGATAGATCGTGTTGCACATGAAACCGCCATTGAAGTAGGTGGGCGTACAATAGCCGTTCTGGGCACACCGATCAGCCACGCATATCCGGCTGAAAATCGAGAGCTTCAAGAAAAGATCGCCCGGGAATTTCTGCTTATTTCCCAAGTGCCAATCAAGCGCTGGCAGAGCCAAGGGCCAAAGCAGAACAGAATATTCTTCCCAGAGCGCAACATCACGATGTCCGCATTAACTGAAGCAACGATAATCGTCGAAGCAGGCGAAACGTCGGGGACGCTCGTTCAGGCACGGCACGCTCTAAAGCAAGGACGGAAGCTCTTTATTCTCGACAGTTGTTTTGAAAATCCTGCCATTACATGGCCGCATCGCTTTGCGGAACAGGGCGCAATACGGGTGCGGAATTATGCCGACATCTCAAGACACCTTTCCGCGCCGTCTCACTGAGATCGACGGTCTAACTAGGCCGGATCACTATCACCTGAATCCCGACGACACGTGTCTATTCCTCGGCGAGTACACCGCCCGCAAGGGTTTCAGCTTTAGCGCGACCAATCAGCTCGTGCTAAACTTTAAGAAGTCTGTTGATCGTCGGGGCCGACCGGAATGGCAGCATAAGGAACGGGCAATTCGAGAGGTTGGGCAGGCGTTCGCAGTAGCGATCCAAGACGCTTGGCTTGCGGGTGTTACACTCGTTCCAATTCCGCCGTCGAAAGAGAAGAACGATCCGTTATATGATGATCGGATGCTGCGGATGCTACGGGCGATTCCGTCAGCGCAACCAGCCCGTGCACATTGCCGGAGGCGGCGTAGGATTCCTCGTGCGTGGTCCAGACGCCGTGAACGATCGGCGGATGGCCGGGATAGGTCGGCGTCTTGTGATAGAGCTCGCGGCTGAGGTCGACGATTTTCACGTGGGGTCTCCCGGGGTTTTGGTTTTGCCGTCGAGGCTATCGCAGGATTGGCTCAGGTCGAAGCGGGGTGCTTCCCGCAACTCCAGTGCGTTTTTCTCCCCTTCCCCGCGCAGCGGCGGGGAGGGGTCGGGGGTGGGGGTGGTTCAGCAAACTCTCTGCCAGAGGAGCAAGCGGATAAACCCCCCACCCCCAACCCCTCCCCGCCACGCGCTGCGCGCGCGGGGAGGGGAGAAATCGGCGTTCGCTGCGCTTCGCCGGGCGACCTCTCCCCGCATCCGCCTTGGCCCGAAGGCGGGCTTCGGCGGACAAGAGCGGGGCGAGGTGAAGTCGCGTCGGCGTCGGCGCAAAACAAAACGGCCGGGGCTTTCGACCCGGCCGTTCAAAACTCTAACCGCTGAAACGCGAAAAGCTCAGCTCGCCTTGGCTTCCGGCGCGGCGGCCTTCTTTTTCTCGATGGCGCGCTTCAGGTCCAGCGCGCGGGGCGAGAGCTTGTCGGCCTTGGCCTTGATCAGGAACGCGTCCAGCCCGCCATTGTGGTCGACGCTCTTGATGGCGTTGGTGGAGACGCGCAGGCGCACGTTGCGGCCGAGCGCGTCGGAAATGAAGGTGACGTTGCACAGGTTCGGCAGGAACCGGCGCTTGGTCTTGATGTTGGAGTGGCTCACCTTGTGGCCCACTTGCGGGCCCTTGGCCGTCAGTTCGCAGCGCCGCGACATCTCAAAATCCTCTGCCATCCCGGGCTCAAATCAGCCCACAGGTGAGCTGAATCCGGGGTTCAAAATCATGTCCATCTAGGGAGCGGCGGACGTATAGGGGCAGACGCCCGACCCGTCAAGGTTTTGCGGGCAAAAACCGGGTTTCCGGGGCTTCCGCGGGCTCACAGCCATCATATAAACGGCGCATTCCCCGCCGAAATGATCCCCCATACCAGTTCCGGCGCGACCTCGCGGGCTTTCGCGGAAAAACGCGCCGATCCGTTGTCTGCCGGCTATTTTGGCTTAAATGATATTCTTGACGCGCGTAACGCAGGACCGCCCTGAGGTGATCGTTTTCAGCATGATTTTACCCCGGCTAGGCCAAAGGGCACTCCGGGGTTTGGGCAGCCTGTGCACCCTGGTCACCTTGGCTCTGGCCTCGGCGCTGTTGGCGCTGGCCATGCCGGAGCCGGCTGCCGCGCAAGGCAAGCTCGAGGCGCAGTATGAGGCGACGCTGGCGGGCATTCCGGTCGGCCGGGGCGCTTGGAACGTCGATATCTCGGACGACCAGTTTTCGGCGGCGGCCTCCGGCGGCACCATGGGCCTGTTGAACGCCATCGCCGGCGGTTCCGGCACCGGCGCCAGCCAGGGCCGCGTCGTCAACGGCGCGCTGGTCTCGACCAATTACACCGCTTCCACCACCACCTCGAAGAAGACCGAGGCGATCCATATCAATCTCGTCAACGGCAACATCAGGGATTTCGGCATCGAACCGGAACCGCCGGTCGATCCCGACCGCATCCCGGTCACCGATGCGCATCGCCATGGCGTCTACGACCCGATGACGGGATCGATGCTGCGGGTGGCCGGCACGGCGGACCCGGTCAGCCCCGATGCCTGCCACACCGGCGCGGGCATCTTCGACGGCCGCATGCGCTACGACCTCAAGCTCGATTTCAAGCGCATGGAAACCGTCAGGGCCGAGAAGGGATATCGCGGCCCTGTCGTGGTCTGCGCGGTCTATTTTGTGCCGGTCGCGGGCTACATTCCGGACCGCCCGGTGATCAAATATCTCGCCAGCCAGCGCAACATCGAGATCGCCTTCGCGCCGATCGCAGGAACCCGCATCCTGGTGCCGTTCTGGATGAGGATCCCGACCCCGCTGGGGCCCGCGAGGCTGGAGGCGACCAGCTTCATCACCACCGCCTCGCCGCCGCGGGTGGCGAAAACGAATTGATGCCTTTTGAGGCCGTCATTGCGAGGAGCGTAAGCGACGAAGCAATCCAGCTTGCGGCACGATGGATTGCTTCGCTTCGCTCGCAATGACGACGGGAGCCCCGAATCCCTGTTGACTCTTCCTCACTTCTGATTCGACTCCGACGTGCCAAAAGTTTTAAGGAATTCGCCGCCAAACCGCCGCTTGTCGAGGGTCGCCGAACTTGATCTAGTGCCGGCTTGCTTTATCTACGCGAGATGTTGCGGTGAACGAAGCCGGAGAGCAGGGGAGTCACCGATTCGGGCGCGATTCGTTCCGGATTCGTTCCAGAACTTAAGCCGCGACCAACAAGCGTCGCATTGTGAAACAGAATCGGCGGAAATCCGCCTTTCGTCATGGCGAGGAGCAACGCGACGAAGCAATCCATACTTCCATCCGGGGCCTGTGGATGCTTCGCTGCAATCGCAATGACGGCTGAACGCTAGAAATAAAGAAATACCCGAAAAATATGGCTTTCTCTTCCGCGTTCGCCAATGAGCGGGCCCCCGGCGCCGGCGTCACCGCCGTGCTCGGCCCCACCAACACCGGCAAGACCCATCTCGCGATCGAGCGGATGGTCGCGCATTCCTCGGGCGTGATCGGCCTACCGCTGCGGCTCCTGGCGCGCGAGGTCTACAACAAGGTCGTCAATCGCGTCGGCCCCGAGGCGGTCGCGCTGGTCACCGGCGAGGAAAAGATAAAGCCGAAGAATCCACGGTTCTGGGTCTCCACCGTGGAGGCGATGCCGCGGGATCTCGACGTGTCGTTTCTCGCGGTCGATGAAATCCAGATCGCGGCCGATCTCGAGCGCGGCCATGTCTTCACCGACCGCATCCTCAACCGGCGCGGCCGCGACGAGACGCTGCTGCTCGGTGCGGCCACCATGCGCCCGATCATCGAGCGGCTCCTGCCCGGCGCGTCCATCGTCACCCGGCCGAGATTGTCGCAGCTCGAATTCGCCGGGGATCGCAAGATCACCCGCCAGCCCAGGCGCACGGCGATCGTGGCGTTCTCGGCCGACGAAGTCTACGCGATCGCCGAATTGATCCGAAGGCAACATGGCGGCGCCGCCGTGGTGCTGGGCTCGCTCTCGCCGCGCACACGAAACGCGCAAGTCGCGATGTTCCAGAACGGCGACGTCGATTATCTCGTCGCCACCGACGCCATCGGCATGGGGCTCAACCTCGACGTCGAGCACGTTGCGTTTGCCTCCGACCGCAAATATGACGGCTATCAGTTCCGCAGGCTGAACCCGGCGGAATTCGCGCAGATCGCCGGACGCGCCGGGCGCGCCACGCGTGATGGGACTTTCGGCACCACCGGCCGCTGCGCGCCGTTCGAGCCGGAGCTCGTCAATGCGCTGCAGAATCACACCTTCGAGAGCGTGAAGGTATTGCAGTGGCGCAACGCCAGACTGGATTTTGCCTCGCTCGGCGCCCTGCAGGTGTCGCTGGCGCTGACGCCCGGCCATGAGGCGCTGACGCGGGCGCCGATCGCCGAGGATCTGCGTGTGCTCGACCACGCCGCGCGCGACGCCGAGGTGCGGGACATGGCCCATGGTGCCGCCGCCGTGGAGCGGCTGTGGGACGCCTGCCAGATCCCCGATTACCGCAAGATCGCGCCCGCCGCCCATGCCGAGCTGGTCACGACTTTGTTCGAATTCCTGATGAAACGCGGCCGGATTCCGGACGCCTGGTTCGGCGCCCAGGTCGAGCTCGCCGACCGAACCGACGGCGATATCGACACTTTATCGGGCCGGATCGCGCAAATCCGGACCTGGACCTTTGTCGCCAACCGGCCGGATTGGCTGTCGGACCCCGAACATTGGCAGGGGATTACGCGAGAAGTTGAAAATAAATTGTCCGATGCGCTCCATGAACGGCTTACTGAGCGTTTCGTTGATCGCCGTACCAGTGTATTGATGCGCCGCCTGCGGGAGAACTCTGTTTTGAATACCGAAATCGGCAAGACCGGCGAAGTGATCGTGGAAGGCCATGTGATTGGCCGCCTCGACGGGTTCACCTTTGCGCCAGACGCGGCGGAAGCCGGCTCCGACGCCAAGGCGCTGCAGGCGACCGCGCTCAAGGCGCTGGCCGGCGAAATCGAGGCGCGCGCCGAAAAGCTCGCCGCCGCGCCCGACGAGCAGTTCGTGCTGACATCGGACGGCACCATCCGCTGGACCGGCGATGCGGTGGCAAAACTGATGGCGGCCGACGACGCGCTGCATCCGCGCATCCGCATCATTTCCGACGAGCGCCTCTCCGGCGCGCCGCGCGAGGCCGTGCAGACGCGGCTCGATCTGTGGCTGAAGACGCATATCGAAAAGCTGCTGGGACCCTTGTTCGACCTCAACAAGGCCGAGGACATCACCGGCATCGCGCGCGGCATCGCGTTCCAGCTGATCGAGTCGCTCGGCGTGCTGGAGCGCGCAAAAATCTCGGCCGAGATGAAGGATCTCGACCAGCCGTCGCGCGCGTCGTTGCGCAAATACGGCGTGCGGTTCGGCGCCTATCACATCTATTTCCCCGGGCTGCTGAAGCCCGCGGCGCGTTCGCTGGCCTCGCTGCTGTGGGCGCTGAAACTGGACGATGTCGACATGTCGGCGCTGTCGGGCGCGCAGCACCTGGCAGGCAGCGGGCGCACCTCGTTCCCGGTCGACAAGCAGCTCGCACGCGACGCCTATCGCGTGCTGGGCTACCGCCAATGCGGCGAGCGCGCGGTGCGGGTCGATATCCTCGAGCGGCTCGCCGATCTGATCCGTCCCGCGCTGGCGTGGCGGGAGACTTCGCCCGGCGAAAAGCCCGCCGGCGCCTTCGACGGCCGCGGCTTTGTCGTCACGCAGGCGATGACGTCGCTGACGGGATCCGCCGGCGAGGACTTTGCCTCGATCCTGCGCGCGCTCGGCTATCGCATGGAGCGCCGCGCGCCGCCGCCGCCGAAACCGGTGCTGGTGGTGGAAGCGCCCGCGGCAGAAGCGGCCGCGCCGGGGGAAGCCGCGATCGAAACCGCAGACGCCGGCGAGGCGAGGGCGCATTCGTCCGCGACGCTGCTGCCCGATATCGCGTTCGCATCCGATACGCCCGAACCCGTCACGGTCGAGGCGGCGCCGGAGCCGGAAATTTCGGCCGAGTCGGTCGAGGCTGCGGCGGTGGAAGCGCTGGCGGAACCGGAAACGCCGGTTCAATCGGTCGACGCCGCCGCCCTGGAAGCGGTGCCGGAGCCGGCTCCCGCTGAAGTCATCCCGGAAACAACGCCTGAACCTGCCGTCGCGAGCGAAGCCTCGGCGGAGACCGCAGTCGCCAGCGAATCCGCGCCGGCCGAGGCTGCGGCTCCCGATATCGCCGCCGCTGCCGCGCCCGAAGCGACGGCTGCGCCGGAACTGGTCGAAGTCTGGCGGCCCGGCGGCCGCTCCGAAGAGCGCCGCCCGCGTCACGACCGCAGCCGTCATCGCCACCACGACCGACCGGCGGAAGGCGCTGCAAGCCCCGCCGTCGCTGCAGGCGAGCCTGGCGACGCCGCCAAGGGCGAGCGCCACCGGCGCGGCCGGCGCGACCGTCACAACGAGTTCCGCAAACTGCGCGCCGATACGCCGGCTGCTCCGCCGACCGAAGGGGCCGCGCCTGCAGCGGGCGCTGTGCCTGCGGCGGATGGCGCGGCCGCGGCCCGCGAACCGCGCGAGGACAGGGCGCATCAGCCGCGCGAGCGTTTTCAGAGCAAGGGCCGCGACAACGACAAGGGCCGCGACAACAAGGACCGGGGCAAGTTCGGCGGCGGGCGCGACAAGGGCGGCCGCGACAAAGGCGGGCGCGATCGCGACAAGGGCGGCCGCGACAGCGGTCCGTCGCACCGGCAATACGCCACCAGCGCTGCCCCGCGCGAACGCGATCGCCCCGTCGATCCCAATTCGCCCTTTGCCAAGCTGGCGGCGCTCAAGGAACAGCTCGCCGCCAACCGCAAGGATTGATCCTTCCCGTCATGGTGTCGCTTGGAGCGCCAGCGTCTCGATAAATGGTTGTGGCACGCGCGGGTGGTGAAGGCCCGCACCTCGGCCGCCGCTTTGGTCGAAGCCGGCCATGTCCGCATCAACGGCGTGCGCGAAAAGGCGCCGGGACATGCGGTCAAGGCCGGCGACGTCCTCACCATCGGGCTCGATCGCACCGTGCGCGTGCTCAAGGTGATTGGATTCGCGGAGCGGCGGGGCGATGCGGCGGCGGCGCGCGTGCTGTATGATGATTTGCAGGACAGCCAGGAATAACTATCTGCGGTCAGGCGCTTCGGCCGGCCGAGAGGCTGGCAAAAACGCCGCCCCGAAGTGCAGCGCTTCCCTTGCGGCTGGGGTGTTCCTGCGCTAGGCAACCCACATAAAATTGACCGTTTCGGAGCCCTGGATGACTTACGTCGTCACTGAAGCCTGCATCAAGTGCAAATATACCGATTGCGTCGAAGTCTGTCCCGTGGATTGCTTCTATGAGGGCGAGAACATGCTGGTCATCCATCCGGACGAATGCATCGATTGCGGGGTGTGCGAGCCCGAATGCCCCGCCGACGCCATCAAGCCGGACACCGAGCCGGGCCTGGAGAAGTGGCTGGAAGTGAATACCGAATACGCCAAGAGCTGGCCGAACATCACCCAGAAGAAGGAATCCCCGCCCGACGCGAAGGATTTCGAGGGCAAGGAAGGTAAATTCGAGAAATATTTTTCTCCGAAGCCCGGCAGCGGGGACTGACCCCGGACTTACCCCAGCCTCGCCCCAGGCACGCCCAGTCTGGTTTCCACTTAACCCTAATCCCGGTCTCGTCGCCAAAAATGCCGCCCGAACGCCCTACACGGGGCGTAAATCATTGATTTTCGCGGAAAATGTGCTATATTGGGCACATTCAAGCCGAACCCGTCAGCCGCGTATCTGGCCCCTATGGGTTCCCGTGAAAAACATCGAACAGGGGCGTGGCAGTTCCGCGCGCAGGCTGTGTCACAGAAAACGCGTAAAAAGAGTGCTTCCAAGGTTACCAAGAAAGCCGCTGCGGTCAGCCGTGGTGCAACCAAGAGCCGTGCCCGGGCGTCTGTAAAGGATACCCGGACCGCCGCGAAGGCCTCGGCTGCCAAGTCCTCAAAGAACAAAAGAAGCGCAATGCCAAACAAGACTGCAAAAACTGCCGCGAAAGCGACGGGTTCGAAGGCTACTGCCTCGAAGGTCGCCCCCAAGACTTTCGCTCCGAAGACTTTCGCTCCGAAGACTGCCGCTCCTGCTCCGAAGGCCGCCGCCAAGCCGGTCGTTGCGCACAAGCCCGCCGTCGCCGCCAAGCCCCCCATCAGTAAGCCGGTGGCTGCCGCTGCGCCGCGCGTGGAGGAGCCGAAGAAGGTCCTGACCCAGCGTCAGGGCTTCAAGACCAATGAGTTCGTGGTGTACCCCGCGCACGGCGTTGGCCAGATCCTGGCCATCGAAGAGCAGGAGATCGCCGGCGCCAAGCTTGAGCTGTTCGTGATCAATTTCATGAAGGACAAGATGACGCTGCGGGTGCCGACCGCCAAGGTCGCCAATGTCGGCATGCGCAAGCTGTCGGAGCCGGCGCTGGTGAAGAAGGCGCTGGAAACCCTCAAGGGCCGCGCGCGCGTCAAGCGCACGATGTGGTCGCGCCGGGCCCAGGAATACGAAGCCAAGATCAATTCCGGGGACATCGTGGCGATCGCCGAAGTGGTGCGCGATCTCTATCGCTCGGAATCGCAGCCCGAGCAGTCCTACAGCGAACGCCAGCTCTATGAAGCCGCACTCGACCGCCTGTCGCGTGAAATCGCCGTCGTGCAGCACGTGACGGAAACCGAAGCCGTGAAGGAAATCGAAGGCCAGCTGGCCAAAAGCCCGCGCCGCGGCGCCAAGGCGGAAACCGAAGCCGAGGCCGACGGTGAAGCCGACGCCGACGCGGATACCGACGGCGACGATGCCGCGGTCGCCGACGAAGCGGCGTAAGCCGCGCTTCTCGCGAATGCCAAACAATCAAAAGCCCGGTCGCAAGACCGGGCTTTTTGTTGACTGTCGTCCCTCGTTCGTCATTCCGGGGCGCCCGCGCATTCGCGTGGACGAACCCGGAATCCAGAAGTTGTCGCGAGATTCCGGGTTCGCGCCAATGCGCGCCCGGGCTGATGCGCTTGCGCAGCGTCAATCCACCACGATCTTCACGAGATCGCGCACCTTGACCTGGGCGTGGGCATCGAGGCCGTTGAGGATGCGGAAGCGCTCGGCGGGGCGGTCGACGCCGGTCATGCGGTGCGACAGCGATTCCACGGTATCGCCGGGCTGCACGGTGATGACCTTGATCCGCAGCGGGCGCGCGGCCTGGATTTCCTCCAGCGTCAGCCGGCGGAAGGAATTGACGGTTTCGCGCGCGTTGCGCTCGCTCTCGGTGTTCTTCTGCTTGGCCGCGAAGATGAAGCGGTAGACGTCGGTGCCGAACCGCAGCGCGTAGACCTTGAACTCCCATTGGTCGCCATGGGCGCTGGCGGATGCGGCCGGGAAGCCGTTGATGGTGCTGTCCTCGGTCGAAGACTTGTCGACCCCTTCCATCCAGCCGGAGTTGAGATATTCGCCGAGCGACTGCTCCGCCGGCACCCGCACCACGTCGAAGCGCATCGCCTGCGTGCCGCCCTCGCGCACGCCGATCACGGCCTGCGCGGTATTGTCGAGCGTGAAGTTGTCGGGCGCGGTGAAGGTGAAGCCGAGCTTGGGATGCAGGAAGCGGTGGCCGCGAACGAAGCCCTCGCTCGGATCCTCGCCATAGACGATGTTGTCGATCGCGGTGAGATAGGTTTCGCGATCACGCTCCCCGTTGTCGGGTGACACATATTGCCGCGCGCTGTTCTGCGCGTTCTGGACGCGCTCCGGCGTCGCCGGATGCGACGACAGAAAATCCTGCGCGCGCGGGTCGATCGAACTCTTGCCGGCCTTCAGCTCGGCATTGCGCTCCATCGAGGTCAGGAAGCGCGCAGCACCATAGGGGTCGAAATGGGCGCGCGCCGAAATTCCGACGCCGATGCCGTCCGCCTCGAATTCCTGGGCGCGCGAGAAGCTCGCCATCGTCAGCTTGGTCTTGGCGAGCGCCAGCGCGGTCAGATCCGGATCGTTGCTCATGTCGGTGACGACGCGGGTGACGATCGCGGCCTGGCGCGCCTGGTCCTCGCGGATCGCGGCGTGCTTGGCGATGACATGCGCCATCTCGTGGCTCAGCACCGACGACAGCTCGGAGGTGTCGCTGGCGAGCGCGATCAGGCCGCGCGTCACATAAAGCTGGCCGGTCGGCAGCGCGAACGCGTTGACCGCGCCGGAATTAAGGATCGTCACCTTGTAGCCCTGGTCGGGACGGTCGGACGCCGCCACCAGCCGGTCGACCGTCTTGCCGATCAGGGCTTCCAGCTTCGGATCGTCATAGGCGCCGCCATAGGAGGAGAGAATGCGCTCATGCTCGCGCTCCGCGGCCGGCGTCTGCACCACGGTGCGGTTGGGCTTGATCGGGGGGGCCGCGGGGGCTGCGGTCTGTAACCGGCCCATATCGCCGCAGGCCGACAGCAGGAGCGCCGCGCACAGCAGAACAGGCGCAGCCCAAAGGCCGCGGCTCATCCTTCCCTCGCGCCGTCCCGCAAACTCCGCCACTTCGGCTACTCTTTTTGCTTTGCCGGGCTAGCTCCCGCCCAGCACCTCAATTTGCCCCACATGGAGCGCTTCGATTCGCGGCCCAGTCCGCGATTCGACCCAGCCACGGACACGAATCCGCTTGCTTTCAAGGGACTTTAGCACGATCCCGGCGGCCTCGAACGCCGGCAGCATGCGCCTTGAAATAGTGACAGCGAAGTCGTGTGTCCAGTTCCGTCCGAAGTTCAGGTACGTCGTTGCCCCGGCCTGCCGGACCGACAAGACCTTGCCCTCGACGACCATAAAGCGCCCTATCCCGGCCAAAATATCGCCCGGACTTTCCGTGTTTTTTATGGCCGCGGGATCGGCCCAGACGCCTTGTTTTGCCGCGCGGCCCGTGGCCTCGGCGGCGGCAAGCAGCGCCGCACAGTCCCTGTCGCTCATGCTGCCGGAGACCAGCGCCGCGCCCTGCGCCAAAAGCTGAGCCTGTACCGAGGGTTGCGAGGGGTCGAGAAAGGCGAACGCAGGTTGACGGCCGTAACGGTCGGGCGTGTCGTCCGGCCCGAACAATTTCAGCTCGCGCCCGGCCACGATCGCCGACAGGGCCGAAATATTTTTCTTTTGTTCGCTTTCGGCCGGCTCGATGCCGGCGAGAAGCACCTCGCGGCCGTCCTCAAGGCGAAAGCTGCGGGCGTCGATCACCGCGGCGACGCGGCCCTCGCCCTGCGGCTCGAAGGAACATCCCGCCGCGATCGCCGGGCCGCTGGCGGCCACCAAGCTGCAGGTGAAGGACACTGCGACAAATTTGCGGCAATGTGCTGCCATTGTACCCGCCGAAGTGTACCCGCCGAAGCCTGATGCGGCTATGTGTTTGGAAGGAACCAAACACGTCCTTTGACTTGGGTTTGATCCCTAGTTTAAGTACCACGGCGTGTCAGCGAGGACGAGGCAATGACGCGGGCGCGCCAGCTTTTTATTGCCGCCGGCTCAGCGGCATCACACCTAGCCGCCGCGGACAGTGCATGAACAGATATTTTCGGCGCCAGCTTGCGGCCTATGTCGAATACCATCGTGATCCCTCAAACTGCGTGATGCACGTTTTCGGCATCCTGTTCCTGTTTCTGGCTGCGGTTCTCCCCCTCAGCCTATGGACCGTCCCGATATTTGGCGGCTCAACCAGCGCGGCAACCATCGCGGTCTTGCCGGTTCTGATCTACTGGTTTCTGCTCGACGCGGCGCTCGGGACGGCGATCGTCGGCGCCTCCGTCTTGTTGCTTTCGGCCGCCGCGATGATCGTGGATTATGCGAGTGCTGCCGGCGTGTGGTCGATCGCCGCGGTGTTGATCGTGATCGGCGTTGCCTTCCAGGTCGTCGGGCACCGGGTGTTCGAACGCCGACAGCCTGCGTTGCTGGACAATCCGACTCACTTGCTGCTCGGACCGATGTTCGTGATGGCGAAATTATTCATCGCGTTTGGATTCAGGCGCGACCTTGCCGTCATTATTCAGGAAACTCCGCAGCAAACGCGACGCGGTTCTTTGCTTGGTTCCGAGAACCTTCAAGGCGAGCCGGACCTGCACCCATGACACGCATACTCGTCACTGGCGGCACCGGCTTCATCGGGCTGCACCTGGTCTCGGCGCTCGTCGCGCGAGGACGACAAGTGCGGGTGCTCGATCTCCGGGCTCCCGTATGTGCCCTGCCAGGTGTCGAGTACATCGAAGGTTCGGTGCTCGATCCGGGCCGGGTGGACCGGGCTCTGGAGGGCGTCGACGAGGTCTATCATCTTGCCGGCCTGCCCGGCATGTGGATGCCCGAGAAAAGGGATTTCCATACTGTCAACTACCGCGGCACGGAGGTGGTGATTGAGGCAGCGCGCAGGCGCGGGATTGCACGGTTCCTGCACTGCTCGACGGAATCCATTCTATTCCGTGGCCCGTCGTCGGAGGGCGCTGTGGCGGATGATGCGCTGCTGCCCGCCGACGATGCGCCGGGGCCTTATACTCGCTCGAAACTGCTGGCGGAGCGGCTTGCAATGCAGGCTGCGGCATCCGGTTTTCCGGTCATCGTTGGCTGCCCCACCATGCCCATCGGGCCCCATGACCGCAATCTCACGCCACCCACCGCCATGCTCCGACACTTTCTCGGCGGGCGGTTTCAATTCTACGTCGATTTTGCCGTGAATCTCGTTGACGTACGCGACGCCGCAGCGGGCCTGATCCTTGCGATGGAACGCGGAAAAATTGGACACCGCTATATTCTCGGCGGTGAAAGTCTCCCGCTGAAGACAATTCTTCAGCTCGTGGCCGCGATCAGCGGTCGCCGCAGCGTGTTGATTCCGGTTCCCGGCCGGATTGCGGAAACAGCGGCCGCGATCCTGGAACTGATCGCCGATCGCGTGACGCACAAAGCCCCCTCCGGCACGGCGGAAGGTGTTCGAATTGCATCACGCGCGCGGGCGCTATCGATCGAAAAAGCGCAGCGTGAGCTGGGCTACGCGCCGCGGCCCGTCGAGTCGGCGTTGCGGGAGACGGTTCTTTACCTTCTTGGCACCGAAAATGACCGGTATGAACCTGGCTCCTCGCCGGATCGGGATACTAGATCCTTTCACCCCAATCGCCGGTATGGCGTTTGATGTAATCGCGGAATACTCTCCGCAACGTGTTACAGGATACGCTGAAATTGTTGGATTTCGTCTGGAGCGGCTGGACGGCTACCTGGCCCACCCAATTGCTGGCGGTCATCTGGATTGCGTGGCTCATCAGCTGGGTTGCGGCATCTTTTTGGTCCGGTCGAACTCAAAAACACGTGATGACCTGGGATTCGCAGGCCTACCGCATTCCCATTCTGGCGGGCGCCATTCTCTTTACGCCCTGGACCGCGGAGATCCTGCGCGAAAAACCGGTGTGGCAGTTTGGCAACGCCGGTGTCTACGTGCTCGCGGGCCTGACCGTGGCGGGGATTTCGTTCACCTGGTGGGCGCGACTTCATCTTGGACGTTTTTGGTCGAACGCCATTACCCGGAAGGAAGGCCATCGCGTCATTGACACCGGTCCATACGGACTGGTGCGCCACCCGATCTATACGGGGCTCATCGCGGGAATGCTGGCAACGGGTGTGGCGGTGGGAACACTGACCGCGATGTTGGGCGCGGTTCTGATCTCCCTCGGCATGTGGCAGAAGGCGCGTATGGAGGAACGCTTCCTTACGATCGAACTCGGTGCCGATGCATACGGGCGGTACTGCCGGCGGGTTCCGATGTTGGTTCCATTCCTGAGACCGCGTTAGCGCTGGTATCGCTCGTAGAATGGGCCGAATTCTTGCGAAACCCATTGGACGCATTGGACGGCGATGAGGGTTCCGCAAGAGCTCAACCATCCCACGCGACCGGCGCGGAAGTGCTCTGCGGATCCACTTTGTCAGTGCCGGGGCGGCGCGTGCGCGGAGACTTCGGCGAGCGGCTCCAGATGGCGCGGAACGATGATGCGCTCGCCGGGCACCAGCGGTGCGTTGTCCGGCCCCTTGTTCATCTGGGTGAGCGACCAGAGCGGCAAGTGGTAAGACGCTGCAATCGACTGCAGCGTATCGCCCGGACGTGCCGGTACCAGCATGCCGCTGTCCCACAGCTCGATTTCGGCACTTGCAGGAACGACATAGCGAAGCGGTAGGGCCTCGTCTCCTGCCTTCGAAGGCGTCTTGGCGAGCTGCAAAATCTTGCTGACCAATTGGGCGTGGACCTGGTCCATCTTTTCGATGTTGATGTGGGTAACCTCGTCATGTTCGGAGAGATCGAAGCTGGCGTAATGGCCCTGATAGCCTTTGCTCGGCTTGACATCGCCGCCGCCCAACACGCTCTTCGACAGGAAGATGTTGATGAAACGTTCGACGTTGAGCGGGACGCTCGGGGTGACGTGCGCTGGATCGATGGTGACAACCAGGCTGACCGGGATGTTTTCGTCCTGCAGTATTTCGGCGAACTTCACCGAGCAATAGCCGCCCATCGAGTGACCGATCAAGACAATCGGAGCCGGATTCTCGCGATACTCACGAATGGCCTTGTCGGCGATGAAGCGGCAGATCGTGAACTCATCGACGCTCGCGGCAAAACCGGCCTGCTCGATCTTGTCGGTCAGACGGTCGATTCCGCGCGAGAAGAACGGGCCCATCGCACCACGGAACAGATAGGCGCGCGGGCGGGGCGGCTCCGTCGCGGGCAGGCCGGCGACCGGCGGCGCGACGGCGGCAGTTTCCGCGATGGTTGGGCGTGCGTTGCTTGGAGCGCGGATCGCGGGACCTGCGGATTTCGGCGGTGCCGCGGCCGTCTCGCCAGGCGCCGGGATTGGTCCCGCGATGGCCGGCTCGAAGCCGGCCCAGCCGGTACCGGCCAAAAGCATCGCCGCGACCACGGCGGTTGCAATTTGTCTCGGATTGACCATGAACTTCCTGCTTGTACTTTCGAGTTGCAGGCAAAGTATCCTGGACGCCTGTGGAGGGATCATACGGCGAGAATCCGTCACCGGCTCACGAGTGATTTTCCAGTCGGAAGCAGGCGCGTCAACCCCACCGCAGACAGCCCCCCGACCATGACAGCGGGCGTTTTTTGGCTTAGAAATGGGCGGGATTCAAGGCGCGCTTCGGGCTCGGGGCTCGGCATGGAAGCCCGGAGTACTACAGTTTTTACGTTTCGATAGAATCGAGACGCGTTTTCCTAGCGCGAACCGGTTTTCCACTTCGCTTGAAAACGCTCCCAGCTGGCCGCACTCACGATCAGTACGAATTATCTGCGCGCCGCCGGGGCGCTCACTTCCGCCCGTGGTGTCACGACAGGCTTCGGGCGACTCAACGCCACCGCATCGATGGCGCCGATCACCTTCCGCTGCATGATCTCGCTCTTGTCGATCGTGAGGTGCGCCATCCCGATCTTGCCGACGTCGATATTCTCAAGCTCCCCGTGGAACTGACTGGTCTTCGCAACGGGCTCGCCGTTTCCGTTGGCAACGTAGAAGTTGATGTAGCGCCCGACGCGCCCCGACAGGCTGGTGCGGAAGACTGAATCCAGGCCGATCGCCAGCTTGACAGGGGCGCCAAGGCGATCGAGGCGCGCCACCATATCGGGTAGCACCGTTGCCCCGGAGGAGTGCCCGACCAGAACGATGGTCCTGGTTCGTCCGCTCCTGTATTCAGCCGCGGCTTCGTCCGCGAGCGATGACCAGGAGAGGTAGTTGGCGATGGTGACGCTGAAACCCTGCTGCCGCAACTTGGCCGCGATTTCATCCAGGCCCAGTGAAAAGATATTGAGCACGCCGCGGAGGAGATAAACGTGAGTGTCGGCGGCTGCAGAACTCGCCGCGTTTCCGGGGCTGGCAACGGCACCGACCGGAACTGCCATCAGCAGGATGGCTACCGCCATCCACCGCAATGGGCGCAGCCAACGCCCCGACCGGAACTGAATCACGTCCATAAATCCAGTCTCGTTACCCGACTTCATTGGTCTTCCTCGATGCCGCTGTCGGCCGAACCGTAGTCTCCGCCTGCTCGCATCTGCAACAGCGGGCGGCGCGACGTCGAATTTTTCTCCGCGGCGCGTGTCCCTGTTGCAACACCGAGCAGGAATCCCGAATTCGTGGGAGGCGCAGGGCTGGCAGGGATTGCACGGGAACTCGCGCCGGGGGGAGCGTACAGCCGCCGCTCGCCCAAGCCGCTACGGGGGGAGCCGGACGCTCATCCCGGCTCGCCGAGGGGCCTTCCGATCAGGACAGTTCGTCTCGGGAGCCTGGCTGGGCTGGCCGCGAAGAGCCCGATCAATCATATTCTTCGAAATCGTTTCGGCGACGAAGGGGGGGGGTCGATGCAAGTCAACGGCATCGGGCATATTTTCCTGACCGCATCGAATTTCGAGCGTTCGCGCGAGTTCTACCGCAAGTTGCTGCCGTTCCTGGGGATGGCGCCCATCATCGATACCGAGACGACTTTCTACTGCGTCGGCGGCCGCACCGCCGTCGGGATCAGCGCGCCGTCGCCGGAGCACGCGGGGGCGGCCTTCGAGCAGCAGCGCGTCGGCCTGCATCATCTGTGTTTCCGCGCCCGCGAGCGCGCCGATGTCGACGAGTTGCACGGCTTCCTGTGCACGCTCGGCGTCACCATCATCCGCGCGCCGCGCGAGGACCAATGGGCGCCGGGATATTATTCACTGCTGTTCGAGGATCCCGACGGCATCAGGCTCGAGCTCAATCACGTGCCCGGGAAGGGGTTGCTGGGGTGATTGGCAGTGATCGCGAGCATGACAGGCATCTTTGCAATTTTTGATCATTCCGTTTTGCGGAAATTGAAGTCAATCGCATTGACCCATCCCTCCGGCTCCGCGGCTTGCCGCTATAGCTTGCATGCGGCATGATCGCGGCAACTGACAAAGCGCTGCGAAATCAAGGCGGCAGCCGACAGGGAGGCTTTCCATGAAACGGGTTCTTACCGGTGTCTTCGCGACAGCACTGGCGCTGGCCGCCACGGGTGCATTCGCGCAAGGCAAGCCGCCGTTAAAACTCGGCGGCATTCTCGACATGTCGGGCCTCTATGCCGACATCACCGGATCCGGCAGCGAGACCGCGGCGAAGATGGCGGCGGAGGATTTCGGCGGTGAGGTGCTCGGCCGCAAGATCGAGATCATCGCGGCGGATCATCTCAACAAGGCCGATCTCGCCGCCAACATCGCCCGCGACATGCTCGACAACCAGGGCGTCGAGATGATCTACGACGTGGCGGCCTCTGCCACCGCGCTCGCCGCCGGCGAGATCGCGAAGGCGCGCAACAAGATCATCATGTTCAACGGCCCGGGCTCGATCCGCCTCTCCAACGAGGCCTGCGGCCCCTATACCGTGCATTATGTGTTCGACACTTTCGCGCAAGCCAACGTCACCGGGCTTGCCGCGGTCAAATCGGGCCTCGACAGCTGGTTCTTCCTCACCGCGGATTACGCGTTCGGCCAGGACCTGGAAAAGGACACCACCAATGTGGTGCTGAAGTCCGGCGGCAAGGTGCTGGGCAGCGTCCGGCATCCGCTCAACACCTCGGATTTCTCTTCCTATCTGCTGCAGGCGCAGGCTTCGAAGGCCAAGGTGATCGGGCTTGCCAACGCCGGCGGCGACACCATCAACGCCATCAAGCAGGGCGCCGAGTTCGGCCTGATGAAGGGCGGCCAGAAGATGTCGCCGCTGCTGGCCTTCGTCACCGATATCGACAGCGTCGGGCTCGAGACCGCGCAGGGGCTGCTGCTGGCTGAAGCCTTTTACTGGGATTTAAACGACGATACCCGCGCATTTACAAAGCGCTTCATGGAGCGCACCAAGCGGGTGCCGACCTCGGCGCAGGCCGGCGTCTATTCGTCGGTGATGCACTATCTGCAGGCGGTGAAGGCCGCCGGTACCACCGACTCAGCCGCCGTGATGAAGGTCATGAAGGACACCCCGATCAACGACTTCTTCGCCAAGAACGGCCGCATCCGCGAGGACGGCCGCATGGTGCACGACATGTATCTGTTCGAGGTCAAGAAGCCCTCGGAATCGAAAGGCCGCTGGGACGACTACAAGCTGCTGGCGACCGTGCCGGGCAACGAGGCATTCCAGTCGCTGGAATTGTCGCGCTGCCCGCTGGTGAAGAAGTGACGAAGTGATGAAGTCACGCATTTAGCGAAGCCGTCATTCCGGGGCGATGCGAAGCATCGAACCCGGAATCTCGAGATTCCCCGATGCGCAATTGCGCATCTGAGGTCTGGTCCTTCGGACCATCCCGGAATGACGAAATACAAACAACAACGAAAGCAAAACTCATGTCCAACGACATCGTCCTGCAAAACCTCGACCAGGGCCTGCTCACGATCACCATGAACCGCCCCGACCGGCGCAACGCGCTCAATCCGGACATGACGCGCGGGCTGGTGGAGGCGGCGCGGCGCGCGGCGGAGGATCATCAGGTTCGCGCGGTATTGCTCAAGGGCGCGGGCGGCACGTTCTGCGTCGGCGGCGACGTCAAGTCGATGGCCGAGGGGCGCGCGCCGCTGCCGTTCGAGGCCAGGATGGCAAATCTTCGCCGCGGCATGGAAGTCTCGCGCATCCTGCACGAGATGCCGAAGCCCGTGGTGGCGCAGGTCGACGGCGCGGCCGCGGGCGCGGGGCTTTCGATCGCGCTATCCTGCGATCTCCGCGTGGCCTCCGCCTCCGTCAAGATCACCACGGCGTTCGCCAAGGTCGGATTATCGGGCGATTACGGCGGCACCTATTTTCTCACCCATCTGCTCGGCAGCGCCAAAGCGCGCGAGCTTTATCTGATGTCGCCGGTGCTGACGGCGCAGGAAGCCTTCGCGCTCGGCATCGTGACGAAAGTCGTTCCGGACGCCGAGGTCGGAGAGGCCGCGCATGAGCTGGCGATGTCGCTGGCGCAGGGTCCGTCGGTGACGCTCGGCTACATCAAGCGCAACATCAACAACGCCGAGCATTTGTCGCTGGAGGCCTGCTTCGACGCCGAGGCGATGCATCATTCGCGCTCCGGCGAGACCGCCGATCACAAGGAAGCCGCCAAAGCCTTCGTCGAGAAGCGCAAGCCCGTGTTCTCAGGTCATTGAAGATGATCGAGGCCGTTGAGATGGCGAGCTACTTGCGGCTGCGGCAAATCTGCCTGGTGGCGCCGCAACTCGAGCCCGTGATCTCCGACATCGCCGGGATCATGGGTCTGAACGTCTGCTACCGCGACGGCAACGTCGCCAAATACGGCCTGGAGAACGCGCTGCTGCCGGTCGACACCATCCTTCTGGAAGTGGTGGCGCCGTTCCAAGCAGGCACCGCGGCGGGACGGTTTCTCGACAAGACCGGCGGCCGCGGCGGCTATATGGCAATCTTCTGCTGCGACGATTCCGACGCGCGCGGCCGGCACGCCGAGAAAATCGGCGTGCGCATTGCGAACGTGATCGGGCACGCGCCCTATCACGGCGTGCAACTGCACCCCCGCGACTGCCGCGCGGCGTTCATCGAGTTCAACCACACCGACGGCAGCGACGATATTCTGGGACCCTATCCGCCGGCGGGACCCGACTGGCAGAAATCGATCCGCAAAGATGTGACGCAGGCCTTGACGGGTGTGGAGATGCAGAGCCCGGATCCCGCGGGACTGGCGGAGCATTGGGGGCGGATTCTCGGAATTGCCGTCAGCAAGGGCGCGGGCGGCGCGCCGCAATTGAAGCTGCCCAATTGCGCCTTCAGCTTCATCAAGGGCGACAGCGAGATCATGAGCGGGCTGACGTTTCGGGTCGGCGACATCGCACAGGTGCTCGGTGCGGCCAAAGCGAAGGGGCGTGCGGTGTCGGGCGATTCATTCGATCTCGGCGGGGTGACTTTTAGACTGGTGGCGTGATGCAGGCGACGCTTGCAACACTCTCTACGTCGTCCCTGCGAAAGCAGGGACCCATAACCACCGATGCCAGTAGTGAAGTGAGCTGTCGAATACCGAGCCGCAACCGAGAAGACGCGGCGTATGGGTCCTGGCTCGGAGGCCGGGACGACACCGCTTGAAAATCACCGCCCCTTGAAATTCGCGACGCGGCGCTCGGCGGTGGCCTTGACGCCTTCCTTGAAATCCTCGGTGGCGCGCAGCCGCGACTGTTCGGCGAGTTCGTGGTTGGTGGCGGCGAGCACGCGGTCGGCGAGGCCGGCGCGCATGGTGGCGCGGGTCGAGAGCAGCCCGAGCGGCGAGCATTCGGCGATTTCCTGCGCGAGCTTCATGGCCTCGGCGCGCACCTGATCCTGCGGCACGCAGACATTGGCAAGCCCCATCCGGGTCGCTTCCTCGCCGGTAACGCGGCGGCTGGTGTAGAAGATAAGTTCGGCGTTGTTCTTGCCGACCAGTTCAGGCAGCGTCGTCGTCAGTCCAAAGCCCGGATGAAAGCCGAGTTTGGTAAAATTGGCGGAGAAACGCGCCTCGGGGCAAGTGACGCGGAAATCAGCCGATACCGCAAGGCCGAGCCCGCCGCCGATCGCCGCACCATGGACGGCGGCCACGATTGGTTTCCTGGCGCGGAAGATGCGCACCGCGTGCAGATAGAGGCTGTTGATCGAGCCGAGGCTGTCGGCGGGGTCGCCTTTGGCCTCGCGCGCCTCCTGCGCCTGCCGCGCCGGGTCGTTGAAATTGGCGCCAGCGCAGAACGCCTTGCCTTGCGCCATCAGCACCGAGGACCGGATTTCGATATCCTGGTCGAATTCCTCCAGCGCATCGGCGATCTGGTTGATCAGCGAGATGTCGAAGAAATTCAGCGGCGGCCGCTGGATCTCGATGGTGCCGACATGGCCGACCTTTGCAACGCCGATATCCGTGAACGTGGTCATGGGTTATCCCTCGATGAATTCGGTTTGAATTAGCGCAGGCCGGCCCGCGCGCCTAGCGCAGACCGAGCCCGCGCGCGATGATGCCGCGCAGCACCTCGGTGGTGCCTCCCTGGATGGTCAGTTTCGGCGCGGTCTTGATCGCGAACGACAATTGCCTCTCCAGCGTTTCGTGGTTGCTCGCGTTTTCGTCGACGAAGGCGGCGAGGTCGCGCACCCGGTGCGGCAATTGCTGCTCCCAGACCGTGCCGATGTCCTTGACGATCGAGGCTTCCACCACCGGCTCCTTGCCGGCCTGCAGCATGCCCGCGACCGAGACCGACATCCGCCGCATGGTGTGGAGCTGGGCCACCAGCCGTCCGATGCCTTCGGCGCTGCGGGTGTCAGGATTGTTGCCGACCGCGCGGACCAGTTCCGTCAGCACGTAATAGGTTTCGAGGAATCGCTCCGGCCCGGAGCGTTCATACGCGAGTTCGGATGTCGCCTGCTTCCAGGCGCCGTCGATTTCGCCGAGCACATGGTCGTCGGGCATGAAGGCGTCGGTGAACACCACCTCGTTGAATTCGAACTGTCCGGTGATCTGGCCGATCGGGTTGACCTTGATGCCCGGCGTCTTCATGTCGACCAAAAATTGCGTGAGGCCGTGGCGGCGGTTTTCCTTGGTGGACGGCGAGGTGCGGAAGATCGCGATCATGTAGTCGGCGATATGCGCCGACGAGGTCCAGATCTTGGTGCCGTTGATCAGCCAGCCGCCGTCGGTTTTTGTCGCTTTTGTCTTGGCCGCGAACAGGTCCGAGCCCGAATTCGGCTCGCTCATGCCGATGGCAAAACAGACCTCACCGCGGCAGATGCGCGGCAGAATGTCCATCTTGATCCGCTCGGGCGCGTATTTCAGAAGCACCGGGCCGCTCTGCCGGTCGGCGACGAAGAAGCGCCGCGTCGGCGCGTTGGCGACGCGCATCTCCTCGGTCACCACGTAGCGTTCGAGGAAGGAGCGCTCATGGCCGCCATATTGCTTCGGCCAGGTCATGCCGATCCAGCCGCGCTCGCCGACCCGGCGGGAAAACTCCTTGGCGTCGGCGTCTTCGCGATTGGGCTTGAACGGGTTGAAGGTGCCGGCCGCGATCTCGTCGGCGAGAAATGCGCGCACTTCCTTGCGCAATTTTTCGCATTCGGGCGGCAGGCGGATCGGATCGAAACGAAGGGCTGCGGTCATGTTAGAGGATGTCCCAAGTGCGGATGTAGTTTTGAGCGTGGGAATCGAGATATCTGGTCACTGGAAGTGCGCCCCCTCTCCCGTCGGGAGAGGTGAAGGAAGCCGCGTGCGCCGTGTCTTTGTTCATGGGGTCTACTCAGCGCGAGGCCACCAGCGGCCACAATTCGTCGGCGCCGCGCGCGGCGACGAGCTTGCCGAGTTCCACGGCCCAAAAACTCTCGGAACCGAAATCGTCGCGCCAGGCCAGCGCGCGCAAGGAGTAGCGATGCAGGATGTGCTCGATCGTGAAGCCGATCGCGCCGTGCACCTGGTGGGCGATCGCCGCGCCCTTTTCGGCGGCTTCCGAACAGCGGATTTTTGCCGACGCCGCTTCGAGGAACATCTCGTCGTTGAACGATTTGCTGTTCGCCATGGCGTCCGCGGCCGACGTGGCCGCGGCCAGCGCCGCCGCCGACTCGCCGGCGAGTTTTGCAAGATTGTGCTGCACCGCCTGGAATTTCGAAATCTTCTTTTCGAAGGCGACGCGCTCGTTGGAGTAGCGCACGCTGACCTCGAGCATCGATTCCAGGCTGCCCGCGATCTGCAGGCTGCGCGCGACCCCGCCCATCAGCATCAACTGGGTCTGGTCGAATGCTTTCGGCGCCGGCTTGATCGTGATCGGTGCAACATTGGCAAAGGTCACGGTGTCGTTGCCGTCGCTTGCGAGATTGAGACCGGCCTCGATCTGGCATCCTGATAGTTCCACCAGCGCGATCGAGAGGCCGCTTGGGCCGTGCGCCAGCACCGCGATATGTTGGGCGTCCCTTGCAAAGGGGACGCGGCGCGCGCGGCCCAACAGGGTTCCGTCGGCATTGAGCGCGATGCGGTCCTTCGGGCTCGCAGGCGCAACCGTCATCGCGCCTTCGGGAGAAGCAATCTTCGCCTGTGCCAGCAGCCAGCCCGCGAGCATGGTTTCGGCGAGCGGCACCGCGATCGCAAAGCGCCCGGCCGCGCTCAGCACGCTGAAACCTTCGGCGAGACTGGCGCCGGAGCCGCCGCACTCCTCGGGCACCCAGGCGAGCGGCAGGCCGGCTTCGCTCAGCGCCTGCCACAGCGGCGCTTTCCAGGCGCCCTTCTTGTCGCTGTTGATGGTCTGGGCGTCGGCGAGATCGGAAAAGATCTTCTCCGCGGTCTCCGCGACAATGTTCTCACTTTCCGCCACAGCGTTCCCCGGTTTTTCGCTTCGCACGCGTCTCGCCGGCGCAGATTTTGCGCAAGCCTCGGGTGCGGTGTTTTCTTGCGCCGCATGATGAGGAAAAGCCAGTGCCATGACAAGCGCGGATCTCCGCGGGCGCCCCTGCAGCGGCGGCATGCAGTGCCGCGCGCCGGAATGATTAATTCCGGCAGGCGGAGTTTTGCCGATTTGCAGGCGTTTGGCTGCACGGTATGGTAGATCGCCGTGTGCGGCTCAGCCAAGAACGATGAGGAAATGCGGATGTCCGGGGATGGTTTGTGCGCGATTGTAACGGGTTCGGCGTCCGGCCTCGGGGCCGCGACGGCGGCCATTCTGGCCAAGGGCGGCGCGCGCATCGTCGTCAATTATTCGTCCAGCAAGAAGGAAGCCGAAGCGACCGCCGATCTCTGCCGCAGCGCGGGCGGCGAGGTGGTCGTGGTCCAGGGCGACGTATCGCGCGACGAGGATTGCCGGAAGATCGTCGCGTCCGCGGCGCCCTGGGGACGCCTCGACGCGCTGGTCAACAATGCCGGCACCACCAAGCACATGGCGCATGGCAATCTCGACGGCTTGTCGGCGGAGGATTTTCAGCGGCTGTTCGGCGTCAACACCATCGGACCGTTCCAGATGGTGCGCGCGGCGCGCGGCCTGCTGGAAGCCGGCGCCAACGCGTCGGGGTGCGCGTCGGCCGTGGTCAACGTTTCTTCAGTGGCCGGCATCAGCGGCATCGGCTCCTCGATCGCCTATGCTGCGAGCAAGGGCGCGCTCAACACCATCACCTTTTCCCTGGCGCGGGCGCTGGCGCCGCTGATCCGCGTCAACACCGTCTGTCCCGGCTATATCGACACGCCCTGGTTCACCAAGGGCCGCGGCGAGGAGGGCGCCAAGCAGGTGCGCGACAGCGTGATCGCGCGGGTGCCGCTCAAGGTCGCCTCATCCGCCGACGATATCGCGCAGCTGGTGTGCTTTCTCGCCACGCCGGCGTCGAGCAACATGACCGGCGAACTGGTGCGGATGGACGCCGGGCTGCATCTGATTACGTGAGACAACGTTGCGTTAGGCTCCCTGTCGTCCCGGCCTCCGAGCCGGGACCCAATCACAGGGGTTCATTGGACATAGGGCATCTGCCCTCGTGCCCGATCGCTATGGCACGGCGTCGCGATGAGCGCAGCAGCGCTCACGCTAGGGGTCCCGGCGTTCGCCGGGACGACGACAATCTTTCATCTGGCGCCGGGATCGGACATCACGCCGCGCGCCACCAGGCGGTTCCAGATGGACAGCACCACCAGCGCGCCGATCGTTGCCGTGATGAAGCCGGGACCCTGATCGGGTCCGTAGTGGAGCGTGCAGCTTCACCGATCCGCCAAAATTTTCCGCCCCACATGCACATCATTGTGAGCCGGGGAACTGTAGATGAACGTAACGACGGCGCTGCCCGTGCGTAAAGGCTGTAACGAACGCGTTCGTGCCAACGGAGAAATCAAATGGCTAAGCTTAAACTTCTGTCGGCTGCGCTGATCGCCGCAGCCTCGCTCGCAACTCCCGCTATGGCTCGCACGAGCCATGAAACCTCGCGGCACCGCGCAAGGGGCGCCAATGCGAGCGCCTTTGACGGCCGCGTCGGCATTTCAGCGCCGCGCGTCGGCGCATTTCCTCCGGCGCCCCCGGACGGGGAAAATTGCGACGTAGGTGATAACCCGCGCATATGCTGAAAAAGCTGCGCAGAGAAATGGATCGGTCCGGCTATGTGAGGCCCAGCTCTGGAGAGCCATGTGCGGTGCGTGCAAGCGCCCCGGTTGATGGCTAAGGTGGCTGGCCGATCAAACGACGCTCAGCAAGCCCGATGTCCGCCTTGAAGGGGTTCATTGGACATAAGGCGTCCGCCCCGTGCCCGATCGCTACGGCACGGCGTCGCGATGAGCGCAGCAGCGCTCACGCTAGGGGTCCCGGCGTTCGCCAGGCGTTCGCCGGGACGACGACAATCTTTCATCTCGCGCCGGGATCGGACATCACCCCGCGCGCCACCAGGCGGTTCCAGATGAACAGTACCACCAGCGCGCCGATCGTTGCCGTGATGAATCCGGCGCCCTGATCGGGACCGTAGTGGCCGATGGCCTGGCCGATGAAGGTCGCCAGGAACGCGCCGGCAATGCCGAGCACCGTAGTCAGGATGAAGCCTGACGGGTTGTTCGGACCGGGCGAAAGCAGCCGGGCGATAATTCCCGCGATAAAGCCGACGATGATGACCCAGATGATGCCGCTCATTGCTGTCTTCCTTTTTCAGAGAAGCGTGGTGTCAAACAGCGGTTATGGTTCTCAAATCCGGCCCGACAATTCGTTTTCAGTCGGCAGCCGTCCGTCCGGTGTCAGATGGTTGATCACGTCGGGCAGATGCTGGCTCAGCCCTGACAGCAATTCGTCGCGCGACAGGCCGCTTTGCGACATCAGGCTGTTGATCTGATCGGCGCCCAGCGCGTTGGCGAGATCGCCCGGTGCAATCTGCTTGTTCGGGCCGTTGCCGACCCATGAATTGGCGGTCTCGCCGTGGCCGCCCTGCTGCAACTGCTTGAGCAGGTCGCCGAGCCCGCCGCTGATCACGCTGCCGGCCGCGCCGCCCGCAAGCATGCCGCCCAATCCGCCCTTGAGCACGTCGCCAAGGCCTCCGCCCATTCCTCCTGCGGTGGTATTGCCGGGCGATGGCGCCGGCGCCGGACTTGCGCCCGCCGGATCGCCGCTGAAATGCTTGATCGCCTTCCAGGCGAGCAGCCCGAGGATCGCCATGGTCATGGGCGACATGCCCCCGCTGCTCTGTGCGCTCGGATTACTGGGGCCGCGCGGACCGTTCTGCATTCCATTGAGTACGTCAAGTAAGCCCATTGTCGTCTCCTCCTGAATGCCAGCCCCGCAGGCCAAAACATAACGGCGCGACATGACGGTTACAAGGCGAGGCGACGCGATGTTCGGCAGGCGCGGAGCGCAAAAGTCTGCTATCGAACCCGCTGACCAACGCAATTGAAGGATGCCATGATCTCCGACCGGCCGATCTGTGTCGCAGGCGCCGGCAGCATCGGTTGCTTTGTCGGCGGCATGTATGCGGCCGCCGGCCGCAGAGTCGCACTTTTGGCGCGGCCGCGCGTCATCGCGGAGATCGAAGGCCACGGTCTGCGATTGAGCGGCTTCGACGGTTTTGAGCGGCGGATCGAGGCGGCCCGGCTGACGCTGTCGGAAAATCCTTCAATTTTTAACAATGCCGGCGCGGTGCTGGTGGCGGTCAAGAGCGCGGACACGGCCGCCATCGCCGATCTGGTCGCGCGGCATGCGCCTCGCGACACCGTCATCATCAGCCTGCAGAACGGCGTCGGCAATGTGCCGGTGCTGCGTCAAAGATTGCCCGGGCGGCGCGTGCTGGCGGGAATGGTGGCGTTCAATGTGGTCAGTCGAGGCGAGGGCCGATTTCACCGCGCCACCTCGGGCGATATCGTCATCGAGCAGGACGAGGCCGAAACCGCGCATGCGCTGTCGGTGCCGGGGCTGAAGCTGCGCGCGAGCCCTGACATCGCCGGGGTGCAATGGGGCAAGCTCGTGGTCAATCTCAACAACGCGCTCAATGCGCTGTCGGACCTGCCGCTGCGCCAGCAGCTCGCGCAGCGCGCCTGGCGCCGGCTGTTCGCCGACCAGATGGAAGAAGGGCTCAGAGCGGTGAGGGCGGAAGGCATCAGGCCGGTGTCGCCGACGCCGGTGCCGGCGGGGTTGACATTGCGTTTGCTGCGGCTGCCCGATGCCATCTTTGCCGCGCTGCTCGCCAGCGTGATGAAGGTCGATCCGCAGGCGCGGTCGTCGATGTGGGAGGATCTGCAGCGTGATCGCCGCACCGAGATCGATTATCTGCAAGGCGTCATCATCGCCATCGCCGAGCGGCACGGCTTGCAGGTTCCGCTGTCACGCCGCGTTCTTGCACTGGTGAAGGCAGCCGAAGCCGCGGGCAAGGGCTCGCCCAAGCTGACGCCGGAGCAGATTCGCTTTCCCTCCACGTTACAAACGCAGCAAACCCGCTAGAATCGGGCAACGACTCGGCAGGTAAATATGCGCTTTCTCCAGACCTTTCAGCTCTATGATTTTCTGGACACGCTGGTCAGCCTGCTGACCGCCTTTGTGTTCGGGACCCTGATCGGCGCCGAGCGGCAATATCGCCAGCGCAGCGCCGGCTTGCGAACCAACGTGCTGGTCGCCGTCGGCGCCTCGGCGTTCGTCGACCTCGCCAATCGCCTGACCGGAGCCGAGGGCAGCGTCCGCGTGATCGCCTATGTCGTCTCCGGCATCGGATTTCTCGGCGCCGGCGCCATCATGAAGGAAGGCAGGACCGTCAGGGGCCTCAACACGGCGGCCACGCTGTGGGCCTCGGCGGCGGTCGGCTGCTGCGCGGGCGCGGATATGGTCGCGCAGGCGGCGTTGCTGACGGTGTTCGTGCTCGGCGGCAATACCCTGCTTCGTCCGCTGGTCAATGCGATCGACCGGACGCCGATCGACGAGCATGCCTCGGAAGCGAGTTACGACGTGCTGGTCTCGACCGACTCCGCCGCCATCGCGTCGGTTCGGGAAGTTCTGCTGGAAAAGCTCGAGGCCGCCAGCTATCCGGTGCGCGACACCAAGGTCGTTCATCGGCCCGGCGACATCGCCGAAATCGTCGCCACGCTGGTGAGCCAGTCGATCGAGCCGGACGAGCTTGACGCCGTGGTCGCTAGCCTCGCGGCGCAGCCCGGGGTTCGTCACGCGACCTGGAATAACCGTGCGCTCGAATGATTTGACGTCCCCGTGAGCGCGCGCTGAGGCTGAGGTCGGTCCCGACGCGAAAATTATCCGCCGGCGACGGCCTTGAAAACGCAGGGATTGCGGGTCACCTTGGCTCAAGCCGCATCGGATGCCGGGAGGAGCGAGATGAGACGAATTTGCTTCGGCCTTGCCATCGCCTCTGTCGCAATTCTCGGCGGCTCGGCTTCGATGGCGCCAGCGATCGCCGCGCCGCCGACCGTGACGCCGTCGCCGGGCTATGACGCGAGGCTGCAGGAGCAGCGCGCGGCGCAGACATATTCTGCGGCGCCCGTCTCTGAACCCTTGGTGCGCTATCCCTGGCCGCGGCCCCGGCATCACGCCAGGCGGGTTCACGAGGGCGCGTATTAAGTGATTGGGTTGATGCCGGCGCCCGCCGTGTCCGTGCGGTGTCGGTGAACGATCCGAACTCGCCTTACCGGGAATACTGGGCGGCGGTGATCACGGAACGACGGTGCACGCCTCACCCGCGCTTCTGTTTGTTCGCCTGCGCGCCGAACAGTTTCTTCAGATCCTTCAGGCTCTCGGAAAGCCGCGGCCAGTCGCAGGAAAACGAATGTTGCGCGCAACCCACGCCCTTCGGACGCGGCCGGGGCATCACGACCGGCAGCGGCACCTTTTCGGTTCGCAGGGAGGCGGGCTGCAATAATTGCTGCTCGGCCTTGGCCCTGAGCTTGGCCTCGGCGGCGATGCGGTTTTGCCGCTCCTGGTCGAGGAAGTGGGTATATTGCTCGTCGATCTTCTTCTGCTCTTCCGGTGTCGGGTTCGGGCCCACGATGTCGAAGCTGCGGTTCTGCATGAAATCGAAATAGGTATAGCCGCCGCCGGGCTTTCGCCGGCCGGCGAATTTCGCGTTGCATTCGACGAGTTGCGACGCCTTTTCTTCCCTGGTCGCGGCCTTTTCGGCCTTGTCGGCGCATTCCTCGAAATCGGCCGGCGCGCGCGACCACCACTGCGCCTGCGCGCGCGGAGGCATCAGCCCCGCGCAGGCCGCGAACGCGGCAATCAGCAAAACAGACTTAGGCGGCGCAATCACGCAACACTGTCCCACGCACACTTCTCACCACTGGTTCTACGCCACGCAATCCCGCCACCAGCAATTGTCGCCATTATCACCGTTCCTGTCACCCCCGGAATCACCGATATGCCCGGCATTTTTGACGTGATCTTTACGCAAGTACACGCTAAGAGTGTATGCATCAGAGCTGACGAGGGCAGGGGATATCAGATCGGTTTGAGGTGCATTTCAGCGCCGGCGTCGGACCGGCGGAACCCGGGGTTTCCCGAGCGGCGCAAATGGTGTTTCCTGCAGCAATTCTGGGCCCGTGCAGTCGCAAGCCACGGCGCCTTGCGCCGCGGGGCCGATTTTCGAAGGGCAGCCGGGAATGGTTCCGGTATTTCTTCGTCATGGCAGCGTCGCGGTGCTGTTGCTGGGCGTGGTCGCCGAAATAACCGCCTGGCTGTTCGGCGTCATGGCGCTGCAGCCCTTGATGGTCCTGCTCGGCGCGCTGATGTTCTATCTCAGCGAATACGGCATGCACCGTTTCGCCTTTCACGCAGCCCCGCTGTCATGGCCGCCTGCGCGCAAGCTGCAGCATCGCCTGCATTACGATCATCATGTCGAGCCGGGCCGGCTTGATCTGCTGTTCCTGCCGATCTGGTTCCTGGTGCCGAACCTGGCCGTCGCTGCCGGGTTGTTCGCGCTTCCGTTCGGACTGGAGGCCGCGTTCTCCGCGCTGCTCGGCATGATGCTGGCGATCCTGCACTATGAATGGGTGCATTACGTCGCCCATATCCCCTACCAGCCGCGGACGCGGCTCGGCCGCTGGATCAAGCAGTATCATCTGCGCCATCATTTCATCAGCGAGAAACACTGGTTCGGCGTCAGCAATCCGGCGCTCGACGGCGTGTTCGGCACCTTCCGCGGTCCCGCCGCCAGCGAAAAAAGCGCCACCACCCGCACGCTCTATTCGTGAGGTCGCCATGTCGTATCGCCATACGCAGCGCAGCCTCTGGATTATGGTTCCCTGCCTGGCCGTTGCCGCCCTCTATGCCGTGATCGCCTGGCGGAGCGGACAATGGGGACTGGTCATCGCGGTGGTCGTCCTGATCGCTGTCGCGCTCGCGTTCTCGCCGCTGACGGTCGAGGTGAACGAGAGCGAGTTGCGCTGGTATTTCGGACCGGGGTTCTGGAGCTATCGGCTGCCGCTTCCGGAAATCGAGACGGCGGCCTTGGTGCGGAACCGCTGGTGGTACGGTTGGGGCATCAGGCGGGGGCCGGGCTTCCGGCTCGATAACGTCTCCGGCCTCGATGCGGTCGAACTGCGCCTGAAATCCGGCGAGGTCCGTCGCATCGGCATCGATGATCCGCTGGCGCTTGCGGCGGCGTTGAAACCCGCGGCGCATGGCGGGTGAGGGTCGGCGTCAGTAGTAATCCTCGATCACCAGCGTGGCGAATTCGTGGAGCGGTTGCAAATCGGCATGCGGGAAGGTGCGCGCCAGCGCCCTCAGTTCGGATCGCACCGCCAGTCTCGCCTGGGTCCGGCACAGATCGAGGACGCCGCTGCCGGCAAGCGAATCGAGCAATCTGCCATGCGTGGGAGCATCGGTGGTCGCCGCCTGGAATTCGGCAAGTAGAATCTCTCGCTGCGGCTGCGCAGCGGCGCGCAGAAAATGGACGACGGGCAGGGTGATGCGCCCGGTTCGCAAATCCTCGCCGCGTTCCTTTGTGTTGTTGTGCAGGCCGGCGACGTTGATGACGTCGTCGATGGCCTGGTACGCGGTGCCGAGTGCCAGAAAGAAGTCTCCCAGCGCCGTGATTTCCTCCGCGCTGCCGTTGCCGAGGGTCGCGCCGATGCGCGCGAAGGCGCGGAACGGCACGCCGGTTTTCAGCCGGTGCGATACGCAAACGTGTTCCTCGACGACCGCTATCCCGGAATCGGACAGGTCAAGCAGCATTGGCGAGGCGATGCTCAGCCCGAGATCCAGTCCCTGTCCGATATGCGCGATCCGCAGCAGGTCGACATACTCCTTGTAGATGGCAGCCTTCCGGCCCTCGGACAGCCCGGAGTTCTCGATCAGGAACTGAACCTGGAAATACGCCAGCGTGCCGCTGTTGATCGCGCTTGGCGTGCCGTAGACGAGGTAGCAGGCCGGGCCGCCGCGCCGGAGTTTCGCGCCGTCCTCCACGTCGTCCACGATCAGCGATCCCGCGTGCAGGATTTCCGAAAACGCCAGCCAGTCCTCCAGCCGATCGAAATCGCCGCCCACGATCTCGCAGCAGATCGCCAGCGCATATCCGCGCCAGCCCTTGCCGCCCCGGTTCAACACATCGAACAGGGGGCGCGACAGATCCTGTACGGAGGAAATGACGGATGCGGGAATGCCGAGCGCGCGCGCTTCCGTGTCGCTCAGCAGGCTGGATGAGATGCACGGACGCTGCCCGGTCCGATCGAGCAGGCGCCGGACGGCCTCGAAGGTTTTGCCGTTGGCCCGGCTGAGAAACGTCTCGGGAGGCGGTTCCGGTTTCCTCTCAATCGCAACCATGCCCTGGGTCTCGCTAAACGCAATGAGAAGAGGGGATCAATCTCACCCTCGGGAAAATGTGGTTGGTGCAGCAATGGGCTTCGCAATATTGCCCGGCAGCCATTCTGACCAGAATCAGCTCGGTATGCTACGTCTTTCGCCTCCGGCAAAAGTCCGACCTGAGACTGGCGATTGCCCGCGCGCTCTGCTATTTAACGCCCGGGCACCCGCACGTCTGGGCGGGGCCTCCGGTCCCGTAGCTCAGCCGGATAGAGCGACGGTTTCCTAAACCGTAGGTCGCATGTTCGAGTCATGCCGGGATCGCCAGTTTCTGCCAAAACACCGGTTCGTTGGAGCAGCGGGCCTGTGCCGCGAGTTCCGGAATCTTTCCGGTCACGGAACGGCGGAGGAAGAACCAGAATAAACAACCACAGGGTGGAGGCTTATCGATGATTACCGCCATTGTTCGTTTCAAGCTGCCCCCGACCGTCGACGCCGCCAGGGCGGCCGAACTGTTCGAGGGGTCGGTGCCGAAATATCGGGGTCTCCCCGGCCTGATCCGCAAATACTATTTGTTCGATGCCGAAAGCCGGACCGGCGGCGGCTGTTATCTCTGGGAAAGCCGGGAAGCCGCCGAGCGCGTCTATAGCGCCGAGTGGCGCCAGATGATCGCCGACCGCTACGGCGCCCCGCCCGAGGTCAGCTTCTTCGAGACGCCGGTCGTGGTCGACAACACGCTTCCCACGACCACGCTCGACGCGGCGGAGTAGAGGGCGCGAATAGCCCGGCCTTATATTGCCGTCATTGCAAGCGCCAGCGAAGCAATCCAATCTTTCTTCGCGCGGCGACATGGGTCGCATCGGAACACCGCTGCCGCGAGCTGCGGATGTGGTCGAAGGCACTCACGATGCTCTCGCATCACTTGCGAGAGCCAGAGCCGCACTCTGGCAGTGGTCGGCGTAGCAATTCTGATCACAGTAGACGAGTTTCGTACCAACTTCCCGCAGGTAGGTCGTTCCAATCGATCGCTCGCACATTACGCAGAAGCAATCCTCGCGGGGCGATCTGCCGTTCACCAACGCAAATCTCATGTGGCGCCCCAGGACCAGTTTGCGTGGAAGGTTCATGGCACAAACTCCCTGCTCCGGAACGCTGAACGTCTCGAAATTGCCGCAGCCTTGCCGCCGTAACCATTGTCAGGCGTGTAGTCGATGCAGCCAGATGCGGTCACACTCCTGACGGGCCTTGAGGCGGGCCGCACACTTCTTCGAACAGAGGGCGGCTTTGCAGGAGTAGTACCGGATAAGACCAAATTGTCCGTCACATATCGCGCAACGTGTCGTTGAGCCATTCCGAAGAAATTGAAGACTGCTTCGCATTGTTGCCTCCTATGGGCCTTGCTGGGATAGGGCATCATGCTCGCGTCCTGTTCGCCGTCGCAGCTCGCCCACAGCTGATCCTGATCGTCGGGCTCGTGGCCCTGCGCTCAGTCTCTTTGGGCCGGATCGCGAACATTTTGCCTCCTGCAATCGGCTGTTCAGGTGTACAGGGATAGTAAGAGGATCGGGATTGTCGGCTCAATCGTACGGAGGTAAGCGTCCAATACCGCAAGGGTTCGCAAGAGCTATACGGAGGTTTAGGATCGCGTAGCCGGAATGATGAGGCAGGGCGGCGGAACCCGCAATCATGGCCTCGTGGAGCAGGAACGAATTGCCGGCTTTCCTCCAGAGTGCTCTAATCCTTTCCGCTGGGAACCAGCGGACGCCCTGCCAATGATGCGTAACCAGACCGCGAATTTTCCGGAATTCAGCTGCGTGGTTTTTCCTCCGCGGCATCGCGTTGGCGTCCCTGACATTGGCATTTTGGCTTGATGTCGATCCGCCCGAAATATACCGCCTGTTTGGACTCGATCCGGAGGACGGGGTGTCACAGCCCTTCCAGGATCGCATTGTCCCTGAAGATTGGCACCGGGTTCTTGGAATGGCGTTCCGCGCCATCCGGACAAGGCGGACGTCGAAATCGATCTTCGAATAGCGCTTCCCGATGGATCGATAAAACGCATACATTTCCCAGGACATCTTGTGGTCGGTAGCGAGGGCGATGTGGTCGAAATCATCCGTACGCTTGTTGATGTCACCGAGCAAAACGCGGCGAAAGAGGCGCTGCAAAAGGCTTTTGACGAAATCAAGAAATCCGAGGATCGCCTCAGGCTGGTCATTGATACAATCCCGACGCTGGTCTGGCGCGCGGGGCCGGATGGAATTCCCGACTTTCTCAATCAACCCGCCCTCGACTATACCGGCCTCTCGCCGGACCAGGCCGAAACCGGCTGGCCTCGCGCTTTTCATCCTGACGACAGGAAAGGCATGTTGCAGAAGTGGGCCGCAATACGGGCGTCCGGCGTAGCCGGCGGGCTTGAAGCCCGGCTCCGGCGCTTCGATGGTGAATATCGCTGGTTCTGGTTCCAGGCCGAACCGCTGCGCGACGAGTTGGGAAACATCGTCAAATGGTACGGGTCGTCTACCGACATCGAGGACCGCAAGCGGACCGAGGTGGCACTTCGCGAGAGCGAGCAGCGCTTTCGCGACTATGCCGAAACGGCCTCCGACTGGCTCTGGGAAACCGGGCCGGACCATCGGCTCACCCACATATCGGAGCACCTCAACGCCGTCGGCATCCTGCCCTCACGGGTAGCGGGTGTGGCCCGCTGGGATGTTGCGACCGACGTCGAATCAGAGCCCGAAAAATGGCGGCTGCACCGGGCGCTGCTCGATGAGCATCGGCCGTTTCGCAATTTCGTGTACACGGTAAAGGGGAGTGGATCGCCGGCATACGTTCAAACAAGCGGCAAACCATTTTATGACGCTCACGGTAATTTTCTCGGCTATCGGGGCACCGGCACCGATATTACGGCGTCGATCCGCGCGGATCAGGCCGAGCAGGCGCTGCGCAAGGCGCAGGCGGAACTCGCACATGTCACGCGCGTCACGATGCTGGGAGAGATGACAGCCTCGATCTCCCATGAGGTGAACCAGCCGCTCGCCGCCGTCGTCAATGCCGGGGCGGCCTGCAAGCGTTGGCTCGACGGCGATACCCCCAACCTGGACGAAGCGCGACAGGCTTTGGATTGGGTCATCAAGGAAGGCAATCGCGCAAGTGAGGTGATCCGGCGCGTCCGGGCGCTCGTGAACAACGCCGACCCGAAAAAGGAGGTCCTCGATATCAACAACGTCATCAACGAGGCCGTCGCATTGGTGCAGCGTGAACTGGCCAACCACCATGTGCGGCTGCGGATGGAACTGGCGCCTGTGCTGCCTATCGTTCTAGCCGATCGGGTCCAGCTCCAGCAGGTCATCATCAATCTGGCGATGAATGGCGCTGAAGCGATGCAGCAGGTTACGGACCGGCCGCGCGAACTGGCGATCCTGTCTTGCCAGGACGAAATGCATCGAGTGACGGTTGCGGTGGCGGATTCCGGCGCCGGAATCCCCGCCGAGAGCGCCGACCGGTTGTTCGACGCCTTCTACACCACCAAATCCACCGGCATGGGCATGGGATTGTCGATTTGCCGTTCGATTATCGAAGCTCACGGCGGCCGGCTGACGGCCGCCAACAATGCCGGCCCGGGGGCAAGGTTTCAATTCACATTGCCACTGTATCAAGAGGAAATCGTGTGACCGGGAACTCCAAATCGTCACGCGACCCCGCAAGTGCGGCGGAGCGAATCGTCTTCGTCATCGATGACGATGCCGCGATGCGCGAGACTCTCGGCAGTCTTTTCCGATCGGTAGGCTTGCGGGTCGAGCTGTTCGGCTCGGCCCGTGAATTCGCGGAATTCAGGATGCCTGACGTTGCCAGCTGCCTGGTTCTCGATATCAGGTTGCCCGGGGTCAGCGGTCTGGAGTTTCAAACCGAATTGGCTGCGAAGGACATTCGCGTCCCGATCATCTTCATGACGGGTCACGGCGACATCCCGATGTCGGTCAAGGCGATGAAGGCTGGAGCCATCGACTTCCTGACCAAGCCGTTCCGCGAACAGGATATCCTGGATGCCGTAATCAGGTCGCTCGAGCGCGATCAGGAACGCCGCGACAGCGAAAAGGGCGTCGCGGAACTCCGCAGCCGGTTCGCCTCTCTGACATCGCGCGAGCAGGAAGTGATTGCGCTCGTCCTCGATGGTCTGATGAACAAGCAGATCGCGGCAAAACTGGGTGTCAGCGAGATTACCGTGAAGGTCCATCGCGGCCATATGATGCAAAAGATGAAGGCGCGGTCGGTGATTGAATTGGTGGCAATGGCTGACCTGCTCGGCATCCGGCGGCAGAACCGCTAGATCCTATACTCAGGTATCGTTTTCAATCCGGGTGCGTGATGCAATCTGATGTCAGGGCGACGGTGACGCCATGGCGGCACAGTCTCCGCGTCCGGGAAAGATCCATCGCTTGTCAAAACTTCCGCTAGTCGCAATCATCGACGATGATGCATCGGTCCGCGTGACAACCGACAGCCTCGTAAGGTCGCTTGGGTGTCGGACACGCACATTTGCGTCCGCCGAAGAGTTCGTGCGGTCGAACCGCCTCGATGATCTCTCATGCGTGGTTGCGGATGTCCAAATGCCCGGTATGAACGGCGTCGAGTTGCAGGCTCGGCTGCGCAGCCAGGGGTCCCACGTGCCGTTCATTTTTTTCACCGCCTTCCCCGATGAGAAGATTCGCGCGCAGGCGCTCGCGGCCGGGGCGATTTGCTACCTGACCAAGCCCTTCGAAGGAGAAAGTCTTGTCCAGGGTCTTCAGGCTGCCCTGAAAGCGCACGACGGCGGCGCCAAGGGGTGAAGTCCGCCTCCTGCGAGCGGCAAAAGTGGAGTGCGGCTCAACGCAACCATGGTAAGTAAGCTGGTCGTCCCGGTCGAACCGCTGGTGGCGGCCATGCTAGTTTTTTTGTCGTCAGGGGAACCGTCCAATGTCCGCCGATCCAGTGCTGTGGAACCTCGACGGGCGCGGCGTCGCCACCGTCACGCTGAACCGCCCCGAGGTCAACAACGCCTATGATGCGGGCCTGATCGGCGGCGTGCTCGCCGCCATGGATGATCTCGGCAAAGAACCTTCGCTGCGCGTCGTCGTGCTCAAGGGCAATGGCAAGCATTTTCAGGCCGGCGCTGATCTGAAATGGATCAACGGCGTGCGGCCGAAATCTGCCGATGAGAACGAGGCGGTGTCGCGGGCGACCTTCGAGGCGGTGCAGCGGCTGAACCTTTTGCAGCTCCCGACAGTGGCGCTGGTGCAGGGCGGCTGTTTCGGCGGCGGCACCGGCGTGATTTCCGCCTGCGACGTGGTGATCGCGGCCGACAACGCGATGTTCTCGATCACCGAGGTGCGCTGGGGGCTGACGGCCGCGATCATCATCCCGCAATTATGCGACGCCATCGGCGTCCGGCAGGTCCGCCGCTACGCGCTGACCGGCGAACGTTTTGATGCGCAGGAGGCCCGCCGCATCGGTCTGGTGCATGAGGTGGTCCCGCTGGCGGAGCTGGAAAGCGCCGGCGCCAAAGCGGTCGAACAATTGCTGGCCAACGGACCCGAGGCGGTGGCCGAAACCAAGCGGCTTGCGATGGAAAGCTCGTTCGGCGGCATGGGCGTCGACGACGAGGCCTATGCGCGCCTCGTCCGCATGCATGCGGCGCGGCGCCAGACCGCGGAAGCATCCGAAGGCCTCGCCTCCTTCGCCGAGAAACGCGCCGGCAACTGGCGAGGCAAGGCATGACCTTTGTTCACCTAGCCCCGCTTGCGGGGAGAGGTCGGATCGCCTTTGGGCGATCCGGGTGAGGGGGACTCTCCGCGAGTCCGGTTTGCCGAGACAGCCCCTCGCCCCAACGCTCTCAGAGCGAGCTAAGCTCGTCTCGGCCCCGCTAAGAGCGGGGCGAGGGAGAAGAGAAGCGTGCCATCGCCGCATCGTGAACCGCACGAACCGGCTCAGCATCCCCGGCAGATGCTGCGCAGGCTTTGGTAAACCGCCTCGTCGTCCTGCCGCATTTGCTTCAGCTGCTCCACCGCCGTGGTGTCGCTGGTCTTTTCCGGCTTGCGTTTGGCGGCGAGTTCGGCCTCCTGCCGCTGATAGCAGGCCTCGCGATCGGGCTTCGCCTGGATGAAGCGGCATTGCTCCACCGCGGCCAAAGCGGGCGCGGCGCCGAACATCATCGCGAGCACCGCGGATAAAATGAATTTCAACGCCGTTGTTCCCTCAGCAAACATCGCAACTCAGCCCGCGGGCTGAACGCCATAGATCTTGTCGCGCAGCCGCCGCATTCCGTTCAGCCATCGCTCCGGATTGGCGGCCTTGCGCTGCATGTATTCATACACGGTCGGATGCGACAATATCAAAAAGCGCTCCGCATCTATCGCCTCGATCACGATCCGGGCCACTTCCGCAGGCTGCATCACGCCATCGACCCGCGCGGCGCTCGGGCCCGCCGTCGTCATGCCGGTCTGCACCGATTGCGGACACAGCACGGAAACCCGGATGCCGCGGTCGCCATATTGAATGGCGAGATGCTCGGCGAGCGCGACCGCCGCGTGCTTTGTGACGCCATAGGGCATCGAGTTCAGCGACGCCAGGAGCCCGGCGGCGGAAGCGGTGTTCAGGAGATAACCCGAGCCCCGCGCGAGCATGCCGGGGACCAGCGCGCGCGCCGCGAACACGTGGCTCATGACATGCACCCGCCAGCTCACCTCCCAGTCGGCATCGCCGGCGCTCTCCTGCCCCTTCCGCGAGAGCCCGGCATTGGAGAAGAACACGTCGACCGGCCCATATTTGTCCTCGGCCGCCGCGATCAGCCCCTTGATGTCCTCCTCCTGGCCGACATCGGCGGTCACCGCGAGGCCGTCGATGTCGCCGGCGACTTTGGCCAGCCGCTCGCGCGATGACTTGAGATCGGCCACCACCACGCCGCGGGCGCCCCCTTGCGCAAAAGCGCGCGCCACCGCCTCGCCGATGCCGCTGGCGGCCCCGGTGACGACGCAGACTCTGTTTTTGACGAGCATCGAGCAGTATCCCCGTTATCTTTTCGTCGTCATTGCGAGGAGCCAACGGGTCGCGCGAATGCGCGCCCGATGACAGGCTCCGCGACGAAGCAATCCATGACCACAGTATTCACGCTGTGGATTGCTTCGCTTCGCTCGCAATGACGATTTCAAGACATTTTGTTCTTTGTTCGTCCAGTCGCAGTCTTGCACTCACCCCTGATACAGCCCCTTCTCCCGCGCCAGGCGGACGGCGAGTGCTGCCATCAGATCGAGCATCGGCGTCGCCAGTCCCGCGGCGCGCGCGAACGCGGCCGGGGCGCGGACCAATACGTCGATCTCCATCGTACGGCCGAGCTCGTAGTCCTGCAGGATCGAAGGCTTGTGGTCGGGCGCGGGTCCGCTTCGGGTGACGCGCCTCACATCGGGGATATAGCTTTGCGCGACGGCGTTGGCTTCATCGAGCAGACGCGGCACCGCCTCGCGCAAATCCGGGTCATCCCTCACGGCCCGCGCGGTCAGTCCGGTCAAGAGGCATAGCACCGACATCGACATGTTGGTCAAAAGCTTCGACCAGATCGCCTCCCTGATCCTCAGGATCGGCTGCGACTGGATCGAGGTCTCGTTGAGCAGGGATCTCAGATGTTCGATCCGCGCGCTGGCGCGGTCGTCGCATTCCCCGACCTGCAGCATGTTCCGGTCCAGCGACAGATTGGCGACCACCCCGGGCGCGACGACTTCGTTCGACGAAAAGATCACGCCGCCGATGATCCGCTCCGGGGCGACGATCGCGCGCAACCGGCCGCCCGGATCGAGGAAACCGAGATCGGGCACCGGGGGATGATCGGGAGAAATGCCGATATCGTACCACCAGGGAATGCCGTTCTGGGCGAATACCACAGCGGTTTCACCGCCCAGCAGCGGCGGCAGGCCGGCAACGAGGCTCGCCAGCGCCGTCGCCTTCAGCGTGGAGATGACGAGATCCTGCGGACCGAGCGCCGCCGGATCGTCCGATGCTTTCACACGCGCAACGAATTCGGTCTCGCCGACGCGCAGCGTCAGACCCCTTGCCTTCACGGCTTCGAGATGCGGCCCGCGCATCACGCAGGAGACGTCCTGCCCCGCCAGGGCCAGCCGCACCGCAAAATGGCCGCCGACGGCGCCCGCGCCGAAAATGCAGATACGCATAGAGCCTGTCCTGTTAGTGGCCGGGCGGCCTGTATCCTAATGCTACGGCTCCGCGGTGCGGATGCCTGCGGGGCTGACCTTCATCGCGATCGGCGCCGTTTTCGTCAACGTCTTGCCATTGAATGCAAAGGTCGCGATCTCGTTCTCGACCATGCACTGAACCAGCAGCATCCTGGAATCTTTCGACCATACGATGCCTTGGCACCAGTGGCCGATCCTGGCTTCCGTTACCGGAATGAGGTCGGTGCCGGCGATCCGATAGATCTTCAGCAATCCAAAATCGTTGAAGAACGGCGAGTCCGCCGGCTTGGTCGACCCGTTCACCACATTGACCGCAACAAAAAGGCCGTCCGGCGACATCTTCAAACCTTCGGGGGTCTGACCGACGGAAATCGTGGTCGCCACGCGGATCGGCTTGGAGCGCATGTCGATCAGGCTGATCGAATCGGCGTCGCCGCTGCCCATCCCGACATTGCCGACCACGGCCACGTCGCCATTGCCGGCGGTGTCGATCTGGTAAGGCCGCAGCGCCGAGAACAGGTCGCGCTTGGTGTACTCGACCTTGTCCCCGTCGACCGAGAGAATAGAGATACGGCTGTCACCATCGCGGGTGACCAATGCCGTCGTGCCGTCCCGGGAAAAGATCGCATGGCTCGGGCCGGATTTGGCATCGCCGAGCGCGATCTTGCCGGCCGGGGTCAATGTATTGCCGCTGATCGTGAACACCGAGACGGTTCCCTCATTGCGGTTGGCGACCAGCGCCAGCGTGGCCGCGCGGTTGATCGAAACACCCGCGGCGCCGGCGCCGGCTTGCAGCGTCGCCAGAATATTCGGCGGCGAGGACTTCAGGTCGATCACGGTTAGCTTGTCGTCGGCGATCGCCTTGGTCGGGTCGGCGGGGTCGACCTTCATCGCGCCGGTGACCAGTGCGAAACTCTCGTCGGGCGCTATTGCAACGCTCGGGGGTGGGCCGACCACGCTCGCAGGCGCCGGTATTTCGGCAACGATGCGCGGCGGGGCGCCGGAAAGATCGATGATCGAAACCGTGTCGGGCAGAGGCTCCTTGCGGACCTTTGCCACGCCGTTTTCCATGATCATCTTGCCGTCATTGGCCGAAATCGCGATCTCGGCGTGGGAAGCGGGGCCCCCCGCCAGAGCGAAAAAGAATGACGTCATCAATGCCAAAGCAATTTTGCTGGATCGCATGCCTTTTTCTCCCGGAATGACAGAACCTCTTGCGGGTCCATGACGGGCAGTATTGGACGGCTGAGCATCGTTGTCGAATCGGGGACCGGTCGACGATCCGGACCTTGGCGCGCCAGCGAAGTGACCGAGACTGTAGTTGATATTCCACCGGCCGGAACAGCGTGCTAGCCCGTTGCCGGGATGTTAAGATTTCCCCGCCTGGGCCAACATACCCCCACCATCGGGAACCTCGATTTTGCCGTCCAAAAAAACCATCGAAGAACCCGCACGCCAAATTCCGCTCTACGGCGAATATGAAGTCGCCGTGCTCGGTGGTGGACCGGCTGGCATTGCCGCCGCGGTCGCCGCCGCGCGCGCAGGCCGCCGCACGCTGCTGATCGAGCGCTATGGGTTTCTCGGCGGGATGGGCACGGCGGCGGGGGTGACGAACTTCTGCGGGCTGCATGCCAATGTCCATGGCCAGATGCACCGGGTGGTGCAGGGCATAGCCTCCGAGTTGCTCGATCGCATCGACCGGCTCGACGGGTTGAACGCGCCGCATCTGGTGCTCGGCAAGATCCTGGCGCAGGCCTACGACACCGCGGCCTACAAGATCGCGGCCGATGATCTCCTGGCCGCCCACAAGGTCGATATCCTGTTCCATGCACTCGGCGCCGGCGTGGCGATGCATGACGACAAGCGCATCAACGCGCTGTTCGTCGAGACAAAAGCCGGGCGTCAGGCGGTGCGCGCGGATATCTTCATCGATTGTTCCGGCGACGGCGATCTCGCCGCGCGGGCCGGCGCGCGTTACGAGGTCGGCGACAATGAAGGCCACATGCTGTACCCCTCGATGATGTTCCGCCTCAACGGCATCGACCCCGAGAGAGCCGGCGAGGCCTGGCGGACGATTCCCGCGCTGATGGAAAAAGCCGAAGCCGCCGGCACGCATCACTTTCCGCGCAAGGCCGCGATCGTGCGGCCGCAGCGCTCGCCGATCGAATGGCGGGTGAACTTCACCCAGCTCAAGCGCGACGACGGCAGCGCCATCAACGGGCTCGATCCCGATGATCTCACGCGCGGCGAGATCGACGGCCGGCGCCAGGCCATCCAGGCGTTCGAGTTCCTGCGCACCGTCCCGGGGTTTGAAAAATCCTACATCGTCGACCTGCCGCCGCAGCTCGGCATCCGCGAAACCCGCCGCATCGTGGGCGGCTATATGGTGTCGGGCGAGGACGTGCTCGGCTGCGCCTCATTCGACGATTCGATCGGCGTCAATGGCTGGCCGATGGAATCCCATGTCGCGGGCGATGTCATCTTCACGTTCCCGCCGATCCCGGAATCGCGCGGCTTCAATGAATTGCCTTATCGGATGCTGACGCCCGAAGGGCTGGACAATCTGCTGGTGGCCGGGCGGTGCGCCTCGATGACCCATGACGGTCAGTCGGCCGCGCGTCTCCGGCGCGTGTTTTGCGATGGGGGAGGCCGCCGGAACCGCCGCCGCGCTGGCGCTTAAGGGCAATACAATTCCGCGCGAGATCGCGGTGGAGAAATTGCAATTGCAATTGAAGCAGCAGGGGGCGTTTATCGGGCAGGATCAGGGAGTGCCGGAGGGATTGTAGAAAGCCTGTTTCCGATGACAATAATAGGTATACGTCGTCCCGGCCAAGCCAACGGGTCGCGCGAATGCGCGCCCGATGACAGGCTCCGCGCGAGCCGGGACCCATGCGCCGTGGCCTATCTTTGGGGCAAGATGGCAGAGACCTTCCTTCACCATGACCGACGGTGGTTATCGGTCCCGGCTTTCGCCGGGACGACGACGGAATAAACTGCGCGGAGGAAACTGCATGACGAAATTTGCGCGGCTCGTATTGGCGGCTCTCCTCGCGCTGGCGGCGAGCGGGATCGCGCGGGCTGAGGATTCGCTGAAGGCAAGGATCGGCGTGCTGCGGCTGTCGTCGTCCGCGCCGGTGTTCATCGCGCAGGACAAGGGCTATTTCAGGGATGCCGGGCTCGACATCGAGCTGAAATTCTTCGACGCCGCGCAGCCGATCGCGGTCGCGACCACTTCGGGCGACGTGGATTTCGGCATCACCGCGTTCACCGCCGGTCTCTATAATCTCGCCGGCAAGGGCACACTGAAAGTGATCGGCGGCATGAGCCGCGAAAAGGCCGGCTATCCCCTGATCGGCTATTTCGCCAGCAATAACGCCTATGCGGCCGGGCTGAAGACGCCGAAAGATCTCGCCGGCAAGCGCGTGGCGGTGACGCAGACCGGTTCGAGCTTCCACTATTCGCTCGGCCTGCTCGCCGACAAATACGGTTTTAAGCTCAGGGACGTGAAGGTGGTTCCCCTGCAGTCATTGTCGAACGCGGCGGCGGCCCTGAAAGGCGAAACCGTCGATGCCGCGCTGTTGCCCGCCTCGACCGCGCGTAAACTGATCGACGATGGCGGCGCCAAGCTGCTGGGCTGGGTCGGCGACGAGACGCCGTGGCAGCTGGGCGCGGTATTCGCTTCGCCCAGGACGCTCGCCAACAAGGCGCTCGTGACCAAGGTTCTTGCCGCGCTTGCCCGCGCCGACCGCGAATATCACGATGTGATCCTGGCCGCCGTTACTGACGGCAAGGCCCCGATCAACGAAGCGACAAAACCGCTGCTGGAGATCATCGCCAAATACACCAACCTGCCGGTCGAGCAGGTGGTCGGCAACTGCGCCTATGTGGATCCCGACGGCAAGCTCGACGTCAAGAATGTCGGCAACCAGATCGAATGGCTGCAGGAACAGGGATTTGTCGACAAGGGGTTCAATGCGGGCGATATCATCGCCAAGGATTATGTGAAGCCGGATTGATGCGGGCCGCCGTCATTTGAAATCGTCATTGCGAGCGCAGCGAAGCAATCCATAGCCCAGGAAAGAAAGTATGGATTGCTTCGTCGCTTCGCTCCTCGCAATGACGAAACAGAGAGCCACATGGACCTGATCGCCGACCATATCAGCCACCGCTTCGGTGCCCTCGAGGTGCTCGACGACGTCTCATTCACAGTTCGCGCGGGCGAGGTGGTGGCGATCGTAGGTCCCTCCGGCTGCGGCAAGAGCACGCTGTTGCAGATCCTCGGCGGGCTATTGCAGCCGAGCGCGGGCGCGGCCGAACTGCGCGGCACATCGCCGCCGGACAGTTTCAATCCGCTGACCTTCGTGTTCCAGGATTTCGCCCTGCTGCCATGGTGCACGGTGGAAGCGAATATCGAATTTCCGCTGCTGCACACCGGCCTCGGCGTGCCCGAGCGGCGCGCGATCGTCGACGATGCCCTGCGCCGCACCAGCCTGTCGGATTTTCGCGGCACCTATCCCAAGCAATTGTCCGGCGGCATGCGCCAGCGCGTCGGCATTGCGCGGGCGCTGGCGGTGCGGCCTGCGATCCTGCTGATGGACGAGCCGCTGTCGGCGCTGGATTCGCAGACCCGCGAACTCCTAATGGAGGATTTTGTCAGGTTACTCGCCGATGGAACCATGGGCGCGGTCTATGTGACGCATAATCTGGAGGAAGCGGTTCGCCTGGCGGATCGCATCGTCGTGCTGTCGCGGCGGCCGGGCCGCATCCGCGAAGTGGTGGCGATCCCCATGACGCGCGGCGAGCGCGGCGAACTCGCGGCGCGCGAAAAACTGCTGGCGCTGCAGAATGAGATGTGGGCGCTGATCCGCGAGGAGGCGATCGACGCCGAGCGCGAGGTCCAGCATGCTTGACCGCGCCCGGGAAGATCAAGCCCCTGCCGATCCCGGCGTCTGCACGCGGCCGGTGGCGTTTCGCGGCGCTGGCTTTGCGCCAAAGGCGGGGCGCACGTCCGGCTGGATTGCGCTCGCACTGGTGATCGGGCTGTGGCAACTCGCCGGCAGCCTTGCGCTCGTCAACCCGCTGTTCCTGCCGCCGCCGTCCGCGATCGCGCGCGCGATCTGGCAGCTCGCGATATCCGGCGCGCTCTGGCACCATCTGTTGGTTTCGATCTTGAGGATCGGCACCGGCTGGATTCTCGGTACCATCGCCGGCATCGTCATCGGCTTTGCGATCGGGCTGTCGAGTCTAGCGCGCGGCGTCGGCATCACCTTCATCTCGGCGCTGTTTCCGATCCCGAAGATCGCACTGCTGCCGCTGCTGATTCTCTGGCTCGGCATCGGCGAGGAGCCGAAGATCGCCACCATTGCATTGGGGGTGTTCTTCTCCACTGCGATCTCGGTCTATAGCGGCGTCGATAACGTGCCGCGCAATCTGATCCGGATGGCCCAGAGTTTCAACGTGCCGTTCCACGCCATCGTGATCAGGGTGATCTGGCCGGGCGCGCTGCCGTCGATCCTCGCGGGCTTCCGCATCACCGCCTCGGTCGCGCTATTGCTGGTGGTGAGCGCCGAGATGATCGGCGCCGAGTACGGCATCGGCGCCTTTGTCCTGCAGGCCGGCAATCTCATGCAGACCGATCAGCTCTTGGCGGGCGTGGTTATTCTTTCGCTGTTCGGGCTCGCGGTAGGCAAGCTGATCAACTGGCTGGAAGCGCGGCTGTTGCACTGGCGGTGATTTCTTCCCCCTCGCCCCGCTCTTGCGGGGAGAGGGCTGGGGTGAGGGGCTGCCTCAACGCATACCGGACTCACGGAGAGTCCCCCTCACCCGGATCGCAAGAGCGATCCGACCTCTCCCCGCAAGCGGGGCGAGGTGAAGCAAAGCGGCGTGATCGTTATCACGATCACGCGTTGCCGCGGTCTTCCCTGAATAGATCGAGCTTCTGCTGCACCGGGCGATCCGAAAAACTGAACAGCACCGAATCCGCGTCGGCCTCGTGGGTAACCCACTGCCAGCTCGGCACCACGAACAGATCGCGCGGGCCCCATTCGAAGGTCCGATCGCCGACCCGCGTGCGGCCCTTGCCTTCGATCGCCGCGAACACGGTTGCATCGGTCGAGCGGTAGCGCGTGGTCTTGAATCCCTTCGGCAGCAGCTGGATGAAGGTGCCGATGGTCGGCATCGCGAAATCGCCGGTCTCGGGATTGGAGAATTTCAGCTTCAGGCCGTGGCAGGCGTCCCACTCGTCGCGCGCCTTGGCCTGCTCCAGCGCCTCGCGGGTGTAGGCGTAGGGATAGTTGAAGATCGGCGAGGTCTTGGATTTGCGCTTCCCGTCGACCGGCAGCAGATTGTGGCCGTAGCGGCCAAAGCTGTCGCCCGCCGGCTTTGTAATCTTCTGCTGATCTTCCTTCGAGTCCTCGGCGAAGGAGGCGTCGAAGAACTGCACCATCGGAATGTCGAGACCGTCGAGCCAGAACATCGGGTCCGGGGTCTCGTTGGAATGATCGTGCCACGTCATCGACGGCGTGATGACGAAATCGCCCGGCTCCATCTCGGTGCGCTCGCCGTCGACCGAGGTATAGGCGCCCTTGCCTTCGAGGATGAAACGCAGCGCCGACTGGCTGTGCCGATGCGCCGGCGCGATGTCGCCCGGGATCACCATCTGCACGCCGGCGAACAGCGAGGTCGTGACCTTCGACTGGCCGCGCAGCCCCGGATTTTCCAAAACCAGCACCCGTCGCGTGGCTTCCTTGGCGGTGATCAGCTTGCCTGCTTCCGTCATGTAGTCGCGGATGGCGTCGAATTTCCACAAATGCGGGCGGCAGGCGCTCCTCGGCTCCGGCGTGATCAGGTCACCCATCACGTTCCACAGCGCGGAAAGGTTTTCGCCGTCGATCTTCTTGTAGAACGCCTCGCGTTCCGGCGTCTTCTGTACGGCTTCCATGGCGAGCCTCCCTGTTCTTGTTACTGGATTTATTGACAGCATACTTACAATATGGCTAGCGTCAATCAAGCAAACCAGAAAAATCGAGGGAGGCCCCCTATGAAGTTGCACGGCTATTTCCGCAGCAGCGCGTCCTACCGGGTCAGAATCGCGTTGAATCTGAAGGGGCTAGGCGCGGAGCACCTGCCGCATCATTTGCGCAAGGGCGAACAGCGCGACCCTTCTTATCTCGCCATCAACCCGCAAGGCCTGGTGCCGACGCTGCAGGATGGGGGCACCGTCATCACCCAGTCGCTCGCCATCATCGAATGGCTGGAAGAGACCCACCCCGCGCCGCCGCTGTTGCCGAAAGACCCGCTGCGTCGCGCCCTTGTCCGCGCCTTGGCGCAGGTGCTCGCCTGCGACACCCACCCGGTGCAGAATTTGAAGGTGCTGGCGCGGCTGCGCGAGCTCGGCCTGCCGGAAGAACAGGTGACGGGCTGGGCGGCCTGGGCCAACCGCGAGGGGCTCTCGGCCTGCGAGGCCCTGATCGCGAACGAGCCCGGCCCGTTCTGCTTTGGGGAAGCGCCGACCATCGCCGATCTCTGTCTTGTGCCGCAGCTCGCCAACGCGCGGCGTTTTGGCGTCGATGTCGCGGCCTTCCCGCGGCTCTTGAAAGCGGAAGCGGTCGCAAGGAATCTGAAGGCGTTCGCGGACGCCGCGCCGGAGCGCCAGGCCGATGCCGAGTAAACCAGTCGCCGTGACCATGGATGCGGTTTACACCGCGCCCGGCTATTTGTTTCGAAGGATGCAGCAGATCGCGGTCGCGATCTTCATGGAGGAGTGCAGGGATCACGACCTGACGCCGGTGCAGTTTGCCGCTCTGGTCGCGATCCATACCCATCCCGGCATCGACGCCACCCGGCTTTCCGCCGTGATCGCGTTCGACCGCTCGACGCTGGGCAATGTGATCGAGCGGCTGGAAACAAAAGGCCATATCGAGCGCAAGGCATCCTCCGGAGATAAGCGAATAAAACTGCTTTATCCGACCCGGTCGGGCGCGGCGCTGCTGCGCGATATCATGCCCTCGGTCGATCGCGCGCAGGCGCGGATGCTGCAGCCCCTGAAACCGGCCGACCGCAGGACGCTGATGGCGCTGCTCACGCAGCTGGTGGATCTCAACAACGAGGCGTCGCGGGTGCCGCTGCGCGCCGAAGACGCGCTCGAACATCTCGGGAAATCAAGCTGATGGCACCTTCGAGCACCAAGCCGGTCCTGATCGCGGGCGGCGGCATCGGCGGCCTCGCCGCTGCCCTTGGCCTGGCGCAAAAGGGGATTCGCTCGATCCTGCTGGAAAAGGCCTCCGCGCTCGGCGCCGGCATCCAGCTCGGGCCGAACGCCTTTCACGCCTTCGACTATCTCGGTGTCGGCGAGGCCGCGCGGAGCATGGCGGTCTATATCGACCAGCTCCGGCTGATGGATGCGCTGACCGCCGAGGAGATCACCCATGTCGACCTGCGCGACGCCTTCCGCTCGCGCTTCGGTAACCCTTACGGCGTCGTGCATCGCGGCGATCTGCACGGCGTGTTCCTGAAAGCCTGCCGGGATCATGAGCTGATCGAGCTGCGGGTCAGCAGCGAAGTGACGGGTTACGACCAGGACGGATCCTCGGTGACGGCGCATCTGGCGTCCGGCGACGATGTCGCGGGACGGCTCCTGATCGGCGCCGACGGGCTGTGGTCGAACATTCGCAAGCAAGTCACCGCCGACGGGCCGCCGCGTGTATCCGGCCACACCACCTACCGTTCGGTGATCCCGACCGAGGAGATGCCGGAGGATTTGCGCTGGAACGCGGCGACGCTGTGGGCCGGCCCGAAATGCCACATCGTGCACTACCCGCTGTCGGGCTGGAAGGTGTTCAACCTCGTCGCCACCTATCACAACGACGCACCGGAGCCGGTGGCGGGATGTGCATCCCCGCGCGCAGAACATCATCCGTCACGGCAAGAACTGGAAGCTGTGGGTGTTGTGCGACCGCGATCCCAGCGAGCGCTGGGTCGACGGCCGCGTCGCGCTGCTCGGCGACGCCGCGCATCCGATGCTGCAATATTTCGCGCAAGGCGCCTGCCAGGCGATGGAGGACGCGGTGTGCCTGTCGCACATGCTGGGCAGCCATCCCGACGATCACGCGGCCGCGCTGGAGCACTACCAGCAGCGTTTTCCCCGCACCGCGCGGGTGCAGCTGATGTCCCGCGCCATCGGCGAGCACATCTATCACCCCGCCGGCGAACACGCCCGCCTCCGCAACGCCATCATGCGGGCGAAGAATTCGGAGGATTGTTACCGCGATCTGGCGTGGCTCTATGGCGGGACGGGGCTGGGCGGATAGTCTAGTCTCCAGTCGTCATGCCCCGCGAAGGCGGGGCATCCAGTAATCACCGGCGTCGGTAATCATCAACACCTGCGATTACTGGATCGCCCGCCGGAGCCTGTCGTCCGGCCGGCCAAGGGCCGGACCGGATGGCGGGCGATGACGGTCATTGCCATCCGCTACATCCGCATCAGCGCTTGCCTGTCGATTTTCCCGGTGCCGGTTTTTGGCAATTCGTCGATGAATTTCACTTCGCGCGGATATTTGTAAGGCAGTAGTTTTGCCTTGACGAAATCCTGAAGCATCCTGGTAGTATCGGCCTCATCGAAGGCGCTGACGTTCATGACGACGACGGCCTTCAGCGTCATGCGGCGGTCGGGCAGTTCGGCGGCGAACACCGCGCATTCCCGCACGTCGGGATGTTCGGCGAGGCAAAGCTCGACCTCGAGCGGATAGACCCATTGGCCGGAGATCTTGATCAGATCGTCGGCGCGGCCGCGGAAGAAATGGAAGCCGTCGCCGTCGCGGACAAAGCGGTCGCCGGTGTAGATCCATCCCTCCTCGTGGATGGTCTCGGCGGTCTTGTCCGGCCGGTTCCAATACAGCGGCGTGCTGGAATCGCCGCGCACCCACAAAATGCCTTCCTGGTTGTCGGCGACCTCGCTTCCGTCCTTGTCCCGGAGCACGATCTCGTAGCCGGGCACGCGGAGCCCGGCGGCGCCGAGCTTTTTCTGTTCGGGCCGGTTGCTGAGGTAGATGTGCAGCACCTCGGTCGACCCGAGGCCCTCGACGATCTCGAGCCCGGTCAGATTCTTCCAGCCGTTGAAGACTTCGGCGGAGAGCATCTCGGCCGCCGACAGCGCCATCCGCAGCGAGGAAAAATCGGTCGCCGCCGCTCCCCCAGCTTTTGTCAAAGACGTATACAGCGTCGGCAATCCGAAGAAGACGCTGGGGTGAAAACGTTCGATCGCCTCAAAGATTGCCGCCGGCTTCGGCTGGCCCGGCAGCAGCAGCGTTGCCGCACCGGCCGAGAACGGGAAGGTGATCGAGTTGCCAAAACCGTAGGCGAAGAACATCTTCGGGACCGAGAAGCAGATGTCGTCGGCTGTCAGCTTCAGGACGTTTTTCGCGAAAGCAAGGTCGCTATAGGCCATGTCGTGCTGCAGATGGACGATGCCCTTGGGCCGCCCGGTCGAGCCCGACGAATACATCCAGAACGCCATCTCGTTGCGGCCGGTGTCGGCCTCAGGGAGATCGGCGGGAAAGCCTGGCAGCCACGCTTCCGCAACGATTGCATTCGGAACGGCGTGATCATTCGCCGCGCCGTTGACCGCGATCAACGTGTGCAGCGCGGTATCCGTGCAGGCCACAGCATTGAAGCGTGCGCAGAACTCGGCGTCGGCCACGGCCACGGCAGAGTTCGAATCCGCAAGATAAAATTGCAGCAGGTCCGGCGGCGTCAGCGTATTGATCAAGAGCGGCACAAACCCGGCGCGGACCGCGCCGAAGAACGCCGCGGGATAGGCCGGCGTATCGTCGAGAAACATCAGGATCCGGTCTCCGCGCTTCAGGCCCAGCGAGATAAAGCCGTGGCCCCAGCGGCAGGCCTCGGCGCAGAGTTCGGCATAGCTGCGCGTGCCGAGCGGACCGGTCAGCGCCATCCGGCCTCCGCGGCCGTTTGCGAGATTGTCGAACAGGATGCGGCTGGCATTGTAGGTTTGCGGAATCGCAAAACCGATTTCCCTGGCGCCCGGGCTGTCCGGCGGCACCACGTCGGCGATCGCACGCGCGCCATCGTGTAGTTGCGAGGTCATCGCTGGCTCCCGCTTTGCGTTGGAGGGCGCGACGCCTCGTAGCGGGCCATGAAGGCCGGCGACATCGCGCGCAGCCGCGCATCGTCGATCCGCCCGGAGCGGGTGATATAGCTATGGGCAAAGTCCATCAGGCCGAGCTTCATGTGTTCGGGGAATTTCTCGTACCAGTCGGCGCTGGTGCGCGCCGCCGTCACCAGCTTCTTCACGATCGGCTGGCGCTCACTTTGGTAGTGCTGCAGGCGGGCGGCAAGTTCGCCTTCCGCCTCCAGCGCCTTGGTCAGCGCGATCGCATCCTCGATCGCAAGCCGCGTTCCCGATCCGATCGAGAAATGCGCCGAATGCAGGGCGTCGCCGACCAGCACCATATTCTTGAACGACCAGCGCTCGTTCCAGATCCACGGGAAATTGCGCCACACCGATTTGTTCGAGATCAACGGATGACCGTCGAGCGTGGCCGCGAATACCTGCTCGCAGATCGCCCTGGATTCTTCGATCGTCTTGTCGGCAAAGCCGTAAGCCTGCCAGGTCGCGGAATCGCATTCCACCAGGAAGGTGCTCATATCGGGCGAGTATCGATAATGGTGCGCGTTGAAGGCGCCGCGTTCGGTCCCGACAAAGGTCTGCGACAGCGTCTCGAAGCGCTTTGACGTGCCGTACCAGGCGAACTTGTTGGCGGAATAGGACAGCGACGTGCCGAAATCGCCTTCGAAGGTGCGACGCAGCAGCGAATTCAAGCCGTCGGCCGCGACAATCAGGTCGTAGCTCCCGAGTTGGTCGAGCGAAGAGATCACCGTGTCGTATCGCGGCGCGACGCCGACGGCGTGCACGCGCGCCTGCAAGATCTTCAAGAGTTCGAGCCGGCCGATCGAGGAAAAGCCGACGCCGTCGATTGCCACGCTTTCGCCGCGCAGATGGAGCGTGATGTTCTTCCAGCTCTCCATCCTGGACGCGATGGCGTCGACGGTGTCGGGATCGTCGGCGCGCAGGAATTCAAGCGCCTGCTCGGAAAACACCACGCCGAAGCCCCAGGTCGCGCCGGCCGGGTTCTGCTCGAACAGATCAATCTCGGCGTCGGGATGGCGCCGTTTCCAGAGATAGGCGAAATAGAGACCTCCGGGGCCTCCGCCGATCACGGCGATACGCACGATTGTCTCCCTAATTGGCAGTATACTGTTAATTGGGTCTATCCTAATCCGTGCGCGCTTCCGGCGCCACAGGAAAAATCCTCGAGGCAAGGACTCGTTTCGTCATTGCCCGGCAAAGCGCGTCTCGCGCCGTGGCGGGGCACGACGTGTCTCGTCAGGCCCTATGCCGGCACCTGCACGTCGAGATCTCGATCGGCTCCACGCGTCAGACGCAGCGGCGCACCCACACGCCGTTCACAAGCACGGTACGGCAGGCGGCGACGACCGGCGCGCGGCGCACGACGACCGCGCCTCGCGCGCCAGCGCAGCCGGCACGATAGACACCGCGGGCGCAAACGACCGCGTTGGCGTCGGTGGTCTCGACGGTCAGGGTTGCGGCAAAGGCCAGCACGGCGGAAGCAACGAGCAGCAATGAGCGCATATTTCTATCTCCCGGCTATTTTTCGATTTCAGGCAAAAGTCTTTTACGAACGCGGCGCAGCGTGCACCCGGTGCGGCCGCTTTTCAAGCTGGCCCTTTGCCGCGCGTCAGCAAAAAATCGGACGGGCAATCGGCTTGCCTCTTGATCGCGGAGCCGTTGTACGGAAGCTTCCCCAGGGTCACAGTTTTGAGCAATCCCTATCGATCAATTCGTTTTCATGCCGATCGTATTCGCGAGGAGAAATCATGCAGGATATCAGAAGCAGGTGGCTCACATTCTATGTCGATTATGTGGGGCCGGCGACGAAGGAGATGTTCGGCTACGTCGAGAAGATGATCATCGCGACCCTGATCATCTCGGCGGGAGCACATGTCTCGAGCGACGAGCCGGCGATCGTTCTGTTCGGGTATTTGCGCCACGGCCTGGTGGGGCGCGGCGTCGAGCTGTTCGGAATCGTGCTTCTTTTGCTCAATTTCCTCGACGGCTTTTACAAGCTTGCGAAGCTGAATTGGCATGCCGCGTACCAGATCCTGATGTCGTTGTTCTACATCGCGCTGTCAGTCCGGCTCGTTCAGTTGATCCTTGCGTTTCGAGGCGAATGATGGCAGCCCGCGCAATGACGCGGGCCGAAGCGAGGCGTCGCGTCAATTCATTTATTGCGCGGCGAACTGGCCCAGGACTTCCTTGCAGGCCGGCGAAATCGAGGCGGCCTGGCTCGCCAGGCACTGCACGATGCGGCCGCCGCCGGGAGGAATGCCGCCGCACAGCGCACGAACATCTCCGCCGCAGGCCGAACGCAGCACGAACAGCTCCTCGCGTGGCCGCATTGGGCGCAGCACCAGCACCGGTGCCGGCGCAGCGGCCGGCGCCGCCGCAGGGGCGGCAGCCGTGGTAGCTGCTGCCGGCGCACCGCCCTTTGCGGCAGAGGTGCCGCCGCTCGCCGCGTTGACGGCCTGCTGACAGGCCGATGAGACTTTTGCCTTGTTCTTTTCGAGACATTGCAGCGCGGCCTTGCCGCCGGTCGGCACGCCCGCGCAGACCTTCTGATAGTCGGAGCGACATGAACTGCGGATCGCGGCGACCTGCGCAGTGCTTGGCTGTTTGGTGGTCGTGCCTGCAGGGGCCGTAGCTTCGGCCGGCTTGGCAGCCGCAGCCGGCGCGGTTTCGGTCTTCGGGGCCGCCGCGGCGTCTTCCTTTGGCGCAGCCGCCGGAGCGGCTTCCGCTTTCGGCGCGGCCGGTGGTTCTACCGCGCGCACCGCGCCCTGGCATCCCGCCGAGAGGCTCGCCATGTTTTTCTGCAGGCATTGCAGCGACTCCGCGCCGCCGGGCGGGACGCTGGAGCAGTGGGCCTGATAATCGGCGCGGCAATTGGATCGGATGGCGTTGCGCTGTGCGTCGGTCGGCGCCTGTGACGATGCCGGCGCCGCCAGCCCGAACATGATCGCCGCCATCGACGCAAAAAGCGTCGCGTTACGTCTCAACGTGTTGAACATTTGAAGATATCCTTCGTTGTCGCGCTGCGGCGCGGCCTCAAAATGGAAGTCAATCACGAAAAGGTCGGAGGCAAATTCTCGCAAGCCGCATCATTTTCGGTTTCGAGTTCCAGTGCAAGCGGATTGTGCTATTCAGGGAGTCGCGAATGCCTTCCTCTGTAAAACCTTCGCGGTTGCAACACGAATAGAGGCACGGGAATGAAGCCAGGGCATTCGTCAGCATGCATCAAGCCAGATGAAGGCAAAATGAACGGCCGCGCGAGGCGACACGCCGTATACCCCGTGACTTTTGCCGTATTCGCATTTGCAGCGTTGACCGGCTGCGAGCAAAACAGCTTTGTACCGCCTCCGCCGCCGAAGGTTGACGTCGGCGTTCCGGTGCAGCGTGCGGTGACGCGTTATCTCGAGGCCACCGGCAATACCGCGCCCATCAACACCGTCGACCTCGTCGCGCGGGTACAGGGCGTGCTGCAGTCGATCAACTACAAGGATGGGGAGTTCGTGAAGGCGGGCACCACGCTGTTCACCATCGAGCCCGACACCTACAAGTTCAAGCTCGAGCAGGCACAGGCGGCGGAAGCCGGCGCGCAGGCCTCGTTGAAGCAGGCCGAAGCCGACTACAAGCGTCAGGCGGATCTGGTCGCGAGGCAAGCGGTGTCGCAGGCGACGCTCGATACGTCCACCGCCAATCGCGACAATGCGCAGGCCAATCTGCAGCAGGCCGAGGCCAACACCAAGATCGCCGCGGTCAATTACGGTTACACCAATGTGGCGGCGCCGTTCGACGGCATCGTCAGCGCGCATCTGGTCTCGGTCGGCGAGCTCGTCGGCGTAGCGTCGCCGACCCAGCTCGCCACCATCGTGCAGTACGATCCGATTTACGTGAACTTCAATGTCAACGAGCAGCAGGTGCTGCGCATTCGCGCCGAAGCGGCGCGGCGGGGATTGACGGCGGCCGATCTCAAGCAATTCCCGATCGAGGTCGGGCTGCAGACCGAAAACGGCTATCCGCACCGGGGCAAGCTCGACTACGCGGCGCCGACCATCAACCTGTCTACCGGCACGCTCGCGGTGCGCGGTATTCTGCCGAACGCCGACCGCATCTTGCTGCCCGGCTATTTCGCGCGCGTCCGCGTTCCCCTGGACGAGCAGCAGAATGCGCTGCTCGTTCCCGATGTCGCCCTGGGCAGCGATCAGGCTGGGCGATACCTGCTGGTGGCGAACAACGAGAATGTCATCGAGCAGCGCAAGGTGCAGACCGGGCCGGTCGAGGGTGAGCTGCGCGTCATCGAAAGCGGGCTGAAGCCCGATGATCGCGTCGTCGTCGCGGGGCTGTTGCGGGCAATCCCCGGCCAGAAGGTCGATCCGCAACTGCAAAAGATCGAGCCGCAGCCCTCATCGGCCAAATAGGACCGGGCATGATTTCGAAATTCTTCATCGAGCGGCCGGTGCTTTCCAACGTCATCGCGATCCTGATGATCCTGATCGGCGGCGTGTCGCTGCTCAGCCTCGCGGTTGCGCAATATCCCGACGTGGTGCCGCCGACGGTGCAGGTGACGACGCGATATCCCGGCGCATCCGCCAGGACCGTGATCGATACCGTGGCGCTCCCGATCGAGCAGCAGGTCAACGGCGTCGAGGACATGCTCTACATGCAGTCCTACAGCGGCTCCGACGGCACCTATACACTCACGGTCACGTTCAAGATCGGCACCGACCTCAACTTCGCGCAGGTGCTGGTGCAGAACCGCGTCTCGAGCGCGCTGTCGCAGCTGCCGCAGTCGGTCCAGAACCAGGGCGTGACGGTACAGAAGAAGTCCACGTCGATCCTGCTGTTCGTGACGCTGACGTCGCCGAATGCGACCTATGACAGCCTGTTCCTCAGCAATTACGCCACCATCAATTTGCGCGACGAGCTGTCGCGCCTTCCCGGCGTCGGCAACGTGACGGTATTCGGGGCGGGCCAGTATTCGATGCGGGTATGGCTCGATCCGAACAAGCTGCAGGTGCGCGGGCTGATGCCGCAGGACGTTATCCAGTCGATCCAGCAGCAGAGCCAGCAGGTGACCGCGGGGCAGGTCGGCGCGCCGCCGACGCCGCCGGGGCAGGCATTCCAGTACACGCTGAACGTCAGCGGTCGGCTCGACGACAAGGACCAGTTCGAGAATATCATCGTCAAGACCGGCAACAACGGTGACGTCACCCGCGTGCGCGACGTCGGCTGGGTCGAATTGGGAGCGCAGACCTACAGCCAGGTGTTCTCGCTCAACAAGAAGCCGGCCACCGGCATCGGCGTGTTCCAGTCGCCCGGCGCCAACGCGATCGAGGTCGAAAAGGCGGTCCAGAAGAAGATGACGGAACTTGCGGCGCAATTCCCGCAAGACATCCGATACGACACGCCGTTCGACACCACCAAATTCGTCGCGGCGTCGATCGCCGAGGTCTACAAGACCTTGGTCGAGGCGGGTCTGCTGGTACTGGTGGTGATCCTGATCTTCCTGCAGGACTGGCGCGCGATGCTGGTACCGGCGACCACCGTGCCGGTGACGATCATCGGTGCGTTCGCGGGCATGGCGGCGCTCGGCTTCACCATCAATCTGTCGACCCTGTTTGCGATCGTGCTGGCGATCGGCATCGTGGTGGATGACGCCATCGTCGTGGTCGAGGGCGCCGCGCACAATATCGAGAAGGGCATGTCCGGCCATGACGCCGCGATCAGCGCGATGGATCAGCTGTTCGCACCGATCATCGGTATCACACTGGTGCTGATCTCGGTGTTCCTGCCGGCAGCCTTCCTGCCCGGGCTGACGGGACGCATGTACGCGCAGTTCGCGCTGGTGATTGCCGCAACGGCGCTGCTCAGCGCCGTCAATGCCGCGACCTTGAAGCCGACGCAATGCGCGCTATGGCTGCGCCGGCCGGTGCCGCCGGAGCAGCGCAACTTCTTCTACCGCGGCTTCAACGCGGTCTATGACCGGCTCGAGCGGGGTTACGCTCGGCTGATCGGCCGCATGGCCGCGCACAGCAACCTTTCGGTTATATTGGCGCTGATCCTGATCGGCATCGCCGGCTACGGCCTGTCGCGGGTGCCGACCGGCTTCATCCCGATCGAGGACCAGGGCTATCTGCTCGCGGCGGTGCAGCTACCCGACGGCGCGGCGCTCGATCGCACTCAGAAGGTGCTCGAACAGGTCAGCGAAATGGCCGGCAACGCGCCGGGAGTCGAGCAGGTGGTCAGCATCGCCGGCATCTCGGCGCTCGACAACAGTTCGAACCTTGCCAATGCCGGCGTCGCCTATCTGATTCTGAAGGACTGGAGCGCGCGCGGTCCCGGCGAGGATTTGCGCTCGCTGGTGGTTGGACTGAACCAGAAGCTCGGGGGAATCGCGGAAGCGCGGATCCTGGTGATCCCGCCGCCGCCGATCCAGGGTATCGGCAACGCCGCCGGTTTCGCCATGCAGGTCGAGTTGCGGGACGGCAATGCCGACTACGGCAAGCTGCAGGCCATCACTGGCGCCATGGTCGCCAACGCGCAGACGCAAAGCGCCTTGCAGCGCGTCAACTCGTCGTTCCGTTCGATGGTGCCGCAATACGACGTCGAGGTCGACCGGATCAAGACCCAGACGCTGCACGTCACCACCGACCAGATCTTCTCGACGCTGTCCTCCTATCTCGGTGCCAGCTTCGTCAACCAGTTCACCAAATACGGCCGAACCTTCCAGGTCTATGCCCAGGCGGATGCCCAGTTTCGCCTGACCGCGCGCGACATCGAGAACCTGATGGTGCGCAACCAGCAGGGTGACATGGTCCCGATCGGCACGGTGGCCAGCATCACGCCGTCGGTCGGGCCGTCGCTGATCAGCCTCTACAATCTCTATCCGTCCGCGACCGTCATCGGCCTGCCGGCCCAGGGCTACAGTTCCGGCCAGTCGATGGCGCTGATGGAGCAGATCGCGGCCAAGACCCTGCCGCAGGGTACGGGCTATGAGTGGACGGCGATGTCGTATCAGGAAAAAATCGTCAGCAACCAGATCTACTACGTGTTCGGTCTTGCGCTGCTGTTGGTCTACCTGGTGCTGGCGGGACAGTACGAAAGCTGGTACGCGCCGATCTCGGTGATCCTGGCCGTGCCGCTCTCGCTGCTCGGCCCGATGATCGTCCTCTCCGCTTTGCAGATCGAGAACAATCTCTACACCCAGATCGGCATCATCCTGTTGATCGCGCTATCGGCGAAGAACGCGATTCTGATCGTCGAGGTCGCGCTCGAACTGCACGTGCGCGACGGCAAGCCAGTGCTGGAATCGGCGGTCGAGGCGGCCCGCGCCCGGTTCCGGCCGATCCTGATGACGTCGTTCGCCTTCATCCTCGGCGTGGTGCCACTGGTGATCGCGACCGGCGCCGGCGCCAGCGCCCGCAAGTCGATCGGCATCGCCGTGTTCTCGGGTATGATCGCTTCGACCTGCCTCGCCGTGCTGTTCGTTCCGACGTTCTTTGTCGTGGTGCAGCGGTTCGAGAACTGGCTGGCGCAACGTAAGCGCAGGAAATCCGACGCGCCGACGATCTCGCCGGCCGAATCCTGAGACCGAAGCCAGCAGCGAACCTTGCGCGGCCACTGGTACGCGGACGACATCCGGAATCCTGTCCGCGAGGGAATAAATCCGACCTGCGCGGGTTCTTTGTTGCTGACGCCTCCCGCGGGCCGGCCTGCCATCGGGGCGGCTTCCGTTATCCCGCAAACGACAGCTCCACGGCGCCACCGTCACAGGGGAGATACGGAATGCGTTGGCACCTTCTGGCTTTGGCCGCACTCGCTTCTGCAACGCTCGCTCCTGGGGCCACCCCGCCGGCCCGGGCAGAAACATACCCGGTCTGCCTGGATGGCGGGTTCGACTCCGGCTCTCTGCATTGCGATTTTTCAACTATCGAGCAATGCAGGGCCACGGCGTCCGGCATCGGCGGCTCCTGCGGCCCGAATCCGGAATACCAACCCCCTTCGCCGGCGATCCGCAACGGCCCCGCGCGGCGGCGTCATCATTAGGGGCTGCCTGAGGGGCGGACGTCGCCTTACCGCGTTCGCAAACTGTAGAGTGCTTGCGTTGCAAGGTAAACCGTCGGGCCTTACACCTTGATCATCCGCTTGCCGCGGTTCTCGCCGGCAAGCAGCCCGATCAACGCCTGCGGCGTGTTCTCGAGGCCGTCGATGATGTCTTCCTGGACTTTCAGGCTGCCGGCGGCGACCCAGGATTGCAGATCCTTCAGGGCCTGATCGCGCTGGTCCATATAGTCCATCACGATGAAACCCTGCATGACGAGGCGCTTCACCACGATCAGGCCGGGCACGCCGCGCGGGCCATGCGCCGACGGCACGCCGTCATATTGCGAGATCGCGCCGCAGCAGGCGATGCGGCCGCGATTGGTCATCTGCGCCAGGCATGCCTCGAGGATGTCGCCGCCGACATTGTCGAAATAGACGTCGATGCCCTTCGGCGCCGCCGCCCGGAGCGCCTTGAACACCGCGCCATCCTTGTAATCGACCGCGGCGTCGAAGCCGAGTTCGCTTGTCAGCCAGTCGCACTTGTCCTTGCCGCCGGCGATGCCGACGACGCGGCAGCCCTTGATTTTGGCGATCTGGCCGACGATCGATCCGACCGAGCCGGCCGCGGCCGAGACCACGACGGTCTCGCCGGCCTTCGGCTTGCCGATGTCGAGCAGCCCGAAATAAGCGGTGAGGCCGGCGATGCCGTAGACGCTCAACAGATGCGTCATCGGCTCGAGCTTCGGCATCTTGCTCAGATGCTTCGCCGGCACGACGGCGTATTCCTGCCAGCCGGTATCACCGAACACGATGTCGCCCGGAACAAGCCCAGGTGCTTTCGACGACACGACCTCGGCGATGCCGCCGCCGGCCATCACGGTGTTGGTCTCGACCGCCGCACGATAGGTCGCGCCGTGCATCCAGGCGCGGTTGGCGGCATCCAGCGAAATATAGCGCACCCGCAGCAAGGCCTCGCCGTCCTTCGGTTCCGGCATTGGCGCCTCCGACATCTTGAAATGCTCCGGCCCGAGTTTTCCGGCCGGTTTTTCCACCAGCAGGACCTGACGATTGACGATGTCGCTCATGGTGCTTTCTCCCTGACATGGCCGTTCTTGGTGCAATGGCCGCGCATGAAACGTGCAACTGCACAGATTGTGCACTGCGTCGATACTGCGGAGCATTTCATCCCATATCGGGAACCTGGTGGCAAACGCGCCGGCAGGTTGAAGCGTGTTGCGCTGCTCGCGAAATGTGCCAAACTCCGCGCGCCGGATCGTTTTGGGGGTCAATAATGTCCAACAGGTTTACGCAGTACATTCTGATCGCGATGGTGCTCGGCATTGTGATGGGAACGCTGGTCTTCAATTATCTTCCCGATACTAGGGCGGATATCGCAGCGGACGTAAACCTGATCGCGATGCTGTTCCTGCGGCTGATCAAGATGATCATCGCGCCTCTGGTGTTCGCGACCCTGGTCGGCGGCATCGCCCATATGGGAAGCGGCGCCAAGCTCGGGCGGATTTTCGCCAAGACCATGGGCTGGTTCGTCAGCGCCTCGTTCGTGTCGCTGCTGCTGGGCCTCGTGATGGTCAATCTGCTGCAGCCCGGCGCCAATTTCCCCGGCACGCTGCCGGACAAGGCGCAATCGACGGGATTGCCGGTGTCGGCATTCTCGATCGAGAAATTCCTGACCCATCTGATTCCGACCTCGATCGCGGATGCGATGGCGCAGAACGAAATCCTGCAGATCGTGGTATTCGCGGTGTTCTTCTCGGTAGCACTCGGCGCGATGCCGGAGCGCTCCAAACAGATGCTGTCGTTGATCGACGACCTCGGCCACATCATGCTGAAGGTGACGGGCTATGTCATGAAGTTCGCACCGATCGCGGTGTGGGCGGCGATCATGGCGACGGTGTCGAAGAACGGCCTTCTGGTGTTGTGGAAGCTCGTCGTCTTCATGGGCGGTTTCTATCTGTCGCTGCTGCTGCTGTGGGGCATTCTCGTCATAGTCGGCTTCGTGGTCATCGGTCCCCGATACAGCCATCTGCTGCGGCTGATCCGCGAGCCCCTGATGATCGCGTTCTCGACCGCGAGTTCGGAGGCCGCCTATCCCAAGACGCTCGAAGGCCTCAACCGCTTCGGCGCGTCGTCGCGGATCTCGAGCTTCGTGCTGCCGCTCGGCTATTCCTTCAATCTCGACGGCACGATGATGTACTGCACCTTTGCCAGCATCTTCATCGCCCAGACCTATCACATCGAAATGTCGCTCGGCACGCAGTTCGCCATGCTGGCGACGCTGATGATCACCTCGAAGGGCGTCGCCGGCGTTCCCCGCGCCTCGCTGGTGGTGATCGCCTCGACCCTGAGCCAGTTCAACATTCCCGAGGCGGGCCTGTTGATGATCATGGGCATCGACACTTTCCTGGACATGGGACGCAGCGCCACCAACGTGATCGGCAATTCGCTCGCCACCTCGGTGGTGGCGAAGTGGGAGGGCGAACTGGCGCCCGTGCATGCGCTCGGCCCCGACGACGTCGTGCCGCCGGATATGATCCCCGGCGAGCTGCCGGGAATGCAGCCCGGCCACGCCTAGGAGATCATGATGGGCTATTCCGTGAGGCGATACCTGCCGGTGGCGGGTTGGCTTGCCGCCGTGGTCTTGCTGACCACGGCCGCCAACGCGCAGACCGGCGGCGAAGGGCTGAGCCCGACGCTTGCCAACATCAAGAAGACGCATGTCGTGCGTCTCGGCTATCGCGAGAGTTCGCCGCCGTTCTCGTTCCTCGATCAGGCCAACCGGCCGATCGGCTACAGCCTCGAACTCTGCGAAGCCATCGTCGACGAAATTGGCGCCGAGGTCGACGATGCCAGTCTGAAGATCGAATACGTCAAGGTCACCTCCGACGACCGCATTCCGGCGGTGGTGCAGAACAAGATCGATCTCGAATGCGGATCGACCACGGCCAATGCCGAGCGCGCCAAACAGGTGGCGTTCTCGCCGCTGATGTTCGTGGCCGGCACCAAATTGATGGTGACGAAGGCCTCGGGCATCGCGGCGGCGGCGGATCTGAAGGGCAAGACCGTGGTGGTGACCAAAGGCACCACCAACGAGCAGGCGATGCATGCGGTCGACACGAAGCTCGCGCTCGGGCTCAACATCGTCGCCGCCCCCGATCACGAGCAATCCTACCAGATGCTGGTGGACGGCAAGGCCGACGCGTTCGCGACCGACGACATCCTGCTCTACGGCCTGATCGCGCGGCACAAGTCGCAGGACAAATTCCGCGTCACCGGCGATTATCTGTCCTACGATCCCTACGGCATCATGTTCCGCAAGAGCGAGCCGCAACTCGCTGCCGTGGTGGAGCGCGCCTTCCACAAGCTTGGCTCGAACCGCGATCTGATTCCGCTCTACAACAAATGGTTCATGGCGCGGCTGCCGACCGGCGAGAAACTCAACGTCGAAATTTCGCCGCAGCTCGAGGAAGCCTTCAAGGTGCTCAACGACACCGAGGGCACGAGCAACTGAAGCGCGTCGTCCCGACGAACGCCGGGCCCCCAGCGTAAGCGATATCGCGCTCATCGCGACGCCGCGGCTTTCGATTTTTGCCGGCACGACTTAAGGCCTGCCGTACCAACCGGCGCCGGTGGCGATGGATCCCGGCTCAAGGCCGGGACGACGGATTACCAAACACCTTGTCCAGTGCGGCACTATAGGCGGCGTCGACCAGTTCGGGGTGTTGCTTGCCGAGCGCTTCCATCATCACTCCCGAATTGATCTCCAGGATTTTCAGGACGCCGCCGACCTCGACGACGTCGATCGATCCGAATCGTATCCCGATCGTGTCTGCCGCCTGCACGGCGATCTCGATGCAGGCTTGCCTGATCTTGCCCTCCGTCAGGAGTTCCGGCCGCGCGCCTGAATCGAGGTTGTGCCGCCAGTTCAGCACGCGCCGCTGGCCCGCGGGCACGATCGCGTCAAGCGCGGCGCGATCGAGATCGGCGAGCATGTCCGGCAGGACCGCCGATCGCTGTTCGACCGGCGTTTTGGCCAGTGCCAGCTCCAGCAGCGAATGCGCGCCGTCGCCCGTGATCGCGGGGCGGTTCTTAGCGTAAACCACCAGCGGATGATGATCGAGCAGGACCACGCGGATCTCGCTGTCGATCGCCACGTAGGGCGAAATCGCAAGACCGAGACTGGAGGAAAAGATCCGGTGTACGGCGAGCTCGAGATCGGGCTCGCTCGACACCTTGAATACGGAGTCGCCGCCGGTGCCCTCGTTCGGCTTGACGACGATCCCATCGGGATTCTGCCGCAGCAGCGCAAGCATCGCCTCCCATGAGCGCTGTGGAGGGATGTACTTGTTCATTTTCGGACTCAGGAACAGCGTGTGCGGGATGCAGGGAATGCCGCAAGCCTGCAGCACGTCCGCGGTCGCGGCCTTGTCGTTCGCGATCCGATGGGCGACGGCGGTGTTCAAACCGAGATCGTATCCGAACGCGAGATGCCGCTTCGCCCGGTGCTGCATGATGATGAGCCAGCCCTGGGCCCTGATCTCGATCGCGATGCCGTGAGCGGTGCAGTACTTCTTTACGGCATCCACGAATGTGCGCTGGCTGTTAAGCATCTTGAAAGACCGTTCAGTTGCCGCAAACGCGGATGGCACGCTCGCGCCGAAACGCCGTCCCGGCAATTTATTGCCTGCAAGGCGCCGATTTCAGCAAGTTAATTGCGCGCGACGGGGCCGCGCGATCAAGATGTTTTGCGGCCTTTTTGCAAAATAAACCTAGTCGCATTTGGCAGCTCCATTGCGCGTCCACGGCGGTTGACTATCTGGTGTTTTGGCGTAGGTGAAACGCTAAATCCTCAATCGCTGCAGGGGTTTTTAGCCTCTTTCGGGGCCAAACAACTCGTTCGTTCTCATTCGGGCCAATCGGAAAAACGAAAACACATGAGCGCATTCCATAGAGAGAAAGTTCTTTCTGTCCACCACTGGACCGATACGCTTTTCAGCTTCCGGGCCACCCGCAATTCCGCCTTCCGGTTCCACAACGGGCAGTTCGCCATGATCGGGCTCGAGGTCGACGGCCGTCCGCTGTTACGCGCCTATTCGATGGCGAGCGCCAATCACGAGGACGAACTGGAGTTCTTCTCGATCAAGGTCGCCGACGGGCCGCTGACCTCGCGGCTGCAGAAAATCAGGCAAGGCGACACCATCCTGGTCGGCCGCAAGGCGACCGGCACGTTGATCGCGGACAATCTGATCCCGGGCCGGCGCCTCCTGCTGCTGTCGACCGGAACGGGTCTGGCGCCGTTCGCGAGCCTGATCAAGGATCCGGAAGTTTACGACAAGTTCGACTCCATCGTGCTGGTGCACGGCTGCCGGCAGGTCTCCGAACTCGCCTATGGCGAGGAACTGGTGGCAAAATTGCGCGAGGACGAATTGTTCGGGCCGCTCTTGACCGAAAAGCTCGTGTATTATCCGACCGTCACCCGCGAGCCGTTCCGCAACCGCGGCCGCATCACCGACCTCATCACCTCGGAACAGCTGTTTGACGACATCGGCCAGCCGGCGCTCGATATCGAAAGCGACCGCATCATGATGTGCGGCAGCCCGGGCATGCTGGAAGAGCTCCGCCAGATGTTCGAAGCCCGCGGTTTTGCCGAAGGCTCTGGCAACGAGCCCGGCCATTTTGTGATCGAGAAGGCGTTCGTCGAGCGCTGAACCCTCGTTTCTCCAGGCCGTCATTCCGGGGCGCGTCGTAGACGCGAACCTCAGATGTGCAGTTGCACATCGGGGAATCCAGAGATTCCGGGTTCATCGCTGCGCGATGCCCCGGAATGACGGCTAAGCCAACACCCACTATTGATGGCGCGGCCCGTTCACCGGCTGCTATAAGCCCGGCCTGATATCGCTTGGCTTTCCGCCATCGCGTCAATCCCCGGAGCGCACAGAACCTTGTCCGGATCCAACCACGCCGGCCGCAGCAAGACGGCCCTTGTCTTCGCGGGCGGCGGCAGTTTTGGCGCCATCCAGGTGGGCATGATGCACTCGCTCGCCGCCAACGGCATCTCGGCGGATATGGTGGTCGGCTCCAGCGTCGGCGCGCTGAACGGCGCTTATTATGCCGGCGATCCCACGCTGAAGGGCGTGCTGCAGCTTGAGACCATCTGGCGCGGCTTGACGCGGCACGACGTCTTTCCGGTCACCTGGCGGACGCTGTTGGGCTTCGTCTGGCGCCGCGATTTCCTGATTCCCCATGACGGCATCGCCAGGCTGATCGACGATCATTTGCCCTATCGCAACCTGCAGGACGCCGTGCTGCCGGTTCATATCGTCACCACCGACATCGTCTCGGGCGACAGCGTGGTGCTGTCGGAGGGCTCGGCCGCTCAGGCGATCATCGCCTCCACCGCGATCCCCGGCGCCTTCGCGCCCGTTCCCTACAAGGATTTCTACCTCGCCGATGGCGCGATCTCCTCCAACACGCCGGTCAGGGTCGCCGTTGCCAAAGGCGCGCAGCGCCTGATCATCCTGCCGACCGGCTATGCCTGCGCCACCCACACCCCGCCGTCGGGCGCGGTCGCGAACGCGCTGCATGCGCTGACGCTGCTGATCGCGCGGCAATTGGTGAGCGAGCTGGAGGGTCTCGGCCCCGACATCGAATATTTCGTGGTGCCGCCATTATGCCCGCTGGTGGGGTCGCCCTACGACTTCTCGCGCACCTCGGATCATATCGAGCGCGCCATCCGGTCCACCGATGCCTGGCTGGCGCAGGGCGGCCTGGAGAAATCAGGCATTCCGGACGAGATGCGCCCGCATAGCCATTGAGAGACCCGCCTACGCTGCACTGCAAAAGGGCCAGGTCGGGCGCCCGTCGCGGGGGCGGATTGATCAGGCCCCCGCCGATTGGCTGGCCTGACAACCCGTCATATCCATGATCTGTGACCGAGATATTGTGTACAGCACTGGTTTGAAGTTTGGATTAGGCTGCGGCCGAAAAGAACAATGCGGCAGATCTGCCGGAGGGTGCCATGGAAACGCTGCTGCTTCCGTTCTCGCCACGCTTCATTGTGCTGACGATCTGCGCCGTCGCCACGGGGCTGCTTCTGGGCTTGGGGATCGTCGACCGCAAGGTGTTCGATCTGGTCCTGATCCCACTTTTGATCTTCGGCGGCCTCACCGTGCTCGGCATTCGTGATCTCACGCAGAAGAGCCATGCGGTGCTGCGCAACTATCCGATCTCGGCGCATATCCGCTTCCTGCTGGAAGAGATCAGGCCGGAGATGCGGCAGTATTTCTTCGAGAGCGAGAAGGACGGCATGCCGTTTTCCCGCGACACCCGCGCCCTGGTCTACCAGCGCGCCAAGATGGTACTCGACAAGCGGCCTTTCGGAACCCAGGAAGACGTCTATCGCGAGGGCTATGAATGGATGCACCATTCGGTGGCGCCGAAGGCGCGAGCCGAGGGGCAATTTCGCATCACCATTGGCGGCCCGGATTGCACCAAGCCGTATTCGGCCTCGGTCTTCAACATCTCCGCGATGAGCTTTGGCGCGCTTAGTCCGAACGCGGTGCGCGCGCTGAACGCGGGCGCCAGGAAGGGCGGCTTCGCCCACGACACTGGCGAGGGCGGTGTCAGCCCCTATCACCGCGAGAATGGCGGCGACATCATCTGGGAAATCGGCTCCGGCTATTTCGGTTGCCGCAACCGGGACGGCTCGTTCAATCCGGAGGAATTCGCCCGCGTCGCCACCGACGATCAGATCAAGATGGTCGAACTCAAGGTCAGTCAGGGCGCCAAGCCTGGACATGGCGGCGTGCTGCCGGCGGCCAAGGTTTCGGAGGAGATATCAAAAATCAGGGGCGTGGCGATGGGCGAGGATTGCATCTCGCCGGCCTATCACCATGCGTTTTCGACGCCACTGGAAATGATGGCCTTCATCGGCGAGATGCGGCGGCTGTCCGGCGGCAAGCCGGCCGGATTCAAGCTGTGCGTCGGTCATCCCTGGGAATTTCTGGCGATCTGCAAGGCGATGCTGCAGACCGGCATTTATCCCGATTTCATCGTGGTCGACGGCAATGAGGGCGGCACCGGTGCGGCGCCGCTGGAGTTCATGGACCATCTGGGCATGCCGATGCGCGAGGGGGTCAATTTCGTCCACAACGCGCTGATCGGCATCAACGCGCGCGACCGCATCCGCATCGGCGCCGCGGGCAAGATCGCGACCGCCTTCGACATGGCGCGCGCCATGGCGATCGGCGCGGACTGGTGCAATTCGGCGCGCGGCTTCATGTTCTCGCTCGGCTGCATCCAGTCGCTGAGCTGCCATACCGACCGGTGTCCGACCGGCGTGACCACGCAGGATCCCTCCCGCGCTCGCGCGCTGGTGGTGCCGCACAAGATCGAGCGGGTCTATAATTATCACCACGCGACGCTGCATGCGCTGGCCGAACTGCTGGCCGCCGCCGGGCTCGAACATCCGCAGCAACTGCAGCCGATCCATTTCTCGCAGCGAAGCTCGACGACCGAGGTGCAGTCGTTCGCCAGACTCTATCCGTCGCTGCGTCCGGGCGAACTGATCGACGGCACCAGCGATTCCCGCTACCGCGAAGCCTGGGCGATGGCGCGGGCGGACAGCTTCTCGCCGGCGGGGTAGGCGCCCTCGTCGTCCCGGCGAAAGCCGGGACCCACAATCCCGGCACCGCCGTTTGCGATCATGCGTCCAGCACCGCGGCGTCGTCTGGGTCCTGGCTTTCGCCGGGACGACGATCAATGCGGATTTTCCTGGCTGAACAGCTCCGACTTATTTCCGTTCGGGATATCCGACATAAGCGCAAAATAGCTTCACGGCCGCTGTCACGACCTGTTCGGAAACACGACCGACGCTCTTGACCACCAGACTGGCGTTAAGGGTAACGATGCGATTGGTGCGAATCCAGCTCGGTGCCGGCAGCGTTCCGGTCAGCATGTCCGCCGCCGAGAGCGGCAGGCCATGCTCGGCCTGCGGACGCGATGTGACCGGCATGGCGATGAAGTCCCCGAAACTGTCGGCGGCAGTGACCGCCAGCACCGGCCGACGCTTCGCGGCCGACAGATCGGTGAACGGGAACGGGACGAGCAGCAGATCCCCGCGCTCAAACATTGTCCCAGACTTTGTCCTCGGGGTTATCCCAGACGGCGACCAGCCCGGTCGCCTGCGCGTTGGTCAGATCGCGCCATTCGGCGCGATCCCGGCCCTCGCGCAGGAAGCCGATGAAGTCGAGCACCTCGCGGGCCAGCGGTTCGGGCAACAGCTTCACCTGGCTGTAAACCATATCGGCGATCGTCATGTGGGTCTCCGGGCAGTCGTGGGGCGGAACGCCGGCATTCTACCACATCCGTCACGTCCGTGGGAGACCGCGCCGGCACGCGATAGCCGTTGCCGTTTGGGCGGTTGCATCAGAAGCATGCGCCCTGTGCCCGCCGAGCGACAAATCATCTATTTCCGATTTTCCGAAATTGTTCTTGACGTCACACCCGAAGCAGGGATATATCGAAGTCATCCCGTCCCACATGAGGGGCGTATCGCGATCGTCACGGACGTAGGGTGCGGGATGCGGTGGACGCGGGCTGTGCTTCTGACGAGGGCGCTGTCTTGCGGATGGCCAAGCCGTGTGGTCCTGACGCCTCGGTGCCGGCGTCAAGCGGGCGGAGTTTTTCGCCAGTGACGGTGTCAACAAGCCGATCACCGGGGAGAGCGCGGAGTAAGCCGTAAACCATTGCGTAGGGAATGCCGGGTGATTCCGGTGTGACCTGACTAACGCGTGTGCGTTCTACCACTATCCCTGCACACGCGGCTATCGGGCGCATCGGGCGCCCGGCATTCCCTGCGCCCTCATTGTTTCAGGGCGGAAGATTCGGTCAAACCCCGGGCGCAGCGCGCCGCGGGATCGCGGAGGTGTATGCGTGTTTTATTTTTATACGTCATTCCGGGGCGCGCGTAGCGCGAACCCGGAATCCAGAGATCGTTGCGCGAGATTCCGGGTTCGACGCGTCGCGTCGCCCCGGAATGACGGGCAAAGTTTTCAATGCGGATTTTCGAGACTGAACGATTCCGACTGCTCGTCATAGGCGAACAGCTCGGCGTAGCGGCCCCATGACACGATGGTCTTGAGTGTCTCGTCGGCGTAATCCTCCGACATGTAGTCTTCGAGTTCGTTGCGGAAGCGCGCGGCGGGGGCGGCGTGGGAGGGGCGCTCGTCGAGCACCCGGCGGATCAGGCCCATGACAGGCACGTAGCTGACGAGGTGTTCGGCGAACAATTTCTTGCGCGCATCGGTTTCCAGATGCGCGAAGCGCTTTCCCGCCTCCGTCAGCATCAGGTCGCCCTCGCTCAATTGCGCGAACCGCAGCAATTGCAGGGCTTCGCCGAGATGAAAGATCTCGTCGGCCTCGAGCTGCAAATGACCTGCCAATACCGGCAAGTCGGCGTGGCCGTTATAGGGCGGGCCCGCCAGCGTCTCGATCAGGCCGGACAGCACGTTGGAGGAGACGTGGTTGAGGACCATGCCGACGCCGGCGCCGGGAATGCCCTCCAGCGAGGGCAATTTCGGCTCGGGCCGCTGGGTCATGCGCGCATAGATGTTGTCGACCAGTTGCCGGAATACCGGATCCAGACGATTGCGCGGGTGCGGCAGGTCGACCTTGATCTCGGCGGCGACGCGGCCGGGGTTGGAGGAGAATACCAGGATGCGGTCGCACATCAGCACCGCTTCCTCGATATTGTGCGTCACCATCAAGACCGACTTGATCGGCAGCCGGCCCTCGATCCAGAGATCGACGAGGTCGGTGCGCAGCGTCTCGGCGGTCAATACGTCGAGCGCCGAGAACGGCTCGTCCATCAACAGCAAGTCCGGATGCACCACCAGCGCCCGGGCAAAGCCGACGCGCTGGCGCATGCCGCCCGACAATTCCTTGGGGTAGGCGGATTCGAAGCCGTCGAGACCGATCAGGTCGATCGCGGCCAGCGCGCGCGTGCGGCGTTCGGCGGCCTCGATGCCAAGCGCCTCCAGTCCCAGTTCGACGTTCTGCAAGACCGTCAGCCAGGGAAACAGCGCAAACGACTGGAACACCATCGCGACGCCGTTCGGCGGTCCGACGATGATCTCGCCGCGGCATTTGGCGTCGCCCGAGGACGGCGCGATCAGGCCGGCGATGATGCGCAGCAGCGTCGACTTGCCCGAGCCGGAACGCCCGAGCAGGCCGACGATCTCGCCGGATTTGATGGTGAGATCGACTTTCTCGAGCACCAGCAATTGCTCGCCGCTGCCTTTCGGAAACGAACGGCAGACGCCGTGGATTTCGACCAGGCTGGTCTGGATGGTTTGATCGAGCATGGGTTTTTCCTTCCCGGTCAGCCGAGGCGAAGACGGCGCTCGGCGAAGGCATAAAGCGGCCGCCACAAGAGCCGGTTGAAGAGCGTTACCAGAATGCACATCACGGCGATGCCGAGAACCACCTTGGGGAAATCGCCGGCTTCGGTCGCGGTGGCTATATAGGCGCCGAGGCCGGTAGCCGTCAGATGGGTGTCGCCCCAGCTCGCCACTTCGGCGACGATCGAGGCGTTCCACGAGCCGCCCGAGGCGGTGATGGCGCCGGTGATGTAATAGGGAAAGATGCCGGGCAGGATCACCTTGACCCACCAGCGCCATCCCTTGAGGTGGAAGGAGCCGGCGGCCTCGCGAAGGTCGCTCGGGAACGCGCTCGCGCCCGCGATCACGTTGAACAGGATGTACCACTGGGTGCCCAGGATCATCAGCGGGCTGAGCCAGATATTCGGGCTCAGGCCGAAACGCACGATGATCACCACGAACACCGGGAAGGCGAGGTTTGCCGGAAACGCCGCCAGAAACTGCGCCAGCGGCTGGATTCGCTCGGCGAGTTTGGGCCGCAGCCCGATCCACACCCCGACCGGCACCCAGATCAGGGTCGCCAGCGCAATCAGCACGACGACGCGCGACAGCGTGATGAAGCCATATCCGACGGCGGTAGCGATGTCGGACGGGCTCAAGCTCGCCGAGAGATATTGATAGGCGCGCCAGCCGGCGTATCCCGTGCTTGCGGCGATCAGCGCAATCCAGGCCGCGTCGACCAAACGCGACGGCGGGCCGCTTCGCGCCGGCGCCCTGAGGAAATCGGGCAGCGCGATATGCAGGTTGGAGACCGCCTTGTTCAGGGCCGCGAACGGATAGGTCAGGGCGCGCAGTGCGCGGGTGCGCCGGAACAGATCGAGCATCCAGGACGAGGGGGCTGCGACCGACGACGTCTGCTCGAAGCGGAATTTGTCGGCCCAGGCCACCACGGGACGGAACAGCAACTGGTCGTAGGCGATAATCACCAGCAGCATGGTCAGGATAGCGTAGCCGATCGCGGGCAGGTTCTGCTTTTGAATGCCGAGCGCGACATAAGAGCCGATGCCGGGCAGGGTGACGGTGGTGTTGCCGACCGTGATCGCTTCCGAGGCCACCACGAAGAACCAGCCGCCCGACATCGACATCATGGTGTTCCAGATCAGGCCGGGCATCGCGAACGGCACGTCGAGCCGCCAGAACCGCTGCCAGCCGCTCAAATGAAAGCTCTGCGTGGCCTCCTCGAGGTCCTTCGGCACGTTGCGCATCGACTGGTACATGCTGAAGGTCATGTTCCAGGCCTGGCTGGTGAAGATCGCGAATACGCAGGCGAGTTCAGCCCCCAGCACGCGGCCGGGAAACAGGTTGAGGAAGAACACGACGGTGAAGGTCAGGAAGCCGAGGATCGGCACCGACTGCAGGATGTCCAGTAGCGGGATCAGCACCATCTCGGCGCGGCGGCTCTTGGCGGCAAGCGCGGCATAGAGGAAGGTGAAGACGATCGAGCAGACGATCGCCAGCAGCATGCGCAGCGTGGTCCGCAAGGCATAAAGCGGAAGATTGGCCGGGTCGAGCGTGACCGGGGCGACGTCAAGCGCCGACAGAGGCAGCGTGGTCTGCTCGCCGCCATAGACAATCAGCACCATGGCGCCGATCACCAGGATCAGCGCCACCAGGTCCCAGATGTTGGGCCGCAGCGCCTGCCCCAGGGCCGGCACGCGGATGTCTTGCAGGGCCATGAGAGCCGCCTTGTCGCCCGAAGCGCCTAGAGCATGATCCGGAAAAGTGGGAACCGGTTTTCCGAGAAGATCATGCTCAAACAAAAAGATAGAGCGGGATGACGACTTGAAGAAAAGTCATCCCGATCTAGAATTCGCCGTGCAGGCGTCCTGAGAAGATCGAGACCGGCCCACGGTCGGCGTTATAGGCGGGATTCGTGAAGAGTTGATAGTCCGCGGTGAGCGTAAAGTTCTTGTCGATCGCGTAGGCGTAATAGGTCTCGAGAATCTGTTCGGGGCGGTAGTTGAGCCGGCCGTCGCCGATCAGAAGGCCTAGCCCGCCGGCCGCGAGGAAGTCGCGGTGGGCGCTGGACAGGCCGTTGATGGCGCCGCCGACGCCGATGGTGTCGTTCGGGCGTCCCCAATGGCTACCCTTGATTGAGAAGCCGCCGGAGAGGCTGCGGTCGATATCGGTGAATGACAGGATTTGGTTCTGGCCGTCGTTCCAGCTCGCGCGCGCGAACAGCCCGACGTCCTTGGCGATCTGCTGTTCGAGGTTGGCGTAGAAGCCGTATTTCGGGTTGGTGTGCTGAATGCTCGTCATCACCACGTTGATGTCCTGCGTCGGGTCGGCGGCTTCGATTGCCAGCGCCTGTCGGTAGTTGCCCATATTGCCCTGGTTGCCGAACGCGCCCAGCCGCAATTTGCCGGGCTGGTCGAACAATGTGTGGCGTTCCTCGAATTCGACGACGGTGCCGCCGGCCTTGTAGGTGAGGACGTCGCTGTTGGGCGCCGTGGGCACCTCGAACACGCCGGCGCGCAACGCCCAATCCTTGCGATTGAGCTCGACCACGCCGCCGCGGGTGTAGCCCGGCAAATCCGCCGGGAAGTCGTAGGCGGCCGACGACCACATCGCCCAGTTCATGAAGTCCGCGCGCGGATCCTTGGCGTAGGAATTGCCGTCGAAGAAATCGCCGACCGCGAAACGGCCGACGATCAGCGTGACGCGATCGATGTCACGCTTGCCCGGCAGTTGATTGGCGGCGTCTTCGACGTCTTCCTGTTCGCCGCCGAGCCCGAAGGTCTGTTTGAAATAATAGCGTTGCGGCCGGACTTTCCCGAACGGCGCGCCCGCCTTCTGCGCCTCGCCATTGGGAAAGCCAGCAAGCCCGAGCGTTCCGTTCAGGCCGAATCCCTGCGCGAACTCCGGATTGAAATAGAATTCGCCTCCCTGCCACAGGCGCACACCGAGGAACGCCGTCGCGGTCCAGGTATCGCGGGCCTGTCCGCCGCCGGGCAGGCTGTTGGTGCCGGCATAGGGCGAGCGGAACGAGGGATAGGCCGATGCAATGAAAGTGGTTTGTGCGTGGACGTTCCAGTCGGTCGATTCCGGCAGCGCGGTCTTGTTGGTATCCGGCGCGAGCCAGGGCGGCGTATCGCCGAAGCGATAATTCAGCCCGAGTTTGACGAGGTGGATGTTGGGATCGACATTGACGCCCGGCAATCCGAAGGTGCTCAGATCGACCGTCCGGCGCGACAGATCGATGTAGTCATATTCGAGCTTGGCGCTCCAGTTGCCGCTGACGGCAAATTCGACGCCGGCGCCCGCGGTCCAGCCAAATTGAGTTTGTCCGGGCGACGAGATGACACTGCCGTCGGCGTCATTGACGTCGACATGGCTGTGTCCCCAGGCAAAGCCGCCGGTCATATAGGGCAGCAGCCTTCCGAACGCATAGCCGATACGGCCGCGCGCGGTGCCGAGATAGTCGATCGTCGTGTTGAAGGGGGCTGGCGCCAGTCGCGGGCCATCCAGCGGGCTTGTGAACGATGCATCGGCCTCCACGCCGAGCACGATATGGTTCGGCAACTGCTTGCTGTAGCCGACCTGGTAACCGCCGATCAGGCCGGTTACGCTGTGCGGAAAGAACACGCCCTGTTCGGGTAGGGGATTGGTGCCGGGACCGAGACTGCCGCGGCCATAGCCGACATGGCCGCCCAGATAAAATCCGGTCCAGTCGTAGACGGCCTTGATCGCCGGCGCCTTGAGCGGCAGGTCCGCGGCGAGTGCGGCGCCGTCGCAGGCGAAAAGGCTCAAGCCCACGCCCGCGACTACGCGCTCCCAGGGTCGGCTGCAGCGGCTCATCGTGTGGGTGCTTCCAGCGCGAACATTCCGGCGGTCTCTTTCGTCACTCTGCAGATTTGCCGGCGCGCTGCCACCAATGAATGATTTCGTCTGTTTTCAGTTGCGGATAATTCCGCGCCAGGACCAGAGCAATCCAGGCCGCAGTTTATTCCCAAGGCTTATTGCGAATAATTCTTAATTGCAACAACTGACTGGGAGGCAGATGTTGAATGGCATCCAGATGTGACAGCCATGCAACACCGCTATTTCCGCGTGAAAATCGCCGGATTTCTCCAAACGCCGCCTCAGCCCTTGAAGGACTGGGAGTGCTGGACCTCTACGGTGACATGTGACAGGTCTGCGAATCTCGCCAGCCGCTGCCGGTAATCCGCCGCCTTGCGTTCTCCCGTGGTGGCGACGCAGACGATGGCGCCAAGATGTCCGGGCCCGAGCCGCCAGAGATGTAGATCAGTGACCCGATCGCCATCGGCTTCGATCAATCCGCGGACTTTCTCGGCCATGCGCGGATCCGGAGTGCGGTCGAGCAGGATGCCACCGGTGTCGCGCAGCAAGCCCACCGACCAGTTGGCGATGACCAGCGCGCCGATGAAGCCGGCCAGTGGGTCCATCCAGAGCCAGCCGAAGGCGCGCGCCAGCAACAGCCCGGCAATCACCAGAACCGAGACCGCGGCATCGGCCATGACGTGAACGATGGCGGCGCGCATATTGTTGTCGCGGTGATGCGCGCCACCGTGGCCGTGCGCGTCGTCATGATCGTGCTCTTCAAATTCCAGTTCGCGTTCATGGGGGCGGCCCGCCTGCATCAGTCGAATGCTGGCGAGGAAGGCGTGCGGCTCCGGGATCTCGTCGCGCGACTCCAGATAATCGCCGCGGTCCTCGAAGACGAATAGCTGGCGGCTGCCGTTCGGCCTCGTGGTCTCGATGGTGAGGTCGGCAGCCGGCAGTTCACCCCCTTCTGCGCGGACACGAAAGCGTGGTGGCACGCCGTCTTCAAACACCTTGATGTCCAGGATGGAACTCCCCAGTGCGATCCGACGGGCTTCGTCCTCGTGGCCGTGGCTGTGGCCATGGGAATGCCCATGGCCGCGATCGTGGTGATGCCCGCCGGACAACAGCCAGGCACTGGCGACATTGACCGCGAGGCCGAGCACGGCAATCGGGATCGCCTCGTTGAAGCTGATCGAGACGGGGTTGAGCAGGCGCGACACCGCTTCATAGCCGATCAACAGCGCGATCATCGCCAGGACGATGGCGCTGGAATAGCCCGCGAGATCGCCGAACTTGCCGGTGCCGAACGAAAAACTGCGATCGTTGGCGTATTTGCGGGCATACGTATAGGCCAGCGCCGCCAGCAGCAGCGCGCCGGCATGGGTCGACATGTGCAAACCGTCGGCGATCAGCGCCAGCGAGCCGAACAGCGCCCCGCCGATGATCTCGGCGATCATCATGATGGTGCACAGCACGATCACCGCCCAGGTCCGGCGCTCGGCCTTGTCGTGATCCTTGCCCAGAAAGACATGGTCGTGCGGCGGAAACTGAAACAGCTCTTCGGCGTCGGACATGGCGTCCCTCACTTCAGGTAGGTGTGGACCACCTCGATGAGCTGATCAGCGGCGTCGGCGTTGAGCGCGCCCGGATTCCGCTCGGGGTCCACCAGATGGGTGCGGATATGGTCCTCGACCACCTCCGCCATCAGGCCCGCGACGCCGCCGCGAATGCCGGCGATCATGTGCATGATGCGCTCGCATTCGGCTTCCTCGGTCAGCGCCCGCTCGATCGCCTCGATCTGGCCGCGGATGCGCCCCACCCGCGCGAGCAGCTTTTTCTTTTCCCGGATCGTGTGTGCCATTGAACGCATATAGGGTACCCCCCTATGCTATGTCAATCGTATGATTGCTGCGAACGGGCGGTGGGACCCATGCGCGCCGGAGGTTCGGCTGGCGGTGGCCGCAGACAGCGCCGGCATGGTCGGCGTGCTGCCATCCGAAAATTCCGCGCGATCGAGGATGCCGGAAGCTTGATCTGTCGCAACGCTTCACGGCCCCTTTACGATGATGTTTGCTGCGAGCGCGGCTTCGGCCCAAACCCAGCGATATTCCCCATGAACGTCTTCTCGAAACCGATCCAGGCGAGCGCGCGCACCGGTGCGCAACCCGCCGTCCATGATGGGGTGCTTGCGGAACTCAGCCGCCTTCAGCCCCGCGAAGCCTGCGCGAAACTGCAGTCCGCGCCGGAAGGCCTGTCGGCGACCGAGGCCGCCGAGCGCCTGAAGAAGTTCTGCTCGAAAAGAGCCTGCTCGTCCTTGCCGAGGCGTGACCGAAGGCCGCAAGGTTTTTGCGAACATCACGAAATACATCAAGATGGGCGCGAGCTCGAATTTCGGAAACATGTTCAGCGTGCTCGGCGCGAGCATCTTCCTGCCGTTCCTGCCGATGGCGCCGATCCAGGTGCTGACCAACAATCTGCTGTACTATTTTTCGCAGACGACGATTCCAACCGACAATGTCGACGAGGAGTATCTGGCGTTACCCCGAAAATGGGACATCGGTAACATCTTCAAATTCATGCTGTTCATCGGGCCGATCAGCTCGATCTTCGACTATGCGACCTACGGCATGATGCTCTACGTGTTCGATGCCTGGGATAATCCGTCGCTGTTCCAGACCGGATGGTTCGTGGAATCGCTTCTGACCCAGACCCTGATCATTCACATCATCCGGACCGCCAAGATCCCGTTCGTCGAGAGTCATGCCAGCCCCGCACTGATCGCGACGACGGTGATCATCTGCACGGTCGGAATGATACTGCCCTTCACCTGGGCGGGTGCGGCGTTGGGTTTCCAGCCGCTCCCCTGGCAGTACTGGCCGCTGGTTGCGGCCATGCTGGTGACCTACGCGATCCTCACTCATGTGGTGAAGGTCTGGTTCATTCGCCGGTGGGGACTTTGAGCGGTTTTCCGCTGCTGTGATTAAAAAGGTTGACCCGCCCGGGGGACGTCCGGGCGGGTCGGGTGTGCGACACGGGGGTGGATGAGGCGCCCGTGCCGGACGCGGGATCCACTACGCGATCAAGCGGCTGTCAGTAGTAATTGCAGGTGCGGACGCGGCCGATGAAATTGCCGTAGGCGTCGAACTGGCGAACCCAGCCGCAGCGGCGATAGCCGCCGCCATAATAATAGCCGTCGTTGCTGGCGGCGATCGCGCTGCCGACGATCGCGGCGCCGACGATACCGGCTCCGACACCCCAGCCAAGGCCATGGGCTTCTGCCTTGGTGGTGGTGGACGCGATGCTGCCGGTGACGGCCAGAGCGACAAGGGCGACGGCGGCAATTTTGGACTTGATCGACATGAGAAACTCCATCCGGTTGAGCGCGGGACCGTTGTGGTCCGCATGCCAGTTGGACGGGGCGTTCTCGATTCCGGTTCGATTCAGCCGAACCGAACCCGGCGCCTCCAAAAATAAGTATAAATAACAATCACTTAGACGGTTGGTGGGGATCGTCCGAAAGCCTCTTCACGTCGAATTTATCGACGTCGGCAAGCAGTTCGCAGAACGCGTGCGCGCCGTGATCGAGCAGAATCTCGCCCGTTTCCGCGGAGGCGATCGCGGCATCGCCGACGGCGCCGCTGGCGTGGAGATCCTGGGTCTGCCACGCGAACGGCACCGGCCGGTGCGCCGAGAGCCAGCGATATTCCTGCTCCATCGCGATGCTCGTGGGGCGGAAATCGGCGATCTTGTCCTTACGCACAGCTTCCGGATGGCGCGCCAGCATGATCGAGGTTTCCCATGCGCCGCCATGGATGCCGTGACGCAGTTCTTCGGGCGAAAACAATCCGTCCGGCGCGCCGAACCGGAACCATCCGGTGGTGACCGCGAGAATGCCGTGCTGCGCGCGCAGATCTTGCGCGACCAGGGTCATGGCCGCGCTGTTGCCGCCATGGCTCGTAACCATCACGAGCTTCTTGACCCCTGCGCGCGCGACGCTCTCGCCGAGCGCCATCCAGCTCTTCAGCGCAACCTCCGTCGGCAGCGTCAGCGTGCCCGGATAGTCGATATGTTCGGTGGAAATCCCGACCGGCTGCAGCGGCAGGAAGGTCGCGGGGATGGTGTCGGGCAAGACTTCGCGCACCCGCGCCAGATAGGCCTGCGCGATCATGATGTCGGTGCCGACAGGCAGATGCGGGCCGTGCTGCTCGGTGGCCGCCAGCGGCAGCACCGCGATCCATCGCTCCGGCGTGGTCTCGGAAATGCCGGGCCAGTGGATGTCGGTCCAGTCGCGGGGAGGGAGCAGGGAAGTCATCGAGTGAAATGTTTCTTTAAGCGCGTTTGCAAGGTAGTTTGCGGACAGGACGCGACCAGCGTCCGTTCCCTATCATGGGCCAGAACGATCGACGGAGTCCAATCATGAACCCGGCACTTTTGCCGCGAGCGTTAACCTTAGGCCTCCTGTCTCTGTCCTTGGCCCTGGTCATGTCCCTGTCCTTGGCCGTCCTCCCGGCAGGCGCCCAAACCACGCTGGACAAGGTCTCGTTCGGCACCAACTGGGTTCCCGAAGCCGAGCACGGCGGTTTTTTCCAGGCGGTGGCCGACGGTACCTACCGGCGATACGGGCTCGATGTCACCATCGTGCCGGGCGGGCCGAATGACAACAACCGCATGCTGCTGATCGCCGGCAAGCTCGATTTCTTCATGGCCGCCAACACCCTGATGTCGTTCGACGCGGTCGCCAACAACGTGCCGGTGGTGACGGTCGCCGCGATCTTCCAGAAGGATCCGCAGGTTTTCCTGACCCATCCCGCATCGAAGATCACAAAGCTCGAACAGCTCAAGCCGCTGACGCTGTTCGTGTCCAAGGAGGGCATCTCCAGCTATTTCCAGTGGCTGAAATCCGAATATGGATTCAGCGAGGCGAAGGTCAGGCCCTACACCTTCAACCCGCAGCCGTTCATCGCCAGCCCGCAAAGCGCGATGCAGGGCTATGTCACGTCGGAGCCGTTCGCGGTCGAAAAAGCCGCCAATTTCAAGCCGGGAATCATCCTGCTGGCGGATTATGGCTTCAACTCCTATTCGACCCTGATCGAGACCCGCCGCGAATTGACCGACAAGAAGCCCGATCTGGTTCAACGCTTCGTCGACGCGTCGATCATCGGCTGGTACAACTATCTCTACGGCAACAATGCGCCGGGCAATGCGCTGATCAAAAAGCTCAATCCGGAAATGACCGATGAGTTGCTCGCGTTCTCGGTCGGCAAGATGAAGGAATACGGTATTGTCGATTCCGGCGACACCCTGCGCGATGGCATCGGCGCCATGAGCGACGAGCGGGCGACCAGCTTCTTCGACAAGATGGTGCGTGCCGGCGTGGTCCGTCCCGACATCGATTTCCGCAAGGCCTATACGCTTCGCTTCATCAACAAGGGCGTCGGTCTCGATCTGCGGCCCAAGAAGTAACGGCGCGATGGCGGAGCCGGCAGCCCTGACCGAAGCGGATACCGCCGGCCTCGCGGTGAGCCTGCGCGCTGTCACCAAGGTCTATGATTCCGGCGTCGCGGCGCTGGGGCCGCTGGACCTCGACGTGGCCAGGGGCGAATTCGTCTCGCTGCTCGGGCCGTCGGGGTGCGGAAAATCGACGGCACTGCGGCTGATCGCGGGGCTTGCCGCGCCGAGTGCCGGCAGCGTCGGCGTCGCGCTTCGCAGCGGCGGGGCGCGCGGCGCGCATGCAATAGGTTTCGTGTTTCAGGAGCCGACGCTGATGCCCTGGACCAGCGTGCGCGAAAATGTGCGGCTGCCGCTGAAACTCGCGCATGCGCCCGCGGCCGAGGCGGACGCGCGCATCGAGGAGGCATTGCAGCAGGTGGGGCTTGCCGAATTCGCCGCCGCCTACCCCCGCGAATTATCCGGCGGCATGAAGATGCGGGTGTCACTGGCGCGCGCGCTGGTCACCGATCCCGATATTCTCCTGATGGACGAGCCGTTCGCCGCACTCGATGAAATCACCCGCTTCCGGCTGAACAACGATCTTTTGGCGCTGTGGCGTAATCTGCGCAAGACCGTCATCTTCGTCACGCATTCGGTGTTCGAGTCGGTATATCTGTCGCAGCGCGTGGTCGTGATGACGTCGCGGCCCGGACGCCTCAGTGCCGAAATCCGCATCGATGCGCCGGAGCCGCGGGGCGAGGAATTCAGGACCTCCGCCGCCTATGCCGGCTATTGCCGCGAGGTTTCGAACGCACTGGCGCCCTCCTATTCAGGGCTATCAGACTAATGAATACGTTGCAGCCACCGCCATTGTCCGCCCGCCAGGCCGCGCCCGAGCAGGTCAGCCTGCGCCTGGTCCGCATCCTGCTCCCGATCGTCGTGCTCGCCGCCGGCGTCGCGGTATGGGAGCTCGTGGTGCGGCTCAACCACATTCCGCCCTATGTGCTGCCGGGTCCGATCGCGGTGTTCGCAACACTGGTCAGCGACTGGCCGGTGCTGGCGCAATCGCTGCTGACGACATTGCTGACCACGTTCGAAGGTTTTGTCGCCGCCGGGATCGGCGGCATTGCACTGGCGCTTCTGTTCAATCAATCGAAGTGGCTGGAATATTCGCTGTTCCCCTACGCGGTCATCCTGCAGGTGACGCCGGTGATCGCGATCGCGCCGCTGCTATTGATCTACCTGCCGCAGCAGACCGCCGTGATCGTCTGCGCCTGGATCGTCGCCTTCTTTCCGGTGCTCTCCAACACCACGCTGGGGCTGAATTCCGTTGATCGCAATCTGGCCGGCCTGTTCCAGCTCTACGGCGCGTCGCGGGCACAGACGCTCGCCTATCTCAAGCTGCCCTCCGCGCTGCCCTTCATCCTTGGCGGCTTGCGGATCGCGGGCGGCCTGTCGCTGATCGGCGCTGTGGTAGCGGAGATCGCGGCCGGCTCGGCGGGCGCCGGTTCCGGACTTGCCTACCGAATCGCCGAATCCGGCTATCGCCTCAACATTCCCCGAATGTTCGCCGCGTTACTGTTGCTCTCCGCCGCCGGAATTGTCATTTATGGGCTGTTGGCGCTAGTTTCGCACCTGGTATTGCGGCGCTGGCATGAGAGCGCGCTTGGAAAGGAAAACTGATGGTTGGCGGCAATATTTCTTCCGAGAAAATCGATTTGCTGATCTATGGGCCGAGCAAGCCGATCGTCGATAACGGCTTTTCCGGCCAGTTCGTGCTGCATTCCTTCGAGACCACCGGCGACCTCGAACGGCTGACGCCGGCGGTCGCGGAAAAAATCCGCGGCGCCGCGGTGACCTACAACTCAGTCCGCGGCGACAGCAAGACGCTGGCGCGTTTCCCCAAGCTCGAGATCGTTTCTTCCTTCGGCGTCGGCTACGATCACATCGATGCGAATTACGCGCACGAGCATAATATCGTCGTCACCAATACGCCCGACGTCCTGACCGAGGAAGTCGCCGATATCGCGATGGGCCTGTTGATCGCGACCTTGCGCGAGTTCGTCAAGGCTGATCGCTATGTACGTTCCGGCCTCTGGCTGACGCAGAACTTTCCCCTGAGCGTCGGCTCGCTGAGGGACCGCAAGGTCGGCATGGTCGGCATGGGCCGGATCGGCCAGGCGATCGCGCGCCGGCTGGAGGCCTCGCGCGTTCCCGTGGTTTATCATTCGCGCAAGCCCGCCGACGGCGTGTCGTACAAGCATTATCCCGACCTGATCGAGATGGCGAAGGCGGTCGACACGCTGGTCGTGATCGTTCCGGGCGGCGCCGGAACCGCCAAAATGGTCAACGCCGAGGTCATGAAGGCGCTCGGCCCGCGCGGCGTGATCATCAACGTGGCGCGCGGCTCCGTGGTCGACGAGCAGGCGCTGACAGCGGCGCTGAAGTCGGGCGCCATTCTCGCCGCGGGCCTCGATGTCTTCGAAAAAGAACCGAACGTGCCGGACGAACTGCGCAGCATGCAGAATGTCGTTTTGTTGCCACATATCGGTTCGGCTTCGGTGGTAACCCGCAATGCCATGGATCAGCTGGTGGTCGACAATCTGAAAACCTGGTTCGCCGGCAAACCGCCGCTGACGCCGGTCGCGGAAACTCCGGTGACGAGCCGCTGATGATGCCTCGCCACGCCATAGCTCTTGCGGCGCTGGCGGCTCTTATCGCCTGCTCCGGTCGGGCGCAGGCGCAGGATGTTTCGACCCTCAAGAAAGACATGGTCGGGCAGTGGGAGCTGTCGACCACCGAGCGCAGCAAGACCTGCGTGGTCACCTTGAAGAGCGATGCGTCGCCGCTGGGGATGAAGCTCGAGCTTGAGCCCGGCTGCGCCGCGGCGCTGCCCTTCACCAAGGAAATCACCGCCTGGAGCATCGCAGGGCTGGACATCGTGCGGCTGCAGGATGCCACAGGCCAGCCGGTGATCGACTTCACCGAGGTCGAGAGCGGCATTCTCGAAGGCTTGCGGCAGGGTGAGGGCATCTACATCCTGCAGAACCTCGCCGCCGCGCGCTCGCTGGCGAAGTCGATGGATCAGATGATCGGCGACTGGGCCATGGTTCACGGCAACGGTCAGCCGATATGCGGCCTGACCTTGACCAACAACGAGGCCGGCCCGGATAATTTCCAGGTATTCCTGAAGCCCAAATGCGATCCCGCAATAGCGGCCTTCGCACCGACGCAGTGGCGGCTCGATCACGGCCAGATGCTGCTGATGTCGCAAAGCGGCGAGACCTGGCAATTCGAGGCCGACGACAACGCGCAGTGGCGGCGGGTGCCCGACAGTGCCGATCCCTTGATCATGCTGCGGCAGTAATTTCTGGAAGTACCACCGCGCCTGACGGCGGGCCGCGGGGCGGCTTGCTGGCCCGCCTGGAACGCCGCATATTGTGCTGATCATACGCCGAGGAGCTCACCCATGCCTGACCCTTCGCTGACCCTCGCAGAGATCGAGGAGCGCATCGCCGCGGTGCGCGAAAATCTCACCGAATTGACCGAGCAGGCTGCCGCCTATTCCGGCGGGGCGGTCGAGGAGCTGAACGCGCAGCGTATCGCCGACCAGGAAGCTCAGCTCGATCTCCTGACCAAACAGCGTGACCAGCTGCTGCAGCGGCGCGGTTGAGGTATTGCGTCGATGCCGCGGCATCGACGGTGCGCTCCCTCTTCCACCAGGGGAGAAGTGAATCGAGCAAGCGCAATCAGGGAATTCCAACCCCACGTGCAAGGGACACGGGCGGTTCGGCGTCATTTCCTGCTCGACATCATCCAATTGGCGATCCGCAGCGTCACCGGCGCCGGCGACAGCCGGCTGGAGGTGGACATGATCCTGTTGAGTAGTCCGGCGATGACCACGCCGCGGCCGGCCTTGAGGCTCTGATAGCCGATCCGCGCGACTTCGCTTGCGCTCATTACCGGCACCAAGCCGCCCTTGAACAGCGCCGAACACCCCGCACGGGCGACGCGGGAAAATTCGGTTGCGGTCGCGCCGGGGCACAGTGTCGTGACTGTGACGCCGGTCCTCTTGAGCTCGAAGGCGATCGCTTCGCCGAAACTGAGGACATAGGCCTTGGTGGCGCAATACACCGCCATTTGCGGGCCCGGCTGAAACGCCGCGGTGGAGGCGAGCAGCATCACCCTGCCTTTGCCCCGCGCCACCATCGGCGGCACCAGCAGCCGGGTCAGTTCCGTCAGCGCCACGATATTGACCTGCAGCATTTCGCTGACCCTGAGCGGGTCGGATTGGTCGAACCGGCCGTTGTCGCCAAGCCCGGCATTGTTGATCAGCACGTCGATGACCATGCCGCGCGTTTCCAGCTCGCGCACCAGCGCGGCGGCGGCGCCGTGTTTGCTGAGGTCGGAGGCGATGATGGTGCAGCCCGCGCCGAGGCCCTTGAGTTCCTCGGCCAAAGCCTGCATCGGCTCGATGCGCCGCGCGGAAAGCACGAGATCGTGACCGTCTTTGGCCAGTTCACGCGCGAGATCGGCGCCGATCCCGCTGGAGGCGCCCGTCACGAGGGCGAGGGGACGCGGATTGCTTTTCATGGTAGCGGTTCCAGGCGGGTCAGGCCAACGGGAGACGGCGGGAAGCGCCGTGCCCGTCCCTGGCCATCTATGGCGGTTGGAACGCCGTTCAATCGCATCGGGATGACCGGACTGGCGGAGCCGGATTTTTTTTGAAGGACATGTCGATTCCCCTGGGGTTGGCGCGTCGACCTAAATAGCGAGATAGTTTCGCGGGCGGAGGCGCCCGCGGCTCGCCCTAAGGAGGAGTTTTTGAGATGCGTTTCATGTACCTCGTCAAACATCCGGGCTTGCCCGGATCTCCCACCCCGGAACTGATGGACGCCATGCACAAACTCGCTGATCGGGAGATCAAGGCGGGCCGCATGCTCGACAATGGCGGGCTGATGCCGGTCCAGGCTGGCGCCCAGGTGCGCATTGCTGACGGCAAGCTCAGCGTCATCGATGGCCCGTTCGTGGAAGCCAAGGAATTCGTCGGCGGCTTCGCGATCTTCGAACTGCGCGACAAGGAAGAGGCCGTAGCGATGGCGGTCGAGTTCATGCAGCTGCACAAGGACTTCATGCCGGGCTGGGAAGGAACGTGCGAGGTCCGTGCGTTTGCCGGCCCTTGAGGCAGCCGTCCGACATCAGCAGCACCATCCACGCGGTCTGGCGGATCGAGCAGCCACGGCTGATCATCGGTCTATCGCGGATGCTGCGCGATGTGACGCTGGCCGAGGAATTCACCCAGGACGCGCTGCTGGCGGCGCTCGAGCATTGGCCCGCGACGGGAGTTCCGGAAAAGCCCGGCGCGTGGCTGATGGCGACCGCCAAGCGCCGGGCGCTGGATCATCTGCGCCGCGCCCGGATGCTCGCGCGCAAGCACGGGATGATCGCTCTTGAAATGGAGCAGGAGCAGCAGGCCATGCCCGATCTCGACGCCGCGCTTGACGAAGAGATCGGCGATGAGCTGCTCCGGCTGGTCTTCACCGCCTGTCACCCGCTGCTGTCGCGCGAGGCCCGCATCGCGCTTTCGCTGCGGATGATCTGCGGCCTGACCACGGAGGAGATCGCGCGGGCCTTCCTGGTGCCGGACGCGACGGTCTCCCAGCGCATCGTGCGGGCGAAGCGGACGCTCTCGGAATCCGGGCTGGCTTACGAGACCCCGCGCCGGGAAGAACTCTCCGAACGGCTCGCTTCCGTGCTGGAGGTCGTCTACCTCATCTTCAACGAAGGCTACACCGCGGCGCGCGGCGACGACTGGCTGCGTCCGCAGCTCTGCCACGAAGCGCTGCGCATGGGCCGCGTGCTTGCCTCGATCGCGCCGCTCGAGCCGGAAGTCCATGGCCTGCTCGCGCTGATGGAGCTGAATGCTTCGCGCACGGCGGCGCGCACCGATTCAGCCGGTGAACCTATCTTGTTGCTGGAGCAGAACCGGGCGCTGTGGGACCAGCTGCAAATCCGTCGGGGCATGCAGGCGCTCGGACGGGCGCGCGAACTCGGCGGCGCGGGCGGCTTCTACGCGCTGCAGGCGGCGATCGTCGCCTGTCATGCCGGGGCGGCAACATCAGATGCGACCGACTGGCCGCACATATCGCGTCTATATGCGGAGCTTGCGGCGCTCCTGCACTCGCCGGTCATCGAACTCAACCGCGCGGTCGCCGTCGGCATGGCCGAGGGCCCGCGTGCCGCGCTCGAGATCGTGGACCGCCTGCTCCACGAGCCCGCGCTCAGGAACTATCATTTGCTCGGAAGCGTGCGCGGCGACCTGCTGCAAAAACTTGGTCGCCATGAGGAAGCCCGCGCCGCGTTCGAAGCAGCCGCCGCGCTCGCGGGCAACCGGCGCGAACAGGATCTGCTGAAGCGCCGCGCCCTCGATGCCGCCGGCGCCGCGCAAACGTCATCCTGATCCGCCTGCGGTGGCGTCGGATCGCCGGCCGCTGCCTTGACATTCAGGCGCCGATCCAATACTTAACATAATGGTTAAGTATTGACGGACGTCGCCGGCAAACCCGCAGGAGACAGGCCATGCCGAAGCCCGAGATCATCGGTTCCGCGCGGTCGACCTACACGCGCGTCGTGTGCATGGTCTGCGAGGAGAAGGGGATCGCGTACGGGCTGACCGAGTGCGCGCTGGGCGCGCCGGAGCTGCTTGCCATCCATCCCCTCGGCAAGATGCCGGTGCTGCGCCACGGCGACGTCGTGCTGTTCGAATCCAAGGCCATCGCCAGCTATCTCGACCGCAGTTTTCCGGGGCCGCAGCTGTTGCCGTCCGATCCCCATCTCGCCGGGCTCACCGAGCAGTGGGTTTCGCTCGTCAACACGGTGATCGACCGCACCCTGATCCGGACCTATCTCTACGCCTACATCGCCCCGAAGACGGCGGACGGCAAGCCGGATCGTGCGGCGATCGAAGCCGTAATGCCGGCGGTACGCGAGCAATTGGGAATTCTCGACCGCGCGGTCGCCAAGACCGGCCATCTCGTCGGCGATGACTTCACGTTTGCCGACATCAACCTGCTGCCGCTGCTCGACCGGGTTCGGCTGCCGCCCGAAGGCGCCGACGCGCTCGCCGCGACAACGCATCTCGCCGCGTATTATGCGCGGCACGCGGCGCGGCCGAGTTTTACGCGCACCATGCCGCCCGCCGCCCCGCCTGGCCGGGCCAAGCCGAATTGAAGCGGATTTGTTGCGGCCGATCTGGATCGATGCCGGAGCTCTTGATCGACGCGGCGCTGAGTTTCCGCGCTCAAATCAGCCTCAGCCGCTTCATGCTGGCACTCCACGTCATTGAGCCGTTCGCGCTGCTCGCGCCACGGTCAACTGAAGCCCGGCGGCTGGCTGATCCTCACGAGCAAAAGGGCCACCTCGCTTGAGGTGGCCCTTTGTGCCGGATCGGTCGGTGCTGACCTGCTTCAACGGCCTTGTGCCATCAAACCCGTCCTATAAGTCAAAGCGCGATGGCGGTTCGACAGTGCCATCGCGCTTTGGCGCCGGATCAATCGAACAGCACCTTGGTTCGCACCTCGTTGCGGGCCAATCCGTCGATTTCAGCAAGCGCCATCGCGCGCCTCAGTTCCTCGAGCCAGTCCAGAAATTTGTCGACCATGTGCTCCGGGCTCATCGAAAGAGCCGCGACCCCTATCCGCTCTGCTAGTTGATTCATCATCGATCCCCTCTCAATCGAGAATGAGCTACCCCCTCTCATCCGATGAGCCACCCTCCCACGCATTCGCCAAAGCGCGAAGCGGAGAGTTAATAAATGGTAAATGCGGGCGACAGCTAGATCAGCCGCAGCCCCTTTCATGCTGGCATGGCCGTTCCTGCCGACGATGATGTGATCGTGCACAGCGATGCCGAGCGGGCCCGCGATGTCGATGATCGCCTTGGTCATCTGGACATCCGCCTGCGAGGGCGAGGGATCGCCGGAGGGATGGGTTGCGCACCAGATAAGTGCACGAGCTAACAGATTGATGTGATTTGATTGTCATCCTGGATCGTGTGCCAGGGGACGGCGATTGGGGGCGGCAAGAGGTGCGTGTTCGTGACGATCCCGCTGCCTCGAACTCGATCACGCCAGGTTACCTTTACGGCACGGCCGGTCACGAAATCATCCTAACAGAGAGGATGGAAATGAGAGTTCAGCTCTTTCGCCTATTCGAAGCGTAATGCCACAATCGGATCAAGCCGCGCGGCCCGATGGGCCGGATAGAGGCCAAACGAAATCCCGATAAAACCCGCAAATCCGCAAGCCAGGATGATTGCCCATGGGCTGATCAGGATGGGCCAGCTAGCTTTCCAAGCGATTGCGACTGCCGCGGCGGCTCCCAGCGCCGCACCCACAAGGCCTCCCAGCAACGCCAGGATCAAGGCTTCGATCACGAATTGCCACCGGATATCGCTGCGGCTGGCCCCAACGGCCATGCGCAAACCGATTTCGCGGGTGCGCTCGGTCACCGAAACCAGCATGATGTTCATGATGCTGATGCCGCCAACGACCAGCGAAACCGCTGCCACCGCGATTAACAGAATGCCGAGAATCCGCACGGCGGCCCCACGTGCAATCAGGACATCCGCCGGATTCTCGATCCTGAAATCGCTGGGGGCATCCCCGCGAATGCGGTGCCGGTGCCGAAGCAACGCCTCGATCTCACGTTCCATCACTGACATGGCGGCCGCATCCGATACCTTGATCGAGATGAAATCCAATGCTTCTCGGGTCGTGCCACGCACGGCGCCGAGCACGCGGCTTTTTGCAGTCGACAGCGGGATGAACACGACATCGTCCTGGCTGCGGCCGGCCGCGCCCAACCCCTTTTTGTCCAGCACACCAATCACGGTGAAAGGGACGTTGCCAATCCGAAACGTCTCTCCGACTCCGGCACGCCTATCGAAGAGCTCCTCGATGATAACCGACCCTACGATGGCAACTTTGGCTCCAGATGCGATCTCGTCGCCCGTAAAGGATCGGCCGTCGGCAATTTGCCATTCGCGTGCCACTAGATAGTCGGCGTTAATTCCAGCCACCAGTGTCACCCAGTTCTTGTTTGCGGCCACGAGGGGCATGGAGCGCGACAGCAGCGGGGCCGCGACCTGAGCATCCACCAGTTCGCGGCGGATAGAAGCGGCGTCCTCTTCGGTCAGCGTGGGCTGTGTTCCGGATTCCAGCCTCGCTCCGCCGGAATTTCGGGCTCCGGGCATCACAAGCAGGAGGTTGGCTCCCAGCGTGCGGATCTTCTCCGAAACTTCCGCCTGTGCGCCAGCTCCCACCGATATCACGCAGACTACAGCTGCGACGCCAACGACGACCCCAAGCACGGTCAGGGCGCTCCGCAGTTTGTTCACACGAAGCGCTCGCGTGGCTATACGCAAGCTCTCCAGAGGACTCATTGGGGAGAATCCAAGGTGGTGGCGTTCAGAAGCGAACTCTTGCCTGATGCCACGGCATCCTCGATGATTCGCCCATCGTGCAGGGTGATTTGTCGCTGCGCACGATCGGCGACGTCGGTGGCATGCGTGACCACGATGATCGTATGACCATCGCGATGAAGGCGCTCAAACAGCGATAGAATCTCGTCGCTGGTGCCGCTATCGAGCGAACCAGTCGGTTCGTCGGCCAGGATGAGAGCAGGCTCGTTCACTATCGCACGGGCAATGACGACCCGCTGCTGCTCTCCGCCCGAGAGTTGATTCGGCCAATGATGACTGCGGCCGGCCAAACCTACGCGGTCAAGCGCATCTTTGGCTCTGTGACGTCGTTCGGAGCCAGCAACGCCGGCGTAAACGAGAGGAAGTGCGACATTTTCCAGCGCGGTTGCCCGCGGCAGAAGGGCCGGCAGTTGGAATATGAAGCCGATCTCCTGGTTCCTGATGGCCGCGCGTGCGTCCTCGCTCAGCCTTGCAACTTCTCGGCCCTTGAGCGCATATTCGCCGGAATCCGGCCGCTCCAAAAGACCCAACAGGCTCATCAGGGTCGACTTCCCCGAACCCGAGCGGCCGCGGATTGCAACAAACTCGCCGGGCTCGATCGAGAGCGACACGTTTAATACCGCACGAATGATCGTCCCCCCGGAGGGATACTGTTTTGAAATTCCAACAGTCCGGACCAGCGGCGGCATCTTATGATCCAATTTAAGGTCCTAGAATCCAAGGCGAATGCCGAAATAGCCCCTTTGCTGCTGCGAGTTGGCAATCCCGATGATCACTTGCTGGCCCTCGTTAAGCGAGCCGTCCAGCAGTGCTGCGCTGTTGTCGTCGCTGGCGCCAAGCCTCACGGCAACCGGGTTCGGTCGCCCGTCGTCACCGACTAACCACACGGTCGCGGCCCCCCTGGAGGAAGCGGCAGGGTTCGCACTCGGGTGACCCGACACAGGACCGGCGCCGTTTGGCCGGAAGCGCATTGCCTGGCTCGGAATTTTGAGGATCTCGCCGGTATTACTCACGATGATCCCAAGCTGCGCAGTCATTCCCGGCAACAGCAAAAGGTCCGGATTCGGTGCAGAGACGATTGTCGTATAGGTGACGACGTTTTGCACGACCTCGGGAGCCTTGCGGATCTGCAAAACCTGTCCACTGAAGATTCGATCCGGATAAGCGTCGACAGTGAACAGGGTCGCCTGGCCCGGCTTCAGCTGCCCGACATCGGCCTCGTCGATCTTGCCGTGGACCTCCATCTCTCGCAGATCGTTCGCGATCTTGAATAATGTTTTGGCTTCGAGGCTGACGGCGACGGTTTGCCCGGGATTGACATCCCGCTTGATGATGATCCCATCAATCGGCGCGCGGAGGACGGTGCGTTCGAGATCAAGTCCCGCCTGATCGAGTGCCGCCTGTCTCTGCTCGACAACAGCCTGTGCATTCTCGAGATTGGCCTCGGCCATGTGCTCTTCTGCTTCTGCAATCGCAATGGCCTCCGCCTTCATCTGGATCTGCTCGAGGGACGCGTGCAAGTCGGCAGCCCCGGCGTCGCGCTGAGCTCGCACCTGACTCAAGTCTCGCTCGGTTCCGCTTCCGGTGCGTGCCAGCTCGCGCTTTCGCAGGAGATCCCTCTCCACTTCGTCTTGCCTGGCCTTGTTAGCCGCCGACTGAGCCTCCGCGAGTTTCTTGGCGGTCTGCGCATTCGTCACTCCGACCGTCGCTCGTTGCAGCGCGGCCTTTTCCACTTGGGCGGTTGCCCTCGCCACTCTCAGTGCGGCTTTCGCTTCATTGACGCGGGCGGCAAATATCTCCTGATCGATTTGCGCGATCGGCTGGCCGGTCTTGATGGCGTCGTTGAAATTGACGAATACCTCTGCAATTCGCCCGGATAGTTGCGAACTAACATCGACGCTGATGACCGCCTCGACGGTGCCGCTCGCCTTCACGAGGGTTGAGATGTTGCCGCGCTCCACAGGCGCGGTGAGGTATGTCGGTGCCGGGTTCCCTTGGCTAAAGGTGTAGCCGAGCCCGAGAATCAATGCGCAAAGCAAACCCGCCACAAGGAAACGCATGTGGCTATCCTGCGTCGACCATTCGCCGCTTCCCCCGTGCCGTCAACTTCCGCTCTGACGCCGGAACACTTGTTCAATTCAAACGCATCGCGGTTGCGTTATGGCATTTGCCCGTGCAGGGCGGCTTGTGCGCAAGCGTTGTCGTACTGGGAGACTGCGTTGGGATTCGTTGCCGGGCTGCCTGGGTTTCCAGCATATTTTTTCGTTACGCTCGCATTGAACGGGGAGCCGTTGCCGGCGTTCGATTTGGCTCCTGCACCGATAGATATAAAACTGGTGGCCCCACAGCTTGCGAGCACATTCGAACCAGTCTGTCCTGGCGCTGCCGATGCTGCTCCGGGATTAAGGTTGGGGCTAGGTATTAGATTATGGAGATCGTCGGCGAGGGTCACCCCAGCCGACGGAAGCAGCAGGCAAGCGCCGATAGTGAGAGAGGCTAGCACGTGTTTCATCTCTGCACTCCCTTTCAAGATTATGTTGCGCACTGGAGACAGTTGTTGGGGAATTAAATAGAGCGCATTGGCCAACGCTCTACTTGCGCATTGACCATCGCCGTCCAGGCGGTGGGGCTCGATCGCTGCCAACAAAACACCGGAAGGGCGCAAAATATCCCGAGCTATCCCGATTTTTTTTGAGACGCGCTCGGTGGTGCCCAGACATTTTCTAAACTGGGATTTAGATTCTGACAGAGGTATCGGATTAGAGCGTCGCGCTCTTCGTAAATTTGCTGCGGTGCGGGACAACAGGCCTGAACAAGGCCTGCTGAGGCGGCGCGCCTGGAGGTGGCTAATGCGCGGATGTCGTCATCCTAAATCAGCTTCAGCCCCTTCATGCTCGCATGGCCGCCTCTGCCGACGATGATGTGGTCGTGCACGGAAATGCCGAGCGGGGTCGCGATGTCGATGATCGCTTTCGTCATCTGGATGTCGGCCTGCGACGGTGTCGGATCGCCGGAGGGGTGGTTGTGCACCAAGAGGATCGCGGTGGCCGATAATTCCAGCGCGCGCTTGATCACCTCGCGCGGATAGACCGGGGTGTGGTCGACGGTGCCGGTCTGCTGGACCTCGTCCGCGATCAACTGGTTGCGCTTGTCGAGAAACAGGATGCGGAACTGCTCCTTGTCGGCGAACGCCATCGTGGTGCGGCAATAGTCGATCACGTCGTTCCACGACGACAGCAAGGTGCGCGCCTTCAATTGGCCCTTGGCGATGCGGCCGGCGGCCGCGGCGATCAGCTTGAGCTGGATGGCGGAGGCGTCGCCGATGCCATCGACCTCGCGCAGCAGCGTCTCGGGCGCATGCACGACTTCGGCGAAGGAGCCGAATTTCTTGAGCAGGTTCTTGGCAGCCGGCTTCATATCGCCCCTCGGCTGGGCGGTGAACAATACCATCTCCAGCAGCTCGTAATCGCTCAGGGCGTCAGGGCCGGCGCTACGAAAACGTTCACGCAACCGCTCGCGATGGCCGTGATAATGCGGCTTCTCGGCAGGCGGATCCGGTTTATCGCTGGGTTTCGCGGGCATTGGCGCAGAGCATGCCGTGCCCGCCGTTTTTTGCAACCGGGAAGTGTCAGAAATTGCTCCGCGGCAGCGCTCGGCCTCGCCCTGGCCTCGGCCGCGCTCACATTGTCATCGCCACCGCCGCGGCCTTAAGATCGGAGGCGAGGCGGGAATGGCTTCCGCCAGGTGTGCAAAAGGTCTTCGCCGCGTGACGTCGTTCAAGGCCATCCGTGCCCGCGCCGAGAAGCGCAAGGGAGGAGCGTCCGCGCTCAAAAAGCTTCTGCCGCCGATTCCGGATCCGCGATCCCTGATCGAGCTCGCCGACGACCGCGTCCTTGCCGAGATGGCGCGGCGGGTGTTTTCCGCGGGCTTCGCCTGGAGCGTAATCGAAGCAAGATGGCCGGGCTTTGAGGAGGCTTTCCTCGGCTTTCAGCCGGCCACGCTGGCATTCAAGCCCGACGAATTCTGGGAAGCGCTGGTGAGCGATACGCGCATCGTGCGCCATGGCGCAAAGATCATGTCGGTGCGCGATAACGCCCGCTTCGTGCAGGAGATCGCGGCCGAACATGGCGGCTTCGGACGGTTCCTGGCGAATTGGCCGTCTTCGGATGAGGTCGGACTCTTGAACCTGCTCGCCAAACGCGGCAGCCGGCTCGGCGGCAATACCGGCCAAATGCTGCTGCGCTTCCTTGGCTGGGATGGTTTTGTCACTTCGAAGGACGTCACGGCCTGCTTGCGCGACGCGGGACTCGACATCGCCGAGGAGGTCAAATCGAAGACGGACCTGGCCAAGGTGCAGGCGCAGTTCAATGCCTGGGCCAAGGAGACCGGACTTCCCTACGTCCGGATCTCGCGCATCTGCGCGATGTCGATCGGCGAGAATTACGAAGCGCGCGAACTTACCCGTCGCACCCGACGCGGGGATTGATGCGACGCTCGTTTCCTGGCAACGCGCGATACTCCGAGCTGCGCAACACGCCTCAGCTGTCATCGCCCGCGAAAGCGGGCGATCCAGTACTCCGAGGCGCCAGCGATAGAAGCGAGAGGCAGCGGCGTACTGGATACCCCGCCGGAGCCTGTCATCGGGCTCGCCGAAGGCGAGACCCGGTGGCGGGGTATGACGGTTTCTTGTGAAGCCAATAAATAATCCGCCTGTTACGCCACAGCCGGCGGCTTCTCGCCGTGGCGCTGCGAGAGGGTAAAGATCTCGACGCCGGTCGCGTTCACGCCGACCGAATGCTCGAACTGCGCCGACAGCGAGCGATCGCGCGTCACCGCGGTCCAGCCGTCCGACAGGATTTTGACGTGCGGCTTGCCGAGATTGATCATCGGCTCGATGGTGAAGAACATGCCGGGCTTGAGCACCACGCCTTCGCCGGGCCGGCCGATATGGATGATGTTCGGCTCGTCGTGGAACATGCGCCCCAGACCATGGCCACAGAAGTCGCGCACCACGCTCATGCCCTGCGGCTCGACGAAGCTCTGGATGGCATGGCCGATGTCGCCGGTGGTGGCGCCGGGCCTCACGGCCGCGATACCGCGCATCATGGCCTCATAGGTGACCTCGATCAGCCGTTCGGCCTTGCGTGCAATCGGGCCGACCGCATACATCCGGCTGGAATCGCCGTACCAGCCGTCAACGATGAAGGTGACGTCGATATTGACGATGTCGCCTTCCTTCAGCGCCCGGTCCCCGGGCATGCCGTGACAGACCACGTGGTTGATCGAGGTGCAGGTCGAATAGCGGTAGCCGCGATACATCAGCGTTGCGGGGTAGGCGCCGTGGCTGAAGGCGAATTCGCGGACGAATTCGTCGAGCGCTGAAGTTGGCAGTCCCGGCTTGACCAGATCGGTCAGCTCGTCGAGGCACTTTGCCACCAGCGCGCCGGCCTTGCGCATGCCGGCGAAACCGCTCGGCCCATGCAGCTTGATCTGCCCGGTCTTGCGCAAGGAGGTGTCGGACGCTTCGATGTAGCTCATGGTGCTTTGCCGGGAAAAGGGGTGATCTGTGCACCCAATTTAATGATCGCGACGGGGAGTAGCAAGACAAGCCTAGGTCGCGAAATGGTTGTCGCTCGCCCAGGGAACCGGCGGATTTGGTGCCAGCGGGGGCGCCTTTCGCGTCAGTTCGAAACCTCGACCGTGGTTTCCACCGGCAGCGCCCCGCCGCGGATGCGGATTTCGCGTACCGGATAGGGCACCCGGATGCCCTCGCGTTTGAAGGTCTCCCACAGCGCCAGCATCACGTCGCTTTTCACATTGTCCATGCCGTCGGGGTCGGCGATCCAGAAGGTCAGGGAAAACTTCATCCCGGCCTCGGCGAATTCGGTCAGGATGCAGGTCGGCGTTTTGCCCTTGATGGCGCGCTTGGCGCTTGCCGCGATGTCGGCGGCGAGCGTGCAGACCAGCTTCGGATCGGCATCGTAATTGGTGCCGAAATTGACTTTCACCAGCGTGTTCTTGTCGGTGTAGGTCCAGTTGACGACCTTTTGCGTCACCAGATCCTCGTTCGGGATCAGGAATTCGCGGCCGTCGCCGGCGGCGACCGAGATATAGCGCGTCTTCATCGCGCTGATGCGCCCGGTACTGTCGCCGATGGTGACGAGATCGCCGGGTTTTACGGATTTGTCAGCCAGCAGGATGATGCCCGAGATGAAATTGGCGACGATCTTCTGCAGGCCGATACCGATGCCGACGCCGACCGCGCCGGAGAACACCGCCAGCGCCGAGAGGTTGATGCCGACCGCGCCCATGGCGATGGTGATCGCGAGCACCATCAGCCCCATGCGGATCATCTTGACCAGCAGCACCTGGATCGATGGCGTCAGGTCGGTCGAGCTGTTGATCCGGCTTTCGGCGAAATTGCTGGCGATGTTGGTCAGCCACAGCGCGGCGATCAGCAGCGCCCCGAACTCGATCAAGAGCAGCGGCGTCAGGCGCAATCCGCCGAGCACGATCGAGACCGAGTCGAGCGCATTGATCGCCGGATCAAGCTGGCCGATGATGCTCAGCGCCGCGACAATCCACGCCGACAGCGACACCAGCTTGACGATGAAGGCGTTGCGGATCACCGAAGTGACGAGCCGGATCACCAGCCAGGCGAGCGCGAGCTTGGCGGCCATCACCAGGAGATAGCTCCGGCTCGGCCAGGTCGAATGGTACATCGCGACGCGCGCGGCGATCACCAGGACCGCAAACACCGCCGTGGATGCGCTGCTGACCAGCACGCGGCCGAAGTGCCGCAAAGGCAGCGGCCAGCCCATCGCGAACGAGGTCATGTCGACGCGCGCGCGGGTTCCTGCATCGGCCGCGAAGGCAATGCCCGCCGCGGCCAGTATCAGGCCGAACTGCAGATAGAACCAGGGCGATGTGACCTCCGCGCCGACCGATCGTGCCGCGGCATGCAGGAAATCGATGACGTCGTTCAGGTCCATCGGCAAAATCTCATCTGGAGGCAGCTCATCTCTGGACTCTCCATCTCAAGGTTCTTCATTTGGCAAAAACGTGATTCGAATGTCCGGCAGATTCCCATAAGAGCGGTTACGACGCCATCGCTTCGGCACGCGGGCCACACAGGAAAGGCCGAAAAACCGGGCACATTGTCGCTAGCGCCAGAATTGGGTTGGCGTCGAAGTGTGGCGACGATAAGGATGCAATTGCAAGTATTTGCGGTGATTTGCGAAGGCCCATGGCGTCACTCGATTCCGTCAGCATAGCCATTCTTCTCGGCGCAGCATTGGTGATGGCGGGCATCCTGTCGAGCCTGCTGGCGCTGCGCTTCGGCGCGCCGCTGCTTCTGGTGTTTCTCCTGATCGGCATGCTGGCCGGCGATTCCGGCCCCGGGCAGCTGCGGTTCGACGACGTGCGTACCACCTATCTGGTGGGTTCGGTGGCGCTGGCGCTGATCCTGTTCGACGGCGGTCTGCGAACCCGGTTTCAGAGCATCCGCGCGGTGCTGGTGCCGTCGATGGCGCTGGCGACGATCGGGGTGCTGTTGACCGCGATGATCACCGCGCCGATCGCTCGATATGCGCTCGACCTGAACTGGACCGAGGCGCTGCTGGTCGGCGCTGTGGTGGCGTCGACCGATGCTGCGGCGGTGTTTCTGCTGGTGCATGCGCAGGGCCTGCGGTTGCGGCCTCGCGTCGGCGCGACGCTGGAAGCGGAATCCGGCACCAACGATCCCTTCGCGGTGTTTTTGACGCTGATGCTGGTGGAGCTGATTTCGGTCGGCCACAGCTCGGCATGGCATGTGGCGCTGGAACTTGGCCGCGAAGGCGTGCTCGGGGCCATCGTCGGCGTCATCGGCGGCCGGCTGGTGGTGCTGGCGCTCAATCGCGTGGCGCTGCCGCAGGGCCTGCACGCGCCGTTCGTGGCGACCGCGGCGCTGGTGATTTTCGGCGGGGCGCAGATCGCGCATGCCTCCGGGTTTCTCGCCGTTTATCTCGCCGGCATCATCATCGGCAACCGGCCGACGCGGGCGCATAATTCGGTGGTGACGTTTCTCGATGCCGCGACCTGGCTGGCGCAGATCGTGATGTTCGTGCTGCTCGGGCTGCTGGTGTCGCCGCAGCGGCTGCTGGCGAGCATCGTTCCCGCCGTGATCGTGGCGCTGGTGCTGATGCTGGTGGCGCGGCCGATCGCGGTGTTTCTCTGTCTGGCGCCATTTCGCTTCAACTGGCGGGAAAAGATGTTCATCGCCTGGACCGGGTTGCGCGGCGCGGTCGCGATCTTCCTGGCGTCGATCCCGATGCTGGTCGGGCTCTCCAAAGCCTATCTCTATTTCGACGTCGCCTTCGTCGTCGTCATCATCTCGCTCTTGCTGCAGGGCTGGACGCTGGCGGCTGCGGCGCGGCGGCTGCATGTGGCGCTGCCGCGGGCCGATCGCGGGCCGCGACGGGTCGAGCTGGATCTGCCCGGCCAGCTCGAACAGCAACTGGTCGGCTATTCCGTGCGTTCGAAAAGCCTGTTCTTCCGGCGCGGTCTCGTCCCGTCCTGGTCGAAGCCGACGCTGGTGATTCGCGATCAGCGTATTCTCTCTCCCGCCGAGGCTGATCCGATTGCGCCCGGCGATTACATCTATCTGCTGGCGCCGCCGGAAAAGGCGGAGGCGCTGGATCGATTCTTTGTCGACATGCAGCCGAGCTCGGCGCCCGATCCGCATCTGCTCGGTGATTTCGTCGTCTCCGGCGAGATCACGCTCGGCGCCATCGCCAACGCCTACGCCATCGCCACCGCCCCCGAATTCGCCAGTCTTACCCTCGCCGATTATTTCGACGTCCATCTCGATCACGCGCCAAAGGAAGGCGCGACGCTGGAACTCGATTCCATCGTGCTGGTGGCACGCAGCATCTCCGGCGGCCGGGTCAATGTGGTCGGTCTTCGCCTGCCTGAGGAGGAAGAAGAGGCCGCGCCCCTGACGCGGCTGGCTTCGTTCAAGCGCAAGCTGTCGGAGCTGTGGGAGCAGGTCGCGGGGATCTAAACTCTCATCGCTTTTTCGCCAGCAAGCGGCCAACAAATGGCCGCGCGCTGCCCAGGATTTGCGCAGCTTCGTGATCGCCTGTTTGGAACGCCTCGGAGCGGCAATGGTTCTTGGCAATGTTGCGCCGGTGCGCGTGACACCAAATGGAACTGGCTTGATCAGGAGTAACCTATGCGAAAATACATTTTGCCCGTTGCCGCCGCCGTAGCACTTGGAATGGCAACGCCGGCGATGGCCTATGACACCGGTGGTCTGATGTCGATGCAGGCGGCCATTGATGTAGCGGCTGATCTGGGCCTGGTATCGGTTTCCCATACCAATTTTCTCGGCGATGAATGGGAGATCGAGGGCAGGGATACCCAGGGCCGCTATATGGAGGTCTATGTCGACGCCGCCACCGGTGATGTGCGCGGCGTCAACAGGTAATCGCTATCCTCGCCTCTACCTGATCAACCCGACGATCCTTGGCAGCGTCAGGCTGATCTCGGGGATGCAGATGATCGGCAAAAGCCAAGCAACCGGGCCAGCATGTTCAGCACCTAGGTGCGGAAGTGCTGGCCGATGCCATTTGGAGGATCGCTTGTGACAGCGCGGCTCCGGGTGGAGCCACTTGCGGTCATCCCTGAGTTGACGTGTGTGTGCACTGCACGCAACATTGCGGCTGCCATATCCCTCGGTTATCCTGTCGATCCCACAAAACCACAACAATCGGGGAGGACAGAATAATGCGTCATCGACTCTATCTCGTCGGCGCGATCATGGGCCTGTTTGCGGCTGTCGCGATTGCCAGTTCGCCTGCGATGGCGACGCCGTGTACCAATCTCCAATCCTTGCAACTGCAGCACACGACGATCAATTCGGCGACGGACAACACCAGCGGGACCTTCGTCGCCCCCGGTTCCGCACCGATCACCGGCCTTCCGGCCTTCTGCCGGGTCACCGCGACCCTGACCCCCAGCTCGGATTCCAGTATCAAGATCGAGCTCTGGCTGCCCGAAAGCGGATGGAACGGCAGGTTCCTCGGCACGGGCGGCGGTGGATTCCAGGGCGTGATCAACTACGCTGAGCTCTCCAGTGGCCTCAGGGCCGGCTTTGCCGCGACCAACACCGATCTCGGCACCGGGTCCTCGGGATGCAACCCGCTGTACTGCGGCTCAGACGGCAATATGGGCAATCCCCTGGCAATTGCGTTTGGCGATCCGGCGGCGCCGTCGACGGGCCTGTTCGGGCATCCCGAGCGGATCAAGGATTTCGGCTACCGCGCGATCCACGGAATGACCGTGAGGGGCAAGGAGATCGCCAACGCGTTCTACGGACAGAAGGCGCAAAAGGCCTATTTCGCCGGATGCTCCACCGGCGGCCAGAACGCCCTGATGGAGGCGCAGCGCTTCCCTGACGACTACGACGGCATCCTGGCGGGCGCGCCGGCGTTCAACCGCACGCACCTGCACATGGCGGGGCTTTACGGGTGGCAGGATACCCATGCGAGCTCGGGCCGCCTCATTCAGCCCGGCCAGATGACGCTGATCAACCAGGCCGTGCTCAAACAGTGCGTCGGCCGCGACGGTGGCACCAGCACCGATCAGTTCCTGACCGATCCGCGCGACTGTCATTTCGATCCCAAGGTGCTGCAGTGCACCGGCGGTCAAGTGCCGCCCGCATGCCTGACGCCCGACCAGGTCACGACAATGCAAAAATACTACGCCGGCACGATCGATCCGGTGAACGGGCAGGTCATCAATCCGGGCCCCGCACGCGGCACCGAGACCGACGACGTACTCGCGCTCGGCCTGGCGTTCCAGGAGCAACTCCCGGAGCCCGCGTTCGACGGTCTGTTCTACTGGGTGTTCGGCCCAAGCTTCGGTTATCCGGCGAGCGCGGTCAATTTCGCGAATTTCGACTTCCACCACGCCATCGACACGGTCGATGACCAGCTTGCCGCGGTGCTGAATGCGAACAGCAGCGATCTCGGCGAGTTCCGGGAGCATGGCGGCAAGCTCATCATGTATCACGGCTGGGCCGACCCGCTGATCCCCTCGCAGAGCAGCATCAACTACTTCAACGCGCTGGTAGGCAACGACAGCCACGGGGTGCAGCAGGCAAGCTTTACCGCGAATGGCAACCCGGCGCTGCAGCGGACCCAGAGCTACGCCCGGCTGTATATGGTGCCCGGGATGTACCACTGCTCCGGCGGGCCGGGCCCCAACACGTTCGATGCGCTGACACCGCTCGTCAATTGGGTCGAGAACGGCGTGGCGCCGGAGTCGCTCGTCGCCACCAAGTTCGTCAACGATACCCCGCCCGCGGTCCAGATGACCCGGCCGCTCTGCGTCTACCCCAAGGTCGCGAAGTACACGGGGAGCGGCAGCACCAGCATCGCGGCGAACTTTACCTGCGTCGCCGACGAGAACGACTTCAACCAGACGCCTGCCCCCAAGTACGGGCCGTAACGAATGCAGCGCCGGCGAGCCGCGTGCTCGCCGGCGTCTTGCTTTTTCTTGCGATGCGAGTGCGCGTTACCTGATCAATCCTGCGAGCCTCGGCAGCGTCAGGGTGATCTGGGGGATGCAGATGATCAGCAAGAGCCCCGCAAACAGGGCCAGCATGTACGGCACATAGGTCCGGAAGTGCTGGCCGACGTTCAGGTTGGCGAAGCGTAGCGCCATCAACAGCCCGACCCCCATCGGCGGCATGAACAGGCCGATGCCGACGGCGGCCGTCTGCACGATGTTGAAGTGGATCGGGTCGATGCCCATCGCCTCGGCGATCGGAAACACCACGGGGATCAACACGACCGCGGCGGGCAGGCCCTCCAGCACCATGCCGAACAGGCAGCTCATCGCGGCGGTCCCGATCAGGAATAGCCATGGATGCGTCTTCAGCGGCCCCAGCACCTGGCCGAGCAATTGCGGCACCCCGCTCACGCCCATCAGATATTGATAGACCGAGGCGATCGCGAGCAGGAACACCACCGCCGCGGTGAGGATCGCGCTGTCATAGGCGATCTTGCCCATCTCGCGCCACGAGACGTTGCGATAGTAGAGCTTTGCGGCCAGGAAAGCATAGCCCGCGACCACAGCGCCGGCCTCGGTCGCGGTGATGATGCCGAGAATGAATCCGGCGAGGATCACGAACGGCACCACCATCGGCACCGCCGCATGCAGCGCCGCGTGGCCGAGGCGTTTCAGGCTCGGCCTGGCATCGACCGGCCAGTCGTTCTGGCGCGCGCGGACATAGACCACTGTCATCAGGCACAGCATGATCACCACTGCCGGAACGAAACCGGCGACGAACAAAGCCACCGCCGAAGTATTGGTGACCTGCGCGATCACGATCATGAAGATCGCCGGCGGCACCAGCATGCCCATCGCGGTGCCGGCCGCGATCAGGGAAGCCGAATCGCGCCGGTCATAGCCGGCTTTTGTTAGCGGCGGCATCAGCGCGGAGCCGAGCGCGGAGACTTCCGCCATCTTCGATCCGCAGATGTCGGAGAAGAAATACGCGACCACGATTACCGACATGCCGAGCCCGCCCTTGACCCATCCGATCAGCGCGCGCGCCAACTCCACCAGCGCGTGGCTCATGCCGCAGCGCTCCATCAGATTGCCGGCAAACACGAAGGCGGGGATTGCCAGCAGCACCCAGCTCTGTGATCCCGACACCAGCGCCGAGGACAATTGTTGCAGCGGATAGCCGCCGATCAAAAGCCCCGCGATGCCGGCGACGCCGAGTGCAAACACGATCGGCATCGAGAGCAGCACCAGCACGGCGAAAACGACGAGGACGATCGCGAGCAGCATGGATGATCCCGATCAGTGTTGGGGTTCGTCTTGCGGCAGCGGTGAGATCATCACCGCGAGCCCGTAGACGGCGATCAGGATGCCGCCGGCCGCGGCGGAGGCATAGAGCCAGGCGAGGTTGATTTGGAGGCCCGGCGTCATCAGCGTGCGGTTGAGCAGGCAAAGCTTAAAGCCATACCATGCCACGAGCGCGCCGACGCCCGCGATCAGCGCGTGATTGAAACGGTGGATCCAGAGCTGCGCGGTCTCGGGCAGGCGATGCACGAACACGGCCAGCGTGAAGTGCGAACGCGACTGAATGCCGATCGCGGCGCCGATCAGCGTCAGCCACGCCAGCGACAATTCGCCGACTTCCTCGACCCAGGTGAACGGCACCGGGTCGACGTCGAGCCAGTCGGTGATGGCGCCGACGAAATAGCGCAGGGTCACGCCGACCAGGAGATTGACGATGGCAAGGATGATCAGCGCCGTGACCGTGATCTTCGGGACGGCAGAGAGAATACGCAGCATGCGCGATGGAATCCTGGCGACGGATGGCAAGGGCGAGTGGGCCGAAGGCCGATATGGGAACGGCTTCGGCCCGGCTTTCAAACTCAGGCCTTGAAGCCTTCGATGTCGTCCCACAATGCGCCGTACTGGCTCTTATAGGCCGGCCAGATCTTGGCCTGCGCGACCTTGCGGAATTCGTCGACCCTGGCTTCAACCACCGTCATGCCGAGTGGCTCCAGCTCCTCCTTGGCCTTGGCGAAATTGTCGACCGATTCGGTGGCCTGGCGGATCTTCTCCTGAGCGGCGCGCGACAGATCCATCACCAGCTTCTGCTGCCCGGGCGTAAGCCCGTTCCAGATCTCGAGGTTCATCACCGCGTTGGTCGGGCCGTAATTGTGATAGGTGAGGGAGGCATATTTCGACACTTCGTAGATCTTCAGCGCCTTCATGTTGACGACCGGCAAGTCGCCGCCGTCGATCACGCCCTGCTTGGCGGCGGTGATGACCTCGCCCCACGCCATCGGCACGGCGCTGCCGCCGAGTCCGTTGATGGTGTCGCCGAAGATCTTGGCCTGCTGTACGCGGATTTTCGCGCCGCGCAGGTCCTTCGGCTCGATGATCGGCTTCTTCGACGTCCAGAAATGGCGGAAGCCGTAATCGAAATAGCAGAGCACCTTGAGCTTGTAATTGTCTTCGATCTGCTTGCTGATATTGTTGCCGATCTGCCCGTTGAGCATGGCGTAGGCGGACGCATAATCCTTCACCAGATAAGGCACCAGCAGCGCGCCCATTTCAGGAAACACGGTCGCGGCGGCGCCGGCCGGGCTGCCCATCGCGATGCTGCCAGACTTGACCGCGTTCATGATCTCCAGCTCCTGCGGGATCAGGGTCTTGCCGAAGAACTGCATCTCGATCGCGTCGTTCGACTGCGCGGTCAATTCCTTCGCCATCCAGTCGAACGCGACGGCGGCCGATTCCGGAACGGCGTTGATGTGGGCGAAGACGAGTTTCTTCGGCTGGGTTTGTGCAAAGGCCGGAGCCCGGCCGGTAGCGAGAATGCCGGCGATGCCGGCGCCCGCACGCAGAAGCGTGCGGCGATTGAGCGAGACACGGCTCCTGGGAGCAGACATGGGATTCCTCCAAGCTTTGCGTTTTTTGTTGCGGTCCGGCGGCCGGGGAGGCCAGTCAGTCCGGCGGCAAGCTTACAGGATAGCGGGCGCCTTGCCAGTGGTGATCGCGGCCGGCGGGTCGATGTCAGGCCGGCGGCCGCCCGGCAGCACCTTGACGCCGCCGAAGGGTCCCGGCCGGCAATTCTCAAAAGATCAGGATAGCCCCGGAGCCGAGCAGCAGGATGAGAACGACCTTCCGAAAGCTTGCTTCGTTCAGCAGGCCGTAGAGCTTCATGCCTGCCCACATACCGGCGAACAAGGCCGGCAACCCGATCACAAACAGTTTGATGGTCTCGGCTGTTACCGCTCCCTTTGCTCCAAGCCATAGAGCGCTCATGACGAAGACGGCGACCGCGACGGGCTGGAAGACGGTACGCTGGACATCCTTGGGCCATCCGCGCAACCCGCACCAGACTGTCACGAGGATGCCGGCCAAGCCTGTCATGCCACCAATCGCGCCGTTGAAAAAACCCACGCAAGCGTCAGCCACCGCACCGCCGCTTTTGATCGGCTCTATGGCCGGACGAAACAGAGCGTACAGGCTGTACAACACGAGAAGAGCGCCAACGCCGATTTTGGCATGCTGCGGATTCGTCCATGTCAATAACGTCACGCCGACAGGGACGCCAACCGCTGCGCCGACGAGAAACGGCCACAGCTTTCTCCAATCAAGCGCATGACGAAGCTTCCATACCGAATAGCCTTGGACGAGCAGGCCAAAGGCTATGATGAGGGACGCGGTCTGCAACGGCGTAAGGATATAGAGCCAAATTGATGCCGCAACGAGGCCGAAGGCGAAGCCGGAAAGACCCGCGACCAGGGCTCCGGCAACAGTCGCGACAAGAAAAATCGGAAGTTCGAGAGGTAATCCATCCATGGGCTCGCTCCAAAACAAGGGCGAGCAGCGCTTGAATGGGATCACCATTTGATGGGGAGGCTGCGACGTCCCCGAGAGAAGTATGAGGCAAGTCGCGCTTGAATACAACGGACCTGCGCTTGAGCTGTCAAAGTCCGTGTGGTAGAAATACCTCCTCGGGCCATCGACAACCGCCCGATGAGCTTCCGTGGCCAAGCGTTGTCTCGCTCCATCATGGAGGTGAGACATGCCTTGCGGCAGCACGGATTCTACTTCAATCCGACATATCAAGACGATTCCACCGGCCTTTCCGGACTTCGGATTGTTCTGGCAAATTCCACTCTCATGGCTGTCCGGAATGGCCGCCTGGATTGAGCGCCGTAGCCGGTATCGAGAACTTCGCGAACTTGATGACCGGCTCCTCGCCGACATCGGCCTATCGAGGCACCAAGTCGGCGAAGATCCTCTCAGGTCCACTCGCATGTGCCTGACGATGTGGCACGCCGACAGATGACAGCCTTCCTTTCGTCAAGGCCGCGGTCAGACGTTCACTACCTGTATGCCGCGCGGGCGCTCCGCGGCTTCGGCGACGGCTTCGCCATCATTATCCTGCCGGCCTACCTTTTGGCCGTCGGGTTCACCCCGCAACAGGTCGGGATGGTCGCCAGCGCGTCCTTGTTGGGAACGGCCGCGCTTACGCTGCTCGTTGGCTTCGTTGCGCCGCGCCACGACCTCAGGAACCTTCTTCTGGCCGGCGCCGGCCTGGCCATCGTAACCGGGCTTGTGTTTCCGATGGCGGAGACGATTGCGCCGGTTCTGCTCGTCGCATTCATCGGGACCATCAATCCCTCGGCAGGCGACCTCGGGATGCTCATCCCCCTTGAGCACGCGCTATTGACGCAGGAAACGGACGATCGGGATCGCACCAGCGTCTTTGCAAGATATAGCCTCATCGGCTCGCTGACCGCGGCCGCTGGATCGCTCGCGGCGGCTGTGCCGGAATTTCTGACATCCAGGGGACTTGCGGAAGTCAACGCACTTCGCCTGATGTTCTACGGTTACGCGCTCCTCGGGCTGTTCGCCGCCGTCCTGTACAGCCGACTGCCGCAGGACCACATGCGAGCGGCAACTCGCCCGAAATCGGCGCTCGGGCCATCGCGCAGGATCGTCTACAAATTGGCGGCACTGTTCAGCCTGGACGCCTTTGCCGGCGGCTTCGTCGTTCAGTCGCTGTTGGTGCTGTGGCTTTTCCAGCGGTTCGATTTGTCGCTCGGCGCGGCAAGTGCCTTCTTCTTCTGCGCCAGCCTGCTGAGCGCGATCTCGTTTCCGGTTGCGGCATGGCTCGCCAAACGCATCGGGCTCGTCAACACCATGGTGTTCACCCACATTCCATCGAGCCTCTGCCTGATCGCGGTCGCATTCTCCTCGAACCTGACGGTCGTCCTCGTTCTCCTGCTGATCCGCGCGGCCCTGTCGCAAATGGATGTGCCGACCCGATCGTCCTATGTCATGGCCGTGGTTACGCCTGATGAACGCAGCGCGGCGGCAAGCGTGACCGCGGTACCGCGCAGCCTGGCCTCTGCCATCAGCCCCGCGATTGCCGGCTTCATGCTCGCGGGGCCGTTCTCGGCGTTGCCGCTGGTGGTGTGCGGATGCCTCAAGATCGCCTATGATTTGGCGCTGCTCGGAATGTTCCGGCACTCGAAACCGCCTGAGGAATCGTGATGCCAGAACATTGGCGCGGCGCAGGACGTGACGCTCAGCTCTTGGCGATCGCCGTTTTCTCCAGCGCGGCGCGAACGCCCCGCGCAAGCTTCAGGGCATCGTCATTGGCCCAGAAGTGAATGAAGAACATTCGCGGTTGTTCATCCAGCATGTGGCTGTGGATCGCGGTCACTTCGATGTCGTTCGCGCGCAAGGTCCGGATCAATGGGTTGACCTCATCCCCCGTGACCAGGAAATCGCCTGTTATCGCGGCTTTGCCGTTGCCGGTCGGCTGAAAGTTGATGGCGTTGGCGCCGCCCAGGGGTCCGGTGACCTTCATCCCCATCTCGACGGACGGATCGCGGCGCGGGACACCGAACTGGTAGACGCCGCCGACCGCGGTGCCCTTGACGCCCATGATTTCGTCGAGCTTGGCGGTATCGAGATCGATCGCGGGTGTCGGCGCGGCCCCCGTGGTCGGCGGGTCGAACGGCGTCTCGCTCGCCGCCAGCGCGGAGCGGATGACGGCTGCCATCTTCACGGGATCGCCGTGCCCTCCGACATGCATGTAGAAGGTCGCGGGTGATGCGCGAAGGATGTGGTTGTGGATGGCCGTGATGTCGAGACCGCCGTCCAGTAGGCTCGTCATGACAGGGGTGATTTCGGTATCGAGCAGCACGAGGTCACCCATCACCGTGGCTTCGCCGCCCATCGGGGCGAATGCAACCCAGCCGCCCAGTGCCAGCGCCGGTTTGATCGCGACGCCATCGAGCGTCACCTTCAGATCGGACCGTGGCAGGCCGTAGCGGTGCACGTCGCCCGACACCACCGCCGATTTTCCGAGCGCGGCATCAACCTTCGTCCAATCGATGTCGGCGGCCTGGGCGAGCGCCGGCATGGCGGCTGCGGCAAACAACATCGCGAGTACGGATATTGTCTTCATGTTCAACTCCTCTTTGCTATTGCCCCCAATTCACGATTTCCGTCGAGCGGCTCCCCCTGCCTTTGAGCCCGCGCCTTCATGGCTGCGCACCCGCGACAGCCGGTGTGGCGTCAGTGGGCTTTTCGAGGATTCCTTTTTCCGGGTAGTTGTCTTCGGCGTCCCGCTGCATGACAACATTGTTGCCTTGAAGCCAGATTTCAAAACAGTTGGTGTCGCCATCATTGCCGAAATCGATGCATATCTCGCTGCCTCGGATGCGCCAGGTACCGAGACGAGCGCGGCCCATCTCGTAGCGTCGAAGGGTGCCATCCTTCTGATAGATGTCGCGCCGCACCTCTTCGGTGAATTGCCTGCCGCCGAGCGTTGCCGCGATTTGCGCGCCGGACAGCTTGGTGAAGCGATCGGCCGCGTGAGCGGGAGGTACGAACGCGAACATCAACGCGGCGACGCATAGCCTACGCGCGCGCGTCAGTGAGCGCGCAGGCCTGGCGTGGACGTCATCGATCGAGTGTAGCGGCTCAGCCGCAACCGATCGTGAGCAACCGCAATGGTCGGGTATGGAAATGGAGTGCCTGGTCCGGTTCATGCGCAAATCCTCGACGCGTCGAGTGTTGCGCAGTGCTTGGACCGTGGTCTCGAGGGGTGACTGCCTTTCCCCTGAGACTTTCTGTAATTTGCGCCTGCCGCAAAGGCAAGAGCGCGGCGGTTCTGGAACCAGAACTAACCCGCTCGCTCGCGCTCTTTTGAAGGGAACGTTGCGAATCTCGCGAGGGTGCTTGTATTCCGCCTCACACGCTCAAGCTGGCGCCCCCGGCAGCACCTTGACGCCGCCGAAGGCGGTGATGCGGCCCCGCCGGAGCATCACGATCTGCGTCGCCAGCTGGCGCAGTTCGGCGACGTCGTGACTGACATACACCATGGGAATCCGGGCCTCGTCGCGCAGCCGTATCAGATAAGGCAGGATCTCGACCTTGCGGCCCTCGTCCAGCGATCCCAGCGGCTCATCCAGCAGCAGCAATCGCGGCTTTGACAACAGCGCCCGTCCAAACGCGACCCGCTGGCGCTCGCCGCCGGACAATCGGCCGGGCCGTCGATCCAGCAGCCCGCCGATATCGAGCAGCTCGACGACGCGCTTGCGCTGCGCGGGATCATCGGCAAGCCGGTTCATGCGCCGGCCGTAGTCGAGATTTTGCCGCACATCGAGATGCGGAAACAGCCGGGCGTCCTGGAACACGTAACCGATGCGCCGGCGATGGGCCGGGATGTGGATGTGGGCCGCGCTTTCGTCCAGTGTCTCACCGTCAAGCGCGATGATGCCGCGATCGGGCCGCAGCAGGCCCGCGATCATGTTGATCAGCGAGGTCTTGCCAGCGCCGGAGGCCCCGAACAGGCCCGTGACGCGCCCCTCGCTGCTGAAACTCGCTTCGATCGAGAATTCGCCGAGCTGTTTGACGACGTCGACGCGCAGCATGATCAATTCCCGTGCAGGCGCTTTGTGGCGCGCCGCGCGAGCATTTCGGAGGCGACCAGCGCTGCCAGCGCAATCAGAACCGAAACCACCACCAGCCGCAGCGCCGCGCTATCGCCATCCGGGGTCTGGATCAGCGAATAGATGGCCGAGGAAATGGTCTGGGTCTCGCCGGGAATGTTCGACACGAAGGTAATGGTCGCGCCGAATTCGCCGATCGCCTTGGCAAAGCCGAGCACCATGCCGGCCAGCACGCCCGGCAGCGCCAGCGGCAGGGTGATGGTCAGGAACACCCACCACGGCGCAGCCCCCAGCGTTTCCGCCGCCTGTTCCAGCCGCCGGTCGACCGCCTCGATCGACAGCCGGATCGGCCGCACCAGCAGCGGAAACGACATCACGCCGCAGGCCAGCGCGGCGCCGGTCCAGCGAAATGCCAGCACGATGCCGAGATGGTCGGCGAGCCAGGCGCCGACCAGGCCGCGGCGCCCGAACGTCAGCAGCAGAAGATAGCCGGTGACGACCGGAGGCAGCACCAGCGGCAAATAGATCAGCGCATCGAGCACCGCCTTGCCCCAGAAATCGCGCCGCGCCAACAGCCACGCCACGGCGATCCCGAGCGGCGTCGCCACCAGTGTCGCCACCGTGGCGACCCGCAGCGAAAGCTGGATCGCCGTCCATTCCGTTGGTGAGATTTCGAACACCAAGGTCAGGAAGTGGGACGGATCAGGAAACTGAACCCGTATTTCTCGAACACCGCCTTGGCCGCGGACGAGCGCAGATAGGCGAGATACCCGGCGGCTTCAGCCTTCGCGGCCGTTGTCGCCGCGACGGGGTAGATGATGGCGGGATGGGAATCCGCCGGGAAAGTACCGACGATCTTGACGCCCGGTTCGACCTTGGCGTCGGTCGAATAGACGATGCCGAGCGCAGCCTCGCCGCGCGCCACCAGCGTCAGCGCAGCGCGCACGCTGTCGGCCATCGCGAATTTCGGCTCGGCTGCCTGCCACGCACCGAGTTTCTCCAGTGCCGCCTTGGCGTATTTGCCGACCGGAACGGCCTTGACGTCGCCGGTGGCGATCTTGCCGTCGCCGGCAAGTTTGGCCAGGTCGAAGCCTGGCCCGATCGCCACATTGTCGACCTTGGAATCCTTCGGCGCGATCAGCACGATGCTGTTGCCGAGCAGATTGACCCGTGTCGGCTCGTTGATGTCTTTCTTGCCGGTCGCATAGTCCATCCAGTCGGTGTCGGCGGACAGAAAGATATCCGCCGGCGCGCCCTGCTCGATCTGTTTTGCGAGCGTCGAACTCGCGGCATAGCTGGCGGCGATCTTGACGCCCGTCTTCGCGGTGAAGGCGGTGTCGACGTCGTCGAGCGCGTTCTTCATCGAAGCCGCGGCGAACACCGTAAGGCTCTTGTCCTGGGCCTGGGCGGGCGACAGGGCCGATCCGCTCACGATGACAAAGGCGGCAAAAATTCCGGCAAGGCGATACATGGTGGCGCTCCGTACGTGTTCGCAGACGCACTCGTTCGCGCGCGCAAATCAGGCGTTGGTTGAAGTTCGACTGCGACAGGCGGAAGCGCCGTTCCGCTGCTCCCGGCGACTTACGGCCGACCGGGATATCGCAGCGCAAAAACAATAGCAGTCCGAGCTTTCGGGTTAAAGGCCCCTAATCGGAAGGCAGGATCGCGATCGATACCGAATTCTCTTTCGTGCCGCTGACCTGCAGCACGAAGGGAGCGGCCGAAATCTCGTATTTCATGGTCTTGCGGATACCGTCGCAGTCGGTGGCGCCGCTGAAGGCCTTTGGCTTGAGAAAATGACCGTCCTGGATCACGTCGACCCAGCCGCCGGCCGACAGGCTGACCGTATAGAGGCCTGCTTTCGGCGCAGCCTTGATATTGGCGAAGCCGGCGAAGGTGCCGTCCTTCGGCGCCCGTTCGGGCGGCGAGGGCAGTTTTGCCTCGCTGGGTGTGCGCAGAGCGATCGTCATCCCCGTTGACGGCACGGCAGCGAGGTCGCCGCCCGACGCCAGGTTGACCCGATCCGGCGCGATCAGCGCCGCCCTCTCCCGGTCGATGTTCCACTTGAACTTGTCGCAGCCGCTCGGCTCTTCCGCCGCCCACGCGGGCGCGGTTCCGAGCAGCATCAAGGCGATCAGAAGAGGCGTGCGCATGGTCAGTCCACCCCAATAATCATGTCGGAGGCCTTCACGATCACGGTGACCGCGCTCTTGGCCTTGATGCCCAGTTCATCGACCGCCTCATTGGTGATCGAGGAGGTCAAGATCTGGCCGCCTCCGATATCGACGCGGACATGGGACGTGGTGGCGCCCTTCTTCACCTCGACGACGGTGCCTTTGATCTGGTTGCGTGCACTGATGCGCATAGCGGTCCTTACAGCGTTAAGCCGCGCGTGGCAACGCCACGCACCGGCTGACAGATGGTGAAATGCAGATCTGGACCGCCGTCCCCAAAAATGTCGCCCGCGCTTACGGCGCGAGAGGTTTCCATCCTAGCGCATTCCCGGGCCGAATGAAAATCCGGCTTTCTATTGCTTCCTATTGCTTCGCGTCCGGCGCTGCCAAAACCTGGCGGCAGGCGGCGGGCATTTGTGCCAGTGTCATCGGCGGCCTCGGCTTCGGCGGCTGCTTCGGCGGCTTGGGATGGATGACCGAATCCTTGAACCAGTAAGCCAGGTCGCCGGCGCCGCAGCCCTCGCTTTCCGCGGGTTCCGGCTGGCTCTCGCATTCGGTGCTGCCGGGCGGGCATTTGATGCGGATATGGAAGTGATAGTCGTGGCCGTACATCGGCCGGATTTTGGAGAGCCAGCTGCGGTCGCCCCTGGCTTCGCGGCACAGCGCCTTCTTGATTGCGGCGTTGACGAAAATGCGTTGCACGGTCGGCTCCAGCGCGGCGTCGCGGATGACCGCGAGATGGCCCGGTGTGAAGACGTGCGGGTCGACGTCGAGCCGGTCAGGACGCACCATCATGACCGCGGACGTTTCCTCGCGCTCCTCGCGCGACAACACGTGGTCCGGCATCGGCGTCAGCCAGACATCGGCGTCCAGTCCGACCTGATGGCTGGCGTGCCCGGTAATCATCGGACCGCCGCGCGGCTGCGACATGTCGCCGACCAGGATCCCCGGCCAGCCGGCATCCTTGTGCGCTTTGATCGACAGTCGTTCCAACAGCTCGACCATGTCGGGATGCGCCCAGTTGCGGTTGCGCGACAGCCGCATCACCTGCCAGGTGTCGCCCGTGATCGGCAGCGGCTCTGCGCCCGCGATACAGCCCTTGGCATAGAAGCCGATCACGCGCGTCGGCATCGCCGCCGGCAGCACCTTGCGGCCGAACAATTCCTTGGCGCCCAGTTTGGGATCGTTGGGATTGGCCAGCGGCGGCAGCGACTTCGGGCTGACGCTGCCCTTGTCCTGCGCCAGCGCGAAGGTGGCAGTGACAATAGCGGCAAGGATCGGGAGCGGGCTGAAGATCAGGCGGGACTTCATCGGATCACTCTTTAGGCTGCAAGCGTAGCACGGATTCGGCAGTCGCGAAGACGGCGCGCCAATCGCGATTGCTTGATCCCGCGTTGTTCTGCCGTGGGCACCCGAGAGGATACAAGCGGCCAACCACGGCACCTCGGGGTTGTCGCCGCCCGGCGGACGGGCCTCGCATGGCCGCGTGCGGCCACGCTCTCGGATGTCACCGCGCTGTTCGCGCTGGTCGAGCGCAACGGATCGCGCCAGACGCGGACCGATATCGAATTAGGCCAACAGGGCCGCCGTCTTTAACGGTTCGATAACCCTGTCCATCATTGGCAATATTTCGGGCGTTCGCTGCCGGATTACGCGAACGCATGACGCAATCTCCGCGCGATCGAGAATTCCTGCATACCGAAGGTGGATTTTGCGCAAATCGTTGCCTTGATCTCATTGGTATCGGGGTGCGGTGGCCACCGTGCGCGCCGTCCCCCCGGGATCTTCGCCACTTAAACAGGCAACCTGACCTCGACGGGCCCTGGCGGAGCCGTGCGATCGACTCGCGGCGCGAGCAAGAGATACCATTTTTTCAGACACTTATCGGAAAACAGACCCGCGGAAAGCGAGTGGGGCGCAATCAATGCCGAAAATCCGGCCGAAGGTAGTCAAGAAGCGGAAGCATGCGGCGATCACCCGCATTGCCGGTCGGCTCGCCAAACCGAGTCCGAAGCTTCTGAGCGGCAGCCGGCGTGTGTCGGCCGAGATCGGCGAGATCGTGCGCAAGCGCGCGGAAGCAGAAGCCGCGATCGCCGAAGCGCGGAAATCCCACGAACGCTTGCGCGAGGCGTTCGACATCCTGCCGCAGGGCATCGTGTTCCTCGACGCCGAGGGACGCTACATCCTCTGGAACAAGAAATACGCCGAAATCTACAACCGCAGCTCGGACCTGTTCGAGCCGGGCGCGCGGCTCGAGGACACAATCCGCGTCGGCGTCGAGCGCGGCGACTATCCCGAAGCGATCGGTCGCGAAGAGGAATGGATCGCCGAACGGCTCGAGAAGCTTTATCACCCCGGCGACCGGCACGAGCAGATCCTCGGCGATGGCCGCGTCATCCTGATCGAGGAGCGGCTGACCGGGGATGGCGGTGTCATCGGTCTGCGCGTCGACATCACCGAGTTGAAGCAGCGCGAAGCCTCGTTCCGGCTGTTGTTCGACAGCAATCCCGTTCCCATGATCGTTTGCGCGATGGACGACGAGCACATCCTCGGCGTCAACGACGCCGCGGTCGAGCATTACGGCTACAGCCGCGCCGAGTTCGAGAAGCTGACCATCCGCAACATTCAGGCTTTCGAATCCGAACCGCCCTGGGCCGGCGACCTTTCCAGCGACGAACTGACGGCGCGCACCTGGAAGCACGTGCGGGCCGACGGCACCCTGATCGATCTGGCGATCTATTCGCGCCATCTGGTCTATAACGACCAGCCCGCGGTGCTGCTGGCGCTGATGGACATCACCGAGCGCAAGCGCGCTGAGGCGCGGCTTGCCTTCATGGCCCAGCACGATGGCTTGACCGGACTGCCGAACCGCAACCTGCTGCGCCAGCACATGGACGAGATCCTGCTGCACACGCGGCGCAGCGCCGAGAAGGTCGCGGTGCTGGTGATCGGACTGGACAATTTCAAGGCGGTCAACGACACGCTGGGCCACGGCATCGGCGACAAGCTGTTGCGCGGGGTCGCCAAGCGCCTGCGCTCGACGCTGCGCGAGGAAGATACGCTGGCCCGTCTCAACTCCGACGAATTCGCGATCGTCCAGAGCGGGCTGGCACGCCCCGAGGATGCCGTGATCCTCGCCAAGCGGCTGCTGGAGGCGATCGCCGATCCCTATCTGCTCGACGGCCATTCCGTCGTCATCGGCGCCAGCATCGGCATCGCGATGGCGCCGGGCGACGGCGACGAATCCGAAAAACTTCTGAAGAGCGCCGACATGGCGCTGTCGCGCGCCAAGAACGATTCGCGCGGCACGTTCAGTTTCTTCGAGGCCGGAATGGACGCGCGCGCGCAGAGCCGGCGCAAGACCGAGCTCGACCTGCGCGACGCGATCCAGAACGACGTGCTGCGGCCGTATTATCAGCCGCTGATCTGTCTTTCGAGCGGACGCATCACCGGCTTCGAGGCGCTGGTGCGCTGGCCGGATCCCGAGCGCGGCATGATCTCGCCGGCCGAATTCATTCCGGTGGCCGAGGAGACCGGGCTGATCAACGGGCTCGGCGGGTTGATGCTGCGCCGCTCCTGCATGGATGCGGCGCTGTGGCCCGACGACGTCCGTGTCGCGGTCAACCTGTCGCCGCTGCAGTTCCGGACCGGCAATCTGCTGTCGATCGTGATGGATGCGCTCAAGCAATCCGGGCTGCCGGCCAAGCGTCTCGAGCTGGAAATCACCGAGACCCTGCTGTTGGAAAAAAGCAGTCAGGTGCTCGCCACCCTGCACGCGCTGCGCGCGCTCGGCGTGCGCATTTCGATGGACGATTTCGGAACCGGCTATTCCAGCCTGAGTTACTTGCGAAGCTTCCCGTTCGACAAGATCAAGATCGACCAGTCGTTTGTGCGCGATCTCGGCTCCAACCGGGACGCGCAGGCGATCGTGCGTTCGATCATCAGCCTCGGCAAAGGCCTCGGTGTCACCATCACCGCCGAGGGCGTCGAGACCGAAGCCGAGCTGAGCTGCCTGCGCGCGGAGGGCTGTCACGAGGGCCAGGGCTTCCTGTTCAGCCGCGCGCGGCCCAACGTCGAGATCATCAGGCTGTTGCAGGCGCAGTGCGGCGCGGATTCCGACGGGACTCCGGAAATGGACAGCGACGCGGCGCTGGTCGCATGACGATTTGCCGGCTGTCTACCGCGCGGCCTTGCGCTTGTTGAGGTGGTAGGTCAGCGCCAGCGCCACGCAATGGCGGAGTTCCGCTCGCGGCAGCTCATCCCTGACGTCCAGGAGGATGCATCGGTTGCCGCCGAAACGCAGTTTCGTCGGGTACAGCTCGCGGAAGCTGTCGACCAGACCGGTCTGGCAGTGGAAATACACCGCATATTGACCGGCGGCGGATTTCACCTGGTCAATCCGGATTGTGCTGCCGCTCCTGGTTTCGGGCGTGAGATAACTCGGCTGCCCCCATTTCAGGGTTTCCTGCAGCGCGCCTACGCCCTCCGTGGTCCTCGCGGTCTCGAGGATCAGCCGGCGCAGCGTCTTCAGTTTTGCCTTCAGCGGCGCGGGATAGGCGTTGAAAACCGCTTCCACGGCGGGATCGGAAACGTCCGCGCGCGGCCTTGCGGCGCGCTTGCCGCTGGTTTTCCCGATCGGATTGGGCATCGCGCGGTCCGCACATTCCCCTGAGGCTGTCGTGCGGGCAGCCTAGCGCGTCTTCCGCCGAAATGGATACCGGCTTTGCGACAGGACTGCGCCCGCAAGTCACCCGCCGCACGCGTTCGTCGCGGAGCGGCTATCGTTTCCGTGCGGTCTGGCGCGCCCGGGTTCCGCGAACAGAGTGCGAGACGCTAAGGGAGATGCTAGCTGTATCCCGAGCAGGACGGGCTTTCACGCAAGAGTGCGTTAAGCGGCGTCGCGCAGGCCGGCCAGGAAAGTGTCCACGCTTTCGAACAGCGCGTCGGCATGCTGGCTGAGCTGGCCGGACGCGACCATCACATTGTCGGCGAGGGTGCGCGACTGCTGGGCGGCCTGGCTGGCGCCGGCGACGTTGTGCGAGACCTCGCTGGTGCCGGCCGCAGCCTGCTGCACGCTGCGCGCAATCTCCCGGGTCGCCGAATCCTGCTCCTCGACGGCCGCCGCGATCGTGGTGGCGATGCCGCTGATCTCGCGGATGGTGTCGCTGATGCCGCCGATCGCGATGACGCAATTGCCGGTGGCGGACTGGATCGCGGTGACCTGGCCGGCGATTTCCTCGGTCGCCTTCGCGGTTTGGCTGGCGAGTTCCTTGACCTCGGAGGCGACCACGGCAAAGCCGCGGCCGGCCTCGCCGGCCCGTGCCGCCTCGATGGTGGCGTTGAGCGCCAGCAGATTGGTCTGGCTGGCGATGGCGCCGATCAGCCGCAGCACGTCGCCGATTTTTTCGCCGGCGGCGGTGAGGCCCGCGACCATCTCGGTGGTTTGCCCGGCCTTGACCACGGCCTGATCGGCAACCCCGCTGGAATGGGTCACCTGGCGGCCGATCTCGGCCACGGAAGAGGCGAGCTCTTCGGTGGCGGCGGCAACCGTCGAGACGCTGGCCGAGGCCTCTTCGGAGGCGGCCGCCGCCGCGGTCGCCCGCTCGGAGGTACCGTTGACGCTGGAGGTGATCTCGCCGGCCACCCGCTGCATGTCCTTCGTCGCTTTCGCGACCGCGCCGACGACGCTCTTGACGTCGGCCTCGAAGCGGTCGGCCATCTGGCGCTGCAACGCTTTCTTCTCGGTCTCGGCCTGCCGTTTGGTGGCCTCCTGGGCGTCGCGCATCGTGTTGGTTTCGATCATGTTGCGGCGGAACACATCCACCGCCGTTGCCATGGTACCGAGTTCGTCCTTGCGGTCGGCGCCGGGGATGGTGACGTCGGTGTCGCCGCTCGAAAGGCGGTTCATCACCGCGGTGATCGCGATCAGCGGCCGCGACATGCCGCGGCCGAGCAGGAACGCAAGCAGCGCCGCGGTGGCCAGAATGGCAAGGGTGACGAGAATCAAAGTGAGCTGCGAACTCGCTGCCACCGCCTCGTATTCGGTGGTGTCCCTGATGACTTCGAGCACCGCGACCGGCTGGCCGGCATAGTTCTTGATCTGCCCGACATAGAGGGCTGCCGGATGACCGCCGAAATTGGCGTCGCGGTGCAGCGCCGCTCCGTTGAACACGCTCTTCAGTTCGTCCGGCGTAGCAACCACGGTATCGCCGAAGGTCGAGGACAGCCGCTTGAACTCCTTGCCATCGAACGAATGCACGGCGAGGTCGATGCCAAAGCGCTTCTTGGCGCGATCGACGAATTCCTTGCCGAAGGCGGCGCCGACATCGACATTGGCCAGGACCTTCCCATCACGCAGGATCGGCGTCATGCCGAATATCCCCAGCGCCTCCCGCCCCGGTTCCACGCCGACGATCGATTTACCGGTCTTGATCGCTTCCACCACCGTATTGCGGCGCCCCGCGACATCGTCGCCGAAGGTCTTCGGCGAATGGACGCGGTAAAACGAGATCGACGGCGGGACCTGGAATGTGATCAGCGGGATCCCTTGCTCCGTCAACGCCTTCATCGGGGCGCCCAGCAGCGTCCCCAGGCCGTCGCGATCGCCCTTGGCGATGGCGTCGCCGACCGGCGGAAGTGCTGCGACCACGGCGCTGACCGCGAGCGTGGCTCGGCCTTCATAGTCGATCGCGGCGATCACGCTGTCATATTGCAGCTTCAGCTGCTGTTCGAGGGCCAGCCGCATCAGCGAGCGTTGCTGCAGAATCGAAAATGTGCCGAGGATGCCGCAGGCCACCGCCACCGTCAGTGAAATGGCCAGGATCAGACGGGCCGAGATCGATCGAAGCTTGAACATGGGGATACCGAAACTCCGCGAGGTGAGATTCGGAAACTCCCAGAAAGTACTTAAGACGGGATTATGCCCGGCCGTAATAATACCGAGCCTGCTGACCTTCAGGCGGGCTTGGCCGCCATTGCGGGACCACCGGCCAGCAGCGCCTTGCCGACGTCCTCGTAATGGGTGTCGCGGGCCTGGATCTGCTGCGCGATGGCGTGCATGTCGCGGAACCGGCGCTCGAACTTGTTGGCGGCGAACACGGCGGTGGCGCCGGCCATGTGGTAGGCGGCGTCGACCACCGCGGCCGACTGATGGATCGTCCAGGTCGCGGCCAGCCGAAGCGCGACCCGATGTTCGTCGCTGAGGTTCCCGGTGCGCGTCAAATCGTGCCATGCCTCCGCGGCGGTCGCGTAGAGATAGGCGCGCGCGGCGCGCAAATTGCCCTCGATGCGGCCGATCTGGCCCTGAACGGCATTGTTTTCGCGCATCACCGCCTGTCCCTGCGGCCGCTTGCTGCGTGAAAGCTCGATCGCCGCGTCCAGCGTGGCGCGGGCGACGCCGAGCGAGGTCGCCGCAAAGCCCATGCTGAACACCATGCTGGTGGTGAGCTTGTACAGCGGTCCGTTCTCGCGCAATGCGGCCGGATCGTCGCGAAGCGGGGCATATCGCTCGGGAATGAACAGGTTTTCGACCGAATAGGAATCGGTGCCGGTGCCCTTGAGGCCGATCACGTCCCAGACGTCATACATGGTGGCGCTTGCTACCGGAAACAGGATGGTGCGGATCTCGGGCGAGCCGTCCACCTTCTTGCGCGGCGTCCCGTCGGCCTCGACGACCCGGACATGGGCACCGAGCCAGCTCGCCTGGCGGGAGCCGGACGCAAAATCCCAGCGCGCGTTGGCCTGGTAGCCGCCCGGAACCGCCTTCACCTCATGGGCGATCGCGCCCCAGGCGAGGATTCCCGGCGCCGTGTTGAAAATTTCACCGGCGATATCGGCGTCGAGATAGGCCGCCGTCATGGCGCAGACGCTGCACTGGCCGAGGCACCAGGCGGTCGAGGCGTCGGCCTTCGCCACTTCCTCCTGCATCTGCATGAACACCTCCGGCGGCGCCTCGGCGCCACCGAGACTCTGCGGCAACAATGCCCGGTAAAGGCCGTTCTCGATCAGGCCGGAAACCACCGGTACAGTGAGGCGGCGCGTCCGCTCGATCTCGTCGGCCTCCCGCGCGATCAGCGGCGCCAGCGCGCGGGCGCGCTCGATCAGTCCGAAACCGGGAAGCTTGTTCATGCGTTTCCTCGCCCCTTTTTGGGTTTCTTGGCCGGCGAAGCAGCAATGGTGATCCATCCGGTGGCGCGGATCAAGATGGGGGGACGCCGAAGCGCTGACGCGACCTAAATCTTCGTCACCGCGCCAGTCCAAGCACGACGAGCAGCGCGCGATCGAGCTGTTCGGATGTTTCTCCGTCAATATGGCCGATGACGCGCCGAACCCGGTCAAGGCGCAGCGCGATCATCTTATCCGTCATGATTTGCGAACGAAGGCGGAGGCCGTTGGATGGCTGGGCTTCGACAATTGGCCTCAGCGGCAATTTCTCTTGAAGGTCCGACGAAATAGGACAGATGAAGACCGTGGATAGCCCTTCGAACTCGTCGGCTTGCACGACCACTCCGGGTCTCGGTCGTCCTAGTTCGCTTGGAACCACCACCAGGACGACATCGCCGCGCTTCACTTCCAGTCGCTCCAATCATACGCCGCCTCGATCCAGGCATCGATGGCGTCGTTTTCCGGATGCCGCGCCATCAATTTTGCTTGTCGGCGTAAATCAGCTCGAACCTTGGGATTGCGCAAATCCGGCACCCAATGCTGCACCGGCCGCAGCCCCTGCGCGCGCAACCGCTCGCGGCGTGCTGCCATGCGTTGCTGCGGACTGCGGGGTTTTGCCTTTTTCGGGGTCGTGGCCATGAATAAAACGTAACATGTTACGCGACGAAATTCAACGGCTATCGCAGGGGTTACAAAACCAAGATTTCCCAGGATCGACGGGGTCGTTCAACCTAGTAACGCCGTCGAGGCACAAGCTTCAGCTATCCACCTTTAGCGCAGCAATGAACGCTTCCTGCGGGATGTCGACCTTGCCGAACTGCCGCATCTTTTTCTTGCCTTCCTTCTGCTTCTCCAGAAGTTTTCGCTTGCGCGTGATGTCGCCGCCGTAGCACTTGGCGGTGACGTCCTTGCGCAGCGCGCGCACGGTTTCGCGGGCGATCACCTTGCCGCCGATCGCGGCCTGGATCGGGATCTGGAACATGTGCGGCGGGATCAGTTCCTTCATCTTCTCGACCATGGCGCGGCCGCGGCCTTCGGCGCGGGTCTTGTGCACCAGCATCGACAGCGCATCCACCGGCTCGTTGTTGACCAGGATCTGCATCTTGACGAGGTCGGCGGGCTTGTAGTCGGTCAGGTGATAGTCGAACGAGGCATAGCCCTTGGAGACCGACTTCAGGCGGTCGTAGAAATCGAACACCACTTCGTTGAGCGGCAGTTCGTATTTCACCATCGCGCGGTTGCCCACGTAAGTGAGCTCCTTCTGCGAACCGCGCCGGTCCTGGCAGAGCTTCAAGACGCTGCCGAGATATTCGTCGGGGGTGAGGATCGTGGCCTCGATCCAGGGTTCCTGGATTTCGGCGATCTTGACCACGTCGGGCATATCGATCGGGTTGTGGATCTCAATCATTTGCCCGTCGGTCAGGTGCATCTTGTAGATCACCGATGGCGCGGTCGCGATCAAATTGAGGTCGAATTCGCGGCTCAGCCGCTCCTGGATGATTTCCAGGTGGAGCAGCCCGAGGAAGCCGCAGCGGAAACCGAAGCCGAGCGCGGCCGAGGTTTCCATCTCGAAGGAGAAGCTGGCGTCGTTAAGGCGCAACTTCCCCATCGCGGCGCGCAAAGTCTCAAAATCGTCGGCATCGACCGGGAACAGGCCGCAGAACACCACGGGGATCGCCGGCTTGAAACCGGGCAGCATCTCGGTCACCGGCTTCTTGTCGTCGGTGATGGTGTCGCCGACGCGGGTGTCGGCCACTTCCTTGATCGCGGCGGTGATGAAGCCGATCTCGCCTGGGCCGAGTTCGTCGATCTGCTGCATCTTCGGGGTGAAGAAACCGACGCGTTCGATCTCGTAAGCCGCGTTGGTGCCCATCATCCGGATGCGCTGGCCTTTTTTCAGCACGCCGTCGACGATCCGCACCAGCACCACGACCCCGAGATAGACGTCGTACCAGCTGTCGACCAGGAGCGCCTTCAGCGACGCATCACGGTCGCCTTTCGGCGCCGGCAGCCGGTGCACGATGGCTTCCAGCACGTCGTCGATGCCGAGCCCGGTCTTGGCCGAGATCATCACCGCATCCGAAGCGTCGATGCCGATCACGTCCTCGATCTGCTGCTTGACCTGGTCGGGTTCCGCCGCCGGCAGGTCGATCTTGTTGAGGACGGGGACGATTTCGTGGCCGGCATCGAGCGCATGGTAGACATTGGCGAGCGTCTGCGCCTCCACGCCCTGGCTGGCATCGACCACCAGCAGCGAGCCCTCGCAGGCCGCGAGCGACCGGGAAACTTCATAAGCGAAGTCGACATGGCCGGGAGTGTCGATCAGATTGAGGATATAGGTCTTGCCGTCCTTGGCCGGGTAGGTGAGCCGCACCGTCTGGGCCTTGATCGTGATACCGCGCTCGCGCTCGATATCCATGGAATCGAGCACCTGTTCCTTCATCTCGCGCGCCTGCAGGCCCCCGGTGGTCTGGATCAGGCGGTCGGCCAGCGTCGATTTGCCATGGTCGATATGCGCAACAATGGCGAAGTTGCGGATGTTGGAAATAGGGATGGATGTCATGGGCGCGGGATAGCATTGGCGCCCCTGTGCGGCAACCATAATGCGCTGTTTTTGCGGCACATCTTCACGCCAAGCTGATTCCACTCAGGCCCAAAACGCGCTACGCACAGGCCATGACAGTTGCGTCATTTTTGCCCGCCGCTTCGCGCGCGCGCCGCAGGCCCTCGGTGCGGCGGCTGGCGGCGTGGCTGGCGGCTTGCGCCGGCGATCCCGTCGCCGGTTGGCGGCTGGTGATCGGCTTTGCGATCGCCCATGCCGTGCTCTGGACCTTCATCCTGATCAATCTGAAGGCGGCCCAGGACGTCCATATGGACGTCGCGGAAGCGTTCGCCTGGGGCCAGAAATTCCAGTTCGGCTACGGCAAGCATCCGCCGCTGTCGGGCTGGGTGGCCGGTCTCTGGTTCAAGATGTTTCCGGTCACCGACTGGGCGACCTATGCGCTGGCGATGGCGACGCTCGGCTGCGGGCTGGTGGTCTGTTGGCGGATCGCGCTGCGTGTCGTGGATCGGCGCCGCGCCTTCTTCGTCGTGGTGATGCTCGCGCTCTATCCGATCTTCAACTTCAAGGGCTTCAAATATAACCCCGATCTCCTGCAACTCGTGACCCTGCCGCTGGTGGTGCTGGCCTATCTGAATGCGTTCGAAAAACGCAGCGTGAGATCGGGCCTGTGGCTCGGTCTCGCCGGTGCGTTAGCCTTGATGACAAAATACTGGGTGCTGACCATGATCGGCGCCATCGGGATCGCCGCGCTGGTTCATCCCGACCGGCTGAAATTCTTGGGCTCGCCGGCGCCGTGGGTCGCGATCCTGACCCTCGTCGTCGCCATGATCCCGCATCTGGTCTGGCTGAGGGAAGTCGACTTCGTGCCGCTGACCTATGCCGGCGACGTCTACGGCCTGTCGGACCGCGCCCAGAGCGCGCAGCTTGTGCTCGGTTATGTCGGCCACAATCTGGCGCTGCTGCTGGCGCCCGTGGCGCTGGCGCTGCTGGCGCTGGCGTTGCTGCCGCCGTGGTGGAAGACCCCGCTGGCGCTGGTGACACGCCCGTGGTCGCGCGGGCCGAATCCGGGCGTTAATCGATCGCAGGCGCTCAACATCTGGATCATCCAGGTCGTGGTCGCGATCGGGCCGCCGCTCGGCGGCCTGATCTTCGAAGTTTATATGAAAACCGATTGGGGCATCTCGCTGTTCTTTCTGACGCCCCTGGCGCTGGTCGCGATACCCCAGCTCCGCTCGCAAAAACGGGCGCTATTCAACATCTGCGCAATTTGGCTCGTCGTCACGCTCGCCACGCTGGCCGGTTCGCCCGCCATCGCCGTCCGCGAAATGGCGGCGAATCCCAATGGCGCTTCAGGCTACGGCGATCGGTCGCAACTCGCCCGTGAATTGACCCAGGCCTGGCACGATCGCTTCGCCACAAGATGGGCCGTGGTCGCCGGCACCACGGAGATCGGCGAGCCCATGACCTTCTATAGCCCCGATCATCCGGCGCCGCTCACCCCGGGTGAACTGTGGTCGTCGGGGCTGACGTCGCTGGAGGAGGCCAGGCGGCTCGGCTTTATCGGCATCTGCGATACGTCGGACGGGCGGCTGCCGGTCTGCACCGCGTGGATGGCAGCGAACGCCGCCAACGCAGAGCGTCTCACCGTCACCACGCAGCGCTTTTTCCAGGGCCGTTCCGGTCCGGCGATTACCTGGAACGTCTACATCGTGCCACCGGCGAAGTAGAAGACTTGATCGAGCAGCTCAGGCATCATGGTTCGAGACCCGCCGCGCTGCTCCTCACCATGAGGATCTAATACCAGCCTTCAGAAGGGCTGACTGATGATGGCCCAGTCGCGGGCCGCGATCGAGGTGATGCGCCCGGTTTCGGCGAGAAGTTTTCGCCAGGCGTTTTGGCAGGCGTCGAGGATATCGGTGTAGGACGCGAACACACGGTTGGCGAGATAGGTCTGTCGCAGATACTGCCAGATGTTCTCGGCTGCGTTGAGCTCCGGACAGGCGGGTGGCAGCGGCACGAGGGTGACATTGGCAGGTGGCTTTAGTTTGCGCGTCGTGTGCCATCCGGCCTTGTCGAGGATCAGCAGCGCATGCGCGCCGGGCGCGACGGCCTTGCCGATGGCGTCGAGATGCGCCTGCATAGCCTCGGTGTCGGCTTGCGGCATGATGAGGGCGACGCCGGTGTCGCGGCTCGCACAGACGGCGCCGAACACATAGGCGTTCTCGTAGCGCTGATCCTTGGGCTGCCGCGGCCGTGATCCCTTCTTGGCCCATTGGTAGACGAGGCTGTTCTTCTGGCCGACCCGCATCTCGTCCTGGAACCAGACCTCAATCGGCGTTTCCGGGGCGAGTTTGGTCACGATCGCCGCGACCTGCGTAGGAAAGTTTTTTTAAATGCCGCGATCGTCTCCGGATCCTGCACGGGATGGCGCGGCCGGGCGCTGATGTGCGAGAAGCCGAGCTTCTTGAGCGCGCGCCCCAGGCTCACCTCCGACAGATCGACACCGAAACGCTGTCCGAGAACACGCTTCAGGTCGACGCAGCGCCAGCGTACGACCCCATCCTTCTCCGGGTCGGGGCCGGTCTCGACGAGCTGCTTCAATGCATCTTTCTGCTCGTCGGAGAGCTTCGACGGCCGCCCGGTCGGCTTGATGTCGATCAGACCGTCAGGCCCGTACTGGTTGAAGCGGTGCGCCCAGTCCCGCAGCGTCTGCCGGTCCATGCCGCCGATCCGGGCCGCCTCGGTGCGGTTCATCCCGTCGCGAATCGCCGCCAGCGCCAGCAGCCGTCGCGCCTGCGCGGCATCCTTCACCTTCGCCGCGAGCCGACGCAGCTCATCCGCCTCGAAATCCTCCCGTAGACCGACCGCCCGCCCATCGCCGACCTCCCGAATCAATCCAGTCGGTCATAAATGAATCACGCCGGCGCCAGCTTTTCAAAAAGAGTCAGACCTTCCGAAGGCTGGTATAAGACCTGAGGAGCGCGCTCTTGCCCGCGTCTCGAAGGATGAAGCCCGCAATCTCTCACGTGCCTTCTTCGTTGAATTTGCCGGCGACGAGTTCGGTGATGGCGTCGATGGCGGATTGTGCCTCGGGGCCGATCGCGGAGACGACGATCGAAGTTCCTGGACCCGCCGACAGCATCATCAGTCCCATGATCGAGGTGCCGCCAACGGTCTCGCCACCCTTGGTGACCCAGACCTCGGCGTTGAAGCGCTCGACCATCTGAACGAATTTCGCGGATGCGCGCGCGTGCAGGCCGCGCTTGTTGATGATGGGAAGTTCGCGGGACAGCGCGCCCGCGGGGACACTCGGCCCGGCCTCGTTTGCAGGCAGCGGGGCGTCGTCGTCGCTCATTTGCCGGCGAGGACCCGGCTGGCGATGGTGACGTATTTGCGGCCGGCTTCCTGAGCCATCGCGATGGCGTCGGGCAGCGAACGCTCTTCGCGAACCTTCGCAAGCTTGACCAGCATCGGAAGATTGATGCCTGCGAGCACTTCCACCTTCGGACGGCTCATGCAGGAGATCGCGAGATTCGACGGCGTGCCGCCGAACATGTCGGTGAGGATGGCCACGCCATCGCCCGAGTCGACGCGGTTAACCGCCTCGATGATGTCGCTTCGACATAGATCGGCGTCGTCCTCGGCTCCGATCGTGACGGCTTCGATTTGCTTTTGCGGACCCATTACATGTTCGAGCGCCGCCTTGAACTCGTCGGCAAGGCGCCCATGGGTCACAAGTACTAGACCAATCATCGGAAACTCCTCGCGGGTGCCTTTTGGTGCACCGCACGAACGCGCCACTTTGACCATCCAGAGCCCCCGCGCAAGAGGGGTTCTTCGCGATTCTCCCGGAAAATTAGCGGTAGAGGGGGAGCCTGCGCCGGTTATTCCGTGGCGATAGTGGGGGTTATATGGTTACCAATCCCCTTCGAACAATCGGCCGAAGGTTGTGAACAAGGTGAACTCGCGGTCATGGTCAGTGCGGCGATAACGAGCGGGAACGCCGCGAAGCCCAATCCTATGGGAATTCGGGGTATTTTGGTACCCGAAATTTGCGTCTGAAACGCCTCGGGTGGCGGCATCCGTTCCGCGTCAGGAGCGGCCAGATCGACCACCAGGCCGACAATAGCGTCCTCGACAAAGTCGCAACGGCGAATCCCCAGCCCGCGAATTTCGATCAGCCCGGCCAATTCGCGCGCCGGGTGGACCGTTAACTGTCCCTGGCTCGCCCTGAGATGGACGCGGTCGTCGCCGACCAGCACGGCTGGCGGAATCTGTCCGGCGCGTCCGGCCAGGATCAGGTCGAAGGCAAGGCGCGATTTGCCGGTCCCTGAAGCCCCGCGGATCAGCACCGCGCGATGTCCCACCTTTACCGCGGAAGCGTGCACACTGGCGCCTGCTGTATCGGTCATGGCACCGGCAGCCTGACCACGAAGCGCGCGCCCGCGACCGTTGCTTCCCCATCGGCGTTGACGGGGCCGGACCGATTCTCAGCCCAGATGCGTCCGCCATGCGCCTCGATGATCTGCTTCGAGATCGACAGCCCCAATCCGGAATTCTGTCCAAAGCCCTGATGCGGCCGGTCGGTGTAGAAGCGCTCGAAGATCCGTTCCAGCGCGTCGTCGCGAATACCCGGCCCGTCGTCATCGACCACGATCTCGATTTCCGATCGCAGTCGGCGGCAGACGATCCGCACCTTGCCGCTGGCTTCGGAAAACGACTGCGCATTGGAGAGCAGATTGGAGATCACCTGTCCGAGCCGTGAATCGTGGCCCGGCACCGAGAAGCTATCGTTGGCGCCTTTCCCTTCGAAGCGCACCACGACGGCGATGTTGTTGCCGCGCCTGGTTTCGTTGGCGACCGTCGTCAGCGCGTTGAGCAGGCGGCGAAGATCGACCGACGTCATGTCCTGCCGCTGCAGTTCGGCATCGAGCCGGCTCGCATCGGAAATATCCGAGATCAGCCGGTCGAGCCGCTTGACGTCGTGCTCGATCACCGAGAGCAGCCGCGAGCGGCTGTTCTCGTTGCGCGCCAGCGGCAGGGTTTCGACCGCCGAGCGCAGCGAGGTCAGCGGGTTCTTCAGTTCATGGGCGACGTCGGCGGCGAACATCTCGATCGCCTCGATGCGGTTGTAGAGCGATTCCGTCATGTCGCGCAGCGCGCCGGAGAGATGCCCGATCTCGTCGCGGCGGCGGGTGAAATCGGGGATCTCGACGCGGGTGCGGATGCGGCGGCGGACGCGTTCGGCGCTGTCGGCGAGCCGGCGGACGGGACCCGCAATGGTGCTCGCCAGCAGCAGCGACAGCGCGATCATCACCACGGCGGCGACGGCGAAGATCTTCAGGATGGCAAGCCGCTCCGCGGTCACCATCTGGTCGATATCGCCGCCCTGCGTCGACAGCAGCAAGACGCCATTGACCGCCCGAAAGTGCTGCACCGGCACCGCCACGGAGACAATGACTTCTCCGCGGTCGTTGATGCGAACCATGGAGCCTTTGATGCCGTCGAGCGCGCGGGAAACCTCGGTGTAACCCTTGCCGTTCTCCGGCCCGAGTTCGCGGTAGAGGGGCAGATCGCCGCGATTGAGCCAGGTGCGAATCGCGATCATCGCGCGCTCGGCCATTCCGGGCGCGCCGGTCGAGGGCGGGGCCAACTCGAAGCGCATGACGTCGCCGCGGCCATACAGGCTGCGGCTGTCGAGGATCAGCACGCCGTCGCGATCGTAGATGCGGGCGCGGGTCTTCGTCGGCGAGATCAGTCCGCGCAGTACCGGCGCGATGCGTTCGGGATTGATCGAAAAATCGAGACCGGACAAGGCATCGTCGGACGGGCCGTAACTTTCGCCAGGTTTCAGATCGATCAGACGATCCGGGTCGATGGTGAGCGCGTTGGTTTCGGTGGTCCCCGTCGCGGCAATGGCGCGCGCGATGACTTCGCCCGTCGACAGCAGATTCTCGGCCCGCGCGTCGATCAGGCCGGCGCGGAACTGCGAGAGGTACAAAATGCTCGCAACCAGCGCCACCAGGCCGGCGAGATTGAGCGAAACGATGCGGCGGGTGAGGCTGGAGAAGCTGAGCGCAAAGAAGAACTGGCCGGCGCGGCGCAGCCAGCCGAGCAGCCGCTGCCAGCCCCGCACCGGAGGGCTGTCCATGGCAACGCCATCGAGTGCGAGGGACGCCGAGACACCCTCCGCATTCAGGTTTGGATCAGGCTGCGTTCGATCGAGCAATGGCCAAAACTGCCGGTTGTTTTCGATGGCGCCCTTGGAAGACGCTTTGCCCCTATCCTACCCCAGACAGGCGTCGGCGTCAGTTAACAATCAGCCCGTCGGCGAGTGACAATCAGGTTTCCTTGAAGCGGTAGCCGACGCCGTACAGGGTTTCGATCATCTCGAAATCGTCGTCCACGACCTTGAACTTCTTGCGCAGCCGCTTGATGTGGCTGTCGATGGTGCGATCGTCGACGTAGACTTGGTCGTCATAGGCCGCGTCCATCAGCGCGTTGCGGCTCTTCACCACGCCGGGCCGCGTCGCCAGCGCCTGCAGGATCAGAAACTCGGTGACCGTCAAGGTCACGGGCTCGTTCTTCCAGGTGCAGGTATGACGTTCCGGATCCATCCGCAGCAACCCGCGGTCCAGCGCCTTGGCGTCGGTCTCCTTCGGTGCGGCGCTGGGATCCTTCGGCGCCGAACGGCGCAGCACGGCCTTCACGCGCTCGACCAGCAGGCGCTGCGAAAACGGTTTGCGGATGAAATCGTCGGCGCCCATTTTGAGACCGAACAATTCGTCGATCTCCTCGTCTTTGGAGGTGAGGAAGATCACCGGCAGATCGGATTTCTGCCGCAGCCGCCGCAACGTCTCCATGCCGTCCATGCGCGGCATCTTGATGTCGAGGATGGCCAGGTCCGGCGGTGAGGTCCGGAAGCCGTCGAGCGCGGAAGCTCCATCCGTGTAGGTCATGATGCGATAGCCTTCGGCTTCGAGCGCGATCGAGACGGATGTGAGAATGTTGCGGTCGTCGTCGACCAAGGCGATTGTGGGCATGAGCCTGCTTTCAGATACTGGTACGAGGTGACTGAAACGGCGAGCGAATCGGTGATGCGCCGTACAAGTGAGCTTCGAACCTGGTCAACGAGCAATGCAAGCTGGGCTGAAGTGTGACCGAGTTCCGCAAAACGTCCGAGCCGACCCCAGGGTTCCCACCTATATAACTACCAGTTTTGCCCAGAAAAGGCCCATATTGCAAACAGACGGCGAGATGACCGATGCAGCCCACCCCTGATTTCGACGCGTCCCGGTTGGCCCGCTCGCTGTTGCGCCGCTGCCGCCAAGGAGCGTTGGCCACCCTGATGGCCGGCAGCGGGGACCCCTATTGCTCGCTGGTCAATGTCGCAAGCCATGCCGATGGCTCGCCGATCCTGCTGATTTCGCGCCTCGCCGTGCACACCAAAAATATCCTCGGCGATCCCAGGGTCTCCCTGATGCTGGACGAGCGGGCCGAGGGCGACCCGCTGGAAGGCGCGCGGATCATGTTGTCAGGCCGGGCCGAGGAGGCCGACGGCAGCGATCTGGAGATCGCGCGCCGGCGCTACCTCAACGCCCATCCGTCCGCGGAAGCCTTTGTAAACTTTATGGATTTTTCATTCTTCCTGTTACGGCCGACCGGCACCCATCTGGTAGCCGGGTTCGGGCGGATCGTCGATCTGAAGCCCGATCGGTTCCTGACCGAGATTTCCGATGCGGCTGCGCTGCTGCAGGCCGAGCAGGGCGCCATCGACCACATGAACGCCGATCATCGTGAGGCGACTAACCTCTATGCGACGAGGCTGCTCGGCGCTGAGGCCGCGGACTGGCGCTGCACCGGCTGCGATCCCGACGGGATCGACCTGCAGGCCGGCAGTAAGACGTTGCGGCTGGATTTCCCGGAACGCGTGACCAGCCCGGGGGAACTGCGGAAGATGCTGGTCAGGCTGGCGGATGAGGCGCGGGCGAAGCCATAGCCGATGCCCGCCCGCGCCAGAGGCAAGGGCGAGGCGAGCACAAGATGAAATCCGGTAGCCGATGGGCCCTGGTGGCGGCTCTGGCGCTGGCGACCAACGCCGGCTTGAGCGCGCCGTCATCGGCGCAAAAGGGTGAGGTGGCGGCGCTGAGCGCCAGGATCGCCGAACTCAGCCGGGCCGGCAAATATGCCGAAGCGATTCCGCTGGCGCAGGGCCAGCTCGAAAGCCTGGAAAAGAAATACGGTCCCTTCAACGGCGATGTCGCGGGCGCGCTGAACAATCTGGCGCTGCTTTATGCGGACGTGGGACGCGACGCCGAGGCCGAGCCTCTGTACAAGCGCGCCATCGCGATCCAGGAAAAGATCGGCGGCCTCAATTCGCCGGCCGTTGCGACCGAATTGAACAACCTCGCCGCTTTGTGCCAGCGGCAGGAACGCTTTGGCGAGGCCGAGCCATTGTTCAAACGCGCGCTGGCGATTCGCGAGCAGTCGCTTGGCCGCGATCATCCCGACGTCGGACAATCGCTCAACAATCTGGCGACGCTCTACGATAAGCTGGACCGCCATGCGGAGTCCGAGCCGCTGTTCAAGCGGGCGCTTGCCATCTACGAGAAGGCGGCCGGTCCGGAGCATCCCGAGGTCGCGACGCTCCTGAACAATCTCGGCCAGGTCGCCAAGGTTCAGGGCCGCTATGCGGAGGCCGAGCCGGAGATCCGGCGGTCGCTCTTGATCCGCGAAAAAGTGCTCGGGCGGGACCATCCCGACGTGGCGAGATCGCTGAACAATCTGGCGGACCTGTACGAACGGCAGGGCCGCCTTAGGGATGCCGAACCGCTCTACCAGCGGGCGGCCGCGATCCGCGAGGCGGCGCTCGGTCCCGATCATCCCGACCTTGCAATATCGCTCAACAACCTGGCGTTCCTCTATCAAGGCGAGGGACGCAACGCCGACGCGTTGCCGATCGTGGAGCGAATGATCGGAAGCGGGCGTGCACAGCCGCGCGTGGCGCTCCCGGTGCTGTTTGCCGCGCAGAACGGGCGATCCGTCTCCAGCGAGAAGGCGCTGGACGATGCGCTCAATGTGGTCCAGCACGGCGCCCAGTCGTCGGCGGCGTCCGCCGTGAACAAGCTCGCGGTTCGCCTTGCCGCCGGAAGCGATCGCCTCGCCGAGCTCGTGCGGCGGGATCAGGATCTCGCCACCGAGGCCGACGCGCTGGACAAGTCGATCATTGGCGCGGTCTCCAGGGAGAGATCGAGGCGCGATGCGGCGGCCGAGAGCCGCAACCGGGACCGGCTTGCCGCCATTTCCGCCGAACGCGCGGGCTTGCAAAAGACATTCGCCGCCGAATTCCCCAATTACGCCGCGCTGTCGAATCCGCTGCCGATGAAGGTTGCGGAGATCCAGGCGCTTTTGTCGGTCGATGAGGCCATGGTGCTGTTTTCGGTGGTCGACAAGGAGAGCTATGTCATTGCGCTGACGCGCGAGCGCTTCGACTGGAAGCCGCTGCCGCTTGGCGCCGAAGCCTTGTCGCAGAAGGTCGCTGCGTTTCGCCGCGGTCTGGATATCGGTAAAGCCCGCGATGCCTCCGGCAAGTCCGGCCTGTTCAATCTGGCGCTGGCCAATGAGCTGTACGTCACGCTGCTGGGTCCGGTCGAGACGCTGGTCAAGGACAAGCGCAGTCTCCTGGTGGCGCCTTCAGGCGCGCTGACGGCGCTGCCGTTTCATCTCCTGGTGACGGAGAAGCCTGCCGCCGCGATCCCCGAAACATTCGCGGGCTACCGCGATGCCGCCTGGCTGGTCAAGCGTCAGGCGGTGTCGGTGTTGCCGTCGGTCGCAAGCCTGAAGGCGCTGCGGGCGTTTGCGCGCAGTGAGCACGCGACCAAGCCGATGACCGGCTTCGGCGATCCCTTGTTCAACCCGCTGCAGGATGGCGGCGGGGACAACCGCGCCGCCGGGGCAACAAAATCCGCGTCCCGGTCGGTGGTGACGTCGGCCTATACCGACTTCTGGCAGGGGATCGGTGTCGATCGTGCGAGACTGGCGCAAGCGCTGCCGCCATTGCCGGATACGGCCGACGAATTGAAGGGCGTTGCGAGCGACCTCGGTGTGGCCGCCGCCGACATTCATCTCGGCGCCGACGCCAACGAGACCACCGTCAAGCGTCTCGCCCTCGCCGATTACGGCATCATCTATTTCGCCACCCATGGCCTGCTGGCAGGCGACGTCAAGGGCCTCGCAGAGCCGTCGCTGGCGCTGAGCATTCCAAGGCAGCCGTCCGAACTCGATGACGGTCTGCTGACCTCGAGCGAAGTCGCGCAACTGAAACTCAACGCTGACTGGGTGGTGTTGTCGGCCTGCAATACTATTGCCGGCGACAAACCCGGGGCGGAAGCCTTGTCGGGCCTGGCGCGCTCGTTCATTTACGCCGGCGCCCGCGCGCTCCTGGTCTCGCACTGGGCGGTGGATTCGGAAGCTGCGACAAAGCTGACGATCGCGACCTTCGACCGTCTTAAGGTCGATCCGAAGATCGGCCGCGCCGAGGCGTTGCGGCAGGCGATGCTGTTCTACCTCAACGATACTTCATCGCCCAAAAACGCCTATCCCGCTTTCTGGGGACCGTTTGCCCTGGTCGGCGACGGCGCGGCGCGTCATTGAAGGTTAATTGTTGCGACGCAACAAGCCGCATGGCCGAGTGTGACCAAAATAGCGGCCGATTGTCGCGCCGCAACGCCTCCGCAACGATCAGAAGCCCCTCGATAAGGCCGTGCGGTGCAGCAGGCTTTTGCGCCGTATCCGTACCGGTCCTGGAATAAACCAAATCTCACGGGATCGGCTTGGCAAGCCCGGCGTTCATCAGTATTAGGTCGCCGGACCGGGGTCGCAAGGCTATGATCAACGACGGTCACCGCGGCAGCAGCGCGTTTAGCAGCGTTCGCGTGATCGAGAGACGCGGGTTCGAGGAGGTTCTTCGGTGCAAGAGACGGGTATGCGCAACGGTGCCTTCGGCGCCGACAAATTTGGTTTAAAAAATCTCAAGCGGGTGCACTGGAATCTCGGAGCCCCGCAGCTCTACCAGTATTCGCTTTCGGCCGGAGAGGCGGTGCTGTCCGCCGACGGCGCGTTATGCGCCGATACCGGCGACTTCACCGGCCGCAGCCCGAAGGACAAGTTCACGGTCCGCGACGCCTCTACCGAGAAGATGTGGTGGGCCGGCAACCAGTCGATCACATCCGAACAGTTCGAGGTGCTCTATCAGGACTTCCTCAAGCACGCCGAAGGCATGACGCTGTTCGCGCAGGATCTTTACGGCGGCGCCGATCCGAGCTTCCAGATCAAGACCCGCGTGTTCACCGAACTCGCCTGGCACTCGCTGTTCATCCGCACGCTTTTGATCCGGCCGCAAACGGTCGAGCTGTCGACCTTCGTGCCGGAACTCACCATCATCGACATCCCGAGCTTCCGCGCCGATCCCAAACGCCATGGCGTGCGCTCGGAGAACGTGGTCGCGATCGATTTCGCCCGCAAGATCGTCCTGATCGGCGGGTCTTATTATGCCGGCGAGATGAAGAAGAGCGTGTTCACCACGCTGAACTATTATCTGCCCGCCAGGGGCGTGATGCCGATGCACTGCTCGGCCAATGTCGGGCCCAAGGGCGACAGCGCCATCTTCTTCGGACTGTCGGGCACCGGCAAGACCACGCTGTCGGCCGACCCGAAGCGCACGCTGATCGGCGACGACGAGCACGGCTGGGGCGCCGATGGCGTCTTCAATTTCGAGGGCGGCTGCTACGCCAAATGCATCAAGCTGTCGAAAGAGGCCGAGCCTGAAATCCATGCCGCCAGCAAGCGCTTCGGTGCGGTGCTGGAGAACGTGGTGCTCGACGAGGATACCCGCGTGCCGGATTTCGACGACGGCTCGAAAACCGAGAACACCCGTTCGGCCTATCCGCTCGATTTCATTCCCAACGCCTCGCGCACCGGCCGCGCCGGCCACCCGAAGAACGTGGTGATGCTGGCGGCGGATGCGTTCGGCGTGCTGCCGCCGATCGCCAAGCTGACCCCGGCGCAGGCGATGTACCACTTCCTGTCGGGTTACACCGCCAAGGTAGCGGGCACCGAGCGCGGGCTCGGCAACGAACCGCAGCCGGAATTCTCGACCTGCTTCGGCTCGCCGTTTTTGCCGCTCGATCCCTCGGTCTATGGCAACATGCTGCGCGAGCTGATCGCCCGGCACAATGTCGATTGCTGGCTGGTCAATACCGGCTGGACCGGCGGCAAATACGGCACCGGCTCCCGGATGCCGATCAAGGTGACCCGCGCGCTGCTGACCGCGGCGCTCGACGGTTCGCTGCGCAATGTCGACTTCCGCACCGACAAGTATTTCGGCTTCGCGGTCCCGGCCGCGCTGCCCGGTGTGCCGAGCGAGATCCTCGATCCCGTCAACACCTGGCAGGACAAAGCCGAGTTCGACAAAACGGCGCGCGCGCTGGTCGGCATGTTCCAGAAGAATTTTGCGAAGTTCGAAGCCCAGGTCGACGCCGATGTCCGCGCGGCCGCACCTGACCTCAAGCTCGCGGCGGAATAGTCGATCTCGATCGACTTCAGACTACGAAAGGGCGGCTCGAAAGGCCGCCCTTTTCGATTCCGGGCCGGCATTTTTGTTTCACTGTGTTTCTGAACGGGCCATAGCGCGGCCCCGGGGCGGTCGGTTAACTCCGGATTAACCACGTTATTCCGCCCAACATGTTGATATGTATGGATTTTATGCAGTATCGCCGGGCCAGAAACTAAGGGCAGGCTAACGGTCTGCATGGCGGGAACCGGTGCGACAGAAACGGCCCAAAATAGGGGTTGGAATCGGCAAGGCCCCAGGGTGTGCCTACCACCCTGCCATGGAAACCGCACCCACGAGGCCGCGTAGGGGCGCTGTGGGCGGTCTGTTGGGACGGCGCAGCGGCACAATCCTAGGGTATAGGTCCGGATCCCAACCAACCTTGGAGGGAACCGCCCATGAGGGGGGCTTTTTTGGCTGGAAGCGACACCAGCTGGCAGAATCAAAGCACGGTCCCGCCTTGGGGCTGTAGGGGAGGCTTGTAAGGCAGGACCGTACCGGGCCACGAACTCTCGGTTCACGTGGCCCAATTGCTATAACGGGGACATGGCGAAAGTGGTTCCTAACGGGGAGAACCCCGCCCTCGAGATGGGGGGTCAAGGGCGGGGCCCAACCCAATCAAGAGAGTCAGCGCTCACGGGCAATGTGCGCCTTGTCGAAAAACCTATCACTGCGCTGGTGCGCGACAATCCACAGATTCGTGACTGGATTGGTACCCTGTGAGGCCGTTTCCTTATTTGGGCAGTCGCACGTTCGCACCGCACCAATTGTGCGAGATCAAATTCACTCCCTACACGATGAATTAGGTTCACCTCTGCATTCTACCGAGCGGTGGTCCCAAGTTGCATCGTTCCGGTTTTATGCGGGGGAGCGCGGCTCCGTTTGACCCCACTGAACCCTTGCGGAGCCGTGCTCTTTCCCGTTGAATTATTATCATCGATCCCGCGCCAGCTTACGGCGCCCCCAATGCGCATCCTTCCGCGACGGGTTGAAACTCTCCTTCGACGAGATGTTTTGCACTCGCGCCGCGGAGCGGGGTCACTGGTGCAGCGGCTGCCAGATCAGCTTATGCATGACGCTGGCCTGGCCGATGACGTTCAAACACCCGAATATCACGACCTGCGATCCTCACGACCTTAGCGCCAGCGCGACTGTCCATGTTCTTAATATCTCTAGGAACGCCGACGTGATCTGCGATGTGCCGCCACTTGCGGCGAAACTTGAATCCAAACCAAGGCCATGCATTTAGCTCACAAAGAATGATCGGCCCAGAAGCCGGTAAATGAGTTCGTTCGAGCGCTGGGACTTGCACGTTAGCAAGCAATGCCAATTCCTTTAAGACCATTGGCGCTCGCTTGAGGTCCACTTCGATATGGCGCTCTCGCGCGCTCGTAGCATGTCTTAGAATTAGGTCTGCATCAATTTCTTCCCAGCGCAAACCGGCGGTCCAAGCGCGGCCATTTAAAATGATCTTTTCCGCGTTACGCGCTTCCGCCTCCGGTATCCACTCTCCGATAACATCCTTTTGTCTAAGCAAGAGCTCAAATTGAAATGCCTGCGCGAGGGCTATCGAATCGAGGCCAAATACATCGCGCGCGGTATTTCTGATATCCTCCGCCTGTGCGGATGTCATCCGTACTGTTCTGGCTTTGCTGACCTCGAGTTTCAGTCCGTCTAGGATCAGCGACAAACGATGGCAGTCGACGTTCTCCAGATAAAGAGACCCATACCGAAAAATGGATCGCAATTGCCCGACAAACGCCTGTCCCGTGGGCAGCTTACCTTCTTTGCTCCATTGCCTGTACCAATGCATTAACGTTCGGCGCTTGATATCGCTGACAAGCATAGCGCCTCGCTCCCTCGCAATTCGCGAAAGATAGCGACCGTTGTTGACACGGACCTTGTAGCTGAGGCTTTGAAATGTTGAATCTTGATCGGCCATGTATTCGGCGACCAAGTCCGCGATTGTCAGTGCCATTTTTGCGGCCCCACCTCTCGGATACTCAGTTCAACAGCGCCCCGACAACGTCTCCAAAAACGACTAAACGGTAGAGCGCGAGCATCGCGCAGACTGCGACGATGGCACCGACAATGCCCGCTAATCCCTCACCGCTTACGTAAGCGCCGAGAAACCTAACTTCGAATCGTGGGGGCTTGATCATAGGGTTGGTTCTCCAGCTTCAAAATTCGGGAGACCCAACCGATCCGATGGTCAGCCTTAGTAGTGGACCGGTTGTCAAATTCTGGCAACGGACAATTCTGCCAGAACCAGATTTTCAAGTAATTCAAGCGGTTACTGTTTAGTGCCGCAGCCGTTCACTCTCGGCAAAAGAGTGCACACCCCCCCACGTCATATCATGATACTCGTAACGTATTGGGAATACGCAACGATTTTTGCGCGATGCGATTCGATCTTTCAGCCGGAATAAGCTGGACCTCGCGCCCGCCCTTACGACAAAACTGTCCAACCCTTTGGCTCAAAAACTCTGCTGGGAGATTGCAACGGTTGTTCATCGAATGAACGCGACCGCGCCGACGTGACCATCCTTGCGCGATAGCGCTTCCGCTTTCATTACCACGGCAGTTGGATTGAAGCATTCGATTGGCTCGCCAGCCGCAATGCCGTCATCGGTGGCGACAAATGGTAGAGCAACAAAGTAAGTGACCTCGGCCATGGGGGACCGCTCCATTCAATCATACCAATCCTTCCGATCACGCGGCGGCTCCTTCGCTTCCTCGATCAGCTTCCCCCGCGCATACCCATCGAGGCCGCCGCCTTCAGCTTTCCAGATCGGTTTCCAGAAAATGGTTCGCGACGATCAGCGCCTTGACGGCCTCGCGAGGATCACCGCCGCAGGCCGCGATGGCTTGATCGGCGGCGGCCCCAAGCTGGTCAGCGCCGGATTGTGGGGCGGGGACCGAAGCCATATAGAAATCCCTGACCAGACCAATTTTGAGAGAATGTTCTGTTTTTGTCCGGCGTCAACGGGGATTAACGGGGCTTCGGTTGCGAATCATAGACTCTTCGCGAATCGAGCCTTACATTCACCTCCGACGCGATGCCGGAACGGTTAACGGGCAGGTCTTGAAAACCTTGGCAGGGCTGTGGTGGCCCTTGTGGGTTCGAATCTCACTCGCGTCTCCAGTTTTCTGGAGGAGAGAATATCGGGGCGAGCACCACACTCGCCCCACCTACCCCCCTTTTGTTCCCTATAGACATACGATTTTTGCGCGGCGCGGGGGTGCGTTTTACCCCTTGTTCGTAAGATTCTGCCCTTATATGGTCTGGTAGTCATAAACGACTACACCACCGGGCTTGCCCGAGTCGTTTGTGATACTTCAGGCGAAAGCCTGAGTTGGGGCAACCCAACTGGAGACGCGAGTGTCAATACGCAAAGCCCCACCGCAAGGTGGGGTTTTGTCGTCTAAGGGCCTCGAAGGTTTGGATCACCTCAACAACGTCCGCCATTTCCCGCAATCATAAGTTCGGTGCCCAAGACCAACCGTAGGCAAATACGCTAGGTTGTGAAATCCTACGGATAACTACTTGCGAGGATTCGGGGGACCCGCCAATGCCGCCACCACCTGCGGATTTTTCATTCCGAATTGTCTTCAAGAAAGGCCAAGGAGATCCACGGCGCATATTTGACGCCGCCAGCGAGTTAATCGACGGCTTCGAACAATTGGACCAAGCTGTCGCCGGATCGGTCGATGTCAGATTGCAGCCCGTGATGGTCTTGGACGATATCAAGGCCGGGTCAATTCGCGTTTTACTGAGCAGCCTTCTGAAGAAAATTGACGAAGCGAAGCTGGTAGCGGCTCTTGACTCGCTGCAGGACGGCAAGAGGTTGTTGGGTCCAAAAGATAAGCTGATGCTGGAGGCCCCCGGTCACAAAACCTACGACGTGGACTTAACAAAAACCTGGGACCCGTCCGAAATCATCCCGCTTGATAAGACGACGACAGAAAAGCATAGCGAAGGCGAAATCATTCTGACCATCCGCAAACCCGACATGGTCGGAAATTCGAAGTGGCAATTTGCCAGAGGAAAGTTTCCGGTTTTCGCAAAAATCACCGACGAAGATTGGTTAAGTAAATTTCACAACCGGAAAGTGAAGGGTTTGCATTCAGGTGATGCCATGCGTTGCAAGGTCCGGTTCACTTATATTTTTGATGACAAAGGAACGATGATCGAAGAGCAGATAGAGATTACCAAGGTGATTGAGATTATCGAAGGATCAGGTGGCGAACAGTTACCTATTCCCCTCTAGGTTTGCATCAATTCGCCCCGCGCGTCGGTAGGCCCCCCGAAAGTTAGACTGAATGAACGGTCCTCCCGGCCATCTAGTTGTCTTTAGCTCATTGATGTTGGCGGCGGTTCTGGTTGCGTGGATAGGGCTGGCTGGGCCGGTTTTCTCTGATGCAACTACGCGCGGCTGGTACGACCTTCTGAAAGACTGGCAAACGCTGTCAGCCGCCTTGATTGCATTGGCCGCTGCTCTTATCGCAGCACGTCCGGTCTGGAAACAATTAGCGATTGGTCGCTCTCAAACGTTGCAGCGGTATTACGAACAACTTTCTGCCCGTAGTTCGCATCTGCATAAGGAACGTGAAGCACTCTATAATCTGACATCGGCCATCGATATCATGGTGAACGCGCTTGCTGCGTTACCCGATCTGAACCCGATTGGCGGAATCACAGCCAACATCGTGTTGAGTGTTGAGGGACCGCATAATTATCTAAACGAAACGGTCAAGACTTACAAAAGTGAACTTGGCCCTGTTTGGGGGAGCGTGGAAGTGCAGAGGTCTCGAGCTATGATGCTCGATCAGGCGCTACGGTTTTGCAATGAGCTGCGAAAGTTGACGGACCGTATTGTTTTGGGCAACCGCCTTTCGCAAGCTGAGATCGCGAACCACGTGCCTTCGTTGCTGCAATTCAAACAGGGCGTTTTTGATGCCGCAATTTTCCTGCATCAAGCGATAGACTCGGAAAGCATGCGTATCGGACCATTGATAGCCAAGCTAGAAGCCGCGCTTCTAACTGGATTACCCTAAGCCTCTAATCGACAGGGAATGCGGATAGCGCAGCAGCGAATCGCTCCACCGTAGCAGACGATGAGATCGCAATCGGAAGCATAGCTGACCGATGTCTGCTTTCGGGGGTAAAACAGAAATCCTATTTCAAGGGCGTCAGGACCGTTTTTGACCCAAACCGGAAGTCGCACCCGCTTCATTCAAAATTGAGCATTCGGAACACTGGTGGTTGACGTTATTGCCCCCCACAACTTAGTGATGATCAGAGATAAATTTATCATCGGGCTGGTCTTCAACTCGCGGACCGTGCCGCATGGTTCCGATCAGGGCTAAGGGGCTGCTGCAGTGACTATGACCGACGCGGTATTTGCTGTAGCAGCGCCTTTCGCGGCTGTTGTTACTGCCTTTGGCTTCTTAGTCTTTGTTTCGATTCACGGTCGTCCGCGGTCAGTTTCCTTCTGGCTATTCGTAACCGCCGCTGAGCTACTTCTATTTCAGGCGATTCCCATCATCGGCCTTTTACCCGGCTTGTTACTCCTCCTTTTTTCCATAGACGCTTTCGTCTTTTACGCGTTACTCGTCCATGCATTTCTTCTTTCGCTGCTCATAGAGGCTGCCATTGGTCGGATATCTCGCCGGTTCGTGATCGTGCCGATCCTCATGTACGGTGCATACTATACGGCTTATTTCGGTCAGGCTCGCGATATTGAAGAAGAAGCGGCCAAAATGAATCTGGTAAACGTTGGTAAAGCACTCGACTTCGATCCAGATAAGATGTCAGTGGTCTTCGATTCTATGGGGGACCTTGGATCGTTCGTTGCGCACTACAAAGTTCCGGTCGCTTATTTCCAAGATAATTATGCGCATAGTGAATCGGCACGTCTTATTCCGGCGTCCCAATGCGCGATCATAAAGAACTCTAAAAACGGTGCGGCAGCTTCAATCGAAACCGCTGAATATAACTATCAAATGGGTCTATTAACTAAAGTGACAGCACCCTGTGTGCTGCTTCGAGCAGAAAAGCCAACTAATCCACCGCTCTATGTGCGGCGCGCTCCCGAACAACAGAAACGGTTCGCGATAAGCGTGCAATCAATCGAAATTTTCTTCAATGGTCAGCTCATTGGGACTCACCAGAGTCTTCACGTGTATCGTATCCCGCCGATTTTGTGGCACATGGGCTGCGGCTTTTCTGACACCAAGCCCTGGGGTTGTCTCGGGTTCTTTTCAGAATACTCTGAGACAATCGGTTCAGAACCTAAAATAAACGATCGAGTTGGCTACACTTCACCTCTGGGCGACATGTTGGCAATCCCCAAATATACGAACGAAGATATTTTGCATTTTGCTGGATATCCCGCCAACGCGGGGATTGTGGCCCTCGCTCAATCACCGCCAGCGGCGAAATAACGAGATTTACGGCCTGCCTGCGTCCGTTTGTGGCACTTTTCGGACATGGCGCGATGTCTGACTTTGGTCCGTTATGCGCTCAGGAGCGGACATGGAAGCCGATCAGGATCGTTCATCGCGGGCTCCGTGTCTCGCCGTCAGAAAAAGTGCCGTCACCGAGGCCTGCTATTCTCAATGACCTCGCACCGGCTGGCCGGTTTATTTGATGGGATCAACCGATAACAGGCACAATGCGACAAGCTTTCGCGTCGTTAATCCCGATGGGACAATACTGTTCGACAAGCTTGTGGCGGAATTCAATTGATGCGCTGAGGCGCGCCCCTTCATTTGAGGCAGCGTGCAACGTCGCCCTTTGGCATGTTTGGGACATGCCGAACGGTCGCGCGCAGTCCTTGATCTAGGGTTTTCTGTTTCGGTCTTGGATACTCGCAACCTGAATGATCGGAAGAAATGTCAGGTTTGACAAATAAACATTGCGAAGCGAATCGGCTGCTAGCCGCATGGCATTGCAGCCTAATCGGGCTAAGGCCATGAGAAGACTGGAGGGATCCGTGTTTTTCAAGTGAAAAATACGACAGTTTTCTGACATGCAAATTAGGTTTTATCGCCTCGAAGGGCATCTTAAGCATTCCCGAGTAAGGCAGCACGCAATCACTGGTTGGTGGCAAAAGCTTCCCCACCTTCCAAATGGGCAGGAAATAATTAGCGCTGCGCGGGGTTATGAACTCCTGGGGCCCTGCGGAGTAGTGAGATGAGCGCTATTGGTCCGGGCGCTTCCAGCGCACGCCGTGAATCGTTCTCAATTTCCGTTGTTTCCCGTGCCGATTTGTCCGGGTGCGCGTCTTGGACGTCGACTTTCACCGACCAGCGAAAAGATTATCGGTTTTACGAGATTCTGGACGATACTCTCCGGGGTCCCTTCGAGCACCGATATTTTGCAATTGTTGATAGCAGAGGCCACACACGAGCGATCCAACCGTTCTTCCTAGTCGATCAGGATATTCTCGAAGGCCTCGGCGCTGAACGAGCTTATTTGATTTCGCTCCTCCGACGATTCTATCCGCGCTTCCTTAAACTGCGCGCTTTGATGGTTGGTTGTTCCGCCGGGGAGGCTCACCTCGCAGCTACTGAAGCTCTGCCTGTTGACATCGTCGCGGAAACCTTGTCGAAGGGCATCGTCAAGCAAGCGAAATCGTTCAACGCACAACTCATCGTGCTGAAGGAATTTCCTTCTCGCTATCGCAAAGTGCTTCACCGCTTCGTGCAATGCGGCTTCGCGCGCGCGCCGAGCATGCCGATGACGATGCTCGACATCGGATATGACAGCTTCGGCACCTACATGGTCAAGGCGCTGAAAAGCTCAACGCGAAGGAAATTGCGCAAGAAGCTCGAGGCGACAGCCGGCGTATCAGACATTCGCATGAGCGTCACCAACGACGCGGCAAGTTTCGTCGATGAGATTTATCCGCTCTATCTGCAGGTATTTGAGCGCTCGAGGATGCAATTCGAGAAGCTCACCAAGGATTTTTTCCGTCAGATCGGCCAACGAATGAGCGATAAGGTCCGGTTCTTCGCGTGGCGTCGCGGAAACACTCTGGTGGCCTTCAGCCTTTGCATGGTGCAAGGAGACTCGCTGTACGCGGAGTATGTTGGCTTCGATTACTCCGTTGCACTCGATCTGCATCTCTATCACTATGTCGTTCGGGACATGATCAGTTGGGGGATCAGCAAAGGGTATAAATGGTTTCGCAGCAGCGGCCTAAACTATGATCCGAAGCTGCATATGAGGCACCGACTCGATCCAATTGATCTATACGTGCGCCACACGTCGGCCCTTGCAAATGCAATATTCAGGCTGGCGCTGCCCTGGATCGTGCCGGTGCGCTACGATGCGACACTAAAGCTATTTCCAGACTACAAAGAACTTTGGTGACCATCCTGCATCTGCTGCAACTTGGGAGGCGATCATGACCCACGATATGGCCAAGTTATTTTCGCTACGTGAACATGATCATTACGCAATACATCGGCGCCTTCTCAACGAGCAGATGGTGCGGGTTCTCAAAGCAATCGGCTACGACGTCGGCTTTTGCAGTGGCAAGGGCCAGTATCTCTATGATCGAGACGGCAACCGTTATCTCGACCTATTGAGTGGTTTTGGAGTCTTTGCCATCGGGCGCAATCATCCCGCTTTGTGTGAGGCGTTGAAAAGCATTCTCGACAGCGATCTTCCCAATCTGGTCCAAATGGATGTGTCGACTTTAGCCGGCATTCTCGCCGAGCGATTACTGGCGCACGTGCCCTATCTCGATAAAGTCTGCTTCGTAAATTCCGGATCGGAAACGGTCGAGGCGGCTATCAAATTCGCGCGAGCAGCAACGGGCCGGCCCGGGATACTTTACTGCGAGCATGCATTCCACGGTCTCACCAATGGTGCGCTGTCTCTCAATGGAGACGATATTTTCCGAGAAGGCTTCGAGCCCTTGCTGCCCCACTGTGTCCGCATCCCATTTAACGATCTTGTTGCGCTTGAGAAGGCCCTTCATTCGCGCACGATTGCCGCATTCATCGTCGAGCCGATACAGGGTAAAGGGGTAAACGTCCCCGACGATGACTATCTTAAACTTGCCGCGGATCTCTGCCGGCGCCACGGGACCTTGTTCGTCGCCGATGAAGTGCAGACCGGATTGGGCCGCACCGGCCGCTTCCTGGCGGTTGAATACTGGAACGTCGAGCCGGATATGGTTCTCCTTGCAAAAACACTGTCGGGCGGACACGTTCCGGTTGGAGCACTTCTCACGCGAAAATGGATTTTTGACAAAGTCTTTGATCGCATGGAGCGTGCAGTAGCCCACGGATCGACATTCGGGGCAAATGACCTGGCAATGGCGGCCGGAATTGCGACACTGGATGTGCTCAAGTCGGAGCAGCTGGTCGAAAAAGCAGCGCAGACCGGAGAACGATTGCTGCGCGCCTTTACTGAAATGACCCGACGTTACGAGTTTCTCCGTGAGGTACGCGGCAAGGGATTGATGATTGGTATCGAGTTCGGTCCACCAACATCATTCAAGCTCAAGGCATCATGGCACGCTCTTGAGGCTGCGAGGACGGGTCTATTTAGCCAGCTCATTACGATCCCGCTTTTCAAAGAGCATAAATTGCTGAGCCAAGTCTCTAGTCATGCTGGCCATACGATCAAGCTTTTGCCCGCACTTGTTATTTCCGAGTCGGACTGTGATTGGATCTTGAACGGTTTTGACTCCGTCATCGCCGAAAGCCACCGCGTCCCTGGTGCTATATGGTCGCTCGGAAAAAACCTGGTCGGCCATGCGATGCAAGCGAAGGCATAATTATTTGCACGACCAAAACAATGCAAACGGCTGCCCGTTTCTATGGTTCAATGTCATCGATAGTCGCGCCATCCGCGTGGAGCTCGGACGTTCTCTACCTTACACGAGTTTCAATATTGCATGACGTACGGCGGGCTGCGATCAGAAGGGTGCTGGGGTCGATGTCGCAGTTGGGTCAAAAGCACCGTTTTGACTGTGGTGCGGCCACTTTCGCGGTAGGGACGCGAGTTACCTCTCGCCCCCCGCACAGATCCGTACGGGCCCAATTCGGGCATACGGCTCCCACCTTGGGTGCCTAACGGCGAAGCGACCTCTGGCCACGGATGGAGGATTCGCGGTTTCGGGAGCCAGTCGTCGGCCAACCGCTTGATCCGCTCCCAGGTCGTCCAGTCTCTCTGGCTCCGCTGCCGTAGCATGCGCCGCCAGAGATTGGTGACGTGGAATAAGAAGGCGGTCTGTGTCGAACTGTTTGTCGGCACCGCGTGGTAGTTGAAGTAGCCGGTGACGACCTGTAACCGCTTACGCATCTCGTCTCGTCGAGGAAGCGACGGGCCTCGGTCTCGTGCTCGAAGCCGACAATGAGGTCGTCGGCGTAGCGCACGATGATCATATTGCCCGCAGCCTCACGCCGTCGCCAGCGCTCAGCCCAGAGATCGAAGACGTAATGTAGGTTGGGGGTAAACCCAATTCAGCCCTTGGTTGTACCGACGCTGGCCCTATATTCGCCGGGTTCCCTCAAACGGTTCCAAATGCCTTATACGGTCGCAGACTCTTTCACCAAGCTACGCTCGAACTTAGAGATCACGTTCGATCAAGCATTGACGGTCTCCACGCGCCAAAACGGCGTCCGCGATACCGTCAACGCCGGCATGAAGGTGGTCGATGACTTTCTGACCGGCTCGTATATGCGGTCTACGATGATCTCGCCGCTAAAAGAGGCGGACGTGGACGTTTTTGTCGTCCTCGATCCGCACTACTTCCACCACTACAACAATCAGAACGGCGGCCCTTCTGGTCTTCTGGACTATACGAAGCGACTGCTCCTTAAAACCTACACTTCGACCCCTGACATCAGCCGCAACGGGCAGGCCGTAACTATCCGCTTTTCAGATTTCGTTGTGGATGTTGTTGTCGGCTTCAACCGCACCGGCGGAGGCTATCTCATCGCCAACGCGGTCGGAAACTTCTGGTTGGAGACTGACCCAAAGAAACACGTCGCCCTCATGACCGAGGCGAACAAATACCATAAAGGCAATCTCGTTCCACTCATCAAGATGATTAAGAGCTGGAATAAAGCCCATGGTGCCTTCTTCCGTTCTTTCCATCTTGAAGTGCTGGCGTTCGAAGCATTCCGCAACGTCACCATTAGCGATTTCCCATCAGGGCTGCGGTTCTTTTTCGACAAGGCTCAGGCACTCGTCCGGGGGAGAAACCTAGACCCTGCCGGTTATGGCGACGATATCGGCCGCTACATCACCCAATCCACCGTAGAAGAGGCCTCCCGCAAATTACAGGGTGCCTTTAACACAGCCGTCAACGCCGAAATGTACGGCGACAGAGGCGACCCTCGAAACGCAATCATCACTTGGAAGGCTCTCATGCCCTACCATTTCCCCGCCTATGGTTGAGACCACAAGCGAGCGTCCCGCGACAAAGGCGCATTCTCAAATCATCAACGAGGCGAAGCGCCTTGAGGAGTCAACTCTCTATTCAATGAAGGGCCATCACTGCGCAGCGGCCAGGTGGAAGAAGGGCAACTTATGGCTAGGCCTACCGTCCGTAATAATTTCGGGCTTAGTCGGTGCGACCGCCTTCACGAAGGCGGCACAACAGGAACCATGGATAGGAATTCTGGCGGGAGCCTTGGCAATCTTCGTTGCCATCCTCTCCGGGATTACAACCTTCCTTAATCCCAACGACAAAGAGGCTGGGCACCTTTCAGCCGGGCACGCATACGATAAGCTTAATAACGATGCCAGATTTTTCCACTCGATAGTGTGCTGGCAGGGAGAAACCGAGGAGGTTCTTACCGCCAAACTTAGGAACCTGATCGACGAGAAGGACAAGCTCAATGCCAACAGTCCACAGATCCCGGACTGGGCCTATAACAAGGCCAAGAAAGGTATTGAAGCTGGAGAAGCGCAGTTCGCGGTAGACAAGGAAGACACAACGCCACCTCCACCTCCGCCACCCACGCCTGCACCAACCCTGTCACCGCCGCCAGGTGGCGTGCTCCGACAGCTGCCTAAACCCACAACGGTCGCGGTACGCCCTTGGAAGCAAATCGTTGCGACCAAGAAGCCCACCAAGACCGATTAGTCGAACCTCATGTGCGGAGGCCATAGGCGATTGGCCATTGCCGCGACTTGGTATTTACCTCGGGGTAGGTATCGTTGCTTTGATCATCAACGCCTTCATCGGAGGCGTTGTGCTTCCGCTCATCCTGAGGTTGGTAGGCGGTTGCCCAAAATCGGAGCCCAGAGACCGGTCGATCATTCCCGAAAGCCCCCTGTTGGTGGGCCTTTCCGTGAGTTTCAGGGACATTTTCTCTGGACGCCGGACTGGTTGACTGGGACGGGACGATTCGAACCTCGATATGGCGAAATTGGAATTGGACGCTCTCGCCTGTCCGAGAGGAGCCGCAGAACCTCTTTTCGTTGAAATTCATAGACCCTTCGAAACGTTAGAGTTTCGAAAACCGTACCGGATGCGCGGAGTCCAGAGCTTCGGAGATAAAGGGGCCTTTTCGGAGAATAATGAGCGCGCCCTGCCGAGAAGGAGTCCGGAGTTCAAACAAGAAATCGCTGCCGCTATTGGGCTTAATTGCACACAAACTCACGCGGAGAATATGCGGCTTCGGTTATGGTGGCGGAGGGAGAGGAACTGGGATCGAACCTTCTCCGCGTAAGTTGGCGTAGTGGATGGTAATCCAGCACACCCCCTCTAACCCCTCGGACCCCACGTACAACAAGAAGACTGAACCGACGATGAAGATGCGGGGCCGATGCACATCGTTGCTTCCGCGACGCAACCGGAGGAAGCGGGCCTTCCGCCCCCAGATGTGTCATGGTTGGCGCAAATCGAGCAACTTGTCGGCGACCTGGCAATGGCCGTCGAGCGCGGCGATGTCAGAGCGGACAGGGTATTCAAGGGACGCATCCGGGCCGTGGCAGATCGATTGCTGACCTTAATCAGCAATGATGATCCCGGGGCGCTCAATTGAGAAGCCACAGCTACAGTCCACACGACGACAGAGGGGCGGCTCGCAACGGCCGCCCTTTTTTGAAAAACGCCGCCGCCAGTTCACAATGGGACAGCAACACTGGCTTGAAGAGCATCGCCGCCAGCCACACATGATAAGGCAGGCTTGGGCTACGTTCGACACCGCTCGACGCAGCACACCTTCCGTGCAAACGCAACGCAACGGCACGAGCCGTCGAGGGAAACCTTGGCGGCTTTTGCGTGAGTGGGGCTAGGATGGTGACGCAGCGGACGACCACGCTAAAGGAGCCGGAGGACTGATCATGTTCGGAACAGAGCCATGGGGCTACGGCGGATATGGACAATTTCACATGGTCATCTGGATCATTCTCGCCATTGTCGTGGCCGGGGTCGTCTGGCGCCTGCGATCAGGTTCTTCATGATGCGTGCTGGCAGTCCCCCTGACCGTTGCGCGGAGATGCCTCACCTTGCCTTTCGCCATCAGCCCAGCGGCCTTTTGCTTGGCCATCATTTGCCCTAGACAGCGCGCTGCGCGTCTTCAGACTGTTTTGCGCACCGCCTCGGCTAGCATCTCGCGCAGCTCAGCCTTGGCCCTCGGGGGTTAGCGTGTCGATTTCCATTGGTCAGGATGACGAGGCGTGAATTAAACCCCCGCCAAGGCACTGCCTGCATGATTGCTTTTGCGCGCATAACGGACTCAAGTCGGACATCGCGCCATGTCCGCTTTGTGCCCGATAGTGTGAAAAAGTCTTTTTAGGGTGGCGACTGAAATTTTCTAGAACCACTGATGCGTTTCGCGCGTGACGATATGAGGGACCACATCGTTTCACGCAAAAACGACCGTGGACCTTCGTAGCGCCACTACAGGGCCTTGCGGCGGTAAGAATGTCCAAGAATCAACTTTCGCGAGATTTTCGGAGCATCTCGATTTTCGACTTTTGCAACACTATCTGCCCAACAACGGAAGTCGGCAGTACGAATGCAAACGGTGGCGGCCAGCCCCTCTATAGAAACGAGCCTTGGAGAGTGGATGTCCGGGATTCTCTCGAAGGTACGGATTCTCCCGGACGCATTTGCGGGATCGCTGGATCGGCCAACCACGGCATACTCGCTTCAATGTCATGCGAAACGGGCTCATTCGTAACCGCGATCTGCGCGCCGAGAAAGCGCGCTCCAGATCCAAAAGATCGTTCGGGATCTTCCGGATCGAAAAGATCAGCGAAGAAGGGATTTGCGGGATCGTCAAGGACGAACGTCGCCGGCAACAAGTCGATCGGAATGTCTGAATCGCCGGCGACGATTTAATATGTTTTCGGACGGACGACTAAGAGGTCGTCAGCCTTGGACCAGGCGCCAAGGCTGCCCTTGACCACGCTCCAATATGGCGCCGCGCGTCCCGAACGGCTCCGGCGTCACGCCGCGCACCCAGAGCTCGATGCGGTCGGCTTCGAGCTGAACGAAGATGGAGGTCTCATCATCAGCGCCGGCGGGAAAGAATTGGTTCCAGGCGGGCTGCCAGCGAGCTCGCAGCAGCGCCCGGTCGGCGATGATGACACCGCGCCCGATCAGGGTGACATAGCAGTCATCGGCGTCATGTTGATAGACCACGCTCAGCCGGCCGGTGCGGCCGATCTCCAGCGCCTTGCGGGAACCGCGGCGGGTGAGGAATAAAATGCCGAAGGGATCTTCGCTCGCCAGTGATTTTTGCGGACCCATGGGCCGCGCGTTGACGCTGCCGTCCTCGGCGACCGTCATCGCCCAGCAATAGCGCGCCTTTTCCATGGTCGCCGCTGCCGCCGCCAGCAGCCGTTTGACCGACGCAGATCCAGCCTCCATCGCCGCCGTGCTCGTCATGCCGCACCTCCAGTGAATGAGGAAGGCACTCTGACACGTGGCGCGCGGCTTCGTCTACACGACGTGCTCCGGGGCCCATGTCTCAGTTGGGTCAAACTGCCACATGGCGCAAAGACCGCGTCATGTCCGTTCTTGCACTGCCAACGGACTCGGTTTCTACTATGCGCGGCTGGTCATATCTTCCCGCCCCTAAGGAACAACGCCTTGCCCCGCCTAACCGACCAAGGCTTGCAGAAAATAAGCGATCTGGCTCAGCATTACGGAGTCAGTGCCGATGCGGTGATGACATTGTTGCAGGCCCTCCTGAACAGCAAAGGCATGATGGCGCAGTTTGACCATCGCGAACTGGGTGGTGCCGGGCAGTGGATGCCGGGTGGCATGACGATGGTCGGCGACATGTTCAATCACGGCCTCAAGGCGAAGGTCGACGGCTTGTGTTCCGAGCTGTCACAAATCTTGGCTTTGCAACCCTTCGTGTCATTCCCCGCCGGTTTTCAGTCACAGTCACAGAGGCAGGGTGGCGGCCAGCAGGAGGGCGGCCACGACGTCTTAGATACAGGTTCGGTCAGCCTATTCGTACCAGAGACACCCGGCCGAGCGTCGGGTGAATGGTGGCCAGCGGAACTAGGGTTCCCCAACGGGACTGGCGCGCAGAACCAAGTCCGCTATGCCTATTTCAACCAAAAGCGTCGATTAGCAGTAGAGCTGAATGGACACGTGACCGTCTACGACACGCTAGATCACCAGATCAGCGGCGTCTCTCAGCGGCAGGGGCGCGGCGGCTCGCTTACCCTTACCAGCCAGCATGGGACAGTTATTGTCTCAACTCTGCCGGTCGCCTCGGTGGACGGCGTGCAAACCAAGGCTCCGGAACCACCGGTGGCGCCTGCCAGCGAGCCGTATCGGCCCGACAGTGCCCAGGAAACGGACCTCTTCGCCAAAATCGAGCGGCTGGCCGAATTGCACAAGAAAGGCATTCTCACGTCGGAAGAATTCGCAGCAAAGAAGGCGGAGCTTCTCTCCCGGTTGTAGCGACTGCCCTGACCACTCATTATCGGACATGCCTGCAATGGGTCTTGGTTACGTGATAACGCGCTAACGCAGTCCGCGACCGTCCACGACCCGGTTAATGTAATCTGACACCGCCGATTTGCGCAATTTTTTCCTGTTGGACGATCAGGACGGCCTCTTATACCAACGGCCCCAAACACTGACTCATTTTTAGGATTCCCAAATCAGGGAAACTCTGACTCGATGCTGGCTCTTGAGAGAGGAGCGGCATCGATGGGAGCGGCGGTATCGATCACCCGGCTTGATCTGACGGCTTCGGAGCTTCGCAAGGCGGCGAGCGGGGAGAAGGACGGTGCGGTGTCACGGCGGATGCTGGCACTTGCGCTGGTGCTCGACGGTTTGGACCGCAAGATGGCGGCCGAAACCTGCGGCATGAATCGTCAGACCTTGCGGGACTGGGTGCATCGTTACAACGCCGAGGGACTGGCCGGGCTACGCAATCTCAAATCGCCAGGCCCCGGATCGAAGCTCACGGCGCGGCAGCAGGCCGAATTGGCCGAGCTTGTCGAGGCCGGCCCCGATCCGGCGCGGCACGGAGTGGTGCGTTGGCGGCGGATCGATCTGCGCGACGAATTGCAGCGGCGCTTCGGTGTCGCGCTCCACGAGCGTTCGGTCGGGAAGGTTCTGGCCAAGCTCGGTTACCGCAGGCTGTCGGTAAGGCCCCGCCACCCGCAGGCCAACGAAGAAGCCCAAGAGGCGTTTAAAAAAACTTCGCCGCCACAGTCACGGCGCAGCTCCCCGCCTGTCCGCAACGTCGCGTCGCCGCAGGCCTGGTCATGCCGGCGGCGAACGCCGAGACCATGTCGCTGCATCTCATCGCCATCGGCCGCATGGTCGCCACAGGTAGCCACGCCGCCCTCGTCCTCGACGGCGCGGGCTATCACATCGCTGCCGCACTCACCATCCCCGACAACGTCACCCTCGTGCACTTGCCGGCCTACGCCCCTGAACTCAATCCAATCGAAAACGTCTGGGAATATCTGCGCGGCAACAAACTCGCGATCACCGTCTTCGACGACTACGACGACATCGTCGATAAAGCCTGCGCAGCATGGAACTTCTTCGCAGACGATCCAAAGCGCATCGCTTCCATCACCACTCGATCATGGGCAACGGTCAATCCTTAGGGCCGTTGGTATTAGTCATCGTGGGGAATGCGGGGCAAAGTCTTACTCGATACCGGCACGCAATGGGGTCGCTATCGCTGTCAGCAACGCCCTTGTACCCACGATATTCATGAACGCGCGTCAGATTGTAGGCGAGCACGCTGAGCGCCATCTCGCTCGCGACCTTCGGCAGTGTCTTCATCAGGAAGTGCGCAGCACCCATCCGCATCTTGAGCGTGCCGAAGGGATGCTCAAACACCAGATCCTTGAGGAGGCTGTGCAGGCGGGTGCGAACCTCTCGGAGGTGGCGCGCCGCTACGGGATAGCGGCGCGTGTTCTATTCCGGTGGAAGCAAGAACTGACGCCGTCGGCCGCGCCGGTGTTCGTCGCGGTGCAGATTACTGACGCGAACACGCCTTCTGATGCAGCACTGGGCAATGAGGAGCGTGCGCCATGACGCTGCTTCCTCCAGGCGTCAAGGTGCACCTGGCCTTCGGCTATATGTGGATCGAACGGGGCGGTCCTCCTGTCGTGGCGCACACAGAACTGGAAGGCTTCGGGAGCAAGTTGGTGCACCGGAGTATGCTGACCTCGCCGCCTTCCAGCACATCCTTGATGTCGCGGTCCTGCGAGGACTTCTTGACCACGCCCTGAACCAGCGCCTTGGCACGGCGCAAGAACCGCTGGCGGTTCTCGAGGCTCTTGCTGCCTGGATTCAGGCGCCGATCAACGATGTGTGCATGGCCACTTTTGCATCCGCCTCAGCCGGCTTGCTTCACACGCATGTACCATTCGACGAGCCGGCGAACCTGACGCTCGGTATAGCCGCGCCCCACCATCCGCTCGACAAACTCGCCGTGCTTCTTTTCGGTATCGCCGTCCTTTTTCAAGCCAAACGAGATAACGGGAAGAAGGTCTTTGACCTGCGAAAATATCCGCTTTTCGATGACTTCGCGAATCTTTTCATAGCTGGTCCAGGACGGGTTCTTGCCGGCATTCTGCGCCCGCGACCGCAGCGAAAACTTGACCACCTCGTTGCGGAAATCCTTCGGGCTGGCGATGCCCGCGGGCTTCTCGATCTTGGTCAGTTCCTGGTTGAGAAGCTCCCGATTGAGCATCTGGCCGGTATCGGGGTCCTTGAAGTCCTGATCCTCGATCCAGGCATCGGCATAATCCACGTAGCGATTGAACAGGTTTTGACCGTAATCCGAATAGGATTCCAGATAGGCTTTCTGGATCTCGTGGCCAATGAATTCGGCGTAGCGCGGCACGAGTTCGGCCTTGATGAATTCGAGGTAGCGCTTTTCGACTTCCTCCGAAAGCTGCTCGCGCCGGATCGCATGCTCGAGCACATACATCAAATGGACGGGATCGGCGCCCAGCTCCGAGGTGTCGTGATTGTAGGTCGCAGCCAGAACCTTGAAGGCAAAGCGCGTTGAGGCGCCGTCCATGCCTTCGTCGACGCCAGCGGCATCCTTATATTCCTGGACGCTGCGGGCCTTGGGATCGGACTCTTTGAGGCTTTCCCCATCATAGACCCGCATCTTCGCAAAGGTCGTCGAGTTCTCGTGCTTGCGCAGACGCGACATCACCGAGAATCGCGCGAGCGTCTCGAGCGTTGCCGGCGCGCACGGCGCGGCAGCGAGCTCGGATCCCGAAATGAGCTTCTCGTAGATCTTCTGCTCTTCGGTCACCCGCAGGCAGTACGGCACCTTGATGACGCAGATGCGGTCGATGAAGGCTTCGTTGTTCTTGTTGGACTTGAAGCTTTGCCATTCGGATTCGTTCGAATGCGCGAGAATAATGCCGGTAAAGGGGATTGCCCCGATATTTTCGGTGCCGATGTAGTTGCCTTCCTGAGTCGCCGTCAAAAGCGGGTGCAGCATCTTGATCGGGGCCTTGAACATCTCGACGAACTCGAGAATGCCCTGGTTGGCGCGATTGAGACCGCCGGAGTAGCTGTAGGCATCGGGATCGTTCTGGGCGAAGGTCTCCAGCTTGCGAATGTCGACCTTGCCGACCAGCGAGGAGATGTCCTGATTGTTCTCATCGCCAGGTTCGGTTTTCGCAATCGCGATCTGCCGCAGGCGCGAGGGCTGGATCTTGGCGACGCGGAAGCGCGAAATGTCGCCGCCGAAGGCCTCGAGCCGCTTGTAGCACCACGGACTCATCGGACCGTTGAGGCGGCGGCGCGGAATGCCGTACTTCTCCTCGATCATCGGTCCGAGTTGCTCCGGATCGAACAGACCGAGCGGACTCTCGAACACCGGACTGAGTTCGTCGCCGGCCTTCAGCACGTGGATGGGATGGACTTCCATCAACGATTTCAGCCGCTCTGCCAGCGACGATTTTCCACCGCCCACGGGGCCGAGGAGATAGAGAATCTGCTTGCGCTCTTCCAGACCCTGGGCGGCGTGCCGGAAGAAGCCGGCGATCCGCTCGATGGTTTCTTCCATGCCATAGAATCCAGCGAAGGCCGGATAGGCGCGCATGGTCCGGTTCAAAAAAATACGGCCAAGGCGGGCGTCCTTGGCCGTATCAATCATTTGAGGCTCACCGATCGCGGCTAACAGCCGCTCGGCCGCATTGGCATATCGCATCGGATCGCCCCGACACGATTCCAGATATTCCGCCATCGACATATCGCTTTCGTTTCGGGCCTCGTAGGACCGAGCGAACGCATTGAACAGAGAATCGTTGTACATGATCCTTCTCCTCATATGGTTTGCTGCTCTGCTGGAACGTGTTCTCTTTGAACTTCTGAATTATGTCCGCGGGTGTCGGTTGTGCCGGTGACGGTGCAACACTGTACTCCGTTTCGAGGCTTTCGCCGTTGCGGTTGATAGTGATGCTGTAACCCATCCGACACGGTAAGCAGTCAGTGACTATTCAACACGTTGGCCCGCACGCCAGCCCATTTCCCAGAAGTCGGCCTCGAGCCGGGTGGCTTCCTTGAAGATCACAATCAGCTCTGCCTCGCGGGCCGGCGTGACGTAGAGATCGGCGAGACCCTCCAGGTGCGCCCGCGCTTTCGCCGCGACCCCCTGATATGGTGCACCGGCATACTCGGCGATCCAAACGCGATATGGGTTCGTTGCAGCGTGCGCATCGGGTCGCGAGGCGAGCCGCGTCGCGATCTCCGCGTAGCCGATCACGCAGGGGGCAAGCGCCACCTTGAGTGCCAGCAGATCGCCGCGCATTCCCGCGTCGAGCACGTAGCGTGTATAGGCCAGCATCTCGACCGCCGGAGGGGTTTGTTCAAGATCGCTGGGCGACAGGCCCCAGCCGGCGCAGAGCTTCACATGCAGGTTCATCTCGATGTCGAGGATGGCCGAGAGGCCGGCTGCCGCTTCGCGCATGTCAGCGAGCTTGGGCGACTTGTAGACGGAGAGCGCGTAGGCGCGAGCAAACTCGGTGAGGAACAGGTAGTCCTGAACGAGGTAGTGACGAAACGCCGCTTCGGCGAGCGAACCGTCTGCCAACCCGTTCGTGAAGGGATGCTCGGTGTAGGCCCGCCACTCGGCGGATGCTTCTGTCTTTAGACGCTCGAAGAAGCTCATGATCTTTCGCCGGGTTTGCTTCGCAATGAGTGGCTTTGGCTCGCTACCAATAGCACGTCGCAAACCGGGAGGACGTTGACCTTGTCCGCCTCAATCACCCGCGCCGGGATTTGGCGAGAAGTATTGGAACTTGTCCGGCTTCCCCTCCCACTCCTTCGAGTCGGGCGGGGGCGCTTTTTTGACCATAATATTTGGCCAGGTTTTCGCGTATTCCGCATTCAGCGACAGCCATTTCTCAAGCCCCGGCTCGGTGTCAGGCTTGATCGCGTCGACCGGGCATTCCGGCACGCAGACCCCGCAATCGATGCATTCCTCCGGATGGATGACGAGCATGTTCTCGCCCTCGTAGAAGCAGTCCACAGGGCACACGTCGACGCAGTCCATGATTTTGCAGCGAATACAGCTCTCGTTGACGACGAAGGTCAATTAAGCGTCCTTTCGGCAGATTGCAGTGGTGAACTCATTCATGGTGTCCGTCCGTCCTCGCGGTGCTCGTTTATTGGTTGAAAATGGACGCACAGAAGACCTACGTCCTCTGGCTGAATCGGAACACCGAGGAGCAGGCATTCAGCGGCCGAGGGGCCCATGCTCGGGAGGTTGCCGCGCATCTCTCTGCCGAAGTACGTGCAGTCCTGGCAAACACCGAAGCGCCGGTGCGCTCCACTCGTAGCTAAAGTGGACAACACTTGGTGCAGCGCGCGACGCATCGCGGTTCGCGCTGTCGCGTCGAGCGAATCCACGGCCCGGACCAGAACCTCGAACGGATCGCGTGCAAGCGCTTTTTTGCCTTTGCTCGTCAGTCGCAGACTTACGCTTCGCCCATCCGTCTTGAATGGCTGTCGGACCAAGTACCCACCCGCTTCAAGCGCCTTAATGGCTTGTGTTGCGGTGCCGCGGGTTGTCGCTTGAAATTCCGCGAAGGCCGACGGGGTCCGCGAGAACGGGTTGGCACGGGCGAAGAAGCGGAGCGCCATCCATTGGGCCGGGCTGAGTTCGCCGTCATAGCCCTCAGCTTGTACGAGCCGTCCCGCCTGCAGCAGGAGCTCTGCCGTTTCGCGCGCTGACATGATTGCCTCTTTCACATATAATAGCGTTTCGAAATTAACTTGACAACCGATCTGATGAAGATAATTTCGTTTCGAAACTAGTTGGAGGGCTTGATCATGGCCCGCAACGCAGCCCTGCCGATCCTTACGGCCGAACCCGACCTCACCCACTATCTTGAGGAAATCCGGCGGTTCCCGATGTTGGAGCGCCAGGAAGAATACTTGCTAGCCAAGCGCTGGCGCGAGCGCGGCGATCGCGACGCGGCGCACAAGCTCGTCACCAGCCATCTGCGGCTCGTGACCAAGATCGCCAGGGACTATCGCGGCTACGGCCTGGCGATCTCGGAGGCGATCTCCGAGGGCAATGTCGGCCTGATGCAGGCGGTCGAGCGCTTCGAGCCGGAAAAGGGCTTCCGGTTCGCCACCTACGCCGTGTGGTGGATCAAGGCGGCGATCAAGGAATACATCCTGCGCTCGCGGTCGCTGGTGAAGATGGGCACCACGGCCAACCAGAAGAAGGTGTTCTTCAACCTCCGCAAGACTCAGAGCAAACTCGCCATCCTCGACGATGGCGATATGCGGCTGGACCAGGTGAAGATCATCGCCCGGCGGATCGGCGTCACCGAAACGGACGTGATTTACATGAACCGGCGACTCAGCGGCGATGCCTCGCTCAACGCCGCGATCCGCGAGGACGGCGATTCCGGCGAGTGGCAAGACCGGCTGGTGGACGAATCCCCGGACCAGGAGACGACGCTCGCCGCGAGCGAGGAGTTCGATAACCGCCGCAAGACGCTGTCCGATGCGCTCACCGTGCTCAACAAGCGCGAGCGGCGCATCTTCGAGACGCGCCGGCTCGCTGAGGAACAGATCACGCTCGTGGAGTTGGCCGAGGAATTCGGCCTCTCGCGCGAGCGCGTACGCCAGATCGAGGTGGGCGCCTTCGCGAAGGTGCAGAATGCAGTGAAGCACCGCGTCGCGGCGATGGCGACCCCGGCGCCTCTGCAGGTTCGTTAGCTTCCAACCCTCTCCCGTGGTGGGAGAAATTGACGATGGACGTGTCGCTCTGGGTACGTTTCACGGCAACCGAACGACGCGAGGGGGCGCCGCTCACCGGGTGCTGATCGAGCCCTCGCTCGACGATCCATGCACGGCACTTTGCATCATCGATCGGGCGCCTAAGCCGCGCGCTGCAGATGGAAAGTTATCCGAAGTTTCATAATGAAGTGGGGGTGCCGATCGTGCGCATTGGCTGCCGCGAGTTCAAGTGCATTGGGGATAAGCCACCGCAAGATGACCCACACATCTACCTCAAGATAGGCGATGCCAGTGAGATCGTCTGCCCCTACTGCTCCACGCTATTCCGCTTCGATCCGAGCTTGGGCGCAAACGAAGCGGATCCGGCAGATTGCGCTTACGGTGAGCCTCTTTAGCAAACACCTTAGCTCTTTCTGGGCGGCGGTTCGTTCGCTACTTCCTCTGCCAGTAGCTTTAAAAGCTTCTCCTGCCGCGCGTCAGCTTTCGCTGCCGCCCCTTCCGATGCAGCCACGAGACTGCGATAGAGCCTTAGGTTTTGCTGGCGAATGAAAAATTGATGTTCCATAGCTACTTCCTCTGCGGGCATGGACCGAAGGGCATCGTGCGCCTAACCATGGGAAGTGTCGAAGAAGGTGGATTGGGAGCCGGAAGAACTCTGCTAGACAAAACTGCCCGTCGAAGCGAGCAATTCGTTTCCATCAGCGTTGCGGATCTCTTTGTTGGCCGCCGCCCCGCTGGCCGTCCTGGTTTGGATTTTGCGTCTGTTGGCCAGGCGTCCGACTCGGGTTCTGGCCGGACTTAGCGGACTAATCGCCCTGTCGATTCTGTTGACCATACTTGTTGGGATCATTCTGTTTGTCATCACGTCTCCTTAATGGTGGGGAACATATGACAACCGAGCATACGGTGGTTCGTTCCGGCAGATCAAAAAGAAAGCCGTTCCATTCAAATGTGGCTGACTACTTGCTAATTTATCGCGACCTTTGCCTTCAGTTACCCCCTCGTGCTGAGCGACAACTCCAACATAGGCATATGCGCTTTTACCGTTTTGCACCCGGAGCGCGTTTTAATGCCTTTGCGATTTTCTTGGCGCCGGCTTTTGCTTTGCTAGAGACTTTAGTTGACCGATATTCGTTGCAGTCCAAGGCGAGGACTTCGTTTTTCCTTAGCCAACCCAGCATCGCCGCGTTCACCTCTCGCGCCTATCGCCAAGAAAGCTCGCACGAAGGCCGAGGCGGATTTTGCCACTTGGCTCATGATGGCCAAGCTCGGTGGTTTCGATGACCTTCCGTCAAACGCACAGAGCTTTCTGACTAACTATCGAACCCGACTCGAGACGATGAGCGAGGCAGAGTCCACGGCCCTGGCCGTTCGCGAGGTCTACAGCGCTTATTACAGCGAGATCGGAGGCGTGGGCGCGGCGCCGGAACCAAAGGTTCGCACACCAACGGCAGAGGGCAAAGTCGTGCGGTTCCAGAGACAGCCTAAACCTCAGCCCGGTCTATCGGCTGCGCGCCATTCTCCATCCCGGCACTGCTGATTTTCGCGAGCATGGTGGCTCTGATTGTCGCATATAGATTTCTAACGCAGTAACACGCGGCCCGCGGATTGTGTGCGGGCACGAAGTGCTGCTCACAGCAACCGCGCGGAACCTGGGGCGGCTCGCCAACCTTCTCCGCCGTGCCCCGCCACCTCTAGCAGCGGCCCCGCCTCGAATGACCTCCGCATCTACAAAAACGCGATGCCCGCGACGTCCGCATTTCCCTTGATAGCGACCAAATAGCGGACATCGCTGCACTTCGCATTTGTGCCATGAGCGGAAATCGATTTCGCTATATCGGCCTACAGTTCTAGTTTCTTGCTGCGGTGCTCCTAAACATCATAGTTCGGAACTCTTGGTACTTATTCACCTTTTCCGGCACGGGAATTTCTCCATGTGCAGGAACACAGCCGCATGACTTTGCATTGTCCATTTGCTTCTCCATTTGTTTGTGAGGCGATCATGCGTCTTTTTTCAAGAATAGTCGCGATTGCGACAGTCCCAGCTTGGATGGGGATACATGTGGACCCTGTTGCAGCACAGACCTTCAATGAGAGATGGTCCATCATTCCGAAGGCACACGCAGAGCCGGCTCCCGAGGTACCCGGCCAAACTAAGCAGGATCCGCACACGCAACCTCAGCTCGGAGGAGAGCCGACACGTGGTTCGGAAGATCGCTCAGCCCCTCGATCATTCAACCGAGTTTTTTCCGGAAAGGCCTCATACTATTCGTATAGGACAGGAAAAACAGCGAGCGGTTCCTCGTTCGATCGGAATTTGCCAACCGCGGCCCACCGCAGCCTGCCGTTCGGCACGAGAGTTCGCGTCACCGATCTAGCGACCAGCCAGTCGGTAGTAGTTCGCATCACCGACCGCGGACCGAGGGTTCGCGGCCGCGTCCTCGACCTTTCGCTCGGCGCTGCGCGCAGCCTAGCGATTACGGATCGTGGCGTGGCCCAGGTTCGCGCTGAGGTGCTTTAGCTTGTGTCATGCTAAATTCCACAAGACACAAAGAATCTGGAGATGAGCCGCGGGCGCGTCATCAAAGATACCCAAGAGCGGACCTCCGAGTAACCCGAGCGGGGGCCGACCGCAATTCGGCAATTGAGATATCCGTCACGGCTGCCGAAGCACGGACCTTGACCTTAAGAATAGCGGCTTGGATGCCGCCAAGCGTTTCAGTAAACCCACCGAGCGCAAACGCCTCCGTGCCATAGCGCACACCTCCGGACTTGTCGGCGCACATGGCGGATGGTGGTCCTGGCGACGCAGACACCACCAACTCGTGTCCTGAATGGGCCGCAGCCGAAGGCAACTTGCGTGATCATGCCGTCCGGCTCGTGAACCGGCGCAATTGTCATTGCCTGTGCTGAGGTTGTGATGGCTAAGGCGAACGCAGCAAAACCGATCAATCTGATCATTAGCTTTCTCCCATGTTTGCGATTACTTGCGGAGGTGCTTCACGCGTCCACTTTGAGGCACATAAAAAGTTGCATATGCGAAGTGCGTTCAATCTATCACACAATGCCACGTCCGATGAGGGTCAAGCTCAGACCTCGGGGCCTATCCGAGCTAGGTCCGTTCCTTCCCCAACAACAGACATGAGGCGACTGCGGCAGCATGTCCGTTTCGTGCCATTAACGGAAGTGGAAGACTCAATTTGATCATGGCCGAACTCCAACGCCGTTCATCGTGACGAAAGCTGTTTGGAACCGCGTTTAGGATTTGCGTGTTGGATGTCCCGCGCGCTTCCGAGGCGGTATGGGGAGATCGCCCGCCCGGCATTCCTTCAGCATGAACTTGGTCACGGGATCATCAGGAAACTCGTCCAGGATGGCGCGATAGGCGCGCCCTGCCGTCGCAAAATCGCCGGCCTCGAACAGCTGCGAGGCTTGCCAGGTCATCGCGCAGAGCTGCTCGTCCCGACCGCGGACCCTTAGCTCCGGATCGTCCCTGGCGTGCAAGGCAAGCAATTCATAGATCATGAACTCGGTCTTGCGGCCTTTCACCTGAACCCGCTTCAACGGCCGCGCTAATATCTCGGGCCGCACCTGTTCGTAGATGCTGTCGCTGATGCAAATCGTGGTGCCAAACTGCTTGTTGATGCCTTCAAGGCGAGCGGCGACATTCACGCCATCTCCCAAGGCGGTGTAGCTGAGCCGGGTCGAAGAGCCGACATTGCCGACCAGGACGTCGGCGCAATTGAGCCCGATCCTGATGCGGATACGCGGCCGCCCTTCCGCTTCCCAGGTATCGTTCACTAGTTCCATGCGCCGTGCCGCCCGCAACGCGCCGGCGCAGGCGCGCAATACGTGGTCGGGACACCGAACCGGGGCATTCCAGAACGCCATGACGCCGTCGCCGATGAACTTATCGACGGTCCCGCCTTCTTCCAAGATCGCGGCGGATACCTGCTCGAGGTAGGTCGAGATCTGCATCAGCAGATCGTTCGGCGCCAGGGTTTCGGAATGCGTGGAAAAATTTTCCAGGTCGGAAAAGAACACGGTGAGGAATCGCGGCTCGACGCCGAGCGTCAGCGGAATGCCCGACTTGATGAGTTGGCGGACCACGTCGAGGGGAACGAAGGAGGAGAAGGATTTCAGCGAGGTGCGAAGCAGTGAAGCCGCGGATTCCAGTCTCGCGATCTCGCGAATATTCGATGGCCGCGCCGCCGGCGCGTCGAATTGCAGGCCTTCGATCGCCTGCAATTGCTCCGCTACGTGTTCGACGGGCCGCGACAGCCGGGTGGACGCGAAATAGATGAAGAGCAGCTCGATCATGGTGAGGATGACGATGACCACCATGATCAACCGATTGGTCGCCTTCAGCGTCCCCACGAAATCGTCGATTGGCGTCAGTGTGATCACTTGCCAGGGTTGGCCGAAGCCATCCGGGAAATTGGCGAAGGCCGCGATCAGATCCTCCCCGTTTGCAGGGGACCGGAACACGAGACTGTCGGTGTCGGCACCGGCGTGTTGGCGAGAGGCCTCGCGTACATCCGGATCGTCGATGTCGGCCAGCGTCGCGATCTTGATCTTGCCATTCTCGACGCGCACGCCCTTTTTCTCGTTCGGAAAGGCGATGATCTTGCCGTTGTTACGGTCGGCGATCAGAGTGGTGCTGTGCGCGCTGGCGCGGCGTTTGTCGAGAAAGCGCGACAGCACGTCCATGGTGATGTTGACCGATGCGCAGCCGATGAAATCGACCCCATGGAAGATTGGAACACGTAGAAAGAGAATGGGGAAGCCGGTGTCGGGATTGATCGCAGGCTCGGTCACCGCGAGCGTCCGCGTCGTCTTGGCCGTCTGATAACCGGACAAAGTCCTGATGTCCATGTCGGTGCCGACATCGTATGCGCCGACCTGGTGGGGCCAGATGTCAAAAAATTTGCGATGCCGGACCCGCGAGAGCGCAAAGGTGATCGCATCGATGTAGCTGGCGTGCCAGTTCGCCGCCGCCGGAATACGGGGGTCGCTACGTCTGCGGTCCTCGTCAATGCGGGTGACGACCCGATGATAGCCATCCTCGAAGCTGACATAGACGGCGTCGATATGCGCAGCCGAGGTTAGCGCGCGGTACAAGAGATCATTGCTTTGCTCGGTGCGGAAATAGCCGGGATCCGCGGCAGCTACCTCGGCGAGAAAGCGCAGCGGGGTTTCAGTGCTGTCGATCAAGTTCTCGGTGCGTTCGACGCCGGCCCGGCTGGTCTGCGCGACCGCATCGTTCAGGATCGACACCATGCCAGCCGAGTTCTTGTTGTAATTGTAGATCAGGATGAAAATGAGAATGGGAATGCTAAGGCCGATGAACAGCAACGACATGACCAAACTCAGCCTTGGGCGCCCCATCCTGACGGCCGGCGTAAGCGCTCCCAACCGGGCCAATGCCCCCTGGAGGAAGCGGCGGCTTCGGTACCCGACCAGCGCCGCAATCGCCAATCCGACTGGCACAAGCAATAGCGGGATCAGCCAGCGCTCTTCGATATCGTCTTCTCTGTTCCACATCAGACCCGCGGGCAACGTGTCGTCAGCGAGCAGCCCGAGTTTGCGATAGGTCGTGGCGATTTTTCGCCAGTGCTCAGCGTCCTGTTGACCAATATGGCCGGCTCTTCGCCGCACCAGCAGATCCGTGTGGGCTGCTTCGAACAGCAAGGCCTCGCGGCTCTTTTTTGCCGGATAGGTCTTAAGGATCAGATCGACCGTCGCCTCTTTGTGGGCCAGCGCATAGGCCCAGCCTTTCAGACTCGCTGTCCTGAACGCCGCCACACGTTCCGGGTAGGCTTTTACCTCCGCTTCGGAGGTGCACAGATTGTCGCCGTAAACATCGACTCCGTATGCGGCGGGCGAGAAGGTGCGGAACGCGGCGCCGAGCTGTTCAAGGACGAACGGCTCGCTGGTGTTGTAGGCGACCATCGCGTCGGCCTTGCCGGCCAGGAGATCGCGCGGGTCGCCCCGGTGGTCGACGCGAGGCAGTGTCGCATAATCCACCCCTTCGTGCTTCAGCATCGCGGCGATTTCATCGCTGCCCGGCGCGTCCATCAATGTGCGGCCGCGCAACTCCGAGACGCCTCTGATGTCGGCCCGGCGCGGCACCAGAATGATGGCCGGGGATTGCTGGAAGATGACGGCCAGCACGACCAGGTGGCGGCCTATTACCCATTCGCGCAGAACGCTGGAGCTGCAGACGCCGAAATCCGCTTTGCCGCCGGAAACCGCCTCGTCAACATCGATATCGGGACCGCCCTCTCGGATAGTGACGTCAAAACCAGCATCGCGGTAGAATCCCTGCTCAAGCGCCGCGTAATAGCCCGCGAATTGAAATTGGTGCTTCCATTTGAGCTGCATCGAAACCTGATCGAGCGCAGCCGCCGGATGGGGAGCCAGCAGGATTAAGCCAGCGGCTATGATTAGCCATCTCAACATAGGAAAGCTCCGGCCCCCTGGGGTTAGGCTCGCGCGATTCCTGCGTTAGAAACGAAATTGTACGTCTGGGTGCTTGGCCGTTTTGACCTAGGTCAATATCGCCACCGCTAATAGTTTGGCGCGGTGGTGCATTTTTGTGGAACTCCAATGTCTCAGTTGGGTCAATCGCGTCGTTCTGGCGGTGCGCCGCTCACTTCCGGTCTTCCCCGATCAGCGGACATTCCAAGGGTCAGTCGGCATGTCTCAAAGGTGCCAAAAGCAGGAGTTTACCACCAACAGTCCGTACAGCGTGCTACGCGCCATCCGTCCACGTGGGCGCAGCAGGCACCTCGCCGCCTTGGCACAACCCGTACAAGGACTTATGCTGACGGAAGCCGCGCAATTCGAAATGGCCGATTTCAAAGACCGGTGCCGCAACTTCTGCGGCAAAAGCACCAGTCATGAGCAGTGGCCGGCCAACATCCTTGCAGAGGAGTTCCAGCCGGCTGAGGATGTTGATGTCGCGCCCGACGGCGGTGAAGTCGAGGCGATTGCCAGAGCCAATATTGCCGTATGCGGCATCACCATAGTGCAGAGCAATATCGATGGAAATATGCTGCTGAACCTCGGGCGGTGAAGCCTGGAGCGCAGCCAGCGTTGTCTGCGCTGCAACCAGGGCCGACTCACAGGCCAGCGCCGGATCATCGCCGGTGACTGGAAAGATCGCGATGACCGCATCACCGATATACTTCAGGATGTCACCTCCGCTGCCGATGACGCCAGGGACGACCAGATCGAAGAAGGCATTTAGGAGTTCAATGATTCTTTGCTCCGGAAGCTCATCTGTCAGTCGGCTGAAACCACGCAAGTCGGCGAGCAGCATTGCCGCCTTGATGTGGTGGACGTTGCCGCGCTGGACGGCGCCCGCCATAATCCGCGCGCACGGATCTCGACCTACATAGGTGGCAAGAAGTTCACCATAGATCCGCCGGCCCGCCGTCACTTCGAGAACTGGCGCAAAGGTCGGCACTAGATAGCGAAAGAGTTCAACGTCCGCTTCCCTAAACCCGCTGGGAGCGTCGCTTCCCCACGATATCGCGTTAACGATCCGATTCGAAAAGATAAGTGGCGCCATCACGTAATGGGTAATGCCTTGCGCCCGCAGCGTTGCGAGGATCGGGAAGCGCCGGTCGGTGGCTTCGCTAAGGACAGTATCAAGCCACTGTCCGGTTTCGATAACGTACTGAAGGGGGCTATTCTGGTAATCCGACGTAGACTCGATACCGTGTCGCGACGTTCGGAACTCGGTACTCTGTCCACGGCGCCAGATACGCGATATTCCCCGGAATTCTGGATGCAGCGTACGGACATGCACTGTGGCGCGGGCTATCGGCGCCCCGAGCACGGTGAGCTTCTCGCAGAGCATCTCAAGAAGCCCAGCGGTATCGGGCGCAAAACGTCCGTCCTCGCTTAGCCAGCGCAGAAGCTCGGCCTTGCGATCAGCAAGTGAGAAATCGAGATCCTTGGTCACATTTCACCCGAAGTTTCCCAGGGCACATCCGCAACGATAAGTTCCTGTAGCGCGCTCGCAGCTCGGCTGGAAATTTCGTGCTGGCAGTGTCATGCCGGGCCGTCGCTTCATCGAGCCACCTTTCAGCCCGAGGAGAGCAATTTAGCACGGCCTGATGGCAGAGTGGCGGCCTCTTAGGTCACAGCAAATGGGGTGCTCGACTTCCGACTTGGGCCCAGACTGTGTGAAAACCTGACCGATGCTATGATTCCCTTGCTGAATCGCGGGGGGATGATGAAGGGTTTCGTTCAAGGGGCGGATCGCCAGCAGACGACACTGTTACCGGAATGCCTTGATGATTGGGTGGACGAGAGCAATCCTGTTCGCGCGGTCGATGTGTTCGTCGATGCGCTGGAACTGCGCGAGCTGGGGTTCGATGGCGTCAACCCGGCGGCGACCGGCCGGCCCGCGTATCATCCTTCGGCGATGCTCAAGCTTTATATCTATGGCTATCTCAACCGGGTCCAATCGAGCCGGCGGCTGGAGCGTGAGGCTGGCCGCAATCTGGAAGTGATGTGGCTGACGGGACGGCTCGTTCCGGATCACAAAACCATCGCCGATTTCCGCAAAGACAACGGCCCCGCCATCAAGAAGGTCTGCGCGCAATTCGTTGCCTTGTGCCGCAAGATGGGTCTGCTGGCGAAAGCGAGCGTTGCGATCGACGGCAGCAAGTTCAAGGCGGTTAACTCGCGCGACAACAACTTCACGAAGGGAAAGATGGAGCGGCGTCTGGCGCAGATCGAGGAGAGCGTTGCGCGCTATCTGAGCCAACTTGACACAGCCGATCGCCAGACAGCTGCCAGTGAGGTGCCGTCGGAGGAGCTTGTGGCCAGGACCACGCGGCTCAAGGAGAAGCTGATCAAGCTCGAAGAGGAGGTCAAGCGCCTCAAAGCGATTGAGAAGGAGATGCTTGCCGCGCCCGATCAGCAGGTCTCCTTCACCGATCCTGATTCCCGCTCGATGGCGACCAGCGGGCGCGGCTCTGGGATGGTCGGCTATAACGTACAAGCGGCCGTCGATACGAAGAACCATCTGATCGTCGCGCATGAGGTGACCAACGTCGGCACCGACAAGTCGCATCTTGCGAACATGGCCAACCAAGCGAAGGCGGCATTGGAGGCAGAAAACCTCGAAGCCTTCGCCGATCGCGGCTACTTCAAAGGCGAGGAGATCCTCGCATGCGAAGAGGCTGGCATCACGGTCACGCTGCCAAAACCGCAGACATCGGGGGCAAAGTCCGAAGGCCGCTTCGGCAAGCAGGATTTCCGCTATGTGGCCGAAGAGGACATTTACGTTTGTCCAGCCGGTGAGACGCTCATCCACCGCTTCGCGAACGAGGAAAATGGATTGGTCCTGCACCGCTATTGGAGTAACACGTGCCGGACCTGCGCGCTGAAGGCTCAGTGCACGAAGGGACCGCAACGCCGCATCACGCGTTGGGAACACGAGCACGTTGTCGATGCTGTGCAGGCCCGCCTGGACAAGAATCCGGACGCGATGCGTACTCGCCGCGAGACAGTCGAGCATCCGTTCGGCACGCTGAAGATGCGGATGGGGGCGACGCACTTTTTGATGAAGACGCTGCCCAAAGTGGCGACTGAGATGGCGCTGCACGTGCTCGCCTACAACCTCACGCGCGTGATGAACATCGTCGGTATCAAACCGTTCCTCGCAGCGATCCGGGCTTGAAGAGCGTGTCATGGTGCGCGCCGTGAGACCGCTAAGGTCGCTCAGCACCGCCCGAGGCTGCGCCCGGATTGACTCCAGACTCGATACAGCAAAAATAGGCTCAGCCGGTCGCGTCGAGGTCCGTCACGCCCGGTTGCTTGCAGTTATTGGGGTACGAAAAACGTTTCCACACGGCCTGGGTCAAAAGGCGAAATACTCGCTGCGAGCAAATGACGTCCGCTTTGGACAACCGACATACAGCGACTGCTGCGGCATGTCCGGTTCGTGCCAGGAGCCGACATTGACCGCATTGGCTATCGCCCCGCAGTGCGGCCGTGGGAGGCGTCCCTCAAAATGATCACGCGCGTTGCGATGAGATATTCGGCAAACAGCGCTCCGCGCGCAGCACCGCCGGCAGGGTCCCGAGCCCCAGATCGGTCGCCGGCCCGGGGAGATTAGGCGTCAACTAGGCCCGAGATGGCTACACCGAACGCGCAGTGGCGATCCGACAGCGAGGCCAAGCTATGACTGGCCTATTCTCGCCAGGTCCATGATTGAGCGCACCTCGACGCTGCCGAGGCGCGCCAGCGGGATTCTGGAGGCCACCTCGACCGCGTCATCGTGGTCCTTGGCTTCGATCAGAACGAAACCAAGCAGTTGCTCCTTGGTCTCGGCAAAGGGACCGTCGGTCACGAGGACCTGTCCGCCCCGCACCCTCACGGTGGTCGCCGTCCGAGCGGATTGGAGGGCATGAGCAACGATGAAGTGACCGCTCGTCCGGAGCATGTCGTTGTAGGCCAAGGAGTCTTCCGTAAGGCCGTCCACCTCGGCTCTGGACATGGGGTTGGGGTTCTGTATCACGGGCAAGCTGTCTTCAGTGCCGTAGACAAGACACAAGTACCGCATGGCTCTCTCCAAAGATGGGGCTATTGGACGTCCGCTCTGACCTGAGGACGAACCAGTCGGCAGCGATCCGACACCGGTAAATATTTTTCCATGTGGCCCATCCGCCGATCCCGACACCGATGGACCTCCTGGCAGCAAAAAGCTGAGGCGGCGCCGTGGGAGACGGCAAGATAGCGGTTGTTCTCGAACCACGCCGTGGCCGCAGCGATCATGGGCGCGAAGAGGGCGCTTGCAGCAAGGCCGAGCAGAAGCCGTACGTCAGTTGGAACTGAACAAGCGACGCAGCGTGGCTGGCCAGCACCAGTGCACCCTTTGAGGAATGCGCGGTGCGATAACGCGCTGATAGAAGCAACGTCACCGCGAGCGGTTCCACGGCTCCTGGGCGCCGAAATTCGACGTACTGGCGACCGAGATCGCGGGGAGAAATAAAGGGCAACCGGTGACACCACAAGGTCTCTTCCGGGTCAAAAACGGTCCTCGCGGCCCTAAAATGAGACTTCCGCTCTACCCCGAACAACGGACATCATCAGGCCGGCCCGGTTGGTCCGGTTGGTGCCAGAAGCGGTCATTCCGGTTATCCCGTCTTCGGCAGCGTACCCGGGTTCATTCGGGCAATCCCGCTTTACGCAGACCCTCAATCAGCAGCTTCGAGTTTGATTGCCCGCCCCGAGCGGTCCACTCGGAAATTGTGAACGCGCGATCGACCTCAAGCAGACGCGCCGCCGCCTCACGGGCCTCAGCATCACGTCCGAGATGGGCGAAGGCGGACGCGAGACAGCGGTAAGCTGCCGAAAAAGAGGGGTTCTGACGCAGGGCTTTCTTCCCTGCGACGATGGCCTCATTAAAGCGACGAAGCTCAATAAAGGCCGTGCCCATCCCAGCAAACGTCAGGTGTAGCCGCGGGTCTACCGGGCTCATGCGAATGGCGTGTTCAAAACTCCTGACCGCTTCCTCTGGCAGCCCCGCAATTCGATAGACCTGGCCTCTGCAGCCCCATGCCAGAAATGAATTTGGGTTGAGCGCGACCGCCCGGTCAGCCATTTCGACACTACTTTCACAATCGCCGACCATGATTGCCGAGGTCATGGCAGCCATCGCTATCGTGTCTGGATCACCATCGTCGATGCTCAATGCCAAGCGAAGAAGCCGAACTGCTTCCTTCCTGTCGAATTGAGGATCGACTGCATGGCCCCAAACGACGTTTTGCATGTGACAGGTACCTGCCAGAGCCGCGACCAAGCCGAACCGAGGGTCCAACTCCAAAGCGCGATGCGCCAGCCTCATCGTCTCGGCCAACCCTTCGCGGGTCGATAGGTAAAACTGCTGCATGGCTCGGAGAAAGAGATCATATGCGGTGAGGTTCTCCGGTCGCCGCCGCGTCGCCATTGCAATTTCTGTTTGAAACAATTTTGGCTGAATGGCCGAGACAACAGCGACCGTGACTTCGTCCTGAAGCGCGAAAACATCTGCCATGTCACGCTCGAACCTGTCCGCCCAGATGTGCGCGCCGGTCACCGCATCAATCAACTGTCCTGTGATCCGAACCTTCCCCGACGCCTTGCGCACAGACCCCTCAAGGACATAGCGCACGCCAAGCCTACGTCCGACTTCCTTGACATCGACGGCTTTGCCTTTGAACGTAAAGCTTGAATTGCGAGCGATCACGAACAACCATTTAAAGCGTGAGAGCGCAGTAGTAATCTCTTCGACCATACCATCTGCAAAATACTCCTGCTCGGGATCGCCGGACATGTTCTCGAACGGAAGCACGGCGATAGACGGCTTGTCGGGGAGTGCCAGAGCTTGCGTGCTCTCGACAGGCGGCTCTATCGGCGCTGCCGCAGAACCGCTCGCATTCATCCTCAACCGCCACGCTCGCATCGGTTCAACAATATTCTTCAGGTTCTGCGGACCCATATCCTCAAAGGCGAAATCGACCTTCCCTCGGACCTGACGTTGTGCGTCGTCAGAGATGCAAACGCTACCCGGCTCCGCAATCCCTTCAAGGCGAGCGGCGATGTTGACGCCGTCGCCAAAGATATCGTTGTCATCGACGATGATGTCACCGACGTGGATGCCGATGCGAAATTCGATCCGCTTGACCTGCGGCATCGTAGCATTTTGCTCAGCCATACCGCGCTGGACCTCAATGGCGCAGCGCACCGCATCTACGACACTGCCGAACTCAGCGAGCACGCCATCGCCCGTGTGCTTGACGACCTTGCCACGATGTTCGCTGATCTTGGGATCAGCGAGTCCACGCAAACGCTCCCTCAGCCGGACGTGTGTCCCTTCCTCGTCCAAGCCGGTCAGGCGACTATATCCGGCCACATCAGCCGCAAGGATAGCTGCAAGCCGCCGTTCAACGCGATTGTCGGTCAAAACGGCCTCCCGAGATCGGTAGATCCGTCGGACATATCAAAGCATAGGGCGTTGCCCTTGGGCTAGGGCCAATGTCCGAGTTGGGTCGAACTGAGACCTCGGGGCCCATCCGAGCTAGGTCCGCTCTTCCCCCAACAACAGACGTGAGGCGACTGCGGCAGCATGTCCGTTTGGTGCCCGAACCGGACTTAGTACTGGAGTGTCCGGAGTACCGCCGGCATCAGGCGAGCCAATTAGCTGTGTCGACCAGTCAGGTGCTCTAGGGCACGAGCCTGAGGATAATCTTTTTGCGTGTCGCAGCGGCGGGCTTTACTCGGGTTTTTGTGAAGTGGGGACACGCATTGGAGGGCCAAGCAAATCGTGCGCGAGCGGCGTTGCCTGCGGCGCTAGGATCTCGAAGGTTCGCTTTAGGTGTGTCGGCGGCGTTGTCACCAAGCGACGAGCTACGGCTAGGAGGGCCAACAGCAGGCCGACGGCGGCCATAAAATAGAACACGCCGTCGATGCTGAAGCGCGCCATCACACTTGTGCCGATCAGCGGGCCAAGGATCGAGCCTAGCCCGCTGACCAGGATGAGCCGGCCGGTCACTGCAACGACCTGATGGGCTGGCATTTGGTCGTGTGCGTTGGCGACACAGACCGGATACATGGTCGACATGAAGCCGCCGAGCAGCGCGGCGGCGGGCAAGATCACCGGGCGAGAGTGCGGCAAATTGACCACCGCGATGGCGGTGGCCGCAAAGCCGAAGCTCAGCATCGATAACACAATGCGCCGGTCGAATTGATCCGACAGTCGGCCGATAGGAACTTGGAACACGAGCCCGCCAAGCACAGCGAACAACATGAAGGTCGCGATCGTCTCGCGTGCGATGCCTTCATCCTGCATCCACGCGGGAACGAGCGAGTAGAAACTGGCGCTGACCAACCCGCTCACCATGCAGCCGGCGACGGCGACGGGCGCCGCGCGGGACAATTGGCCGAACGGCAGCGAAGTCGACGCGGTCCCACGGGGCGGTTCGGCCCGCGTCGTGCTCACGATGACTAACGCCACAGCGAACAGGACAGCGATTGCGTTGAAGGGTTCTGCCGTTTCAACCTTAGCCTGGCCGATCAGCAGCTGTCCCAACGCAAGAGCGAGGAACGTGCCGAACATATAGACTGAGAAGATCCGCCCGCGCTCAGTTGGCTTGGCCTTGGCGTTGAGCCAGCTCTCTGTGGCGATGAAAAGACCAGAGCAACCAAAACCGATAACCGCACGCAGGATCAACCAAGGCAGCGGCCCCGCCAGCAGCGGCATGGCCGCGGTCGCGGCGACGACCATTCCTGCGAGGGCGGCATAGGCGCGGATGTGCCCAACCCGTTCGATGATCCGTTCGCAACGCAACGCGCCCAGTGTGAAGCCGGCGAAATAGCTGCTGAGCACCAGGCCAGATATGGTCGGGCCGAAGTCCTCGATCGCGACACGCAAGGAGATGAAGGTGCCGAAGAAACCGTTGGCGAGCTGGATGATACTCGTCGCAAGAATCAGGATCCCGATCTGCGCTGGCTCCGGCTTCGACCGCATCAGCCTTCTCCCTGAAACAGCTTTGACGATTCACGCGCTCGAGCCAAGGCCGTGGCCGTCGAGTTCGTCGTCGCCCCCGATGGGGTAGATCCGAAGATCGGCGAGAGGTCCCAACTTTGCGATTCGCCGAAACGACCGGCCAGCAAAGGCAACATTTTCGACCATCCGCTTGCGTGAAACCCGAGGGCCTGGCAGGCCCTTGAGCGTCACAGCAAAATTTGGTTGTTGAATGTCCGCTAAGGGGGGTCATTTGCGACCGAAATGGGCTTTCCGCGCCGTGTCCGGTTTTCCCCCTGATAACGACAGAAAAGCGGACATTCCGGCTCGGCTGCGACCCCTCGTCAATGGCGGAACCGACAGAACGAGCCGTCATTCACCCTGGTGCTCGTCCGGACCGGCAGCGTACCAAAGGCTATTGAGTTCTTCCTCGACCCCCCAGCCGACATTCCTCGCGCGCGATCTCAGCTTGTCGACACGCTCGAGATAGGTGGTGCGCTCGGCAGGAGGTAGGCTCGATACGCATTCAAGGGACCGTCCATACATGCGGATCAAAGCAGCAAAGTAGCTTTCATCTTCTATGCTGCAGGATTCTAGAAAGCCGAACGCTTCCTCGCAATAAAATATCGATAGCTCCGCCATCCCATTCGGGCGCCCAATGGCTTTTTTGTAATCCGCAATCGCCTTCTTGGCTTTTGAAACCGATATGGGTTGGCCTTTCACGAGGTCCGGGGATATCCATCTGGAAATACTCGCCTTGAAGGGCCGGAGCTGATCATGACCCAAGCCCAAGCGGGCATGTAAGAATGCCTGGTTGTCTTTGCTCGCAGTGTAGAGGTCTTGCACTAGCCCCCGAAGGCCCGTGCGATCGAAATCTAGGAGCGCGGTTCTGACGTCGCTCCAAGTTGGCGAGGCATTCTTGCTGCGGATCACGGCAACGAACCCTTCAAAAGGTGGTTTTATGAGCGAGCTTCTCGGCTGACTCAAGGCTGGCTCAAGATACACGACTTACCTAAAACGAGCAGATTGGTCGGATCAGCGACGTCTATCCAGTGGCACATGCCCTCCTTGTCTGTAACCGAGGAGTATGAACATGCTGGATCAAGCAAATGCTACCCCGACGCCTCATAAACAGTTGCCTTGGAACAAGGGAAAGTTGACCGGGGCAAAGCCGCCGCTGCGACCAAAACACGTCTGGTCGATTCGTACGAAGCTCCAGATCGAAGGCCGTGCTCGCGACCTCGCCATGTTCAATCTGGCAATCGACAGTAAGCTTCGAGGGTGTGATATCGTGGCCATTCGGGTCGAGGACATCGCCGCCGGTGGATACACGTCGGATCGCGCAACGGTCCGACAAAAGAAAACCGGGCGGCCCGTCAGATTTGAATTGAGCGAACAGACCCGCCAGGCCATCGATGATTATCTAAAGGCCGCCAACAAGAGGCCCGGCGAGTTCTTGTTCACGGGACGCCTCGGTCCCGACGCCAACATGACCACCCGCCAATATGCGCGCCTCGTTTCGGAGTGGATCGGCAGCATTGGACTGGACCCAAGGCTGTTCGGGACGCATTCACTGCGACGCACAAAAGCTACCCTGATCTATCGACGGACAGGAAATCTCAGAGCCGTCCAGCTCTTGCTCGGGCATACCAAGATCGAAAGCACGGTCAGGTATCTGGGCATCGAAGTAGATGACGCCCTGGCAATAGCGGAACAAGTCGATGTCTGAAATACCCGGGCAGAGCGGACATGCTCTGCCCGCCCTCTAACCGCCGGTTAGTGCCAGGAACAGACATGGCCCTCATTCGGTCAGCTTGTCGGTGCTGGGTAGTTTGGCTGGATCGGAGATTCAGCGCTGGGTTGAGTCAGCGGGTTTTAAGTCTGCCTCCGCTCACAAGATCAAGGCTCTGCGAGGATGTGAGCGGCTTGGCGGCTCCTATTGCTAAAGAAGAATTTAATGGAAAGGGGGCGGATTTGCTTTATCTGTTCGATTGGAGCGACACAACTGTACGCAGGATCCACTTTGAAACTTACGACAATCGGACTAGCAATTGCACTCGCTCTTCCAAGTACGTCAGCATTTGCAGAAGGCACATTGAACTACAGTACTCCAGTCGTTCGCCCCGTCGTCAGAGGCGTCACGGTCCTAGGTCCTATGCCAATCAGGCCTCGGAGCATCTCCTCCAGGAATTCACTCGCGCCCACTATGCGTGATCCAAGCGGGTCAATATTCGGTCCGTCGGCTATCCGCCGCGGCGGTTAAAACACCGACTCCGACTTGCACCACCGGGTCATTCGCGTCGGTTCGACCCTCTGCCAACCACTTCCGGTCTATCCCGATGAACGGACATCGTCAGGCCACTCCGGCATGTCAGAAAAGTGCCAACAGCCGACATGTTGGTTCTATTCCGACATCAGGAAAAATGGGGCGTGACACCCATCGTGCGGTCTAAATTTGGCTATCGATGGCCTGCGGCTCTCCATTCACTTGTGGGCCGACCGGCTGAAAAATCGGACTCGATCAGCGGTTCGCGAGTTTGTTGTATTCCGCGATCGCCCGCTGCAGGTCGTCGTATTCATCGCAGGGGATGAGACAGATTTGCTCGAGAGCGGCGAGATGCTCTTTGGCTTTCGCCAGATCACCTTGAGCCAAATAGGCTTCACCGAGGTGTTCGTGCGCGCTGCGGTGCCGAGGATTGAGGGTCAGAGCCCGCTGATAGTGCTGCATCGCCGGATCGAACCGCCGCAGCCTGCGATAGGCGTAGCCAAGATAGTTCTGGATATCCGCATTTCGGGCGTCGCGAAGGGCCGCATTCGTGAGAGCCTTGATCGCTCCTTCCCAATCGCCGGCGCCGATCGCTCGCTTGCCTCCTGCGAAATCGGGATCGAGCGCTGCCCAATCCGGCGTTTCCACCATTGCTGCCATGGTCGAGCAGATCGGCCACGCTTCGGCTGCATTGGTTACCCTGGACACTGCACTGTCCGGGCTGGCCAGCGTCGCTGTCCGGCCCTGGCGTGCAGGTGCAGTCAAAAAGTACGAAGCCAGCACTGCGGTCAGCACTCCCGCAACGGCGGCGATGAGGATCGAACGCATCATGATTGTTGTACCATCAGTCGGCTGCCGGCAGTGCGGCCGGCAGCCGTTCTGCCCAATCTCTGCCTCGGCAGCCTACTGCTGCATCAAAGATGCCTTGGCTTCGCTGATTTCCACCCGATCGGTATCGGCGTCTTTGGTCATCTCAGCAAGCTTCCGGAAATATGTCGTGGCCTTCTCGGGCTGATTTGCGGCCTTCGCCGCCTTAGCTGCGCCGTACAAGCCGCGCAGCCGGTTGGGCGTCGACACCAGCGAAGTCTCATATTCCGCGAGCGCTAGTCCCGGCTGTTGCTGTTCGAGCAGCAGGTCGCCCAACAGTTCGCGCATCGGGTAGAGCCGGTTCTCCATAGCGATGTGCTTTTCGCTGTCATCCTCCAGATCGGCCGCGGCGCGCATGAGCTTCAGTGCCGTTTCCTTCTCTCCTCTTGCCTGCGCAATCCAGGCCGACGCAGCAAACATCTGAATTTCGACCTGTGTGGCCCAATAGGACTGGCTTGCGTTTTCCAGCGCGGCACGAATCACCTTGAGATTGTCGACGTCACGCTCGGCAGCGGTGAGGTCGCCGCTGCGGGCCGATCCCATGGCGCGGGCAAAATAGGTGATAGCCTCGGCCTGTGGGAACTTGCTGCCCCTCGGCTCAAGCGTGGCCGCTTCGTTCCATGCCTGGCGTTCCAACGCAAAGCGCGCCGGCACCGCCGCAAGCGCGGTATAGCTGCCGAGGAATTCGAACCCGAGCTTCTCTATCGCGTTGCTGTCATCGCGTAGCTGTTTCGCCTGTCCCTCCTGTCCCGTTTGCAGCAAGGCGTATTCCATAAAGTCCATATGGTGCGGCTCGCCTGGATGCGTCGCCCCCGGCCAGAGCCTGGCCGCTTGCGTCTGGGCGACCATCCGCGATTTCGTGTTCGATGCGATCGATTGTGTCCACATCCCGAGCATGGAGTAGGTGTGCGAGGGCATGTGCTGGGCATGCTGCGCCGCGGGGGCAACCTCGGCATATCTATTGGCGGCATCAAGACCGCGTTGCGCAAGCGTTGGGTAATCATAAGTGTGGATGAGATAGTGCAGCACGCCCGGATGTTCCGGTACTTTTGCCTCGATCTTTTCCAGGATCGCCCCGGCCTTGAGCTGATTGGCATAGGTCTTGTCGCTGTGCAGCGCCGTCTCATTGAGAGCAAGCGCGTAGAAAATCGCCGCCTCCGGATCGTCGGGATATTTCTGCATCAGCGCTTCCATCGCCTTTTCGTAGGCAAGCCCGCGCTGGGTTTGATCGATTTTGTCGTAGTCCTTGTAGTAAAATTCGATCGCCGCGAGCCAGTCGCGCTCGCGCTCGGTCTTGGCACCGATCGCTTTACCCTTCTCCACGGCTTCCAATCCGTTCTTCAAAATGGTGGAGGTCAGCGGCAGGATCATCGGGTTGGGACGATGGCTGATCGCGATGCCCCAGTAGGCGATCGCGCATTGCGGGTCGGCGGCAGCGGCTTCGGTGAAGGCCTGGACGCTGTCCGGATAGAAGAATGAATGCACCATAGCCAGGCCACGGTCGAATTTCTCCTGCGCCTGCGGCGTGCACGAGGTCTCGAAGTGCACGTTGCCCAGTCCTTGCGACCAGGCCGCCGTGGCGAATGCGCTTGCCAACAGCGCTGTGGCGAATGTTCCAAGATTTGATCTCATGGCGTTCCCTCATTGCGGTCGAAGTAGAGTTTCGCGCAATCATCGCCGTGTGCGCGTGCGCACTGCGAATGCTCAGTGAGAAACCGGCACAAAAAGGGATTGTCGGTTTTAGTAAAATACGGTGCCTGCCGAGAGCATCTGCGCTGCCCATTCGGCTGTGCCGGAGACGTCGGCACATCCCATCTCGAAGAGCAGCTTGAAGGAAAGACTACACGATCCCACGCCCACTCAAAAGAGGCCCTGTATGGGCTGGGCCGCGGCACATTTGGCCGAAACTGGTAGCCGCAATGTCCGTTGGGGTTCAAAACGGTCCTGACGGCTCCGAAAAGCCACTTCCGAACTTCCCCGATGAACGGACATCGTCGGGGCCGGTCGGTATGTCTCAAAGGTGCCATTTCCGGACTCATACAGCGCAATATGATCTCCTCGGCGACGTCACCAAACGTACCGGACTACACCCTTGCCCCTTTATGAGCGTGTCACATTGGAAAACTCGCCCTCGAAGGTCGCGGCCGCCGACCAGCGGTTCGCTTAGTCGTCGATTGCAGCAACCGCCTCGATCTCGATCAGCCACCCCGGCCGCATCAGGCGGCTCACGACAACAAACGTACTGGCCGGCGGCTTGGCAACATTGAGATAGCGGTCGCGTATCGGGCGCATTTTCGGCACGTCGGCCTGATCGACCTCGGCGGCGAGGAAGTAATTCAGCTTGACGATATCGTCCATCACACCGCCGGCGGCTTCGACTGCAATCTTGAGATTGGCGAAGACTGCGATTTCGGTCGCGGATCAGTTCTGCGTGACGCCGACGCGGCCCGAAAAGGTCGAAGCGACCGTCACGACGCCGTCCTTGAGCTTCAGCCCGAGCGCCGCAAGCGGACGCGGAGCCGGCCCACCAATCACCTCGGCGGCGTTTCTGGGGTCGAAGATGGAGGCGTGGCAGGAGCAGGCGAACCCGTTGCGCTCCTTCGACCACATGTTCACCGGGCAGCCCTGGTGCGTGCAGATCGCCGAATAGGCAACGACGCCGTCTGCGGCGCGCGCCCGCGTCTCGTCGGTCAGTGCGGCGGGGTCGAACCTCGCCAGGATCACCAGATTGAGGCGGTTGTCGCTGCGCACCGTGCCGTCCGGAGCCATCGGATAGGCCTGCACCTGCGGGCCGCCGAGCGCAAGGTCCTCGGCCCGAACCACCTGTCCCTTCTTCGGACCGGTCAGAAACACGAAGCGATCGTCCGGCGCCGGCGGCTTGGCAGCCTCGCCCTCCTCCGCCGCGCGCGCCGGACCGGCCAAAAGCGGCGCAAGCACCAGCCCGAGGATTGTTCGACGCTTGTAGCAGCGACGGTGCAGCCAATCATCGCACGGCATGTGGCCCACTCCTTCCATTATTCGGTGCCATTGACGTTCGCGATCAGGCGCAGCGAAACCATTGCGAACTCGTCGGTGCCATGGATGTAGCCGACCCTGAAGTAGCCGTTGATCGGGTGTTTGCCGGGCTTAGTGGCCCGCATGCCGATCGCGAAGTCGAGGCCGCCTTCCTGAATGGTGCCCCGCACCACGCGACGCTCGAACGCCACCCCATCGTCAAACGACGAGAGTTCGATCACGCGATTGTTGTAACCCTCGAGAACGCGGTAGCCGTCGCGAATGCGCAACGTAGCGTGCAACACCGCCGGCTCGCCGACCTTGGCGGACACGTCGGTGACCTCGACCACGTAGGCGGGCGATTCATCGGCCCGCGCCTGTTCGAACCCCAGCGAGGCCGGAGAGGTCGCCAGCGCGCCGAACAGTGCAAAGGCAGAGAAGCGGATCAGCATCGATCCTGCTCGAACATGTTGCATCGTTAGATCCAAGGCGTAAAGGCCCGACCAGGTTACAACGAAACCCAGCCGGCTGAGAAACCGGCCGCCATTGCTGGCGGCCGGTCGCGAACAAAGATGGACTCACTTGGAGACGGCGAAGACCCAGACGACGCCGCCCTGCGGCACATCCTTCTGCCAACCTACCAGCTGGCTCATCAGCTCCTGCTGGAAGGCCGGGTCGACTCCGTAGCCGGACGCCACCGCCACATACTGCACGCCGTTGACCTCGTAGGTCGAAGGCGGCGCCATGATACCGGAATTGGTCTTGAAGTGCCAAAGCTGCTCGCCGGTCCTGCCATCGTAGGCGCGGAACTCACGGTCGTTGGTGCCGCCTGTGAAAACCAGGCCGCCGGCGGTGGTGAGTATTGAGCCCCACATCATCGAGCTCGAATACAGGTTGCGCCAAACCCGCTTGCCGCTGTCGACGTCGTACGCCTGGAGCTCGCCGTAGAAGCCCGCCTTGGTGTCGACCGAGAAGTGAAAATCCGGGATGGCAACGCCCGTCCACCACTGTCCGGGGACGCGCTCCTCGACCTTGCCTTCCAGGTTGTTGCAGTGGTTCTCGTTGGACGGAATGTAGACCATTCCGGTTTTCGGGTTATAGGCCTCGTACGGCCAGTCCTTGCCGCCCCACAGGCCGGGGCAGAACTGGGCCGCCTTGCCGGTGGCCGGCTTGTGGGCCACGTCGACCTCAGGCCGCCCGGTCTTTGGATCGATGCTCTTGAAGACGTTTTGCGGCACGTAGGCTTGTGCGTTAATGAAGGAGATTCCGCCGTCCGGATTGCGCTTGAGCCAGTACAGGTAGCCGTTGCGCGCCGGCTTCAGCAGGCCCTTGGTGGTGGCGCCGTCCTTCTGGAAGTCCACCAGCATCGGGGCATTCATCTCGTCCCAGTCCCACGACTCGTTCTGATGGTACTGGAAATAGCCCTTGATCTTGCCGGTATCGCCATCAAGCGCGAGCGTGGAGGAGGTGTACAGGTTGTCGCCCGGCCGCTGATCGCCGAACCATGGCGAGGCGTTGCCGGTCCCCCAATAGACCGTGTTGGACTCGGCGTCATAGTTGCCGGTCATCCAGGTGGAGGCACCGCCAGTCTTCCAGGTGTCGGGCTTCTGCCAGGTGTCGCTTCCCGGCTCGCCGGGTGCCGGAATCGTGTAGGTCTTCCACACCGGCTTGCCGGTCTCGGCGTCGAATGCCTGGACGAAGCCGCGCACGCCGAACTCGCCGCCCGCCACGCCGACCAGAATCTTGCCCTTCACGACCAGGGGCGCCATGGTCATGTAGTAGCCGGTCTTCCAATCCTCGACCTTTGCGTTCCAGGCGACCTTGCCAGACTTGGCTTCGAGCGCGACCAGCACGGCATCAAGCCCGGCCACGTATACCTTGTCGCCGTACAGCGCCACGCCACGGTTGGTGTTGTGCAGGGCGCTGAACCCTTCGGGAAACTTGGGCTTGTAGCGCCAGAGCAGATCCCCCGTGGCCGCATCCAGCGCGATCACCTGGATGTACGGCGTCGAGATGAACATCACTCCGTTGTTCACGATCGCCGGCGCTTCGTGACCAGAATCCATACCAGTGGAGAAGCTCCACACCGGTACCAGCGACTTCACGTTGCTGGTGTTGATTTGATCGAGCGAACTGTAGCTCCATCCCTTATAGTTGCCGCGCGTCATCAGCCAGTTCCCCGGCTCCGGATTTTCCAGCCGAGCTGATGTTATCGGACTGTAATTCTCGATCGGACCGGCGACGACCGCGGTTGAGACAGAGGTTGTGAGCGCGACAACGCTCGATAAAAGCCATTGCTTTCTGGTCATGGACGCTATCTCCCTATGTTTATCCGCCGCATTCTTTTGTTTGAGCGACCGTTTCACCGTCGGGTCGATGAAACGGTCTCTGCGAGCAATGCCTCTACGTCTCCAGTTGCTTGCCGATTGGCAGCACCCGGATACGCTTGCCGGTCGCGGCAAAGATGGCGTTGGCCAATGCCGGGGCGAAGGGCGGCAGGCCGGGCTCGCCGACGCCGCTTGGCGGCGTGTCGGGGCCAGGAGGCACGATGTAGACGTTGGTCACACGAGGAGCCTCGTCAATTCGGATCACCTGGAAGTCGTCATAGTTGCGCTGCTGTACCTTGCCGTCCTTGAAGGTGATCTCGCCATATTTGGCAAGGCTCATTCCCATGATCGCGGCGCCCTCGATCTGGGACTGGATTCGTTCGGGGTTCACATATGTCCCGCAGTCGATCGCGGTGTCGACCCGAGGCACCGTGAACTTGCCCTTGTCGTCCACGGCCACCTCGACGATGGTCGCGATATAGCTGACAAAACTGCGGTGGACGGCAATCCCCAGCCCATGGCCTTTGGGCACCGACCGTCCCCATTCGCCCTTCTCGGCGACCAGCTCGACGGCACGCCGCAGCCGCGCCGTGTCGATCGGATAGCTGGAGTAGGGCTCGCCATAGTTCCAGAGATCCTTCACGGAAGACAGGTCAACGATGCGCGGAGAGCCAATGAGCTCCAACAACATTTCCTTCTGATCGCGGTTGGTGGTGTGCGCGAGCTCGCCAACCATGGACTGCACGGCGAAGGCGTGCGGGATATTCGACACTGAGCGGAACCAGCCGATGCGGGTGTGTGCGGCCGCTTCCGGGTTCTCGCACTGGATATTGGCGATCTCGAACGGCATGTCGACAAGTCCCATGCCGAGTTCGAAAGGTGCCTGGTGCACCGTACCCGCCGCAAATGTCGATGCGATGCTCGGTGCGACACTGCGGTGCCGCCAGGCGATCACCTTGCCCTTCTTGTCAAGGCCGGCCTCAATGCGTTCCACCGAAACGGTGTGCAGGAAACCGTGACGAATATCGTCGTCCCGCGTCCATTGCACCTTGACCGGTGCACCGAGTTCCTTCGAAAGCAGGGCCGCTTCCAGCGCGAAATCGCACTTCGACTTTCGCCCGAACCCGCCGCCGAGCAGTGTGACGTTGACGGTTACGTTCTCCTCGGGAATGCCGAGCGTCTTCGCGACGTCTTCGCGGGTTCCACCCGCACTTTGCACAGGCGCCCAGATCTCGGCCTTGTCGCCTTTGACGTCGGCGACCGCGACAGGCGTCTCCATGGCGACATGGGCAAGGTGCGGCAGGTAATATTCACCCACGATCACCTTGTCGGCCCCCTTCAAGGCGGCATCGACGTCGCCCTCTTTGCGCACGATCAGCCCCGGCTTGCGCGCGGCTTCCTCAAGTTCGGCCCGATAGGCGACCGAGTCGTATTTGCCGTTAGGTCCGTCGTCCCAGACAACCTTCAGCGCATCGCGGCCCTTGATCGCAGCACCGGTGTTGCGAGCAATGACGGCGACCCCGCCGAGCGGCTGGAATTTGGACGGCCACGGCCATCCCCTGACCTCTATGACCTTCTCGACGCCGGAGACCTTCATGGCACCGGTGGCGTCGAACGAAACCAGCTTGCCGCCGGTTACCGGGGGACGGGTAATGACCGCGTATTTCATGCCGGCCAGGCGCGTATCGCTGCCGTAATGCGCTTTGCCGGTCGTAATGTCATGGAGATCCACGATGCCGATCTGGCCTTTGCCGAGATAACGGAAATCCTTCGGATCCTTCAGCTTCAGGCTTTCGATGCTCGGCACCGGTTCTTTCGCGGCATCGGCGGCCAGTTCCCCAAATCCGATGTGGCGTCCGCTCGCCCCGTGGACAATCTCGTGATTGACGGCTTTCACCTCGCTCACCGGGACGCCCCAGCGTTTCGCCGCGGCGGCTTCCAGCATCGCGCGAGCCGAGGCGCCGATCTGGCGCATCGGGATCAGATAGTGCCGTGTGCTGCGCGATCCGTCGGTATCCTGGTTACCGTATCTGACTTCGTCGCCACGGGCCTGCTGGACGCGGACGCGCGACCAGTCGGCTTCCATCTCTTCGGCTACGATCAATGGCAGGCTGGTTCTGACTCCTGTCCCCATCTCGGCACGGTGTGCGACGATTGTAACTATGCCATCCGGTGCGATCGACACGAAAACACGAGGGTCGACGACGGTGCCGTGCGGCATCTTGCTCGCGCCGGTCTGGTACGCGGCGAAAGCGGGGCGTGACATCACGGGAGCGGCGAGCACAAGGCCTCCGGCGATGCCGAGGCCCTTCAGGATGCTGCGACGCGAAACGTTCTCGACCTTGACCTTGATGAACTGTTCAAAGCCACGGAGTTTTTTGGGGTTCGTATTGATAGTCATGGTCACACCCCCGTCGATGCGAGATGCACAGCATTTTCGATGCGCTGGTAACAGCCGCAGCGGCAGATGTTGCCGGACATCGCTTCAACTATCTGATCGTGGGACGGTTTTGGATTTTGTGTTAGCAACGCGGCCGCCTGCATGATTTGGCCGACCTGGCAATAGCCGCATTGCGGGACGTTGAGTTGTCGCCAAGCCTTCTGAACCGGATGATCGCCAGTCGGGTGAAGGCCTTCGATGGTGGTGACCTCGCGGCCGACCACGTCGGACACCGAGGTGATGCAAGCGCGTACCGCTTCCTTGTTGACGATGACGGTACACGCGCCGCACAACGCCTGGCCGCAGCCATATTTGGTGCCGGTCAGGCCCACCTCATCACGAAGAAACCAAAGCAACGGAAGATCTGGGTCGCCATCCCAGTTTTGTTCCCGGCCATTAATCTTCAACTTGATCATGATCGTTTCTCGCTCTTCTTGAGCTACTGATGTCTGGTTCGGTGCAAGCGGAACAGGCTTCCATTCGCCTGCATCAACCGCTTCGACTTCCCGCACGAGCTCATCGTGTCAGGAAGGCTGACAGACTTCATTGCACGACCTGTTCGACAGTATGTTTTGCTCACGCCTCCTGCTTCTATTCATTTTTTTTGGTTGTTGTGCAGGCGGGCCTTTATAGCCAACGGCGTGATGTTATCAGAAATTGACATGGCGCTGACTTCACAGACAGTTGTTTTCGCATTTTTCTTTTGTCAAAAGCGGGGCGACTATTGCCGGAGCTTTTCAATTTTCTAACAAACAAGGTCTGAGAGACCGCACCAGCGACGAGAAAAAATGCCTCGCTCGGCGACTGCGGAGCGAGGCAAGAGTTAAGTCATGGGGGGGAACATGACGCAGCCGATCAGACCCGCATGGTGGGGCCGCCAACGCGACGCGATCTAAGAAAATCGGATTCTCGAAAGAGGCCAAGCTCACCTTGATCACGGGAAGCCACCCAGGCCGGAGCCAATGTCCGAGTCGGGTCAAAATCGGAAGAACTCGAATTGAGCAAATGTCTTCCGCTGTTCTCCCAACAACGGACATCCGCCGGTGCATCATAGGTGGGGAACGCTACCGCTTCCGGACCCGGTACCCCGCGAACGCTCGCGCCAACGGCGAACCAGTCGGATTGTTGTTTCACTGTCTCACTTCCCGAATCAAATCGTCACTTTGGGACAGCAACGTACGCACTTGTGATACGAACATGGCGGGAAGATATACGCGCTACAGGATGCGTTCCCATGCAAGTAATGTGGAGCAATTCGGAGATCGGTCCGCCACGTCAGATCCGCTCAAGCACACTCGCGACCTGCACCGCGGACCATTTGCCTTGGCCGCGCGCCGTCGGAATGCCTGTTGAGCCGGGCTGTGATCTAAATCACCCTTGCACCCCGAGAGAAATGATAGCGTGGCGATGGATCAAACGACGGGGGCGATCATGCCCACCATTTTCGACATCCTCTACCGCGAATACTGCCGTGCCCGCCTCGCCGAAATGCGGAAACAGCTTCTACTCCGGCCTGAGAGCCATGAAGTCCCAGAAGCGAATTGCGATGCCGAGCGTCCTGACTGCGAGGCTGATTGGGGCAGTAGCCCGTTTAGGCGACTCGCAGTGCGAAGCCAGCCACCGCACAGGCTAAGTTGAAACGGATCAAGCGAGGCGCTCCAGCACCCGCCTGCACCGCGGAATCCGCTTTGTTCACAGGGCCCTCGCGGACAGGCGGCCGGCGAGATCGTCAGCGCCGCCGAAGCAGCTGCCGGTAGCCATGGTCCGTCATCCACCTGGCGCGCGCCAAGTGGCTCTCAAAAGCCCTCCTGGTGCGATCGGATTCCGGATCACGATGCAGCACAAGGCGCGCGACTTCACGCCAGTCGGCACCGTCGGCGTCCGCGTCGAGTAGGCGCAGATAGGTCACGAGATGTTCTTCATCGTAGGCGGTCAACTTGGGCCCAGAGGGCGCGGTATCAGCAACATCCGGATCGAGTGGCGGCGTCTGCATTGGTCGTTCTCGCGGCGGTTGTTTATCGACCAACTTTGCGTTGGGCACTTGGCATATTGATGACAGGGGAAGCCGCCGGGCGCCCCCCTCAACGTCGCTGCATTCTGCGCGGCAACCGCCGCTGGGACTGGGGGCCAACCGCGCCTCGCCTGGGACGCATGTGCCGACCGAGAAGGATTTCCAGAACCGATGATCCGGATGTTGGTCATTGGATACTGAATCGGATCGCAAGCTCACGCATTATCGATCAGATGGGTTATTTGAAGCAGTCCGGCGGCCCACTGCTGCATCAGATGATGAAAAAATTAATCACTTGTTAACGCTACGGTCGCCTAATGCGAATGATTGGAGGAGGGAATTAGATCACCATGTCGGCCCCTGCGACGCGACCGAAGTCGCTGCCTTTGTCGGCCGACCTTACCTTTCGTTCGTTTGCTAGGCTGGCGGTTCGCGTTACGGCTGTCCTACGCGGAGCAAAAAAATGTTCGGAAAGAAGGACTCAGTGGACGATCTCAGCCGTAATCTCGATCGCGCGCGCGGAAAACGCGACGCACTCGCATCCGATATCACTACATTGACGGCTCAGATCGCCGAAATTGAAACCCGCCTTTCTGAGGAAGAAAACCGGCGGCAACGTGATCGCGTTTTAGGCGAACTCGAAGCGATAAAAAAGCGAATCAAAAAAACTGCTTGCGCCTTTGCACCTGTCATAGGTGAGCTCTGCGAGGCGACCGAGATAGCGGCAGTAGTAGTACCCGAAGCCCGTGAGCTTAATAGTTTTCTTTTATCGGTTGCGATCGAAGTCGATACCGTAATCGATCCCTTATTGCGCGAACTGGACCGACGCGCGGATGCGGTGCGAGTCGGCCATGCTGCACTAGATCTCCCGCGTTTAGCCAATGAAGCGCCGACCGAGCTGCCAAAAGATGATCGCCTACTTCGTTTTCCAATATGGCTGTCTCGCTGCAGTACGCTAGCGAGCCTATCGGCACTCGTCGAGCACGCGCGTCACCACATCCTCAATAACGCGATCATCCGCTACTGCGGTTCCGGGATGATAGGGCTTTGCGGGGGAGCTCGAGCTCGCGATAACAAGTCATCCTCAATCGCCGCTCCGTAAAAACGAGTTCGGCCCCTCGCCTATTCCCGGTAGAGTATTTCCCAGCGATCCAAAAGTCGCGATCAGTACTCCGATCGCGTGTAACAACGCTCCCGTCAGCAACATCGAACGGCAATGAAAAATCATGTTAAGGAAAGCGAAAGTCGGCGAAACAAATGCCTACGCCGTAGGCGAAAACGCGACTCAGCGACCCTGCGGTTCTTTGGGAAACGCGGGGAATCGCGCCGTGATCGGAAAGCTGGCGTAACGCTTGGTTGCTTTTTCCGCGTGGATCATGAGAAATGCGGCGTGACAAAATGATTGCGGTTGCGATAACGATTGCATCGTTGCTCCTTCTTCTTTCACAGGTAGTGGGCTCAACACCCCCCTGACCGAAGTTCCCGCTTCCGTCAGGGCTTATTTTAGTGCTCATCCGCCGGTGCCGTATCACCGCCGACCCGGCGATAGCCACTACCTACTGCGGGTTTTCAATGACGGCTCAATTTATAACGCGCGGTGTCTGGAAATCGATCACGGCATCGGCAAAAGCTGCCCGTAAGCCGGCGCTCGTCGCGGCCGCCTACTTCGGACATACCCCACAGCCGGACGCGCGTTCCGTGGATCTCCAGCGTGTCGCCATCGATGATGCTGGCTTGGCCCGTCAGGTCGTCGGCAAACGCTACCGGCACCAACGCGAAGATCAGCACCGCGCGCGCAGTGATCAGCAGCTTGGGGATGATGGTGCGGGGGCCGATCCCTTCCCTGGTTATTCCGCTTCGCAACAATCCGAGAGCCGCCGCGCGCCGAGCAGCCAGGCGTAGACCATTTGCCACTTGTCCCGGCCTCCGCAGGACAAGCAGCGCACCAATGACGGCCTGGCCACCGCAGCGGCCGTCGTCATCTTCTGGCCGGCGGCCTTCTTCGTCGGCGGCGACAAGCAAACTGCGGCCGAGCTTGCTCAGATGAAGGGGCAGATGGTCGCGGTTGAGCAAGCCTCGAACGCAAAGAAGTGCGGGATCCAGTTTCAGGGGCCGCGGCCGCCGGGAACCTGATTGGACCGGCCGATGATAGCTCGCCTTGGGATGGGCCATCTCCCGAGCAGGTTACCTGTATCGGCAAAACCCTCCCGAGAAGCGCCAGAAATGGCCCGGGGTTTTTACGCGCCTGATGTTCCAAATAGCCGACAAGTCCCTTGGCATCCCCTGCACTTTCGGCGGCCTTCAGGATGGCACCTTTAAGCAGCGCCGTCGTTTTATTCGGGACGCCCTTCTTTCGGCCCTTGCCGCGATTTCCCGCCGCCCGTTGCGTCATAACGTTATTCCCGCGCGTTCAAGCCGACCGGCTAGCGCTAAGATCAGGGAACGGTTTTGCTGCTCTATTCGGGGTGAAGTATAGTACCCTTTCGGGTGTCTATTAAGGAAAGGCGATTTTTGCTACTCTTAGGTGAGAAGGCCAAGGCAGGAAGCCGCCAACAAATATCGGGCATGACAACGGAGTGACGAAATGATCCGTGTTGCCGTGGTTCTGGCGGCAGCGGCTCTGCTATCTGCGCCAGCGCACGCATCCCGCTCCTGTCTTGATAAGAACGAAGCCGCGCGCACGTGGCCAGACCGGGTGCTCACAGTCGACGATGACGGATGCTGGACCTATTTCAGGCGTGGGCTCAAACCTGCGCCGGTCGACGATAGCGTGAACGATCGCGCGCCTAACGCGCAGCAGACCGTACCGCCAGACATGCGCGAGTGGTCGAACACCATGGCAGCGATGGCCGAGATCAATCCCACGGTGCAAGCGACACCGTGGATCGACCGCTGGCCCGACATGATCGTGGTGCCGCCGAAGCCGGTATTCGTCGAACCACCGCAATCTTCGATGCGCAAAGTCCTCCTCGTCATCGCCATCGTCACGCTCTGCTGTGCTCTGGTCGCGGTCGCATTCGGCAGCGACGTTCCTCCGGATCGGCGTGATGCGGGGGCCTGATCGGCACGGGCTGAGGCGGCGATGGCCAGCAACCGACTTTTGCAACAATATCTGTCTCTCTGAAAGCAGACCTGGCCGAATTGCACGGGTGGAGAATCGTGAGGCCCATAACATCTTCGCTGGTGGCCGATAAATCGAACGCGAAAGAGCGCGGGAGCGCCGCACGCAAACTCTCGGGACGAAGCAGAGTTATCCCGCTATTCCATCGCAAATGTCCGTCGGGCCGGCTCAGAATTCTCCCATCTGATAGTTTGGTGATTTCTCGCGAGACTGTCTCGATTGTTAGGCCCAGGTAATCGGCGATATCTGTGCGGGACATCGGTAGTTCAATTTGCCCGCCAACACCGATGCGATCATTGATCTGCAAGAAGAAAGCGGCCAATCGTTCCGTTGCGGTAAGTTGCCCAAGCAGGATGCGGTGATCATCTGCGTGCCGGAGGTCTCGCTCCGTGATACTCCAAACGTTGCGTGCGAATGACAAGTTTGACTGTGCCTTCCGGAGAAGGGCTTTTCGTCTGACCGGACGAAGTGTTGTAGCCTCGGCAATTGCTTCCGCACTCCAGCGATATTGGAACCACGGTTCGAGGCCGAAAATGTCGCCGGGAAAATAGAATGCGCCAATCTGACGCCGTCCGTTGGTGAGCTTTCTCGAAATGCGGACCGCGCCGTTGATGACCTGATAGCAAAAGGTTGCGGCCTTCCCTTCGCCGTAGATTTCCTCGTCTTTCGCGTAGGAATAGGTACTTTTCAAAATGGGGCTCTTGCCGCGTCTGAAACGCCAAAGCTCCTTTATTGCTTGAGCTAAATCAAGAGGGGAAACGGAGACCGTATTAACTATCGATCCCGCGCCAGCTTGCGGCAACGCCGATGCGGGTCATTAATCGGCTTGAAGATACCTTCCACATGTCGGAAGGCGGCGCGCTCAATCCCCAATTTCGCGAATAGCATTGGTCCGCAGCCTTCGGAGGCGTCGATCAACATCTGAATTGCAAGCCGCCATTCGGGCGTTTCACGCTCGGCTTTGGGGAGTTGCTTTATGAAGTTCGCTGCATCGCGGAGCGTTCTCGCTGGCGGACCGCTCGGCAACGGTACCGGTTGATCGAAGGGACGCTCCCAGGACACGAACGGTACTCCACGAAAAACATTCAAACCGTGGAAGTCCGATTCGTTCCTGACCGCGTCCAATTGGAACCAGTCGGGCGGGATAAGCGTCGATTTCCTGCTCCCGGCGGGTTCGCGCCCAACCGGGGGAAAACCTGCCTCCAGGTTGGCGGCCCCTCTATCGTTTCCGCCCAGTTCTGCCGGCGCTTCGACCCCCGTCCAGCGACTTCTCAACGCGGCTGAGAAGCTATTCTAGCAAACCAATCGATCGATCTAGGTCAGCGTCACTCACTTGATCTTTTCCCGGCCTTGCTCATTTGCAACTTGGGTTTGATCGATGAGGTTCTCGCACCGGCAGGCACCAACAAGAGACCAGTCCCATAGTGGCAGTGTCCTACGGCCAAAGCAAAGTCGAGCGCATCAACCCCGACCGACGTGCACGCGTTAACGAAAGGACCGCCGGTCGATCCGGCGGTCTTTTTGTTCGAAAGTAAGGTGACCGGCGCTATGCCGACAGGATTGTTCAAGGCGTTGGATCATTCGGTTCAAGTTGATTACGACGGTGTTTCGATCCCGATACCCAGATCGACCTATGAGAAGAACGGCTACAAGCCAGATTTCGACAGCTTGCCCTTCGAAGCCGAATATATTGCGGCCAAGGAGAAGTTGAGCAACGTCCCGCGGCTCTAAAGGGGGCGACAGTTATCGATCCCGCGCCAACTTGCGCTTACCCCAATGCGTCTCTTTGCGACCCGGATTGAACTCGGCTCGACGTGGCGGTTCAACGCCCGCAAGGTGCCGATCCGCGCGAATCGCGGCCTCTGGGACTAAAAGCTGGCGCAGTTTCCCCAAGGTGGGGAATTGTCAAATCAGCAAATCAGGAACGTTTCGGCGGAAGCCCCCCTTCCGGGGCTTCTTAAGAAGGTAAATTCGCGATTGGATGGCTCCGATGATGGAGCGTTTCATCTTTGGGGCGATCAGCCGCGGCTTCATTCCCGAGTTACTAGCTTGCGCAGCATATCGTCGTCGGTAAACGTCCAAGGGCGCCCCGCTGGACGTGGGCCCGTCATTTCCCCTTCGCCTTCGGCTCTGCCTCGTGCGCCGGGTCATCTACCGGCGTGTCGCTCCTATTTTGGCTCACCGCCGCGCCGGTGGTCACGTTGATAAAATGGATGCGAGTGCAGGCTGGGCAACTAATTGCTTCATAGGCCCGGATCGGATCGCGCTCCTGCTTTTCCAGCGACGTCTGCACGTCCATGCCGGTATGTGGACAACGGAATATGATGAGGGCGACCATGATTGAGACTGACCTATGGCCGCTCTCCAATATTGATATAGCTCAATATTGCTTTGCCAAACGCACGCGCATCCATACGGCCCAGGTCCGGTCATTTTCCCTCCGGCTTCCGGGCGGTCGAAAGACTGGGCCGCCCTCGCCGATCGTACCGAAAGCGGAACCGCCAGCGAATAGCGTCTCACAGTAGGCGGCTGAAGCGGTAACAAGAATGCGGCGCGGGCTCAGGTCCGCGCTCACGGGGCAAAGAATACCGGCTGTATTTTGGAACGAATGCCGTCGGGGTAACTTGGCTATGCACTGCCGGATGCCGGGGCCGCACCTTGGCATCCGATGAAAAGACGGCCCCAGCTCGCCCCCCGCGCTGGGGCCGTTTCTTTGCCACTCGCGGAGTCGAATTGGAATACATTCTTCCTTACGTTGGCGATTGCAGCTGTCCCTGCAGCCAACCGCGCGTTTCGACTGATTTTATCGGATCGACTAGTACCCTTTGGATGTGCTCACACTTCGGACACTCGAAGATCCGCAGATCGGAATGGGCGGGGCCGGGTTCGATCCGGGCCAGCATCATGCGGCCCGGACACTTGGGGCAGCGAGGCCGATCAATAGGAAGTAGCGATGGGTCGGAGCGATGGTACGCTAGAGGCATGTGATGCTCCTGCAGATCAGGCGGGGAGCGCAACACTCTCAGTCACCGGTAAACGCCTAGGTGGGGCGGTGATAGAAGAAATCATGGAACCCGCGCTTGTCCCGGCGCTGCGCAATTTTGCTCACTTTCGAGAAATTGATGAATTGGGATACCCCCCACACGGGAGTACCGGCTCGGTGCGTCGTCCTCTAGTCCGGCCCGTTTAATCCGGCGCGCGATCAAACCGCGCTCGCCAGCCGAGCGTTGGCGCCGATCGGACTATTTGAAGGTCTCCGTGGTCACCTGGAAAAGGTGGCAGGTTGTGCCAGACTCATCCACGACTTCTAGCCGCCATTCCGGGCTGTCTCTAAGCCTCGCGACGGTATCGCGGATCATGTCAGAGCACGCCGTCGTCCCAAGCCGCGTTATCGTCCAGCAAATCGACGCCGGGGTACTTGAATGAGATCCTTGGCGGATTCGGAATGTATAAACGTGCCATGGCGGTGACCTGAGCCCGCGCCCTTCGTTATCAGGGCGCTCTATACTGCTGCCCAGGCTCAAGAGTTGGCGAACTGGTTGGGGGTTCCTTGGGGTGGGTCACTTGGAAGCTTTCGGCTTCGGTTTCCCGTCCAGCCAATCCTCATTGTCCGCCATATCGTTTAGGGCCTTCTCGCGCTTACGCTCGCGCGCGCCTTCTTTTAGCGATTTAGTTTTGTCGCCGCGCTTTCCGGCTTCCTTTGCTTCTTTTCTAAGATCGTCCGACTTAGACATTGGTCCCCTCCTTCAAGACGCCCTGCCGCCAATTGCTCCAAATATGCGCCCCGACTCGCCCGTTTTCCAATGTGTCAGTCTGCCACAATCAAACTGACCCCCACCAGATCTTGAAAGGCCGATCGGCGCCGGGCGCCCTTGCCAGCTGGCCGAAACGCACAGCGCCCCCAAACTGAATAATCGTTGGTGGCGCTGCACTGGAGCTGGAAATTGCAATACCCCAGCACAGACATACATTTGAGGCGTACAAGGGTTGCATTGGGACTATTGCGAGCTGGCGGCTTGGTCATCGGATGCCAAATGCGACCCGCAACGGCATCTGATGAAATGATAGCCCCAGTGATCTCCCCCGCGCTGGGGCTGTTATTTGATGCAGGGCCCGCTCCGAATTGAATCGCTTTCCGTGGCCAACAGGGTCTACGGTTGCGACTATCACCGCCCCGTAACGGCACCCATCGGTGACTGAGAGTGTTGCGCTCCCGCCTAATATAAGGGGGCGGCGCTTATGTCCCGCTGACGAAAACGACCTGTTTGTCCCGGATGCCAGCGCGCAATGACGTTGGAGCTTCAACCCGGTGGCAAGTCACCTCGCACCTTTCAGTGCCTCGACTGTGACCGGCCTGACCCTCTTAAATCTGACGCGCTTCGCTGGCTTTCTGGTGAACTAGGCCGCGACGAGTAAGGTCGCCTCAGTGGGCGCCCTCTTTCACCCGCGCCAGCGTGGCGTCTGTACGGTGCCGCGGATCGGGGCACATGACGGGCCCAGGTCCGCGCGGGTAGCCCGCCGGTTCACGCCTGCGGGTTTTGCTCTGGACAACAATCTAAAAGGTTACCCGGTCGACGGCTGCGGGCGTATGTTCGTTCATCGCCTTCACAGCCTCGTTTTCGTCGGCGCGCAAAGCGATGCTTTGCCGATCCGCAAACACGAGCCATTGATGCAGCCCAATTTCCTTGATTACGTACTCGGTCATTTCGACGCCTAGGAGCGGACCCAGCGGCGACTTTCATTGATAGCCGCGATTCGTTTCAGGCCGTTCGTGGCCGGGGAAAGCTGCCGTTCGGGGATTGAGCCGACCGCGCTCTGATTTGTTCAGAGGCCTGCTTAAAATAAGCGCTTACGATAACCCCTTAAAGAGCCTAAGCTATTCCTGCGGGGGTATCGGAGTTATCCACAATGCCCACTACCTGGACCCTGTCAAAGATTGAGGCGGTTGTCTTCGTAGCGCTGGTGCTCGTCTTGGCCGGCGCCGGAATATGGGCGACGGGCGGCCTATAGCCTTCCGCTCAGTTGCCGGTGACGACGTGGCGCCGGGAGCCAGCCAGCCGCCCCCCCGGCGCGCACGGAATCCGCCCCTGCGGTGGCGCCGATCGGCCGGCAACCTGACAGCCCGGAAACCGGACCCGCACCAGCGACTCTCTTTGGCCGGGCGATCAGCCTGACCTTCACCCAATTAGCGCGGGCGCTGCAGCATTCAGCGACGACCGCGAGCAACAGCGGCCCGCGGCATTCACTAGTGATGCAGGTGTGTGGCCACGTCGACTAGGCCGATCATAATCAGCGTCAGCGCCATAAGCGGCCACATCGATCCGCGATGGGCGCCGTAGGTGTGTCGCGGCACTCCAAAATTTCGAGCCATTGAACTCTCCTGTGCAACGGCGCCACTGCAGGTGCACCGCCCAAACATCCAGAAGAGTGTCCAACGAAAATTGTGGAAATTGCGGTCGAGGTTTGTTTTTGCGTGCCGATAGATTCGGCAGTTCCAGACGGCCCATCCCATTCCTCACGCCCCGGCAACGGCTCCCGCGCGAAATGGTGATGGATTGGGGGACGCGGCTTTTCGCCACGAATCGGTCGCTACCTGATGACGCCCGCGTCGTATGCGGGCCGAGTAGCCGGGTGCCGCCCCTTACGCCTACCCCAGAGGTGCGAGCGCTCGGCTACTTGTCGATCCATTGACCTTTCCTCACATCCCATTGATGGCCGGCCGCGTGATGCTTCCGCATTTTCGCTAAGCTCGCTTTGTTTGCCCGACGTTGCTGCCATTCTTGAAGGTACGGGTAGATGATCACTGCAATATAGAGGCCGATCAGAAATCCCCACATTTGGCCAACCTCATTCGAGGAACCTTCAGCAGCGGCCCGACGCATTCTCTGCCGGGAGGGACAGTGCGCCGGGCCAGCCGTGCATCATAGGAGGTTTCTGAGGTCGCCGCGACGCCCGGCTGCGAAAAAGCATGCAACAACCGCGAATGCCGTCGCACCGATGCTCAGCCTCACGTCTCATTGGTTGGTTGGATCTTCGCCCATGACGACAACGGTGCGTCGGTACAAGCGGGAGTTGCTCTCGAAGGTAATCTCGAGCCGGCCGTCCATCCAAGAAGCCTGCCACAAATCAGCAGCGGCGGGTTACGCACTCATCAAACCCAAGAACTCGGCGGCGTCTACTTGGCGAACATCGAGGAGAAGTTCGGCTATTCGGATCACCCGCTCCTTATGCTCCAACAACAACTCACGGGCGCGAGCCCGACCAGCCGCCAGATGCGACTGGACTTCGTCCGGTGCGAGGCCCACGTGATGCCCCTGGACGAGGGTTATTGCCGTCAGGCGATCACGGTCGCCCGCATGTTCATGCAAAGGACAGTTGAACATCCGTTCGGCTTCCAGGCCAGCGGCGAGCGTCGCAAGTTGATCTATCAAGGAGAGATGGTTGGGCGGGTCGGTTTTTGTGGCGCTATTGCCCGCACCGATCTCGCGGATGTAGATACTTTCCACACGCAGGTTCAACGACCACGCGACCACGGCATGGCCTGCTTCGTGGAAAGCCATCGCCCGCACGTAGTCGTCGGCGCGAATTTGCATGGCGGCTACCAAGGCGGAGCGCGAAGCCTACCCGCAGGAAGCCTACCGCAGACGAAGGACTGTGTGTCTAGCGCGGCGGCATCGGTAACGCTCCCTTTCGGAGTACCCAACGCGGCTATGTCATAGCTTAATTCTGCGGACTTCGCCGGGCCAAAGCTCATCTGACCTCCGGTTAAGCGTTAGCCGGTGCCTTGTGAGCGTCGCAACATGGTTCGCTGGGATTACCGCTACCACAGCGGCCACAGCCTTGTCCCGCGCCACCGCCGCCACCCAAAGTGACTTACGACCGTCGGGCGCGGTGACTTGCACGACGGGCATCCCATCCGGACGCTCGCGCTGCTGACGGCTGACTTGTTTCTCGGTCCTTGCCATCTGATCTTGCCGAACGGCGGGAGCAAACAACCTGTGTTGATCAGGGTATCCAGTTTTTCTAACGTCACAATAAACACCGCTCCTTAAGCTTTATTTCCGCATTTGAGTCTATTTTGGAACTCTCGCGCGAATATTTCCGCGACAGGACCACGCACCGCGACTAGAGGTCGCAGTCATGCTTGTGCTGCTCGCCGAGCGCCCTGCGGAGAACGCCGCCCGTGCGCCGGGCTGCTCCGCCGCTGTCTCCGCCCACCGGATCAGCGCCACTCAATGAGGGACCTATAGCGCGTCGACTGAACGCACCATAGTAGCCGGGCTCCTCGCGCTTGAAGACGTCGCTCATGACTTTACCCGCAGCGTGACCTCGGTGCCGTCGATGATCGAACGATAGGCGCAGCGTTCCTTGTCGTGACGGACAATTGGCATCAGCCCGGCGTGCCCTTCCAGGAGCGCTTCGAAACTGATGATAGCGGACACCTGGTTGTCGGAGATCATGACGATCTCGCCCGGTACAATGCGCTCCCCGCAGGTAATAATGATCTCGTCGCCCTTCTTCATCTGCTCACCCGTGTCTGTTTGCAATCCGCAGGAAGTCTTCCTCGGCAAATTCAAGCATCAACTTCTGCGTCAGCAACTGATCCAGCGCATATGTCAGGATTGTGCGCGCGATCCGGCAGGTTCTTGGCGCGGTCGCGGAGTTTCTCTCACGCGAGATCGATCTCGACGACGGCAACCACGGCATCAAAAAAATTTGGAATGGAAAAATTGGGCCCCGGAAAAACGGGTCCCATCGAGACAGCGCGCGAGGATGAATATCAGAGGCGGGGCCAATGGAAGGTGGTGCTTGCGCTGCCCCTTCAGGACGTCGCACGTTTCCGATTTGGTGAGCATGGGCACGATCGCCATGGATCAATTGGACAAAAACGAGGGCCTGTTCATCTTTGCGGTGGGCAAGCTCGAAGACATGTTGAACGAATTCAAGGCGCGCTACTACGTCGAAGAATTCCCGATATGAAACGCCGGCGCCGAACGGCCAGAAAGCGTAACCGCCAGCGACTTGCCGCCCATGCAAGACGGCTGAGGCGATAACAGCAATATGGAGCGCGGGACTCCGGTCCACTCCAATAAGCCCGCCGGGTTGACCGGCGGGTTTTTCTATTGCCACTCTCTTACGATCAATATCGCCGTCGTTGATCTGCGCTGCGAGGGTGCTGTCATGAAGATCGTCCTTCGGGTCGTTGGCCCGCTGTTTGTTGCTGTTGGGCTTTTCTGCTTCGCACAAGGGACAGGATTGCTCACATGGCCGCACAATACTGCAATGGTCGACTACGGCGCGGGCATCGTAGCCGTAGGTTTCGGCCTTGTCTGGTTCGGATGGCAGTAAGTGCTCGCGCTCGCCTCGCTTCGTGCCGGACGCCCCGAAACCCGTGATGTTTGCAGATCATGGGTTTCCAGGAAGACTGTTCTCTAAATTTTACAAAACCGACGGAACCATTCGCTCCGGCGCGAATATGCAATTACCCGGATAGTGTTCGGAGGGACTCCTTTAGCCGTGGTCCCCGGGAAGAAGAGGCTTCGATAGCCGCGGTTCTCGCGCGATCGATCAGCTAAGCTGGGAGCTACCGGGGAGACACCGTGTTCAATAGAAATGACGAGACGGGCGCGCGGATTGGCGCGCTGCAAAGCGCGATTTTCAACAGTGCCAACTTTTCCAGCATCGCCACCGACGCGAAGGGCGTTATTCAGATCTTCAACGTCGGTGCCGAGCGGATGCTTGGCTATACGGCCGCCGAGGTGATGAACAAGATCACACCGGCCGACATTTCCGATCCGCAGGAGCTGATCGCGCGCGCCAAAGCGCTGAGCGTCGAACTTGGAACCTCGATCACGCCGGGCTTCGAGGCCCTGGTGTTCAAGGCCTCGCGCGGGATCGAGGACATCTACGAGCTGACCTATATCCGCAAGGATGGCAGCCGGGTTCCGGCGGTTGTGTCCGTTACGGCCTTGCGCGACGCGCAGGACGTCATCATCGGCTATCTGCTGATCGGCACCGAGCTCAAGGCGGGAGCCCTCCAGAGCGCAATCTTCAACAGCGCTAACTTCTCGAGCATTGCCACCGACGCGAAGGGGGTCATTCAGATCTTCAACGTCGGCGCCGAGCGGATGCTTGGCTTTACAGCCGCCGAGGTGATGAACAAGATCACGCCAGCCGACATTTCCGATCCGCAGGAGCTGATCGCGCGCGCCAAAGCGCTGAGCGTCGAGCTCGCAACCCCGATCACGCCGGGCTTCGAAGCCCTGGTGTTCAAGGCCTCGCGCGGGATCGAGGACATCTACGAGCTGACCTATATCCGCAAGGATGGCAGCCGATTCCCGGCGGTAGTGTCGGTCACGGCGCTGCGCGACGCGCAGGACGTTATCATTGGCTATCTGCTCATTGGTACCGACAACACTGCGCGCAAGCTGGTCGAAGAAGAGCAGAAAAAGTCCGATCAACGCTTGCGCGACCAACAATTCTACACCCGCTCGCTGATCGAATCCAACATCGATGCGATCATGACCACCGATCCCTCCGGCATCATCACCGACGTCAACAAGCAGATGGAGGCACTTACCGGCTGTACGCGCGACGAGTTGATTGGTGCCCCGTTCAAGGGTTACTTCACTGATCCGGAGCGAGCCGAGGCGGCGATCAAGCGCGTGCTGAGCGAAAAGTCGGTCACCGATTACGAGCTGACGGCGCGCGCCCGCGACGGCAAGCAGACGGTGGTGTCCTACAATGCGACCACCTTTTACGACCGGAACCGGACACTGCAGGGCGTCTTCGCCGCGGCGCGCGACGTCACGGAGCGCAAGCGAGTGGAGGCGGAATTGCAGCAGGCCAAGGCCGCTGCCGAGAGCGCGAGCCGAACCAAATCGGATTTTCTGGCGAGCATGAGTCATGAAATCCGAACGCCGATGAATGCCATCATGGGCATTTCGGACCTTCTCGCGAAGACTTCTCTCACGCCTGAGCAAGACAAGTATGTGCAGATCTTTCGCCGCGCCGGCGACAACCTGCTGAATCTAATCAACGACATCCTCGATCTCTCCAAGGTCGAAGCCTCGCAGCTGGAGTTGGAGCGGACCGGCTTCTCCTTGAACGATCTTCTGGAGAAAGTGACGGAGATGGTGGCGGCCCGGGCTCATGAAAAAGGATTGCTCATGGTGTATGAGATCGCGCCGAATGTGCCCAACGACCTGGTCGGCGACCCGACACGGCTGCGTCAGGTGTTGCTCAATTTGCTTGGCAACGCGATCAAGTTCACGCAATCGGGCGAAGTGACCCTGCGAGTTGCACTAGATGCGAATCCCTCCGTCCCGACCGCATTGCGGTTCACAGTATCGGACACCGGCATCGGTATTCCCCGCGAGAAATTGGGTCAGGTGTTTGAACGCTTCACACAAGCCGACTCATCCACCACGCGCAGGTTCGGCGGCTCGGGGCTGGGGCTCACGATTTCGAAGCGCCTGGTGGAATTGATGGGTGGGCGCATCTGGGTCGAAAGTGAAGTCGGGAAAGGCAGCGTGTTTGCTTTCGCCGTACCATTCGAGATCTCGGCTACGGTCAATCGGCCGGCGGCCCTTACGGTCGGCACGGATCCTGATGTGCCGCTGCCGGCGCTACGAATTCTTCTGGCGGAGGACTCGCCGGACAACTGCATCATCACGATGGCCTATCTCGAGGACACGCCGTACCGGGTTGAAATCGCCGAGACTGGGGCCATCGCCTGCAAAATGTTTGAACTCGGTCATTACGACCTTGTCCTGATGGATCGACAGATGCCCGTCATGGACGGCTTGACCGCGACGCGGACGATTCGAGCGTGGGAGCAGGCGAACGATCGGCCGCCCACACCGATCGTTGCACTAACGGCCTCCGCCTTGAAGGGCGATCGAGAAATGTGTCTGGCGGCCGGGTGCACGGCTTTTTTGACGAAACCAATCAAACAAGAGGTGTTGCTGCAAGCGATCAGGGAGCACTCCATCGTCGCTCCTTCGTCATCGAAAGAAGAAAGCAGCCGGATCGACCTGATCCGTTTGCGGGTCAAATCCAAATCCGCAAACCGCATCCCCGCGTATCTGCAGAACTGCAGGCGGAATGTCATCGTGATGTCGGACGCCTTGGATCGAGTTGACTTTGAGACCGTGACGAGTCTGGGGCACCAGATGATGGGCTCCGGGGGCATGTTTGGATTCCAGGCCATTACTGACATCGGTGGCGCCATTGAGCTGGCAGCGGGGAGCGCCGACACCGATGCATCGCGCAAGTGGTTGGGCGCATTGTCCATCTATCTGGATGGTGTCGAGACCATTTCCAACTAGCCTGCACTCAATCCCAAAAACCAATCCGGCCGATGCAAAAGATTGAGAAATAAATGCCGATATTGGATCAAAGGAGTATTTCGGTTTAAACGATGCCGCTCGTGCCGCTTCATCTGACGCCGGCCACTCACGTGGTCCAGAGTGCGACTGGATTGAGGTTTGGTTAGCCGATGATGTACGATCATGAGAAGTCTGGCCCCGCCATAGTAGCTGTGAAGCCGACGAACAAAGCCGGGCAACCGGCTGCGGAGTTGGCGGAGCCAAGGGCGGGGACCGAGGGGAATGTGCGTCAGCAAAGCAGGGGCCGGGCACTGGACCGGGGAACCGTGTCACAGGCGCTGGAGCGCATACGGCAAGCTGCAAGGCAAAGGAAGAAGGAGAAGTTCACCGCGCTCTTCCATCACGTCAGTATTGATCACCTCGAAGAAGCATTCTCCGAACTCAAAGAGAATGCTGCACCCGGGGTGGATGGGCTGGCATGTAAGGACTACGAGCAGCACCTTGAGCGCAATCTTGAGGACCTGCACGCTCGCGTCCATCGGGGAGCGTATCGGGGCGCTACCGTCGCGGCGGGTTTACATACCCAAGCCGGATGGTCGGCAACGCCCGATCGCGGTCGCCGCCCTTGAGGACAAGATCGTCCAGAGGGCCACGGCTTCGGTGCTGAGCGCGATCTACGAGGAGGATTTCCTCGGGTTCTCGTATCGGTTCCGACCCGGACGCAGCACGCACGATGCGATGGATGCGCTCATGGTTGGGATCACCGCACGAAGGCGAACTGGATACTGGACGCCGACATCCGCTCGTTCTTCGACACGGTGAGCCAGGAGGGGCTCATCAAGTTTGTGGAACATCGCGTCGGTGACCGACGCATCATCCGCCTGATCCAGAAATGGCTCAAGGCAGGCGTCCTGGAAGACGGGATCGTGACGGTCAGTGACAAGGGGACCGGGCAGGGATCGGTGATCTCACCGCTTCTGGCCAATCTCTTACGCACCTGCCTGGCAGTTAAGCTTCCGCCAAGTCCTCCGCAGGTGATGCTCGTGGGCGCCATACTTCGCTTCCAGCTTTTGACGCCGATGCGATGATACCCTAAACAGTCGGTCGCCTTTTTCAACGACAATCGCTACTCGTGGATTGAGGGAAGCACCAAGAGCGGGAAAACCTATTACACCTGGGTGTTCACAGAAACAGTTGGTTGATTGCCCAGCCTAGTTTCTTGGCAACTTCTTGAGACCTAAACACGTCTTCGAGGTACTTTTTCCAAGAATCGGGTGACATCTTCACTTCAACTGTTTTGCTGGCAACATTCTCCAGCATTCCTTGAAGGCGGGAAATCGGATACTGGGTGCTGTTAGCTAGGTCCAATAGATCATCGTGCTGTTTCGCCTGACGCTCTTTCAACCTGACCATTGTCCGAGATCGAGTGACAGGGTTCTCAATATGGAAGTCGTCGCTTTGCGTTTCCAAGACGGCTTTTCTCAGTGCACTCTTAGCTTCGCGAATGTCGTCTTTTTCCCCGTAGTCGAATTCGATGGCGCGATAGGGCTGTATATCAGCTGTCAGATGTCGGTTTGCGGAAGATCTGCGTCAAACACGGCATTCCCACTCCACCCCTCGGATATTGGGCAAAACTAAACTTTGGGAAGCCGGTCAAGAAGACCCCTCTGGGGCGGCCCGGAGGGTGTCAAAGACAGGGTTCTGGTCCGGCGTTGTCTGCCTCTTTGGCTGAGAAAGGCGATCAGCGTTGGGCATTTCAGGTGATGTCGGCTGGCAGAATCCGGTTTTCAGTCGTCCTAATGCCAATCGTGCTGGCGTCGTCACAGACACGCAGGCGGATGGGATTGCCAGGGCCCGCGAAATGGATTTTGACGCCGCGATCCATGTGTCGAACGCGTGCGAGACATCGGCCCGGGCCGCGATAAGTAGCGGAAAATTTGACTAGCACGTCTATCAATTGATAATTTACATGGGGAATGCCCAGTCGGGATCAGCAGATGGGAAGGTGCAACGAGGCTGCCGAGATTGGCGCAATAACGTTTAGCCTCATCCTCACTATCAAAGACAACGGTGACACCTGTCTGCCGCCACACCTCTGACAATTCTAGTCATTTCAAAATCCTCGCAACCGAAATGGAATCTTCCAAATTTTGTTTTTCATTTTTTTCCGGCGGTCGCTTTCATCCTGCCGCCAGCGCCGGTGGTTTGGGTCCCTTCCGTGGCTATTTGCGAAGATTTTGTGAATGCAAATACATTCATGACCCACTCCACGACCGGGAAGGACTCCACGTTGGCCTCGCCGTGTTCCCATACTGAAGAAATAATTCAGTCGCCGATGGTCCTTCAGGGCGTGGCGGGTTTGGCGGACCGAGTGCAAGGGCACGTGCTTCAGCTGCTGTCAGCTGCGGTGCTGGCGCAGCGACGTCAGGCTTTGGCCGTGGCTGCATCGGTGGATCGGGTTGCGGCTTGAGTGGATGTTCTTGTTTGGCAGCACCCACAACGTCCGACGTCACGCCGCGCTTCACAACACCGAAATTCAAATCAACATGAGGGCCGCCAGTATACGTCACACTGGTTGGCGGATCGCCGCGTGCACGCGCCGAGACTGCGCCACGGAGCGCAACTTCCAAAACAGCCCTGCTGAGGGCTTGTGAATTTTCAACAGGAGCATTCGAATGCGACGCCTGCAAAATCTGCAAAATCTCATTCTTGAACATCGAATAGAACCGCGCCTGATTGTGAGGCTTCTTGGCCCAGCGGATCAGAGCCTTTGCGCCACCAGTGGCCTTGAAGGCCAGTGCAATGTCGGCGCTTGAAAATTTTCTATTCACCGTCATCGTTATTCCTTCAGCAAAGTTCGCGCTCCAATCGGTTGCGAGTATTGATCACTGTCGCGAAAGCCTTCACGTCGACCGATTGCCCCGCATTATGCTGCTCGCGCATTTGCCGGATCATCGCGTCAAGCGTTTCGATTTCCAGCTTGCGCTGGGCGCGGATCGATTGATGGCGCGTCGGGTAATGCCGATGGCCCTTTGCCCAGCAAGTGCCGCCGAATGGACCGGGGTTGGGCTGGCGATCAGGTGACATGAGCTTGTCCTTTGGCGTGTCCATTGGCTGTCCCGTTTGGCTTTGATGGCTAACACCGTGTTAATCGGAATAACTCCGATCAAAGTGGAGTAACTCATTGATATTACTGGTAAATATAAGCGTTACCGGCTTGGAGGGCAAGTCGCGATCTAACGGCAAGCTAAGGGGTCACACTTCGCCGAGCCGGAATGAGTGTGGAGAATAGCGACGCGATATCAAGGGGTTAGGTCGATTTTTGGGGGCTGGCGTCTGAGGCCTGCGGATTGCCGAAATAAAATTGGGGCAATTGTGTTCGTGAAAAAATCGAGCCGGTTCTAAGCCCGAAAACCGGGGTTCTAAGCCCCGGCTGGCAGGATGGCCCGGCCTTGCCGATTCAACCGCCCAGCCGCCGCGCTGGCGCCGCGCAAGCTGGCAGCACCCAAGGCCAACCGGCCGCTGGCCAACCCCGAGTCACCTACCCCCCCAAATACTTTTTTCTACTATTTCAAATCACAAATGGTATTGGGTAGTGAATAGGTGACTCAGGTGACTCGCCAGCTACAACTAATTGAAACAACGGCTTTTTTTGCCGAGTCACCTTGCGGGTCACCTTGCGGCCAAAGTCACCACGTTGAAGGTGACTCGGGCATAATCCAGCAACTTTATTGCTGGAACCCGCGCCGAGTCACCATGCTAGGCAAACCATGGGTGACTCGGTTTAGCGGCCTGTCTGCCGGAGTAAATCTGCCGCCAAAGCTGCGGCTTTGGCGCGAGCCTGTAGCTCCTTGATTTCAGGGTGGTCCAGCCAGTCTGCGGGTATCGGCTTGATAGTGTCCGCGTAGTTGATGGACATACGCGCCAGTTCGGCGCGTCGGTTCCTGCCGTCAAAATCTTCCGTCACGCAGCTTTCAAAAAACTCCTTGCCTACCTCATTCAGTTTGATGCCGATATAGAAGCGCAATCCTTTCAGCTTGTACTTGTTCTTGTCCCGCACGATCAGCGGATCGCACAACGCGGCAAGATGCTTGCCAACCATATCAGGAGTTGGGCCGCCTTCTTTTCTATCGCCGTGTTGCTCGGCGTGCCATTTCCTAAGTGGTCCAAAAAAGTCCACTGTCGAGATCATCACGCTGGCGTCATGCTCAATGCACTCTTTCATGAAGCCTGCGGCTATGTTGCTGTCGGTGCGGACTTCTTCCAAGACCGCCTCGCCTGCTTCCGTGTTGGTGAAGTAACCGCGTTCCAGCGCCTGCTTCAATCCAGCCAGCGCCCAGTTAAAGACGCCCGCCTTTTCCCTATCGAGGATCAGATTATGCGGCCCCCATGTCGGGTTTATCTTGCAGGCTTCGGCGGCGACCCCGATGGGTTTTTTCTTGTCGAATTTCTTGGTGAATGGAATGATCTGCATCCGCGCCACCGTTGCCTCGCTGGAGTCTTTCCAAGACGCCGGATGATTGGTGGCGTGCATGGGCGGGTTGTTCGGCCTGATCGATACCGGCGCACCGTACTTCGGATTGATCGGGATCGGATCACCGACGATGATCATTTTGGTTTCGCTGGTTTGAAACCATACCCCAGCTTCAAACGCTTCATGCAGCACCCACGGCACGCCGCGCCGCAGGAATGGTTGTAGCCCATGGGTGCTACCTAGTTCCTTGAACGGCGTCGTGATCGGGTTGTCGGTGTGCAATCCGCTCATGACATAAAGCAATACGCTCTTGCCGCAGTCGGTGGGGCCTTGCAATAGTAGCTCACGGCATAGCGCCTTGGGCCGTCTGCTGATCAGGGTCGTGCCTTCGAATTCCTGCAACACGTTGATGTAGGTGGCGCGATCTTGTTCAGTCCGATCCGAGAATGCATCGGCCAGCAACTGCTCCCATTTCGGACACTTGGCGTCGGGGTCATAGTCGATATCGAGCCGCGACGTGCAGTAATGGTTTTTGCACATCGGTTGGATCTTGTGTGTGAGCGGATCGATCAAGCCTGTCTTGGTAGCTATCTTGCCGTGAGCATCCCAGTCGATAAAGTTCGGCAGCGGCTCGCGGATTGCCGCGCCACGTATAATATATTGCGTGGCTTCGGAAAACAGTCTGTTGGCGGCTTTGCGTTTCTGGTGGAAGTCATCAATCAACACCGCCTGCAATTGAGGGGCCAGCCATTTGATAACTTCTTTGTCGTCTGTTACCAGCTTCCACAATCCATTCTCATATTTCCAGAAATGCTTGTGGCCATCCTTGTCGGGCACCAGCCGCAAATCGGTGCCATGTTGTTCCCGATCATCAAGCCAGCGTTCGGCCAGCTTGATAGGCCACGGCAGTTTTTCAGCGGCGTCAGTAGCGGCGTGAGGCTGGCCCTTTGGGTTGGCTTTCGGCTTGAGCGACGTGACGTTGGACTTGGGATTGTCGGGTTTGTTGGTGTCCGTCATGACCGGTACTCCCGATCATCATCGTCATCGTAGCTATGTTCCTCATTGTAGATCGCCTGCCAGCCGGGGCATTCATCGTCCACTATGGCGAACAGGGTCGCGACGGTAATCCTGATTGGTGGGCAGGAAGGGAAGCGTTTGTACCAAGTGCGCCAAGTGTACACCTCATTGTATTTGACGATGTTCTTGCGGCACCATTTGTCGAATATCACAAACCCTTCATCGCTGCCGCTGGTGGCGCGGTAGCTCGCCAGCGCAATCGAATTCCAGCCATCCCAACCTTTGAATTCCTTCAGGACGACACCATCGGCATCGACGATCTGCCATTGGCTGCGGGCGTCGTTGGGCAACAGATCAAGCGCCTCGGCGATCTTGCTGAATGGCGCGTGTGGGTCGCCGGGTTGGTACTTGGTCGGCTGCTCTGTTACCAATGTAACTAGCCATGGCGGCGCATGCTTGAAGCCTGCCTTGTTCAGCCAGGTATATTCACCGACTCCGGGCTTGACGCTGGGATCGCAAATAACCATCCCGCCTTCGCCGCGAACATCCACACCGGGCGCAAGTGCGCTGGCACTGTTGCGCACCAGTCCTTTGTTGGGATGGGTAAAGAAGTAATGGATCGAGCCAGATGGGCTGCGCGCCATTCTGGTTTCGGGCAATGGTCCGTTGGCATCGATCAAGGCTTGCAGGTTGGCGATGCCGTCAACATCGTGGCCTTTAGGAGTATCTGCTTCCAGAACCCATATGCCGTTGTCTATTCCAGTCGGAATGCCGATAGCGGCGTTGGGCCATCTCCTGAAATTGCGTTCAATCTGTTTCGGGTCTTTGGTGGCGCCCCAGCGGCGACCGTTGGAATGCTTGCCTGCCGTGTGCGGGCGTTTGGTGGCGATGTCGACCGGAAATACGGTCCAGCCAAATTTAGCGTACTTCAGCGCAGCGGCTAGCGTGCGGTCCTGTGCTTCGGTGCGACGGGTCTTAGCCATGGTTGTGCCCTCCCATAAGGCGGGTGGACTTGACCGGGCGCGGCGGATAATGTATTAGTTGCAGTTGCAACGGTCGCAGAAGTTGCATTTTCTTTCTCCAACGCCGCCACGGTCAGACGTGCGCGGCGTTTTTGTCCGGGGTTTAACTGGTTCAACATTTTTCAATTCCTTCTGTTTTCGATTTTGCGTTTTTGAATTTTCCGATTTAATTCGGCAGGGCTTTTCCGCCGAACCCTTGGTTGCATTAGAATATGTTGTCATGCCTACGGCATACAACGCTTCAATTCTTAGTTGGGAAATAGCGGCGTGACGTTGCTTGGCTTGGCCGGGTGTCGCGATATCAGCACCCCAGCGTACTTCGGTTCTGACTTCGGTTTCCAACGCCGCACCCAAAGAGATCTTCCAGCGCAAAATTCCTCCACCACTAACGCAAGTATTTCCCGAAGGTGCTCACTATCTTCCGGCAGCAGAGAGTCGTCATACATCCAGAGCACCTTGATCCAGTCGAAATATTCCGCCGGATCGGCGCGAGTGGCGCGATAGCCTTCGCCGCGCCGTTTCCAGATCGGACGATACTCAGCGTCAAATAAAACATCAGTGCCGTCTTTCATCAGCCAGACGCCATACGGCAGCGGTGGCGGGTCGACGCAGTTGAAAAAGTCCGGATCGTCCTTGAGTAAGTATTGCACCATCGCGTCGTGTTCCCGCTTATTATGCAATCTCAAAGGTCGTTTGCGCTCTTGGTGCCGATGCTGTGGCCAGTGCGAAGGCTGGAGGATGGGCAGTGTCATGTTAGTTTCCTTCCATTTCGGTTACGCTATTTCGGACTGGTTATCGGTGTGGCGCGAGCGTTTAGTGCCTATCGTAACGATCAAGCCAGCGTTTCGCCTTGGCAGCCCATCGCTTGAAGCCGGGATAAGGGTGGTCCAATGCGCACAGGTGCTCTGGCAGCGGGGCTTCGCCCGGATGATCGCGGCGATATGCCCGTCGCATCGCCCGATCACTGGCTTCGGCTTTCGCAGTGCGCCACATCCTTATTTCATTCTGTTCCCAGTTCGGCTCTGCTAACAGCTTTCTGTATTCAACCGCCGTGCGACCGGGATGATCGCGCAGCCACCGCTTGCATTCCAATTCTTGCAGTATCTTGGCGTTGTGCGGATCGCTCATATTGATGCCGCCACGACGGTCACGCTTGAAGGTGTGGGTGCTTGTCATGACTCAGCCGCGATCTTTTCGTCGGGAGCCTTCAGCACCGTGGCCGGGCGATTCCTCATCCATTGTTCGACTTCATCTTCCAGCCACATGGCCTTGGACGTGGCGCTGTCTCGGGAACGTGGAAATTTCCCTTCGCGCATCATCTTCCAGATTGTCGGATAAGTGAGCCGCACCTTGCTAAGGACTTCTGCCTTGTCCAGAAACTGTGCCGATCCTTTGGGCGGATCGGCAGCGGTGGCGCTGGCAGTGCTGACAGCAGCGGCGTTGATTTCTGCAACGATTTTCTTCGGGGGCACTGGACACTCCTTTGTTTCAAGGAGCGCTGGGCAATAAAAAAGTCGCCCAGCGCGATTGCGCTAAAGCGACTCCCACGGCACGTATATCCTCAGAGGGATAAGTTTCTCGACAGCCCCTTAAAAGGGTGCTTGTCCGTGCTGCTGACCAGAAAGTCGGGTCCAAACGGGACCGGACCGCCTTGGTACGCCCGTTTCATTATTCAAAGCAAGCGTTTATTTTAACGGGTAATTACAAGGGCTTAAGGGCCTTTAATGGCTCTACGGTGGCCACCCATAAGCACGCCGCGCCAAGGTTCCATGTACCCAAAATGGGCGCATGGAACCCGGCGAACCTGCCACTTAACAAAATCCTTGCCAAATGGCAATAATTGTGTTAAGTTGCGCGGCTGTAAGGAGAAATCCCATGTGCAAGATCAAGGGTTGCGAGGCCAACGCGGTCGGGAAGGGTTTGTGCGCCAAGCACTACATGCGGGCTCGGCGGCACGGCAGCACAAAGGTTGTGAATAAACGCGGGCCAAAGGGGCCAAGGGGTGGCGATGGCATTTTCTTTGAGCCGGGAGATAAGGACAATCTAAAATCGCACCTTTTGGCTCACCGCATTAGAATGTCGCCGCGAACTTTTGAGCGCTACTGGACGGCGAACAAAATAATGCTATGGAGCAGGATGACAGAAAAGCAGATGCTGCGAACTATCAAGGATGCACAACGTCCCAACGGATCGCTCAACGTGAGCAAGCTGGTCCGCGATACGGTGGAAACCTACGTTAAGAAGCATCCCGAATTTGATTGGGATTAACAAGACGCCTTCTTATGCAGCCGATTGCAAACCGCGATTTATGAAGATCAACCCAACATTGTAGGTCACTACGGTCACCGGGAAAAACTATTCAGCCTTCTTGTCCGCACTGCCGTTGATCAGCGCCATGAACTTGTCGGCTACCGCTTCCATGATCTTCTTGTTTTCGTCGGCATATTTCGACTGATCGTAAACGTCGGCAATGCCTCCATCAACGTGATTTTCAATTCGGTTCATCGCATCACGACCGAAACCCAAACCAGTGATCGCGGTGCCGTGGGTGCGGCGCAAATCATGCGGCTTCGCCGGATCATTTACTCCTAGTTTTTCACAGATGGTTCGCATATCGGCATCGAGGCCATCGATAGCGTTGCCCCGTGGCGAAGCGAACACCATTCCGGTGCTGCCGATTTCCGCGATGATCTGTTGCGCGATCTTCGGCAGCCAGACCTTATGCGCGGGACGTTTCTTCTGTTTCGCGGTCTTGTTCTTGTTCTTGGTTCCGGGCCAGCCCAATGCCGGTATTGGGTCCTTTGGCAGGGTCCACCAGCCATCTTCAATGTGCTCGGTTCGCATGCAACTGACTTCACCGGGTCGCTGGCCAGTGAGCAAAATCATTTTCAACGCCAACCCTTCGATCAGATCAACATCGTTTTCAAACGCGGTCCAGAATTTCGGAATTTCGCTATCAGATAAAACCCGGTCACGCGAGTTGGTATCGTTGCGCTTGACGTCGCTGCACGGATTGATCTTGACCCCGCCTTCTTCTTCCCTGATCGCCCATGAAAAGATTGCGCTGGCTGCGGCGAGGGTTTGATTGGCGACGATTGGTGCTTCGATTCCTTTTATCCGGGTCTTGACGTCGGATCGTATGATGTCGGCGGCCTTCAGTTTTCCCCATTTTGGAATCAGGTGCTTTTTTACAAGCGAGTCGGCTTGTGCCCAAGACTTGTTTTCCTTCTTGGCGTATTGCTCGACATAGCTCGTTGCCAATTCTTCGAAAGTGCCCGCACTGCGCTTCGCCTTTTTATCAGCCGCCGGGTCTTTACCATCATTCACCAGCACCAGCAGCTTGGCCGCCTCCTTACGGGCCTTGACGACACCGATATTGTCATCTCCGATTGAAAACCAGCGCGGGCGGCCATGCCGGGAATAGATAAATTTGAAAGACTTGTGACCGGAGGGCTGTACCCGGACAGCAAGCTTGTCTTGCTTGGTATCCCAATCCAGAAAAGGCGCGGTGCGCGGTTGCAGAGCCTTGATGTACGGATCGGTCAATAGGTGAGCATCAAGGGCTTGGCGTTTGCGGGGCTGCTGCGACATTTGCGAGTCCTCCGAAAACTAACGCTGGGCTAACGATTGCCCCTTAATCGACCTTAACACATTGTTAAGGGTTTTAAAGCAGAAACCCCTCTGCCGCAGCGGTTTCTTGGCGTTAGTTTATGGTTCTTAACGGTGCTTAAAAGCCGACAATCTTAACTCCGGATTAATGGAATATGCCTGTAGTGCCGGTTCCAACCCTGGTTGCCCCGGAGCCTTGATATGTCGGATATTTTCAGCGTTCTCCAGTCAGCCTACGCGACGGCACCGCTGACCCCGTCGAATACCAAGTACACCGCGGTCGATCCGGCGAGCTTTCAGGGCAGCTGGACCGGGACCTATGCCAATAACCAGAAATTCGATCTCACGATTGATAACGTCAACGGCTTCCGCGCCCAGGTCAAATACCAGAGCGGTTCGACGGTGCAGTATGGGCAGGTGCTGATCGGGAACGGATCGTCGTTCCGCATCGGCAACTCCAAATTCGTGCTGACGGGCGCCGGCAAGGCCACGGTCGCCAACGCGGTGACCGATCCCGTGACCGGCAACACCAGCCTGGTCCAGGGCACGGCAACCCAAGGCTGAGCCAGGCGCCCGCGTTCCAGCACGGTCATTCCGGGGCGCGTGGAAAACGCGAACCCGGAATCTCGATGCAAGTAACCTCCAGATTCCGGATCGCTCCGCAGGCGGAGCGTCCGGAATGACGCGAATGCAAACCCGGCTATTGGCCTTCGCTCTCACGCCTTGAAATACGCGATCTGGGTGGTGGTCGCGAGCAGGCGTCCGTTCGGCGACCACAATTCGCCGTTCTGGTCGCCGTAGCTCTTGTGGAAGATCTTGGCGTCGGCGACCGCAAGCACGCGGCTGATGTCCTCGCGCGCGAGATCGTCCGCGTCGGTATGGAAATAGGTCGTCAGCGACACCGTGCCGAACGGCATCAATTCGCGCTTCGTATGAAAGACGCGGGCGAAGAACGCGTCCGACATCGACATCAGCGACAGCATGTCGATTTTCCGCGGCACCCGGTCGGCGATCCATAATTTGGAGAAGGTGCTGGCCGGCAGCGCGTCGCTTTTCGCACCGCTGAAATCCGGATAGCCTTCGACGAAACGGAAATCATACTGGTTGGCCCAGGATGCCTTGATCCTGGGATAGGGCAGGATCTGCTCGAACGGCGGTGCTTTCGGAAACTCCGCCGGCTGATGCGACCAGGACGGGCGGCGCTCGGCGAACACGCCGGTTGCCAGCGTCGCCACCTCGCCGCCGCCTTGCGTCAGCTCGACGCACCAGTGTTGCGACGAGCGGTTGGCCTTGACCAGGCGAACGTCGAGATCGAACGCGCCTTGCGCGATCGGCGCGCAGTAATTGACGGTCAGCGACAGCGGGTCGCCGGAACGTTCGGGGTGCTCGATCAGCGCCCGCAGCAAGGTAGCGGCGGTGGCGCCGCCGAACGGGCCGACGAAGGCCCAGTAGTCGTCGCTGGTCTGGCCCTGCCAGCGGCTGTCGCCGGCGGTCACCCGCGTGGCCTCGTCGAAAAGGTGCTGCGCCCTGGTAAGCATGTTCGTATTTTCCGTCATTGCGAGCGAAGCGAAGCAATCCAGAGCGGACGAAGCAAGTTTGGATTGCTTCGTCGCTTCGCTCCTCGCAATGACGCTCTTGCCTTTCCCGCACACTATCGCGGCAACTCCACCGGGTTCAATGACGTCGGAGGTAAACGTTCTGCGGCCCTACCGCGTCGCCCCGCGCTGTACGCCCGGCTCCAGCGCTGCCGACCCTCCGCGCACCGGCACGTTCCAGATTTCGCCGGCATATTCACGGATGGTGCGGTCGGAGGAGAACCACGGCATCCGCGCCACGTTGAGGATCGAGGCCCGCGTCCATGCCGGCACCACCTGCCAGCGCGCGTCGATGCCGCGCTGGGCCCCGTAATAGGATTCGAAATCCGCGCTCACCATGTAATGGTCGAGATGGCGCAGCGAGTGGGCGATCGATTCGAACCGGCCCGGATCGCCGGGCGAGAATTCGCCGCCACCGATCGCGTTGATGGCGCGCGAAAGCTGCGGTGACTTCCGGATCACGTCGGTTGCGTCCAACCCCTGCTTGCGGCGCACCATCACGTCCATCGCCTCCATGCCGAAGATCGCGATGTTTTCCGCGCCGACATGGTCGCGGATTTCGATATTGGCGCCGTCGAGCGTGCCGATGGTCAACGCGCCGTTCAGCGCGAGCTTCATGTTGCCGGTGCCGGAGGCTTCCATGCCCGCGGTCGAGATCTGTTCGGACAGGTCGGCGGCAGGAATGATCACTTCCGCCAGGCTGACATTGTAGTCGGGCAGGAACGCGATCTTCAGCCGGCCGGCGACGGCGGGATCGTTGTTGACGACCTCGGCGACGTCGTTGATGAGCTTGATGATCAGCTTGGCGTAGCGGTAGCTCGCCGCCGCCTTGCCGGCGAATATCTTGACCCGCGGTACCCAGTCCTTTTGCGGCTCGTCCTTGATCGCGTGATACAGCGCCACGGCTTCGATGATGTTGAGCAGCTGGCGCTTGTATTCGTGGATGCGCTTGATCTGGACGTCGAACAGCGCGCCGGGATCGACCATGACGTTGAGACGTTCGCCGATCACCCGCGCCAGCGCCAGCTTGTTGTGATGCTTGACGGCGCGGTATTGCTGCTGGAACGCATTGTCGCTGGCGTGCGCCTCGAGACGTTCGAGCAGCGACAGATCATCGAGTACGGCGTCGCCGCAGGCCTCGCGAATCAGGTCCGTCAGCTTCGGATTGGCCAGCATCAGCCAGCGGCGGAAGGTGATGCCGTTGGTCTTGTTGTTGATGCGGCCGGGATAGAGATGGTTGAGGTCGTGGAACACGGTCTCCTTCATCAGGTCGGAATGCATCGCCGAGACGCCGTTGATGCTGTGGGAGCCGACAAAGGCCAATTGCCCCATCCGCACCCTGCGGCCGGATTTTTCGTCGATCAGCGAGACCGAGGCGCGGAAGTCGACATCGCCCGGGCAGCGCGCGTCCGCCAGCGCCAGATGCGCGACATTGATGCGGTAGATGATCTCGAGATGCCGCGGCAGCAGGCGCTCGAACAATTCGAGCGGCCAGGTCTCGAGCGCTTCCGGCAGCAGCGTATGGTTGGTGTAGGACAGCGTCGCCACGGTGATCTTCCAGGCTTCCTCCCAGCGGAAATTGTGCAGGTCGACCAGGATGCGCATCAGCTCGGTGACGGCAAGACTCGGATGAGTGTCGTTGAGCTGTACCGCCGCCTTGGAGGCGAGCCCGCGCAACTGGCCGTCGGAGGTGAGATGGCGGTTGACCAGATCCTGCAGCGAGGCCGCGACGAAGAAATATTCCTGGCGCAGCCGCAGCTCACGGCCCGCCGGGCTCTCGTCGTTCGGGTAGAGGAATTTGCAGATTGATTCCGCGCGCGCTTCCTCGGCGCTGGCGCCGAGATAGTCGCCGGTATTGAAGACGTCGAGTTTCAACGGGTCGGGTGAGCGCGCCGACCACAGCCGCAGCGCGTTGACGTGCTGGCCGCGCCAGCCCACGATCGGGGTGTCGTAGGCAACGGCCTGCACGGTCTCGGCGGGATGCCAGATCGCGCGGTCGCGGCCCTTGTCGTCGACATGTTCGACGCCGCCGCCGAAATGCACGTGATAGACCACTTCCGGCCGCTGGAATTCCCAGGGGTTGCCGAAACTCAGCCACTCGTCGGGATATTCCTGCTGCCAGCCCTGCGCGATGATCTGGCGGAACAGGCCGAAATCGTAACGGATGCCATAGCCGACGGCGGGTATCGCGAGCGTGGCCATGCTCTCCATGAAGCACGCCGCCAGCCGCCCCAGGCCGCCATTGCCGAGCGCGGCATCCGGCTCGCATTTGCTCAAATCCGCGAGGCTGACGCCGAGGTCGCCGAGCGCGGTTTCGAATACCTTCAACAGCCCCATATTGTTCAGAGCATCGCTGAACAGGCGGCCGATCAGAAATTCCAGGCTGAGGTAATAGACCCGCTTGGCACCGGCGTCGTAGCTCTTCTTTTCGGCCGTCAGCCAGCGGTGCACGATGCGGTCGCGCAGCGCCAGCGCGGCCGCCTTGTACCAGTCGTGCCGGGTCGCCATGCCGGCGTCCTTGCCGATCGCCAGCCGCAGCTTGGTGAGGATCGCGCTTTTGATCTCGGTCAGCGCCAGTTCGTCGATCGGCTGGTCGTGCGCCGGAAAAAGGGTTGGGAATGATGGATCGGACAATTTGGGCATCCCTCAACTCGAAACCGACTGAAATCATACGCGCTCTATGCCGGGATCGAAACCCGCCGGGGGTCCCGATTGTGCAATGCATGCATGGTTTTTATGCAAGGACCGGGCCGAATTTGTTCCCCTCCGCGCGTATCGGCTTTGGTGATAGAATAAAATTTACCAAATCCGACGTCGCGTTATCTGGGAGGACCGGACCATGAGACTGACCATCGAGATCATCGCCGCCGCGTTGCTGGTTGTCTGCATCACCGCCTCCAGCGCCGCCTTCGCCGCCGACAGGCCCGGCAGAAGCGCCGACGGCTTGAGCTGCTCGTTCAGCGTCCCGACCGACGCCTCGCCCGCCGCGCGCTGCGCCGCGATCAAGCGGCAGTGCGGCGGAAAGTTTTTCGCGAATTATTGCGGTGACAAGATGCTTTCGGCGATGTGAGCCGCAATCAAAGCGGCCGCCAACCGATTGCTGTCGGCAACCTTGAGGGTATCCATCAAGCCTTTGACGTGGCGACGTTTTTGAGGAGCCACGCCCTGAAAGCGTGGGTTGCCGCGGACTGTCGCTTCGAGCGTAGCGATGTCAGCCAGTATTCGCCCAGCGTGACCTCGGTCTGGAACGGCCGGACCAGCCGGCGCTGCCGCAGATCATGACCGAACATCAACGCCGGCAGCAGGGCGACCCCTGCGCCATGCGCGGCAACCTCGGCCATCGTGACCGATGAATCGAACATCGGCCCTTTCGTCGGCGGGCTAGTGAGGCCGGCGGCGGCAAACCAGCGCGACCACTCGTCCAACCGGTAAGAGCGCAGCAGGACCTCGCGCTTCAGGTCGGCGGGCTTGCGCAGTTTTTTCGCCATGCCGGGGGCGCAAAAGGGTGTGAGCGGCGCGGCGAAAAGACGTGTCGCTTCGGTTCCGTGCCAGGCGCCGTCGCCGAACCGGATTGCGAAATCCAGACCTTCGCCGGCGATATCGACGCGGTTGTTGTTGGTGAGCAGCCTGAGGTCGATGTGCGGATGGGCCTTCTCGAAAGCCTTCAGCCGCGGCAGCAGCCAACCGGTCGCAAAGGTCCCGACCACGCCGACGGTCACGACGTCCCGGAAGTAGCCATCCTCGAAGCGATCCAGCGTCGCGCGTATGCGATCGAATGAGTCGGCGATCGCCGGCAGCAAGGCCTGTCCTTCATCCGTGAGCGCCAGCCCGCGCGGAAGCCTGCGAAAAAGCTGCACGCCCAGTCTTTCTTCCAGGCCTTTGACTTGCTGACTGACGGCTGCCTGGGTGACGCGCAGTTCCAGCCCGGCGCGCGTAAAGCTGAGCTGCCGTGCCGAAGCCTCGAAGGCCCGAAGTGCGTTGAGCGGCAAATGCGATGTCGTCATTTCGAGACCCAAATTCCGGGAAATCCAAGTTCTTGCAGATCCAAGTTTTTCTTATGCTTCGCCTCAGAAATGATGGTTTGTCAACGCCGGTCCTCCCCGCACATCTTGCCGCCACAACGGAGACGATTCGGATGACCAACAGACGTGAATTTTCGAGGGCGGTTTGCGCTGCCCTTATCGGATATCCTTTGGCGGCCTGGGCAGGACTCGCACCGGCGGGTGCGGGCCTCGACGACAATCTCGCCAAAGAATTGGCCAGACTGGAAGCGGAGAGCGGCGGCCGGCTTGGGGTTGCCGTGCTCGATACATCGACCGGCGCGATGGCCGGCCATCGTGCCGATCAGCCATTTCCGATGTGCAGCACTTTCAAGGTGCTTGCGGTCGCCGCGATCCTCCGTCGCGTCGACGCGCAGGGGGAAAAGCTGGAGCGACGCATCGGTTTTACCAAGGCTGACCTCGTGTCCTACTCGCCTGTAACCGAGCGCCACCTCGGCGGTGACGGCATGTCGCTCGCGGAGCTCTGCGAGGCCGCGATCACCCGCAGCGACAATACGGCCGCCAACCTTCTCCTTGCCAATATCGGGGGACCGGCAAATCTGACCGCCTTCGTGCGCACGCTCGGCGATCAGGTGACCCGGCTCGACCGCATCGAGCCCGAGCTGAATGAGGCCACACCCGGCGATCCGCGCGACACCACCACGCCGAATGCGATGCTGTCGAATCTCCAAAAACTCGTGCTGGGCGAGGTGCTGTCGTCCGCGTCGCGGGATCGGTTGACGGCCTGGATGATCGGCAACAAGACCGGCGACGCGCGTCTGCGCGCCGGCTTGCCGGCGGGCTGGCGCGTCGGCGACAAGACCGGCTCGGGCGCGCGCGGAACCGCCAACGATGTCGCCGTGATATGGCCCGCGGAGCGGGCGCCGGTCATAGTCGCGGTCTATCTCACCGGCGCATCCGGTTCGAATGACCAGCAAAACGCGACGATTGCCGCCGTGGCCCGCGCGGTCTCCGCCGCCGTGATTCGCTGACGGGGCGAAAATTGCGCGAAGCGCCGTCCCGGCAAGCTTGCCTGCGGGCGCAAGCCGGGATGACGCAACTGTCAAATTTGAAGGTCTGGAACGAATTAAGAACACTTTAGCAAGTCTTTGATATATAATAGTGATTCGGTGCTATCCCGATACAATATCTATGGTCTACCGAGCCATCCGAGGACTACATGTCCACCATCGCCTTCGATCAATTCGCGCTCACCCGCATCGCCGACTTCGCCCGTTCGCTGTCGCGGCTGCATCAGGCCTCGCGCCGGCAGGTCGTCGATGACGACCAGATCGACCGGGAGTTCAACACCGTCTGCATGTCGGTGTGGGGCTATACCACCGACGATTTCAGCGACGATCTGTTCGGTGACGCCGACCACGCCTTTCTCGACTCCCTCGACGAGGCGCATGCGCGCATCTTCGCCGCCGAACAGGGTTACGACCTCGTCGACGACGATGGCATGCTGACGGACTGGTGGGGCTATTGCTGGATGATCCTCGCCGAAAAGCGCGGCCTGCTGACGCCGGAAAACCGCGCCGCGGCGCGGGCCAAGATCGAGGAGAAATATCTGTCGGCACCGAACGTGATCGGCGTCATCGTCGGGCGGTGAAAAAAGTCTCCGTCATTCCGGGATGGTCCGAAGGACCAGACCTCAGATGCGCAATTGCGCATCGGGGAATCTCGAGATTCTCCGATGTGCAATTGCACATCGGAGTTCGATGCTTCGCATCGCCCCGGAATGACAGTTCAATCGGCTTCGGCCCGCTTCGCCCTGGTCGAAACGGTCTTCGGCACCGTGGTCACGGGCGGCACGGCATCGCGGCTCGTCTCCGCCAACGGCGCATCATTGGCGATCATCTCGGCGCGCACTGGCGCCACCCGCATTCCGCCGAGCCGCGCGCGGACCTCGGCGGTCAGGCCGGGATAGGAAGCGATCGGCGTGAATTCGGCGGTCTGGCCGTCGCCGGCCTTGACGCCGGAATAAGCCACGAGCCCGTCGGTGGTGGCGATCACGTCGCCGGGACGCAGCGAGGTGTCAAGCGTCAGATCGACCGGCGCCAGCCCTGCGGGGTCGCGGCCGTTGCAGGTGCAGTCGGCGCGCATCGCCTTGCGAAACGCGAAAGCGTTCTCGCTGTCCGCATAGCGCTCGCCGTTGGCCGACGAGGCGCTGTCGATATTGCTGCCGAAGAACACCTTTGTCGGGCTCGCCGGACAGAACGCCTGGCACATCTGGGCCGGCGAGGCGTTGCGCGCGGTCAGCGGGAAGTAGCGGCCGTCGCAACTGCGCACGCAAAAGGCCGGGCCGGAGCCTGACGCAATGGGCCGCGGCGGCGGCCCGGGCGGCTGGTTCTGGCTGAACGGATCGGCAAAGAAATTAGCCTGCGGCGACGCGGCCGCAGGCTGCTGCTTCTGCAAGCCGCTGAAAAACAGATCGAACAGGCCTTCGGCGGTGGCCGCGCGAGGGGTAACCGCAACCAGGCCCGCGAGTACCGTCGCGGCGACAAGCATCATGCGGCGCCGCATGCGCTGATGAGACAACTCTATACGCAACGCTTACTCCACCCCACACAACGAACTCTACCGAAGCGAAGCAATGCCTCAGCGCCGGTAACCCTAATGCGGGATGGTAAACGAGCGGTGACCGCGAGGGTCGGACGGCGGAAAAGAAATGTGGCTGCCTTACCTCGTGCCGCTTGCGGGGAGAGGTCGCCCGACGAAGCGCAGCGAAGTCGGGCGGGTGAGGGGGACTCTCCGCGAGTCCTAAAGAGTTTGCTGAGAGAGGCCCCTCACCCCAACGCTCTCAGAGCGAGCTACACTCGTCTCGGCCCTACGAAGAGCGGGGCGAGGGAGAAGAGAGAGCGGTGGCTTGCCGGAAGAGCGAACGCGACCCGCTCAATCCTTCAGGAACTCGCTGGCCTTGTAGAGCGAGCGGAAGGCAATGCCGGCTTCGGCGAAAGCTTCGGTCGCGCCTTCTTCGCGGTCGACCATGGTGAACACCAGCACGATCTCGCCGCCGGCCTCGCGCACCGCTTCGGCGGCCTTCCGCGCCGAGCCCCCTGTCGTGGTGACGTCCTCCACGATCACGATGCGCTTGCCGGCCAAGGTCTCGCCTTTGGCGAGGCCTTCGACCGCAAGGCGGGCGCCATGTTCCTTCGGCTTCTTGCGAACGAAGAAGGCCGCGATCGGATGGCCCTTGAGCCAGGACAGCTGCGCGATCGCGCCCACCAGCGGCACCGCGCCCATCTCGAGGCCACCGGCATAATCGAGCCCGTCATCCTTCAGCGCCTCGAACGTCAGTTCCGCGAGCAATGAGGCGCCCTCGGGATCGAGCATGGTTGGCTTGAGATTGAAGTAGAAATCGCTCTTGCGGCCCGAGGCCAGCGTGATCTCGCCGCGGCCGAACGAGCGCTTGCGGATGATCTCGGCGAGGCGGGCACGGGAGGCTGATTTGGACAAGGCGGTCTTCTCTTTATAAGGGCGGGCGCAATCTATCGGCGGACGGGCGCACATTCCAGAGCGGATAGCGCGCCGTCAACAGCGGGCGCGGGGAGGGCTTGCGGAAAGGCCGGTTGTAAGGGCGTCGGGTTCCGGGGTAGGGGATACCAAAGCCTTTGGCGGGAGGATGACCAAAAATGACCATCGAACTCCACACCTGGAACACGCCGAACGGCCGCAAGATCTCGGTCGGGCTGGAGGAGATGGGACTGCCCTACAAGGTGTTTCCGGTCAACATCACCAAGGGCGAGCAGATGGCGCCGGAGTTCCTCGCGATCAGCCCGAACAACAAGATCCCGGCGATCGTCGATCCCGACGGGCCGGACGGCAAGCGCGTCAGCGTGTTCGAAAGCGGCGCGATCCTGCTATATCTCGGCGAGAAGACCGGAAAATTCCTGCCGAAGCCCCTGGCCGGGCGTATCCCGGTCTATGAATGGCTGATGTGGCAGATGGGCGGCTTCGGGCCGATGCCGGGGCAGGTGCATCACTTCATCGCGCTGGAGAACGAACAGGAGCGCGCCTATGGCCTGAAGCGCTTCATGGCGGAGACCCGCCGGCTCTACGGCGTGCTGGATCGCCGTCTTGCCGACCGCGACTTCGTCGCGGGCCCGTTGTCGGTTGCCGATTTTGCCATCCTCGGCTGGGCCTGGCGGCACCCGCGCCACAAGGTGGAGCTTTCCGATTTCCCCAACGTCAAGCGCTGGTACGAGACGCTGATGGCGCGCCCCGCGGTCAAGCGCGGCATGGACGCGAAGCTGGATTGAGACCACCGTCATGCCCCGCGAAGGCGGGGCATCCAGTAATCCGAGACGTCTCGGTTCAGATCGGCTTTCACGGAGTACTGGATCATCCGCCTTCGCGGATGATGACGGCCCTACCAGTGCCTCACGCCCGCCGCGTCTCCAGCGCCATCCGCACCGCGAGCCCCGCCAGCACGGTGCCCATCAGCCAGCGCTGCAGCAGCAGCCAGGTCGGCCTTGTGCCAAGGAACAGCGCGATCGAGCCGGCGGCGAGCGCGATCATTGCGTTGACGGAAACGCTGATCACGATCTGGATCGAGCCGAGCGCCAGCGACTGCGTCAGCACGCTGCCCGCGGCGGGATCGATGAATTGCGGCAGCAGCGCCAGGTACAGCATCGCGATCTTGGGGTTCAGGAGATTGGTGACGAACCCCATCGCGAACAATTTTCGCGGCCCGTCGACGGCAAGCTTTTTCACCTGAAACGGCGAGCGCCCGTTCGGTCTCACGGCCTGCCAGGCCAGCCACAGCAAATAGGCAGCACCCGAAAGCCGCAGTGCGTCGTAGGCATAGGGCACGGCCAGCAACAGCGCGGTGATGCCGAATGCTGCGCACAGCATGTAAAACACAAAACCGAGCGCGACCCCGCCGAGCGAAACGATCCCCGCCGCGGGCCCCTGCGTGATCGAGCGCGAGATCAAATAAATCATGTTCGGCCCCGGCGTCAGCACCATGCCGAGCGAGACCAGGGCAAAACCGAGCAGGGAGGTGAGGTGGGGCATGGGGGACTCGCGAGCGGGGGATGTACGGGTTTCTAACGTGCATTGTGGCGGAGTGCCATTTCGAAAAGGGCATGGCGGCTGGTCGAAAATTTCAAACACAAGTGTCATCGCCCGGCTTGACCGGGCGACCCAATACACACCTAAAGCAGTTATGAAGCGACGCAGCCAACCGAGCCGGATCGCGTATGACGCCCGGTGATCGACCGCGACGGCTATGGAATACTGGATCGCCCGGTCGAGCCGGGCGACGACAGCGATGCTCTAATGCGCCTCGTCCCAATTGTTCGCCGCTCGCGCGTCGACATGCAGCGGCACCGAAAGAAGCACCGCCGGGAACGGCGCGTCCTGCATGGTGTGCTGCACCACCGGCAGGGTCGCGGCAACCTCGTCATCGGGCACCTCGAAGATCAGTTCGTCGTGCACCTGCAGCAGCATCTGCGCCGAGAGTTTTTTCTCGGCCAGCGCGTCTTCCATCCGGGTCATGGCACGGCGGATGATGTCGGCGGCGGTGCCCTGCAGTCGCGCATTGATCGCGGCGCGCTCGTTGAAGGAACGGACCGAGGCGTTGCTGGCCTTGATATCCGGATAGTGGCACTTCCGGCCGAACAGGGTCTCGACATAGCCATGCGCGCGGCAGAAATCCCGCGTCGCATCCATGTAGGCGCGGATGCCCGGAAAACGCTCGAAATACTTCTTGATGTAGGCGGAGGCTTCCTCGCGGGCGATGCCGAGCTGGTTGGCCAGCCCAAACGCCGAGATGCCGTAGATGATGCCGAAATTGATCGCCTTGGCCCGTCGGCGCACCTCGCTCGGCATGTCCTTGATCGGCACGCCGAACATTTCCGACGCTGTCATGGCGTGAATGTCGAGCCCGTCGCGGAAGGCCTGCTTCAGCACGGGAATGTCGGCGATCTCGGCCAACAGCCGCAGTTCGATCTGCGAATAGTCTGCCGACACCAGCTTATGGCCGGGCGAAGCGATAAAGGCGCGACGGATCTTGCGGCCGTCCTCGGTACGTACCGGAATGTTCTGCAGGTTCGGCTCGTTCGACGACAACCGCCCGGTAGTGGTCGCCGCCAGCGCGTAAGTGGTGTGCACGCGATGGGTCTGCGGATGCACATAGGTCGGCAGCGCGTCGGTATAGGTCGATTTCAGTTTTGAAACCTGCCGCCATTCCAGGATCTTTTTGGGAAACTCGTGGCCCTGTTCGGCGAGTTCGTCGAGAATCTGCGCCGAAGTTGACCACGCGCCGGTCTTGGTCTTGGTGCCGCCGGGCAATCCCATCTTGCCGAACAGGATGTCGCCGATCTGCTTGGGGCTGCCGACATTGATGGGCTCGCCGGCCAGCTCCTGAAGCTCGGCCTCGACCCTTGCGGCGGTCTGGGCGAATTCGCCCGACAGCCGCGATAATACCTGGCGGTCGATCGAGATGCCGCGCCGCTCCATCCGCGCCAGCACCGAAATCAAGGGCCGCTCCAGCGTCTCATAGACCGCGGTCATGCGCTCGGCGACCAGCCGCGGTTTCAGCACGCGCCATAGCCGCAGGATCACGTCGGCATCCTCGGCCGAATAGGCCGTGGCCTTGTCGATCGCGACCTGGTCGAAGGTCAGCTTGCCCTTGCCGCTGCCGATCAATTCACCGTGGCTGATGGTGGCATGACCGAGCCAGCGCTCGGCCAGCGCATCCAGTCCGTGGGCGTTGCGGCCGGCGTCCAGCGCATAGGACATCAGCTGCGCGTCGTCATGGTTGCGCAAGGTAACGCCGTGCTGCGCCAGCATCACGGCGTTGAACTTGATGTTGAAGCCGATCTTCAGGGTGCCGGCGGATTCCAGCAGCGGCCGCAGCGCCTCCAGCGCCTCGCTGGTTCCGATCTGATCCGGCGCAAGCCCGGCGGCGAACAGGCCCGAGCCGTCGCCGGACTGCTTGTGGCTGAGCGGAATGTAGCAGGCGTCGTTGGGGGCGAGCGCCAGCGCAATGCCGCAGATCTCGGACTGCATCGGGTCGATCGAATTGGCCTTGGCCTCGATCGCGAAATGGCCTGTTTCGTGCACCCGTGCGATCCAGGCGTTGAGCTCGGAGAGCGTGCGGATCGTCGTGTATTTGCTGCGGTCGATCCGCGTCTGGCGCGCTTCCTCCGCGCGCGCCGCGGCAAGCGCGTGCGGGGTGAGCACGACATTGGATTTTTCCGGCTTGCCTTGACTTCTGCCCGCCGCAGGCGCGCCGCTTTTGCCGCTTGCGGCGGAGGGAGACTCCAGCTCGCCAAAAAGATCGCCTCCCGCCGCGCGCGGGGGCGGCGGCGAGCCGGCCGAGCGACCGCTGGTCCCGCTTTTGTTGGTCGCGTCCGCCTCCACATCCGCCGGATCGATCTGGGAATATTCCGAGACGCGGCGCGTCAGGGTGGAAAATTCCATCGCCTTCAGGAAAGCGATCAGCTTGCGCGCGTCGGGCTCGTGCACGGCAAGGTCGTCGAGCGGCACGTCCAGCTCGACCTTGTCGTCGAGCAGCACCAGCTGCCGCGAGATCCGCGCCTTCTCGGCGTTCTCGATCAGCGCCTCGCGCCGCTTCGGCTGCTTGATCTCGCCGGCGCGCTTGAGCAGATTTTCCAGGTCGCCATATTCGACGATCAGTTGTGCCGCGGTCTTGACGCCGATGCCGGGCACGCCGGGCACGTTGTCGGTGGAATCGCCGGCCAGGGCCTGCACCTCGACCACCTTCTCCGGCGGCACGCCGAACTTTTCGATCACCTCGGGAATGCCGATGCGGCGGTCCTTCATGGTGTCGTACATCGTCACCTTGTCGGTGACGAGCTGCATCAGGTCCTTGTCGGAGGAGACGATGGTGGTGATGGCGCCGCGCTCGCCGGCTTCACGGGCGTAGGTCGCGATCAGGTCGTCGGCCTCGAAGCCGCCCTGCTCGAGGCACGGCAGGTCGAAGGCGCGCACGGCCTCGCGGATCAGCGCGAATTGCGGGATCAAATCGTCCGGCGCCGGCGGCCGCTGCGCCTTGTAATCGGGGTAGAGCTTGTTGCGGAACGTGACTTCCGACTTGTCGAACACGATGGCCAGATGGGTCGGCCGGTTGTCCGGCGGCATGTCGCGCAGCAGCTTCCACAACATGTTGCAGAAGCCGAGCACGGCATTGACCTGCAGGCCGTCGGACTTGCGGTTCAGCGGCGGCAGCGCGTGGTAGGCGCGAAAAATATAGGAGGAACCGTCGACCAGAAAGACGTGGTCCCCCTTGGCGGGGGCTTTGGCGGCAACGGGCTTTGCGGAGGCTGTTGGGGCTGTTTTCGGCATGGCCGAAATCTAGGGATTTTTGCGCGGATTGACAGCCTTCGGGACCGGTTGTGCCGGGATTTTTGCCCCGCCCGGGCGCCCCCGAATGAGTTGCATTGCGGGCCGTTCCGTGAACCCCTGCGGGATTGGGGCGGACCCGAAAGGACGAAACATGACCGCGCACCTCGATGAGTTGACGGCGAAGCTGCGATCGGTCGAGGCCGAAATCGAGGCCGAGCTGACAAAGCGGCGGGAAGAGTTGCGCTTCCGCCTCGAGAACCGCAGGATCGTGTTCGAAAAGGAGGTGCTGCGGATCCACCACGAACTCAAGACCCGGGCGGCGCGCTACCTGATCGACGCCAATCCGCTGACGATCCTGAGCGCGCCGGTGATCTATTCGCTGATCGTTCCGATCGCGCTGGTCGACATCTGGGTCATGGCCTATCAGGCGATCTGCTTTCCCATCTACAAGATTCCAAAGGTGCGCCGCCGTGATTATTTGGTGTTCGACCGCCACCATCTCGCCTATCTCAACATCATCGAGAAAATCAATTGCGCCTATTGCTCCTATGCCAATGGCGCGGTCGCGTTTGTGCGCGAGGTGGCGTCGCGCACCGAAGTCTATTGGTGCCCGATCAAGCACGCCCGCCGGATCCTCGGCCCGCATCCGCACTACCAGGGCTTTGCCGATTTCGGTGATGCCGAGGGGTTCCGCGAGAGGATCAAGGACATGAGGGATGGCGTGAAGATTGCGGAGGCGGGGTAGGAAAATTCAGTTGTCGTCACCCGCGAATGCGGGTGACCTAGTACGCCGCGGCCCTTGTGTTCAAACGAGAGGCCTCTGGAACACTAGGCGGCCCGGTCAAGCCGGGCGATGACAGCGGATATGTGGCGCGAAAGCTACTCGGCCGCCTGCAGCGTGGGCCGCGATTTCTTCGGTGCGATCCAGAAGGCTTCGGGGCGCTCGAACAGGAAATTGGCGCCGGCCTTGAGCGCGATCCGCCAGATCGCCAGCGCGCCGAGCACGCCGGCAATGGTGACGACAAGCGAGATCGTGCCGACGTCAGGGATCAACCCTACCCGCAGCAGCAGCGTGCGGGTCGCCGCCATCGGCAGGAAGAAGGCGAGATAGATCACGATGGAATGCTCGCCGCAGAAGCGCAGGAAATCGAGCCGATGCACGCGCGCCAGCAGCGTGCCCATGATGACGATGGCGCAGGCGCCCGATAACCCCAGCAGCAGCGACACCCCGGGCCATTCGCTGCAGCCGAAATAGACCAGGCTGCCGTTGACCAGCGCCCACAGCGTCAATCCGAGAAGCGCCAGCGCGGGCTTTGCGCGCGCGCGATCCGACAGTGCGAACACGTAATCGGCGCAGAGATAGCCGGAATAGAAATAGACGAAGCGCGCGCCAAATTCGTCGATCGCGGTCCAGCCGGTCTCGATATGCGCGCTCTCCAGCAGTGCCAGGACGGTCCAGATCAACAGCGGCGGCAGCTTGCGCGTCGCCTTGGTGACCACAAAGAACACCGGCAGGAGATAGATGAACCACAGCGTGCCGAACGGCTCGATGAAGGATTCAAGATACAGGAAGCCGACATGGGCCCAGCCGCTCTCGGCGGCGAAGCCGGGCGCCTTGAAGCCGAACTGGATCGTCACCCACAGCAGATAGAAATAGGCGAAGTGCACCACCTTGCGGTCGAGATAGGTCCGCCAGTCGCGGTCGATCACCACCGACAGGAACAGCCCCGAGATCAGGAAGAAATCCGGCATCCGGAACGGCTTGGCGAACGCCACCAGCACATGCATGAAGCCGGTCTGGCCGGCGGCCAGTTCCACCCCGAGCACCGAATGCATCATGACCACCATGACGATGCAGATACCCTTGGCGTAATCCACCCAATCGATGCGGCCTGCCGCGGCCTGCGTGGAACGCGTCCTGACGGCGGATGTGCCCATTCCTGTCATCGGTGTCCCTTTTCGGCGCGGCTAAGGCGCATCATCGGTGCTGGTGGTTTCATTCTCCTTTATTCATCCAAATGTCATGCCGATTGACGGAACGTTCCGGTTTCCCCTCGGCGGCAAAATGCTTTAAGACCGCGCCAACATCGGGTTCAACGTTAACCATTCGACGGATTAATAGACATGCGCATCGCGATGATCGGCACGGGCTATGTGGGGCTGGTTTCCGGCGCCTGCTTCGCTGATTTCGGCCACCAGGTTACCTGCGTCGACAAGGATACCGACAAGATCGCGGCCTTGCGCCGCGGCGAAATCCCGATTTTCGAGCCCGGGCTCGATGCGCTGGTGGCCTCCAATGTGAAGGCCGGGCGACTTGATTTCACCACCGATCTCAAGGCGCCGGTCGCCGAGGCCGACGCGGTCTTCATCGCCGTCGGCACGCCGTCGCGGCGCGGCGATGGCCACGCCGATCTGAGTTATGTTCATGCCGCCGCCCGCGAGATCGCGGGCTGTCTGGCCGGCTTCACCGTGGTGGTCACCAAATCGACCGTTCCGGTCGGCACCGGCGACGAGGTCGAGCGCATCATCCGCGAGGCCAATCCCGCGGCCGACGCGGTGATCGCGTCCAATCCGGAGTTTCTGCGGGAGGGCGCAGCGATCCGCGACTTCAAGTTTCCCGACCGCATCGTGGTCGGCACCTCCGACGACCGCGCGCGAAAAGTGCTCGGCGATATCTATCGGCCGCTGTCGCTCAACCAGGCGCCTTTGATGTTTACGGCGCGGCGCACCGCGGAGCTGATCAAATACGCCGCCAACGCCTTCCTCGCCACCAAGATCACGTTCATCAACGAGATCGCGGATCTTTCGGAAAAGGTCGGCGCCGACGTGCAGGAAGTCGCGCGCGGCATCGGGCTCGACAATCGCATCGGCTCGAAATTCCTGCATGCCGGCCCCGGCTTCGGCGGCTCCTGCTTTCCGAAGGACACCCGCGCGCTGGTGAAGATCGCGCAGGATCACGACGTGCATCTGCGGATCGTCGAGGCGGTGCTGACGGTCAACGACAATCGCAAGCGCGCGATGGCGCGCAAGGTCGCGAATGCATCCGGCGGCAGCCTGCGCGGCAAGACCGTCGCCGTGCTCGGCCTCACCTTCAAGCCCGACACCGACGACATGCGCGAGGCGCCGTCGATCCCGCTGGTGACCGGGCTGCTCGACATGGGTGCGAAGGTGCGCGCCCACGATCCGGTCGGCATGGAGCAGGCACGCCGCGAACTGCCCGACATCGAGTATTGCGACGATCCCTATCTTTGCGCGCGCGGCGCCGATGCGCTGGTGATGGTGACGGAATGGGTCCAGTTCCGCGCGCTCGATATGGATCGTCTGAAGAGCGAGTTGGCCCATCCCGTGGTCGTCGATCTCCGCAACATTTATCGCCCCGAAGACATGGCAGCGCACGGTTTTGTCTATGAAAGCGTGGGACGGGCGCCCGTGCCGCGGAAGTGAGTCCTGCTCGTCATTGCCGGGCTTGATCCGGCAATCCATCCCTCTTCAAAGATGATGGATACGCGGGTTAAGCCCGCGTATGACGACCTCATATCGGGCTGCTCGCCCCCGGCGACATCGGATTAACCCGTGCGCACTTTCGACACGCCTCTCCCCATCGACGCAGTGCTCGACGAACTCGCGCGCACGCTTGCGTCGAGAAACGCCGCCGTGCTGGTGGCGCCGCCCGGTGCCGGTAAGACCACGCGGGTGCCGCTGGCGCTGCTCGACGAACCCTGGCTCAAGACAAAGAAGATCATCGTGCTGGAGCCGCGCCGGATCGCGGCCCGCGCCAGCGCCGAGCGCATGGCCAAGACGATCGGGGAGCGGGTCGGCGAGACCGTCGGCTACCGCGTGCGCTTCGGCTCGAAAGTATCGCGCGCGACCCGGATCGAGGTCGTCACCGAAGGCATCTTCTCACGACAGATTCTCGACGATCCCGAACTGAACGGCGTCGCCGCCGTGCTGTTCGACGAGTTTCACGAACGCTCGCTCGATGCCGATTTGGGTTTAGCGCTGGCGCGTGACGCGCAGACGGGACTGCGCGAAGACCTGCGCATTCTCGTGATGTCGGCGACGCTGGATGGGGCGCGGGTGGCGAAACTGCTCGGCGATGCGCAGGTCATATCGAGCGAGGGCCGCGCCTTTCCGGTCGAAACCCGCTATCTCGGCCGCAAGGCCGATGCACCGCTGGAGCGGCAGATGGCGGACGCGATCGCGCTGGCGCTACGCGCCGATCCCGGTTCGGTGCTGGCGTTCCTGCCGGGGGCTGCAGAGATACGCCGCACCCAGAATTTCCTGGCCGAGCGTATCCACGACGCGTCAGTCGAAATCGTGCCGCTGTTCGGCGCGCTCGATGCGTCGGTGCAGGACCGCGCCATCCAGCCGGCGCCGAAGGGCCATCGCAAGGTGGTGCTGGCAACCTCGATCGCGGAAACCTCGCTGACCATCGAGGGCGTGCGCATTGTGGTGGATTCCGGCATGGCGCGGGTGCCGCGCTACGAGCCGGACATCGCGCTGACGCGCCTGGAGACCGTGCGCGCCTCCCGCGCCGCGGTCGACCAGCGCCGTGGCCGCGCCGGCCGCACCGAGCCCGGCGTGTGCTACCGGCTGTGGGACGAACCGCAGACCGCATCGCTTGCGGCCTACACGCAGCCGGAAATCCTCAGTGCCGATCTGTCGTCGCTGGTGCTCGACCTCGCGCAATGGGGCGTCAGCGATCCCGCGACGTTGGCGTTCCTCGATCCGCCGCCCGCGCCCGCGCTGAAGGAGGCAAAGAGCCTGTTGCGTGAGCTCGGCGCGCTCGATGCTGATGAACGCATCACCGCGGAGGGCAAGAGCCTGCGCGCGCTGGCGCTGCCGCCGCGGCTGGCGCGGATGATCGTGGACGCGCATCGGCTGGGCGCGGGCGAAGAAGCTGCCGAAATCGCCGCCGTGCTCACCGAACGCGGGCTCGGCGGCGACAGCGTCGATCTCGATTTCAGGCTAGACCAATTCCGTCGCGACCGTTCGCAACGCGCTTCCAGCGCGCGCTCTCTTGCCCAGCGCTGGGCATCGCAGGTGGCGGCCACCGAAGGATCGCCACGCGGAGATATTTCGCCCTCGACCGGCGTGATGCTGGCCTTTGCCTTTCCCGACCGCGTCGCGCGCAACCGCGGCAATGGCAGCTTTGTGCTCGCCAACGGCCGCGGCGCCGCGGTCGACCAGGCATCGGCGCTGGCGCGCACGCCCTATATCGCGGTCGCGGAATTGACGGGCACCGCGGCCCAGGGGCGGATCCTGCTGGCGGCGCCGATCGCGCAGGACGAAATCGAGCGGCACTTCGCCGACCAGATCGAGACCGCAGACGAGATTTCGTTCGATCGGGGCGCGCTGGCCTTGCGGGCGCGGCGCCGGAAAACCCTGCACGCGATCACGCTGTCGGAAGCGCCCTTGGCACTGCAGCCCTCGGCCGAGACGGCGCCTGTGCTGGCCGATGGCTTGATTTCGGTCGGCCTCGATAAACTGCCGTGGTCGAAATCCGCAAAACAGTGGCGTGACCGCGTGATGTTCCTGCGCAAGGCTGAGGGCGAGACTTCGGAGCATTCCTGGCCCGATCTGTCCGACGACGCGCTCGCCGCGCAGCGTGAGGCTTGGCTGGTGCCGGCGCTGTACGACAAGATTTCGCTGAAGGAATTTTCATCCGGCGATCTATCGGAAGCGCTGATGACGCTATTGCCGTGGGAATTGCGCGCGCGGCTGGAGCGCGAAGCGCCGACCCATTTCGAGGCGCCGACCGGGACCGAGCTTGCCATCGACTACGAGGCCGAGCAGGGGCCGACCATTGCGGTTCGCCTGCAGGAATTGTTCGGACTCAACACCCATCCTTCGATTGCAAACGGTAAAATCCCGTTGGTGCTGGAACTGCTGTCGCCGGCGCAGCGGCCGGTGCAGGTGACGCGCGACCTGCCGGGTTTTTGGCGTGGCAGTTATGCAGGAGTCCGATCCGATCTGCGCGGCCGCTACCCCCGGCACCCCTGGCCGGAGGACCCCGCCAGCGCCCCGCCGACCCGGCGCGTCAAGCCGCGGGGAACGTGATCCATCGCTCCCTCGCCCCGCTCTTGCGGGGCCGAGACGGGCGTAGCTCGCTCCGAGAGGGCTGGGGTGAGGGGCTGCCTCACCGGACCGAATGCGCGGAGAATCCCCCCATCCGAAATTCGCAAGCGCGAATTTCGACGTCTCCCCGCAAGCGGGGCGCGGTCAAGAAATCTCAATAATCCACCCTTACCAGATACAGCCCTTCCGGCGGCGCGACCGGGCCGCAGGCGGCGCGGTCGCGGGCGGCCAGCGCTGCGGCGAGATCGTCGGGGCTCCAGCGGCCGTCGCCGACCCACATCAGCGATCCCACCATCGAGCGCACCTGGCTGTGCAGGAACGAGCGCGCCGAGGTGATGATGTTGATCGCATCGACGTCTCTGACGACGTCGAGCTGGTCGAGTGTTTTCTCCGGCGATTTCGCCTGGCATTCGGTATCGCGAAATGTCGTGAAATCGTGCTTGCCGACCAGTCTTTGCGCGGCTTCGTGCATGGCATCGGTATCGAGCGGCCGAGGCAGGCGCCAGGCGCGGCCGATGTCGAGCGCGAGATTGGCGCGGCGATTGGATATCCGATAGCGATAATGCCGCTTTTTAGCGGAGAATCGCGCCTCGAAATCATCCGGCACGATATCCGCACTGAGCACGCCGATCGGATGCGGCCGCAAATGCGCGTTCAGCCCGTCGCGGAATCGTCCCGGCACGAAATGTTTGGCGATGTCGCAATGCGCGACCTGGCCCAGCGCATGCACGCCGGCGTCGGTGCGGCCCGCGCCGTGAACGCGGACCTGTTCGCCGCAGATCGCCCTGACCGCGTCCTCCAGCGCGCCCTGCACCGACGGGCCGTTGTCCTGGATCTGCCAGCCGCAGAACGGCGTGCCGTCATATTCGATGGTGAGTTTGTAGCGGGGCATGTAACTCCAACAGCGCATCCCAGGAGGTCGTCATCATCCGCGAAAGCGGATGATCCAGTATTCCAGAGACGTCCATCATAGAACCGTGAGGCCGCGGCGTACCGGATACCCCGCCTTCGCGGGGTATGACAGTCTTATACTTGCGCGGGGCGTCAGCATTACGCGAGCCGCAGCGGCGGCTTCAGCGGGGTGCCGCGCAGAAATTCCTCCGCCTTCATCGGTGCCTTGCCGGCGCGCTGCAGTTCGAGGATGCGGACCGCGCCTTCGCCGCAGGCAAAGCTGAGACGGTAGTCCAGCAATTCGCCCGGCGCACCGGCGCCATCGGCGATCGCGCAGCGCAAGATCTTGACGCGTACCGGCTGGCCCTCGATCGGCATCTCGCACCAGGCGCCGGGAAACGGCGACAGTCCGTGAATATGGCGCAGCACCGCGCGCGCAGGCCGGCTCCAGTCGATCCGCGCCTCGGCCTTGTCGATCTTGGCCGCATAGCTGACGCCCGCTTCGCTCTGTCTTGTCAGCTGCAGCATGCCGCGTTCGAGCGCGCCGATCGCGCGCACCATCAGGTCGCCGCCGAGCCGCGCCAGCGCGTCGTGCAGATCGCTCGCCGTCATCGCATCCGTGATCGCGATGCGCTCGGCCATCGCCACGTCGCCGTTATCGAGGCCAGCGTCCATCTTCATCACCATCACGCCGGTCTCGGCATCGCCTGCCATGATGGCGCGGTTGATCGGCGCCGCCCCGCGCCAGCGCGGCAACAGCGAGGCATGCAGGTTGAAGCAGCCTAGCTTTGGGGTATCGAGAATGGCCTGGGACAGGATCATGCCATAGGCGACGACCACGGCCGCATCCGCATCGTGCGCGCGAAAGGCCTCCAGCGCTTCCGGCGTCTTCAGCGTGGTCGGTGTTTCCACGGCAATGCCGAGCCGCCGCGCCTCCTGTTCGACCGGTGTTGCCTGCAGCTTCATGCCGCGCCCCGCGGGTTTTGCCGCGCGGGTATAGACGGCCGCGATCTCATGGCCATGGGCCACGAGCTCGAGCAGCGTCGGCACCGAGAAATCGGGCGTGCCCATGAAGATCAGGCGAAGGGACATGGCCGTGCAGGCTTCCTTTTGAACCAAGCATCAAGATAGCGAGCGTCATCCTGAGGTGCGAGCACTTGCGAGCCTCGAAGGATGGCGCAGGAAAGACTATCGACCTCGTCCGCCGTCGCCCTTCGAGGCTCGGCGCCCTGGGGCGCCTTCGCACATCAGGGTGACGGCACCTCGATACGCGGCCGAATCTACTCCACCGCCCGCTTCGCCGCCTTGGCGAATTTCTTCAGCACCCGGTCGCGCTTCAGCTTCGACAAATAATCCACGAACAGTACGCCATTGAGATGATCGATCTCGTGCTGGATGCAGGTGGCGAACAGGCCCTCGGCGTCTTCCTCGTGCACCTTGCCATCGAGATCGGTGAAGCGCACCCGCACCTTCGCGGGCCGCTCGACTTCTTCGTAATATTCGGGGATCGACAGGCAGCCTTCCTCGTAGACCGACATCTCCTCCGACGACGACAAGATTTCCGGATTGATGAAAACCCGCGGCTGCGGCTTGGTCTCGCCGTCCTCGCTCTTCTTGGCGAGATCCATCGTGATCAGCCGCAGCGGTTGCGCGACCTGGATCGCCGCAAGCCCGATGCCGGGCGCGTCGTACATCGTCTCGAACATGTCGTCGGCGAGCTTGCGAATCTCGGCCGTGACCTTTTCGATTGGCTTGGAGACCAGCCGCAACTGCTTGTCCGGCAGAATGATGATTTCTCGGAGTGCCATGATTTCTCTGGATACTTTGGCGGGCGATTTAAGCGGTTGATTTGCCGGGGTCAATGCGTGCCCTGCGGCCGTTCAGGGTTCGTTAACCATGAATTTTAGGGAAGCGTTAACCACGAAAATTAATCCTCGGTTAACCATAAATGTTCCCTATTCGTTCGCGTTCAAGGCCGAATCGGATACAAGGGACAGCATGAACGAGATTCTTTTCACGATCGGTGACCTGCCGGTCCGCACCGGTGCGGCACTGATCGGCTTCGCCGCGCTGGCGCTGCTCCTGCTCCTGATCATCGCCATCGTGATGGCGCGCGCGGGCCGGCGCGGCGCCGAGCTCGCGATGGCGCAGGCGATCCGCGCAGACGAGCTGGAAGAGCGCTTGAGCGAAATGATGCGCGCGCAGAGCGAGGCCACCGGCCGCGTCGATGCGATGGGACAGGCGCTGGCCGGCCGCCAGGCCGAGATGGCGCGGGCCGTCAGCGAGCGGCTGGATTCGGTGACCCATCGGGTCGGCCAGTCGATGGAGCAGACCACCCGCAACACCATGGACAGTCTGCGCGTGCTGCACGAGCGGCTCGGCATCATCGACAACGCCCACAAGAACCTCACCGACCTGACTTCGCAGGTGACCACGCTGCGCGACGTGCTGGCCAACAAGCAATCGCGCGGCGCCTTCGGCCAGGCCCGCATGGAGGCGATCGTCCAGGACGGCATGCCGAAGGGCGCTTACGAATTCCAGTTCACGCTCTCGACGGGAAAACGGCCGGACTGCGTGGTGTTCCTGCCCGATCAGCGCCCGCTCTGCATCGACGCGAAATTCCCGCTGGAAGCGATGACCGCGCTGCACGACGCCCGCAGCGACGAGGAAAAGAAGATCGCCACGCAGCGGCTGCGCGGCGACGTCATGAAGCATGTCAGCGACATCGCGGAAAAATACCTGATTGCCGGCGAGACCCAGGACACCGCGCTGATGTTCGTGCCCTCGGAATCGGTCTATGCCGAAATCCACGATGGTTTCGACGACGTGATCCAGAAAGCCTACCGCGCCCGCGTCGTGCTGGTGTCGCCGTCGCTATTGATGCTGGCGATCCAGGTGATGCAGCAGATCCTCAAAGACGCCCGGATGCGCGACGCCGCCGACCAGATCCGCACCGAAGTGCTCAATCTCGGCGACGATCTCGGCCGCCTGCGCGACCGCGTGCTGAAACTGCAGAAGCATTTTGGCGACGTCAACGAGGACGTCCGCCAGATCCTGATTTCCGCCGACAAGATCGAAAAGCGCGCCGGCCGCATCGAGGAGCTGGATTTCAGCAAGGCCGAGCCGGTGGCCGAACTGCCCCGCCTCGTCAAGGCTGAGACGCCCGAGTTGTTCCCGCTGCCGCGCAAGCTGCAGGCAGGGGAGTAGGTTCGGGTTTCTTCACCTCGTCCCCGCATGGCGCGGGGAAAACAGGTGTCATCGCGAGCCTGGAAAATCCGGCTGATTGAAGAGCTCAATCCCAATTGCGCTGATCTCTATCCTGGCATAGCCGGCGCCTGAATACTCTTCGCCTCTACCCCCCTTCTCTGTCATACCCCGCGAAGGCGGGGTATCCAGTACGCCGCGCTCTTTGAGATTAGGCCGAGGCGTCGCGGAATACTGGATCGTCCGCCTTCGCGGACGCTGACAGCTGAGTAAACGTCCCACGGATCAAGCCGGGCGATGACAATATCATTTGTTGCACTCGAATCTGCTAACACCCCTCCATGACCGCACCGGAAGCCGCGCCTCCATCATCTGAAAATCCCGCCGCGCCCCGCGCCTCCTGGCGCGATAGCCTGGCGGTTTATCTGCAGCGGCGGGTACTGATCGTGATGCTGCTTGGGTTTTCGTCCGGGCTGCCGCTGGCGCTGTCGGGCTCGACGCTGCTGGTATGGATGCGCGAATCCGGCGTCGATCTCGGCACCATCGGCCTGTTCGCGCTGGTCGGCACCCCCTATACGCTGAAATTTTTGTGGGCGCCGCTGACCGACGCGCTGCATGTTCCGCTGTTCACGCGCGCCTTCGGCCGCCGTCGTGGCTGGCTGGTGTGCTCGCAATTGCTGCTGATTGTTTCGATCCTGCTGCTGGCGCTGACGGACCCGGCGCGCTCGCCGCTGTTCGTGGCGTTCGGCGCCTTGCTGGTCGCGGCGATGTCGTCGACCCAGGACATCGTGGTCGATGCGTTCCGCGTGGAAAGCCTGCCCGAAAGCGAGCAGGCCGCCGGCATGGCGTCCTATGTCGCGGCCTATCGGATCGGCATGCTGGTCTCGACCGCCGGCGCACTGTTTTTGGTGAGCGCCTATGAAGGCACCGGTCTTCCGCGCTCGTCCGCCTGGATGTGGGGTTATGTGACGATGGCCGCCCTTGTGCTGATTGGCACCGCCACCGCGCTATTCGCCACCGAGCCCGAACAATCGGCGCGCGCGGAGGCCGCAACCAGCACCGAGACCGCGCTGGCGCGCGTGACCCAGGCCGCGGTCGGCGCTTTCTCCGAATTCCTGGTTCGCAAGGATGCGCTCGCGGCACTCGCCTTCGTGGTGCTGTTCAAATTCACCGATGCGTTTTCCGGAACCATGACGGCGCCATTCGTGATCGACCTCGGCTTTTCCCGCAACGACTACGCCGCCATCGTCAAGGGCGTCGGCCTTGCGGCGACTCTGATCGGCGGCTTTGCCGGCGGCTTCGTGGCGCGCCGCTATTCGCTTGCCGCGAGCCTGTGGATCGGCGGCGTGCTGCAGGCGATCGCCAATCTGTCGTTCTCCTGGCTCGCGATCGTCGGCGTCAATCAATGGGCGCTGGCGTTTGCCATCACGGCGGAAAACTTCACCAGCGCCATCGGCACCGTGATCTTCGTCGCCTATTTGTCGGCGCTGTGCCAGAACCCGCTGCATACCGCGACCCAATACGCGCTGCTCACTGCGCTCGCCGCGGTTGGGCGCACCTATCTGTCGTCGGGCGCGGGGTTCGTGGCCAAGCTGACGGGGTGGCCGCTGTTCTTCGCGATCTGTGTCGCGGTCGCGGTGCCGAGCCTGATGCTGCTGTCGTGGCTGCAGCGCCGCGGGCATTTTGCGGAGCTGGAGACGGCGAAGGTCTGACGAGTTTAACTCGCCAGCTTCTCGATCGCCGCGTTGTCCAGGCCTACCTTGGCGCCGGCGGCGACGATCTCCTGCCAGGTGGTGGGGTCGACCGGGATGCCCGCGGCCAGGCGCTGCTTCTTCCATTCTCGTTCCGGCTCGCCGGCGATCTTCACACGGTCCACGCCTTCGGCGGGCGGCGAGGCGATGTGCCAGGCGACGAAGCTTTCCATCTCGCGCGCCAGGTTCTCGCCGGTGCCCATTTTGGCGGGATCGATCAGAATCGAAAACATGCTGTTGATCACCTTGCGGCCGGCGTCCGGCTTGCCGCTCAGGGTCTTGCCGCCCGAGAGCGCGCCACCCAGGAGTTCGCAGATCAGAGCCAGGCCCGAGCCCTTGTGCTCGCCGAACGGCAGGATCGCGCCCGACGGCTCGATCACGGTAAAGCGCGGGTCGGTCGAGGGGTTGCCGTGGTCGTCGATGATGGTGCTGGGGGCCAGCTGTTCGCCCTTGTTGTAGGCCACGCGGGTCTTGCCCTGGGCGATCTTGCTGGTGGCGAAGTCGAGCACGATGGGGTCTTTTCCCGGCCGCGGGATGCCGACGCAAAACGGGTTGGTGCCGTGGCGCGCGTCGCGGCCGCCAAAGGGGGCGACGATCGGCCGCGCCAGCACGTTGACGAAATGGATGGAAACCAGGCCGTGGCCGATGCACTGCTCGGCCCAATGGCCGATGCGGCCGATGTGATGCGAGTTGGACAGACCGACCACGCACACGCCGTTGCGCTTGGCGCGCTCGGCGCCCAGTTCCATCGCCTCAAAACCCATCACCTGGCCGTAGCCGACATTGCCATCGAGGGTGAGCATGGCGCCGCCGTCCATCACCACGCCGACATGCTGGTTGATCTTGAGTCCGCCTTCCTTCATCGCGTCGATGTAGCGCGGCACCATGCCGACGCCGTGCGAGTCATGGCCCTTCAGGTTGGCTTCGACCAGGTTGGTGGCGACCAGATCGGCTTCGCGGTCGGATGAGCCGCCCGCCTTGACGATGCTGCGAACCACGCTGGTGAGGGAATCGGCTTTGACGGTGCGATAATCGGCCATGATGTCTTGTCTCGTTTGGCGATGGTTAATCAGTGCTTCGTCACCACGCTCCATTTGGTGACAACGGCTTCGCTCATCTGGCCGGCATCCTGCGCGCAGGCGACCTCGTCGACCTTGAGCGAGACTTCCTTGCCGATGAAACCCCTCAACTGCGCCGCCTGGGCGTCGCTGTTGGTGACGATCTGAAACGTCTCCGGACCGGTTTCCAGGCCGCACAACCCGTTCGGCGGTGGCAGCCGGCGCGGCTCGCTGGTGAGCTGATAGGTGGAGACGCGCTTGCCCTTGATGTCGGCACGCAGCCGCATGGCGTTGAGCTCTCCCGACAGCACGTCGCCGGCATGGATCGGCTTGCCCGGTTTCGGCGCGGGCTCGGCCTGCTGCGCCCAGGCCTGCTGCGCGAAGCTGGCAGGCGCGGCTGACGTCACCGCGATCATCATGCCCAAGGCCAGCCGTTTGCCGAATCTTCGTTTCGTCATGTCGATCATTTCCGTGTCTGGTGGTTAGAACAGGGTCCGCTGTCGCATCGCCGCGGACAAGGTGCCTTCGTCGAGATAATCGAGTTCGCCGCCGACCGGCACGCCGTGGGCGAGCCGCGTCACCTTGACGTTCGCCTCCTGCAGGAGGTCGGTGATGTAGTGCGCCGTGGTCTGGCCGTCGACGGTGGCATTGAGCGCGAGGATGATCTCCTGAACCTGCGGATCGTGGGCGCGCTTGACGAGCGCCTCGATGGTCAGGTCCTGCGGGCCGACGCCGTCGAGCGGCGACAACGTCGCCCCCAGCACGTGATAGCGCCCGCTGGTCGCATGCGCTCGCTCCAGCGCCCAGAGGTCGGCGACGTCGGCGACCACGACGATGATCGAGCCGTCGCGTCGCGGATCGGTGCATACCGTGCAGGGATTCTGGGTGTCGATATTGCCGCAGGTCTTGCAGACCTGGATCTTGTCGATCGCCACCTGCAGCGCCGCGGAGAGCGGCGTCATCAGCGCCTCGCGCTTCTTGATCAGGTGCAGCGCCGCGCGCCGCGCCGAACGCGGGCCGAGCCCCGGCAGCCGCGCCAGGAGCTGGATCAGGCGTTCGATTTCGGGGCCGGCAACCGCAGTGGCCATATCAGGTGAGGCCCAGTCCCGGCGGCAGGCCCATTCCGCCGGTCAGCGCCTGCATCTTTTCGGCCATCGCGGCTTCCGCCTTGCGCCGCGCTTCATTATGCGCGGTCACCAGCAGGTCTTCGAGGATTTCGCGCTCGTCCGCCTTCATCAGGCTGGGGTCGATCTTGACCGCCTTCACTTCCATCTTCGCGGTCATGCGCACGCTGACCAGGCCACCGCCGGAAATGCCCTCGACCTCGACATGGCCGAGCTCTTCCTGCATCTCCTGCATCTTCGACTGCAGCTGCGCCGCCTGTTTCATCATGCCGAGAAAATCAGCCATGAGTGTTTCCTCGTCTCTCGCTATGGATCGTCGCTGTCGGGGGTCTCGGCGGGGTCTTCACCGCTAGCATCGGATTCCGGCGGCTCCGGGGCAAGCCTGCGCACCTCGACCACCTTGGCGCCGGGAAACCGCGCCAGCACTTCCTGCACCCGCGGATCGGCCTCGGCGGCGCGCTCGCGCTGATTCCTCGCGGCTTCGTTCAGCGAACGCACCGTTGGTTGGCCTGCTTCGTTGGATACGATCACGGTCCAGCGCCGGCCGGTCCATTGCTCGAGCTTGCGGGAGAGATCGTTGATCAGCGTGCGCGCCGCGCTGCGCTCCATCGCCACCTCTAGCCGGCCGTCCTCGATGCGGACCAGGCGGACGTCGGCTTCGAGCGCGGCCTTGGTCTGCAGGTCGCGCTTCTCGGCGGCGAGCGCCACCAGTTCCGGGAAGCTCGCGATCCGCCGCGCCGAAGGCGCTGCCTGCGCGTCGGACGCCTGTGCGATCATTTGGGGCCGCGGCGAGGCCTCGGCATTGGTTCGGGGCGCGCTGGACATCCGCGCGGACGATGGCTGGGCCGCCGACATTGTCGGGGCCGGCGCGCTGCGCGGCGCGGCGGTTTCGGCCGTCACCGGCGACGATGCGCCGCCATTCTGCTCGATCATCCGGATCGCCTCGTCCGGCGTCGGCATGTCGGCGACATAGGCGATGCGCACCAGCACCATTTCCGCCGCCGCGACCGGACGGGTCGCTACCTGTGCCTCGGCGATGCCCTTGAGCAGCATCTGAAACATCCGCGACAGCACCCGCATCGAGAGCTTGGCGGCGAAGTCGCGCCCGCGCAGCCGTTCGGTCTCGCTGAAGGCGACATTGTCGGCGATCCCGGGAATCACCTTGACCCGGGTGACGAAATTGACGAACTCGGCGAGATCGGACAGCACCACGATCGGATCGGCGCCGACATCGTACTGCTCGCGAAATTCCCCGAACGCACTGGTGATATCGCCGCGCGCCAGCGAATCGAACAGATCGATCACCCGGGTGCGGTCGGCCAGCCCGAGCATCTGCCGCACGGCATCGGCACGGACGAGACCCGCCGCATGCGCGATCGCCTGATCGAACAGCGACAGCGAATCGCGCACCGAGCCCTCGGCGGCGCGGGCGATGATCCCCAGCGCTTCCGGCTCGACCTCGACGTTTTCCTTTGCCGCGATGCTGCCGAGATGCTTCATCAGCACGTCGGCCTCGACCCGGCGCAGATCGAAACGCTGGCAGCGTGACAGCACCGTCACCGGCACTTTGCGGATTTCGGTGGTCGCAAATACGAATTTGGCGTGCTCCGGCGGCTCTTCCAGCGTCTTCAGGAAGGCGTTGAACGCCGCCGTCGAGAGCATGTGGACTTCGTCGATGATGTAGACCTTGTAGCGGGCGCTGGCCGGCGCGTAGCGCACGCTGTCGTTGATCTGGCGCACGTCATCGACACCGGTGTGGGACGCGGCGTCCATTTCCAGGACGTCCATGTGCCGGCTTTCCATGATCGCCTGGCAATGCACGCCGAGCATCGGCATGTGGATGGTCGGGCCCTTCACCGAGCCATCCGGCAGCTCGTAATTCAGCGCGCGGGCGAGGATCCGCGCCGTGGTGGTCTTGCCGACCCCGCGTACGCCGGTCAGGATCCAGGCCTGCGGAATCCGCCCGGTCTCGAACGCGTTCGAAACGGTGCGGACCACGGCATCCTGGCCGATCAAATCCTCGAAACTGGAGGGACGGTATTTGCGTGCCAGTACCCGGTAATGCTTGCCGGCTTCCGGCCCGGATCCGGCCTTTGGCGCGCCTTGCGCATCGTTGGGGGGCATCAGGGGAACGCCAGCATCGGTCATCGATCGATCCGCAACTCTGATTGTCTTTCGAAGCCGGCGTGCGGAACTTAGCTTACGCGCATTCTGATCGCAAAACCGGTATCCACTTTTGCGGAATACGCGCCGAAACGGAATCCAGCGCCGGACGGGGGATAGCCCATCTTGCGCGATTCGCTCGAAAAAACAGGTAGGAGACTGACGAGCGACCCGATCCGGACCTCGTTAGGGCTGCTTCCTTCCGGACCTGACCCGGTTGGCGAGTGGCTCGTCCACCGCCAATCTCCCGGCCCCTATTTGGGGCCAAAAGGGCCGGAAAGCAAGCAGGACCTCCGTCGTCATACCCCGCCACCGGGTCTCGCCTGCGGCGAGCCCGATGACAGGCTCCAGCGGGGTATCCAGTACGCCGCGGCTCCTCGGCTCCATTGGGCTGCTCTGGAATACTGGATCATCCGCTTTCGCGGATGACGACGCCTTGATATGACACTGCCAGCGGTGTCCATTTCAGGCCACTTCAGACCAAAGCCATCGGGAAAATGATGGACGCACCAGGAACGCACATGCCTTCTGACGCCCCCGCATGGTCGCTGCATTCACAGCTCACGAAAGACACCATCGATATCGGCGACCTGCCGTTGTGCCGCGTGCTCGTGGTCAAGGACGCGCATTATCCTTGGCTGTTGCTGGTGCCGCGCCGGCCCGAGGCCGTGGAGATCATCGACCTCGACGAGGTCGAGCAAGCACAATTGATGACGGAAATCAGCCGCACCGCGCGCGCGCTCAAGGACGTCACCCACTGCGACAAGCTGAATATCGCAGCCCTCGGCAACGCGGTGCCGCAACTGCATGTCCATCTGATCGCGCGCCGTACCAGCGACATCGCCTGGCCGCGTCCGGTCTGGGGAGTGGCGCCGCCGCTGGCGCATGACGCCGAGGAAGTACAGAAATTCATCAGCGCGCTTCGCCGCAAGATCTGGCTTGGTTAGGACATGACAGCATTCGATTCGTTTCCGCTGGGGAAGCCGGCTTTCGTCACCCATATCCTCGATCGCGCCGCGCATCTGCGCAGCGACGATTCCAAATTGATGGCGCTGGAGGAGCGCCGCGACGCCCGCGCCTATGTGGTGCATCGCGACTCGCTGGTGATGAAGCAGGAGGCCGAAGGTCCCCACGCGCTTCTGACCATCGAGGAAGCGCTGAAATTCGGCGCCAATCCCGGCACGATCTTTCTGGGCTTGCGCGACAACGCCCCGTTGTTCGGCATGGGGATCTCGGCCGCCGCAGTGGAGAGCCTGCTGTCCCGCAACGATGTCAAGGCAAGCGAACTGCGCGGCATGGTGATGCAGGGCCTGGTGCCGGTCGAGCAGCTTTCGGCGATCGCGGTGGCGAAATCGATGGTGAACTGGCATCAGCGCCACGGCTATTGCGCCAATTGCGGAACCCGCACGGCGATGCGGGAAGGTGGCTGGAAGCGCGAATGTCCGAACTGCAAGGCCGAGCATTTTCCGCGCACCGACCCTGTCGTGATCATGCTGGTGACCTCGGGGGACAAGGTGCTGATGGGACGGCAGAAGCAGTTCCCGCCTGGAATGTATTCGTGCCTCGCCGGATTCGTCGAAGCCGCCGAAACCATCGAGGACGCGGTTCGACGCGAGATTTTCGAGGAGTCCGGAATTCGCTGCACCGACGTCAATTACTACATGACCCAGCCCTGGCCGTATCCGTCGTCCCTGATGATCGGCTGCACGGCGCGCGCCACCACCGACGATATCGTGGTCGACCGCTCCGAACTGGAGGATGCGCGCTGGTTCGACCGCGCGGAAGCCACCCTGATGCTCAAGCGGCAGCATCCCGACGGCCTGGCGGGGCCACATCCCTTCGCCATCGCCCATCATTTGCTTGGCCGCTGGGTGCATGGGGGCGAGGACGGGCGCGCATAGCGGGGAACTGGCTCATGACTCAGTCGATTAGTCCCGGAATTTGGTTCCGGGGGGAGGCGGAACCGGCATGACGGATTTCGACATGAATTTCCACACCGCCGCGCCGAAGATTCCGCCGCGCATTCTCTGCATCGGCATTCCCGTGCGCGACCTGACGTTTCGCGTCGGCGGCGTCCCCGGGCGCGGCTCCAAGGAGAATGCCACCCATTTCGACGAGATATGCGGCGGCAACGCGCTCAACGCGGCGATCGGAATTGTCCGCCTCGGCGGCCGCGCCTCGATCTGCGGCCCCATGGGCGACGTCCGCGAAACATCGACCCGCTTCATCTTCGAAAAACTCGCTCATGAAGGCATCGAGACCAAACACCTCATTCACATGCCGGGACTGGTGACGCCGATCTCGTCCGTCATGGTCGATCCCAGCGGCGAGCGCACCATCGTCACTTTCCGCGATCCGGAATTGTGGAAGGTGCACCTGCCTTTGACCGATGAACTGCTGGAGGATTGCGCCGCCATCCTCACCGAGAGCCGCTGCGCGGGATTCTGCACCGATTTATGCGCCGAGGCGCGCCGGCGCGGCATCCCCGTGGTGGTGGACGTCGACCGCGCGATGTCGCTGCGGGAAGGGTTGCTCACCGCCTCTTCCCATCTCGTGTTCTCCAGCGAGCCGCTGCAGGAAACCGCCGATGTTACCGACGACGGCCAGGCGCTGACGAAGATCGCGAAGCTGACGCCGTCGTTCCTGGCGGGGACGCGCGGGCCGAAAGGCACGATCTGGCTCGACGCGCAGGGCCATCTGCAGGAGACGCAGGCCTTCCCGGTCCATACCGTGGATACGCTCGGCGCCGGTGACGTCTTCCACGGCGCATTCACCCTTGCCATCACCGAAAGCCAGGACATTCCGACCGCCCTGCGGTTCGCCTCCGCCGCCGCCGCGCTGAAATGCACCCGCTTTGGGGGTGCCTTCGCCGCACCGCAACGTGCTGAAGTTGAAGAGCTTTTGAGCACTGGCCGGCCGGCCGCCTAGCCTGTCCAGATCCGGTCAGTAGGGGGCTTGCCTTAGAAGAATTTTCTATATATGAGGGTATTCAACCCGATAAATGGAACAAAGTTCTTCCCATGACCGACCTCGCCGTTCAGCTCCACGAGCCCAACCGCCGCCTTGACGCTATCGACCGCAAGATTCTGACGGTACTTCAGGAGGACGCCTCGCTCTCCGTCGCCGAGATCGGCGACCGGGTCGGGCTGTCCTCGACGCCGTGCTGGAAGCGGATCCAGCGGCTGGAGGCCGACGGCGTGATCCTGCGCCGGGTCGCGCTGGTCGACCAGAACAAGATCGGGCTCGGCATCACCGTCTTCGTCTCGGTCGAGAGTTCAGATCATTCCGAGGCCTGGCTGCGCAAATTCGCCGATGCGGTCAGCGCGATGCCCGAGGTGATGGAGTTCTACCGGATGGCGGGCGACGTCGACTACATGCTGCGCGTCGTGGTCGCGGACATGCAGAGCTTCGATGTGTTCTACAAGAAGCTGATCGGCGCGGTGCCGCTGAAGAACGTCACCTCGCGCTTCGCGATGGAGAAGATCAAGTCGGTCACGGCGTTGCCGATCCCGGCGGCGGCTTGAGGGGCGTCCAGACCGCGAAACAATCTCAGTTGTCATCATCCGAAAGCGGATGATCCAGTATTCCAGAGACGTTCGAGATATGCGGGCGGCCCCGGCGTACTGGATCGCCCGGTCAAGCCGGGCGATGACGACTGCCTATGTTGCGGCCGCCGCGACCGCGAAGCTCGACAACGTCGGGCTGGCGCCCGCGCCCTCAAATCTTCTGATTATATTCGCCGACTTCGGGATGGGTGCGCAGCACCACATTAATCGCCTCGAACATGTCGTGCATCCGCTGCTCGGCCACCGGGCTCTCGACCACCACTACCAGTTCCGGCTTGTTGGAGGACGCCCGCACCAGGCCCCAGCTGCCGTCCTCGACAGTGACGCGGACGCCGTTGACGGTGACGAGATCGCGGATGTTCTGTCCTGCGACCTTCTCGCCCTTGTTCTGCATCGCCTCGAAATGCTTCACCACGGCGTCGACGACGCCGTATTTGGTCTCGTCCGCGCAATGGGGCGACATGGTCGGCGACGACCAGGTCTTCGGCAGCGCGTCCTTCAGATCCGCCATCGATTTAGCCGGCGCGCGATCCAGCATCTCGCAGACCGCGATCGCCGAGATCAGGCCGTCGTCGTAGCCGCGGCCGAGCGGCTTGTTGAAGAAGAAGTGGCCGGATTTCTCAAAACCCGCCAGCGCGCCCAATTCGTGGGTGCGGCGCTTCATGTAGGAATGGCCGGTCTTCCAATAGGTGGTCCTGGCGCCCTGCTTTTGCAGCAGAGGGTCCGTCACGAACAGGCCGGTCGATTTCACGTCGACCACGAACTGCGCGTCCTTGTGGATCGCCGACATGTCCCGCGCCAGCATCACACCAACCTTGTCGGCAAAAATCTCCTCACCGGTATTGTCGACCACGCCGCAGCGGTCGCCGTCGCCGTCGAAGCCGAGGCCGACATCAGCCTTGTGCTCAAGCACCGCGTCGCGGATGGCGTGCAGCATTTCCATGTCTTCGGGATTGGGATTGTATTTCGGGAAGGTGTGATCGAGCTCGGTGTCGAGCGGGATCACCTCGCAGCCGATCGCCTCCATCACCTGCGGCGCGAACGCGCCCGCGGTGCCGTTGCCGCAGGCGACCACCACTTTCAGCTTCCGCTTCAGTTTGGGCCGCTTCGTCAAATCGGCGATGTAGCGCGCCGGAAAATTCTCGTGAAACTGGTAGGAGCCGCCGGCCTTGTTCTTGAAGTCGGCGTTGAGCACGATCTCCTTCAGCCGCGTCATCTCGTCGGGGCCGAACGTGAGCGGTCGGTTGGCGCCCATCTTGACGCCGGTCCAGCCATTGTCGTTGTGGGACGCCGTCACCATCGCGACGCAGGGCACGTCGAGTTCGAACTGCGCGAAATATGCCATCGGCGTCATGCACAGGCCGATATCGTGGACCCTGCAGCCCGCCGCCTGCAGCCCCGAGATCAGCGCGTATTTGATCGAGGCCGAATAGCCGCGGAAATCGTGCCCGGTGACGACCTCCTGCTTGACGCCGAGCTCGGCGATCAGCGCGCCCAGCCCCATGCCCAGCGCCTGGACCCCCATCAGGTTGATTTCCTTGCCGAACAGCCAGCGCGCGTCGTATTCGCGAAAACCCGTCGCCTTCACCATCGGCTCGGATTCATAGGCATAGGTATTGGGAACCAGCACGGCTTTCGGCTTCGGGAACATTCAAATGGCCTTGTCGTGAAATGGATGCGGATTGCGCCGCAGCAATAGCGAATGCGCAGACCCAACGGAAGGCGAAACGGCCGTTTTGTGCGGATTAGATTAATTGCGGCGGATGGGCTGTCACCACCGTCATCGTCCGCCAACGGGTCGGCGCGTAGCGCCGCCCGACGACAGGCTCCGGCGGACGATCCAGCATTCCGTGAGCGATCTTGATGCTTTATGACGGCCGCGGCCTACTGGATGCCCCGCCTTCGCGGGGCACGACGTTACTGCTCCAGCACCATCTGGCCATTGGCATATTCGAAGCGCTTCAGCCTCGACAGAAACGACAAGCCGAGCAGGTTTTCCGACAGCGCCTCGTCCGGCAGCACCATGGCATCGACATCGCGCACCACGAGGCCGCCGATATCGACCATGGCAATGCGCGTGCGCGCCGCCTTGATGGTGCCGTTGGCGGTGGCGACCGAGGCGTTGTAGTCGCCGCGCGAAGGGCGCAGCCCGAACCGCGCCGCGGAGCTTTCGTTCAGGGCCACGACGGAGGCGCCGGTATCGACCATAAAGCCGATGCGCTGGCCGTCGATCCGCCCTTCGGTGAGGAAATGGCCCCTGATGTCGCGGGGAATGCTGAGGCTGCGGGATCCCGCCTGGCCGACGGTCTCGGCGGAGGCCTTCAGTATGCTGGCATTGGCGAGCGCGGGCGTCGCCGGCGTCATCTTGTCGGCCATCTGCGCCATGACGGTGCCGAGAAAGGCCATCAAAGCCGCGAAGATCATAAGGTTACGCATGAAGCCACACCCGATCGGACCCCGCGAGTTCACCACGCCCGCCGCAAAACCGCGACGGCCTGCGGGCCGCGAAGGGTGCCATTTTGACGAAAAGGATGACCGAAGCGTTAACGGAAGCTTTTCCTGATCCCTCCCCTCGTGGGGCGCGCAAAGGGGAGGGATAGGGAAGAGATGCAGCTGCCCCGGTTGCCGGGTCGGATCGCCTTGTGGTTAGCCAAAATACCGATCGAGAATCCCGCGATAGATCCGCGTCAGCTTCTCCAGATCCGCGACCGGCGTGCGCTCGTCGATCTGGTGCATGGTCTGGCCGACCAGGCCGAACTCGATCACCGGGCAATAGCTGGCGATGAAGCGCGCGTCCGAGGTGCCGCCTGACGTGCTCAATTCCGGCTTTCGGCCGGTAACCTCTTCGATGGCTGAAACCGCAAGATCGGTGAAGGCGCCGGGTTTTGTCACGAACACGTTGGAGTTCGACGGCTCCCACACGATGCGGGCGCGGATCCGGTTGCCGGCCGCTTTGGCCAGCCGCTGCTCGACCAGTTCCCGCAGCGTCTCCTGGGTATGGAGATCGTTGAAGCGGATATTGAATTTGGCGCGCGCCTGGCCGGGGATCACATTACCAGCGGTATTGCCGACATCGACCGAGGTGAATTCGAGGTTGGAGGCCTGGAATTGCGCGCTGCCGTGATCGAGCGGCTCGTCGCTGAGCGCCACGATCAGCCGCGAAATATCCGGCACCGGGTTCGCGGCGCGATGTGGGTAGGCGACATGACCCTGCACGCCGTCGACATAGAGTGTGCCCGACTGCGAGCCGCGGCGGCCGATCTTGATGCAGTCGCCGAGCGTCTCGACATTGGAGGGCTCGCCGAGCACGCAATGGTCGAATTTCTCGCCGCGCGCCGCCGCCCATTGCAGCAGTTTGATGGTGCCGTTGACCGAGATATCTTCCTCGTCGCCGGTGATCAGGAATGAGATCGAGCCTTTGCCGTCCTTTCCCGGCTTGCCGCCATTGGCGGCCAGATAGTCGAGCACCGCCGCGACGCTGCAGGCGATGCCGCCCTTCATGTCGACGGCGCCGCGACCATAGAGAAAACCGTCCTTGACGTCGCCCGAGAACGCGCCCTGGCTCCAGGCGCTCTCGTCGCCCGGCGGCACCACGTCGGTATGCCCGGCAAAGGTGATGTGGGGGGCCGCGCTGCCGATGCGGGCATAGAGGTTGTCGATATCCGCGGTGCCGGGTTCGCCGAAGGTAACGCGGTGCACCGTAAAGGCGGCGGCTTTCAGGATAGTTTCGAGCACGGCGAGCGCGCCGGCGTCGGCCGGGGTTACCGAGGGGCAGCGGAGGAGATCGCGGGCGATGGAAAGGGCGTCATTCATGCCCCCGCTTAACATGAGCTCCCGGCGATGGGCCAGCACTGTGCGGAACAAATTCCACTTCGCTCTGCTGGTCCCAGCGCGGCGAGGCGCGCGGCTCACTGCGCGACCGGGTCTGGATCTTCGGCAGCGGGTCGGCGCCGAACCGGTTGGTCCACGGGCTGCCGCGCAGGCAGTACATTTCGACAAGGCCCCAGAGCGCAAGGAGGCCGACGACCAGCCCGAAAAACCCGGCAGTGTAGAAATCGCCAAGCCGATCGCCGAGTTGCTGGTAAAGGCCGGGAATGACGAAGAAGGGCACCATCCACCAGCCGCTCTTGTCGCGATCGTGCAGTCGCTTGATCGAGGTGGCCGCGTAGACCCACAAGAAAAGCAGCGTTCCCACCGCATGAAAAATTTGTGGCGCCAGGATCGTTGCCGACAGCCATTCTCCGTTGCGGAATTTGCCGGCCGCGGAGCGGAGCGATGAGGGATCGACCAGCTCGAATGTGTCGTCGATGCTGAAGCCGAATGTCCCGGGTGCCGCCCCGCTGATGATTTTGGTGGTTAGCGCCATCAGCCCGGCAAGAAACGCCATCCAGCAAACGATAATCAGCCCCGCCAGCCAGTATTTGGCGCGGTTGATGCGGCCCTCAAAGCGGAACAGATACCAGGTCCAGTCCATCGCAGCCTCCGGACGGCGGGAATAGCCCGCGGTCCGGATTGTTGGTCGCGACGGATGGATTTGGGTTCGATTAATCCCGCAACAGCTCGTTGATGCTGGTTTTGGCCCGGGTGCGCTCATCGACCCGCTTGACGATCACGGCGCAGGCGGTCGAGGGACCGGGCTGGCCGTTCCTCAGCGGTCTCGCGGGCAGGGTGCCGGGCACCACCACGGCATATTCCGGCACCTCGCCGATAAAGGTCTCGCCGGTATCGCGGTCGACGATCTTGGTCGAGGCGCCGAGGAACACGCCCATCGCCAGCACCGCGCCCTTGCGCACGATCACGCCCTCGGCGACTTCCGAGCGTGCGCCGATGAAGCAATCGTCCTCGACGATCACGGGCTCGGCCTGCAGCGGCTCCAGCACGCCGCCGATGCCGACGCCGCCGGAAATGTGCACGCGCTTGCCGATCTGGGCGCAGGAGCCGACCGTCGACCAGGTGTCGATCATGGTCGATTCATCGACATATGCGCCGAGATTGACGAAGGACGGCATCAAGACCACGTTTTTGGCGATGAAGGCCGAGCGGCGGACGATCGCGCCCGGCACCGCACGAAAGCCGGCGTCGCGAAACCGGTTCTCGCCCCAGCCCTCGAATTTTGACGGCACCTTGTCCCACCACGAGGCCTTGCCAGGGCCGCCTCCGATCGCGCTCATGTCGTTGAGCCGGAACGACAGCAGCACCGCTTTCTTCAGCCACTGATTGACCTTCCATTTGCCGCTGGCCTCGCGCTCGGCGACGCGCGCCTCGCCCTTGTCGAGCAGCTCGAGCGCATGATCGACGGCGTCGCGGACTTCACCCTTGGTCGCGGTCGAGATGCCGTCGCGGGCATCGAACGCGGCGTTGACGGTGGATTCGAGAGCGGACAGGGACATCGAGATTTCCTTGGGAACAGTGGGCAAGCGGTCGCGATTTGGGGGCTTTGTCGGGATTCGGCAGCAGAGAGTCAAGGCTCACTCTCTCGTCGTCCCTGCGTCCAGTTCGGTGTCATCACCCGCGAAAGCCGGTGAACCAGTATTCCGAGAAGCCAGAGTTCTGCTTCGGAGGCTGCGGCGTACTGGATGCCCCGCTTTCGCGGGGCATGACGGCCGGAGGGTGGCGGCGGACGGGTGAGCTACCCCTTCGCCAGCCCCTGCAAAAAGCCGGTCAGATCGTCGGTGACGTGATCGACATGAGCGGCATCCCGGCCTTCCAGCTCCCAGTCCTCGCGCACGACTTCCTTGGAGCCGTCGGGCACCACCAGCACCGTGGTCATGCCGAGCTGGTGCGGCACCACGAGGTTGCGCGCGAGGTCCTCGAACATCGCCGACCGCTTCGGGTTCACCGCGTGATCCCCCAGGAATTTCTGGTAGGTCTGCGGCGCCGGCTTCGGCTCCAGTTCGGCGGCGATGATGTCGAACACCGCCTCGAAATGGTCCCCGATGCCAAGCCGCTCCAGCACCTTGCCGGCGTGGTCGGTCGAGCCGTTGGTCAGGATCAGCTTGCGCCCGGGCAGCTTCGCGATCGCCGCGCCCATGGCGGGGTTCGGCTGCAGCGGCGAATGATCGATCTGGTGCACATAAGCGAGATAGTCGTCGGCGCGCACGCCGTGCTCGGTCATCATGCCGCGCATGGTGGTGCCGTAGCGGCGGTAGTAATCCTTCTGGATCGCTCGGGCTTCTTCCGCCGACACCTTGAGCCAGCGGCTGACGAATTCGCCGATCCGCGCGTCGACCTGCTGCCACAGATTGACATGATGCGGATACAGCGTGTTGTCGAGATCGAACACCCAGGTGTCGATATCGGTGAAGACGCGGGGTGATTTTAACATCGTCTCACCCCCTGTCATGCCCGCCAGCGGGTCTCGCCTTCGGCGAGCCCGACGACAGGCTCCGCCGGGCATCCAGTACGCCGCGGCCGTCGAGAGGATCACGATCGCCGCGGATTACTGGATCACCCGCCGGAGCCTGTCGTCCGGCCGACCAAAGGCCGGACCGGATGGCGGGTGATGACGGCAAAATGGGCGACATAACCTTCATAACGGCATCGCAAAGCGCAGCGTCTTGCCGCCGCTGCTCATATCAACCGCGGCAAAGCCGGTCACCGCGAGGCCGCGGCTGCCGCAGTCGCCCTGTTCGTTGATCTCGAACTTGCTCTCGCGGGTGCAAAGCTCTTTTGTGCCGCCCCAGTTCAGCGGCTTGTCCTTGATCTTGAGGGTGCGGTTGTCGGCATCGACGGCTTCGGCGAAACTGAAGATCTGCTTCGGCTGACCGGTGACGTCGGGATGCAGGCATTTGCCGGGATCGATCCGGTACCAGCCGCGGCTTACCACGGTCTTGCCGTCGTCTGTCGCCACCGCCGCCATGACCTTGTGCGGCGTGTCGTTGCACCAGGTCAGCCCGGTGGCGGACGGGGCCTGCACCGCCGCGACCATCATGGTGAAGAAATTCGGCGCCTGCGCGATGTCGACCGGCATCCCCCGGCTTTTCAGGAAGGCCGCCAATGCGGCTTGCGTCTTCGGACCGTCGACGCCGTCGATCGGGGCTGCATCGTAGCCGGCGATCACCAGCAGCCGTTGAATCCCGGCGAGCCTTGCCTGCTCGTCGTCATATTCGCTGTCTTCGGCGAGATAGGCCACCATGTTGCCGTCGTCCGCCTGGGTCGGCGTGATCTGGGTAAACGGCGCGGGCGTCTGCCCGGTGCGGCACTGGCGCGCCGCGGCAATGACGAAATCGCCGGGCGAGATGCACAGCGTGTCGTTGCCATTTTGCGGGATCGGCGAGGAGCCGTAAAGGCCGAGCGCACGTGCGCTCAACAGGATGCGGTCGGCGGTTAGCGGGCCCTGCATCACGACGCGGCACGCCGCCGGATCGATGCGAAACCAGCCGCGCGTCGCGGTGGCGGACTTGTCGTCGATGCCGATCGCGACCTCGACGACATAGCTCATGCGGTTGCAGAGTTTTAAATCGGCATAGGCCGGCTCGGCCGAGGCGAGGAACGAGGCGATCGCAGCGGGCAATGCGATGAGGACAGCTCTCAAGATGTACGATAGTAATCGCGTCATTCTCAGATCGTCATGCCCGGCCCTGTGCCGGGCATCCACGTCCTTCTTCCAACCCGCCGGCCATACGTGGATGGCCGGGACAAGCCCGGCCATGACGGCTGGGGACGAGCTGGTGGCTGCCATGGTCACTTGTGTATCAGCGTGCCGGTGCCCTGATTGGTGAACAATTCGAGCAGGACCGCGTGCTGCATCTTGCCGTCAATGATGACCACGCCCTGCACGCCCTGCTCGAGCGCGTAGATGCAGGTCTCGACCTTGGGAATCATGCCGCCGGAGATGGTGCCGTCGGCGATCAGCTTGCGGGCGTCCTTGATCGACAGTTCCGGGATCAGCTTTTTCGACTTGTCGAGCACGCCGGGAACGTCGGTCAAAAGCAGCAGCCGCTTTGCCTTCAGCGCGCCCGCGACGGCGCCGGCAAAGGTGTCGGCGTTGACGTTGAAAGTCTGTCCCGTTTTCGACGTCGCCAGCGGCGCCAGCACCGGGATCAGCTCATAGCCGATCAGCTGGTTCAACAGCGTCAGGTCGACCTTTTCGGGTTCGCCGACGAAGCCGAGGTCGATCACCTTCTCGATATGGGAATCCGGATCGACCATGGTGCGCGTCGCCTTCGACGCCATCACCATGTTGCCGTCCTTGCCGCACAGGCCGACCGCCTTGCCGCCCGCCTCGTTGATGTAGCCGACCAGCTGCTTGTTGATCGAACCCGCCAGCACCATCTCGACGATCTCGATGGTGGCGGCATCGGTGATGCGCAGGCCTGCGGCGAATTCCGACTGGATGCCGAGCCGCTTCAGCATGGTCGCGATCTGCGGGCCGCCGCCATGCACCACCACCGGGTTGATGGCGGTCTGTTCCAACAGCACGATGTCGCGGGCGAACGCTTTCGCGGTTTCCTCCGCGCCCATGGCGTGGCCGCCATACTTGATGACGATGGTTTCGTCGTCATACTGCTGCATGTGCGGCAGCGCCTCGGACAGGATGCGGGCCTGATCGAGCGGGCTGATGTTCGACACGTCGGTCATGAAGGGGTCTCGTGGTCTGCGGGGTCGGCGGTTTCTAGCTGATTGCCGGCCACGGCGCAAAGCTTGTCCGTTGCGAATTCAGGAGACCTGCCGTGGCCATGCCGCCGCAACCGCGAGCGCGAGCCAGCTTGCGATCAGGAGCGTGCCGCCCGTCGGCGCGGCCATCGGAAATAGGCTGTGCCCGGCATATTGCCGCAAGGTCAGGTCGGTCGCGAACAAGGCGGCCGCAATGACAAATCCCCAGGCGGCAACCATGCCGATCCGGGCATGGATGACGCCGCGCTCGATCAGCGCCACGGTTCCGATGACCGCGCAGGCGTGAAACAGCAGCATCGATGACGCCGACGCGAGCCGCGCCGCATCGGCCCCGTGCGCGGAGGCGGCGGCCAGGATGACGCCGTCGGCGCCCATGATGCCGGCAAGACCGATCAGAATGCGGGCGACGCGGGAGACTGCCATTAACTGCGCTCCCGGAGCAGGCGCACCATCGCGGCGCGCAGTTCCGGCATCCCGGCGCCGGTCCGCGAGGACGTCACCAGAACTTGCGGAAAGGCCGCGGGATGTTTTGCCAATGCCGCCGTGACGTCGGCGATGGTTTGCTCCAGTTCGCCTGCCTTCACCTGATCGGCCTTGGTCAGCACGACCTGATAGCTCACCGCCGATTTGTCGAGCGTGTTGAGCACGTCGAGGTCGACCTCCTTGAGGCCGTGGCGGGCGTCGATCAGCACATAGACCCGCGCCAGGCTGGCGCGGCCCTGCAGGAATTTGTGGATCAGCGCGGTCCACGACGCGACCTTGGCTTTCGGCGCCGAGGCATAGCCGTAACCGGGCATGTCGACCAGCCGGAAGCCGGCCTGGTCGGGGCCCTCGAAGAAGATCAGCTCCTGGGTGCGGCCGGGCGTATGCGAGGTCCGCGCCAGCGCGTTGCGCCCCGTCAGCGCGTTGATCAGGCTGGATTTGCCGACATTGGAACGGCCGGCAAAGGCGACCTCGACGCCGGCCATCGGCGGCAGCGTCTCGATCGAGGGCGAAGCCCAGATGAACTGCCAGTCGCCCGCGAACAGCTTTCGCCCGTCCTCGATCAGCTTCGCATCGGCGTCGGCGGTCATGCGAAGGTTTTCCATTCGGGGGGAGAGGTGCGCAGGCGCCTCATTGCAAGCCAACGGGTCGGCGCGAAGCGCCGCCCGATGACAGACTCGGCGAAGCAATCCATCTCATCGCGAAAAGGAAGAATGGATTGCTCCGCTTCGCTCCTCGCAATGACGAGAAAGCGTCACGTCTTCGATTCGACCTTCTCGACCTTCTTCGAGGCGAACGTCGCCCTGAGATTGTCGAACAGCTCCACCTTGACGCCGTTGCGGCGCATGATGAAGCTCTGCTGCAGCACCGACAGCGTGTTGTTCCAGGCCCAGTAGATCACGAGGCCCGCCGGGAAGCCCGCCAGCATGAAGGTGAAGATCAGCGGCATCCAGTCGAAGATCATCTTCTGGGTCGGATCCGGCGGCGTCGGATTGAGCTTCATCTGGAACCACATCGTGATGCCCATGATGATCGGCCAGATGCCGAGCGCGAGGTAGTGCCCGAACAGCGGCAGCTGGGTCGGGTCGAAATGCAGCAGGCCGAACAGCGTGAACAGATTGGTCGGGTCCGGCGACGACAGGTCCTTGATCCAGCCGAAGAACGGCGCGTGCCGCATCTCGATGGTGACGAACAGGACCTTGTAGAGCGAGAAGAACACCGGAATCTGCAAGGCGACGGGAAGACAACCGGCGATCGGGTTGATCTTCTCCTTCTTGTAGATTTCCATCATCTCCTGCTGCTGCTTCACCTTGTCGTCGGGATAGCGCTCCTTCAGCGCCGCCAGTTGCGGCTGCACCGACTTCATCTTGGCCATCGAGGCGTAGGACTTGTTGGCCAGCGGGAAGAACAACAGCTTCACCAGCACCGTCACCAACAGGATCGAGATGCCGAAATTGCCGACCAGGTGGAAGAACAGGTCGAGCGCCAAAAACATCGGCTTGGTGATGAAGTAGAACCAGCCCCAGTCGATCAACAGATCGAAATGGTTGAGCGAGAGCTCCTTGTTGTAGCCGGCGGGGCCAAAGGGAAAATTGATGCCGACCACGCCGGCTTCCTTGGCGCCGGCGAACAGCCGCGCATTGGCGCTGGCCGAGCCGCCGATCGCAATCGTCTGCGGATCCTGCAGATAGTCGGTCTGGTAGGTCCGGACCGTGCCGACCAGGTTGGACGAGAACTTCGCCTGCAGCTGCGCGTTGGTGTCGGGCAACAGCGCCGAGGCCCAGTATTTGTCGGTAATGCCGAGCCAGCCGTTGGTGACCTTGAAAGCGACCGACTTGGCGTCGTCGATTTTCTTGTAGGGGTATTCCTGCAGGCCCTGATCGCCGAGATAGCCGATCAGGCCTTCATGCAGGATGTAATAGCCGGCGACCTTCGGGGTGCCGTGCCGCGAGATCAGCGCGAACGGATACAGCGTGACCGGCGCATTGCCGACATTGCTGACGTCGTCCTTGATCGTGAACAGATAGCGGTCGTCGATCGAGATGGTGCGGCGGAAGGTGAGGCCTTCGCCATTGTCATATCGCAGCGTCACCGGGTGGGTGGGCGTCAGGCTGCCCACGCCGTCCTGCTCCCACTCGGTGTTCTGGTCGGGAATCCGCGCCGTCGAACCACTGGCGCCGACCCAGCCGAACTCGGCGTAATAGGGCTCGGCCGTGCCCGAGGGCGAGTACAGCACGATCGCGGGCGAGGCGGGATCGACGGTCTCGCGGAACTGCACCAGCGACAGATCGTCGATGCGGGCGCCCTTCAGCGAGATGCTGCCGGTCAGGCGCGGGGTTTCGATCTTGACGCGCGGGGATGCCGCGATCGCGGCATCGCGGCTGACGACTATGGTCGAGGCGGCCGGCTGCGCGGGAGCGTTGGCCCCCGGCGCCGGCGCCGCGCCGGTCTGCGGCGCGGTCGAGGGGGTCGCCGCCGGGGTTGCGGATTTGGCCAGTTCGCTCTGGGCCTGCTGCGTGGCGCGCTGCTTCTCCATCGCCGGGACGTTGTAGAAATATTGCCAGGCGATCAGCACGAGGCCCGACAGAATGACGGCGAGGATGGTGTTGCGATTATCGGTCATCATTCTGAGATCTCGTCATTCAATTCGGGTGGCGGCAGGGTCTATTGTTTTGACGCGTTTTCCTGGCGCGAACCGGTTTCCGCTTCGCTCGAAAACGCCTTGGGCGGTCGCGTCGCACTGTTCTTCGCAGCAAGGTCATTGGGCTGCCGGTCGAGGCGGAGCAGCGCCGAACGGAGGTCGTCGAGCATGGTCGAGAAGTCACGGGTCAAGGCGGCTCGACGGCCGACTAGCACATAATCACTGTGCGGTCGCATTGTTATGACGTCCAGCCGCTTCACCAATTCGCGAAGCCTGCGCCGGATGCGGTTACGCTCGGTGGCGGTACCGTGCTTTTTGGTAACGGTAAAGCCGACCCGGATCGGCCCGTCATCGTTTCGGCTGAGGCTTTGCACCACGAAAGCAGCGCTATTGGCCCGCGCGCCACTGGCAACGGCGAGGAAGTCCGCCCGCTGCCTTAGCCGATCCATGATGGGTTCCCCGGGAAGCCCGGCTCAGGCGCTCAGACGCTTGCGGCCGCGGGCGCGGCGGGCGGCGAGGACCTTGCGGCCGCCGGTCGTTGCGAGACGGGCACGGAAGCCGTGACGGCGCTTGCGCACCAGTTTGCTGGGTTGATAAGTCCGCTTCACGGGTCGTTCTCCGCTGACCGGGCAATGATGCCTGATAAATGAGGTAAGTCCGGTGATGCTGGCGGGCCCAAGCGGGCCGTTTCCGGCCCAAAAAGAGCCGCCCCGGTCGAACCGGGTCATCGCGGACAATTGGCGCGGCTTATACGGGAGCGACCCGTTTTCGTCAATCTGGCCGCTCGCCGCAATTGAGGCATTTTGGGGGACCGTCGAAACGGCGCAATTTGGCCGAATATATCGGGATCTGCAGTGTTTTTTACGGTGAGGATGGCGGCACGCGAGATCACTCCCTAGATCACGGAAACCGGCCGACATTAGCGATCCGTAATTTGACCGCTCCTTGGGCCGGTCGCATCCTCACACCGCGAGGAGTCGAAGGCAGATCGTGTCAGAGACCGAAGAACAGCCCGCCACCGGAGCGCCGCGCCCGAAGCCGTCCCGTCGGCTGGGCCTGTCCGGCAAGCTGTTGCTCCTGACCATCCCGTTGGTGATGATCGCGGGAATAATGATCTATGTGCCCGCGATCGCCAATTTCCGCATGAACCGGCTGAACGACCGGCTGGCGGCGGCCAATACCGCAGCCCTGGTGCTCGATGCGGCCCCTTCGGGCACGGTCCCGGATTCGCTGGCGCGGCAGATCCTGAAAAGCATCGGCGCGCGCGCGGTCGCCATCAAGATGGGGCAGCAGCGCAGGCTCCTGGCCAGCGCCGATCTGCCGGCATCGATCGACCACGATATCGACATGCGCAATCTGACGGTATGGTCGGCGATCGTCGATTCCTTCGAGACCATGCTGGAAACCGGCGACCAGTCGATCCGCGTGGTCGGGCCGGCGCCGGGCGGCGCGCAGTTCATCGAGGTCGTGATCGACGAAAAGCCGCTGCGCCAGGCGATGTACCGTTTCTCGCGCAATCTGCTGGTGGTCTCGCTGGGGATCGGGGCGCTCACCGCGGGGCTGGTCTATCTGGCGCTGCATTATCTGTTCGTGCGGCCGATGCGGCGGCTGACCGCGAGCCTGGTGGCCTTCCACGAGAATCCCGAAAGCTCGGCCCGGATCATCGTGCCGAGCCAGCGCGGCGACGAGATCGGCGTCGCCGAGCGCGAATTGTCCGACATGCAGCGCGACCTGGTGTCGATGCTGCATCAGAAGAGCCGGCTCGCCGCCTTGGGCCTCGCCGTCTCCAAGATCAACCATGATTTGCGCAACCTTTTGGCGTCGTCGCAACTGTTGTCCGACCAGCTTGCCAGCGTGCCCGATCCGCGGGTGCAACGCTTCGCCCCGAAGCTGATGCGCTCGCTGGAGCGTGCGATTGCGTTCTGCCAGTCGACTTTGTCCTACGGCCGCGCCCAGGAGGCCTCCCCCGACCGCCGCATGATGCTGGTCGAGCCTGTTGTCGCCGAGGTCCGCGAATCCGCAGGGCTCGCCGCCGACGCCTCGATCACCTGGATATCTGGGATCGAGCGCGGGCTCGCCATCGACGCCGATCCCGACCAGCTGTTCCGCGTACTGCTCAACCTCGTGCGCAACGCGGCGCAGGCGCTGGAGAACCACCAGCGCAGCGGCGTCGCGACCCAGCAGATCCGCATCACCGGCCGCCGCGAGGGCACGGTCGCGATCATCGAGGTCTCCGATACCGGCCCCGGCGTGCCGCAGAAGGCCCGCGACCACCTGTTCGAGGCGTTCCAGACCTCCGGCCGCCCCGGCGGCAGCGGGCTCGGCCTTGCCATCGCCGCCGAGCTGATCCGGGCCCATGGCGGTGATATCAACCTCGTGGCCGGCACCATCGGCGCCACCTTCCGGATCGCGATCCCCGACCGCCCGGTGGAACTCCTGAGCATCCGCAACGAGCGGGCCCGGGCTTAAGAAGCCAGGCAGCCAGGACTTAAGAAATTTGGTCATTCCGGGGCATCGCGGAGCGATGAACCCGGAATCCAGGGTAATTGCGCGAGATTCCGGGTTCGACGCTCCGCATCGCCCCGGAATGACGGTGGAATCTGCCGCCTTCCGGACCTTGCCAAGCCGGGCCGGAGCCGGTAGCTAGGGGGCGCTTTCGCGACCTCTGGACATGCCTCACAATGCATGCGGGCTGTTGAGCCCAAGATGCCCAGCGAAACACGCGCCCGTAGCTCAGCTGGATAGAGCACTAGACTACGAATCTAGGGGTCAGGAGTTCGAATCTCTTCGGGCGCGCCACTTCGGTACAGAACTGGGCACGCCAAAACCCGCCGTTTTTGCGCTTGATGCGGCGACGAGCGTGCGCAGCAGTACGCTTTTCGATCCCATGATGCGCAGTTCTTTCTGGTCGACTTCGATACGTTGGGCGAGCGCGCGCAGGTGATCGCGGCGGTAGCCGCCGTTCTCGGTCCGCATCCGCTTGCGGGCGGTCCTGGCAAAGGTCTTGAGGGTCTGTGGCGTGACGGTCGGGCCGGCGCGATCAATCGCGTCCTCGGCCCTCTCTGCGTCAAGGCGGGCCTGATCGCGCGTGGCCTTCAGTTCACCGATGCGGCCCTTCAGCATGGGGTCGGACAGATCGGCGACGCCGTTCTCGATGGCGTCGTAAAGCCGCTTGAGTTTGGCGTCTGCCTCAGTCGCCCGCTTGCGCAATTCGGCGATATGCGACTTTCGTCGCTCGGCGCGCTCGGTGCGACGATCGAGTACGTGCGACAAAAGCCGCTCAAGTCGCTTGGGCTGCAACAAACGCTGCTCGATGTACTCCGCGACCAGATTGTCGAGTTTTTCTATCGGGACGGTGCGACCCGGACAACCGGTTTCGCCCTGGCGGGCTTTGGTGCAGCAGGTGTAGTAGCGGTAACGGCCGCTCTTGCCGGTGCGCAGCGTCATCGCTCCACCGCAAGCGGCGCAGAAGCAGATGCCGGTAAGGAGCGTCGGGCCCCTTGGGGCGATCATCGCGGGACTGCGGCTCTTGAGCAGCATTTGGACGACCTCAAATTCCTCCTTGTCGACGATTGCTGGCACTGCCATTTCCACGACTTCAGTCTCCGCCTTGCGCTCGCGGGTCTTCCAGAACTTGGTGTTGAAGCGGTGGCGGCCGATGTAGGTCGTCCGGGTCAGCACCATGTGGACGGCATCGACACCCCAGCGCCCGCCGTCGCGGGTGCGGATGCCAATAGCGTTCAGGTGCGTGGCGATGGACTTGACGCCCATCAGCCCCGAGCTTCCGCTGCCCTCCCGTGCGAGCCGGAAGATCAGGCGCACGGTCTCGGCCTGGACGGGGTCGATCTCAAGGGTCTTCTTGGTCCGGTGTCCGCGTTGCTCGGAGGCCTCCACGATCCGATAGCCGATCGGGGGCAACGCGCCATTCCAGAATCCCTGACGGGCGCTCTCCTTCATGGCCCTAAGCGTGTGCTTGGCGTTCTCCTTGGACTGGTACTCGTCAAACAGCGCCATGATCTGGCGGATCATGTTGCTCATCGGGTCGTCGCCGAGCTCCTGGGTGATCGAGACCAGCCGGACACCGGCTTTGGCGAGGCGGCGGACATAGAACTCGAGCTGGAACTGGTCGCGGAAGAATCGACTGAAGCTGTGGACCAGGATCACATCGAACGCCGGCGGCTTGGTGGTTGCCGCGTCGATCATGCGCTGGAATTCCGGCCTTCGGTCATCGGTGGCGGACAGGCCGGGTTCGACATAGTCAGCGACGATCTCCCAGCCGCGCGATGCACAATAGGCCTTCGCCTGGCGGCGTTGGTCCGGGATGGAAAGATCATTCTCTGCCTGCCGGCCTGTCGAGACTCGCAGGTAGAGGGCTGCACGAACCGGCATCGTCATGGCGATCTCCAAAGCAAAGGGCTCAGTGGCGGGTTGAAAACAATTCGTCGAACAGGTCGCCGAACCAGGCCTCGAATACCTCGATCTCGGCCTCGGTGATCGGGACCTCATCAGGCCAGTCGTCGGTCACGGTCCACTCAGATTGCTTCTTCTTTGCCGGGCGGCCCTTTCGTCGAACTGGTGGCCGCAAATGGTCGTAGAGGTCGTCGGGCAACGGACCCAATGACCGCGTTCGCCTCGGCCGAGATTTCTGATGATGAGCCATGGCGCCCCTTCGGCAAGCAGACTCAATCGAGAGAACGGCGCAAGTTTGTCCGCCGATTCGTTCGACGAGGAGCGGCAACTCGCTCGCGCTGAGCCATCAGCGCGTGGCCGTCAAACGCCGGCGCAGGCGAGGCCCGTCAAGGCCGTGAGCCGGCAGAGCCGGGCGCGCGCGAGCGCGAGCCTTGACCGGCGTCGCTTGGTCCGGCAGCGCCATTCCAAGCGCCGATCGCTCAGCAACGCCAAGCCAGGTCGGTCTCGGCCGCACATTGCACTGACCTCTTGAGCGCAAACGAGAACCCGGATTCTTGCAATGTGCGGAGATGCCAGAAAAATTGCGATAAGCTTCTGCACTGTCTGAAGATCGACCACGGCGCACCTTGCCCTTTTATCCTGCTATCAAGCGGTCGGTTGTCTGCGCCTCGCCGGTCCTGCGCTATCGTTCGCCAAACCGCCATCGGACAAAAACCAGGACAAGCATGACGCGAGCAGCTTCCGCGTGGATTTGGCGCAGTTGATATGCCGGGTCTTTGTCGACCGCAGGTGCAGCTCATGTCTCTTAGCCGGTCGAGGGCAGAACGCCGGAGCTGCCGCGGCTGCGCCGGTCGTTTGCAATTCGGGCGCGGCAAGGCGACAGGCAGGCCAGTCCCAATCGGACGTGAATGTCCGGTATTGTGGATAGCGGACGCTAAAGCAGACGTCGCAAAATCGACGCGATTGACCCGAAGCCGACCTTGCGCCGATGCTGCCGGAGGCGCGGTGCGGGCTCGAAAATAAATTCGTAGAGCATGTCGTTTTGGCGGTCCGCCGTTCGACTGGGTGTCGGCGGAGCCACTTCGGTTGTGGCTGGAGCTCACAATGTGACTGGATCTTACGGAGGTTGGCAATGACGATCTCGCATCGATTTATCGAGACAAATGGCATTCGAATGCACCTGGCCGAAGCAGGGAGCGGCCCCACCGTGCTTCTCTGCCATGGCTTTCCGGAGTGCTGGTATTCGTGGCGGCACCAATTGGAAGCGCTCGCCGCCGCCGGATATCGCGCCATCGCGCCCGACATGCGTGGTTACGGGCAGACGGACAAACCTGATGCGATCGATCAATACACTCTATTGCATTTGACCGGAGACATGGTCGGATTGCTCGACGCGATCGGCACGGATCAAGCAGTCGTTGTCGGACATGATTGGGGAGCGCCGGTCGCTTGGCGCTGCGCTCTGTTCAGACCGGATCGATTTAGGGCCGTCGTTGGCTTGAGCGTGCCGTTTCAGGTGCGTGGTCCCAACCGACCAAGCACCGTCATGCCGAGGACCGAAAAGCAGCGCTTCTATCAACTGTATTTCCAGACGCCGGGCGTTGCCGAGGCAGAACTCGAAAAAGACGTCCACAACGCAATCAAGACGACATTGTTCGCTCTATCTGGCGATGCGCCGGTTGAAGATCCTGCGTCGCTCACGATGCTTCCTAGTGAGGGGGGTTGGCTTGATGGGAAGCCTACAACCCAATCATTGCCGACGTGGCTCACGGACGGTGACATCGAATTTTACGTTGAAGAGTTCAAGCGCACCGGCTTTGGAGGAGGTTTGAATTGGTATCGCAACATTGATCGCAATTGGGAGTTGCTCGCACCATGGTCCGGCGCAAAGGTTCAGGTCCCGGCACTCTATGTCGTTGGCGATCGAGACGGGGTTTACAGATCGCCGAGTTGGAGCCATCTCGTCCCTAGCCTGAAACAGTTCGTGCCCTTGCTTCGCGAGACAATAGTCTTGAAAGGTTGCGGTCATTGGACTCAGCAAGAGCGCGCCAAAGACGTAAGCAATGCGCTCCTGGAATTCCTGAAACAGTTATAGATCGCGAACGGGGACTTGCGTAGACGCGGAAAGCAACGCAATGTCGCGTTTTGTGCATTGGCCCTTCGCGTCTATCTGGGAGGCTGAGCGAGATTACCGCTATTGAGGGGTAAGCGGAGCACCCGCAACATCGGGGGATCCACGATGCGTAGTGCTAGATGGCAGAGCATCGTAGACTTGCCGATTGTAGCGTATCGCGGGCTTCGGCATCATAGGGGAATCGTGAGGGAGTAGTGCCCATCTTCGGCCGTGGCGCGCCAATTTCACGATCTTGTTCGAAATTCTACGATGCCGCTCCGGCGCGGGAGCTGATCGGTGAGCGTTTGCTCGCGAAACCCGGTTTCCCACAGCATCTACCATCTACGAGCGCTCATATCCCCGAATCACTTATCGTGAGCGAGCGCACTCAGCCCTTCACCATATCCCCCAGCAAGTTCGCCGCCACTGTCAGCTTCGCGAGCGTGAGGCCGCTGGCAGTAATCTCCTCGACCGAGCGGCGGATGCGCGTCGCTTCAGGATGAGCCGCGAGCCAAGTCCCGGCGGCCTGCAGGCCGCATTCGCCGGTCGCCAGCATATCCGCAGCCAGTCTTCTTTCGGCAGCTGCGATCTGATCGACGGCGCGATCAATGGCGAGACGTTCGAAATTATCGTTTGCCGGTACGCTGCGTGCGGCGGCTATAAGGCGATCGAGGCGGAAATTAGCCTCGGCGGCGAAGAAGGTTGCGGCGGCGTCGCCGATGGTCCGGCTGGTGCGCTCCGCGACGGTCACGATATCCGGTGCCGAGACCAAGGCGTCGAGATCAGCGAGCTCGCCCGCGAGGTCGGCTGGGACGCCGGCATCGATCAGATCCTGCCGTCGCTTGCTGCGCCCGGCCTGCAAGTCCTCCGGCAGGGTCTTGTCGAGTCCCGTGATGATCTCGCGGATGCTCGGGCCGAAGCGCGCGATGACCGAGTCCAGGCCGGCCTCGAAATCAACATTGCGCACATACCAGACCATGCGGGAGAGCAGGAGATTCTGAATCGCCGCGTAAAGGCCGAGTTGCAATTTCTCGTCGATGCGGGTGTCGAGTCCATCGATCGCGTCATTCAGCCGCTTCAGATCGTAGGATTCACCTACCGCCACGAAGGCCATGACAATGGTCGACACGTCGGCATCCGTCTCGTCGATCAGGCGCACGACACAGGCCGGGCCGCCGCGATTGATAACGGTATTGGCGAGATTGGTTGCGATGATCTCCCGCCGAAGTCGATGGTGTTCCACTGCAGCGGAGAATTTGTCCTCAACCTCGCGCGGGAAGTACTGAGACAATTCGCGGGCGAGATACGGATCGTCGGGCACGCTGGTGACGAGCAGATCGTCGTAAAGTGTCAGCTTGGCGTAAGCGAGCAGCACGGCAAGTTCCGGCCGAGTCAAGGATTGGCCGCGCCGGGCGCGTTCGGCGATCGCCGCATCGTCGGGCAGGAATTCCACAGCGCGGCTGAGGAGGCCGCGCTGCTCGAGCGACTGCATCAGGCGAGTGAGGAAGCCGGTCTCGGCCAGGCCCTTGCGTTCGGCCAGCGAAAGCGCCAGCGTCTGCAGATAATTGTTGCGTAGCACCAGGGCGCCGACCTCGTCGGTCATCGCGGCCAGCAGGCTGTTGCGGTCAGCCGCACTGAGGCGTCCCTCGCGCTCGGGGCGCGCCAGCGCGATCTTGATATTGACCTCGACGTCGGAGGTGTTCACGCCGGCCGAATTGTCGATCGCGTCGGTGTTGAGCTTGACGCCCGTCTGCGCGGCTTCGACGCGGCCGCGCTGGGTGACGCCGAGATTGGCTCCCTCGCCAATCACGCGGGCGCGGACATCGGCACCCGTGATCCGGATCGGATCGTTGGCGCGGTCGCCGACCTGATCGTCGCTTTCACCCGACGCGCGGATATAGGTGCCGATGCCGCCAAACCACACAAGGTCCACGCGCGCTTTGAGGATCGCCGTCATCACCTCGAAAGGCGTGGCTTGCGGCTTATCGAGATCAAGAAGGGTGCGCACTTCCGGGGCGAGCGGAATGGCCTTGAGCGAGCGCGAGAAAACGCCGCCGCCTTGCGAGATCAGCGCGTTGTTGTAATCCTGCCAACTCGACCGCGGCAGGGTGAATATGCGCAGGCGTTCGGCGTGGCTGACGGCCGGGTCTGGCAAGGGATCAATGAAGATGTCGCGGTGATCGAAAGCAGCGACGAGCCTCGTCGCCGGCGAGAGCAGCATGCCATTGCCGAACACATCGCCGGACATGTCGCCCACGCCGGCGACCGTGAAAGGCATGCTCTGAATGTCGGTGCCGAGTTCGCGGAAATGGCGCTTCACCGCCTCCCAGGCGCCGCGCGCCGTGATCCCCATCTTCTTGTGGTCATAGCCCTGACTGCCGCCGGAGGCGAAGGCATCACCGAGCCAATGGCCCTTCTCGGCAGAGATCGTGTTGGCGATGTCGGAAAAGGTGGCGGTGCCCTTGTCCGCGGCGACCACGAGATAGGGGTCGTCGCCGTCATGCCGCACGGTGGAGTCGGGCGGCACGATGATGTCGCCGTCGATATTGTCGGTAAGCTCGAGCATGGAGCGAACGAAGATGCGATAGGCTTCGGTACCTTCGGCCATGAAGGCGTCGCGATTGGAGGGCGGTGGCAGGCGTTTGGGCACAAAGCCGCCTTTGGCGCCGACTGGCACGATCACGGCGTTCTTGACCTGCTGGGCCTTGACCAGGCCGAGGATCTCGGTGCGGAAATCCTGCGGCCGGTCAGACCAGCGCAACCCACCGCGCGCGACCTTGCCGAAGCGCAGATGAATGCCTTCGACACGCGGCGAATAGACGAAGATCTCGTAGAGCGGCCGCGGGGCCGGCAGGTCCTCGATCTTGCGCGCGTCGAACTTGAAGGAGATCACCGGACGCGGATGTCCGTCTTGGCCGATCTGCCACAGATTGGTGCGGATGGTTGCCTGCACCAAATTGGTGAAGCGGCGCAGGATGCGGTCTTCGTCGAGCGAAGCGACGGATTTGAGTTGCTCCTCGATCTCGGTGAGGAGGGGCGTCTCACGTGCCGAGCGCTCGGCGTCGGTGGTGGCGAGGCGCGGATCGAGGCGAGCCTGGAACAGTGCGACCATGCTGGCGGTGATCGCGGTGTTCTTGCGCAAGGTCTCCCACATGTAGTCCTGGCTGAACGGAGCGCGGATCTGGTGCAGGTAGCGGGAGAGTGCCCGGATGGTCGAAACCTCGCGCCAGCTCAGAGCCGTACGCAGGATGAGGGCGTTGTATCCGTCGGATTCGGCCCGATCGCCGACCACCGCCATGATCGAGGCTTCCAGGCGCTGGCTGAATTCCAAGCTGATCACGATCGGCTTGCCGTCGTTGGCCTCGATCGTCATGTCGTGCAGCCATACCGGCGCCGGCGCCGGCATGGCGCGAGGCACGATCTGATAGGTGCGCTCGTTGACCACGCGCAGGCCGTGATGTTCGATTACCGGCACCCGGTACGACAGCGACAGGGGCGCGCCATGCGAGAAGACCTTGAGTCCGAAGCGTGTTGGATCGTCCTCGCCCTCGATGCGGTGGGCTGAGATCGCCACCGGCCGGGCCGGGGTGAGCTTTTCGATGGTGGCGATATCGGCAATCGCCTGCGAGGCGCCGAAGGCCTCGGTGTAGCCGCCAGTGAAGGCCTGGGCGTAACGGTTGGCGAGCATGCGCGCTCGCATGCCGTCGGTCGAGGCGCCGAGCGCCGCCTTCAGCTTGTCGCCCCAGGTCGCGGCGATGGCGCTGATCTCGGCTTCCAGCGTCGCGCGCTCGACGACGGGCGTTTTGCCCTCATAGCGCCCGATAATGTAGTGGACGCGCGCAAGCGATCCCTCGGGGAAGGAGGCGTAGGAGGCCGCCAAGCGCCCCTTATAGACCTGCGCCAGGAAGTCCGCGACGCGCGTGCGCACATCGGTGTCGTATTTCTCGCGCGGAATGAAGACGAGGATGGAGACGAAACGGTCGAACTTGTCGGCCCGTGCCAGCGCCCGTACGCGGGGACGCTCATAGAGCGTCAGGACTTCCATGACGAAATTGTAGAGCGTTTCGGTATCGACCTGGAAGAGCTCGTCGCGTGGATACTCTTCGAGGATATGCAGGACCGCCTTGCCTGAATGACTGGCTGGGTCGAAGCCGGCGCGCTGCAACACTTGCTCGACCTTGTGGCGGACATAGGGGATCTGCCGCGCCGAGCGGGTATAGGCACCCGAGGTGAACAGGCCGACGAGGCGCAACTCGCCCTCGAGCCGGCCGTCGGGCGCATACAGTTTGATGCCGACATAATCCATGCGGACGCGGCGATGAACGCGGCTGTTCACATTGGCCTTGACCACCATGAGGACGGTCGGCTCGCGCATGAATTCGCGGATTTCCGGCGTCATGACCACCATTTCGGTGCCGCGGCGCAGGACCTTCACATCGGGATCACGCAGGATGCCGAGGCCTTCACCCGTGCTGATGTCGTCCGACGCATCGGCGTCGGGCGAGAAGCGATATTCTCGCAAGCCCAGGAAGGTGAAATTGTCGGCGCACAGCCATTGCAGGAACTGGTTGGCTTCGGCGACCTCGTCGATCGGCAGCGGCGGCGGATTGGAGCGGAAAGTCATGATCGCCTGCTCGACTCGGGTGCGCATGGCCCGCCAGTCGACGACGCAGGCGCGCACGTCGTTGAGCGTCTTGGTCAGGCCCTCGATCAGCTTCTGGCGGTCGGCATCAGCGTCCAGGCGCGCGATGTGGAAATGAATCAGGCTTTCGCGCTCGCCCTTTGCTCCCTCCGGCAGCGCTTCGCCGTAGAGCTGCAGCAGCTTGCCTTGCTCGTTGCGCTGCACGGCGATAATCGGGTGGGCGACCAGCGTGACCTCGATGCCCTGCTCGGCGAGCTCCGCCATGGTGGAATCGAACAGGAAGGGCATGTTGTCGTTGAGAACTTCGAGCACGGAAATCTCGCGCCCGTCGGGCATCATCGGATTGATGACGCGGATGTCGGCACGGTCCGCCGTGCGTTGCTGCACATGCTCCCAGGCCTGTTCCGCCAGGAAGGCCAGGGAGGCCGCATCGTAGTTGGCGAGGTCCTCGAGGTTGGTATGGCCGAACAGATGCTCGGCAAACGATCGGGGCGCCTTGCCCGGCTGCACGTTACCCGCGGCTTCGTGGATCAGAGTCGCCCGGGCCTTGTCGTCACGCCACGACGCCATAACGTCCTCCATTTCTCTCGCCGTCTGACCGCAGTCGCGATCGTCCGCTTGATTCTGGAGTGCATCTCTTTGAGCGCATCGTTTTGGCCGGGATTGATCACGTACGAGAAATCCTCGGTCTCGGAGCCTCCGCGGCCATTGATGATCATGCCATCAAATCTCGAGAAATGCATCTCCAGTATGCGGTTTCGGCCGACCGCGCCATGTACGAGGCCAAACGTCGCGGCAAGGGCGGCTTCGTGATCCACGCCCCTCACATGGAACGCGCGAGTCTGGTCCCCTCGGCGGAAGCCGACAGTGGATTTGCCGCCGAGCGTCAGCTTTTCAGGCACGCCTCCCGATCGCCGGCCTGAACGGTGGACCACCGTCATTCGGCGGTGCCACCGCTTCCATCCAGCGACGCCAATAGCCGCCGCGATCTAATACCAACGGCCCGAAACTGTGACTCATTAGGGATTCCCAAATCAGGGAAACTCTGACTCGATGCTAGCCTTTGAGAGGAGCGGCATCGATGGGAGCGGCGGTATCGATCACCCGACTTGATCTGACGGCTTCGGCGCTTCGCAAGGCGGCGAGCGGAGAGAAGGATAGCGCCGCGGCGCGTCGGATACTCGCGCTTGCGCTGGTGCTCGATGGCTCGGACCGCAAAACGGCGGCCGAAACCTGCGGCATGGACCGTCAGACCTTGCGGGACTGGGTGCACCGTTACAACGCCGCGGGACTGGCCGGGCTTCGCAATCTCAAATCGCCAGGTCCCGGATCAAAACTCACGGTGCGGCAGCAGGCCGAATTGGCCGAGCTTGTCGAGGCCGGCCCCGACCCCGCGGTGCACGGGGTAGTGCGTTGGCGGCGGGTCGATCTGCGCGACGAATTGCAGCGGCGCTTCGGTGTCACGCTCCACGAGCGTTCGGTCGGGAAGGTTCTAGCCAAGCTCGGCTACCGCAAACTGTCGGTAAGGCCCCGCCACCCGCAGGCTGACGAAGAAGCCCAGCAGACGTTTAAAAAAACTTCGCCGCGACCGTCAGGGCGCAAATTCCCGAGCACGCCAAAGACAAGCCGATCGAAATCTGGTTCCAAGACGAGGCCCGGATCGGCCAGCAGGGCACGCTGACCCGCGTCTGGGCCAAGCGTGGAACGAGGCCCCGCGCACCGCACGACCAGCGCTACGACTGGGCCTACCTGTTCGGCGCGGCCTGTCCGCAGCGTCGCGTCGCAGCAGGTCTGGTCATGCCGGCGGCGAACGCCGAGGCCATGTCGCTGCATCTCACAGCGATCTGCCGCAAGGTGGCGGCAGGTAGCCACGCCGCTCTTGTCCTCGATGGCGCCGGCTATCACATTGCTGCCGCGCTCACGATCCCCGAAAACGTCACCCTGGTGCGTCTGCCACCCTACGCGCCTGAACTCAATCCGATCGAAAACGTCTGGGAATATCTGCGCGGCAACAAACTCGCGATCACCGTCTTCGACGACTACGACGACATCGTTGATAAAACCTGCGACGCATGGAACTTCTTTGAACACGATCCAAAGCGCATCGCCTCAATCACCACACGAACATGGGCAACAGTCAATAATTAGGGCCGTTGGTATAACTTGCCTTGAGAGCGGACTGCTCGTCGAACGCCTTCAGTGAAATGACAGCGATCTGCCGCAGCGCTTCGCGGTCCGCGCCCGAGGATGCCATCACGCCCATGCCGACGGTGACGGCCGAAAGATAACGCGCGAGGGCGGCGGGATCGGCGCTGGTTGGCAGGTCGCCGTCCGCCTTGGCCCTGGTGAACCGCTCGCGAAGTTGATCTTCGGTTTGGGCGCGACGCGCGGCCAGTTCGAACGGAACGTTTTCCGATCCGGTGCCGCAAGCCAGCCCGCCCTGGACCAGCAAACAGCCCGGCGGGTTGGCGGGGTCCGTCTGCGTATCCGCGATCCCCATCAGCATTTTTTCGGCGACGGTGCGGGCGGTCGGCGCGCCCAGGACATCCTCCATGAACGCCGCCCGCCTGCAGGCGTAGCGGTCGAGCGCAGCTTTCAAGAGGCCTTCTTTGCTGCCGAAAGCCGCGTACAGGCTTGGCGGATTTATCCCCATCGCATCAGTGAGTTGCGCGATCGTCGCGCCCTCATAGCCGTGTCGCCAGAACACTTCCATCGCCTCGTCCAGGGCCTTATCGGCGTCGAAGCCGCGGGGACGTCCCATGGCCATTGCGGTCTCCTCGGGATTTTCTTAGTATGCGATACATAAGTATCTTGACGACCGGCGTCCAGCTCCACATCTGTAGCGAACACTACATTTATGGAGCGCGAGAATGCCTCAGTCCAGCATCACCCCCCGTCCAAGCCGATTCCGACGTGTGCTCGGAGGTCTGGCCATCGCCGCAGCGGCCGTCGCCGGTGGTTCGGTCGTCACCGGGCACTATTTTTACGCCGCGCAGGCAACCACCACCCCGGCCCAGGAACAGGCCGTGGCCGTGACGGTCGCGGTTGTCGAGCCGCGTCAGGCCAGCCTGTGGGACGATTTCTCCGGACGGCTCGAAGCCGTCAATCGCGTCGAGCTTCGTTCGCGCGTCGCCGGCGCCATTCAATCGACCAATTTCACCGAGGGCGAATTGGTGAAGGCGGGCGACGTGCTGTTCAAGATCGATCCGGCGCCCTACGCCGCCGAAGTCGACAAGGCCCAGGCCCAATTGGAGGCTGCCAAGGCGCGCGTGGTGTTTACCGCCGGGGAGCTCGAACGCGGGCAACAATTGGTCGGCAACAATGTCGTCACCCGGCGCGACTTCGACCAGCGCGACAACGCCAATCGCGAGGCCATCGCCAATGTGAAGGCCGCGGAAGCCACGTTGCAAACGGCAAGGCTGAACCTCGATTACACCGAGGTCCGCGCCCCCGTCGAGGGACGTGTCGGCAAGATCGAGGTGACGAAAGGCAATCTGGTCGCGGCCGGAACCTCGTCGCCGGTCCTGACGTCGCTGGTGTCGGTCAATCCGATCTACGCGAGTTTCGACGCCGACGAGGATATCGTGCTGCGCGCCATCGGTTCGATCGCGGATGCTTCCGGCAAGCGCGGCAAGCTCGATCAAATTCCGGTCGAGATGTCGACGTCTTCAGGCTCCATCGTCCAGGGCCACATCCAGCTCATCGATAATCAGGTCAACGGGCAGAGCGGCACGATCCGCGTGCGCGCCACTTTCAACAACGACGACGGCCGGCTGATTCCAGGCCAGTTCGCGCGGCTGCGAATGGGGCAACCCAAGCTGCAGACGCTGGTGATGGTGGACGAACGCGCTATCGGAACCGACCAGGACAAGAAGTTCGTCATGGTCGTCGGCGCCGACAACCGCGCGCAGTACTGCGCGATCACGCTCGGCGGCAGCGTTGAAGGCATGCGCATCGTGACCTCCGGGCTCAAGTCCGGCGATCGCGTCGTCGTCAACGGGCTGCAGCGGGTACGTCCCGGCGCGCTCCTGAAATCGGAGGTGGCGGAGATGGGTGTGCATGGTTCGCAGCACGCCTCCGCCGATGATAACCAGCGCGTCGCGCAACAATAAGAATCCACCGCCCGCGGAGCGCGCCATGAATCTCTCCAAATTCTTCATCGACCGGCCCATCTTCGCGGGCGTTTTGTCGATCCTGATCTTCCTGGCCGGCCTGATTTCGCTGATGGCGATGCCGATTTCGGAATATCCCGACGTGGTGCCGCCGTCGGTGGTGGTCCGCGCGACCTATCCCGGCGCGAACCCCAAGGTCATCGCCGAGACCGTGGCGACGCCGATCGAAGAGCAGATCAACGGCGTCGAAGGCATGCTCTACATGAGCAGCCAGGCGACCACCGACGGTGCGATGACGCTGACCGTGACGTTCCGGCTCGGAACCGATCCCGACAAGGCGCAGCAGCTGGTGCAGAACCGCGTCGCGCAGGCCGAGCCGCGGCTGCCGGCGGTGGTCCGTCAGCTCGGCATCATCACCAAGAAGAGCTCGCCCGATCTCACGATGGTCGTGCATCTGCTGTCGCCGAACAACCGCTACGACATGACTTACCTGCGCAACTACGCCGTCCTCAACGTCAAGGACAGGCTGGCGCGGATCGATGGCGTCGGCGACGTCCAGCTCTACGGCGCCGGCGATTATTCGATGCGGGTATGGGTCGATCCGCAGAAGGCCGCCGAACACGGACTGACCGCCAACGACATCGTCAAGGCGATCCAGGCCCAGAACGTCGAGGCGGCGGCCGGCGTGGTCGGCGCATCGCCCAGCGTCAAGGGTCTCGACCTGCAGCTTTCCGTCAATGCCGAAGGCAGGCTCTCCACCGAGGAGCAGTTCGGCGACATCGTCGTCAAGACCGGCGCGCGCGGGGAGGTGACGAGGCTTCGCGACGTCGCGCGTGTCGAACTCGGCGCGTCGGAATATGGCTTGCGGTCGCTGCTCGATAACAAGCAGGCTGTGGCCATTCCCATCTTCCAGGCGCCGGGGTCGAACGCGCTGCAGATCTCGGACAGCGTTCGCGCGACCATGGCCGACATCAAGAAGAACATGCCGGAGGGCGTTACCTATCAGATCGTCTACGATCCGACGCAGTTCGTGCGTTCGTCGATCGAAGCGGTCATCCATACGCTGCTCGAGGCGGTGGCGCTGGTCGTGCTGGTGGTCATCCTGTTCCTGCAGACCTGGCGGGCATCGATCATTCCGCTGCTGGCGGTGCCGGTGTCGATCGTCGGCACCTTCGCGGTGATGCACGTCTTCGGCTTTTCCATCAATGCGCTCAGCCTGTTCGGACTGGTGTTGGCGATCGGCATCGTGGTCGACGATGCCATCGTCGTGGTCGAGAACGTCGAACGCAACATCGAATCCGGGCTATCGCCCCGGAATGCAACCTACCAGGCGATGAAGGAAGTTTCGGGCCCGATCATTGCCATCGCGATGGTGCTGATCGCGGTGTTCGTGCCGCTGGCCTTCATCAGCGGCCTGACCGGCCAGTTCTACAAGCAGTTCGCGCTGACGATCGCGATCTCGACCGTGATCTCCGCGGTCAACTCGCTCACGCTGTCGCCGGCGCTGGCGGCGCTGCTGCTGAAGGGGCATGACGAGCCCAGGGACCGGCTGACCCTCATTCTGGACAAGGCGTTGGGCTGGTTCTTCCGCCGCTTCAACCGGGCCTTCGCGCGCGCCTCGGACAATTACAGCGGCAGCGTGAAGGGCGTGATCTCCGGCAAGGTGCTGGTGATCGGCGTTTATCTGCTTCTGGTTCTAGCCACCGCAGGCCTGTTCAGGCAGGTGCCGAGCGGTTTCGTGCCCGGACAGGACAAGCAGTACCTCGTCGGATTCGCCCGGCTGCCCGATGGCGCGACGCTGGATCGGACCGAGCAAGTCATTCGCAAGATGAGCGACATCGCACTGACCCAGCCTGGCGTGCAGAGCTCGGTGGCCTTCCCGGGCCTGTCGATCAGCGGTTTCACCAACTCTTCGAACGCCGGCATCGTATTCTCGACGCTGAAGGACTTCCGCGAGCGCAAGGACTCCTCGCTCAGCGGTACTGCGATCGCCGCCGACCTGAACAAGAAATACGCCGGCATCCAGGAAGCCTTTATCGCGATGTTCCCGCCGCCGCCGGTCAATGGTCTGGGCACCATTGGCGGATTCAAGCTGCAGATCGAGGATCGGGCAGGGCTTGGCTATGAGGCGCTCGATGAGGCGACCAAGGCGTTCATGGCGGCGATGGCGAAGGCGCCGGAGATCGCCGGCGTGTTCTCGAGTTTCCAGGTCAATGTACCGCAATTGTTCGCCGACATCGACCGCACCAAGGCGCTGCAGCTCGGCGTTCCCGTGACCGAGGTCTTCAACACGCTGCAGATCTATCTGGGCTCGTTCTACGTCAACGACTTCAATAAATTCGGCCGCACCTACTCGGTCTATGTTCAGGCCGACGCGCCGTTCCGCGCCCGTGCGGACGACATCCGGCAGTTGAAGGTGCGCTCGGCGTCCGGCGACATGATTCCGCTCTCGGCGCTGCTCAAGATTCGCCAAAGCGCGGGTCCCGAACGCGCCATCCGGTACAACGGTTTCCTGTCCTCCGACATCAACGCCGCCGCCGCTCCCGGATATTCGTCCGGGCAGGCACAGGAGGCCGCGACCCGGATCGCGGCGGAGACCCTGCCGCCGGGTTTTGCCTTCGAATGGACCGACCTGACCTATCAGGAATTCATCGCGGGAAATTCAGGGTTGTGGGTCTTTCCGCTGGCGATCCTGCTGGTCTTCCTGGTGCTGGCCGCGCTCTACGAGAGCCTCGCGCTGCCGCTGTCGATCCTGATGATCGTGCCGATGGGCCTTCTCGCCGCGATGTTCGGCGTCTGGCTGTCGAAGGGCGACAACAACGTGTTCACCCAGATCGGGCTGATCGTGCTGGTTGGATTATCGGCGAAGAACGCGATCCTGATCGTCGAATTCGCGCGCGAGCTGGAGTTCGCCGGCCGCTCGCCGGTCAGGGCTGCCATCGAAGCCAGCCGGCTGCGGCTTCGCCCCATCCTGATGACCTCGACGGCCTTCATCATGGGCGTGCTGCCGCTGGTGCTGTCGACGGGTGCAGGTTCGGAAATGCGCCGCGCCATGGGCGTTGCGGTATTCTCCGGCATGATCGGCGTGACGGTTTTCGGTCTGTTCCTCACGCCGGTGTTTTACGTGCTGCTGCGGAGCATGACGGGCTCCAAACCCCTGATCCAGCACGGAACGGGCGGGACGCTCTTGCCCGAGGCGAAGATTGCCGAACACGCCGCGCCGGCCGAGTGAATCATCTGCTCCTGGGAGGACGTGGTGATTTGCCCCACGGGTCAAATCAGTCACTTCGCGGACTGGTGTCGATACGAGGTGCTTGAAGTCGGACGAGATCGTGCGCGGCGGCGTGTGACCCGTTACGCGACGGCGCCGACCTCTGATTCGCTTCCATTCCCGGCATGCGCGGCGGCAATCAGCTCGAACGAGCGCAGACGCGCGCCGTGATCGTAGATATCCGAGACCACCATCAGCTCATCTGCCCCGGTCTCGGCCGCCAAGGCCGCAAGTCCGGTGCGAACGGTGTCCGGCGATCCGACGATGGAACGTGCCAGCATTCCCATCGCCTGCGCTTTCTCCGCGGGCGACCAGTAGGTCTCGATGTCGTCGATCGGCGGCTGGCTCAAGCCGCGCTTGCCGCGAAACATGTTGGTGAACGACATCTGCTGCGTCGTCGCCAGCCGCTTCGCCTCGCGCTCGGTATCCGCGGCGATGACGTTGACGCCGACCATGGCGTAGGGTTTTGCCAGTTGCTCCGACGGCTCGAAGCGAGCGCGATAGATGTCGAGCGCCGGCAGCAATTGTTCGGGCGCGAAATGCGATGCAAAGGCGTAGGGAAGCCCGAGCGCGGCGGCGAGCTGCGCGCCGTAGGTGCTGGATCCGAGAATCCACAACGGCACGTCGGTGCCGGCGGCCGGCACCGCCTGCACGGCCTGGTTCGGTCCGGCCGCTGCGAAGAAGGCCTGCAGCTCCAGCACGTCCTGCGGAAAATTGTCGGAACTCTGCAATGTCCGGCGCAGCGCGCGGACGGTGATCTGGTCCGTGCCCGGCGCCCGCCCGAGGCCAAGGTCGATACGGCCGGGGTACAGCCGCGCCAGGGTCCCGAACTGCTCGGCGATGATGATCGGGGCGTGGTTCGGCAGCATGATGCCGCCCGCGCCGATGCGGATGCTGCGCGTGCCCGCCGCGATATGACCCAGGACCACGGCGGTGGCGGCGCTGGCGACGCCCGGCATGTTGTGATGCTCGGCGACCCAGAAGCGGCGATAGCCCCATCGTTCGGCGTGCGCGGCGAGATCGCGCGCATTGTCGAACGCGCCGCGTGCATCTGTCTCCTGCGTGACGCGGACCAGATCGAGTATCGAAAGCGATGTCATGCCAAAACTCCTGACCGGTCCATTATCTGGGGGCGAGGGCGGTCGATTGCCAGCCGGAAGCCGGCAATGACGGGTGCGTCTCGCGCCTGCAAGGCACCCGACGGGCAAATCAGTGATTTGCCTGTCCAGCCCTGTTTGCAAAAATATTCTGGTTTTCCGAAACACCAAATCAGTTCTATATCCGCGTCGTCCCGTCCCACACAGAGGGGCGTTGCGCAACGTCACGAACGCGGAGCGGGATGCGGTGGACGCTGATGGTGCACCTGACGAGAGCACTTGATGCGGACGGTGAAGTCGTATGGTCCTGACACCTCGACGCTGGCGTCAAGTTTCGCGGAAGCATCTGCGGGGCGACGGTGACAAAAAAGCCCGATCGCCGGGGAGAGTACGAAATAGGCCGTAAAACCATTGCGCGGGGAATGCCGGGTGTTTGCCGGTGTGACCTGACTAACGCGTGTGCGTACTACCACTATCATTGCACACGCGGCTATCGGGCGCATCGGACGCCCGGCATTCCCTGCGCCCTCTGTTCTCGGAGGGACAAGGTCCTTGCAAAACCCGGGCGTCTTCGCGCCGCGAGAACGAGAATCCGTATCTGACGGTCGCGATGTTGCCAGGCCAACGTCTGTTTGTGGCTCACGAGCCGCCAGACTTGCGGCGAGCAAATCAAATCCGCGCGAGGCAAACGCTGTCGAGGGCCTTCACGATTGTCTAGTTGAACGATCTCACTGCGCGATTGTCTTTGTTCAACCACATTTGGTGTCGATTTTTTGGTGTCGATTTTTGGATGATCCGGCTCGGCGAAATGAGCCGGGCTCATCAAGCGGGTGGTGTCGCGCCCTTCCTGGTACCGGACGAGAGCTGCTCTATGCGGTCGTTGATGTATCCGTCGATGGTGAGATAGAGGCCCGAAAGTAGCGACGCAATTGATTGGAAATCGGAGGGTGGTGGGAAGGCCGCTTTTATTCCGATGTTGCTCACCCACCTGTTCACTCCAAAGCAGCGAGATCCACTACCGAAATCCACAACACGGAGAAGGCCTATGCCCCAAGCAGAGCAGTTTGAAGTTCTCGTGGTCGGCAGCGGGACAGGCGGCAAGCTCATAGCTTGGCACGCGGCTCAGTCGGGACGACGAACGGCCGTCGTGGAGCGGCAGTGGATTGGAGGCTCCTGTCCCAACATCGCCTGCATGCCCAGCAAGAATGAGATATCGAGCGCGAGGGTTGCGTACTTGGCGCGCAACGCCGCGCAGTTCGGGACGACCGCCGGCCCGGTAGCGATTGACATGAGTACGGTTCGCAAGCGGAAGCGGGAGATGGTTGAACGACAGGTTGCGGGGCACCTGCAGAAATACAAGGAAAGCGGTGCGGAATTAATTATGGGAACCGGGCGTTTCGCAGGGCCGAAAGCGCTTGAGGTTACCCTGAATGACGGAACCAAACGCGTGCTTTCGGCGGACACAGTCTTCCTCAACCTGGGAACGCACGCGGCCCTTCCAAATGTTGCCGGCCTCGATGCAGCCCGTCCGCTGACGCACGTCGAGGCCCTGGAACTCGACCATTTGCCGTTGCATCTGCTCGTGATTGGTGGCGGCTATTCCGGCCTCGAATTTGCACAGGCTTTCCGCCGTTTTGGCAGCAAGGTGACCATCATAGAGTCTGGCCCCAAGATTCTCGGTCGGGAGGATTTGGACGTTGCGCAGGAGATGCAGCGGATTCTGAGCGACGAAGGAATTGAAATTGTAGCGGGAGCCGAACTCCTCCAGGTGCGCGGGCGATCCGGCGAGAAGGTTAGCCTTGCTGTGCGCACGCGCTCCGGCGAACGAACGATAGAGGGTAGCGACATCCTCGTGGCAGCCGGACGTATTCCCAACACCAGTGGAATCGGACTCAAGGAGGCAGGGATTGAGTTGGACGATCGTGGGTACATTCGCGTCAATGAACGCCTCGAGACCAGTGCCCCGGGTTTCTGGGCCGTAGGGGAATGCGCGGGCAGCCCACAATTCACGCACATATCCGAAGATGATTTTCGCATCATTCGCGACAATCTCGCTGGGAACGCTCGCAGCACGCGCGATCGACTCGTTCCTTACTGCATGTTTACAGATCCTCCGCTCGCCCGCGTGGGGCTTAGTGAAGCCGAAGCTGAGCGTCGAGGAATCGCGGCACGGGTTGCGAAATTGCCGATGAATTCCGTGTTGCGCGCCCAGGCCACCGACGAGAGGCAAGGCTTTATGAAGGCGCTGATCGCCGAGAATGACGATCGCATTCTCGGTTTCGCGATGATAGGCGCCGAGGCGGGTGAAGTTCTGGCTACGGTGTACACGGCAATGTTGGCTGGCCTTTCATATTCGAGGCTTGCTGATGCCGCCTTCGCGCATCCGACGATGGCCGAGGGGCTCAGCCTGCTCTTCTCGCAGGTACCGCGTCGCTCCATCCAACAGAGCACGTTGAAAACGGCCTAGTTGACGTCTCGGTCTCGGCGGTTTGCCGAATTTGTTCAAGGCGGGTCTGGAAACCGCGAATGCCGTCCTCACCGAGCGTGGTATAGGTGCCCTCCAGGGTCGCCGTAACACCGACTTTGATTTTTTGTCGAGCGAAAGCGGCGCCTGACATAAACAGGCTCGCCAGCGCAGCAGGACACAAACTGCCCTTCAACATAGAACTTCTCCCATTCGTGTTTTCGAAGTGAGTAGGCAAGAGCTGCTTACCCATTCCCGGCTGGACAACTAGATCGGCGAGGCAAGCTGAGCTTGAGGCGCTCGGCGAGCAAAAACACCGAATAGCATCCTGGAAACCGAGCCTGGCACCGATAGGCGAACAGCGGTTCCCCTTTTCGTGTCAGACATTATGATCTGCCGGTACGCGCTTTTGGCGGTTGCCCGGCGCGCTGCGCGCGGGAGGAAAAACCGCCAGATGCCGGCGACGGTGTCCGCTGTCGTCCGTGGGCTAACCCTAATGTCGAAACCGTGGGTGGACGTGTCCACCCGGATGGAGCGGAATGGATCTCAAGCAACTCAAGGCCTTCGCAACGCTGGCCGAATTCGGCTCATTCTCGCGCGCGGGCGCGGTGCTGTCGGTGGCGCAGCCGGTGCTGAGCCGGCAGATCAAGGCGCTGGAACAGGAGCTCGGCATCGAGCTGTTCTACCGCAACGGGCGTGGCATCGTCCTGACCGAGGCGGGCAAGCTGCTGCACGGTTATGCCGGCGGCGTGCTCGACACCGTCACCCGCGCGGCCTCGGAGGTGATGGCGCTGCGCTCCAGCCCGCGCGGCACCATCGCGATCGGCATGCCGCCGTCGGTGGGCTCGATCCTGACGGTGCCGCTGGTGCAATGCTTCCGCGCCGAGTTCCCGCTGATCTCGATGCGGATAGTGGAGGGGTTCAGCGGCCATCTGCTGGAATGGCTGATCACCGGCAAGATCGACGTCGCGGTGCTCTACAACGCGCCGCGCATCAGCAATTTGAGCGCGGAGCCGCTGCTGCAGGAGGAGATAAGCCTGTTGGGTGCAGTCAACGATCCGGCCGGGCTGACCGCGGGGCCGGTGCCGGGTTCGCGCCTGGTCGAACTGCCGATGATCCTGCCGAGCCGTCCGCACGGCCTGCGGCTGGTGGTCGACGCCTTCCTCGGCGAGGCGGCGATCGAACCAAATGTCGTGCTCGAGGTCGATGCCATGCCGTCGACGCTCCGTCTGGTGGAGCGTGGCGTCGGCTATACGCTCTTGTCCTATGGCCCGGCGCGTCATCTGATCGAGGCCGGCCGGCTGAAGAGCTGGTCGATCGTCGATCCCGTGCTGACCCGGCAGCTCATCCTAGCGACCTCAAGCCAGCGGCCGACCACCACCGCGACGCGGGCGCTCGCCAAGATGGTGCGGCGCCAGGTGCAGGACCTCGTCCAGCAGGGCCTATGGCTGTCGCCGGACGGACGCAAGCCGCCGTCACGCGTCCGCGGCGATGCGGCATCGCCCGTCGTGTCCCGGAAAGCTGTTATTCCCTAAACGGCGATGCCCCGCCTCGGTGGACCGGCTAGGTTTCCCTCCGAACAAGCGCGACCGGCGATCAAGACCGGCCGACGACGACGGAGGACATGCGATGGCGGGTGAGCTTCTCGGATTCATTGGTATTGGCCGCATGGGTGGCCCGATGGCGTCGCGCCTGCTCGACGCGGGTTACTCGCTCTGCGTCTATGACAAGCAGCCGGAGGCCACCGCCGAGCTGGTCGCGCGCGGCGCGCGGCTGGCGCATTCGTCCGGTGAAGTGGCGTCGACCGCCGAAATCGTGCTGCTCAGCCTGCCGACGCCGGACATCGTCAAGGCGGTGACGCTCGGCGAGAACGGCGTGGGCGTCGGCAATCGCGTCCGCACCGTGATCGATCTTTCCACCACCGGACCCGGCGTTGCGACCATCGTCGCCAAGGGCCTCGGCGAGCGGCAGATCACCCTGTTCGATTCTCCCGTCAGCGGCGGCATCGCCGGCGCCAAGGGCGGCACGCTCGCGGTGATGGTTTCGGGCCCGCGCGATATCTACGACGCCAAGGTCGCGCCGATCCTCACGCATTTCGGCAAGCTGTTCTTCACCGGCGAAAAGCCGGGCCTGGCGCAGACCGCCAAGCTCGTCAACAATCTGCTGGCCGCGGCGGCGCTGGTGATCTCGTCGGAGGGCATGGCGATGGGGGTCAAGGCCGGGCTCGATCCAAAAGTGCTGCTCGACATCATCAATGTCAGTTCGGGGCGCAACAGCGCGACCCAGGACAAGTTTCCGCGCTCGGTGCTGCCGGGCACCTTCGATTTCGGCTTCGCCACCGCGCTGTCCTACAAGGACGTCCGGCTCTGCCTCGACGAGGCGGAAGCGATGGGAATTCCGATGATCATGGGCGCGGTGGTGCGCCAGATCCTGGCGTTGACGCAGGCCAAGTACGGACCCGACTCCGATTTCACCTCGATCGCCAAACTGTCGGAGGAATGGGCCGGCGTGCAGATCAGGGGATAGAGACAGCAGCGACCGCAGCGATAAGGAGCAGCCCATGGCCACGACCGTGCGTCCCGATCCGCGACAAGTGTCGATCGCGCGCGCCATGGTGCGCACGGCGCATGCGCGCGAGCTGTCGCAATTGTCGGCGCCGGCGCAGGCCAAGCTCAAGATGTGCCTGCTCGACTTCCTGTCATGCGCCTTTGAGGCGCGCGATCTGCCGACCAGCCGCCAGGCGGTCGCGGTCGCCGCCCGCCTGGCGTCGGGGTCATCCGTGGTCGGCACCGATGCGATCACGTCGGCGGCCGATGCGGGTTTTGCCAACGCCACGCTTGGGCATGGCCTGGTCCGCGAGGACATGCATGCCGGCAGCATCGCCCATCATGGCGTGGTGATCTGGCCGGTTCTGCTCGCGCTGGCGCAACGCACCCCGGTGTCGGGCGCGCGCCTGCTGCGCGCGGCCGCGATCGGCTACGAGGTCGGCGGCCGGGTGGGGCGGGCGCTGATGACGGCGGGGCTGGCGCGACTGTTCCGGCCCACCGGCATTCTCGGGCCGCTGGCCGGCGCGCTGGCCGGAAGCGTGCTGCTCGGTCTCGACGAAGACGCCTCGGTCTCGGCGCTGGCGCTCGCCGCCAACACCTCGTCGGGCCTCAATCAGTGGCCGCATGAAGGCGGCAGCGACATGTATTTCCATCCGGGCTTCGCCGCGCGCAGCGCCGTCACCGCGATCGAACTCGCCGAAGCCGGGGCCTACGGCTCCGAACATATCATCGAAGGCCCGGCCGGGCTGTTCGCGGCGTTCGGGCGCGTAGCCGCGCCGGAGGCGATTGCGCTGTTCCCGGACGGCAGCGAAGAGATCATGGCGGTCTACAACAAGCCGGTTCCGGCCTGCAATTTCGCCCAGACCGCCTGCCAGGCCGCGATCCGCGTTGCCGAGGAAATCGACAATGTCGGCGCCATCGACGCCATCATTGTGCATCTGCCGGACGCCGCCATCGACTATCCCGGCTGCGATTTTGCGGGACCGTTCCGGCACGCGCTGCAGGCCAAGATGAGTATCCAGTACGGCGTCGCGGCCGCGCTGGTCCGCAAGTCCGTCGCGGAAGAGAATTATCGCCGGCTCGACGACCCGGCCGTGCAGCGGCTCGCGGTGCTGATGCGGCTGAAGCGCGACGCGGAGTTCACCGCCGCGTTCCCGGGCGCCCAGGGCGCCGAGGTCGAGGTCAGCCTGTCGAGCGGCGCCCGGATCAGCCGGCGCATTGCCGATGTGGTCGCGGCGACCGAGGGTGAGATCCGCGCCCGGTTCCGTGCCGCCGCGAGCGAAGTGATCGGGCTGGAACGCGCCGATGCCGTGGAGGAGATGATCGACGGGCTCGAGCGGGTCGACCATGCCGGGCGTATCGCGGCGCTGTGCGCGTCCGCGGGGCCCGGCGGCAAATCGCGCGCCGCGGCATCCCGCGCCGGCGCCGGGCCGTGACCGACGGGCAATAGCGATCGCGTGACAAGAAGACGGGCCGAAGGCTCGAGGGAATGAGGGGGAGAAAGTGATGAGCGTAGCGCCGGACTGTTGCCGCGCCACAGTCGCCGGGTGCGCCCGATGACGTCGCAGATCGTCGAGAACGTGCTGCAGGCGCTGGTCGCCGGGCTGCTGGCGGGATCGATCTACGGCCTGATGTGCCTCGGGCTCGGGCTGATCTTCGGCGTCATGCGCGTCATCAACTTCGCCCAGGGCGACTTCATGATGCTCGGCATGTACGCGGCCTACTACCTGTTCCTGTCGGCCGGCATCCAGGGCGCGTTCGGCAATGTCGTTGGACCGTATGTGGCGATCCTGCTGTCCGGTCCGCTGTTGTTCGCGTTCGGCTACGCCATCCACCGCTTCCTGATCTCCCGGGTCACCGGGCGGCGCACCGAAAAGCTCGAAGGCGAGGGTCACTTCGCCCAGCTGATCCTCACGCTCGGCGTCGCGCTGGTGCTGCAGAATGGCGGGCTGATCGTGTTCGGTTCGGTGCTGGCCTCGATCCGCACGCCGCTGTCGTCCAGCGCCTGGGAAATCGGGCCGCTGTGGGGCGATTTCGTCAGCATCTTCGTCAACAAGTCGCGCGGCATCGCCGCCCTGATCTCGATCGCCGCCATGGTGGTCCTCGCGCTCCTGATCACGCGCACGCGGATGGGCAAGGCGTTGCGCGCCTCCGCCGACAATCCGGTGGCGGCGACCTATATGGGCATCGACATTGATCGTTCGTATCGCATCGCGTTCGGTCTCGGCGCCGCGGTCACCGCGGTCGCGGGCGGCCTGCTCGCCACCAACTATCCGTTTCATCCCTACATCGGCACCGACTACGTCATCGTGATGTATGCGGGCGTGGTGCTCGGCGGCATGGGCAGCATCATCGGCGCGTTCTGGGGCGGCATGACCATCGGATTGGTGCAGCAGCTCTCGACGCTGGTGCTGCCGACCCAATTGCAGAACGCGGCGATCTTCGTGGTGTTCCTGCTGATCGTTTTCCTGCGTCCCCAGGGTTTCTTTGGTCGCATGGTGGAGCGAACCTGATGCGATCCCTGCTTCCGATCCTGGCGGCTGCGCTGATCTACGCCTGCCTCACGCTTCTGGTGACCAATTCCTACTACCAGCTGATGCTGACGCTGGTGCTGGTGTGGGCGAGCTTCGGTCTGTCGTGGAACATCCTGTCCGGCTACACCGGCCTGGTGTCGTTCGGCCACGCCGCCTTCTTCGGGCTCGGCGCCTACACCACCGCACTCGGCCAGCTCTACTTCGATCTCACGCCGTGGCTGCTGATCCCCATCGCGGCCGTGATCGGCGGGGTGTCCGGCCTCCTGGTCGGTTTTCCGACGTTCCGCCTGCGCGGCCATTACTTCGCGCTGGCGATGCTGGCTTACCCGCTGGCGATGCTCTACGTGTTCGAGTGGCTCGGCTACCAGGAGCTGACGCTGCCGATCAAGCGCGACGCGCCGTTCGCCTACATGCAATTCTCCGATCCGCGGCTCTACACTTTGGTCGCGCTGGTGATGCTGCTCGGTGTCGTGCTGATCACCCGCGCGGTCGAGCGGTCGCGGTTCGGCATGGCGCTCCTGGCGATCAAGCAGAACGAGGCGGCGGCCGAGGCCGCGGGCATCAATGCGCTGGCGTGGAAGCTGCGCTCCATCGCGCTGTCGGGGGCGATCGCCGGCGCGGTCGGCGCGTTCTATGCCGTGGTGCTGCTGGTGGTCACGCCGCCGTCGGTATTCGGCATGCTGGTCTCGGCGCAGGCGCTGACGGTGTCGATGTTCGGCGGCGTCGGCACGGTGTGGGGACCGCTGATCGGCGCCGCGGTGCTGATCCCGGTCGGCGAGATCCTCAACGCCGAACTCGGCGCGCGGATTCCCGGTATCCAGGGTGTGATCTACGGCATCGCCATCATTGTCGTCATCCTGGTGGCGCCGGAGGGCATGTTCTGGACGCTGCGCGATCGCTTCAGGCGCGCGCCGGCAGCGGACGCGCTGCCGCCGAAAGTCCCGGCGCCGGCCGCATCGCTTGCGCCGGCCGAGGCGCCTCCCGCCATCCGGCGCGCGCCATGCGGCGAGGTGCTGTTGTCGGTGAAGGCCCTGTCGAAATCGTTCGGCGGCCTCAAGGCGGTGCAGGACGTCAGCTTCGACGTGCACCGGGGCATGATCCTCGGCATCATCGGGCCCAACGGCGCCGGCAAGACCACCCTGTTCAACCTGCTCAATGGCTTCACGCCGCCCAACACCGGCGAAGTGATGTTCGAGGGCCGCAACATGGTCGGCTGCCGGCCGCATGTGCTGTGCAAGGCGGGGGTCGGGCGCACCTTCCAGATCATGCGGCCGTTCCCGCGGATGTCGGTTCGCGACAACGTCCGCGTCGGCGCCTATGTGCGCGCGGCGAGCGAGGACGAGGCGCGGCGCCTCGCCGACGGCGCGGTCCATCGCGTCGGTCTCGGCCCGGTGGCCGGCAAGATGGCGGCCGAGCTCACCACCAAGGAGCTGCGCCTGATGGAGATCGCCCGCGCGCTGGCCGGCAAGCCCCGCCTGCTGCTGCTCGACGAAACCCTGGCGGGACTCGGCCATGGCGAGGCCGATGAGGTCACCGCCGTGGTGCAGCGGCTGGCGCGGGAAGGCATGACCGTCGTGATCATCGAGCACACCATGCAGTCCATGGTTCGCCTCGTCGATCGCTTCCTGGTGCTCGACCACGGTGCGGTGCTGGCCGATGGCGAGCCGGAGCAGGTCACCCGCGATCCGCGCGTCATCGAGGCCTATCTCGGCAAGAAATGGGTGGCCCATGCTCAGGCTTGAAGGCATTTGTGCCGGCTACTCGGTGCTGCCGGTGCTGAACGACGTGTCGATTACCGTCGAGGCCGGGCAATTCGTCGCGATCGTCGGACCGAACGGCGCCGGCAAGACCACGCTGTTCAAGACGATCTCCGGCATCGTGCAGCCGAGCGCCGGCGCCATCCATTTCGAAGGCGTCGATCTCCTGAAGATCCCGGCGGCGGCGCGGCCGCATCTCGGCATCGCCCATGTGCCGGAAGGCCGCCAGGTGTTTCCCTCGCTCTCGGTGATGGAGAACCTGGAGATGGGTGCATTCACCGAGGCTGGCCGCCGCGCCTGGAAGGACAACATCGAGCGCATCTTCACGCTGCTGCCGGTGCTGGCCGAGCGGCGTCATCAATTCGCCGGCACGCTGTCCGGTGGCGAGCAGCAGATGGTGGCGATCGGGCGCGGGCTGGCGTCGGCGCCGAAGCTGTTGATGCTCGACGAGCCGTCGATGGGATTGGCGCCGGCCATCGCCGATTTCATTTTCGAAAAGCTGATCGAGATCCGCGCCCAGACCCGGCTGACGATCCTGCTGGTCGAGCAGCGCGTCGCCGAGGCGCTCGAATCCGCCGATCACGGCTATGTGCTGGAGGCGGGCCGGGTGGTGCTCGATGGCAACAAGGAGATGCTGCGCGCCGACGATCGCGTCAGGCAGGCCTATCTCGGAATGTAAATCAAGCGAAACCGCAAAAAGTTGATCAACCGGAGGAAACGCAATGACCGACCGCATCACTTCTCTCAATCGGCGCACGCTGCTGGGCGGGGCCGCCGCCATCGGATTGACCGGGGTCGCGCGGGCGCAGGCGCCGGCCAACGTCAAGGTCGGGCTGATCGTGCCGCTGTCGGGGCTGTACGCGCGGCCCGGCGCTGTGATGAAGATGGGTGCCGAGCTCGGCATCGCCGACGTCAACGCCGGCGGCGGCATCAAGGCGCTCGGCGGCGCCAAGCTCGAACTGGTGACGCTCGACTGCGGCGACACCGTCGAGAAGGCCAAGAACGCGGCGCAGCGCATGGTCGCGCAGGAAACCGATCTCGTCGCCGCGACGGGTTCCTATCTCAGCTCGTTCACGCTTGCGGTCAGCGAAGTCACCGAGCGCGCCGGCCTGCCGCTGTTGACACTGTCCTATTCCGATCTGCTGACCGACCGCGGCTTCCGCCATATCTTCCAGACCGCGGCGACCGCGGGATCGCAGTCGGAGCAGGGCCTGCCGCAACTGATGGAGCTGGCCGAGGCCGCCTCCGGCAAGCGGCCGAAGACCGTCGCCATCGCGATGGACAACACCGCGACCTCGATTGCGACCGCCAAGGCGCTGAAGGAGAAACTGTTCCCGAAACTCGGGCTGCAGCTTGTCATGGACGAGGTGTGGACGCCGCCGCTGGCGGACGCGACCTCGATCATCCAGCAGGTCCGCTCGACCCGCCCGGACCTGTTCCTGTTCATGCCGAATGCGATTTCCGATGCGAAGCTGGGGCTCGAGAAGATGAACGAATTCGGTCTCGGTCAGGGCCGCATCCCCACCATCTCCTTCAGCATCACCATCGCCGAACCGGACATGCTGCAGAGCGTCACGCCAGAAGTGGTGCAGGGCATCATGACCATCGTCGCCAACTGGGGCGTGAAAGGGCAGGAAAAGCTGCTCGCCGACGTCAAGGCGAAATACAAGGAGCCGTGGATGACCCAGAACGTGGTCTCCACTTACGGCGACATGTGGCTGATCAAGGAGGCGCTGGAAAAGGCCGGCAAGGCCGACCGCGCCGCGGTGTCGGACGCGCTGCACGCGCTCGATGCGGGGCCGGCCAAATATTATCCCGGCGGCATTCTCAAGTTCGACGAAAAAGGCCGCCGGGTCGGGGCGGGCGTCGTCATCGTGCAATGGCAGAACGGCGTGCCGGTCACCGTCTATCCGAAGGATCTCGCCGTCGCGGCGCCGTTCTGGCCGAAACGCAGCTGAGCATGATGAGCGATCAAACCCAAAAAGAGCCAACACCCCGGAGGGAATCATGACCGACCACACTTCGCTCGCGCTGACGCGGCGTACGCTGCTTGCCGCCACCGCGCTCGGTCTCGCCGCGCCGCGCGCGTTCGCGCAAGCTGCCTCGGACGTCAAGATCGGGCTGCTGGTGCCCCTGTCCGGGCTTTATGCGCGGCCTGGCGCGGTGATGCGCATGGGCGCCGAAATGGCGGTCGACCACATCAATTCCGCCGGCGGGGTCAAGGCGCTCGGCGGCGCCAAGCTCAAGCTGGTGGTGATCGACTGCGGCGACACCACCGAGAAGGCCAAGAACGCGGCGCAGCGCATGGTGGCGCAGGAGACCGATCTGGTCGCGGCCAGCGGCGCCTATCTTAGCTCGTTCACCCTTGCGGTGACCGAGGTGACGGAGCGGGCGCAGCTGCCGGTCCTGACCTTGTCCTACTCCGACCTGATCACCGAGCGTGGCTTCAAATACGTGTTTCAGACCTCGGCCACCGCGGCGTCGCAGGCGCGGCAGGCGCTGCCGCTGATCATGAAGCTGGCGGAAGGCGCCTCCGGCAAGCGTCCGAAGACGGTGGCGATCATCGGCGACAATACCGGTGCGTCGGTCGCTTCGGTAAAGCCGATGCGCGAGGGCCTGCTCAAGGAGCTCGGTCTCGAACTGGTGATGGACGAGACCTTCACGCCGCCCTTGTCCGACGCGACGCCGCTGGTCCAGAAGGTGCGCGCGGCCAAGCCCGATCTGTTGTTCTTCCTGCCGACGGTGATTTCCGACGGCAAGCTGATCCTGGAAAAAATGAACGAGTTCGGCCTCGGCCAGGGCCGCATTCCCACCATCTCGTTCGGCATCGCCATTGCCGAGCCGGACATTCTGCAGACCATCAGTCCGGAATTGCTGCAGGGGGTGATCACCTGCGTCGGCAGCTGGGCGACCAAGGGGCACGAAGACCTGGTGAAGGAACTCAAGGCCCGCTTCAACGAACCCTGGATGACCCAGAACGCGATCTCGACCTATGGCGACATGTGGCTGATCAAGGAGGCGCTGGAGAAGGCCGGCAAGGCCGACAAGGTCGCCGTCGCCGACGCGCTGCGGACCATGGATGGCGGCCCGTCGAAATACTATCCCGGCGGCCTGCTCAAGTTCGACGACAAGGGCCGGCGTGTCGACGCCGAGATGACCGTCGTGCAGTGGCAGCAGGGTATCCCCGTCACCGTCTTCCCCCAGAAGCTCGCGGTCGCCGAGCCGTTCTGGCCGAAGCGCTGAAAACCGTCCGCCGCGAGCGGACGGACGTTTGAATCTCAACCAAGGAAAAACCGATGAGCAAGGAAATCTTCGATCGTGGTCTGGCCATCCGCAAGGACGTGCTCGGCAAGGAATTCGTCGAGAAGTCGTTCGAGAGCGCCGACGACTTCAACATGCCGATGCAGGAGCTGACCACCGAATACTGCTGGGGTTACGTCTGGGGCCGCGACGGCCTGTCGCGCAAGACCCGCAGCATGCTGAATCTCGCCATGCTGAGCGCGCTCAACCGCAACCACGAACTGCGGATGCACCTCAAAGGCGCGCTCAAGAACGGCGTCAGCAAGGACGAGATCCGCGAGATCTTCCTCCAGGTCGCGATCTATTGCGGGGTTCCGGCCGGCGCGGATTCCTTCCGCACCGCGCGCGAGGTGTTCGCCCAGGTCGACGCGGAAACCAAGGGCGGCTGAGCGCAGCGCACGCGCTACTTGCGTCCGTTCCGCCGCGTCACCGGCGGAACGGACGCCTTGGCCCGCAGGAGCAGTCTCATGACCACAACACCGACAGGCGCGCCCGAACCGTTCGAGCTGTTCGCGATCCGTTACGGCCGGCATACCGGCCGGCGGGCGTCCGACAATTTCATCGGCGCGGATTTGCACGATGCCGGGACCGATCTGGAATATTTCGTATGGGTCGCGCGGCGCTCGGACCGGACCTACGTCATCGACACCGGCTTCAACCCGACCTCGGCGGCGGAGCGTGGCCGCACCATGCTGCGGCGGCCGGCCGACGGTGTCCGCGCGCTCGGGATCGATCCCGCCAGCGTCGATCAGGTCATCCTCACTCATCTTCACTATGATCACGCCGGCTCGCTGGGGGATTTTCCACGCGCCCGCTTTCACGCCCAGGACGCCGAGATCGCCTACGCGACGGGCCGCTGCATGTGCCATCCCTATTTGCGACATCCCTACGACGTGGAAGACGTGGTCGGCTTTGTCCGGCATGTCCACGCCAACCGCGTCGCCTTCCACGATGGTTTTGCGGAACTGGCGTCGGGGCTCACCTTGCACCGGGTCGGCGGACACTCGGCGGGCCTGCAGATCGTGCGGGTCTGGACCCGGCGCGGATGGGTGGTGGTCGCTTCCGACGCCAGCCACTATTACGACAACATCCGCCGCGGCATGCCGTTTCCCACCGTCTATCATGTCGGCGATATGATGGAGGGCTTCGATACGGTGCGGCGGCTGGCCGACACCGACGATCACATCGTGCCGGGTCACGATCCCCTGGTGATGGCGATCTATCCGCCGCCGTCGGCGGAACTCGACGGCATCGCGGTCCGGCTCGATGTCGCGCCGCGCGTGGCGGGCGCATGATGGGCGCCGCAACGCGCCGCTCGGCCCTGGTCACCGGCTCCAGCGCCGGTCTCGGCTACGCGGTGGCCGAGAGCCTCGCCGCTGCCGGACATGACATCGTGCTGCACGGCCTCGACAGTGCCGAAGCCGTCGAGCCGGCGCGGGCCGCACTGCAGGCCCGCCACGGCACCACCGTGGTCTATTGCAAGGCAGATCTGTCCGAACTCGCCGGGATCGAACGCCTGATGGCGGTGGCGTGCGAGGCGTGCGGCGGTCCGGACATCATCGTCAACAACGCCGTGGTGCGTCACTTCGCGCCGATCGAGCAGTTTTCCGCCGCGGACTGGCAGCGTTCGCTGGCCGTCAATCTGACGGCGCCGTTCCACATCATCCGGCTGGCGCTGCCGGCAATGCGCGCCGCGGATTTCGGCCGCATCGTCAACATGTCGTCGCATTACGGCCAGCGCGGCGCCGAGGGCCGCGTCGACTACGTCACCACCAAGACCGGAATTCTCGGCTTGACGCGGGCGGTGGCGCTGGAGACCGCCGGCACCGGGATCACCTGCAATGCCGTCAGTCCGGGAACGCTGTCGACGCCGGCGATCCTCGACCGGATCGACGCCATGGCGGCAGCGCGCGGCATCTCGCGCGAGCAGGCCACCCGCGACTACATGAAGCAACGCCAGCCGAGCGGCCGGTTCGTCCGCCTCGAGGACGTCGGCGCCGCGGTGGCCTTTCTGTGCGGCCCGGCGGGGCGCGACATCACCGGCACGGTCATCCCGATCGATGGCGGCTGGTCGGCGGCTTAGAGTGAGACCGGTCTCACGTTAAGCGAGCGCGGCGAGCAGCCGGTCGAGCCCGGCAGGGTCGCGCTCGAGCGTCCACACCGCTTCGATCACGCGGCCGGCGTCGCAACCGGTGCCGCCGCCAGCGGCGAGCCGGCGCAGCTTCGCTTCGATGTCCGAATCCGACAATGGCCGCTCCAGGCTGCCGCGGGCGCTGGCGACGGTCTGCGACAGTTTGCGGCCGTCGGCCAGCGTGACGTCGACGCGGGCCGCGCCGACCGGCATCGTCGCGTCAAGCTCGGCCTTCACCTTGCCGCGCAGCGCAGCGACTTCGGGATCGAACACCACGGTCTCGGAAAATTCCTTGATGTCGGCTTCGCGGAACAACAGCGCCACGCTGGCGCAATGATGGATGCTGACGCGCGCGTCGCGCGCGTTGGACACAGGGCGGTCGCCGCGCGCCAGCAGCAGGGCGTCGCCGGTGACCGTAATCGCGACGATCCGCGCCGGATCGAGCGCATGGGCCGCGCGCAGGTCGAGGCAGGCATCGATCACCGCATGCATCACGATTCCGGCCGGATACGGCTTGAAGGTATTGCGCGCAAACTCCCAGCGCGTGCCGAGCTCGCCGATCAGCGCGGTGATATCCGGCTGGTCGCCGGTCGCGCGCGCCCAGCCCAGCGGGCCCTCGATCGAGGCCAGGGCCGCGTTCTGATCCTCGCCGGCGAGCAGCGCCGCCACGATGCCGCCGCGCGCCGCATTGCCGACGCTGGCGTTCTTGGCAGCGGTCGGCAGGTTTTCGACCAGTCCAGAGGACAGGCTTGCGGCGATCCCGAGCGCATCGGCGCAGCGATCCGCGTCGAGCCGGAACAGCCGGGCGGACGCCGCTGCCGCTCCGAACACGCCGCAGGTCGAGGTGATGTGCCAGCCGCGGGCGTAGTGCCCGGGCGATACCGCCAGTCCGATCCGGCAAGCGATTTCGCCGCCGATCGCGAACGCCTCCAGCACGTCGCGACCGGTGCCGCCGCGCCACTGCGCCAGCGCCAGCGCGGCGGAGGCCACCGGCGCGGTGGGGTGGATGATCGTCGGCAAATGGGTGTCGTCGTAATCGAGCAGGTTGATCGCGACCGCATTGACGAACGCCGCGCTCGCCGCGTCCATGCGCTGCCGCTGGCCGATCAGGATGGCCTGGTCAGGCCCCGCGATCGGCCGCAGCGCGCGCACCATCGCCGCGACGACCGGATCGCGCGCAGAGCAAAGGGCAGTCGCGAGCCCGTTGAGCAGCGAGCGCCGGGTGGCCTGCTGCACGGTCGCCGAAAAATCCTCCCAGCGCGCGGCCGCACCGAACTGACCCAGCGCCGAACTGACGGATGTTTGAGATGCGACCATGGTCGCGACTTAGAACGAAATCGTGGAAACGAGTCAATTGCAGGTGAGCGCGCATGAACTCAGACTTCCGTTGGCCAACGCGATGGAAGGAGACGCAACGCGGACATGGCGGGAGTACTTCATCCGCGTTTGGCGCGAACCGATGGCCGGGTCAGGCGTAGCCGGCCATGGGTGCGGGGAAGAAACTGCGCGCCCTTGGCGCTGAGGAAATCGAGCATCGCCTGCGCCGGCGGCAATAGCACCTTGTCCTTGCGGGCCAGCACGAACCATTGCCGGACCACGGGAAGGCCGTCGACGTCGAGCGTGACCAAGCGTCCTTCGTCGAGCTCGGAGGCGACCGTATGCGCGGAGATGAATGCAATCCCGAGGCCGGCGATCACGGCCTGCTTGATGGTCTCGTTGCTGCTCATCGCCAGGCCGATTTTCGGACGAATGCCGGCGGTTTCGAACAGTTGCTCCATCAGGCCGCGTGTTCCCGATCCGGGCTCGCGCGTCAGAAACGTTTCGCCCGCGAGCTCGCCCAGCGCGATGCGGGATTTGCGTGCCAGGCGATGCCCGGTCGGCGCGACGATGACGTGGGGGTGGTCGCCGATCAGGTGAACGTTCATGTCGATGTCCGCCGGAGGCCGGCCCATGATCGCAAAGTCGAGATCGTAGCCGCGCAGGGCCGTGCCGGTCTCCTGCCGGTTTCCGATCGAGAGGGTGACATCGATGTTCGGGTGGCGCTTCGAAAATCCGGCGATCATGAACGGGACGAAATATTTCGCGGTGCTGACGGCCCCGATCGAGACGCGGCCCGCGGTTTTTCCAGCCATCATCGCCAGCGATGTTTCGCAATCCGCGATCGCGGTCTCGATGCGGTTGGCGAGCGCCAGCACCTCGCGCCCGGCATCCGTCAGCAGCATGCCGTCGCTGCTGCGTTGAATCAGCGGCAACCCTGCGAGTGCCTGCAGGTTGCGAAGCTGCAGCGTGACCGCGGGCTGCGTGAGATGGAGCTGTTTGGCGGCCGCGGTGACCGATTTGTTTTTATGGACCGTGGCCAGCGCGCGCAACTGGCGGATCGTCAATTCCCGGAAGAACCCGCCTGCCATGGCTGTCCCCATTATAATAAAAACTTTGTCTCATTCAAAGATAACAAAATTTTACTAATTCTGCAAACGAGGCTTCCATAGCGCTGCGGATTGCCGGGCCGGCGAGCCGAATTGAGAGCGCCCCAAAAGAGGGCACAGGGAGACGTCCATGGACGAGCGCGTGACGCTGCGTTCACATCTCGATCAGTCTGCGTCGCCGGCGCCGCATGGCGTCGCGGCGGGCGAAGTGATCGAGGCGATTGCCATGGCTGCCATCGATCTGGCCTCGCTGATCGGCGATGGACCACTCGCCGGCATCACCGGACGGAATGGCGGCATCAATCCCGACGGAGATATTCAGAGGGATATCGACGTTGCCGCCGACGACATGATGCGGCGCGCATTGCGCAATGCGCCGGTCGCCGCGATCCTCTCCGAGGAAGCCGCGCTGCCGGAAACCCTGAACGCCGAAGCGCCGCTTTGCGTCGCGTTCGATCCGCTCGACGGATCGGCCAATCTCGAAAACAATATCTCGGTCGGCACCATTTTTTCGGTCCGACCCAGGGGCAACGACATTCTTTCGACCTTCTTCGAGCCTGGCACCGCCCAGTGTGCCGCGGGCTTCATCGTCTACGGTCCGCAGACCACGCTCGTACTGGCGCTCGGCGGGCGTGTCGATATCTTCATCCTCGACCGGCGCGTGCGGGAATTCGTGCTGACCGCGCGGAGCGTTCGGGTCGCGCCCGATACGCCGGAATTCGCCATCAACGCGTCCAATCGCCGGCACTGGCACGGCCCCGTTCGCACCTACATCGACGAATGTCTCGCCGGTACTGGCGGCGGGGGCGCTGCGGATTTCAACATGCGCTGGATCGGTTCCCTGGTGGCGGAGTCGCTTCGCATCCTGGTGCGTGGCGGCGTGTTTCTCTATCCGGCCGATGCCCGTCCCGGCTATCGCGAGGGAAGGCTTCGCCTGCTTTATGAAGCCCATCCGATGGCGCTGGTGATGGAATGGGCGGGCGGTGCTGCGTCGACCGGGCGGCGGCGAATTCTCGAACTGGGCGCGAAATCGCCGCACCAGCGGGTGCCGCTGATCATGGGCTCGGCGCGTGGCGTGCGCGACGTCGCGGCCATCCACGAAGTGATCGAACCGATGTTCGACAATAGCGACGCACCGCTGTTTGCGCGGCGCGGCCTGTTTCTTTGACGGAGCGGTCCGCGATGTCACGCAGTCATCCCATCATATCGATCACGGGTTCGTCGGGTGCCGGTACGACGTCGGTGAAGAACACGTTCGAGAACATCTTTCGCCGCGAAAAGGTCGCGGCGGCCTATATCGAGGGCGACGCCTTCCACCGCTACAACCGGGTCGAGATGCGCACCAAGATGGCGGAGGAGGCCGAGCGCGGCAATAGGCATTTCAGCCATTTCAGCCCCGAGACCAACCTGTTCGAGGAACTGGAGCGGGTGTTTCGCGACTACGGTGAATCCGGCACCGGTACCACGCGCCACTACGTGCATGACGACGAAGAGGCGAAGCTCTATGGCGCCGAACCGGGCACGTTCACCGAATGGGGCCATTTACCGGAAACGTCCGACCTTCTGTTCTACGAAGGGCTGCACGGCGCGGTCGTGACCGAGAAGGTCAACATCGCCCAGCATGCCGATCTCAAGATCGGTGTGGTTCCGGTGATCAATCTGGAATGGATCCAGAAGCTGCATCGCGACCGCCGCGACCGCGGTTATAGCCAGGAGGCGGTGACCGACACCATTCTGCGGCGGATGCCGGATTACGTGAACTATATCTGCCCGCAATTCGCCGAAACCGACATCAATTTCCAGCGCGTGCCGACGGTGGATACCTCGAACCCCTTCATTGCGCGCTGGATCCCGACGCCGGACGAATCGATGGTGGTGATCCGCCTGAAAAATCCGCGCGGCATCGATTTCCCTTATCTGCTGTCGATGATTCCGAACAGCTTCATGTCGCGCGCCAATTCGATCGTGATCCACGGATCGAAGCTCGATCTGGCGATGCAGCTCATTCTCACCCCCCTGATCCTGCAACTGATGGAACGCAAGAGGCGCACGGTATGACTGCTCACGTTTTGTCCTGTATTCCCGGCCGTCCGGATGTTTCGCACGCGGAAATGGCCAACGCGATCCGCTTCCTGGCGATCGACGCCGTCGAGAAGGCGAAGTCGGGTCACCCGGGCATGCCGATGGGCATGGCCGACGTCGCCACGGTATTGTTTTCGCGCTTTCTCAAATTCGATCCCGCCGACCCGGCGTGGCCGGATCGCGACCGTTTTGTTCTGTCGGCCGGTCACGGCTCGATGCTGCTCTACGCGCTCTTGCACCTGACCGGCTATGAGGGCGTAAGCTCGGACGAGCTCAGGGCCTTCCGGCAGTGGGGATCGAAGACGCCGGGGCATCCCGAATATGGCCACACCCCCGGCGTGGAGACGACGACCGGCCCGCTCGGGCAGGGCCTTGCCACCGCCGTCGGCATGGCGCTCGCCGAACGGCTGATGAACGCGCGCTTCGGCAACGATTGCGTCGATCACCACACTTACGTGATCGCGGGAGACGGTTGCCTGATGGAGGGTCTCAGTCACGAGGCGATCTCGCTGGCCGGACATCTGCGGCTCAACCGGCTGATCGTGCTGTTCGACGACAACCAGATTTCGATCGATGGCGCGACATCGCTGTCATGTTCGGATGACCAGCTGGCGCGCTTCCAAGCCTCCGGATGGGCGGCGTGCCGGATCGACGGCCACGACCCCGATGCCATTGCGGCCGCCATCGATCGTGCCCGAAGCAGCGACGCTCCGTCGCTCATCGCCTGCCGCACGGTGATCGGCTTCGGCGCGCCGAACCGTCAGGGCACCGAAAAGGCACATGGTGCGCCGCTTGGCGCCGACGAGGTCGCAAAGGCCCGCGACGCGCTGAACTGGCCATACGAACCGTTCCGGATTCCACGACCCGTCCTCGATCAATGGCGCCAGGCCGGCGCCCGCGGGCACGCCGCGCGCCGGAGCTGGATCGAGCGGACCAGGTGCATCAATTCGCTCGGGCGTTCGCCGTTTCACGATGCGTTGAATCGAAATCTGCCTTGCGGCTACGCCCAGGCGATAGCGCTGCTGCGCGATCGCTTTGCCGCCGAGCAACCCAATATCGCCACCCGGCAGGCGTCGCAGCTCGTGATCGACGGGATTGCGGAGGCGTTGCCGAATCTGGTCGGCGGCTCGGCCGATCTGACCCACTCCAATCTGACGCGGGCAAGGACGCACCAGCCGGTGCGGCGCGATTCCCTCGAAGGCAGCTATATTCACTATGGCGTTCGCGAGCACGCCATGGCGGCGGCGATGAACGGCATCGCCCTGCATGGTGGCTTCATTCCCTATGGCGGCACGTTTCTCGCCTTCGCCGACTACAGCCGCCCCGCGATCAGGCTGGCGGCGTTGATGCGCATTCGCGTTATTCATGTGATGACGCATGATTCGATCGGATTGGGCGAGGACGGCCCCACGCATCAGCCGGTTGAGCATCTGGCGTCGCTGCGGGCGATTCCCAACCTGCTGGTGTTTCGGCCCGGCGACGCGATCGAGACCGCCGAGGCCTGGGATTGCGCCTTGCAGGCGCAAACCAGCCCGTCGGTGTTGTGCCTGTCGCGACAGGCGCTCCCCACATTCCGCGAAGTTGCCGGCGACACCAACCGGGTCGCGCTCGGCGCCTATGTGGTGGTCGAACCGGAGGGCGGCCGCGACGTCACCCTGGTCGCGACCGGCTCCGAGGTTTCGGTGGCGCTGAAGGCAGCGAAGCTGCTCGCGAGCGACGGCATCCGCGCCGCCGTCGTCTCGGCCCCCTGTTTCGATCTGTTTCGCCAGCAACCGCGCGAATATCGGGAAACGGTGCTCGGGCGGGTTCCGAGAGTCGGCGTCGAGGCCGCAATCGAGGGCGATTGGGCGCGCTGGCTCGGCGACGGCGGCGAATTTGTCGGCATGACCGGCTTTGGCGCGTCGGCGCCGGCCGAGGTGCTCTATCGCGAATTCGGCATCACCGAGGACGCCGTTGCAAAGGCGGCGCTGCGCTGCATCGCGCGCTCGAAAATGGCTGCAGCCAGCGCATGAAAGTCCGGACGCGATCAATGACACGGAGGTTCCGATGGCGCGAATTTCACTGAGGCAATTGCTGGATCATGCCGCCGAGCGCGGCTACGGCGTGCCGGCGTTCAACATCAACAATATGGAGCAGGGGCTTGCGATCATGGAGGCGGCGGCCGCCGTCGATGCGCCGGTCATCATCCAGGCCTCGCGGGGCGCGCGTTCCTATGCCAGCGACATCATGCTGTCGAAGATGATGGATGCACTGGAAGAGATGCATCCGCAGATTCCGCTCTGCCTGCATCAGGACCATGGAAACGAGGAGGCGACCTGCGCCACGGCGCTGCAATACGGCTTCACATCGGTGATGATGGATGGCTCGCTGAAGGCCGACGCCAGGACGGCGGCGGACTATGACTACAACGTCGACGTGACCCGCCGGGTGGTCGAGATGGCGCATTGGATCGGCGCCTCGGTCGAGGGCGAGCTGGGCGTGCTCGGTTCGCTGGAACATGGCGCCGGGGAGCAGGAAGACGGCCACGGCGTCGAAGGCGACGTCAGCCACGATCAGCTCCTGACCGATCCCGACCAGGCGGTCGATTTCGTTCGCGCCACCAAGGTCGACGCGCTGGCCATCGCGATGGGCACCTCGCATGGCGCCTACAAGTTTTCGCGCAAACCGGACGGCAACATCCTCGCCATGAGGGTGGTCGAGGAGATCCATCACAGGTTGCCGAATACGCATCTGGTGATGCATGGTTCATCCTCGGTCCCGCAGCCGCTGCAGGACGCATTCAACCGGTTCGGCGGCGAGATGCCGCAGACTTGGGGCGTGCCGGTCGAGGAAATCGTCCGCGGCATCAGGTACGGCGTCCGCAAGGTCAATATCGATACCGACTGCCGGCTCGCGATGACGGCGGCCTTCCGCAAGGTCGCGGTTCAGACCAAAAACGAATTCGATCCGCGCAAATTCCTCAAGCCGGCGATGGACGCGTTGCGCGACCTCTGCCGCGAGCGCTTCGAACAATTCGGCACCGCCGGCAACGCGGCGAGGATCAAGGTGATGCCGCTGTCGGAGATGGCGAAGCGCTATCGCAGCGGGGCGCTCGATCCGCGTATCGGCGACACCGCCGCTGCGGCCGAATGACGAACCCATATTTTGACCGGATATGCCGGTCGGCACAACCGAGGAGGTTGCCATGAATGACCAATCGATGACCGTCCGAGGCAAGGATCGCTACAAATCCGGCGTCATGGAATACAGGAAAATGGGCTATTGGGAGCCTGATTACGAGCCAAAGGACACCGACATCATCGCGTTGTTCCGGGTCACGCCGCAGGATGGCGTCGATCCGATCGAAGCGGCGGCGGCGGTCGCCGGCGAGTCCTCGACCGCGACCTGGACGGTGGTGTGGACCGACCGGCTGACGGCGGCGGAAAAATACCGCGCCAAATGCTATCGCGTCGATCCCGTGCCGAATTCACCGGGGCAATATTTCGCCTACATCGCCTACGATCTCGACCTGTTCGAGAACGGATCGATCGCCAATCTGTCGGCCTCGATCATCGGCAACGTGTTCGGATTCAAGCCCCTGAAGGCGCTGCGGCTCGAGGACATGCGGCTGCCGGTGGCCTACGTCAAGACGTTCCAGGGGCCGGCCACCGGCATTGTGGTCGAACGCGAGCGCATGGACAAGTTCGGCCGTCCGCTGCTTGGCGCCACCGTGAAGCCGAAGCTCGGGCTGTCCGGGCGCAACTACGGCCGCGTGGTCTACGAGGCGCTGAAGGGCGGGCTCGACTTCACCAAGGACGACGAGAACATCAACTCGCAGCCGTTCATGCACTGGCGCGAGCGGTTCCTGTATTGCATGGAAGCCGTCAACAAGGCGCAGGCCGCGTCCGGCGAAATCAAGGGCACCTATCTCAATGTCACCGCCGGAACCATGGAGGACATGTACGAGCGGGCGGAGTTCGCCAAGGAACTCGGCTCCATCGTCATCATGATCGATCTGGTGATCGGCTACACCGCGATCCAGTCGATGGCAAAATGGGCGCGCCGCAACGACATGATCCTGCATCTGCATCGGGCCGGGCATTCGACCTATACGCGGCAGCGAAATCACGGCGTCTCGTTCCGCGTGATCGCGAAATGGATGCGGCTCGCGGGGGTCGATCATATCCATGCCGGCACCGTGGTCGGCAAGCTCGAGGGCGATCCCGCGACCACGCGCGGCTACTACGACATCTGCCGCGAGGACTTCAATCCCGCAAGACTGGAACACGGCGTGTTCTTCGATCAGAACTGGGCCAGCCTCAACAAGCTGATGCCGGTGGCCTCGGGCGGCATTCACGCCGGCCAGATGCATCAGCTGCTCGATCACCTCGGCGAAGACGTGGTGCTGCAGTTCGGCGGCGGCACCATCGGCCATCCCATGGGCATTCAGGCGGGCGCCACCGCCAACCGCGTGGCGCTGGAAGCCATGATTCTCGCCCGCAACGAGGGCCGCGATTATCTGCACGAGGGGCCGGAGATTCTGGCAAAGGCGGCGCAGACCTGCACGCCGCTGAAATCGGCGCTGGAGGTTTGGAAGAACGTCACCTTCAACTACGAATCCACCGACATGCCCGACTATGCCCCCACCGCCAGCGTCTCGCTATAAGGAGCCGGATCATGCGTATCACTCAAGGCTGCTTCTCCTTCCTTCCCGATCTCACGGACGAGCAGATTTCCCGCCAGGTTCAGTATTGCCTGGAGAAGGGCTGGGCGGTGAACATCGAATTCACCGACGATCCGCATCCCCGCAACAACTTCTGGGAAATGTGGGGACTGCCCATGTTCGACCTGCGGGACGCCGCCGGCGTGATGATGGAACTCGCCGAATGCCGCAAGGTGTACGGCGACCGTTACATCCGGATGTCGGCGTTCGATTCAAGCCACGGCTGGGAGTCGGTGCGGCTGTCCTTCATCGTCAACCGGCCGAAGGACGAACCCGGCTTCCGGCTGGAGCGGCACGAAGTGGCCGGCCGCAATATTCGATACACGACGAAATCCTACGCAGCCGACCGTCCTGAGGGCCGGCGCTCTACCTGAGTAGGCGCCCCAACGCGTTGAGGTTTGGCAAATGGATCTGGATCCACCACCGACGACAGGCGCGGTCAGCCTGCGAGAGGAACTCGAGGCCATCGGCATCGAGGAAATACTCACGCAGCTCGACCAGGAGCTGATCGGATTGAAGCCGGTCAAGACCCGCATTCGCGAGATCGCGTCGCTCCTGCTGATCGAGCGTATTCGCAAGCGCATGAACCTGACGTCGGAGACGCCGACATTGCACATGTCGTTCACCGGCAATCCCGGCACCGGCAAGACCACGGTGGCGCTGCGGATCGCGAGCATTCTCCACCAGCTCGGCTTCGTGCGGCGCGGCCAGGTCGTCTCGGTCACGCGCGACGAACTGGTGGGGCAATATATCGGCCACACGGCGCCCAAGACGAAGGAAATATTGAAGAAGGCGATGGGGGGCGTGCTCTTCATCGACGAGGCCTATTATCTGCATCGGCCCGACAATGAACGCGACTACGGCCAGGAAGCCATCGAGATCCTGCTGCAGGTCATGGAATCCCAGCGGGAGGATCTGGTGGTGATCCTCGCCGGGTACGGCGATCGAATGGATAATTTCTTCGCCAGCAATCCCGGCTTTCGCTCCCGCATTGCCCATCACATCGATTTTCCGGATTATTCCGACGACGAGTTGCTCGCCGTCGCCGAGCTGATGCTGCGCGGCATGAACTACAAATTCAGCGCCGAAGCACGCGATGCCTTCATCCGCTACATAGCCCTGCGCAAAGCCCAGCCGCTATTCTCCAATGCGCGCTCGATCCGGAACGCGCTCGACCGCATGCGGTTGCGCCAGGCCAACCGTCTCGTCGCCGACCTCGATTGCGTGCTGACTGCCCACGATATCATGTCGATCGAGGCCGCCGACGTGCTTGCCAGCCGGGTGTTTCTGGCTCCGCGCGAGACGGGTGTTTGAGCTGCCGATCGAACTGATCGAACGCGCGCCCAGTGCTGGAATCTATTTTCTGGGTTGTCCGCGGTGATCGCAATGCGGCCGCGATGCGAACGCTGCCGCCAGCATATGCCGCTTGAAGGCTTCGAAATTGGAAAAGCCTCTGCGCCGATTGGCGCGTGGCCGCGAGACATTGTCCAAAAGAGAAATCGCTTTGTCCGAGAGAGAAGTATCGGCTGTCGGTGCCGGTCCGCGGCTGTGCGACGCTTGATCTTCCCCACTTGCGCGGTGTCGGTCGTGGTTCTAGGTTCGACTTCGGCGCGGCGTTCGCGCCAAATTTATTGGGAGGATGCAATGACCTGGAAGACTCCAAAGATTGTCGAAGTGCCGGTGGGCATGGAAATCAACATGTACGCCTGCGCAGCGCGGAAATAGACTGCCTCGAAACGATCGGCCCGGCTCGACGGCAATTCTCGCGTCGAGCCGCGGCAGGCTCGGGCGTCCTGATAGCGAGCCCTCAGTTTGTCTAACCGTCTGCTTGAGTTTCCGCGCCCAGGCTTTGATGCGGGGGAACATGCCAGCAAGCGGACAAGGCCGATATCCGCGCGTCGCGCCGACGCGGACGTTCTATTCGCAAGGAAAATCCGGGGACAGAGCACCGCACTGCGCTTTGTGAATCGCGGACGGAACAACTCCGAAATGCTTCCGGAACACGCGGCTGAAGTGCGATGAACTCGAAAAGCCCCAGGAGAACGCAACGTCCGTGATGGTTTTTCCGGCCTGGGTCTCCAGCTCCTGGCGGCAGTTCTGCAACCTTGCGTGCTGGATATAGTCGCTGATGGTGGTGCCCCTTTCGCTGAACAGCATGTGCAGATAGCGCTTGGTGCAGTTCAGTGCCGCCGAGATCTGGTCGATCGAAAGATCCGGGTCGCGCAGATGTTCGCGAATGAAGAACTGTGCCCGGACATACATCGCCTCGGGGCCAACGCGATTGAACATCGTATCGGGCTCGCGGAGCGGCAACAGCAGGAGGTCGATCAGCGAATCGGCCACCCCGATCGCGTTGTTAGGCGACAGCTTGGTCGCTTCGTCGAACGCGGCATGGACAAAATCGTGGGCGATCCGCCCGGTGCCGGTGCGCGCCGAGAGTTTGCATGCCGTCATCTTCGCCAGGCGAAAGCCGCGTTCCTGCAGCAGTTCCTTCGGCACGATGACGACGTCATGTCGCGTCAGCATCGGGCTGACGATCGTGTGCGGACAGGATACGTCATAGGCGAGACAGTCGCCGGGCATCAGCTCGATGCGGCGGCCACCCTGCTCGAAATGCGAGATCCCGTAAGTCTGAAAATGTATTTTGACGAACGGATGGCCGCCCAGTTTTGCGCGCGAGGCGGTATGCGCAAGCCGATGCTGGCTCGCCTCGATCTGACAGAGCTTCAGCTTCGAAACCGTCGTGTAGTTGATCCGGCCTTCGAATGACGAAGCCTCCAGCGGATCAATGTCGAACAGGCCGCAAAGATCGGTCAGTGCATCTGACCAACATTGGATCTGCCTCTTCGGCGCCAATCCGGAAGTGTTAAGCGAGCGGACCGTGTCGGACATTATCCAGCCACCGATTCGAGATCAAACATGACCGCTTGCCGCGACCGGCCTCGGGTCATGATGGAGCGACTTACCTCAATTTAAGGCGGTCATTGCGGTTTGAGCAGTACGCTTCCTGACATCCCGTTGATAATCCTCCGACTTAGTTTGAGCGCCGTCAAGGGGAACCTCAACCGATGGTCGCGCGATGCGGCTCCGATGGAGTGAGGCCGAAGCCGCTGACGCATCGCAGCATGAGGGCGCGCCGCCGGCGAAAGTCACGGGGTGCCGCTAAAAAATTCGCCGCGTTTCGCTTTGGCGCAAACGCACTTCTCTCTTGGGCAAGTATCCTGTTTCCGAACCGGGTAGGGATATCAACGAAGAAAGCTGAAAAAGTGGACCGTTCTTACGGAACCCTTGGCTCATAACTGGGAGGAAGCGATGAAGAAATATCTAATCCTGACAACCTCGGTGTTCGGCCTGTTGGCCGCGCAGAATCTTGCTGCGCGCGCCGATGCGGCACTGGACCTGTTGGCCAAAGATCCCAAGCAGTGGGTGATGCAGCAAGGCGATGACGCCAACACCCGCTATTCCAAGCTCAACCAGATCAACGCATCCAACGCCGGCAAGCTGCAGGTCGCCTGGACGTTTTCGACCGGCGTGCTTCGCGGCCACGAAGGCGGACCGCTGGTGGTTGGCGACACGATGTATGTGCACACGCCGTTCCCGAACACGGTCTATGCGCTCGACCTGAACAACGAAGGCAAGATCCTCTGGAAGTATGAACCCAGGCAGGATCCCAACGTCATCCCGATCATGTGCTGCGACACCGTCAATCGCGGCGTCGCCTACGCCGACGGCAAGATCTTCCTGCATCAGGCCGACACCACGCTCATCGCACTCGACGCCAAGACCGGCGCAAAAGTCTGGTCCGTCATGGATGGCGAGGCCGGCAAGGGTCAGTCCGGCACGGACGCTCCGTTCGTCTACAAGGACAAGGTCCTGGTGGGCGTTTCCGGCGGCGAATTCGGCGTTCGCGGCTGGGTCAGCGCTTACAACATCGCGGACGGCAAGCTTGTCTGGCGCGGTTTTTCGGAAGGGCCGGACTCCGACACGCTGATCGACCCCGTCAAGACGACGTCGCTCGGCAAGCCCGTCGGACCGGATTCCTCGACATCCACCTGGCAGGGCGACCAGTGGAAGATCGGCGGCGGCGCCACCTGGGGCTGGTATTCCTATGATCCGCAGCTGAACCTCGTCTATTACGGTTCCGGCAATCCCTCGACCTGGAACCCGGTGCAGCGCCCCGGCGATAACCGCTGGTCGATGTCGATCTGGGCGCGTGATCTCGATACCGGCGCGGTCAAATGGGTCTACCAGATGACCCCGCACGACGAATGGGACTTCGACGGCGTCAACGAAATGATCCTCACCGATCAGACCATCAATGGCGCGCCGAGGAAACTGCTCACCCATTTCGACCGTAACGGCTTCGGCTACACGCTGGACCGGGCCACCGGCGAATTGCTGGTCGCGGAAAAGTTCGATCCGGTGGTGAACTGGGCCACCAAGGTCGACATGGACAAGTCGTCCAAGACCTACGGCCGTCCGCTGGTCGTCGACGCCTATTCGACCCAGCACAATGGTGAGGACACCAACTCCAAGGGCATCTGCCCGGCGGCGCTTGGCACCAAGGACGAACAGCCCGCGGCCTATAGCCCGGACACGCAGTTGTTCTACGTCCCCACCAACCATGTCTGCATGGACTATGAGCCCTACAAGGTCTCCTACACGGCCGGCCAGGCTTATGTCGGCGCCGCCGTGGCGATGTACCCGCCCAAGGGCGAGACCAACATGGGCAACTTCATCGCCTGGGACGGCAAGACCGGCAAGATCGTGTGGTCCAACAAGGAGCAGTTCTCCGCGTGGGGCGGCGCGTTGGCGACGGCCGGCGGCGTGGTGTTCTACGGCACGCTCGAAGGCTATCTGAAGGCGGTCGACGCCAAGACGGGCAAGGAACTCTACAAGTTCAAGACCCCGTCCGGGATCATCGGCAACGTCATGACCTACGAACACGGCGGCAAGCAATACGTCGCGGTGCTGTCCGGGGTCGGCGGCTGGGCCGGTATCGGTCTTGCGGCCGGTCTGCTGCAGCCTGAAAACGCCGCCGCCTGGCATGGCGCGGTCGATCAGGGCAAGTTGCCGACCAAGGACAAGACCGTCGATACGGCGGGCCTTGGCGCCGTCGGCGGCTATGCGGGTCTGGCGTCCTATACCTCGCTGGGCGGGACGTTGACGGTATTTGCATTGCCCAACCAATAGGTGGTGCGACGTCAGGCAAGATAACCATGGATCGGCGCGCCGCGGTTCTGCTGCGCGCCGATTTTTTATCCGGCCCCCAATTTGGAAATGCACAAGGACAGTTGCGTGAGGATCAATCCCTGGAAATTCGCGTTCGTCATCCTGGCGATCGCCTTTGCCGGCACGGCCGCTTGTGCCGACGGATCGGGCGATCCGGCGGTGGCTTCATCCGACAGCGGCAAATACGCCGACAAGGACGGCAATCCAACCTACAAGGTCAGCGAGGACGGAACCGTCGACTGGTACACCTATTCCGGCTTTCGCCGCTATCATTCGGACTGCCACGTCTGCCACGGTCCGAACGGCGAGGGATCGAGCTACGCGCCGGCGCTGGCGGAGTCGCTGAAGACGCTCAGCTATGTCGACTTCAACAATGTCGTGACCAACGGCCGCAAGAACGTCGATGCCGCCAACGACAAGGTCATGCCGTCGTTCGCCGAAAACTCGAACGTGATGTGCTTCCTCGACGACATCTACGTGTACCTGCGCGCGCGGGCCAACGGCGCCATTCCCGGCGGCCGTCCACCCAAGCACGAAGACAAGCCTGAGGCGGCCAAGCAGGCCGAAACCAGTTGTACGGGGCTCAAATGAAGGCGCGGAAAAGTCGTGAATGCGCACAGCGCGGACGATGACATGTTCTGCAGTGTTGAAGAGCGCAACAGGAGCACAAAATGAAGACACGCGCCGCAGTCGCGTTCGAGGCGAAGAAGCCGCTTGAAATCGTCGAGGTCGACCTGGAAGGACCCAAGGCGGGTGAAGTCCTGGTCGAGATCAAGGCGACGGGAATTTGCCACACCGACGCCTACACGCTCGACGGTTTCGATAGCGAGGGAATCTTCCCCTCGATCCTCGGCCATGAAGGGGCCGGCATCGTCCGGGAGGTCGGAACCGGCGTCATGTCGGTCAAGCCAGGCGATCATGTGATCCCGCTCTACACGCCCGAATGCCGCCAGTGCAAAAGCTGCCTCAGTCAAAAGACCAACCTCTGCACCGCCATCCGGGCGACCCAGGGCAAGGGGCTGATGCCCGACGGGACGTCGCGCTTCAGCACCAAGGGAAAGCCGATCTTCCACTACATGGGCTGCTCGACCTTCTCGAACTTCACCGTGCTGCCGGAAATCGCGGTGGCAAAGATCCGCGAAGACGCGCCGTTCGACAAAAGTTGCTATATCGGCTGCGGTGTCACGACCGGCGTCGGCGCGGTGGTGAATACCGCCAAGGTCACGCCCGGCGCCAATGTCGTCGTGTTCGGGCTCGGCGGCATCGGCCTCAACGTCATCCAGGGCGCGAAGATGGTGGGCGCCGACAAGATCGTCGGCGTCGACCTCAACGACAGCAAGGAGGAATGGGGACGCCGCTTCGGCATGACCCATTTCGTCAACCCGTCCAAGGTCGATGGCGATATCGTCGCCCATCTGGTCGGGCTGACCGACGGCGGCGCCGATTACACCTTCGATTGCACCGGCAATACCAACGTGATGCGCCAGGCGCTGGAAGCCTGTCATCGCGGCTGGGGCGTATCGGTCATCATCGGGGTGGCGGAAGCCGGCAAGGAAATTTCCACCCGGCCATTCCAGCTCGTGACCGGCCGGGTCTGGAAGGGCACGGCGTTCGGCGGCGCGCGCGGCCGTACCGACGTGCCGAAGATCGTCGACTGGTACATGAACGGCAAGATCCAGATCGACCCGATGATTACCCACGTGCTCAAGCTTGAGGAGATCAACAAGGGATTCGACCTGATGCACCAAGGCAAGTCGATCCGTTCGGTCGTCGTGTTCTAAATCGAAGCAGGTTCTAAACAGAGTCGTCAAACACAAGGGAGGATTGGTTATGACTGTTCACATCCATCCATCGGTTGACAGCGGAGTGAAGAAGGGTTCGGGCAGCTTTGCCGGCGGAACCCTGGTCTGCAAATGCCAGGACAAGCCGGTCAAGGTCGGCGTCAGGGGCGACGTCGCGCATAACCACGCCTGCGGCTGCACCAAGTGCTGGAAACCCGACGGGGCGATTTTCTCGGTGGTGGCGGTGGTGCCGCGGGACAACGTGACCGTTCTCGAGAACGGCGACAAGCTTCACATCATCGATGCCTCCGCGACGATCCAGCGGCACGCCTGCAAGGTCTGCGGCACCCATATGTACGGCCGCATCGAGAACAAGGCGCACCCGTTCTACGGGCTGGACTTCATCCATCCCGAACTGTTCCAGGAGCAGGGCTCCGCGGCGCCTGGATTTGCGGCGTTCGTGTCCTCGGTGATCGAGTCCGGCGTCGACCCTTCCGAGATGGACGGGATCCGTTCGCGCCTTAGGGAGCTCGGGCTCGAATCCTATGATTGCCTGTCACCGGCGCTGATGGATGCGATCGCCACCCATGTAGCGAAGTCCAAATCGAAAGCGGCATGAGCCATGCGCTATCGTCAAATCCCGCTGGTGGTCATTACCACCGGCGGGGCTGCCGCTTGAGCCGGGAGATCGAGAAAATCTGAACAGGACGCACGGTCCGCCGTCCATCGTCAGTCGACGATCTCGCCCCAAGGTGGGTGAGATCTCGCAAAAGCTCGTCTTCAGACTTGAACTTGATTGCGCCGAAATGAGAAGCCGCGCCCGGCGGCTGGGGGCGGAAAATGGCTGGCGGAGGCTAGCGCTTCGCCAACGGCGACCCGCTGCAACATTGCTCATGAAAGTTGCAGGCGCTCGGCAGGCCTCGCTTCATCTACGAAGCCAGCGCGGTGACGGCCAATTCGTCTCTCTGGTTCAGCATGGCCCGTAGCGCACCTTTGCCGCCAGGCCGGAGCGGGCTGGGCTTTGACCTGTGATGAGCCGGCGAGTCGTGAGCGCCATCCTCCGTTCACACTTCGTCTCCGAGCAAGTGCGCTCCAGGTTCGGTTCATCCGGGCTGAGGGGCCGTACCGCGCTCACTCATACCTTGATATGAGGCCATGCTCCCTACGTGGAATAGCTTGGAAGATAGAGGCCAGACATGCTCCGGCAATTCGCAACACGCGACGCGATCCGAATGGGTCAAAAAGCGGACGCAAGATGACGTTGGTGAATGGCCCACGCGAAATCGGTCTGCATCGCCCCGTCAGCGGCGGCATCTGCCCAAGTTGTCGCCGACCTCGGCAAGCTTGAAATGTTTTTCCGACACAGGGAGTGAGCGACATGGCGTCTCTTTCAGGTATGAATCAAGATCGCCGCCAGTTTTTGACGGCCGCGATGGCAGTCGCAGCTGCGGGCGCTGCTGGATTTTCCTCTGGCGCTCTCGCGAATCCGACCTCAAGCGAAACGATACGACCGTTCCGCGTCAATGTCGCGGAAGATGATCTGGTCGACTTGCGCAAGGTGGAAGCGCGGCTCAACGCCTTGCCACAGTTTGTTACCGAGATCGACGGGCTCGACATCCATTTCATTCACGTTCGTTCGAAACCTGAAAACGCGTTGCCGCTCATCGTCACGCACGGTTGGCCCGGCTCGGTCATCGAGCAGCTGAAGATCGTCGAACCATTGACCGACCCCGCGGCACATGGCGCGAGCGCGTCGGACGCGTTCCATCTGGTGATCCCGTCGATGCCGGGCTACGGGTTTTCGGGCAAACCGAGCACGACCGGCTGGGATCCCGCCCGTATCGCACGTGCGTGGATCGCGCTGATGAAGCGCCTGGGATACACGCGCTGTGTGGCGCAGGGCGGCGATTGGGGCAATGCCGTCACGGAACAGATGGCGCTGCTGGCGCCTCCGGGATTGCTCGGCATTCACACCAACATGCCGGCTACCGTGCCGGCCGAAATTGCAACCGCGCTCCAGCCCGGCGGTTCGCCGCCATCGGGGCTGTCGGCCGACGAACGGCACGCATACGACCAGCTGGATTTCTTCTACAAGCACGGACTCGGCTACGCCAACGAAATGGCCAACCGCCCGCAGACACTCTACGGAATTGTGGATTCGCCCGCAGGCCTGGCGGCATGGATTCTTGATCACGACGCCCGCAGCGAGGAGCTCATGTCGCGTGTCTTCGACGGACAATCCGAAGGCCTCACCCGCGACGACATCCTCGACAACATCACGCTCTACTGGTTGACCAACACGGCGATCTCGTCGGCCCGTCTGTATTGGGAAAACAAGCTCAATTTCTTCGAGCCCAAGCACGTTTCGATCCCGGTCGCCGTAAGCGTCTTTCCGGACGAGCTTTATGCCGCTCCGCGGAGCTGGACAGAGCGGGCCTATCCCAAACTCATCTACTACAACAAGCTCGACAAGGGTGGTCATTTCGCCGCCTGGGAGCAGCCCGGGCTGTTCAGCGCGGAAATGCGCGCGGCCTTTCGTCCGCTGCGTCAGTCGATCTAAACGAGCGGGCCGCAGGTCCGGCGGCTGCAGCAGGCAAGCTTTCGCGCAATGCGGCGGCCGATCGTCGACGATGGCGCCGCCGCATGAGGCCCGCGCCGGCCTGCCCATGACGGACTTCATGTTCCCTGACGATGGCACTCTCGTTCCCAAGGCAGTATGAGCATGACAACATCCGATACGCTTCGTTTCACGAGGATTCATCTTGCGCACGGATCTGGCGCGCTCCCCGCCGTCGGGTTTGGCACGCTAATTCCGGATCCTCTCGCGACCAAACAGGCTGCCAGGGCTGCGTTGGACGTGGGATTTCGACATCTCGATTGTGCGGAACGCTACCGCAATGAAGAAGCGGTAGGCGATGCGATGCAGGAAGCCTTCCAGGCGGGGACGGTGCAGCGGCAGGACCTGTTTGTCACAACGAAGCTATGGAATACCAATCATCGGCCAGAGCGGGTCAAACCTGCCCTCGATGCGAGTCGCCGGCGACTGCAACTCGACTATGTCGATTGCTATCTCATCCATACTCCCTTTGCCTTTCAACCCGGTGACGAGCAGGACCCGAGGGACGAGCGCGGCCGGGTGATCTATGATCCCGGGGTCACGCTGACGGAGACATGGCGGGCGCTGGAGCACCTGGTGGACGATGGTCACTGCAAATCGATCGGCTTGTCGGACGTTACCTTGGAGAAGCTGCGAGAGATCGTTGCGGCTGCGCGGATCAAGCCTGCCATAGTGCAGGTCGAATCGCATCCGTATCTCCCCGAATGGGACCTGCTCGACTTCTGTCGGGAGCATGGGATCGTACTGCAGGCGTTTGCGGCGTTGGGACATGCCCTGCAGCCGAGAGTAGTGGACGATCCGGTGATTACAGCCATCGCCCAGCGTGTGCACAAGACACCAGCACAAGTTGCCCTGGCCTGGGCCGTACAGCGCAGCACCGCTTTCCTGACCACCTCGACCAACCCTCGGCGCATCCGGGAGAACTTCGAGATTTCAGCTCTCCCTGAAGACGCCATGCGGGAGATTCGGGACCGCATCACCACGAACGTCAGGTTCAACGCGGTGGTGAAGACCGGCATGCCCGGATTTATTTCCCGGGCAAGGTGAGCTGAACTCCGCGCGAAGCCGTTAAGCGACTCTCCGGAAGCTCCGGAAGCCGCGACGCAATCCATTCTTTCCTATCGCGTCTTGCGGATTTCGTCATTCCGCTCCAACGGACGGTCGAAACCCGGCGCTGCCGCGGGCGGGGGTGGCGACCTCGCCGCGGAGCGACCCGCCCGCCATGCTCTCGAACACGCCGTCGCGGCGAACCAGCGCATGGAACAGCGCGGCGGCGAGATGGAGCAGCACCACCGCGAAGAATGCGAAGGCGAGGTAGTAATGCGCATTCCAGAGCAGCGTATGCAGGCTGTCGCTTTGCGGCAGGATGGCCGGGAGACGGAGGTTTCCATACAGCACCACCGGATAGGCGCCGGCCGACAGCATCGCCCAGCCGATCAGGGGCATGCCGATCATGAGGGCATAGAGCGCGTAGTGCGACAGATGCGCCGCCAGTTTCATCGGCGCCGGCAGCTCGGCGGGTAGCAGCGGTGCGCCGTAGCGGGTGCGCACGCCGAGCCGGATCAGTGCGAGCACCAGGATGCCGATGCCGAGCGTCTTGTGCGTCGCCAGCAGGGGAACGTATTTGGGCATCACGGTCGACACCATGCCGACGCCGATGAAAAGCATCGCCAGGATGCAGGCGGCCATCAGCCAGTGCAGCAAACGCTGAAGAACGGTGAATTTCACGCCGCTGGAGGTCATGGCTTTGCACTCGTCGCAGTTTGCTGGTGATAGGGGTAATCCTTAGCTTCCGAAGTGCGCAGGTCGTACGATTTCGCGTAGGCCGAGGACCGTGCGGCCGGGAACGGATCGTCGGACACGCTGATACCGCTGGGCAGGATGGTCGGATCGAAGTTGATGTCGCGGCACGGGCCGTCGCGTTCGGCTTCGATCTGCTGCACCACCAGCGTGCCGGCCTCGATGGTTTTCCGTCCCTCAGGCCAGGCCTTGCTCGGATCCGACGTCTGGTCGCCCGGCTCGGCAATGGTCACGACCATGGTCCAGCGCTGCGGTGCCTTGGCGACGCGGTCCGCGATCTCGTGCTCGAGATGATCGGGGCCGAGCTTGGCGAGATCGTCGTCGGTGATCGGCACGACCTGCGCCTGGGGCAGCAGCGACCACCGCACCGCGTGCTCGGCGCCGGCATTGTCGGTAAAGATGAAGGCGTTGAGGCCGTGGTAAGGCTCTTCAGCGTAGCTCGCCGTCCAGGGCGCGCTCTTGGCCCAGGCGCCGAAGGCCGCGAACTCGGGATGCGCGGCGGTGAAGCTCTTCATCGCATCCGGATCCTTGCTGCCCGACGCCTTCAGCAGTTCGTAAAAGGCTTGCGGGTTCGCCACCGCGAAAAAGGGGGGATCGATCATGGCGGTGCGCCATACCTCGCCGTCCGGGGTCGAAATCTGCAGGCCCATGCCCCGCACCCGGACCTTCGCATCCGGTTCGGTCGGATCGGGCGTACCGAGATTGAAGCGGCCAAGAACCGGATACTGGGCGGCCGAGAAAACCTGGGCCCGCGAGAGCTGCGCGCCGTTCCCGTTCGATTCGAACACGCCGGTGAAGCAGATGCCCTTGGCGTGATTTCGCCGGTGGCCGAGCGCCGGACCGGTGGGGGGAGCAAATGCATCGACCAGCTCGGTCGGCGTCAGGCGACCGGGAGAGAGCCATCCCGCCGTATAGGCGAACGCACCGACGCCGGCGGCGACAACGACGGCAATGAATGCCAGCGATCCGAACGTGGAATGTGGCGGCGATGAAGACGGCCCAGGCATTCGACACCCTCAGTTGGACTCGACCACACTCGCTTCCGGGTAATGGTCATGAGCCGACAGCGACACTGAGAGTCATCTAGCCTCCCGCCTGCGGATGGTCTTTCCAATCTTGCAGCGCGCTTTGAGGATCGCACGACAGGGGTCAAACCAGCGCAAGCCAGCCTTAATTTCGTCCTCGCCCGCGCAAATAGTGCATTGCGAAAAGTGCAGGCGACGCGGCTTTCGGTGCGCCGGGGAGCCGAGTTCGGATACCCGCAAGCTGATCGAAATCTGGCTCCAGAACGAAGCCCGGATCGGCCAGCGGATCACGCTGGCCCCCGCCCGGTTTCTAGCGATAACGCTGAAATCACGATAGCCCGCGCAGATTCCCCTCGCGGCAAGTGCTCATCGGCCACCGCGAAGGTTCGGGGGGAAGGATGACTGCTATTATTTACAACTTCGATCGCTCCAAGGAGGGCAAGTCGGAGGACGAAACCGATCGGGTTTTCTCGGCTTTGGGGCGGTACTCGGTCTCAGAATTGCTCGAACTTTTATATGTCGGGGAAGAGCCGGGGTTTTTTGAACTGATGCGTGGGGTATTTGGGCTCTCTGACAAGAGCCGTTTCATCCTCCAGGAATTCCTCGCAGCGGCGCCCCCTCAGACAATCACGGCAGCGATCGATGCAGAGGGCCGGTGTGTTCTCACCCTTGAGACAGTCGAACAGCAAAGGCCCGTCAAAGGGGTTGCATGATATCGTTTTGAAATTCTTATAGTTGTGTCCAGGCTCGTCAGCCAACGGAGGTCTGGAGACTCGTTATGTAGGCCCGCGGTGAAGCCTTCCATGGCTCGTCCTGCCGCCGTCAAGCGTCTGGCGCCCCGCCGGCCAACGACGAGCACGCAAGGATAGGCCCCCGCGTTCGCCGTCATGGAGATCCCGCCGCCTTGATGGTTTCCCGATGACGGTCATTCGGCAGCATGGATGGCTCGCCGCTCGTGCGACAGCGATCCGGATACGAACTCGCCGATCCAACTGCAGCGCTTGGCCTTGATGTGCCATGCCATCGCCTCCGCCGAGGACGGCGCCGGGTCGGGAATGTCGTTACGGATCTCCTTGCCATCCAGCCAGCCGCAGCTATGCGAATAGCGGGTTTCGCAAAACAGGCGGATCGTGTCCCGCTGCTGCAGCAGCGCATAGCCATCTGCGGGAAAGAAGGTACCTGCAAGACCGATCTGGACCGGCAACTGGCGCACCAACAGGAACGTGCTGGTGGCTTCTGCTTCGGATTCCGAGGCCAGCACGCCGAACAGGCTGTGGATCGGGCTAATGGCATCGGGCGCCGCGGGCCCGCCCGGCTCCGGCATGGCGCCGGCGGTCGCGATCGAGAGGTACTCGCCGTCGGGCCCCCAGCGGCAAGCGATCAGCCATTCGCGGCTGCGACTGCGGATGAGCGTTGGCTTTGCGTAGTCCGATCGGGCTATATCGGCGGCCATTGCGACGACAAAAGCTTTCGCGAGCATATATTCCTCCGGAGCGACTCTGGGGTGTCCTCGTCCGCCAAGACTGTGCGGGCAGACGTGAGGCCACCGTGAACAGGAGTGGAGCTGCAAATGCCAAATCCGTTTGCGCGCGCCGCTTCACTGTTGCTCGGCGACGACCGGGAACAACAAGGCAACCGCGATGCCCGGCCCCTCCTCGAGGCGCTTGGTTATGCGGCCGCAGCAGAACCTGATTCACAGACGCGCCACCGGGCCAATCTGCTCAAGGCGGCGTCCCGGTTTAGGCGTGTTTTCGAACTTGCCGCACCCGACGCCCCCGGTTTGGTCTGCTTCGGAGCCGAATTCGATCCGAACCTCGCTGATCCCCTCCACGCAGGGCATCCCTTGGTCGGTGTTTCCGGCGTGGGCCTTTCGCTGCAGGACGCCTTTCAGGGCTGTATCGGCGAGGGTATCGAATATCTTTCCCAGCTGCAGACCGGCGATGACGCGCTGGAAGTTGATCCAGGCGATCCGGCCGGCAAGCTCGGTCCACGGGCGCGCGAGTTCCTTGCGGCCTTCTCCGCGCACCGGCTGAGCCCCGATGCAAAGCTTTCATGGCACCGCGTGACGCGGCTCGCCGATGGTTGCGAGGTCTTGCTGCCGGCGGATCTGTGCGTAAGACGTCCGTTGCACCAGCAGGAGGTGAAGCCGCCTTTTCCACTGGGTACCGGATCGGCTGCGGGCTTGTCCTGGGACGCCGCGGCCCTGCACGGTCTGCTCGAGTTGATCGAACGCGATGCCGCCAGTCTCTGGTGGTGGGGCGGCAGCCGCGGCCGGTCGATCCCGCCCGAGGACGACGCCCAAATCGCCGCCGAAGCGGTGCTGGCGCAACTGCGCCAGGGCGCTTCGGCGCGACGTAGCTGGTTGCTCGACATCACGACGGATATCGGCGTGCCCTGCGTTGCAGCGGTCTCCTGCATGGCGGATGGCTTTGGCTTTGCCTTGGGCCTGGCCTCGCGGCCGACCCTTGCGGGTGCGGCCCGCGCTGCCGTTCTGGAAATGTGCCAGGGCGAATTGGCCCATGCGGTGGTCGAAACAAAGCTCCGGGAGCGCGGAGAAGCTGCGCTCAACGCCCGGGACCGCATTCACCGACGGCGTGCGACGTTGCTGAACGCCGATCGGTGTCTGCTGCTGCAGCCGGAGCCGGGGCGCGCACGACACCTGGCCATCGGCACAACCGACCCGACGTCCATGCTGCGGCTGATCGCAGACCGTGTGGCGCAAGTTGATATCGAGGTCTTTGGCCTGGATTTGACCCGTCCGCGCTTCGAGATTCCGGCGGCGCGCATCATCGCGCCGGGCCTCCAGGTTTTGCCTTCGGAGATCGTTACGCCGCGGCTGGCGCAGATGATTGCCCGAACAGGCGGGGGAGCGGCCTATACCGACGGCATTGCCCTGATATAATTGCCGAAACTGCGGCCCGGTACGGAAACGCTTGGGATGCAACAGATTGCTGGGATTCAAGGTTTGGCCGCAAGCGAAACCGTAGTGGAGCCTGGGAGCGCCGCGCGTCTCTCCGTCTCGCTGGTGGGACGTCCGTCGATCACGTTCGGCGGTCGCCCGATCGAACTTCGAACCCAGAAGGCAAGCGCCGTTCTCAGCTATCTCGCTTTGACCGAGGCCAAACATGAAAGCCGCGGACGGCTGGTCGGATTGCTGTGGAGCCGTTCGGATGAGGAAAAAGCCCGCGCCTCGCTGCGCCAGGTGGTCCGCGAACTGCGCTCTGCGTTTGAGGATGCTGGATTTGGCGGATTTTCAGCAGGACGACTCTCGATCCATCTCAACGCCGAGGATGTCGAGGTCGATGTCGAAAGCATCATCCGGCTCGCGGAAGGCGGCCGCGTGCATCCCCTGCTTCTCAATACCCCTGACCTCGGCCAGCGGATTCTCGATGGGATGGACGACCTTGATCCGTCATTTCGAATCTGGGTGCTTGCGAAACGTCAGACGATACATGACCGGCTGATGCGATGTCTCGGTGCCGGTATGGTCGCCACAGGGGTCGCTGCCGGCGCCAAGACCGAGATCGCCGCTGCGATCGCCAATCTCGATCCGACTCACGAGGAGGCCTGCTGCCATCTGATGCGCGTGCACGCGCAGGAGGGCGACGTGGCGGGGGCGCTGCGCATCTACAAATCGCTCTGGGATTTGCTCGATCGGGATTATGGCATGGAGCCGTCGCCGGCGACGGAAGAACTCGTCGCCGACATCAAGCTCGGCGCTTTCGAAAGGCCGGCCGGCCGGCTTGGCGCCCAGTCTGAATCTGGCAGCCGCACGGTACGTGCCAGCGGCGGACCCTCAAGCCGCTCCGTCGCTCCGGAAGCCGGATACTCCGGGGCGCCCGCCAAGATACGCCTCGTGCTGCGCCCGTTCGCGATGCATGGCGTCGACGGCGATCATGCCCATCTGGTGCAGGGGTTCAGCCTGCATCTTGCGGCCTGTCTCGTGCGTTTTCGCGAATGGAGCGTGATCGATCGTCCGGCTGCCGCGGTCGCACCTCCGCCGCCGGGGGCGGCGCCGCAATACTGCATCGAAACGACTGCGTATCAGGCGGGCGCCGAAATCAACATGGTGATGGTGCTGCGGGACGAAGCGACCGGCATCTATGTCTGGAGCGAAAGTCTCCGGCTCCGCCTCGACAACTGGTTCGAGACGCAGCAGCGCATCATCCGCAGGATCGCGACCTCGCTGAACGTGCAGCTTTCGGCGGAACGGCTGATGCGCCTCGCCGGCGAACCCGACGTTTCGCTCGACGTCCACGACCGCTGGCTTCGCGGGCAGGATCTCCTGATGAAATTCGAACCGGACAGCTGGCAGCGGGCAGTCATCATCTTTCGTGATGCCATCCGAGAAAATCCCACCTTCTCGCCTTGCTACAGCAGCCTCGTGCAGATGAATAACATCGAACATATTGTACACCCGGGCTTCTTTCGCGATCGCGACAAAGCAAAAGCAACGCTTGAACTCGCGAAGAGTGCCGTTCAACTGGATCCCGTCGATTCCCGGGCGCATCTGTGCTGTGGCTGGTCTTATGTGATGGCGCTGCGGGAGGCGGAAGCGGCGCCGCATATGGAACTCGCTTGCGAGCTAAACGACAATGACCCGTGGACTTTGCTATCCTGTGCGCACTATTGCGCCTTCTGTGGATCGATCGAGCAGGCCCGGCTGCTGGCCGCCCAGTCGCTGGCTCTTTCGCCGGCGCCCACTCATCCCGAGTGGGGCTACCACGCCATCATTCGCTTCTTGTGCGGTGACTATGTTGGCACCCTCGAGGCTTGCGATCGCGCGAATGATGCCACACAGACCCTGCCCGCATGGCGTGCGGCGGCGCTGTACGAACTGGGGCAGCTGGTTACTGCGCGTAAAGAAGCTCAGCGGTTCCTGAACGGGATACGTTCGTTTTGGGTTGGATCAGCCGCGCCGACCGACGAAGCCATAACGCGTTGGCTGCTGCAGACCCACCCCATCAGCGTAAGCTCAAGGTGGGAAGCCCTGCGCCAGAGCTTGCGTGGCGCAGGACTTCCCGCCGAGGGCCTTGTCCAATTGGCTTGGTGAGTTGGATGCTCAGGCGCAGTTGCTTATCGTATAATCGCCGATGCGTTCGGCGTGCACCCTGAACTTCTCGTCTTCCGGGATCACCGGCTCCATGCCGTTGAACAGACGCTTGTAGAACGGCGGAAGCGGATAGGTTGCACCCGGCTCGTTGAGCAAGGCCTCGGAATCCGCGATCATCACCTTCGGCGGCAGACGCACCAGGATCGTCTCCTGGTCGGAAGAGACGAACTGGATCTGCTTGAAGCGTTCCGGCACGGTCGCGAACACCTGGGCCTTGGCGAGCTGCTCCTTGAACTCGTCCATGGTGGTCGGCAGCGGATACTCGTTGTCATCCTCGAGATAATTCTTGCCGGTCGCCCAGGTCTTGACCAGCTTGCCCCAGCGCTCATGGTTCGTCACTTGCAGTCTTTCGATCCTTCCCATTACTCACTCCTGCGGGTTGCGTGAGGCGGAACAATTCCGACTCACAGAAATGCGGGCTCGGCCTGCAACAGATCGGCGATCTCGGCCGTGAACTCGACCAGCTGATCCATGCGTTCGATTTCGGGTACGGTTTCGAATACATTTTTCGGATAATATTCCGCAGCGAGTCCTGCGAGCGCTTCCGCAAGCGAATCCGCGCCGCGTCCTGCGGGAATCTCGTTATCCGCGAGCGCGCCGAAAATCACTTCCGAGACGATGATCGAACCGAGCGGTCCGAGGCACAGGCCTTGGGCCAGCGGTTGTCGCATCGCCTCGAACAGAATGAAAAATGGCAGCGGCGGATCGTTCGCAAGCGTTTCGATATCTTCGGCGGAGAGTTCGCCATAGGAGGTTTCAGAAGCCAGCCACTCGCGCAGCTGGCTGACCCGATAGGGCCGATCGGCAAGCAGCCGTGAAGCGGCAACCAAATGCGGCCGCCGCGCCGAAATCTCGGCGACCAGCGCATTCACCGACCAGAGTCCGGCAAGCGAAGCGCCCAGCAGGTCTCGGTACAGCAGGCCGACCCGGCTGGTCTGGTCGACGGCGGGAAATATCTGATCATTGCCGAGCCCATCGCTGAGAAACGGTCCGATACGCCGGCTGAAATTGGGCCTCGACCCCCCGATCTCGAAGAAGCGCGACCAGCGCACGATCCAGGTCGAATCGAGCGGCATGTTGACGGGATCGTTGGCCGAGGTCTTCTCCAGGGTCTTGTTGAGATCGTGGGTAGAGAGATCGTTGATGACGTATTCAGGCCGCACCATCGCATGGCCGAAGCGAAACGCGCCGTGCGAGAATTCAAGAGGGACGCGCCAGCCTTCCTGCTCCGCGCTGCGAGCGGCGGGGCTGCCGCTGGCCCGCACCGGGCGATCGATGAAATCCAGCATCGGTCCGGCGTAGGCCGCGTAGATCGCCGGATGCATCACCCGCCGCATAAGGTCCTTGCGGATGATGTTGTGGTAGATCAGCGTCAACGCGTCGCGCGCGCAAAGAAACCGCTTGTAGGCAGCGCCAAGGTTGGCGTTGGGACCGGTCGTGGGTTCGCCGCGGCGAACGATGTCGATCAAGCCGTTGTGCAGCAGCGCGAAAAGCGCGGTCAGCTGCGACATGATGGCGTGATCGTCGTTGCGGGGATCGGCGATCAGGGCTTCCGTCAGCGCAACGCGCTTTCCAGCGATACTGCGGTCGATCCCCGTGACGTTCTCGGCCGGGGTCCGCGCGATGTCGCGGAACGGGCAGCCGGTCTCGACGCTTTTGTCCTTCCAGCGCATCCGTCCGAGCCGCAGCTTCGTCCGCCGCTCGTCATTCGCCGCATCCAGCGCATACACGGAAGGGGAGCCGACCGGGCCGCTTCCGAACAAGGTCTCGAGCTTGAGAGCGGCGCGGCGCACATTCGCGGTGTCACCGCTCAAGCCGCCCACGACCGAAAGTGGAATCGCTGAATGCACCAGATCGTGCGCCACGAATTGCAACAGGTAGGTGTAACCTGAGGGGATGCGGGGGTTTTCCCAGCGTTCAATGGTTGCGTCGGCATGGACAGGCCATCGCAATTCGGCATCCATCCGCCGGGACAAACGGTTCATCAGCCCCCGGACTTTGTGCGATTGCTCCGGCGCGTCCAACGGGTCGATTCCGTACGCCTTGAATCGCTGCGAAGCTTTCGGCGTTGATAGGAAATGTCGAAACCCGGGCGGTATTTGTTGATGGACGGAATCGTCGGCGATGGCGGTCTCCGAAACCCCGAGGGCGCAGGTCTCATTCGCTTTCCGCACCGCCATTGAAAAGTCTCCCCGGCTTCAGGATACGAAGTTGCCGGGCCTGCCGTGAAATTATCGTGATCTGAAGTTGCACGCGTGTAGCGTGTGTTGTCCGAGCGATGTGCAACCTGTCTGGCCTGAATTCGAAAGGGATTCGTCTGATGTCGCCTGACATCCTTACGTCGGCGATCTTCCTGTCGGCGCTGCCAAGCGCCTTCGTTCGTTGCCTGCTCAACGCCCGGATTTTTGAAATGCAAGCTGAAGGGGTGGTGCAGTCTTTCGACAATCTATCTCATCATGTCGCTTGCCAACGCGATCTCCGCGGACACGCACAAGAAGGAGAGACGGCACATTGCGCACAGCGAGGACGAGAGCAACGATCGTTCTGCTCCATCGGAAGATGTGCTTGATCGAAAGCCGGGCCGGATTTGTTGCGAGCGCCTCGCTGCTGGAAAGTTCTTCGCCCGACAGTTCTGATGCGGACGGATTGCGCGTCCCCTGCCGCCGGATCGTGACGGATCCGACATTTGAGGCTGTCCACATAGTGGACGGAAAAGGCTGAAATGGGAAATTCGATGGACATGCTGCAAGAGATGCTTCATTAAACGGGCATGTCTATAGCCATACAGCGCAAAGCGGCCTTCACCCCGTCGCCGTCCGCGGAAACCGTGCTCGCCGAAAGTGCCGGCGACGCGGCTTTCGCCACGACCCTTGCAAAGGGACTGGTGGTGCTCGAGGCCTTCGAGGCCGGGGCGCCGATGCTCGGCAACATGGAGCTTGCGGCGCGCACGGGGATTCCGCGGCCGACGGTGGCGCGGTTGACGCACACGCTCGCCGAGCTCGGCTACCTCCGTTACGACCAGGACCTTGCCAAATACCGCCTTGGCGCCCGGGCGCTGCGCATGGCCCACCCGCTGCTTGCCGGCATGCAATTTCGCCAGGTCGCGCGGCCGATGATGCAGGAACTTGCGCAGAGCGTGCGCGGCACCGTCTCGATCGGCCTGCTTGACGGAACGGCGATGATCTATGTCGAGACCGCGCGATCGGGAGATGTCGGGCCGCACACGCCCGACATCGGCATGCCGATCCCCGTCGTCATGACGGCGATGGGGCGCGCCGCAGCTGCGATATTGCCCGCCGGCCACTCCGCGCTGCTGGAAGCGCGGATCAAGGCGGACAGCGCCGACTCCTGGTCAGCCTATCGCGACCGGTACCGTGCCGGAATCCGGCAATGCGCGGAGCGGGGATTTTGCACCTGCTTTGGCGAATACATGGCCTCCATTCACGCGGTCGCCGCTCCCCTGTTTCATGCGCGAAACCTGAAGCAATCCTTTTCGATCAATTGCGGAATCCCTGCCTTTCGGTTGCAGCCCGGGCAGCTCGAAGCCGAAATCGGTCCGCGCATCACCGCCCTTGCCGCAAGCATCCGCTCGCTCGTCAACGAAGTTGAGCCGATGATCGCGCCCCGTGAACAACAGAAAAAGAAGACCGCGAAATGACAGGGAAGCCGGCGCTCCGACTTTCGGCGGACGCCCAATTCCCGGGAGGCATTGATGAACGTCACAAGGCGAACCCTGCTGGGCACCGTCGCCGCCTGCCTGTCGGCGGGTTTCGGCTTCCCCGCGCGTGCGAGGGACGATTGGCCCTCGCGTTACGTGCGGATGATATCGCCCTACGGCGCCGGCGGAGCCAACGACATCTCGTTGCGCATTCTGGCCGAGTATCTGGGCAATCGTCTGGGCCAGCAGTTCATCGTCGAAAACAGGCCGGGCGCGGGCACTCGCCTCGCCAATGAATACGTCGCGCATGCGGCGGCGGACGGATACACTTTCCTGTATGCGGCAGCGCCGTACGCGACGGCCGAAGCGCTGTTCGGGAAACTGACCTACGACTCGCGCAAGGATCTGCAGCCGGTGGCCATGGCCGTGATGGCGCCGATCTTCCTGATCATCAACGCCGAGGCACCCTTCAAGAGCCTGCAGGAGCTGATCGCCTACGGCAAGTCGAGGCCCGATGGCCTGACCTTCGCGTCTCCAGGTGTCGGCTCGCAGCCCCATCTCGCCGCCGAGCTGCTGTTCAGGGACGCCGGCGTCAAGGGCCTCAACATCCCTTTCCGCGGCGACGCCATGGCCTACACCGAGCTCTTGGCCGGCCGCGTCGATGCCACGCTGACCGCGATCAGCACGGCGTTGCCCTATATCGAGACCGGCAAGCTGCGCGTGCTTGGCGTGGCCTCCGCCGATCGCAGCCCGCTCTACCCGCAGGCTCCCACGCTGCGCGAGCAGGGCTTTGCCAATGTCGTGGCTTCCGGCTGGTACGGCTTCATGGCCCCGACCGCCACGCCGGGCCCGATCGTTGACCGGCTGCAGCAGGAGATCGTTCGCGCACTCGCCGATCCCGGGGTGAAGCAGAAGCTGCTGATCCAGGGGCTGGAACCGCGCGCCGGCACGGCCGCCGAGTTTGGCACCTTCATCGACGACGAGACGCGCAAGTGGAGCGAGCTGATCCGCGAGGCGAGCCTCAAAGGCGAATAGCAATTCGAAACCAACATGCGCGAGGATCAAACGCAATGAGGGATACATTCTTCAACTGGACGGCGACGGCGACGGCGATCGCGGTCGCGCTGTCGATCTCTTCCGCCCACGCGCAGAAGAAATACGATGCAGGCGCCACCGATACGGAAATCAAGATAGGCCAGACGGTGCCGTTCTCGGGACCGGCCTCGGCCTACGCCGCGGTCGGCAAGGCCCAGGCCGCCTACATGAAGATGATCAACGATCAGGGCGGCGTGAACGGACGCAAGATCAACCTGATCCAGTACGACGACGCCTATAGTCCGCCAAAGACCGTCGAGCAGGTGCGCAAGCTGGTCGAGGCCGACGAGGTGCTGCTCACGTTCCAGATCATCGGCACCGCGCCGAACGCCGCCGTGCTGAAATACCTCAACGGCAAGAAGGTACCGCAGCTGTTCGCCGCCACGGGTGCCGCGAAGTTCACCGATCCCAAGGCCTTTCCGTGGACCATGGGCTTTAATCCCAGCTACTTCGTCGAGGGCAGGATCTACGGCCAGTACATCCTGAAGGAGCATCCGAACGCCAAGATCGGCGTGCTCTATCAGAACGACGATCTCGGCAAGGACTATCTCAACGGCCTCAAGGCCGGCCTCGGCGACAAGGCCGCCAAGATGATCGTGTCGGAAATTTCCTACGAACTGACCGAACCGACCATCGATTCGCAGATCCTCAAGATCAGGGATGCCGGCGCGGATTTGGTCTTCAGCGCCTCGACCCCCAAGCAGGCGGCGCAGGCGATCAAGAAGATCGCCGAGCTCGGCTGGCACCCCGTGCAGATCGTGGACATCAACGCCAACACGGTCAGCGCCGTGCTGAAGCCGGCCGGCCTCGAAGCGTCCAAGGGCATCATCAGCGTCGGCTATGTCAAGGATCCGTCTGAGGCCGCCGCCGCGAAGGACGATCCCGGCATGCAGCGCTACCTCGACTTCATGCAGAAATACTATCCGGACGGCGACAAGGGATCGAGCCTGAGCGTCTACGGCTACATCACCGCGCAGCTCATGGTCCAGGTCCTGAAGCAGTGCGGCGACGACCTCACCCGCGAGAACGTGATGAAGCAGGCCACCAGTCTCAACAAGGTGGAGCTCGATTTGCTGCTGCCGGGAATCACCGTCTCGACCTCGCCGACCGACTATCGCGTCAACAAGCAGTTGCAGATGGTGAAGTTCGACGGCGAGCACTGGCAGCAATTCGGGCCGATCATGACCGACGAGGCGAAGGATTAGGCTGGCGTCGCGCGCGGCTGGTCAAAAACCGATCAAAATGGCCGCCGATCGAGATGGTCCCGGCCGCGGCAAGCACGGTCCTCGCCGGCACGGCTTGCGAATCCAGGCGGAATGGAGGGGGTCTGGCCGGGCGGTACCGCTGGCCGGACCACCTTTCAATCGCGGGACAGGTCCGATGCCCTCTTTTGTCTAGATTATGCCGCACTTTTAGCCATGATAGGATACCGGGTAGTCGACGAATCCTCGGGGGCTGGGCGCCCCGGAGGTGATCGGGGTTTCGGGGTTATTGGCTTTGGGGACTTGATGGCTTTCGACGCCGCAATCGCTGACGGGCTGTTGTCGCGCCGCCGCATCGGTCGGTCCGAGACGGCTATGCTGGTTTGTGCTGCGCTCGCGGTGGCGCTCGGCGCGGCAGCCTGGCTTTCGGATTCCGATCAAACCACGGCGCTGGCCTCGGCGGCGTTACCGCAAGGCCCGGATCGCATCTCCTTCGACGATCATTTTGCTTCGCTGTCCGAGTCCACGGTCGATTTGAAGGTCCGCCTCGCCAGGGGCGCGCTGGCCCGGCGGTTGATGTCCCGGGATTGGCGCGCCGGACCTGTCGATCAGGCCAGCCTCGACCAGGGCAGGATCGATGACGACAAGACCGATGACAGCAAGGCCGATGAGAACAGGACTTCGGCTCCGGCCGGCATTCCCCTGCCGAGGTCTCGTCCGGCCACCGCCGATCTGGCAGCGCCGGGATCGGCCGTGGCTCAGGTCGACAACGCACCCCGGTCGGATGACCGCACGCTCCTGCAAAAACTGTCCGACCTGCTGCCGGGGCGCGTCACGCTGGCCTCGCTCGCGCCGGAGGGCGGGCTGTTTCGCCAGGGGCCGGATCTGGCGTCGCGCGGCTACGACAATCTCACCGCGGTCTACGACATCTCGGCCCACGCCGTTTACTTGCCGAACGGCTTGAGCCTGGAGGCGCATTCGGGGATGGGCGGCCTGAAGGACGATCCCGACCACGTCAGCGTGCCGAACGCCGGCGCGACACCGCCGGCCGTCTATGAGCTGAAGCCGCGCGAGCGGCTGTTTCACGGCGTGCAGGCGCTGCGCATGATCCCCGCCGAGGGTAGTTCCACCAACGGGCGTTCCGGGCTGCTCGCGCACAGCTACATGCTGGGCCCCGAGGGCGATTCGAACGGCTGCGTCTCGATCAGGAACTACGATCGGTTCCTCAAGGCCTTCAGCGACGGTGAGATCAATCGCCTCGTCGTCGTCCCAAGCCTGGGCGGCGCGACGCTGGCCGCCCAGCGCTCAAACACGCAGTCATGAGCGATGCATCCAATTCCGAAACGCCGCTGCGAACGATATTCGAAATCAGCCTGAACGGGAAAACGGTTTCGATTTCGACCGTCGGCCAGGCCTATCGTTTCCTGACAAATTTCAGTTCGGTCGAGTGGATGGAATTCCGTTCGTTGCACGCCGACGCCGTCAGGTGGCTTCAGGGCGCCGCCGATAATGCAATTCTGACCGTGCCCGCGACCGACGCCGTGCGTGCGCTGTTCGTCAAGGCGAAGGTGCTTTGATGACGGGGGGAATCCCGTCCCTTCGCGCGTCGCTGAACTAATGCTCCGGCACCGATGCAGGCGGGCGAGCCGCGGACCGCGACGAGCTGTTGGCCGGGGATGACGGCTTCGCCGCGGCACTACGCGACCGGCCGCGCGGTGCGCCATCGAGGGATTCCAGATAAGAGGTGAGCGCCCAGGCCGAGCTGGAGCTGGTCGCATAGTGGTCTTGCAGGAACAGGAACAGCGTCAGGCGAAAGCGGCCCTTGGCAAGCCCGCGGGGGCTGCGATGACATGACGAGCAACCATCCGCAAACAGCTTGGCAGCCGATTTGCCCTGATCCAGATTCTGGGCATGTGCCGCGCCGCCGGTCAGGACCAGAATTGTGCCAAGGGCCAAGTGACCGAACAAGCGACGGACCCAGAGTTTCCGCAGCGACCTACCTTCCGACCTGAACTGCATGCCCGCCACTGTCCCCCGAAACACGCCGCCATGCGGTCGATGCCGACGTCCCCAACCCCGAACCCAAGCCGAGTTAGGGTCCAAGAGCGTCAAAAAGGCGGCAAGCCGCGCCGGAGATCATACGGCAGGCGTCGGGATTCCCCTCCGGGTTTGATTGTGCATCGTTCTCAATAAAGGCTTAACCGGTAAAGCGATACTGTTGCCGATCACTTCTGCCAGGAAGGCCCGCCTCATGCGACACCTTACCGTCTACAATCGTTTTGCGATGATCATCGCGGTCTTGACCGTTGTCTTCGTCGCCGCGCTAGCCGCGCAAGTAATGGTGCTTCGCAATACCGTCATCGAGGAACGCCGGACCAAGGTGTTCGATCTGGTCGAGGCCGCGAAGAAGATCCTGTCGACCTACGAGGAAAAAGCCAAAGCCGGCAAGATCCCGGTCGAGGAAGCGCGGCAGCTTGCTTTCGATGCGATCGGCGCCATGCGCTGGGGTAAATCCGCCGACTATATCGGCGTCTACGGCGCCGGCAGCAGCAATGCCGGCGTGACCCATGTCCACGCCAATCCGAAATACATCAATGTCAATCGCTGGGATTACAAGGACAATCAGGGCCAGCTGCTGATTCAGAATATCGTCGGCAAGGCCCGCGCGGGCGGTGGTTTCCTCGAATATCAGGTGCCGAAAGCGGCGGGCGGTCGCGAGCTGCCGAAGCTCAGCTATGCCGGCGGCTATGGCGAGGGCGACAAGATGCTCGCGATCCAGGCCGGCGTCTATACCGACGATATCGACGCGGTGGTGTTCGAGCGCGCCATCTGGATCGCGGCGGGCGGTCTGGCTGGATTGCTGGTCGCGGCATTGGCCGCCTTCGCGCTCGGTCGCGGCCTGGTTCGTCCGCTCGGTGCGATATGCGGCGTGATGGACGGCCTGGCGAAAGGTGACCTGAGCGTCGAGGTCCCGTTCACCGAGCATCGCAACGAAATCGGCCATATCTCGCGCAGCCTGGCCGTTTTCAAGGCTCGGCTGCTGGACGCCGAACGTCTCCGTGCCGAGCGGGAGGAGGCGTCGGCGCGCGCCGTGGCGGAACGCAAATCGGCCATGAACCGGATCGCGAGCGAGTTCGAGAAAAGTGTCGGCGGAATTGTCGCCGGCGCCGCTTCGGCCGCCGCCGAGATGCAGCATTCGGCGCAATCGCTGTCGGCCATCGCCAAGGAGACGACGCGGCAGAGCACGACCGTTGCCGCGGCGGCGCAGCAGACCACGGCGAATGTGCAGACCGTGGCCGCTGCGGCGGAGGAGCTTTCGACGTCGGGGCAGGAAATCTCCCGTCAGATCGTTCACTCGTCATCGATCGCGCAGAGCGCCGTGGCCCAGGCCGGCCGCACCAACACCATGGTGGAAGGATTGCTGGAGGCGACGCAGAAGATCGGCGAGGTGATGGGGCTCATTCAAAACATCGCCGCACAGACCAACCTGCTGGCCTTGAACGCAACCATCGAAGCCGCGCGGGCTGGCGAGGCGGGCAAGGGCTTTGCCGTGGTGGCCAGCGAAGTGAAGGCGCTGTCGACCCAGACCGCGAAAGCGACCGAGGAGATCGCCGACCAGATCCAGTCGATCCGCGACGCCACCGGGGCGACGGCAGGCGCCATCCGCGAGATCGGCGCCACCATCGCCCAGATCGACGAGATCGCCACCACCATCGCTGCCGCGGTGGAGGAGCAGGATGGATCGACCAAGGAAATCGCCCGCAGCGTGCAGCAGGCCGCGCAGGGCACCCAGGGCGTCATGCAGAACATCACCGGCGTGACGCAGGCCTCGGGCCAGGTGGGAACAGCCGCCGAACTGGTGCTCGGTTCGGCCGGCGAACTCGCCAAGCAGTCCGAGCGCCTCAAGCAGGAGGTCGAGAGTTTCCTCGCGACCGTCCGGGCGGCGTAGCCTCGCTTCCCGACGCATGATGGGTTTTGGCGGGATCAATCTATCCGCCCCAGGCTCCGCTTGCCTCTCCCATCGGGAGAGGCAAGCGCGTAGCGCCGGGTGAGGGGTTAAGGTCTCTCATTGGAGCTGCGCCCCCTCACCCGATTTGCTGCGCAAATCGACCTTTCCCCGCCGACGAGAGGTGAACAGGTCGCGGGTGGAGATACTCAATCAAAACTCATTTCGCTCCCTAGGTTCGCTTCAGCAGCAATGCTGTAAGTTCATTCGGCATGTCCAGCATCATTTCGTGACCGCAGGCCAGTTGTTCGCGCCACCAGCCGCGACGTTCCGCGACGGCGTCGAATTGCGCGAAAGGGCTGTTCTGACGGCCGCGCGCCAGAATAAATCCGATGTCCTCCACGCTGTCGCAGGCGCCCGCGATCCGCGCGGGCACTTCGATGGTCGATAACGGATGCATGGTGCTCTGGCGGTCGACCCACGGCGCGTCGGCGGGATTGACGCCCAGGGCCGCGGCCGAAAGCGGCGGCACCTTCCAGCCCCCGCCGTGCAGAACCGCGAGGTCGCGGAGATCCCGGCCTGCATTGGGCAGATATTCGAGGACGGACTTCCCGTTTTCGGGCACGAAGGCATCAAGATAGATCAGCGAGCGGATGCGGTCGCGCATCCGGTCGGCGACATGACGAACGATGGCGCCGCCATAGGAATGTCCGACCAGCACGATGTCCCGGAAGTTCTCCCAGGCCACGAGATTGGCGACGTCGGCGATGTGGGTTTCGAGTTCGACTTCGCGAGTCAGGAGATGGGACCGTTCGGCGAGGCCGGTCAGGGTCGGCGTAAAGACGCCGTGACCCTGCTGCGCCAACAGGCGCCGCACGCGCGCCCAGCACCAGCTTCCCTGCCATGCACCGTGAACCAGGACGAAATCGGTCATTGCAAAACTCCATTTGTGTTGTCGGCATTGCGTCCGCGCAATCGCCGCGCGACCTCCGACGGTTGCCGCGTCACGGAGTTATTTGGTCCGGTGGCGATGCCCGCCAAGTCTGTTTTTCGTACTGGAAAGCGGGCGCGCGGTGGCTATATGGATTGCATGTCGATCCGCTATGCCCAGTTCTGCCCCGTCGCGAAGGCGTCGGAGGTGTTTGCCGCGCGCTGGACGCCGCTGATCCTGCGCGAGCTGATATCCGGCATGCATGCCTTCAACGACATTCATCGCGGCGTGCCGCTGATTTCCCGGGCCGTGCTGGTGGCGCGGCTGCGCGAGCTGGAGAAGAACGGCATCGTCGAGCGGCGGTCGCGCGCGCAAGGCAATGGCCGGGAGTATTGGCTCACGGCCGCCGGCGAGGATTTCGGCGCGGTGATGAACGCGCTCGGCCGCTGGGGCCTGCGGCACACGTCCGAGCGGATCGAACCTTCCGATCTCGATCCGGCTCTCCTGTTGTGGGGCTTGCGCAAGCGAATCGATCGAGATGCGCTGCCCGGGCGCCGCGTTGCCCTGCGTTTCGAGTTCTCGGGTGTGCCGGCAAGCCGCACCAAATTCCGGATCATGTGGCTGGTAGTCGAACCCCACGGCGTCGACGTATGTGTCAAGGACCCCGGATTTGCCGTCGACCTCATTCCTTCGAGGCGACATCCGCGACTGGATCGCCGTTTTTCTCGGCCGACGGAGATGGCGTGCCGTAGCCGGGAATGCCGTGAAGATCGAAGGCGATCGAAAAACAGCGAAGATGCTGGAGACGTGGCTGCAGCTCGACGCAGCGAGCAGCCCGGACAATGCGGGCTCTCATGCCCCCACCCGGCCGGTTCGCTCGCAGCCGGTGAAACGACTGCAGGGATTCCGTTAGGCGCCGGGGCGGATCGCTACCGGGGGCGGCTTGCTGGCCACGGCCGACGGGTTCGACGGCGAGCTTGCGATCGTCGCTTCGGTTCGATAGCGCGGCAGATGACCTTCGAGCGAGCAGCAAACGCACAGCGCGAGGCTGGCCCAGACCGCCGCGCTGAAATAAAGCGACATCCAGGCAATCTCGTCCTTCCACTCGGCAAGGTCATGCGTCACGATCCAGCGCGTGCTCACGTCCCAGAGGCCCTCGAGAGGCCGCAGGTGGCTGCTGCCATCGGCAACCTTGGCCCGCCACCGGCCTAGATACATCGGGACGTCGATGGTCATGAGAAACGCCAGATAACCCGCAATCCCGATGATCGCGACGGCGAGGACGACGCGGACTATGCCATCGAACTCCGGCAGCAGCCGGCAAAGCCCGATCCCGACGATGAAGAAGGCGACGGCCCAAATCGAATTCTCGATGGCGTTGCCCCAGTACTTGGTGGTCAGCACCGCATACCATGAAAATCCTTCCGCGATCAGGATCAACGGCACGATTACCCACGCGGCGTTCAAGGTGGTGTCCGCTTCCGTGATGGTGCCGAGCTGGTGCAGGATGATCGCCCACTGCGCCGCGAAGCAGACCTCGGCCACGGTTGCCACCGACCGGCCGACGACGACGCTCGACAGCCAGGTGTCGAAGAGGCAGATCCGCTGCACATCCGCGCGCGGAAGGAACGACCTGAAGGCGCAGCCGAACACATAGGCCGCGCAGAGCACGAGCATGAGCTCGATGGTGGACGAGCTGCCGAGGCCGCCAATGCGCTGTTCGTGGAGCTGGCGGTACAGCACGAACCAGACCGCGATATTGGCGCCGCTGACCAGGGTCAGCAGGCTCCACCACCAGGCCAGGGGATTCGACCAGGCCAGGGAACTTGGCCGCGCCCGCCATTCCAGACTCATGGACCGCTCCGTATTTTACCGAACTGACATTCGTCTGTAGTAATCCTGTCATAATTCACAGCGAATCACGAACAAAATTGTGTGTGCGGCGGGTACTTGCGGGACGGCAGCCCGTCTTCGGTCAGTGCCGATGGCGCGGCAAAGATCAACACGGGCCGCCGCGGTCCCGATGTCGTCGGGACAGGACGGGGTGTTGAGTCAGAGCCGCAGCGCGTCGAGCCGGGTTGATCCGCGCGACGAGCAATTGCCTTGCAATTGCCTTGGCTCGTGCCGCCAACGCACCCGTCGGGCAAATCACTGATTTGCCTGTCCAGCCCCTTTTGCAAAAATATTCTGATTTTCCGAAGAAGCAAATCAGCTTATAACGCGCGCCATCCCGTCCCACCGAGAGGGGCGTTTCGCGATCGTCACGGACGTTGGAGCGGGATGCGATGGACGCAAGGAGCGCTAAAGACGAGAGCGCTGATCTTGCGGACGGCAAAATCGTGTGGTCCTGACGCCTCGACGCCGGCGTCAAGTTCGTGAGAAGCAAGCTTCTCAGGGATGACGGTGACAAGAAAGCCCGATCGCCGGGGAGAGTACGACATAAGCCGTAAAACCATTGCGCGGGGAATGCCGGGTGTTTCCCGGTGTGACCTGACTAACGCGTGTGCGTTCTACCACTACCGTTGCACACGCGGCTATCGGGCGCATCGGACGCCCGGCATTCCCTGCGCCCTCTGTTTGCAGAGGGCGGAACGAACCGGCCAAACCTCGCGCGCAAGGCGTGGCGAGATCGCGAATCTTTGTCTCGCCGTCATTGCGAGCGAAGCGAAGCAATCCATAGCCCGGCAAGTAAGAAAGCTAGATTGCTTCGCTGCGCTCGCAATGACGAGAGAAACCCCCCCAATAAAAATTGGACCAGACGTGCATCTCGCTCTCGAGTTGAATCGGCAGCCGCAACCGTGCAAGGTTAGCCGCCATCCTCATCGAGCCCGCCCATCCCATGACCGTACCCTCCGTCACGCCCTTGCAAGTCCGCTGCGCGCTGCTGCTGCAAGACGAAATCGCGCTGCTCGATGTGCGGCACGAGGCTGCTTTCGCGACCGGCCATCCGCTGTTTGCCGCCAACATGCAGGCGGAGCGGATCGCGCTCGAAGCCGAAATGCGGCTGCCCCGCACAGACGTGCCGATCGTCCTCTATGACGCGGGCGAAGGGCTGGTCCCGCAGGCTGCGGATCGGCTTGCGGCATTGGGATACACCAATGTTCGCCAGCTCGACGGCGGACTGCAAGCCTGGCAGGCCGCGGGCTATGAACTGTTCCAGGACGTGAATTCCTACGCCAAGGCGTTTGGCGAGCTGGTGGAGCAGCGACGGCACACGCCGTCCTTGCCCGCGGACGAAGTCGCTAACCTGATTGCGGACAAGGCCAATATCGCGGTGCTCGATGTCCGCCGCTTCGACGAATACGTCACCATGAACATTCCCGGCTCCGTGAGTGTACCCGGCGCGGAACTGGTGCTGCGCGCCGGCCGCATCGCGCCGGATCCGGAGACGACCATCATCGTGAATTGCGCCGGCCGCACCCGGTCGATCATCGGCACCCAGTCGCTGATCAATGCCGGCGTCGCCAACAAGGTAATGGCGCTGCGCAACGGCACCATCGGCTGGACTCTCGCAAACCAGCGGCTCGAGCATGGCGCCGACCGGCGCGGCGGGATCGGCCTGTTCGAGGGTGCGCAGACCAATGCCCGCGAGGTGGCTTATCGCGCCGGCGTTCGGCATTTGAGCGTGACGGAAGCGGGCGCACTCGCGGCGCAGACCAACCGCACGCTCTATCGGTTCGACGTTCGGGATGCCTTGGATTACGCGGCCGGCCATGTCGCAGGTTTTCGCCACTACCCGGGCGGGCAGCTGGTGCAGGAGATCGACATGGCGGCGCCGGTGCGCGGGGCACGTATTCTCCTGACCGACGACAGAAGTGTGCGCGCCGACATGACCGCGTCGTGGCTCGCGCAAATGGGATTTGAAACCTGCGTGCTCGAAGGCGGCTACGATGGCGCGCTGGAGGTCGGGCCGCCGGTGATCTTGCCAAAACCCGATCTGTTGCAGCGCTACCGGCGTCCCTACGAAGGCACCGATGTCGATGCCCGCGCGATGCAGGCCTATCTCGATTGGGAATACGGCCTGGTCGACCAGCTCCGGCGCGACGGCACCCATGGATTCTCTGTGATTTGATGCAGACGATCTCGCCGTCGAAGAATGAAACAAGGTTGATAGGGGAAAGACATGAGCGAAAACACCTTCCCGGGCCCGGGCGTACATCCGTTGCGGCTTCAGGTCGGCCAGCAGACCATCGCCGCCTATGAGAGCGAGGGCACCGGCCGCCCGATCGTTCTCATCCATGGCAATTCGTCGTCGTCGAGAGTCTGGAGCAAGCAGCTGGAAGGATCTCTCGGGCGCAAATATCGCCTGATCGCGATCGATCTGCCGGGGCACGGCGATTCCGCTCCTGCGCCTGATCCGGAAAAGGACTATTCGGCGGCCGGATATTCGGCCTGCATCGCGGCGATCGCGCGGCAGCTTGACCTGAAGAACGCGGTCTTCGTCGGCTGGAGCCTCGGCGGCCACGCCGTGCTCGAGGCGGCTTCGGCGCTGCCGATGGCTGCAGGCTTGATGATTTTTGGCACCCCGCCGATCGGCAAGGGGCCGGACGGCTTTGCCGGTTTCAAGGGGCTGTCGAACGTCGCTTTCACGCCGGATCCCGGCGAGGCGGAGGTCGATGGCTGGCTCGAGCATGCGTTTGCACCGAAGTTCAACCCGATCCCGCCATTCTTCAAGGCGGACTTCCGCAAGACCGACGGGGCGGCGCGGGGATACCTCGGCGCAAGCGCGCAGCAGGGCCTGTTCCAGGACGAAGTTGCGCTCGTGGGCACCAAGCTCAAAATTCCGCTCGCGATGGTGCACGGCGCCGAGGAGCAGATCGTGGATCTCGATTATTTGCGCCGCCTGTCCGCCCCCACACTGTGGCGTCAGGCGGTTCAGGTGATCGACAAGTCCGGCCACACCCCGCAATGGGAGCAGCCCGAAGCGTTTGCAAAACTGCTGGATGAATTCGCTTCGGGTATATGAGCGGCGATCTTCAGAGCATGATCCGGAAAAGTGGGAACCGGTTTTTTCGAAAAGATCATGCTCAAACAAAAACACAGAGCGGGATGACGATTCGAAGAAAAGTCACTTCGCTCTGCAGCAAAGACAGGAGCCGCCGAATAGCTTTCGATGCTTCATCCGCAGACGTGCCTTCAGGGCTGATGGCGCTTGGTGATCGCGACCTGCGCCGCCTGCGCATAGAGACTCGACAGCAGATCGAGCTGGATACGCGTCGTCTCGGACTTCACCGCCCAGCCGTCCAGCGCGTCGAGCATGGGCGGCAACGTCGCGGCGCGCAGGCCCGCGTAGGCCTCGGTGACGGAGCGCCCGGTCGCGGTCGCCCGGTAGCGCGTTTCCTTGCGCGACGAGCGACCCTCGGTCTCGATCAGGCCGACGCGAACCAGTTTGCGGGTCGCGTATTGAAGATTGGGCACATCGACGCGGTTGAGCAATTGCCCGATCTCGGACAGCCGCTTCGGTTCATCGCCCATCCGCACCACATTGAGCACCGCCACGTCGTCGCCGGTGAGCGGCACGTCGCAGACGGCGGCGAGACACGCGGCCTTCCAGCGATAATAGGCCTGCGCCAGCCGCTCCAGCCCGAACTCGAAATCCGACAGAAGCCGCTCCGTCTCGGTGCGCGCCAGATGCCAAGACCCCGGCCGCTCGGCGGCGGCAGGCGGGCTCTTGTTAGGTTGGCTCTTGTTAGGTTGATTCTTGTTAGGTTGATTCTTGGGCGTCGTGTCGCCGGTCTTCCTGACCGCGGTCTTCTGCATCCTCTTCAAAACGGTCTCCCGATGTCGCGTGCGCTCAAGCCGTAGGCAAGCCTTGCTCAATCTATGCTATTTACAATTGCGATTCTTACATTAAAAATTCAATTAAGAAAGCACGATGAAGTGGCAGCGGCAAACCGCGGCGCGGGGCGTATCGAACGGGGGTCAGTAGCGTGACAGGACAGTGGATCGATATCGCGGCCGCCGATGGCGGCACCTTCAAGGGATATTTGACCGTTCCGGCGTCGGGATCGGGGCCCGGCATCCTGCTGCTGCAGGAGATATTCGGCGTCAATTCCTCGATGCGCGAGGTCGCCGATTATTATGCCGAGGAAGGCTACGTGGTGCTGGCGCCGGATCTGTTCTGGCGGATGGAGCCCGGCATCGAGCTCGGTTACAGCGAGGCCGATTTCAACAAGGCCTTCGGCTATTACCAGCGCTTCGACGTCAACCAGTCGATCAAGGATGCGGCCGACGCGCTGAAGGTATTGCGGGCGCGGCCCGAATGCGTCGGCAAGGTCGGCGCGCTCGGCTTCTGCCTCGGCGGCAAGCTCGCTTATCTCACGGCGGCGCGTACCGACGTTGATTGCGCCGCCAGCTATTATGGCGTCGGCATCGAGGCCGATCTCGGCGAAGCCGCGAAGATCAAGGGGCCGATGGTGTTCCATTTCGCCGAACTCGACAAGTTCGCGCCCGCTGAAGCGCGCGAGCAGGTCAAGGCGGCCTTCGCCAAGCGTCCCGACGTCGAACTTTATCTCTATCCCGGCTGCGACCATGCTTTCGCCGCGCCCGAGCGCGCCAGCTTCAACAAGCCGGCGACCTTGATGGCGCATTCGCGCTCGATCGCGCTGTTCCGAAAAGTTCTGGGCCCGCATTACGATCTGTCCACGCTGTGGGACCGGCATACCGAGCTGGAATTCGGCACGCGCTCGGCCGAGCAGACCATGGCGACGATGGTGGCGGAGCCCTACGTCAACCACATCCCGACCATGACCGGCGGCGTCGGCTATCGCGACCTGCTGCGCTTCTACGCCAACCATTTCATCCCGAAGACGCCGCAGGACACCAAGCTGATCCCGATCTCGCGCACCATCGGCGCCGACCGGGTCGTCGACGAGATGCTGTTCTGCTTCACCCACGACATCGAGATCGACTGGATGCTGCCCGGCGTGGCGCCGACCGGAAAATATGTGGAAATTCCGCTGGTCGCGATCGTCCGCTTCCGCGGCGACAAGCTCTACAACGAGCACATCTATTGGGATCAGGCCTCGGTGCTGGTGCAGATCGGGCTGCTCGATCCGGCGACCCTCCCCGTGGCCGGCGTCGCGACGGCGAAGAAGCTCGTCGACGAGACGCTGCCGTCGAACAATTTGATGGCGCGCTGGGCCGAGAGCGCGCCGAAGGCCGCGAAATAATCGCAATCAATCAACGGCGCCCGCCCCGGGCGCCGTTCGCGTCTATGCAGATGGAGTATTGGTCATGGTGTCCTCCGGGCTTTCTCGTCGTAGCGTCCTCCAACTGGCGGGCGCGGCGGCCCTGCCGCTCTCCACCGGCATGCTCGGCGGCCCGGCGCAAGCCGCGCCGGCGGGGACGCTGACCATCGCCTATAACGTCAACCTGCCGTCATTCGATCCGACCGTCGGATTGTCAGCGGTCAATCCGACCATCCAGTCGATCTATCAGACCATCTTCGATCCCTATATCGGCCAGGCGCCCGATCTATCCTTCAAGCCCGGGCTGCTGACGAAATGGGGCTGGAACGCCGACCGCACCAAGATCACGCTCGATCTGCGCAAGGGCGCGACCTGGCATGACGGTTCGCCCGTGACGCCCGAGGACGTGGTCTGGTCGCTGCAGCGCGCGGCCGATCCGAAAGGCGGCAACCCGATCCAGTTCGTCTGGTCCAAGGTCGGCAACTACAAGATCGACGGCAACACCATCACCGGGGACGTGATCGAATTCGAGCCGACCTTGTTCAAATGGATGGCCTTCCTCACCGGCTATATCCTGCCGAAGGCTTATTTCGAAAAGGTCGGCGCCGAAGGTTTCGAGAAGGCGCCGATCGGATCCGGCCCGTACAAGGTCGATGCCTTCGAGCGCAACGCGTTCCTTAGGCTCAAGGCCCATCCCGGCTATTGGGGGCCCAAGCCCGCCTTCGACACCGTGGTGTTCAAATTCGTCACCGATCCCACCAGCCGCGTCGCCGAGCTCGAATCGGGCGGATCGGACGTCACGTTCGAGATTCCTTACGAGGAGTTCGATCGCCTGAAGGCAAAGCCTGGCCTGGTCGGCGTGACAAAACCGGTGTCCGACATCGCGATGATCTTCATCACCGACATCGATCCGATGCTCGACAGCAATGTCCGCCTCGCCGCCAATCACGCCATCGACAAGAAGGCGATCGTCGAGCGGCTTTTGAAGGGCTACGGCGTTCCGATCTCGACCCTGGAAGCGCCGGGCTACGCCGCCTTCGATCCCTCGATCAAGGTCGCCTACGATCCCGGACTGGCCAAGAGCCTGCTCGCCAAGAGCGGCTTCTCGCCGGAGAAGCCGGTCAAGTTCACCATCCAGACCACGCGCGGCTTCAAGCCGAAGGATTACGAGATGATCCAGGCGATCGTCGGGATGTGGCGCAAGGTCGGCATCGAGGCCAACATCGAGGTCTACGAAATCGCGCAGCATTTCGAGCTGCGCGCGCGCCACGCGCTGGCACCGGCCGCGTTCTACAACTGGGGCAACGCGATCGGCGATCCCTCTACCTCCACCGGCTTTGCGATGTTCGGCCCGTCGCCGCATTGCGCCTGGAAGGGCAAGGACCTCGTCGAGCGCATCGGCCCGCTATGGGGCGAAAAGGACGAAGCCAAGCGGATCGCCGGCTACAAGGCCGTCGACAAATACATCGCCGAGGAAGGTGAGGTGATTCCGTTGTTCCAGTATGTGCAGCCGATCATCCACAAGAAGGGATTGAAGATCGTGCCGCAGGCCAATGGAATGATTCTTCCGCAACTGATTACGCAGGCGTAGAGCGTTTTCGAGCGAAGTGGACACCGGTTCGCGTGAAGAAAATGCGTCAAAACAAGAATCTAGAGCTTCGGTTCTGATTCAATCAGAACCGATCATGCTCCAGGGACGTAAAGGCAGGGCAGCACGACGATGCGCTGGGGCGAGATCATCAGGCGACTCGTCCTCATACCGCCGACACTTTTCGGCGTGGCGGTGATCGTCTTCGTGCTGCTGCGCATCGTGCCCGGCGATCCCATCGCCATGATGATTCCGCCGGGTGCGACGCCTGCCGACATCGACCGGCTGCGGGCGTTCTACGGGCTCGACCAGCCTCTCCTGCAGCAGTTCGTCACCTGGCTCGGCCAGGCGCTGAGCGGCGATTTCGGCCGTTCGATCAGCCTGCACCAGCGCGTCTTCGGACTGGTGCTGGCGCGATTGCCGGCGACCCTCGAACTGGCGCTGCTGGCGACGCTGATCGCGGTCGCGTTGGGGCTGACCGCCGCGCTGATCGGCATCCAGCTTCGCGGAAGGCGGGCGGAATGGGCGGTCGATGGCGGCATCGGCGTCCTCTTGGCCATACCGGATTTTCTCTGGGCCCTCATCCTGCTGCTGCTGTTCGGGGTGCTGATCCCTTTATTGCCGATCTCCGGGCGCATTGATCCCGAGATCGACGTCAGCTTTCACAGCAATTTCTACCTGATCGAGAGCCTCGTTGGCGGGCGCTTCGACGTCGCGGCCGCGCTGTTGCATCACATGATCCTGCCGGCGCTGGCGCTGGCCCTGCCGTTCGCGGCGCTGGTGGCGCGGATCCTGAAAACTTCGCTGGCCGAGGCTGAGGATCAGGATTACGCGCAGATCGCCCGCGCCCGCGGCTTTTCGCGGCCCGAAATCCTGCTGCGTGAGGTGCTTCCCAACGCCCTGATACCCGCCGTCGCGCTCGGCGGCGTCCAGGTCACGCTGCTGCTCGGCGGCACCGTGCTGGTCGAACGCATTTTCTCCTATGAAGGCATCGGCAACATGGCGATCGACGCGGTGATCAATCGCGATTTCCCGCTGATCCAGGGCCTGATCCTGACCTTCGCGGCCTTGTTCATCGCGCTCAATCTCGCCGTTGACCTTGTGGTCACGCTGCTAGATCCGAGGTTGCGCCATGGCTGACCTTGCCCTCGATGTTCACCCCACCCGTTCGTCGCGATGGATCGAAGGAATCAGGCGGGGCGGTGCGCGGCTCTGGCTCGGCGCGGCGCTGGTGGGTTTGCTCGTGCTGGTCGCGCTGCTGGCGCCGCTGCTCGCACCGCACGACCCGATCGAACAGGATCTGATGTCGGCGCAATTGCCGCCGGCATGGTTTTCAGGCGGCGATCCCGCCTATTGGCTCGGCACCGACAGCCTCGGCCGCTGCGTGCTGTCGCGATTGATCTACTCGGCGCGGACTGCCGTCGCCGTGGCGCTGATCGCGGCGTCGCTGGCGGCGGCGATCGGCATCGCCTTCGGCCTGATCGCCGGCAGTTTCGGCGGCTGGGTCGATCAGGCAACCTCGCGCCTGATCGATGTCTGGATGGCGTTTCCGCCGGTGTTGCTGTCGATCGTGCTGGCGGCGGTGATCGGCGCGGGACTGACCTCGGTGATCGCCGCCATCGTCGTCGTCGACTGGACCCGTTTTGCACGCGTGGTCCGCGCCGAAACCATGGTGCAGTTGCAGCGCGACTATGCCGCCGCCGCGCGCGCCATTGGGCTGAGCCGCGGCCGGATCCTGCGGCTGGAGATTCTGCCCAACCTGGTTCCGCTGCTGGTCACGCTGCTGGCGGTCGAGATGGGTATCGCGATCCTGGTCGAAGTGATCCTGTCGTTTGTCGGCATATCGGTGGCCGGTGACACCCCGACCTGGGGCGGCATGATCGCCGAGGGACGCCAGATCGTCTATCAGGCGCCCTGGATCATGGCGCTGCCGATCGGCTGCATCATCCTCAGCCTGATCGGGTTCAACCTGCTCGGCGACGGCCTGCGCAAGACGCTCGATCCGGTGCAGCGCCGATGACAGCAGTGCTTTCCGTCCAGGGCCTGCACGTCGCGATCGGCGAGGGATCAGGTTCGGCCAATGTGCTGCGTGGCGTCAGCCTCGAGCTCGAGCCCGGCGAAGTCCGCGGACTGGTCGGCGAATCCGGCGCCGGCAAGTCGATGCTGGGACGTGCTGTGCTCGGGCTGTTGCCCGCCAACGCCATCATCGCGGCCGGGAAGATCTCCTTCGAAGGACGCGACCTCGTCGCGATGCCCGAGCCGGAGCGGCGCAGCCTGCTCGGCCGCCGCATCGCGCTGATTCCGCAGGACCCGATGACCTCGCTCAATCCGGTCAAGCGCGTCGGCGGGCAGATCGCGATCCTGCTGCGGCACCACCTTGCGCTGTCCAAGCGCGACGCGCTGGCGCGCGCGGTTGATCTGCTCGCCGAGGTCGCGATCCGCGAGCCGCGGCGGGTGCTGGAACTCTATCCGCATGAGCTCTCCGGCGGGATGCGCCAGCGCGTGCTCATCGCAATGGCGTTCGCCTGCGATCCGAGCCTCGTGATCGCGGACGAGCCGACCACCGCGCTCGATGTCACGGTGCAGCGCCAGGTGCTGCAGCTGGTGGAACGCCTGCGGCAGCGCCATGGTGCGGCGGTCTTGTTCGTCACCCACGACCTCGGCGTGGTCGCCAAGATCTGCCGCACCATGACCGTGCTGCATGCGGGGCGTGTGCTCGAGGAGGGAGAGACCGCCGATGTGCTGACGCGGCCGCGCCATCCCTATACGCGCGCGCTGCTGGCGGCGACGCCGCGCGCCGACCGGCCGGCCGAGGCGCTGCGTCCGGTGCCGCCCGCCCTGATCGATAGCCTGTGGGCCGAAGCTCATCGCCTCGACCGGCTGACCGCGACGGCGCCGTCATGACCGAGATTCTGCTCCGGACCGGCAACTTGAGCTTTGCGTATCCGGAGCGCGTCGGGCTGTTCCGCCGGCCGGTGCTGCGCGAGGTGGTCAAGCGGGTCGACCTCGCGGTGCCGCGCGGCTCCGTGCTCGGCCTCGTGGGCGAGTCCGGTTCCGGCAAGACCACGCTCGGCCGGCTGCTGGTGCGGCTGTTGCAGCCCACCTCCGGCGGCATCCAGTTCGACGGCGTCGAAATCAGCCGTCTCAACGAGACCGAGATGCGGCCGCTGCGCGCCCGCATCCAGATGATTTTCCAGGACCCGCAGTCGTCGTTGAATCCGCGGCTGCGGCTGGGTGTGACGCTGACGCGTCCGCTTAGCGTGTACGGACGCTTGAAGGGACGGCGGGACCGGCGCGAGCGCGCCGCCGCGCTGCTCGATCTCGTCGGCCTCCCGGCCGGCTTTGCCGACCGCTATCCGCACGAGCTTTCGGGAGGCCAGCGCCAGCGGGCGGGGATCGCACGCGCACTGGCGCTGCAGCCGGACTTCATCGTCGCCGACGAGATCGTGTCCGGGCTCGACGTCTCGACGCAAGCGCATATCCTGCTGCTGCTGCGCGAGCTGCGCGCCAGGCTCGGTCTCACCATGGTGTTCATCAGCCACGATCTGTCGGTCGTGCGCGTGCTCTGCGACGACGTCGCGATCCTGCAAGCCGGCGAAGTCGTCGAATACGGCCCGGTCGCCCGGATCTTCAACTCCCCGCAGCATCCCTACACGCGGCAGCTTCTGTCCGCGATTCCGTTGCCTGACGTCGAGCCGGGCTGGCTGGACGATGCCAGCCCGATTGTCACCCCCTACAGCCAAGGATCAGCCGCATGACCGAGACTATCAAGGGTTCTGTCGTCTTCATCACCGGGGCTACCGGCGCGATCGCCCAGGCGCTCATCTCGGCGCTGACGGCCCGCGGCGCCGCCAAGATCTACGCCGCCGCGCGGGATATTTCCGCGCTTGCTGCATCCCCGCATCTGGTGCCGATCAAGATGGACGTCACCAGCGACGAGGACGTCGCCAAAGCCGCGGCGGCGGCGACCGACGTCACGCTCCTGATCAACAATGCCGGCGTCAACCACAACACCAGCTTCCTGACAGCGCCTGGCCTCGCGATGGCCTATGAGGAAATCGAAGCCAATTATCTTGCGCCGCTGCGCGTGACGCGGGCCTTCGCGCCGGCGCTGACCGCCAATCACGGCGCCGTCCTCAACATGCTGACAATCCTGGCGCGGGTGAACCTGCCGTTCATGGGGTCCTATTGCGCGTCGAAGGCGGCCGCACTCAGCCTGACGCAAGGGCTGCGCGGCGAACTCGCGCCGCAGGGCGTCCGGGTCGCCGCGGCGCTGCCCGGCGCGGTCGACACGCGGATGACCGAGATGCTGACGATTCCGAAAATGACGACGGCCGATGCCGCGGCGGAAATCCTCGACGGTTTCGAGGCGGGCGAGGAAGAAATCTATGTCGGCGACATGGCCCGCGGCATCGCGCAAGGTCTCGCCCATGATGCGAAGGCGGTCGAACGTCAACTAGCGTCGCCGGGCTGAGCCCGCGACTTCAGGAACTTTTTTTAAAGCTGCGCCATCGTACCAGAGGAGTAACCATGACCAAGATGACAAGATCCAGTTTCCTGCTCGGCGCTATCGCCGCGCTGGCGATATCGTCCCAGCCGGCCTCGGCGGATTCGATTCCGGGCCTGCGCGGCCACGATCATACCGGCATCACCGTGCCGGATGTGAAGGCGGCCACCGCCTTCTTCACCGACGTGATCGGCTGTTCGCATGCGATGTCGTTCGGGCCGTTCTCGGATGACAAGGGAACGTTCATGCAGGACGTCGTCAACGTCAATCCGCGGGCCGTCATCGACGAGATCAGCATGGTCCGCTGCGGCTACGGCTCCAACATCGAGCTGTTTCAGTACGAGGCGCCCGACCAGGCCAAGACCTTGCCGAAGAACAGCGATATCGGCGGCCACCATATCGCGCTGTATGTCGACGACATCGACAAGGCAGCGGCTTACCTGAAGGAAAAGGACGTCAAGACGTTGCAAGGGCCGATCCCGATCAAGGAAGGCCCTGCGGCCGGCCAGTCTATCCTCTATTTCTTTACCCCCTGGGGGCAGCAGATGGAGCTGATCAGCTATCCCAGGGGCATGGCTTACGAGAAGGATGCGAAGACGCTGCTCTGGATGACGACGGAGCCGATGAAGTAGGGCCGGTCTCCTGCGCGGCTTGCGTCGGGACAATCACGGACCGGTTTAGTCGAAAGCGCCGTAGGACGTAATAATCATCGGGCGCGCATTCGCGCGACCCGATGGCCGTCGCCTATACCTTGCGCGGACTGTGAGTTGTCAGTCGGTGACGCTTATCGAATTCAACTCGCACCACTCGCGCAGTGCTCGTTCTGTCGCCTTCGACTCGAAATCGTACCAGCGATCAAGGACGTTTCTGCGTATCAGCAAGGCTCGAAATTTTTTGTAGGCACCTCTTTTGCTGAACATCCATCTGATGTCGTCGAAATCGTCTGGCAGGCACTCGCGCGCAAAATCCAACACCAGCGGCTTGCCGAGACCGAGCTCTCGTTTGTCGGGGATCGCGACGTAGTTCGCTTCGTCCTCGATGTCATCGGGCAGTTCATCGTTGAACTCGTCCAGGTCGGAGAAATCCGAATGCCAATAGATCTTGCTCGTCCGCCGGCACAGGATGGCCTGATGCTGGCCGACGCTGTTTCCGACGAATTCGAACGAGAGGAGTAGGTCCTGAAAGCTGATCGGCATTGGTCTGCACGAAAGAATGTGATGGCGCCGGTCACGCCGCTTTTTTTCGACTTGGCCGGATCAGCACTTCTGCCGAAATTCCAAGGCGCTCGTGCAGACGCCGGATCCGGATCGGCCTTACCTTACCCGCCATGCTGCACCTCTTTCACATCGATCCTGTCGTAGTCCTTGTGCATGCCGATCCATTTGATCCACACGATACCCCTGTTGTGGTTGCGATCAACCGATTGCTGTTCCCCTTGAGATTAAACGCCATCCGGTCGCCCGGGAAGATACGGCCCCGGTCAAACGACCGGGGTGAACCCGGCCGTCCGGCCGATAGTATGGAGGTGATGGAAAGTCCAGTTTCGTTCCTATCTTAGACCGATAGGAGTTGCCGATGCCCGATCAACCAGACTTGCTGGCCCAGTTCTCGAACGCGCTCGCCACGCGCGCGGAAGCCGGCAAGAACGCCGTCGTCGCGATCCGCCTGGCGCATGAGCGGCATCTCACGGGCTTGTTGTGGCATTCCGGGGTTGTCGTCGCCTCCGAGCAGTCGCTGCCGCGCAAGGAAGAATTCGAACTGGTCGCGCCCGGTGGCGCGGTGGTTTCGGCGAAGATCGCCGGCCGCGATCCCTCCACCAATATTGCGATCCTGCGGCCGGCGGCCACGATCGCAGCACCTTCGATTGTTGCGGGCGAGGCGCGTACCGGCGCAGTTGTGCTCGTGATCGGCGCCGACGGAACGGGTGGCGCCAGCGCGCGGCTGGGGCTCGTCAACCTCGCCGGTTCCGAATGGCACTCAAGCCGCGGCGGTCTCATCGACCGGCGCATCGTGCTCGATGCGAGGTTGGCTCGGCGCGAGGAGGGCGGGCCGGTTTTCGACGCCACCGGCGGCACTCTCGGCATGTCGACCTTCGGGCCGCGCGGCCAGGTCATCGCCATTCCGACCGCAACCATCGAACGCGTCGTGCCGCAGCTACTGAAGGACGGCCACATCGCGCGTGGCTGGCTCGGTGTCGCGTTACAGCCCGTCGCGGTGCCGGATGCGTTGCGCGAGACCGCCGACCAGTCAAGCGGCCTGATGGTGATGTCGGTGGTCGAGGGCGGCCCGGCGGCGCAGGCGGGAATTCTGGCGGGCGACATCATCCTCAGCGTCGACGGGACCTCGGCGCATCGCCTGCGAAGAATCGCCCGGCATTTCGGCGCCGACAGCATCGGGCGCAAGGTCGAGCTTCGCCTGATCAGGGGCGGCGCGGTGATCGCGGTTCAGACCACCATCGCTGAAAGGCACGCCGCATGAGCAATCTGGCAAGCAGCCCGGTATTCGTGGAGCGGCTCCGCGTCGCCATCCACGCAAAGGATGCGCCGCGCCGTGCCAGCCTGGGCAAAGTGGTCGTCGAGGCCGGACATGTCGTCGTCGGCGTGGATGACGCCGCCGACGTGGTGCTGGTCGACGGCGACAGTCCGCCCGGCGAAACCCGGCCTGTCGTCACGCTCGGCGGTGCCGATGATGACATGCCCGGCGTGCTGTCGGCCGATGCCGACGCAGGCCAGATCGATGCGGCGATCCGCGCGGTTGCAGCCGGCCTGATCGTCCGCCTGCCGGGCGCACGGGAACGGGAAGGCGGCTTCGGCGCGATGCGCGAGAGCCTCGGTCACGCCCTGCTGACGCCGCGCGAGATCGAGGTGCTGGCGGCGCTCGCCGAAGGCATGACCAACAAGGCGATTGCGCGCCGGCTCGACATCTCGCTGCACACCGTGAAATTCCACGTCGAATCGCTGTTCCGGAAATTGGGCGCGCGGACCCGCACCGAAGCCGTGGCGAAAGCTTCCGAGCGCCGCCGCCATGAGACGATCACGCTCTAATCCGCCGCCTCGCGGATCATGGCGGGAGCCGTTCGTGAAACCGCCTCGCGGACTTCGCCGGGCCGCATGCCGAAGTGGCGGTGAAACGCACGGCTGAAGGCGCTCTCGGACTTGTAGCCGACCTCATCAGCGATTTTGGCGACCGGCAAGGACGTGGCGGACAATTTGCGCTGGGCAAGCTCGAGCCTGAGACCGGCGAGGAACGCCAGTGGCGACTGTTGCGCGCTTTTGCGGAACATCCGCACGAAGCTGGCGCGCGAGGCATGCGCGCACGCGGCGAGTTCGTCCAGCGTCCAGTCCCGGGCCGGGTCGTCGAGCATGGCGGCCACCGTGCGGCCGATCTGCGGGTGCGCCAGCGTTCCCGACAGGCAGCCGCTGCGGCCGTCGCGGCCAAGCTGGATCCGCACCACCATGACGAACAGCGCGCTCGCAAGGTCGGTGGCAATCGCCTCGGCGCCGGCGTGGACGCCCTGCAGTTCCTCGTGGATCGCCGACATCAGCATGCGCAGGCGCGCGCCGCCGGTATCGCCGTCGCCCGTCGACATCACGATGATCTCGGGGAGCGCCGCGAGCACCAGATTTTCGCCCGCCGCCTCAAAGCACAGCCGGCCGCATATCAACTCGGTCTCGCCATCGCCCTCGACATTGGTTTCCAGTTCGATGGCGCCAAGCGGGCGCTTGCGAATGCCGAACGGCCCGCGCGCCCCGGCGGGCGTCGTCGGCCCGCGCACCGCATGCGGACTGCCATGCGGCAACACCGCGATGTCGCCTGCCGAGAGCTTGACCATCCGCCCTCGGTCGCGCAGCTCGATGACGCAACTGCCTTTGACGAGAAAGTGAAACGGCGCCCACCGGTCGGGTTCCGGCGGGTGGTCCGCGGCCCATTGTGAGCCGAAGCGGCATAGCTGCTGCAATCGCGGCCGCACGCGCAGCAACGGCGCCAGCCCGCTCAAGGTGTCGATGGGGCGCGCAGGGTTCACGCCGGTCGCTCCAAATTGATCCGCGCAGCCATTCGAACGAGCCGCCGGGACATGGGACGCCTTCCATGGCGAGCCCATCTCCAACGCAGAGACATCGAGGAGAACATCGCCATGAGATTCGGTCAGACAACTCTAATTGATCACGGAATTCGCCCGCGCAATGGCGCCAAGCCCGCGCTGGTTCCACCGTTTGCCATCTCCCGCCGCGACCTTCTTGGCGGTGTCGGCGGCTTGCTCGCTACCGCCATGTTATCCGCCAAAGCGCGCGCCGCCGCTCCCGCGGCCAAGCGGCTGACAGCCGGAACCCGGGTGCTGGAGGTGAACGGGCGGGCGGCGCGGGTCTTTGGGCTTACCGGACCTGAGGGGCGGCCCGGCCTGCGCCTCAGCCCTGGCGAGCGCTTCCGGGTCGAGCTTGCCAACGAGACGGGCGCACGCACCCTCGTTCATTGGCACGGTCAGTTGCCGCCCTGGAAGCAGGATGGGTTCCCCTGGCCGCAGACGCCGCCGATCGCGAACGGCACCATGGAGAGCTACGACTACGCGCCGATTCCCGGCACCTACTGGATGCATTCGCATCACGCCATGCAGGAACAAAGTCTTTTGACCGCGCCGCTCATCGTCGAGGATGAGACAACGCAGCGCGAGGATCGGCAGGACATTGTTCTCATGCTGCACGACTTCACCTTTCGCACGCCCGCAGAGGTGCTCGCCGGCCTGACCGGCACCAGCGTCGCCGATGCGCGCGCCCAGGCCCAGAGAACGGAGGGCGGCGGAAATATGCCGGCGATGGCCATGCCGGCCGGCCAGGGCACCATCGGCATGGCGATGGCGGGGATGAAGATGTCGAAGGTGCCGGCTGGCGCAATGAAAGCCGTGAACATGGGCTCGGGCATGGACAAGAAGGGCAGCGGAATGACCGGAATGGATCTGAACGACGTTCAGTACGATGCTTTCCTCGCCAACGACCGAACCCTCGCCGATCCCGAGATCGTTCGCGTCGACCGCGGCGGCCGGGTCCGCTTGCGCATCATCAACGGCGCGTCATCGAGCCAGTTCTGGATCGATCTCGGCGACCTGACCGGCTACGTCGTGGCAACCGACGGCCATGCGGTGCAGCCGGCCTCAGGAAAACGCTTCCCGATCGCGATCGCGCAGCGGCTCGATATCCTGATCGATCTGCCGGCCGAAGGGACCTTCCCCATTCTGGCACGCCTGGAGGGCTCGGCACGACAGACCGGAATCATCCTCGCCACGGCAGGCGCGCGCATTTTCCGGATCGCGGACGGCACCGGAATGGCGCCGCCGGTCGACAATTCGCTGGAAGCCCGGCTGGCCGCCGCGCAACCGTTGGCATTGCGGCCTGCTGATATCGTCCACACCATTACCCTCGGCGGGGCCATGAAGCCCTATGTCTGGTCGATGAACGGCGAGGTCTGGCCGCGCATCACGCCGCTGATGCTGAACCAGGGTCAGCGCGTCGAGATCGAGTTGGTCAACGCCTCGATGATGGCGCATCCGATCCATCTTCACGGCCACGTGTTTCAGGTGACGGCGATCAATGGCCAGGCGTTGCAGGGCGCTGTCCGCGACACCGTGCTGGTGTCGGCGGGCGGCCGGGTTCGCATCGCCTTCGACGCCGACAATCCGGGCCGGTGGGCGTTCCACTGTCACAACCTCTACCATACGGAAACGGGGATGATGACCGAGTTCAGATATCAGGGGATCGCCGCCTGACGATTCCGTTTACGCAAACGCGACAAAGGAGAACTCAAAATGATGCTCAACTGGAATGAATATCGCGGGCAACTGGCGGCAGGCGTCAAGGAGCTCGGCCAGCTCAGCCCGGACACCGTCAAGGGGTATGTCGGACTGAGCACGGCCGGCCAGAACAAGGACCAGCTGGGAGCCAAGACGCGCGAGCTGATCGCGCTGGCGGTCGCCGTCACCGCCCGGTGCGACGGCTGCATCGCGGTCCATAGCGAAGCCGCTATCCGCCGCGGCGCCTCGAAGGACGAGATCGCGGAAGCGCTTGGCGTCGCGGTAGCCGTCAACGCGGGCGCAGCGCTGGTCTACTCGACGCGCGTGATGGATGCGGTCAAGGAATATCCGCACGAGGTCGGCGTCGCGACCCGGCCCGACGAAACGTCCTCCGCCGCAAAGAACCCGAGCTACGCCGCGGGGTAAGGCGATCGCTGAAGCGATCTGAAACAGGGCGAAATTCCGCAACGGGAAAACCTTCACGCCCTCGGCCCGTAGCGTCGCAACGCCTCGATCGTGAGGCCCTTGCCGACGGCGCCAAACGTGTCGCCTTCGACGATGCGGGCCGATGGCACCGCCTTGGTGATCGCCTTGCGGACATGGGCGAGCCGGACCGAGCCGCCGGTCAGGAACACGGCGTCGATGTCGTCGGCGGACAGCCGCGCCTGGGCGAGGCAGTTCTGGATGCGGGCCGCGATGCGCTCGGAAAGTTGCCGCGTATGGCTGACGAGATCGGGACGGCCGATGGCGGCGTTGAGTCCGGGCGCGACCCATTCCAGCGGGATGCTGGCCTTTTGCGTGTCGGCGAGCGCGATCTTGGCTTCCTCGACCTCCATCGCCAGCGTATGGCCGCGCTGTTCGTCGATCACGCGCACCAGCCGATCCAGCAATGCCGGCTCGCTGGCCTCGCGCCGCACCTGACGGAGTTCGGTGCTCACACGCGCTTCATACATGCGGTTGATGTTCGACCAGGTGGCGAGGTCATGGAAATAGCGCGAGGGCACCTCCAGCCCGGCGCGCTTCATGGCACTGCCGAAGCCGAACAGCGGCATCACGACGCCGAGGCTGAGCTGGCGATCGAAGTCGGTGCCGCCGATGCGCACGCCGTCATTGGCGAGAATATCGGAAGCGCGATCGGCGCTCCCGTGACGCCGGGGCGACAGACGTACGATCGAAAAGTCCGAGGTGCCGCCGCCGATATCGGCGATCAGGGCGATCTCCTCGATCGATATCTGCCGCTCATAGTCCAGCGCCGCGGCGATCGGCTCGAACTGGAATGTGACCTCGTCGAAGCCGATCCCTCGCGCGATCTCGCGCAAGGTTTGCTCCGCCTTGGCGTCGGCCTCTAGGTCGTTGTCGACGAAGTGAACCGGCCGGCCATGCACCACGTCGCGCAGTTCGCGCCCCGTCGCCTGTTCAGCGCGGCGTTTCACCGCGCCCAGGTAATAGCCGATCACGTCGCGAAACCGGGTGCGTTCGCGGCCCATCAGGGTGGTCTCGTCGATCAGCGCGGTGCCGAGCACCGATTTCAGGCTGCGCATCAGGCGGCCGGGCACGCCGTCGACATAGGCTTCGACGGCCTTGCGGCCGATCCGCACGGCGCCGTCCGCCGGATAGAAGATCGCGCTCGGAATCGTGGTGTGGCCGGTTTCCAGCGCCGCCAGCACCGACGCATGAGCTTCAATGGTGCCGAGCGTCGTGTTCGACGTTCCGAAATCAAGTCCGCAGATCGACATGGGCACTCCAGAAGGAGCGCCCGTCTACACAATAAAATGCCATCGATCCACCGTTATCTTTGCGCAAGCAAGGCAGGCCGCTTTCGGACGAACCAAATCACGCGGTCAAGCGAATGATGTCGATCCACAGAACAATTTGTTTGCGGCGGCGGGTTGAGGAATCCATCGGCGATGGTCCATAAGCGTTCTTCCGCGGCCTGGCGATTCACCGGCCGCGATCGATTCAGAAAGATTGCGCGTGGCAAACATCAATCGGCAGATTGCGGAAGAACTCGGAATTCGCGAACAGCAGGTCGAAGCGACCGTGGCGCTGCTCGACGGCGGCGCCACCGTGCCGTTCGTGGCGCGATACCGCAAGGAAGTCACCGGCGCGCTCGACGATGCGCAATTGCGCACCCTCGAAGAGCGCCTGAATTATTTGCGGGAGCTGGAGGAGCGGCGCAAGGCGATCCTGGAATCCGTCCGCGAGCAGGGCAAGCTCGACGCGGCGCTGGAGGCGGCGATCATGGCCGCCGACAGCAAGGGCCGCCTGGAAGACATCTATCTGCCGTTCAAGCCGAAGCGCCGCACCAAGGCCGAGATCGCCAGGGAGGCGGGGCTGGAACCGCTGGCCGAGTTGTTGCTCGCCCAGCCCGAGAACGATCCGCAAGCGCTCGCCGTGCCGTTCGTCGATGCCGGCAAGCAGGTGGCCGATGTCGCCGCAGCGCTCGAGGGCGCCCGCGCCATCCTGGTCGAGCGCTTCGCCGAGGATGCCGACCTGATCGGTAGCTTGCGCGAACAGATGTGGTCAAACGGCCTGCTGACCTCGACGGTGCGCAAGGGCAAGAAGACCGAGGGCGAGAAGTTCAAGGACTATTTCGATTTCAGCGAGCCGCTGACCAAATTGCCGTCGCACCGGATTCTGGCGATGTTCCGCGGCGAGAAGGAAGAAATCCTCGATTTGCAGATGTCGCCGGAGCCACCTGGCGCGACGCCGGCGGCCACAAGCTCCTATGAACTGAAGATCATGCAGCGGTTCGCCATTTCCGATCGGGGGCGCCCCGGCGATAAATGGATGACGGAAACCGTGCGATGGGCGTGGCGCACCAAGATCCAGGTGCATCTCAATGTCGACTTGCGGATGCGGCTGTGGACCGCGGCCGAGCAGGAAGCCATCCGCGTATTCGCCTCCAACCTGCGCGACCTCCTGCTCGCCGCGCCCGCCGGCGCCCGCGTCACCATGGGGCTCGATCCCGGCTATCGCTCCGGCGTCAAGGTCGCGGTCGTTGATGCCACCGGCAAGGTGGTCGCCACTCACACCATTTATCCGCACGAGCCGGCGCGGCGCTGGGACGAAGCGCTCGCGATGCTGGGCAAGCTCGCCCAGCTGCATCGCGTCGACCTGATCGCGATCGGCAACGGGACGGCGTCGCGCGAGACCGACAAGCTCGCGACCGAACTGGTAAAACTGCTGCCGGACCTGAAGATGTCGAAGATCGTGGTGTCGGAAGCCGGCGCTTCGGTCTATTCCGCGTCGGCCTTTGCTTCCGAGGAACTGCCGGATCTCGACGTCACGCTGCGCGGCGCGGCGTCGATCGCGCGGCGGCTGCAGGATCCGCTGGCCGAACTGGTCAAGATCGATCCGAAGGCGATCGGCGTCGGGCAGTATCAGCATGATCTTAGCGAAGGCAAACTGGCGCGTTCGCTGGATGCCGTGGTCGAGGACTGCGTCAACGCGGTCGGGGTCGACGCCAACACCGCTTCGGCGCCGCTGCTGGCGCGGGTGTCGGGCATCGGTTCCGGGCTCGCGCAAAGCATCGTCCAGCACCGCGACGCCAACGGTCCGTTCAAATCGCGCAAGGCGCTGAAGGAAGTGCCGCGGCTGGGGCCGAAGGCGTTCGAACAATGCGCCGGATTCCTGCGCATCACGGATGGCGAGGATCCGCTCGACGCGTCCGGCGTTCATCCGGAATCCTATCCGGTGGTGCGGCGGATTCTCACGGCAACCAAAAGCGACATCAAGGCGCTGATCGGCAATGCCGAGATCCTGCGCCAGGTCCGGCCGCAGAATTTCGTCGACGGCACGTTTGGGCTGCCGACGGTGACCGACATCCTGCGCGAACTGGAAAAGCCCGGCCGCGATCCGCGCCCGGCGTTCAAGGCCGCGGTGTTCAAGGAGGGTGTCGAGACGCTGAAGGACCTCAAGCTCGGCATGATCCTCGAGGGCACGGTGACCAATGTCGCGGCGTTCGGCGCCTTTGTCGATATCGGCGTGCATCAGGACGGGCTGGTGCACATATCCGCGATGTCGAAGAACTTCATCAAGGATCCGCGCGAGGTGGTGAAGTCGGGCGATATCGTCAAGGTAAAGGTGCTGGAGGTCGAGGTCGCCCGCAAGCGCATCGCATTGACCTTGCGCCTCGACGACGAGACCGGCGGAAAAAGCGATCGTCCGGCGCAGGGCAAGCCGCGCGATATTCCGCGCGCCGCGATGACGTCGCAGGCGCCGCGCAAGCCCGAGCAGGCGTCCGGCGGCGGAGCGCTGGCCGAGGCGTTGCGCCGCGCCGCCGAGAAGGGCGGCAGGCCGAAGACATAAGGCGGCGCTCCGGGTGGCGGTAAGCGCGGTTCGCACAACCGCGGACGTGCGCTTTGGTCCCGTCAAAAGCGCCGTTTTATACCAGCCTTCGGAAGGTCTGACTCTTTTTTGAAAAGCTGGCGCCGGCGTGATTCATTTATGACCGACTGGATTGATTCGGGAGGTCGGCGATGGGCGCGGCGGTCGGTCTACGGGAGGATTTCGAGGCGGATGAGCTGCGTCGGCTCGCGGCGAAGGTGAAGGATGCCGCGCAGGCGCGACGGCTGCTGGCGCTGGCGGCGATTCGCGACGGGATGAACCGCACCGAGGCGGCCCGGATCGGCGGCATGGACCGGCAGACGCTGCGGGACTGGGCGCACCGCTTCAACCAGTACGGGCCTGACGGTCTGATCGACATCAAGCCGACCGGGCGGCCGTCGAAGCTCTCCGACGAGCAGAAAGATGCATTGAAGCAGCTCGTCGAGACCGGCCCCGACCCGGAGAAGGATGGGGTCGTACGCTGGCGCTGCGTCGACCTGAAGCGTGTTCTCGGACAGCGTTTCGGTGTCGATCTGTCGGAGGTGAGCCTGGGGCGCGCGCTCAAGAAGCTCGGCTTCTCGCACATCAGCGCCCGGCCGCGCCATCCCGTGCAGGATCCGGAGACGATCGCGGCATTTAAAAAAACTTTCCTACGCAGGTCGCGGCGATCGTGACCAAACTCGCCCCGGAAACGCCGATTGAGGTCTGGTTCCAGGACGAGATGCGGGTCGGCCAGAAGAACAGCCTCGTCTACCAATGGGCCAAGAAGGGATCACGGCCGCGGCAGCCCAAGGATCAGCGCTACGAGAACGCCTATGTGTTCGGCGCCGTCTGTGCGAGCCGCGACACCGGCGTCGCCCTCATCATGCCGCAAGCCGACACCGAGGCCATGCAGGCGCATCTCGACGCCATCGGCAAGGCCGTCGCGCCCGGCGCGCATGCGCTGCTGATCCTCGACAAGGCCGGATGGCACACGACGCGCAAACTAAAGCCACCTGCCAATGTCACCCTCGTGCCGCTGCCACCCGCCTGTCCGGAGCTCAACGCAGCCGAGAACATCTGGCAGTATCTGCGACAGACCTATCTCGCCAACCGTGTGTTCGCGTCCTACACCGATATCCTCGACGCCTGCCAAGACGCCTGGCGAAAACTTCTCGCCGAAACCGGGCGCATCACCTCGATCGCGGCCCGCGACTGGGCCATCATCGGTCAGCCCTTCTGAAGGCTGGTATTAAATCTCTGCTAGCCACTTCCGGGTTACCCCATCGACAGACATCGTCAGACCGGTGCGGTTGATCCGGTCTATACAAAATCACGGCGATTTCGAAAGGCAGTTTGTGTCATCCCCGACACGGGCGATGAGGAGCGTGACGTCCGGATGCGCGCGCCGCGGGATGAGGCGCGGGCACTACAAAGACCGCTGCCGGATGTTTGCTCCAGGCCTCGCGCTAATTTCCGGCCTCCCGATCGGTCCGTCCTGGTAACGAGGTCAGGAACTGCAGTGCGGCGTTGCGCGTGTCTGGCGAGTTCAGGATCCCGAGATGGGCGGTGAAGAGGACCGTGTCGTATAGACCCTGGCCGACAAGGTCGATCGTCGTGGCGCCGGCAAGACCGGTGCTGGCGGTGAAATCATGCGGTTTGCCGTCGCGATCCTCGGCGGGAACGCCGGGGAGGGCGCCGTCCTGCAGGCTGTTGTAGACGAAGTCGGGTGTTCCCGGCTTGTTGCGGATGACCAGGTAACGCGTGGGGCCCGGCGTCTCGCCCGCGGCGTTCAGGACCGCGAGCAACTGGGTGTGGTCGGAACCGTACTCGTCGCATACAGCGCTGCTCGGCGTGAAGCCGCCGCCGCTCGGCAGCTGGTAGAAGTTGAGCGGGTTGGGTGAGCAGTCAATGATGCCATGATTGGGTCCGTCGATGGCGACGAGCGCCCGCACCCTGCGATAGGCATTGTCCTGCAGCATCCATTCCCGGGCCACGGTGACGCCGAGACTGTGGGCGACGATGTCGACGCGCCTGGCGCCAGTGAAGTCGAGGACCGCCTGCACGAATTCGCGCAGGAGCGGCACGGCCGCGGCAGTGGTGTGCGAGATGCCGGAGCGATGGGTATTGTCCTGTGCCAGATCGCACTGATCGCCTTGATAACCCAGCCCCCAGAGCTCGCTCGGGCGGTAGCCGTGATCGAGGAAGAATTGTGCGAAGGCCTGGATGCGGCCAAAGGGGTTGCAGGCGGTCGCGAACGGGGTGTCGTTGTTGCCGTGGAGGAAGATCACCGGGACGTGCTCGATGCGGCCGATACGGGAGCCAAAGCCAATCACCGGCTGGCCGAGATAGAAGTTGCGGATCACCGGGAAGTCGTCGGGAAATTTCGTGCCGATCTCGGCGGCGCTCGCCAATGCTGCGGCGCCAAATTGCAACAGAACCGCGATGATGGCCGCAATGCGAAAGTGTTTGATGGTCATAGCCCCCCTCCAGCCTTTGTAAGTTTTCGCCGAACGTGGCGAGCTCGAAGCATTTTGCGCCACGAACAGCGGAAGGCTAGCTCCGATAAACATCCGCTGGCTACGCATGGTTACCTGAAACAAAAAGAAATATTCTATTAATGGTTGTAGTCAAACAGGATCGTGTCGAATTGTCTAGCTTGTTTTGCCATGGCGAAAGCTCGATCCCGGCAGCGTGTGTTCTTCCACTTTGGAGGTGCGTGGTGGATCGGGCCGCGAGTTGCTCCCCGCTCTGTCGACAGCTAACATTTGTCCCGCTTAATCGCTTCGTCCATGGACAGGACTCGGCGAGCAAGTGCCCACGTGATATTCCGGTTAGAAATCCACGACAGCGTCCCAAAGCTTCAGTGCGCGTTCTTGCCCACCGTGAAGACATACATGCCCCAAAACGTCTCCGGATGATTGGCCTCGAAGCGGTGCCACTGATCCAAGTTAGCCTCATCGGCCGCGTCCGGAAACTGTTTGTGAAATTTTGCAATCACCGTCGGATCGTCAAAGGGTTCGAAGGCCAGGAAAGACAGATCATGATCGTTCAGAAATGCAGCGATCTCGGGGATAGTGAAGCGATGTTCCATGACGTTAAACAGCAGGTCGCGGCAGCCGCTCATGCTGTAGAAATCTTTCGCGCCAATCAGCATTTTCCAGTGTTCCGCCTCCCGCATGATGTCCTGGCGACACCTCCTCATGTCGGCGGCTGTGGCGCGATAACCGCGCGCGGCGATGCGGGCGCGGGCCTCCGCGATAACGCGGCGCGCCAAATTGCTGTATAACCCGATGCGCATCCTGCCACCCGGTCGCAGCAGCGAGACCAGCACGCGCCACCCGGCCGTCGGCTCTGCAAGATGATGGAGCACACCGACCGACTCGATGCTATCGAACGTGCGATCGATCCTGCCTAGTTCCAGAATATCCGCTTGCGCATACTCGATATTGCGCAAGCCCAGTTCGCGCGTCTTTCGGCGCGCATAGGCGAGGCTGGTCAGGCTGACGTCGACCGCGAGCAAACGGGCGTTCGGATAGACTTGCGCGATCTGAACCGCGTGCGAGCCGGTGCCGCAGCCCGCAATCAGAATATCCAGTTCGGCTTGCCGTTCCGCCGTCGGGATGCTCCTTCCCCGCGCCTGATCGGCAGCGAATGCATTCAGCGGGTTTGTGGTCCAGCGCGGATAAGGGTTTTCCTCGTATTGGCGCATCACTTGCAATGATACGCTGTTCTCGATAGGGGCCAGTGTCGCGATGGCGGTGCGCTCGCCCACTTCCTCAAGCGGCTCGCGGAGTTGCACCTGTAACAGGCCGGCCACGGTCGCAGGCCAATCCCGGCGCAGAAGCGCTTCCGCCATTGGCATGGCGTGAAGCGGGAAATAGGCCGCAACCACCGCCAGCGTGAGTGGAGTGATGGCGGCCCCTGATGCCAGGTCCTGCAGCAATCGATCGCGCAGTTCGCTCGCAAGTCCGCTTTCGGCTTCGGCCTGTACATAGATATATTCGTTGATGAAGCACTGCCGGGCGAGTGCGCAAGCAAAGGCGACTATATCCTCGTCGATCTCGCCGTTATCTTCGCCGTGCTCATCCGAAAGCCGCAGCAGTTCGGCGCGTGCATGTCCCAACAACGATTCAAGTTGCACGCCTGGCAGCGTCATCGCTTCCATCGCACAGCGGAGGAAGACGTCCTTTGCAAGCGGGACGACGCCTTCGGTGCCGAACAATTCGACGTTCGTTACCGGCAGCGGCCACTTGCCGGTAATCCGCGCAACATAGGTGGCGATGATAGGACTCTGCAGGATGAAGGTGGGGGCCTTCTCGTCCATACCGAGCGAAAGCGCCTTGCTGAAGTGCGCGATCGCTTTGGTGCGATTACCCAACGCCTGGTACGAATTGCCGACATTGTAATGGCAAGCGGCGTTCACCTCGTCCGAAGCAATCGCTTTTGCGAACATCTTCACGGCGACCCGGTGGTCGCCGGATTCCTGCGCCATCAGCCCGAGAAGATTCAGGCTCTGCACATGTGCAGGCTCGCGCGCGAGAATTTGACGGCAGATCTCCTGCGCTTGGTTGATACGGCCCATCCCGCGCGAACGGCTTGCCTCAGCGGCGAGGTCGGCGATGCTCGGGCTCGCCGAGCCGAAGGCCAGCGCGTTTGGCCTGCTTGCGGACTCGTCGCGTCGCTTGTTGGCCGCACGTCGTTCTTTTCGGTTCATGTCCCGTCAACTGGTCCAATCCGTAAAACGCGGCCAAACAGCACACCGGAGAAGGCAGCGGTTGGGGCTGCGCATCGACCAACCACGCCCGGCAGACATAGGGCCAATCGCGCTTTCAGCCAAGGATAATCTACCACATTGTTGATGGACGGCGGACGCCTCGTATGTCACGGCCAATGCCCTTGCCAACGCCGATCCGTCATAGCCTGCCTACTCGATCACCTCGTCGGCACGAGCGAGCAGCGTGGCAGGAAGTTTGATGCCGAGAGCTTTTGCGGTTTTGAGATTGATCAATAGCTCAAAGTTATTGAGCAGCTCTATTGATAGTTTGGCTGGCCTAGCGCCTTTAAGAATCCGGTCGACCAGATTCGTCCTGCGACGAGAATTGCCGTCCGCGCTTTTGTATGCGGGCATTTCTGCTCGCGACTTCTGCGGCCCAGCGCGCGCGATTGATGCTTCCAACAGGCTTACTGTCAGGTGCTGAGTTGCCCGTAACATCGAAATACACAGCTTCGCTGGCTTCCGCCACAAGCTGCGAATTTGGCAGGAGCGTAAGCTTTGCGACCGTGTGGAAGGGCGCTTCGGCTTCGCTCCAGTCCACGCTCGCGTTTTCGATCCAGAAGTCGGCGTCGCGCTTCTTACCCCAATATGTCATTTTGCTGCTGTCAAGGAACTGGACTCCAAAGTCAAACCAGCTCATCTGGCTATCTTCCTTGAGGTGACGGACCAGTTCGTCCTGCAGACCCTTCGGGTTATTTTTTTGCAGGGGACGTGCCGAATTAGTCCGAGATGGCGTGGCAGAAAATTTCACGACATCGGCCGGCCCGTGACGAAATGGGACGGTGCTCCAATAGCGCAATTGCTGGTAAGGCTTAATCGCCTGACGGGCCTGCAATTCTGCCAAAGCGAGAGTTCTCATCACTTTCAACTTGTCTTTGAACGACAGCGACCATAGGCCAGCGACTGGGTTCGATGCCGTCAACAGCTTCACGGTCGCCAAAAATGCCGGCGAATCATTGATTGGCAGGGTGGGCGCGTTCTGCAGCGAAAAATCCTGGCGCAAAGGCCCCTCTCCGGCGGCGCCGCTCCGACCGAGGTCAACCGAGAACGACAAAGATCGTACATCGGGCTTGAAATCAGAATTTATATTCGGATCCGCGTTCGCGAACCGCACTACTGCAGGGTATGCGTCGGGCCTCGCAAAAATCCCCCTTGCAAGCCGCGATGCAAGCCCAGCGGCCCGATTAACGCTAACGTCAAGCACCTCGAATTGGGCACGGGCACAAACTCCGCTTGCATGGGTTCCGCGACAAAGCGATCGGCGCTGCTTGATCGCAGCATTTGTCTGCATCAGGAGAGATTTCTCGGCGATCGCTTTAATGTCTGCCTGTTCGGTGCTGACGCTCCTGTCGGCGTCGCTTTCGGTTACTCCAAACCACCTGGTCAACAACAGCATGGAAAGGTCCCTCCGAGAAATCGCCTCATGGGCCTATCTCAAATTGGAGATGAACCTGATCGCAGTGACGCTTGGCAGAAAGCAGTACGCGGCGGCTCGCGTGGCAATAAAGCTAGAAAACCCGGTGATCTTTATCGGAGGCGCGCCATTGGCTTGTGGAATTATGAAAATACTTTCGGATGGATCTTGCGTCCCGATCATTGGATCCTTTGACTTCGGATGCAGCCTAACCGACCCGGCGAACTCGCTGTCGTTGACCCAATGTCCGAGCACAAACTCATATTGGTTTTCGATACTTGAATTAATGAAATAGCCCAGTAGCCCGCGTTCTATGCCGTCATAAGGTTGCGTGGGATCATAAACGGGCCCGTAGGGCATGCCACGACGGATCAGTCTGTGAGTATTGTTGCTGGCACCGGGTTGACCTTGACCGGTGACGGGTTGGCCTCGTGGATTTATGCGGCGCATGTGCGCACCAACCGGGCATCGCAAACCCCTGGGATCGCCCGACCCATCCGCGTTTACGTATTCGAAATTATTCAACTGTTCGGGTAGGAGCCCTCCCGTGGGGCTATCGCTATCTGGAGACAACGCGAGCGGGACACCGTTGCGCCAACGACCACACAACTTGGCGGCGAGCAACTCAGGGTCGATCTTGTCCTTGTTCGATTGCAGGAAATTTTCGAACGCAACGACGTCGGTCCGGATCATCTTGAAGACGGCGAAGCTGCCGTTCAATCCTATCTCTCGAGGTGTCGGCACCAAATAATTCTCGGCCTCGTCCAGCAACACGAATAGCCATGGTTCGCAAGGCTGCTGATGATCCGGAGGATATCGCTCAGGACCACCCCGAATAGTGGTCATACTGATGCCGTCCGTGTAGCCGAAATGAACCGTAAAGGTTGGGACCGGTTTGCCGTCTTGCATCTCCATCAACGCCATCCCGTCGGCGCGCCATGTTTCCCGAAAGGCACAACCCTCGGCAAAAAGTGCAGTTAGCCGGTCGCTACGGGCATTCATCACCTCTGGGCTTAAGGCATGCAGCGTGACCAGGACATGGTCGCTTCCGGCTCCGAATCCGCCGATCCAGTGTTGCGGGTCGCTGACGCCGGTATCGCCCACTAATTTTGCTCGCTTGGCGGCGCCGGCAAGGAAGGCGGCAAAAGACTTGAACGATAGGGTTGGGACGCGATCTTTGACCTCTAGCGCAACCAGCCCGGGCCAGGTGATGCCAACGTTGAGGCAATAGTCGGGTTTACGGCGCGGCACTTGGGCAGGATCATCCGCGGGTCCCGGCTCAAAGCCAACATGCCAGTCCTCGGCAGTAGTGATCTGCGGCGCATCAGCCTCGTCGCCACTGACGAACCGCCCCAGCAATTTGCGCGCCTCCTCGGGGACATCGACCGTCAACAAAAAATGCCGAACCATCGGCATCCTGTACCCGCGGAGAATGAAGCCCTGTATATCGGCGAGGTTTAGCGCGGCCTGCGTGCCCGTGCTCGAATGCGCATCCAACTCCGCGCCTCGCCCAAATAAACCTCTCAGCATGCCGTTCGTCTCCTTTGCGTTCGGCGCTAATCACGGCTTCTAAAGGTTCATTGCATCCACTGGAGTCGCCAGGTCGACAGGCCAATTTACCTAGCTACGGCAGATGGCGACTTGCTGTCGGCGATCAGGGCATGGATATCCTGAACAGATAGTCCCGGATAGGCCTGGTAGAACCCGATCGGGGCGCGGTTTGCGCCGGCTGCGAAGTCAATGAATTCCTGCAGATGTTTTCGGCATGGCGAAGGCGGCGGGTCCTTTGTGAACTTGAATATCAGATCGAAGATTGGTCCGATATTCCTTGTGAAGTCGGCCATGTACTTGTCGAACGAGCCATCATAGACCGTAAAGAAACCAAGCTGATTGTCCTCGAGTGGAACGAATTGTGCGAAGTGAGGCGTGCCGACTTTATCGAGGTCCTTTGTGGTCCCGCTTCCGCGGATGCGCAGGATCATTTTCACCTCGATGAAGGCGATCTTGGATTTGATGGGCAAAACTACCAGGAACGGGTTTAGCTCGCTGCCTCCGACGACATCCGCGGCGGACGCCAGCGCCCTGATCTCCCTGGCGGTTACGCCGGGGTAAGCGGTGTAGAGATTCACAGCATCGACAAGCCGCGAGGCCATCCATTCAACAAACTCATCCACATTGTTGGCGACCGGAATCGGCGGCGCATTGTCCACATACTGGAAGATCGCATCGAAGATCGGTCCTGCAAGCTTGGCGAGATCGGTCATGAGGAGAGCGAATTCTCCGTCGAAGTCGCCAAGAAACAGCAGCGTCTTTTCGCTCAGCACAGCGAAGCGTGAGTAGTGGATGGTGCCGATCGCATCGTTGGCCCGGAACAGCTCCGGCATCAAAGGCGGTAGCTTCTCCGCTATTATCTTTGCATCTGCGGGTGATTTTACGGGAAAGCTGACGGTAAAGTGGTTCTGGCTCATTGCATCTTCTCCTTCGCCTCAGCGGCGGAACGCCCAGAGAAGGCGTCAAGCGCAGCGCTACAGAGCGCTGGCAACTCGCTGGTTAGCCACGGTTGATCAGGAAACAAAAGCCTGTTGGTTTTGCGGGCGCCGCCCGACGCCCGTAAATGTAGTCCGCGATCGCCCTGCCTAGTCTCGCGCTCTTTCGAGTGCGTGTCGAATGAGCTTTTGTTCGTCATTTCCGTTATCGCGGAGAATAGTTCCGATCGTCGCACTCTCGGGGCCGATGACGGAATCATAGCCCGGATAGCCGGTGGACATTTAGAATGCTTGTTGATGATAGGAAACTCGCAATTTTAATCACGACGTCCTCCTATAACGGCCGTTTTTGACGGTGCACTGCACGCGTTATAAGGATACCGTAAAGCACCTTCATTTCGCGGCTATGCATTTTCGGCGGACGAGTAAAATATCCGCGGGCACCCATGCCCGCTGTGGGTCAAAGGCGCCGTTTTAAATCCCTGCCAGCCAGTTCCGGTTTACCCCCCATCAACAGACATCATCAGACCGGTGCGGTTGATCCGGTCTGTGCAGGAAGCGCAGATCGCGAGAACTGCAAATGCAACGCCAAGCGGCAAGGCACCTTCCCTGCCTCACCAACGCCTGCGGAAAACGACCCGACGGGCAAATCACCTGGGCAATTTTACGACCCCTCTGTCTAGCCCCTTTTGAAAAATATTCGGATTTTCCGAAGAAGCAAATCACCTTATATCCGAAAGCCGTCCCGCTCCTCAGAGGGGCGTTGCGCAACGTCACGAAACGCGGAGCGGGATGCGGTGGACGCTGGGTGCGCGCTTGACGGGCGATGCGGCTGGCGGACGGCGAAGGCGTGTGGTCCTGACGCCCCGACGCTGGCGTCAAGTTCGCGGGAAGCAATTTTCGCGGGCGACGGTGGCAAGAAAGCCCGGTCACCGGGGAGAGCGCGTTATAAGCCGTAAAACCATTGCGCGGGGAATGCCGGACGCTTCCGGTGCGACCTGACTAACGCGTGTGCATTCTACCACTACCGTTGCACACGCGGCTATCGGGCGCATCGGGCGCCCGGCATTCCCTGCGCCCTCTGTTCTCGGAGGGACAAGGCTCTTGCATAACCCGGGCGCATGGCGTCGCGAGAATGCGAACGCATGTTTCATTTGTCTCGAATGGAACTGGATTCAAACGCGCGTATTCGCCTTGAGTTGAATGGGTGGGCGCAACGTGCGAGCCTAGCCGAGATAAAAGAAATTATGCTTTCGAGGAAACTCCGTGCCCGCTTTCCCCACTTCCACCACCGTGCTCGATTCCATCCTGTTCCGCGACGCCTTCGGCACACCTGCCATGCGCGAGGTGTTTTCGGACTTCAGCCTGATCTCAGGCTATGCCGAGGTCGAGATCGCGCTGGCGAGGGCCGAGGCGCGCTGCGGCGTGATCCCGGCGGAAGCCGCGGCGGAAATCGCCGAGCGTACCGACGTTTCGGCGCTCGATTTCGATCTGCTCCGCCACGAGACCGATATCGTCGGCTACCCGATCCTGCCGCTGGTCCATCAAATGACAAAACAGTGCGGCGAAGCCGGCCGCTATGTGCATTGGGGCGCGACCACCCAGGACATCATGGATACCGCGGTGGTCCTGCAGCTGCGCGCGGGGCTGAAGATCATCGAAACCGATATCGCCGATTTGCGGCGGATCCTTGCGGACCTCTCGCGGCGCTACCGCGATACGCCGATGGCGGGCCGCACCCATCTGCAGCAGGCGCTGCCGGTGACCTTCGGCTATAAGACCGCGATTTACCTTGCGATGTTCGATCGCCACGCCGAGCGCCTCGAGCAGCTCAAGCCGCGCGTGCTGGTCGGCCAGTTCGCCGGCGCCGCCGGCACGCTGGCGTCGCTGGGCGACAAGGGGTTTGAGGTCCAGAAGGCGCTGTGCGATGAACTCGGCCTCGGCATTCCCGTCTCCACCTGGCACGTCGCCCGCGACGGGCTTGCGGAGGCCGTGAATTTCCTCGCGCTGGTGACGGCATCGCTCGGCAAGATCGCGCTCGATATCATGATCATGGCCTCGACCGAATTCGCCGAACTCTACGAGCCCTTTGTAAAAGGACGCGGCGCGTCCTCGACCATGCCGCAGAAGCGCAATCCGATTTCCTCCGAATTGATGCTGGCGGCCTCGAAGGCGGTGCGCCAGCATGCCGGCCTGATGCTGGACGCGATGGTGCAGGATTTCGAGCGCGCCACCGGCCCCTGGCATGCCGAGTGGATGGCGATCCCCGAAAGTTTCGTGCTCACCGCCGGCGCGCTGCATCAGGCGAAATTCGCGCTTGAAGGTCTTGTCGTGGATGACAGGCAGATGGCGAAAAATCTCGGCATCAGCCGCGGCCTGATCGTCGCCGAGGCCGTCATGATGGGGCTGGCGCCGCAGATCGGCCGGCAGGAAGCGCACGATTTGGTCTACGATGCCTGCCGGCTCGCCAACGAGAAGAACATAACGCTGGCGGGCGCGCTGTCGGCGGACCCGCGGGTCACCTCGCGAATCGACCGCGCCACCATCGAGCGGCTCACCTCGCCCGGGAACTATCTCGGTCTGGCGCCGGAAATGGTGGATCGGGTGCTGGCGTCCTGTCCTCGTTGAGGTTTCGGCCAGCCGATGTACCGAAAGACGCGCGCTTCCGGAACGACGAGGAAATGAAAAAATGCTCTTCACCGCTAACCGCGACAAACCGCGCAGCGCCCTGCAGAAATTCATCGCCGCGGAGATCGATACCTTTGTCAGTGAATGGGAGAAGGCCGATCGCTCGTCGCCGAACCCGTGAGTTGGGGCCCGGCTCAGTTAACTCCCCTCCCACCACGCGCATCGCGCGTGGTGGGGTCCGAGGCGAGCGAAGCTCGCTCTTGAGGTCGGGGGTGGGGGGTGGCGCCTCGAATTCTCGCTCTCGTGCCGGCACTGAGTCCGCTGAAACACCCCCCACCCCCGACCCCTCCCCACCGCTTTCGCGGGGGGGGGGAGGGGAGCAGAAACGCGCATCGGTTTGACTATTCTATGATGTGACAGAGCCGCGGGCCAAGGCTGGAGGACGTTGAGAAGGAATGGCGCTATCGCGCGATTGTTCCCGCGACAAATGAATGGCGGCCTTGAACTGTCCAATCACAAGCATTTATTAGTCGTCTGTCCACGAACAACAGGCTGCCCCATGACCGTTCATGACCGCAACATCTCCGCATCGATCGATCCGGTAAAACTCGACCGTCTGGCCGAGGTGGCGATCAAGGTCGGGCTGAATCTGCAACCAGGGCAGGATCTGCTTTTGACCGCGCCCGCGGTGGCGCTGCCGCTGGTGCGCCGGATCGCCGAGCATGCCTACAAGGCCGGCGCTGGTCTGGTGACGCCCTTCTTCTCCGACGAGGACGTGACGCTGTCGCGCTACCGGTTCGGCCACGACAACAGTTTCGATCGTGCCGCCGGCTGGCTCTATGAGGGCATGTCGAAGGCGTTTGCCGCCAACACCGCGCGGCTCGCCATCGTCGGCGACAATCCGATGCTGTTGTCTGGCGAGGATCCCGGCAAGGTGGCGCGCGCCAGCAAGGCCAATTCGGTCGCCTATCAGCCGGCGCTGGAGAAGATCGTCAATTTCGACGTCAACTGGAACATCATCGCCTATCCCAGCGCGTCCTGGGCGAAGCAGGTTTTCCCTGATGACGAAGAGGATGTCGCGGTGGCAAAGCTTGCGGACGCGATTTTCGCGGCCTCGCGCGTCGACATTGACAATGCCGTCGCGGCCTGGACCAAGCACAACGCCGTGCTGCGCGAGCGGACCGAATGGCTGAACGGCCAGCGCTTCAGCGCGCTGCATTATACCGGACCGGGCACCGATCTCACGATCGGGCTTGCCGACGGCCATGAATGGGAAGGCGGCGCTTCGACCGCCAAAAACGGCATTATCTGCAACGCCAATATCCCGACCGAGGAAGTGTTCACGACGCCGCATTGCCGGCGGGTCGACGGCCACGTCGTCAGTTCCAAGCCGCTGTCCTATCAGGGCTCGCTGATCGACAACATCGCGGTCAAGTTCGAGGAAGGCCGCATCGTGGAGGCAAAAGCCTCGCGCGGCGAGGAAGTGCTGAACAAGGTGCTGGATACCGACGAGGGCGCGCGCCGGCTCGGTGAAGTGGCGCTGGTGCCGCATTCCTCGCCGATCTCGAAAAGCGGGCTGTTGTTCTTCAACACCTTGTTCGACGAGAACGCCGCCTGCCACATCGCGCTCGGCCAGTGCTATTCGAAATGCTTTGTCGATGGCGGCAGACTGACACCCGAGCAGATCGCAGCCCAGGGCGGCAACAAGAGCCTGATCCATATCGACTGGATGATCGGCTCGGACAGACTCGACATCGACGGCATCCATGCCGACGACCGCCGGGTGCCGGTGTTCCGCAAGGGCGAGTGGGCCTGACATCGTTAGCGGGTGGCGCAACGTGCGCGCCCGATAACAGCTTCTGGCGCCGCCCGGTGCCGAAACCCGCCGTAATTCGCCGTTAATATTGGCGGTTGCGCCAATGCCGCCGGTCTTGCATGCAACCATGGCCATGGCGCTTCGGCCGCTTTTGGCCTAAAGGAACCCCAATTCAATCAAATCCGCAGCTTCGCGGCCGTGCTTCTGCCAGGCACGGAAGCTTCGATCCATTGGGTTCGAGGCTCCGTTCGATGTCCTGGCGTAGACCAACCAAGGCTTTCAATCCCGTGACATTTTCGACCACTAGTCCATCGCTCGCCAAAGCCCTGGCCGAGCGCAATTACGATCAGCTGACCGCCGTCCAGACCGCCGTGCTTGCGGACAAGGCCAAAGGCCGCGACCTGCTTGTTTCGGCGCAAACCGGCTCGGGCAAGACCGTCGCCTATGGGCTCGCCATCGCCGAGGATCTCCTCGGCCACGCCGAGCGGTTCGAGCGGGCCGCGGCACCGCTGGCCCTGATCGTTGCGCCGACGCGCGAGCTCGCCTTGCAGGTCCAGCGCGAACTCGCATGGCTCTATCAATACGCGGACGCGCGCGTCGTCTCCTGCGTCGGCGGCATGGATCCGCGCCGCGAACAGCGCGAACTGGCCGCGGGCGCCCACATCGTGGTCGGCACGCCCGGCCGGTTGTGCGATCATTTGCGCCGCAATCGTCTCGATGTAACGCAATTGAAGGCCGTCGTGCTCGACGAAGCCGATGAGATGCTCGATCTCGGCTTTCGCGAGGACATGGAATTCATCCTCAAGACCACGCCCGCCACCCGCCGCACCCTGTTGTTCTCGGCGACCTTGCCGCGCGGCATCGTCGCGCTGGCCAGGCAGTATCAGCGCGAAGCGTTTCGCGTCGAGGTCGCGGGCGACGAAGGCGGTCATGCCGATATCGAATATCGCGGCATAAGGATCGCCGCCGGCGATGTCGAGCATGCGGTCGTCAACGTGCTGCGCTTTTTCGAATCGCCGAGCACGCTGGTGTTCTGCAACACGCGGGATGCGGTCCGTCATCTGCAGGCGACGCTGCTGGAACGCGGGTTTTCCGTGGTCGCGCTATCAGGCGAATTGACCCAGAACGAGCGAACCCAGGCGCTGCAATCGTTGCGGGATGGACGGGCCCGCGTCTGCGTAGCCACCGACGTGGCGGCGCGCGGCATCGACCTGCCGAACCTCGACCTCGTCATTCACGCCGACCTGCCGAATGACGCGGAGGTGATGCAGCATCGCTCCGGTCGCACGGGGCGTGCGGGCCGCAAGGGCGTCAGCGTCCTGCTGGTGCCGCCGGCGCGGAAGCGGCGCGCGGAGTTGCTGCTGAATCTGGCGGGCATCGATGTCATCTGGGGCACCGCGCCCACGGCGGATGAAATCAAGAAGCTCGATCAGGATCGCATGCTGCACGACGCCCTGTTCACCGAGGAGACCACCCCCGACGATCTGATCCTGGCGCGGGCGTTGCTCGCCGAGCGGTCGCCCGAGGATATCGCCGCGGCGCTGGCGCGGCTCTATCGCACGCGGCTGCCTTCGCCCGAGGATATTCTCGATCCCGGCCAGGGCGCGGGCCGCTTCCGCGACGATCGCGGCCGGGGCAAGGACGATCGATCGCCGCGGGCTGAGGATCGCGCCGCGGCGCAGCGATCGAAGCCGGGCAAATCACGCCACGGCATGGCGGAGGGCAGCGTCTGGTTTCGCGCCGCCATCGGCCGCCGGAAGAACGCGGAAGCCCGCTGGCTGTTGCCGATGATCTGCCGGCGTGGCGGCATCGAGAAGAATGACATCGGCGCGATCCGCATCATGGACACCACCACCGAGTTTGAAATCTCCAACCGGGTCGCCGAATCCTTCGCCGCCAGCGTCCGCCGCCCGGACAAGGAAGACAACATTCGCATCGAGGCCATGGCGGATGCCCCGCAAGCGGAGGCGCGTCCCGAAAAGCAATCGCACGCGCCCCGTCGCGAAGCTGGCAAGACCGATCACGCGCGTCCTCGGGTCCACGAAATCCGCGACGAGAAGGGTCCAAAACAGCACGGCCAGCCGCACGGCGGCGGCGCTTCGAGATTTGGCGGAGAGCCCGGGTCCAAGAAGAAAAAGCGGCACCCGGACCGACCTGCCTACGGTGGACACAAGCAGTCCGCCGGCGCAGCCAGTGCGAAACCCGCCTTCGGCAAGAAGGCAAAGGAAAAGCGGCGCGGCTGACGCCGGCGCGCCGGGCATGCGCCTGGGTCAGAAATCAAGCGGAGCGTTATCGACGACTTCCTTCATAACGAAGAAAGTTCGCGTCTGGCGCACGCCGGGCAGCGCGATCAGCTGTTCGCCGTGAATGCGGTTGAAATCCGCCATGTCCTTGACCCTGATCTTCAGGAAATAATCGAAGTCGCCCGCGACCAGGTGGCAGTCGAGAATGAATTTCAATTTCGCGACGGCCTTCTCGAACGCCGCGAAGCTCTCGGGTGTCGAGCGATCGAGAACCACGCCGACCATCACCAGCGCGCCCCGGTCCACCTTCTGCGGCACGATCATTGCGCGAACGCGGCTAATATAGCCGCCGTCGAACAGCGCCTGGGTACGGCGGTGACATGTCGCGGGACTGGTGCCGGCCAGTTGCGCCAGTTCGGCATTGCTGAGCCGTCCGTTGCCCTGAAGCAGGCGCAGCATCTTGAGGCCGATGCGGTCGATTTCGCCAGGCATGGAAGATCCTTTCGATATCTCGATATTATTCGAAAGATAACGGAACCAACTGTACAGATATCAATAAGGACTGGCAATTTCATTGCCAGATTCGAGAGCACCTTTTTCGGCGTCGATGTTACGTTGGAGTCGATTTAGCCGCTGACCGGAGAGGACCTGCATGCTGGAGAAATTCGAACGTTACCCCCTCACTTTCGGCCCCACGCATATCGAGAAACTGGACCGGCTCGGCGGGCATCTCGGCGGCAAGGTCGAGCTTTACGCCAAACGCGAGGACTGCAATTCGGGGCTTGCTTTCGGCGGCAACAAGCTGCGCAAGCTCGAATACATCGTTCCCGATGCGATCGCCTCCAACGCCGATACGCTGGTCTCGATCGGCGGCGTGCAGTCGAACCATACCCGCATGGTTGCCGCGGTCGCGGCGAAAATCGGAATGAAATGCCGGCTGGTACAGGAAAGCTGGGTGCCGCATGAGGACGCCGTCTATGACCGCGTCGGCAATATCCTGCTGAGCCGGATCATGGGCGCCGATGTCCAGATGGTCGACGAGGGATTCGACATCGGCATCCGGGAAAGCTGGGAGGCGGCGATTGCGGACGTGAAGGCCAAGGGCGGCAAGCCTTACGCGATCCCGGCCGGCGCGTCGGTGCACAAATTCGGCGGCCTTGGCTATGTCGGCTTCGCCGAGGAAGTTCGCGCCCAGGAGAAGGAACTGGGGTTCGCATTCGACTACATCGTTGTCTGCACCGTCACCGGCTCGACCCATGCCGGCATGCTGGTCGGCTTCGCGAAGGACGGGCGCGCGCGCAAGGTCATCGGCATCGATGCATCCTTCACACCGATGCAGACCAGGGCCCAGGTGCTCGCGATTGCGCGCAACACCGCCAACCTCGTCGAACTCGGCAGGGAAATTGTCGAGGACGACATCGTCCTGCTCGAGGATTATGCCTACCCGGCCTATGGGGTTCCGTCGCAGGAGACGAAGCAGGCCATCCGGCTGTGCGCGCGTCTCGAAGGCATGATCACCGATCCGGTTTATGAGGGTAAATCCATGCAAGGCATGATCGATCTCGTGAAGAAGGGCTATTTCCCGGAAGGATCAAAGGTCCTCTACGCTCATCTTGGCGGCGCACCGGCCATCAACGGCTACGCCTATGCGTTCCGCAACGGTTGAAGTTCGTTGGTCGCGACGGCGCCCGGTCAGGCTCCGGCCGCCGGCTACTTCGCCTTTACAGTCAGCCGCAGCAGGCTCATCACGCATCCGAGCGCGGCGAAGGCCGCGCCCAGCACCAGCGCGATGGTGGCACCCTCGCGGCCGACGAGACCAAAACATAAAGCCGCCAGCGCCGCGCCCGAGGTTTGCCCGATCAGCCGCGCCGTCGCCACGATGCCGCTGGCGCCGCCGCTGCGATCGGGGGGCGCGCTGGACATGATCGCCTTCATGTTCGGCGCCTGGAAGAAACCGAAGCCACAGCCGCACAGCGCCATGCGCCAGACGATGTCGGCGACATGCGGGTTCACCGGCAGCATCGCCAGGAGCGCCATCCCGAGGCCGAGCAGCGCGAGGCCGACGCTGCCGAGAATTCCTGCGGCGTAGCGATCGGACAGGCGTCCCGCGATCGGCGCCATCACGGCGACCACGAGCGGCCACGGCGTCATGAAGAAGCCGGTCTCGACCTGGGTGCGGCCCAGTATGTCCTCGAAGTAGAACGGCAGCGACACGAAGGCGAGGCCCTGGACTGAGAACGAGCAGATCGCGGTGGCCGTGGACAGCGCGAACAGCGGTCTTCGAAACAGATCGATCGGCAGCATCGGCGCGGGATGATCGGCCTGCCGGCGGATCAGCACCCAGCCGAACAGCACGGCGGCGGCAAGTTCGATTGCTACCAACGCCGGCTGGGCGTGATGCGCGGCACTGCCCACCCCCAGCATGAACAGGCCGAGACAGCCCGCCGCCAACAGCGCGCCGGGAAAATCGAATCCATGCGTCGCCCGCGGGGTGCGCGGCAAGGTCTTCAGGCCGATCAGGATCGCCACCAGGCCGAACGGAATGTTGATGGCGAACAGCCACGGCCACTGGCCCAGCGCCAGGATGCCGGAGGCGATGGTCGGGCCGAGCGTGAAAGCGGTCGCGACCACCATCGCGTTGTGGCCGAAACCGCGGCCCTGCAGCCGTCCCGGATAGACGTAACGAACCAGCGCGGTGTTCACGCTCATGATGCCGCTGGCGCCGAGGCCCTGCAGCACCCGCGCTACCAGCAGGCTCGGCAACGACCAGGCGCAGGCGCAGGCCAGCGATGCCAGCGTGAACAGCAGAAGCCCGGCGAGATAGATCCGGTGATGTCCGACGATCTCGCCGAGGGCTGCGAGCGGCAGCAGGGTTGCCACCAGCGCGATCTGATAGACGTTCACGACCCAGATCACGTCGGCCGGGCCGACATGCAGATCGGCCGCGATCGCCGGAAGTGCGATGTTGGCGATCGCCGTATCGAGCGAGGCCATCGCCAGCGCGGTGAAGATCGCCGCGGCGGCCCAACCCCGGCGGTCCGCCGGCAGACCATCCATCGCAGCCGGCTTGTTCGCCGAGATTGTTTCCGTCGACATTCGAAAGCAACTCCGAAAGTCGAGATGTAGAGTGAATTCGCGGGGAACAGCAGGCGGCTCGTTGCATGCCGCGTATGCTCCGGCTGGCCGCGGCCGGCCGCCGGAGCATCGCTCAAATCAGGCCGATTTCGCCAGCCCCTCGCGCACGAACTGTTCGAACGTCTTCGGCCTGGCGCCGCCGATCTTCTCGATCGTGTCGGTCACCGCGAAGCGGGCGGCTTCCGCATTCAGGCTGGCGGCGCGTAGCGCCTTCCAGAGCGCGGACAGATGGGCGACCGCATGGGCATTATAGCCGCGGGCGATGGCGTCGCTGCGCCACTCCTCGTCGGTGGTCTCCTCGTAACGCACGTTCCGTGCGAGGACGCTGCCGAACGTCGCGATGATGTCCTTCAGCGAAATGACGCTGCCGACCACCGGATAGGCGGCGTTCGCGGGCAATGAGGGGCTGGTCAACAAGCCGACCGCGACCCGCGCCACATCCTCGGCCGCGACCAGCGGAAGGACGGTGGTCTCCTTGCCCCAGGGCAGCCGCACGGCGCCCTGCGCCGGCAGGCTCTGGCGGACCTGCGAGCCCAGATTCTCGTAGAACACGGTCGCCCGGACATGCACCGCGCCGATTCCTGCCCATTCGAACACCTGCTCGGACAGATAGTTTTGCCGCATGCGCGGGGTGGGGGCATCGATCGAGGATTGCAGCATCACGAGATTGACGAGGCGCGTGATGCCGGCTTCGCGGGCAGCCAGTGCCATCGCGGCGCTGGCGTCGAGCAGGCCGTCCTGCACCGGGTAGGCAAAGTAAATGGCCGAGGTGCCTTGCGCCGCGCGCTGGACCGCGCGGGCGTCGAGAAAGTCGCCTTCGACGATTTCGGCGCCGCGCGCACGCAGATGCTCGGAGCGTTCGTCGATGCTATGGACGAAGGCGCGGACGGGAATCCCGCGGGCGAGCAGCATTTCCGATACGTGGCGTCCGGTCTTGCCTTGCCTGCCGCCGGCCGCTGACGTGACGAGGACTGGTTTTGTTATGGCGAAGCCTCCTTGTGCATTTTGCCCGGGATAGGTACTATGTGGTACCACCGCTTTGAATGTATGGTACCGGTTGGTACCAAGTCAAGGGAGATTCCATGACGGCGAAGACGACGGCAAAACCGGGGCGCGAGGAGGCCGATGAAACCCCGGCGCGCCAGCGCATCCTCGATGCGGCCTTCTCGGCGTTCATGGAGCGCGGCTTTGCCGAGACTTCGACGCTGGAAATCGCGACCCGGGCGCGGGTTTCGAAACGCGAGCTCTACGCGCTGGTCGGCAGCAAACAGGAAATGCTGGCGGCCTGCATCGGCGAGCGTGCCCAACGGCTGCGGATGCCCGCAGGCCTGCCGGAACCCAAGGATCGGGAAACGCTGGTGCGCGCGCTGGAAACCCTGGGAACCCAGCTTTTGCGCGAGATCTCCGATCCGACCGTCATTGCCGTGTTTCGGCTGGCGATCGCCGAAGCCGTCCGCGCGCCCGAGGTCGCCCGGGCCTTGAACTCCCTGGGCGCCGAGCCGAGCCGGGCGGCCTTGCGGGAGATGATGAGCCGGGCCCGGTCGGCCGGGCAGCTCAACGGCGATCCAGCGGAGATGGCCGAGCATTTTATCGGATTGCTCTGGGGCACTCTGATGACCGGCCTCTTGCTGCGAACCGCCGAGCGGCCCACCCCACGCGAGATCGCGCGCCGCGCTGGCGAAGCCGCCGCGGGCCTGCTGCAACTTTATACGAAGCCCGCCCTCTAAATCTTGCCAGCCCGAACAACTTCATTATATCTGGCCTTCCCCCCAGCGATCTTAGCGAGACCGATCATGACGACGGACACTGTTGCCGAGCACCAACCATTTCAGGCCGAGGTTGCCGAGCTTCTTCACCTGATGGTGCACTCCGTCTATTCGGAGACCGATATCTTCCTGCGCGAGCTGATTTCGAACGGTTCAGACGCGCTCGACAAGCTGCGTTACGAGGCGATCGCGGCGCCGGATCTGACGGCCGACGGCGAGCCGCCGAGGATCCGCATCGTCCCCGACAAGAAGGCCGGGACGCTCGCGGTGGTCGACAACGGCATCGGCATGGACCGGCAGGAGCTGATCGACAATCTCGGCACCATCGCGCGTTCCGGCACCAAATCCTTTCTTGCCCGGCTGACCGAAGCCAAGGACGGCGCCGGCCTGATCGGCCAGTTCGGCGTCGGCTTCTATGCCGCCTTCATGGTCGCCGACCGCATCACCGTCACCAGCCGCCGCGCCGGCACCAATGAGGCCTGGACCTGGATCTCGTCCGGCGGCAACGGTTTTGACATTGCCCCGGCGAGTGACGACGACGCCAAGCGCGTCGCACGCGGCACCGAAATCGTTCTGCATCTGAAGGACGACGCGAAAAAATATCTCGAGACCTATGAGATCGAGCGGATCGTCGGCGCCTATTCCGACAACATCCAGTTTCCGATCGAACTCAAGCCCGAGGAAGGCGAGCCGCGCCAGGTCAATTCGGCCAGCGCGCTGTGGCAGCGCTCGAAATCGGAGCTGAAGCCGGAAGACTATACGCAGGCCTACCGCTCTATCGCCGGCGCCTATGACGAGCCGGCGATGGTGCTGCATTATCGCGCCGAGGGCCGGCAGTCCTACGCCGTGCTGCTGTTCGCGCCGTCGACAAAACCTTTCGACCTGTTCGAGCCGACCCGCAAGGGACACGTCAAGCTCTATGTCCGCCGCGTCTTCATCGCCGACGATGCCGACCTGTTGCCGGGCTATCTCCGCTTCATCCGCGGCGTGATCGACAGCGAGGACCTGCCGCTCAACATCTCCCGCGAGATGCTGCAGAACAATCCGCAGCTGGCGCAGATCCGCAAAGCCGTGACCGGCCGGGTGATCGGCGAACTGGAAAGCCTCGCCGAGAAAGAGCCGGAAACTTTTACCAAGATCTGGGACGCCTTCGGCTCCGTGATCAAGGAAGGCATCTGGGAGGATTTCGAGCGGCGCGAGAAACTGCTGGCGCTGTCGCGCTTCACCACGACATCGGGCGAGAAACGCGCGCTGAAGCAGTATGCCGAGGCCCTCAAGCCGAACCAGACCGAGATCTATTACCTCGTCGGCGACAGCATCGAGCGGCTGAAGTCGAATCCCAAGCTGGAGTCGGCGACCGCGCGCGGCATCGAGGTGCTGCTGCTGACCGATCCCGTCGACGCCTTCTGGACCTCGGCGCCACTGGATTTCGGTGGCAAGCCGCTGAAGTCGCTGAGCCAGGGTGACGTCGATTTCGGGCTGATCCCGCTGCTCGACGACGGTGCCGCGGACAAGGAGAAGCCGGCCGCCGCCGATGAGGCCGCGACCATCGCCGTCATCAAGGATGTGCTGGGCGACCGCATCTCCGACGTGCGCGCCTCACAGCGGCTCACCACCAGCGCCTCGTGCCTGGTGGCGGGAGGGACGGGGCAGGACCGCGCGCTCGAGCGGTTGCTGGCGCAGCAGAACAGGGGCGCGGTGACAAAACCGATCCTCGAAATCAACATGCGCCATCCGCTGGTCGCAGCCATTGCCGGCCAGCAGGATGCCGCCCGCGATCTGTCGTTGCTGCTGCTGGAACAGGCGCAGATTCTGGACGGGGAGCTGCCGGAAGACCCGGCGGCGTTCGCCAGCCGGCTCAACGAACTGGTGCTGCGCGGCTTGGGGAAGGCTGTCTAATTTAACGTTATCCGACGTCGACCACGATCTTGCCGGCGGCGTCATTGGCCTCGATCGCGCGATAGGCGTCGTCGGCGCTCGACAGCGTGAAATTTCGGGGGTCGACGCGGGGAATGACCTTGCCTGCTTCAACGAGCCTCGTGGCTTCGCGCATGATCTCGCCGTGATGCGCGCGGCCTTCTCCGGTCAGCATCGGCAGCAGCGTGAACACGCCCGAGTAGCTCGCGGCGCGAAACGACAGCGGCGCCAGCGCATGCGTGCCCCAGCCAAGCACGCTGACGACATGGCCGAACCGGGCGACGGCATTGAAGGAGGCATCGAGCGTCGTGCCGCCCACGGTGTCGTAGACGATGTCGAAGCCGCGCCCATCGCTGTATTTGGCGACGTAGTTTTCAACCGACATCGCCCGATAGTCGATCGGAACGGCGCCAAGCCGCTTGATGTAAACCTGGCTGGCTGCCGAGCCGGTTGCGAACACTTCCGCCCCGAAGGCGCGCGCGATTTGGACGGCGATGTGGCCGACGCCGCCGGCGCCGCCATGGACCAGCACTTTCTGTCCCGCATGCACGGCGGCGCGATCGACCAGGCCTTCCCACGCGGTGATGAAGATCAGCGGCAGGGCTGCTGCTTGGCGCATCGTGAGGTTGGCAGGTTTTGGTGCCAGCAGATCGGCGTCGACCGCCGCGTATTGCGCCAGCGAGCCTTGCAGCCCGCCGACTCCGCCGGTCATGCCGTAGACGTCGTCGCCGGGCTGGAATTCGGTCACGCCGTCGCCGACCGCTTCGACCGTCCCGGCGAGATCGATGCCGAGGATCGCGGGCAAGGGCTGGCGTGCATGTGCGGCCTGGCCGGCGCGTATCTTGAGGTCGAGCGGGTTGACCGCGCTCGCTGCGATCCGGACCAGGACTTGCTCGGGTTGGAGAGCCGGCCGGGGGACGGGTGCAATCCGGAATGCGGCGCCCTGGCCGTCGAGGACCGCAGCCTCCATGGTTTTCTCGGATATCATTGTATCCCCCGTCTAAGGACCGGCTTGGTCATATTTGGCGTGTTGGCAAAATCGCAAGGGCTGTGCGGCGTTCCGGATTTCTTGTCACGGAGTGTTGCGCCGGATCGTTCGGCCGCAGACGAGTCGCGATTTGCTGCGTTTTGTCGCAGCCGGTTTGCTCCGATTGCAGCGGTGTCCGTAAGAAAGGCTTAAGCGATTATTATTAGCTTGGCGTCGAAATTCGCCAGCCTGCATCCCTTTGCATCTTCTAGCATTTTTGAACTTTCCGTTGGGGGCCACGATGTCTCGCACACTGATCGAAACCGGCAATCTCGTCGTCAATCTGAAGCCCAGTCCGATCGAGCCGTCCTGGATCATCGAAGGCAATCCGGTGGCGCAATCCTGCGCGCTTTCGCACAGCGCGGACGGGGTCGCATCGACCATCGTCTGGGAATGCAGCGAGGGCAAATTCAACTGGTATTACGATTTCGACGAGACGATCCTCGTTCTCGAAGGCTCGATCGTTCTTGAAAACGATACCATGGGTCCGACCCGCTACGGCCCCGGCGACGTGATCTTCTTCAAGGATGGCGCCCACGCCAAATGGCATGTCGAGGGCCGGGTCAAGAAACTGGCGTTCTGTCGCAAGACCAATCCAGCCATGCTCGGCTTCGCGCTGCGGGTGTTCTCCAGGATCAAGCGAACGCTGGCGCCGGCCGGCAAGCGCCGGCCCGCGAGCTTGCTTGGCGCCGGCTGAGGGGGCGGCCGATTTCGAACGGTCGCTAGCGACGAACCGCGCCGGCGACCCTGGAGGCGAGCGACTGCGCGAGCATGTGATAGCCCTCCGGGGTCAGATGTTGCCCATCGGGCTGATGCGGCAATCCCCTGAACGCGTTGTTGGGCACCATGATTACGCGTATGCCCCGAGCCCTCAGCCGGCTCTGAATCTCTGCGGTACGATCAGGGCTGCCCTTGCGCGCGTCATTGCCGCCCGGCTGCAGGATTACGGCGTTGGTGCCGTTCGGCACGACGCTGTCCAGACGCTGCAGCATCCCTTCCGTAGTGTCGCCGTTGATGCCGGCATTGACCACGTTGACGTTGAGCCCCTTCGCCCGCAGGATCGCTTCGAGCTGCGCGGGAAAGGCTTCGTCGCGCGCCACGCCCTTGCCATAGGTGTTGCTGGCGCCGAGCGCGACCACGGTTGCTGCATCCGCCGATTGAGCTGCGAAATTCCATGCCACCAGGAGGGCAGCACATGCCAGAATCTTCAGTGAAAAAGCCCGCGATTTCATTGCTTCCCTCCAAACCGATACCCAAGCCTCACAATTTATAAACGTCTGTCGCCGTCTTCGAAAACAAGGCAGTCTTCTCGGCCTCGCTGTAGGGCGCGGCAATGCGCTTGAAGGCGTTGAAGATCACCTGATAGCTGCACTGGCCCTTGTCCGGGGGAAAATTGCTCTCGAACATGGCCCGGTCGGGGCCGAACGCCTCGATGCAGGTCTCGACATAGGGACGCCACGCCGCGGCCAGATCCTCTGAAGAGGGCGGCAGCGGGCGTTCGTGGAAATCGTAACCCAATAGCCGCATTGCGAGCCCGCCGAGCTTCACCACCACATTGGGACATTTCGCGATGTCCTGGATCGAGGCTTTCCAGCCCTTGAAGATCTCCTCGCGCCGGCTGGCGTAACTGCCGACACCGATCGGGCCGCCGCAATGGTCGAGCACGATTTTGGTGTCGGGAAAGGCGCGTGCGAGATCGGCGAGTTCGCCAATCTGCGGATGAAACAGCCAGGAATCGAAACTTAAACCCAGTGGCGCGAGGCAGGCAAAGCCCTTGCGAAAGGTCGGATCGAGCAGCAGCCCTTTCGGACGCAGCGCATACATGCCGGCAACGTCGGGATCCGCATCCCATGGCGAGGAATGCCGGATGCCGCGGAAGCGCCCGTTGCCGGCGGCGATTTCCGCTTCCAGAACCGCACGCGCGGCATCGCCCAGCAGGAGATTGGCGTGGCCGACAATGCCGGCGCAGATCGCGGCTTTGCCGTAACCGCCGCTCGCGCTCATCGCCGCCGCGCCACCCGCGAACTCGACTTCGCCGACGGGACGCATCTCCTCCGGGCCGCCGGCGCGATACATCGAGCGGGCCTCGACATAGACGGTTGCGACAATGTTGTGGCCGGAAGCGATGTCGGCGGCCAGTTCCTCGATCAGATAGCGCTGGCCGCCGCGGTCCCAGAGATGATGATGGGGATCGACGATCGGGCGCGCGGGATCGAGGATTTCTTCCTTGCGCTGACCAAGCCAGTCCTCGCGCGGATCAGCGTAGAGCCCGCTTTTGGACGCGGGCAGGCTGCTGGCCATGGATCTTCCTTTCCTGTCTTTTCCTTGTCGAAACCGTCCCGCACCCGGCCTTCAGCCTGGCAGGCTGCGAACGAAATCGATGATGGCTGTGTTGACCTCGCTGCGACGTTCCTGCTGGGTCCAGTGACCGCAGCCGGGGAGCATCTGGATGTTGCGCAGCGCGGGGACGAACTGTTTGAGGCCGGCGAGATACTCGGCGGTGCCGGGCGCGGCAAGCACCATGTCATGGTCGCCCGCGATATACAGCGCCGGGACGGTGACCCTTGTATCCGCGAACGCCCCCATCAGCTCCCAGTTGCGATCGATGTTGCGATAATAATTGAGCGGGCCGCGAAAGCCCGAGCGCTTGAATTCGCCGGCATAGAAATCGATGTCCGCTTCGCTGAGCCATGCGGGCAGGGTTGCCGGAGCGCCGGGACCCCGCAACAGTCCGCCCTTTCTCGGTACCATGCCGACGTCGAGAGCAGCGCTACCGCTTGCCGCGGCAGCACGGATTGCGGCAGCGCCTTCGCCCGAAGCGCCGTAGAGCATATTGCGCACGGTCGCCCGCGGGTCGCGCTCAAGCTCAGTCTCGGCGACGCCGGGCTCCTGGAAATACAGCATGTAGAATTGCGTATCCGCAGTTTGCGGCATGATGCTGGTCGGGCGCACCGGGCTCCGCGGCCGAAACGGCACGCTGAGACCGACTACGGCGGGGAAGCGGTCGGGGCGAAGGCGCGCTGCTTGCCATGCGACGTTTGCGCCCCAGTCATGGCCGATGATGACAGCGGTCGGAGATTCAAGCGCGTCGAGCACACCCACCATGTCGCCGACCAGATGGAAGATCGTATATTGATCGACCGCCTCGGGTGCGTCGCTCTTGCCGTAGCCGCGCATGTCCGGCGCCACGGCGTGGAATCCAGCGGTGGCGAGCGCGTCGATTTGGTGCCGCCAAGAATACCAGGATTCAGGAAAGCCGTGGCACATCAGCACGAGGGGCCCCTTGCCTTGCTCGGCGATGTTGAGGCGGATGCCGTTACTCTCGATCGTTCGCTGCGTTGGTTCGGTCATGTTTCCTCCCGCGTGAGAGCTGATGGTGGTGAAGCTTTCCGACGCCTCAAACGCCGCTGAGAATGATGACCGTCGGCGTTGACGGCAACGTCTCCCGCGAAATCGTCAGCGTCCGCTCGGTCCGGGTATCGATAGCGAATTGCTGGCCGATCTTTCGCATGAATTCATCGAGCGGGGTCATGAAGCGGTGCATCGGCAGCACCACGGAGGCCCGCAGGCGCCGCGTGATGTCCGAGATGCCGTCGAGCGACATCGTATAGGTGCCGTCGATCGGCACCATCAGGATGTCGAGCCGGCCGATCGCCGCGAAATGGCTGTCGTCAAGCTTGTGATGCAAATGGCCGAGATGGCCGATGCAGAGGCCGGCGACCTCGAAGATGAAGATCGAGTTGCCGTCCTTGATCATCTCGCCGCCGGAATCGTCGCCGTAATAGCGGCGGATGTCGGTGGTGACGTTGCGGATGAAGACATCGCCGATGCGCGTCTCGATCCTGGCCGGCTGCCCGTCGTCACCCCAGCCGTGCAGCACATGGCGAATGCGCGGATCCGGAAATAAAGTGTAGTGCGTGCCGTGGGCCCGGTTCATGGTGACGACATCGGGCAGCCGGCCGGTGGTGTAGGCGCCGCTATAGTCGGTCGCGATCCGAATGCCGCCCGGCGTGTCGATGTAGTAGGTCGAATGGCCGGCATAGGTGATCGCGACTTCGTCGGTCTTCGTATCGGCGGCGCGGAGGCCGGCCGGCGTGACGCGCGGCGGTGCATTGGCCATCGCCAGGCATTCGCTGCGCGGAGCGTCCTGCGCCGCGGCCGCCGAGACGATCAGGGAACTCAGCAGGGCAAAAACGGCGGGGAAGCATCGCTGCATTGCGGGGCTCGTCAGGTGACGACTGCACTGTATCGCGCAATCCCGCCGCCGTCATCGCGGCATTTTTTCATTCGCGGCATGCCGTCCAGGCGATAAGCTCCAGGGAAATGCCGCGAGTTGCAGCGAGGAGTTCACAGTGACGCAACAATCCAGCAGTTCGCCACGTGCGCCGTCGCAGCACCGGCTGGAACCGCTTCGCCATGTCGATGCCGGCGTCCTCGACGTCGCCTATTACGAAGCGGGGCCCGCGGACGGGCCGGTCGTGATGCTCCTGCATGGCTTCCCCTACGATATCCACTCCTATGTCGATGTCGCGCCGCTGCTCGCCGCGCAGGGCTGTCGCGCCATCGTTCCCTATTTGCGCGGCCACGGTCCGACCCGGTTTCGCGATGTGGCGACGCCGCGCTCGGGAGAGCAGGCATCGATCGGAGCCGACCTGATCGCGCTGATGGATGCGCTTGCTATCAAGCGCGCCGTGTTCGCCGGCTATGACTGGGGCGGACACGCCGCCTGTGTGGGCGCGGCGTTGTGGCCGGACCGCTGCATCGGCCTCGTCTCGGTGAACGGCTATCTGATCCAGGATATTGCAAAGGCAATGGTGCCCGTGAAGCCGGAGCGCGAGGTCCCGCTGTGGTATCAATACTATTTTCAACTGGAGCGCGGCAGGGCCGGTCTTGCCGCCGACCGGCGCGGCATCGCCCGTATCCTGTGGCAGCAATGGTCGCCGAACTGGCATTTCGACGATGCGTGTTTCGAGCGGACCGCAGTGGCGTACGACAATCCCGACTATGTCGACGTCGTGATCCACAGCTATCGTCATCGCTTCGGCCTCGCGGAAGGCGATCCGCACTATGCCGGCATCCAGCGCCGGCTGGCAGCGCTGCCGGCGATCGCGGTCCCAGCCGTGACGCTGGACGGCGACGGTGATGGCGTCGCTGCCGCGACCGACGGCGCGGCGCAGGCGACGAGGTTTTCAGGCCGCCGCATCCATCGCGTGATCCCGCGCGCGGGCCACAATCTGCCGCAGGAAGAGCCGGAAGCGTTCGCCGCCGCGGTGATGGAGTTGATTGGGGCATAGCGTGCAAGTGCGTTCACCCCCGCCGCGGGCTGAGCTTCCAGGTTGCCGCGACAATGGCTGCCGTCATCAGGCCGCTGACGAGCGCGGCGATCGGGATCACCAAAGCGAGCGCTGCGGTCGCGGCCCATCCGATCGAGGAAAAGGCTTCGGCAAACGTCGCCAGCCGCGACGAGGTCTGGCGGCGGCGAAACTGGCTGCGCCTGGCCTGCACTCGGAACCATAGCTGGATCGCGGTGGCTGAAGCCGCCCCGACAATGACGCCGGCCGCGGTGACCACCGCCTGCAGCGGCGAGGCAAACAGCAATGCTGCGACCAGCGGCGCGAAGATGACGGCGATCGCGATCAGCACCACCTCGATCTTGGCGCGGATCACGCGCGAGGGTTTCAGTGGCGCGGTCGCCACCAGGTCGGCGGCGTCTTCGCCCGAAATCGTCAGCCAGGCGAGACCACCGGCGAGCTGGCCGGCCGCCATAACGATGACCGGGGTGATCAGCACGATGGCCAGGGAGCTGTCATTGAAACTGCGCCACAGCATTACCGCCGGCGGCACCAGGTACAGGAGCTGCATCAGGGTCTGCGACACCAGCCAGGGATCGCGCCGCAAAAGCACGAATTCCTTGCGCCGCAGCGCCTGCTGCCGCGAGCCGCCACGGAATGCCTTGCCGCGGGACCCCTGATGGTTCGGCCGGGCACTGGCCGAGGCGCGCACCGCGGTGTCGGCGAATCGGCTAGCGAAAATCGCCATCACGGCGCCGAGCAACAAGAGTCCACCGGCCAATAGCAGCAGCAGCGCCTCGCCGTCGCCGAGCACCGCGCGCGCCGGCCACCACACGACGCTGTCGGCGTCGGGCGCAAAGCGGGCGGCGGCGTCCGAGGTCAGCACCGCGAAGCGCGACAGCGTGCCGTAGGACAGGATGGCGGCGATCTGCAGCGCGATGACAAAGCCGGCCCCGATGACGGCGGCGAGAATCTGCGCCGCCAGACGCGTGCGGCTCGGACCGATCAGCCGGAACAGCCCGATCGTGACCGCGATCGCCATCGCCGCGGCGGAGAGCCCGATCGCGACCACGACGCCGTACGCCGCGAGCCATCTGATGCCGCCGCCGATCATGAGAACGTCGACGAAAGGCGTCGAGAACAACAGCGCCATCGCGATCACCGTCAGTGCGATCGCCGCGATGCGGATCGAAAAAACGTTTTCCAGCCGGGCCGGCGAGGACATGATCAGGTCGAGATCGGCACGGGCGTAGAACACCCGCGTCACCGATTCGATCGCCTGCGACAGCATCAAGGCCCAGGCCAGGAAGATGGTCGCCGTCATCACGATCAGCGAGGATTTGTCGAGCGGCGCGCGCAGGTCCGCGAACCGGCCGATGACGGCATAGGCGGGCAGATGCATGATGGCGGCGAAGATCACGAGGCCGATGACGGCGCGGGTTCGCTTGCGCCGGCCGCCCGTCATCATCGCGAGCCATTCGCGCCATGCCAGCCGGATTTCGTGGCGGGCAAACCAGGTGAGCGCAGTGGCCGAACTCATGCCGCGGCGGCCTCGACATCGACCAGCGCGATGAACAGGTCTTCGAGGCTGGTGTCGGTGTGTCCGTTCTGCTGGCGCAGTTCGGCGAGCGTGCCCTCGGCGACCAGCCGGCCCGCGGCGATGACGCCGATGCGGTCGGCCATGCGCTCGGCGACTTCGAGAATATGCGTAGTCATGATCACGGTGCAGCCGGAGCGGACGCGATCGCCGAGCAAGCCCTTGACGTGGCGCGCGGACACCGCGTCGAGGCCGGTCAGCGGCTCGTCCAGGATGATCAGGCGGGGGTCATGCACCAATGCTCCCGCCAGCGCGACCTTCTGGCGCATGCCCTTGGAAAATCCCTCGCAGCGCTCGTGCAGATGCGGCTCCAGCCCAAGCGAGACCAGCAAATGGTGCGCGGCCGGTTCCGACGTCGCGGGATCGATGCCCCACAGGCCGGCGACGAATTCGAGGTATTCCAGCGGCGTCAGCTTGTCGTAGATCATCGGCTCGTCGGAAACCCACGCCATCATCTGCTTGGCGGCGACGGAATCGGACAGCGCGTCGATGCCGAACACCGCGACCGACCCGGCGTCGGGCCGCAACAGCCCGGCCACCATGCGCAATGTCGTGGTCTTGCCGGCGCCGTTGGGGCCGACTAGTGCGTAAAACTCGCCGGATCGCACCGTGAGATCGAGCGCATCGACCGCGAGGCGGTCAAAACGCTTTGTTAACCCTCGCACTTGCAGCGCGGACTCTTGCGGCTTCATGATGTCGATCTTCGGGTTGCGTCCAGTTGTGCACCATGGACCCAAGAACTTTCGGCCCGGTGAATCCGGCGCGGAAAATCATGCCAATGCGCGCAGGCCGATCCTGCCTGCGGCATCATTTCGTAAGCCCGGCGCACGGGCTTTTGCTCCGCGCCGGCTTGGTCATTATTTGCCAAGCGCTTTATTTCCCGAGCACCTTCAGCCAGACGTCGCCGAGGATCGCCGGCTCGCGCGGCGGCAGATAGGTGAGCCCGGCGGTCCGGGCGAGCGCGGCGATGGTTCCCGAGCCCTGCAAATCGGTGAGCGCCTTGTTGACCCCAGCAAGCAGAGCCGGGTCGGAGGCGAGGCCGACATAGCCGCGATTGACGCCGATTGGATAATAATAGCCGGAGCCCGTGATCTTGCTGTCGGGATGGGCGGCGCGATAGGCGTCGAGCCGGCGCAGATCGAGCAGGGTCGCGTCGAGGTCGCCGCGGTCGAGCGCGCCGAGCAGATCGTCCCGCCCCGGCACCAGATGGGTGATGTTGTCGATCAGCCGCCCGTTGTCGAAGGTCATCAGAACGGCGTCGGCGAGCGTCCCGCTTTCGATCCCGATGCGAAGCCCCGCGAGGTCACCGATGCCGGCCATGTGGCGATCGCGCGCCTTCTCGCTCGCCTTGGCGCCAAGCGCGATGGTCAGCGGCGAATAAAGATAAGGCTGGCTGGGCGTCAATATGCCGAGCGGCACGCGGCGCCCCCTGCGATCGGCAATGGTGGCGCCGTCGAAATCGGGCAGCTTGGCCGTCTTGACGCCCGGCACGACCAGCGAGTCCCTCGTCAGGGCATAGCTGCCGACGAGGGAACAGCGGCCGTCCGACAGCAGCGCATTGGCTTCCAGCGCCGGGCTCGAATCTTCGTCGAGCTTGCTTTCGAACCATTGGATCTTCAGCGGCCGGTCGAGTTTCTCCGCGATCGCGCCGGCCAACGCGACGTCGAAACCGCTGTCGGGCTTGCCGCGATGATGCGCCGAAAGCGGCGGCAGATCCTCGTCGAGGCAGACCTTGAGCACCTCGCCGGCGGCGGAAGCGGGCAGGGTGAAGGCTGCGATCAGCGCCGCCGCGGCTCCGGATGATTTAAGCCAGATCCTCATGGCGTTCTCCGGCTCGCGAGATAGTCCCATAGCGTGGCGATCTGATCGTCATTCAAGACGTCGCCCCAGGGCGGCATCCTGCCGTTCTTGCCTCGCTTCACCGTGGTGACGAAGCGGTCTCTGTCGTTCGGAAAGGCGCGCAGGTCCGGCGCGACCGTGCCGCCGTTGACCATATTGGGGCCGTGGCAGTGCGAGCAGTTGTGGGCATAGACGCCCTTGCCCTGGTCGATCTGCGCCTGATCCGCGCCGGCATTCTGGCTCGGCGTCGCGGCAGGCGTCGTCGTCTGCGCACTTACCGTCATTGCGGCGGCGAAATACGTCGCCGCCGCAATCAAAGCTGGCTTGATCATTCCAGAACCACTACTGGGCTTTTACCGCGAACACCCACAGTGATCCGCCGGCCGGCACGTTGGCCAGCCGTTCGTCGCCGGCAAACAGCGAATAAACGCCGCCATAGCCGCTGTTGACGGCGACATATTGCACACCATCCTGCTGCCACGTCACCGGCTGACCCTCGATGCCCGAGCCGGTCTGGAACTGCCACAGCTTCTTGCCGCTATCGGCGTCGAACGCCTCGAACTCGCCGGTCAACTGGCCGGAGAACACGACGCCACCGGCGGTCGACAGCACGCCGGAGAAACGCGGGATCGCGCTCGGCGCTTCCCACTTGGTCTTGCCGGACAAGGGATCGATCGCCTTGAGGTGGCCGCGCGGCGCGTCGCCTTCCGGCCACTCCCACAGATCCGTCAGGTCCATGCCGAGATACCATTCACCCGCCTTGTAGGTCGCCGGCTCGGTCTTGTAATGGCCGCCGATAGAGAGCGTGTTGGCATAGGCGAGGCCGGTTTGCGGATTGAACGACATCGGCTCCCAGTTCTTGCCGCCGAGAATCGACGGGTACACGACGACCTTCTTGCCGTCGCGGGCATCCCTGATGATATCGGTCTCGATCGGCCTCCCGGTCTTCATGTCGATGCCGGATGCCCAGTTGACCTTCACATAGGGATTGGCCGCCAGCAGCTTTCCGTTGGTGCGGTCGAGCACATAGAAGAAACCGTTTCGATTGGCGTCCATCAGCACCTTGGTCTGTTTGCCTTCGACGTTGAGGTCGGCCAGCACCATCTCGGCGACCGAATCATAGTCGAACGGGTTGTTCGGCGAGAACTGGTAATGCCATTTGATCTTGCCGGTCCTCGGCTCCAGCGCCAGCACCGCGCAGGTATAGAGATTGTCGCCGGGGCGCACCGCGGCGTTGAACGGACCGGGGTTGCCGATGCCCCAATAGACCGTGTTCAGTTCCGGATCGTAAGAGCCGGTGATCCAGGTCGATCCGCCACCGAGTTTCCAGGTGTCGCCCTTCCAGGTATCGCCGCCGGGCTCATCGGGAGTGGGCACGGTGTGGGTGCGCCACAGATGCTTGCCCGTCTCGGGATCCCAGCCGTCGATGAAGCCGCGGGTGCCGAATTCCGCGCCGGAGATGCCGGTCAGGACGACGCCGTCCGCGACCAGCGGCGCCACCGTCATCGAATAGCCCTCCTTGATGTCGGCGGCTTTCTGGCGCCAGACTTCCTTGCCGGTTTTGGCGTCGAGCGCGACGACGTTGGCGTCGAGCGTGGTGCGGAAAATCTTGCCTTCGTAGATCGCCGCACCCCGATTGATGATGCCGCAGCACACGATCCGCGGGGTTTCCGGCGGATATTCGACCTTGGTCTTCCAGATCTGCTTGCCGGTTTTGGCGTCGACCGCCATCGTCGCCGCATGGGTGGTGACGTAGAGGACGCCCTGATAGACGAGCGGCTGCGACTCCTCGCTGCGATCGTCGGCAAAGCTGTAATTCCAGACCGGCACAAGGTTTTTGGCGTTGTCCTTGTTGATCTGCGTCAGCGGGCTGAACCGCTGCAGATTATAACCCATGCCGTAATTGAGGACGTTCGATGTGTCGGTCGCTCCCTTGACCAGTTGATCGGTCGTTTGAGCGCTCGCTCCCAACGAAGTGAGAATGACAAGGCCAGCGGCCAGCCCAATGCTGCGTTTCATGTACCCTCCAGTTCGATCTCTAGCGGATCGTGGCGAGATGCTACCTGAGATCACGACATCGTCAATCAAAGGACGGCGCAAACGACAAAAGAGAAAATTTGTATCGCCATTATTTCGCCAAACGAAATGCGGCGGCGTATCAGACGCACTGCAGCATTGGAATCCGAATCAAATTGCCCGCGGAGTATGCAACTTTGTCCGCGGAAGGCCGCCGGCTCCGCCTGAACGACAGGTCCGCTCAGCAATTTGATTTCTGCAGGATCATGGTGACGACGGCGTCGCGAATTTTGCCGATCGCGTCGCGCCGATAGGCCCAGCGCTCGTCGGCGCCGGGCGGCGCGATCACCATGGTCGCGTTGGCCTCGAACAACAAGAGATCGCCATCCGGACCAAGCCCGAAATCCACGCCCGCATAGTCGAGGCCGAGGCGGTCCCGTATGCATTCGAGCGCCGTCATGGCCTTGCTGCCGAGGACCGCGGGCATGTCGCGAAGGAAATCCGCCTCCTCGCGCCGATATTCCGGGTGGTCGGCCATATCCGAGGTGAAGTAGTGCACCTTCCAGTTCGCGGATATCGCCAGATGCGACGGATATATCCGGCCATCGATCATCATGACGCGGTACTTGCGCGCGTTGCCGTCTTCGCCGCGGGCGTCGAGATATTCGATCACCAGGAGATCGTCGCCGGGAAGGCTGGCGGCCGCGGCAGACAGCCCCGCAGCCGCTTCGACCAGGACAAAATTGCGGCCGGTGTGATAGCCGGGAGAACGCAGCAGCAGCGGAAAGGTGAGCCCGTGGTTGGCGATCGAACCGGCGCCCTCGGGGCCAGCCAGAATGCGGCGGGCCATCGCCAGGGTGCGCGGTGTCACCACACCCTGCAGGGCACGTAACCGCCTTGAATTGCCAATCCGGCCGGTTTCCATCACCGCGCGGGGATCATTGATGACCGGTGCGCTCGTCCGCGCGACCATCCGCGTCGCGGCCTTCAGCGCCGGCTGACACAGATCCGCATCTCCGATGGCGTTGAAGATCAGCCGATGCGGCGGCAGCGGACTTGCGGGGTCGAGATAATCCGTGACGATGACGGACGTCAGAAACACGCGGTCGTCCAGAAACGGCGCGGTCGGGATGTTGCCGCCGCCCGAGGACACCAGTTGCAGCAGGGCGACCGGCGGCGTGGTGCCGCGATATGGCAGGCTCGAAACGGCATGGCCGCGAAAGCCCTTTTCGAAATGATGGCGCGCGGCGGCGCGCTCGCCGAGATCCGAGAGCACGGCGCCGAGGCCCTGGTGCGCCGGCGCATGTTCGGGATCGATCCGCAACACCGCTTCGTAATGCGCCCGCGCGTCCCCGTGCCGGTTGGCGCGAAGCAGCAGGTTGGCCAGGTTCACGTGCCCGATCGGATTGTCGGGATGATGGGCGATCGCCTCCGAATAGACGCGGCAGGCCGCATCGATCGCGCCCATGTTCGTCAACAGCGTCCCGAATTCGTTGAGCGCGGAAAAATTCGTCGGCGCCCGCCGCAGGATGTCGACGAAGGCTTGCCGGGCGTCCGGTTCCCGGTTGAGCGCGCCGAGCAGGACCGCGCGCTCGATCTCGGTCTCGACGGCGCAGCCCTCGATGGCGTGCCGCGCCAGTTCGTCCTCAAGCTGCCTCAACCGGGCTTCCTGCGACAGCCGGGGCGCCCAGCCGCGATCGGCGCCGTGAATTCCAGGCGATAGCGCGATGTTCTGCTTCAGGCCTGTCACGATGCGGGAATCGATCTCGGTGATCTCCAAGCCTAGCACTATCCGCTGATTCGTTCCGCAGGCTGTAGCCGAAGTTTCGACCGTTCGCGACGCCGGTCATTATTGCTGAATATTTCTTGCTCCGGCCTCCGAAATTTTCGGAAGCAAATTTGCCGTTTTGGCGGTGTTTAATTGCCGGCGGCGGCAGGATTTTGTTTATCAAACGCCGACATCGTCGGACGGTATCCATCGCAACAGGATCCGGTTCATGTCGACATCAGCGTCAGCAGCGCGTATCCCGGCTGCCGAAATCTCCGGCGCCCACGCCGCGCGCTATCTGCACGTCGGGCGCGAGCATTACACCGCCGGCAGGATCGATGAAGCGGTCGCCGCGTTTCGACGCGGCCTCGCCGTCGCCGAAAACGGACCGTCCGGATTCGTTTCCACCGACACGGTTGCGGAATTGCATTCGAATCTCGGCAATGCCTGCATGCGTCGTTGCGATCTCGAACTTGCCGCCGGAAGCTACAAGGCCGCGCTGCGGCTGGCGCCGCATCTGACGTCGTGCTGGTGCAACCTCGGCAATATACGTCTCAGGACGGGAAATCCTGACGACGCCATCGCGCTCTACCTGCAGGCGCTGGCGCTGAGCCCGGACCATTGGCCGTCGCGCACCAATCTGGTTCAGGCCCTGATGGCCACGCAGCAATATCTCATGGCCAAGCTGCTTCTGACGGAGCTGATCGAGGAGCGGCCGCAGGATGCCAAACTCCACCAGGAGCTCGGCAAGCTTTATGTCGAGCTGAACGAACTGGAGCCCGCGCTCGAATGTTTTCGGCGCGCCGGCGTCCTCGATTCCGGTGATGCCGACCCGATCTACTGGATCGGCAGCATCAAACAGACGCTCGGCGATATCGAAGCCGCGGAAGCCGCCTATGCGCAAGCCGCCCGCATCCAGCCGCTTGTCCGCCGTCAGGGTGCAAAATTCCCGGCGGATTTTCGCGTGCTGGCGCTGTTTGCTCCCTTTGCGGGCAACACACCGCACGGATATCTGTTCAAGGATCCCCTTTACGATACCGATACGCTCGCGCTGTTCGGCTCCAGCCAATTCGACGTTGAATTGCTGAAGCGGGACGTGCAGGTCGTCGTCAATCTGATCTCGGATGCGGACCAGGCCGCCGCCGTGTTGCCGCTGGCCGCCGATCTGGCAGCCCAGCTCGGCAAACCGATCGTGAACCACCCGCGCAACATCGCGCGCACGACGCGAGATGCCGTCGCGGACCGGCTGGAAGGAATACCGGGCTGCATTGTCCCGAAGGTGCTGCGGCAGAAGGCAGGCGCCGACCTTGCCGTCGCCGATTTGCAGGCGGCGCTCTCGTCGTCATCCACCGTGCTGGTCCGGCCGGCCGGGACCCATGGCGGGGACGATTTCGAAAAGATCGAAGACGCCGCTGAACTCGCCGCGACGCTCGCGCGACAAACGGATAGCGACCGCTATTTCATCGAATATATCGACTATCGTTCGGCCGACGGCTATTTTCGCAAATACCGTTTTATCTTCGTGGACGGCCAGATCCTGCCCTATCACCTCGCGATCGCGGACCGCTGGAAGGTGCATCACGACAACACCGACATGGCCGATCATGCATGGATGCAGCGGGAAGAGGAGGCGTTCCTGAACGATCCCGCCAGTGTGTTCGGCGCCTCGCATTATCAGGTGCTGCGGGAAATCAGGGAGCGCGTCGGCCTCGACTATTTCGGCATCGATTGCGGGCTCGATCGTTCGCAAAATCTTGTGGTGTTCGAGGTCAACGCCTCGATGCTGGTGCACGACCAGAACCAGCGATTCCCTTACAAGACGCCGTTCGTCCAGCGCATCAAGGCGGCCTTCGACGCGATGTTGCAGAGGCTTGCGACTGGAAACGGTTAGAGCGTTTTCAAGCGACATGGGAGCCGCTCAAATCAAGAATCTGGAGTTCCGTTTCGATTGTGTCGAAACGGGCTCCAGGGCCTCTCCGATTGTCCGCTCAGGCGGCCGACTGCAGGCCGGGCTGGCGAAGCGGCAATTCGATGCGCACGATCAATCCGTGGGGCTTGCCGTCGTGCAGCGACAGCCCGCCGCCATGCGCCAGCACGATGGCGCGTGCGATGGAGAGCCCGAGGCCGAAGCCGGTGACGTCATCCATGTTGCGGGCGTCGTCGCCGCGGACGAACGGCTCCAGCATGACATCCTTGCGCTCGTCCGAGATGCCGGGACCGTCGTCCTCGACGTCGATCGTCATGGTATCGGACGTCAGGCTCAGGCGGATCGTGGCCTCCGCGCCGAACCTGACGGCGTTCTCCGCCAGATTGGTGACGCTGCGGTGCAGGTCGTCCGGCCGCACCATGGCCATGGCGTGCTCCGGGCCTTCGTAGACCACCTTGTGGCCCATATCGGCGAACTGATCGGTGACGAGCTGCAGCGTGCTGGCGACATCGACCAGCGTCATCTGTTCGAGCTTGCGGTCGTTGCGCAGGAACGAAAGCACGGACTCCAGCATGGACCGCATCTGGTCGAGGTCGTGCAGCATCCGGCTGCGCTGCGAATCGTCCTCGATGAATTCCGAGCGCAGCCGCATCCGGGTGATCGGGGTCCGCAGATCGTGGCTGATGGCGGCCAGCATCTTGGTGCGGTCGTTGATCAGGGTCGTGATCCGCTCCCGCATGCGGTTGAGCGCCTTCGCGACCGAGCGGATTTCTTCCGGGCCGCGTTCGGGCAGCGGGGCCGCGGCGCCGTTCAGGCTGAAGCTTTCGGCGGCCCTCGCGAACGACGACAGCGGCGCCGTCAGGGCCCGCGCCGCCCACAGGCCGAGCAGGCTGACGCAGATAACGGCAAACAGCAGCGTCGTCATCCACGGCCCGCGCCAGAACGGACGCTGCCATTGCTCCGGCGGGATTTTTGCGGAAATCGTCGCGCCATCCGGCAGCGCAATCGCAACCCTGTAGCCGTCGGGCCCGTACGCCAGCGGAAAAATCCGATAGCTGTTGCCGAGGTGGCGGCGCAGGCCGTGCAGCTCGGGACTATCCGCGTTGTTCGCGGCGGGAACGAAGCCGGGTGGAAGGATCGCGATGTCCAGTTGGGGAAACGTCCGTGCGATATCGTCTAAAAGCCGTGCCCGTTCGGCCTGGGGCGACGCGCCCAAAAGCTGGGCCGCGGCCGCGAGCTGGCTGTGTCCGCGGCCGGGTGACGGATCGAACTGATCGGGCGGGTGAATCAGAAAGCTTGCGGTGATGATCAGATGAATCGCGACGATCGAGGCGACTACAAGGGCCGCGATCTGGCCGCTGATCCCCTTGAGATTGAGAAAACCCGACAGCTTCATGATCAGCTGTCCGTCGCGAGCGCTTGCACGCCGGGCGTGAACATATAGCCGCCGGAGCGCACCGTCTTGATCATGACGGGCTCCTGCGGATCCGGTTCGATCTTGCGCCGGATGCGGCTGACCAGCACGTCGATGCTGCGTTCGAACGAGCCGGCGTTGCGGCCCTGCGTGAGATCGAGCAGGCTGTCGCGCGACAGCACGCGGCCGGGCCGCTCGCAGAAGGTCCGCAACAAATCGAATTCGGCGCTGGTCATCGCGACCCGCGCGCCCTCGGGATTGCGCAGTTCCCGCAGCCTGAGATCGATTCGCCATCCGAGAAAGCCGAGCGCGACCGCGCCGTTGGTGGCGCTGACCGTCTGCGCTGCTGCCTGGCGCCGCAGCACCGCGTTGATCCGCGCGAGCAACTCGCGCGGGTTGAACGGCTTGGCGAGATAGTCGTCCGCGCCCATTTCCAGTCCGAGGATCCGGTCGACGTCTTCGCCGCGCGCGGTCAGCATGATGATCGGCGTTTGCGATTCGGCGCGGACCTTGCGGCACAGGCTGAGGCCGTCTTCACCGGGAAGCATGACGTCAAGGATCAGAAGATCGACGCGATGGTCGGTCATGAGCCGGGCCATTTCGCGGCCGTCATTCGCGGTCGTCACATTGCAGGAATTGGTACGCAGATATTTCGCGATCAGCGTCCGCGTCTCGCGGTCGTCTTCAACGACAAGGATGTTCGGCGTTGCCATGGGCATGCGGACCTTAGTCAGTGATTCGGAAAAATAGCCGAGGGATTTTTGTTTCGGAATGTTTCTGGCGCCCCGGCTGCAACACGGGGCAACACACCGCAACACGCCAGCAAGGCAGCAAAAAGGTCTCGTTAACGGCATTAACCTTAGCTTCGGGGTGTCCCGCAAGACCCCTTCAAGATCCCTCCCATATTCCTTGGAGCCATCATGACCTCGATCTCCGCGACCTCCGGCACCAGTTACCAATCGCCCCTGCAGAAGCTGCAGGCCGAGCTGCAGTCGGAAGTGAATTCCGGTGCGATCAGCTCTTCCGATCAGAGTGCGCTGTCCTCCGCGTTGAACGACATCGATTCCTCGTTGCAGAGCGGCCAGGCCAGCGCTTCGTCCGGCAGCGCCAACGCGTCACCCGGCGACCTGAAGTCGAAGATCGACAGCCTGATCGCGAACGAAGTGTCCAGCGGCAAGCTGACCAGCGATCAGGCCACCGAGCTGCAGGACGTCTTCAAGCAGGCGTTCGCCAGCGGCGGACCCGGCGGTTCAGGCGGCCCTGGTGGTCCGGGTGGCCCCGGCGGTGCTGGCGGCCCGCCCCCGGGCGGCAACACCGACAGCTCGTCGTCTAGCGACAGCTCGAGCAGCTCCACCAGCGCGGCGGATATCCTGAAGCAGTTCCTCAAATCTCTGCAGGACTCGTTGTCGGCCTCATCCGCCTCGTCCTACAGCGCGACTGGGACTTCCGCCGTTGGCAGCAACAGCAGCGGATCACTCTCAGCGATTCTGATCGACTACCAGACCTGAACTCGGTCCGGGCACAACGCGCCTCGCAATCATCCTTCTCCGCAGAAGGATGATCGCCGATGATACCGGTCAAATCACTGTCCGGGGGCAACCAGCAAGCGTGGAAGGCGATGTTCGACACGGTCATTCTGCTTGCGGGTCAAGCCGAACAGGTCGTGATGCCGCCGGTGTTGCGCGGACACAATCCGGACCTTGCGGTCATTTCGGTCGCATATTCGGCCGATCTGGCCGCGCTGGATTCCGATTTGCTCGAGCGCGCCCGATTGATCGCGTTCGTAACGCCGGAAATCGTCTCCAAGCGCATTCTTGCGAAGCTGGGTTACGGCGCCATCAATTTCCATCCGGGTCCGCCCGATTACCCCGGCTGGGCGCCGTCTCATTTTGCGCTTTACGAGCGGGCAACGGAGTTCGGCGTCACCGTCCACATCATGGTCGAGCAGGTCGACGCCGGCCCGATCATCGACGTCGCGCGCTTTCCCGTTCCGCGCGACATTTCCGTGCTGGGACTGGAGGGTCTGGCCTATGCCCATCTCGCGCAGCAATTCTGGCGCATGGCGAAATCGCTTGCGACGGATCCGAAGCTGCCGCCCGTGCTTGCGATCGAATGGGGCAGCCGGAAATATTCCCGCCGCGCCTATCGGGCGATGTGCGACATTCCGCTCGATATTCTCAAGGATGAACTCGACCGCCGCCTGAAGGTGTTCGGCGGCAATCATTTTGGCATCAGCCCAACCATCAATCTGCACGGCATCGAGTTTCGCGCGGTGCTGCCGGGCTCCTGACGCGTTTCGGGCGAAAGCCTGCCCCCACCGGATGCGGGGTGGGCCCCGGTTCGCGTCAAGTGAACGCGTCAGACAAAGATTTGACAGCGGAGGCTAGGGCCCGCCCACCGCGACGCCGGAGGCGACCGGCTGCAGCGACCTGGTATCGCAGCGCCAGCTGCCGCTGTCGGTTTTCTGGAACGTGAACGCTTTCTCGATCCGCATCCGGGATGACACCGACCAACTGTCGCGGCTTCCGGGCGGCTCTTTCGGTCGACCCGATTTCGGGTCCCAGCAGGTGCCGGTGCAGCCGGAGGCGACCGAACTGCAGACCGAAAACGGCGACAGCACCACCATTTCGATCTCGGCCGTCACCAGCGCGCTCTGCTCCGCCACCTCGCTATCGATCTCCAAGACCCGGCTGACGGTGAGGAAATTCTCGCAGGCGTTCGCCGCATGGATCTGCGCGATGCACAAATCGACGGCATCGGCATCGGGCAGGCGCGAGGCGAGAGGGCGACCGAAAACCTTCTTGGGATCGCCCCTGGCCGCCTCGATCTCGGCGGTCTTCCGGCTGATATAGTCGGCCAGACAGTTCGCGGACGAAGACAATTCTTCCAGCGGAACGTTATCCTTGCCCACCAAATTGCATTGGCGGTCGCGTTCCCTGCTCCAGCGCTCGTACTCGGCGAAAGCCTCCCTGGCGTCGTCTTCCTTCATTTTGGCGATCAGCCCCACCGCAAGATTGTTGAGTTCGGTCCTGGCGAGCGCCAGCGAGGGGTCATCGCATATCAGCGTCCCGGCGGTGGTATTCGCCGCCAGACAATCGAAATTCGGATCGCTCAGTATTTCGATTCGTTCTTCCGTCTCCTTCAACAAGCAGGCCTTGACGGGGCCGACATCCTGGTAGGCAAGGCTCTGCCGGCCGAAAGTGCCGCAGCTGGAATTGCGCTCCCTGACCCACTCGGCGTTTTCGGCGATCGCAAGGCGGCGATTGGCGAGCCGGTTGAGGCGGTCCTGGATCGCGGCGGTGAGCTTTACGGCGACGGCGTTGAGATCGCTATCGCCGCAAAACAATTGTTCGGTCAGATTCCGCAGCACCTCGCAATGATTCGCGCCAAACAGCGGAAGCGCTTCTCTGATCGATCGGCCCGAAGCAGGCGGATCGTCCGCAGCGGCCGGATGCGCCAGGCCGATCAAAATGGCCACGACAGCCAGCACCATTCCCCGCATCGCGATCTCCACTCCCCGAAGGTTTTCGCCTGCTTCGGTTGATATCATCGAGTTGCGCGGAGACATGTCAATGTCTTTGCACGGCCGGCCTTCTCGGGCCGGCGGGACGCCATGGCCGGAGCGGTTCGTTCGGGGTTGTTCGTTCAGTTGGCGGGCGATAGCAGTCCGGGCTGCGCGGCCACGTTCAGCGCGCCCGGCGGCACAGCCTCGCGGCCCAGCAGGTTCGCCAGCAGCGGTGCATCTGCATAGCGCATGGCGCCGGACTGATTGATGACAAACAGCGGCCGGTAATTCCTGATATTGGCATCCTCGACCATCGCCATGCGGCGATTGTCCAGCGTCAGCCAATGGCCGTCGAGGCGCACGGCCGCAACCGCATGGTCCTCGCCGTGAACGGTGTCGCGCATGATCACGAGCCGCAAATCGTCGGGCGAGATGCCGGCCATGCGCAGCGCGACGAATTTTGCAATCGCATAATCTTCGCAATCCCCGGCGCCATGGGCGAAGGTGACGAGCGGCGTGCTCCAGACGTCGATTTCGCCATATTGAGCCTCATCGCTCATCGGCCGGATCGCAAGATTGATCGCGCGATTGATCTCGCCGAGGCGGGCGCGTCCCTCGCGGGCCCGCGCATCGTCGACGATGGCGAGGAATCGAAGCGCTGCCGGTGATGCACAGCGTTCGCGGTCGCCGTCGCAGAGCGCCAGTTGCACCCTCTCGTCGTCGAGTTTGCGCTCGACCCGCTGCCATTTATCCAGCACGCCGCCCTCGTAGAGCGGCGAAGCGAACAGCCCGAACGGCTCGGCGGATTTGCGAATCAGCTCCGACACCCCCGGCGTCATCAGCGTTCCCGCCGAAAGATCCGCCGCGGGTCCGAACCAGACCAGGCTGAAGGCAAGTATGACGGCACGCCATGCGTGCGAATGACCAGGAAATCCCATCTGACGCCCCATTGTCCGGGCATCGGCGAGGCTGACTAGCCAGCTCGTGACCGGATCGTTTCGCAGGCGATGATGGGCGGGGGGGCTTTTCGTTTATTTAAAGCCGGCCGTCAGCGGCCGGAAAGCGGGAAACAGGCTGAAACCCGCCTCACCGGTTCGCTGACAATTTTATGCATCGCCGGCTGCGAATTAAACGGGACACTCGCAAAGAGCGGAAAGCACATGCAATGGTTGTGTCGAGTCGGATTTCCCGGAGATATGGCTAATTGGCCACCCCTCACGCCATTTGTTATCCAGATCACAGTTTTAGCTGAGAAAATGGCGCAGTGTCCTGCAACGGAATGCAAGAGGTAGATTAGATAAGTATCCGTATCTAATTCTATACTTTCGATTAGACTATAATGCCTGGTCTATGCTTTAGATACTTGAGTCTATACATGGGGAGTCCGCTATGAATACTTAGCTATCTGATGATTCGACAGAAAAGATGGCGCGGATCGGTTCTGCGAGACCCGGTTGTACGGACTTGCACAAGCAGGAGATGGTTTCGCAATGCTTACCCCGGTGATATGCAAGTTTAGACGATTGAAATTTATATAGTTATTAACCATCCGCGGTGGTCCTATTGAATTACGCCGGTAAATTCGACGCCAACTTTGCTGCTGACGGCTCGGGTCTGCATCAGCAGGGACATGGCCACGTCGAGACGATGACCGCGCATGCGACGCATGCGCCGGCAGGTGCGATCATCGTTCCCGACTCGCAGCTGCTCTTCAACGGCGATTTCAAGCGTTCCGGCGTCGATCTCGTCCTTTCCCACGACCACCGCGAACTGGTCCTGCACGATTACTTCAAGGGCGAGAAGCACGCGGCACTGTCGTCGCCCGATGGCGCGCACCTCACCGGCGATCTCGTCGACGCGCTGACCGGCCACACCGAATACGCGCAGGCCGGCGGCGGCGCGGCTGCGGCTCAGGTGATCGGCCACGTCACCAAGCTCGCAGGCACCGCGACCGTGGTCCGCAACGGCGTTTCGATCATCCTGAACAATGGCGACAACGTCGAAAAAGGCGATGTGGTCCAGTCCGGCTCCGATTCGACGCTCGGCATCACCTTCATCGACGGCACCGTGTTCGGCCTCTCGTCGAATGCGCGAATGGTGCTCAACGAAATGGTCTACGACCCCAACGGGTCGAACAATTCATCGCTGATCAGCCTGGTGGCGGGGACCATCTCCTTCGTCGCCGGCGAAACGGCGAAGCACGGCGACATGAAGGTCGACACCCCGGTCGCGACCATGGGCATCCGCGGCACCGCGGTTCTGGTCGAGATCGATTTCAACGTTCCCGGCCAGGGCGGCGCGCCGGACGCGAAATTCCAGGTTCTGGTCGAGCCGGACGGCACCACCGGCTCCTACATCCTGTTCGACAAGAACACGCTGACGCCGATCGCGACCGTCAACCAGGCCGGGCAGCAGATCAACATCAGCCAGGGCCAGGTCTCCATTACCAACTCGCCGCTGCCGCCCGAAATACAAAAGCTCATCACCGACGTGTTTTCGCTGAAGTTCACCGACAACTCCAATCCGAAAACCTTCGATCATTTCACCGATGTCGGCATTCCGCAGTCGCTGCAGCCGGTTTCCCTGCCGAACGGCCTCAGCGCGACGCCGGTCATCGTCAACATCAACTTTGCCAACAATACGACGCAGCAGAATCCGAACGCGCCGGGCAACTCCAATCCGCACATTCCCGGACCGCCGATCGCGGGGATCGTCGACTCAGCCGGTCACCCCACGACTGTCTTTCTTGCGGCTGAACTCGCCGGCAAGACCCATGATACCACTGACCCCGACTCCGTCTTCCTCAAGGTCAACTGGGTCGATAACAACGCCGGCGATGTTCCTTCGGCCTTGGTGAAGTTCGGTGGTTTCACCTACCAGAACGCGGCGCACGGCGACGTCACTTCGACATTGAACGCCCAGCAACTTGCGGACATCGTGGCGACCGAAATCAATCTCGTTCCGGTCCCCGATCCCGGCAATAAAAATCACGGTTCGGCGACCATTACGTACAGCTTGCCGGACAACGCTTTCGACTTTCTCGCAGCCGGCGAGACGGTAACGCTCACCTATACGGTTGAGGTCCACAACAACTTCGCCGCGAACGACGAGGTTACTCTGCTTCCGTTTACGATCACGATTACCGGCACCAATGACGTTCCCGTCATCACTAGCAGTGCGCCGACGATCGCGTTTTCGGGCGGCACCAGCGTGCCGGGTGGCCCTCTGACCACAAAAGTCCCGACGTCGGGCACGCTGGCCTTTGACGATGTCGATCTGACCGACACCCATACGGTTTCAACCGCGCTGACAGGCGCGGTCGGGGTGCTCAACGGGGTCACGTTGCTCAACGGCGTCGATAAGCTCCCGCCAGGCCCGCTTGGTCTGCTTGAAGCGGCGCTCAGCGCGTCGATTGCAAACGACAGCACCGGGACCGGCAGCGGCACGATCCACTGGAAACTCGCCGATCTCCCGGTTTACGTCGCCGATTTCCTCTCCAAGGGTGAAATCCTGACGCTCACCTATACGGTGACGCTGACGGATTCGCAGGGCGCCACCACCACCAAGAACGTGATCGTCACGATCACCGGTACCGACGAGGCTGCCGTGGTCTGGATCGACACCAAGCCGGTGCCCGAGTCCGGCGCGCTGTGGAGCGACCCGACCAACTGGGAAACCGGTACCGTTCCGACGGCGAACGATGACGCCATCGTCATCACCGATCAGCTGCACGGCCTGTCGCCGTCTTTTCCCGTCACCATCGATGCGCCGGCCGTCGCGAAATCGCTGACCATGAACGACTTCGGGACCTTGCCTCCGCAGTTGATCAATCAAAGCACGCTGACGATCGGCGGCGCGCTCAATCTCAGCGCCGACTCAATTGTCAAGAATTTTGGAAGCATCAGTGTCGGCGGGCTGGCGGAGATTCTAAATCAAAGCGTCCTGCAAAACTCCGGTTTCATCACGCTCGCCGACGGCGGCGATTTCAAGACGTCCGTCGCGATCGCGAATTCCGGGACGATCGAAGTCAGCGGCGGCACGCTCAATATCCTGGATGTCGTCGACAATTTCGGCGGCAATCTCACGGTCGACGACGAAGCCAGGCTGACGTTGAACGGCGCGGGCATCGAGGGCGGCACCGTCACCAACAGCGGCGAGATTGATCTCACCGGCGCGGCGGTGCTGGAAAACGGCTGGCTCGGCAATTCGGGCACGATCGACGTCAGCGGCCTTGGAAACGCGCTGCACAACGAGCATGTCACCGCCAACAACGGCCTCGAGATTCTCTCCGGCGGCGCGCTCACCATCGACCAGGACTCGACGGTCACCAACACCGGGATGATCCGCATCGACGATGGCGCCGCTGGTATCGGCGAACTGACGATAGACGATGCGACCATCGACGGCGGCTCGGTCCTGAATTCGGGTGCGATCAATCTCACCGGCTTGGGCGTGCTGAAAAATGGTTCGCTGTCCAATTTCAACTTTACCCTCGTCTCTGGCCTCGGCAACGCGTTGCACGACGAGACGGTCGCGGTTGGCGGTGCCCTGCAAATTGTTTCCGGTGGCGCGCTGATCGTTGATCAGGGCTCCACGGTTTTCGATCCCTTTTCCTGGGAGGTTGTTGACGGGACGCTGACGCTGGACGATGCGACCATCAACTCCGGAGTCGTCTTCAACGACCCGGGTGGCATCATCGATCTCACCGGAAGTGCCGTGGTCAAGAACGGTTCGCTTTTTAATTTCGGCCAACTCAACGTCTCAGGTGCCGGCAATGCGCTTCACGATGAGACCGTAACCAACGGGGCCGCGTTGGAGGTTCTCTCCGGCGGCGCGCTGCTGCTTGACCAGGGTACTGCGGTCACCAATGCCGGCGGCACGATTACGGTTGATGCCAACGCCACACTGACACTTGATACCGCAACGATCGGCAGTGGAACGCTCAGCATTAGCGGCACGTTGGATGCGACGGGTAACGGCACCCTCACCGATGTAGGCATCACCAACCACGGCCTGATCGAGGCGACCGGCGGGATATTGACGATCGATCCCGCCGCGCTCGTCACCCTGACCAATTTCGGCACGCTGGAAGCGAATGGCGGCGAACTCGACATCACCGGCGAGCCGGTGATCAATACCGGGACGCTGCAGGCGATCGGCAACTCGACGCTGAAGTTGGCCTCCCTGGCGGTGACCAATACCGGCGGCATCGTGACGGTCGGCAACGGATCGACGCTCGATCTGACGGGCGTCACCATCAATGGCGGGTCGCTCGGCAATTCCGGCCGGATCGACCTCAGCGGCACCGGCAACGCGCTGGACAAGGTGACCGTCACCGCCAATCACACGCTTGAGATCCTGGCCGCCGGCCTGTTGCTCCTTGACCAGGGCACTACGGTCGCCAATGCCGGCGGTACGATCACGGTCGACGGTACCGCGAGGCTGGTGCTGAACCATGCGACCATCGACGGTGGCACGATCGACGATTACAACACGGTATCGGGCAGCGTCGTCGCCGGCCTCATCGATGTCACGGGCGACAGCACGATCAGCGGCGCCAGCCTGAACTACGGTGACGTCAAGATCGAGCAAGGCATCTCGCTGACGCTGGACAATGTGGCGGTGACCGGCACCAGCATCGAGGTGGACAGCCCGGTCAGGTCCGCGCCCGGCGATCTGATCCTTGAGAATGGCACTACCATAACCGACAGCCAGCTGACCATTGATGGTAATGACCTGCTGACGCTGAAGGGTGCCACCATCAATGGCGGCGTCATCACCGACAACGGCATCATCGATGCGATCAGCGGCAGCAACACGATCGGGGCCGGAACCACCGTCCATAATCATGGAACGATCGAAGCGACCGGCGGTACGCTGACAATCCACGGGGCCATCGTCAACGACGGCGCGCTGAAGGCCGAGGGCGGCACGCTCGTCATCGACGGCGACGTCAGCGGCACCGGAACGGCCATCATCGGCAACGGCGGGACGCTGGATCTCGCCGGAGAGGACGCGCAGGCCATCACGTTCGACGGTCCCGGCACGTTGAAGCTCGAAGCCTCCTCGAACTTCACCGGCACCGTCAGCGGTCTTGCGAGCATCGATCTTGCGGGTACGATCGTCACCAGCGCTTATTTCGACGGCTCGACGCTGCTGGTGAACGGCAAGCCGGTCACGTTTGATATTTCGGTGCCGGCGGGCGACGCGGTGGCCTTCAAGAGCGATGGCTCTGGCGGAACTATCCTCAAGGTCTTGCCGCAGGTGCTCAGCGTGGGGGCGCCCGCTCCGGTTGCCGGCGTCGAGGGCGCGGCGATTCATCTTGCCTTCTCCGATACCGTCACCGGCGCGAACCTGGCCAGCTTCGTGATCGGCGAAATTCCATGTGGCGCGGTGATCACGGATGGAACGCCGGGTCACACCTATACTTCCGGCAGCGCCGACGGCTCCGTCGATGTCGCCTCCTGGAACCTGTCGAACCTGACGATCACGCCGGCCGATGCCGCCAACTTTACGCTGAAGGCGCTGGTGACCGCGGTCGACGGTTACGACTACAGCTTGCCGGAAACCGAAATCGTGGTCGTCAGCCCGACGGCACCGACAGTGGCGCCGGTGGCGGAGAGCGGCCTCGAGGGCACGGCGATCGCGCTCGACCTCGGCACCACGGTCAACGGCCTGCCCGGCGACACCAACAGCCTGGCGTCGCTGGTGGTCAGCACGATCCCGGCGGGGGCAACGCTGAGCGACGGGCATGGCCATAGCTTCACGGCGGTCGCGGGCTCGACCTCGGTCGACGTCCACGACTGGACCCTGTCGAGCCTGGCCATCAAGCCCGCCGATGCCACCAGCTTCACGCTGCACGTGGCCGCGACCGAGCATGACGCCGAAGGCAATCTCAGCGCGACGGCGAACGGCACCGAGGCGGTGACGGTCACGCCCGACGTGCCAATGATCGTGAGCGAGACCGATCCGGCGGAGCAGGCGGTGATCGTCGTAACTCCGGGTATGCCAATCGTCCTTGCTCCGGGCAGCATCAACAATACGCTCGGCCTCAACACGGAAACGTTCAACGGCCAGTCGGAGGGCTCGCATTCGAACAATGGCGCCGGGCATGGCAATTTCTACAGTACAGCCCTCAACGCGACATTTTCCGCATCGGGACATGCCGGTGTGGTCGATGATTCCTCGAGCGTCACTTCGGCTCCGTTCATCGGACCCCTGCCGGGGGGGACGGATACGACGAATTATTTGAGCATCGGCGGCGGCGCCTCGGAAACCATCACCTTCGGGGCTGAAGAAAACGCCTTTGGTCTTTATTGGGGATCGGTCGATTCCTACAACACGATCGCTCTTTATCATGGCGGGACGCTCGTCGCTTCCTATACAGGCGCGGACATCGCGCCGCTGTTGGCGAACGGCGGGCAGGGCTCGTTCGCCTCGAACGGTTACGTCGAGTTCTATGGCCTTCCGTCATTCGACAAGGTCGTGTTGGGCTCGACTTCAAACGCCTTCGAAATCGACAACATTTCCGCGGGGTCGATTCCGGGGCCGCACGCCGAACTCGCGGCGCCGATTGCCGGAACGCTTTCCGTGAGCGATGCCGCCGTCGGCGATACGCTGACGGCGTCGGTGCTTGGAGACGCCGTCGCTACCTACAACGGCTCAACCACGCTGCCGGGGAACGTCAACCTTGCCGGGCTGATCAATGCCGGCGACGTGACGTTCGACACTGCGACCAGTGACGGCGGAACGGATGTCCTGCACTGGACCTACAACGCCAACAATCCGGACCTCGATTTCCTGAAGTCCGGCGATACGCTTACCCTTACCTTCACGGCCCAGGTCAACAACGGTCTCCACACCTCCGTCGATCAACCGCTGACCATAACCATTGCCGGCACCAATACGTCGGCGGATCTTTCGCAATTCAAGTTCGTCAACGGAACGTCGCAAAACGACACGTTCGGTGACGTGCACGGCAATGTGACGATCTTCGGGGCCGGCGGCCAGGATACGTTTGTGTTCAAATCCAATTTCGGCAATCCGACGATCGCGGACTTCAACGTCAACAATGACACCATCAACATCAGTCACACGCTGTTCACGAGCGTTCAGGCCATACTTGCCAGCGCGCAGTCGGCCAATTCGGGTCACGACACGGTCATTACCGATAGCCATCATGATACGATCACGCTGCTCGGCGTGACAGTCGCGCAACTGCAACAGCATCCCAGCGATTTTCACCTGGTCTGATCCGGTTGCCCGCTCAAAGGGGTGTTGCGGATGCAGGGAATGTTGCCGCCGAATGAGGCCCGGGGTAGCCGATGTCCCCCGGATTTCCCGTAAAGAATTCAAAATACTCTCGCCGGACGTGATCAATCCGCCTCAGCATGATATCTCGATAGCATGAAGCGACTGAGGATATGGCGACGCTGGTTCACACGGCGGATCGGGTATGCGCGGCTGGTGTGCCTCGCACTTCTGATCGGCTTTGCGGCGCTGCGCGTCGCCGATCCGGCGCCGGTCGAGGAAATCCGGGTCAGGACCTTCGATACTTTCCAGCGTTTGGACCCCCGCGCCAAGCTCGCCAAGTCGCCGGTCACCATTGTCGACATCGACGAAGCCAGTCTTGCGAAGATCGGCCAGTGGCCGTGGTCGCGGACGCTGCTCGCCGACATGGTCTCCGACCTCACCAAACTCGGGGCTGTCGCGATCGCCTTCGACGTCATTTTCGCGGAGCCCGACCGGCTCAATCCGGACGTCGCCGCCGATAGCTTCCGCAACCTCGACGAGGAAACCAGGGCCAAGCTGCGCGCGCTGCCGAGCAACGACCAGGTTTTTGCCGACGCCATGCGGCACTCGCGCGTGGTGCTGGGTGAATCCGGCCTCTCCGAACCGAGAGCCGATCTCGACACGTCGCTTCCGGTGACGGGGCTCGCGATGCTGGGCGAGGATCCGCAGCGGTTCATGATCCAGTTCCCAGGGCTGTTGCGCAACACGCCGGTGCTGGAAAAGGCCGCCGCCGGGCGCGCGCTGCTCACCATCAGGCCGGAACGCGACGGCATCGTGCGGCGGGTGCCGATGATCATGCTGGCCCAGGGCGTCACCATGCCGTCGCTGAGTTTCGAGCTGTTGCGGGTGATCACCGGCACCGACACCATCTTCATCAAATCCGATCAGGCAGGAATCAAGAGCGTCGGCGTCAAGGGTTTCCAGATTCCGACCGACGCCAACGGCCAGCTCTGGGTTCATTTCGGGCACCGCGATCCCACGATCTATGTTTCGGCGAAGGACCTGCTCGCCAGCGACGTCCCGTCCGAGAAGATCAAGGGCAAGCTGGTGCTGATCGGGACCTCGGCGGTAGGGCTTAACGACATCAAGACCACGCCGGTGTCCCCGGCCATGCCGGGTGTCGAAATCCACGCCCAGGTGCTCGAAAGCGCGCTGACCCAGGCGGTCCTTTCGCAGCCGAGTTACGGCATCGCGCTGGAATTCTTCGCCGCGCTGGCCCTTGGAATTCTGGTGCTCATCTTCGCACCGACGTTCGGCCCGGTCACCCTTGCCGCCATCGGTGCGCTGTTCGCGACGCTGCTGATCGGAACGTCCTGGTATTTCTATGCGCACTACCGGCTGCTGATCGATTTCACCTATCCGTTGCTGTCGACCACCGCGATCTATCTGACCCTGATCTTTACCAGCTTCGTCAGGGAGCAGGCGCAGCGGCGGCAGATCCGTTCGGCGTTCGGCCAGTATCTGTCGCCGGCGCTGATTGAACAGCTGGCGCAGTCGCCGGAAAAACTGGTACTCGGCGGCGAGGAGCGCGAGATGACCATCATGTTCTCCGACGTCCGCGGCTTCACGACGATCTCGGAATCCTACAAAAGCGATCCGCAGGGCCTCACCACCCTGATGAACCGCTTCCTGACGCCGTTGACCAATGCAATCTTGGCGCGCAAGGGCACCATCGACAAATACATGGGCGACGCCATCATGGCGTTCTGGAACGCGCCGCTCGACGACAAGGAGCACCAGCTCAACGCCTGCGAAGCCGCCGTCGACATGCTGGAGCGGATCGACGAGCTCAACAAGGTGCGCGAGCAGGAGGCGCAGCAGGGCGGTCACGTCTACATTCCGATCAATGTCGGCGTCGGTCTGAACACCGGCACTTGCGTGGTCGGCAACATGGGGTCCGACCTGCGCTTCGACTATTCCGTGCTGGGCGACAGCGTCAATCTGGCCTCGCGGCTGGAAGGACAATCCAAGGAATATGGCTTTCCGATCATCGTCGGCTCCAAAACCGCGCTCGCGGCCAAGGAAAAGTTCGCCATCCTCGAACTCGATTTCATCATGGTCAAGGGCAAGAAGGAGCCCGAGGTCATCTACGCCATCGCCGGCCGCGAGGACACCGCGCATTCCGGCCGCTTCCAGCGGCTGCGCAACCTGACCATCGAGATGCTGGCGTGCTATCGAAGCCGCGACTGGGAGGGCGCACTCGCCGCGATCGAGCGCGGCCGCCGCACCGATGACGCCGGCGCGCTGGAGCTTTTGTACAATCTATACGAAGCGCGCATCCGCAATTACCAGAACAACCCGCCCCCGGAAGACTGGAACGGCGCGTTTGCGCTGCTGACGAAGTAGAGGCGCGTTTCATTTGCGATTGTCGTCACCCGCGAAGGCGGGTGATCCAGTATTCCAGAGGCTTCCGTGATTGAGCCGAAAGGCCGCGGCGTACTGGTACTCCGCTTTCGTGGAGTATGACGGCCGTTGTTCGCGGCCAGGCTGGCGCCAGACCCGGATCCTCACTCCAGCCCGATCTGCGTCAAGTCCTGGAACCAGTGCTGGGCCTGCACGAAGTGCTTGATCTTGGGCGACAGCGCGTGCGGGTTGGTGTCGTGCACCACCCACACCAAAACCGCGTCGTCGACTACAAGCGAGTGCGCCTGCGCGATTAGTTCGTCCTGCTTGGCGGTATCGAAGGTCTGCTTGGCCTGGTTGATCAGCGCGTCGACCTTTTCATTCTTGTAGCCGCCCCAGTTGACGCCGACCGGCGCGACCTGGTCGGAGGCAAAGAAGCGGACGATGGCGTAGAGCGGGTCGGAGGTCACATAGGCGATGTTGTTGGCGGTGATGCCGGCGTTCATTTCGTCCGCCGCGCCCTTGCGCCAATGGGTGTAGAGCGTTTCGAGCTCGACCACCTTGAAGTCGATATCGATGCCGACCTCCTTGAAACTCTGCTGCAGGAATTCGTTCATCGGCAGCGACAGCATCTGCCCGGTGCCGCCCTGCGCGATGATGAAGGTGGTCTTCAGCGGCTTTTCCTTGGAGTAGCCGGCTTCCTCCACCAGCTTCTTCGCCGCCGCCAGGTCGTATTTGATGTCGAAGGTCGGCTTGCCGAACCAGGGGCTCGACGGATCGACCTGACCCTTGGCGGGCTTTGCCAGTCCGTTCATCAGCCCGACCACCGCGTCGCGGTCGATCGCCAGATTGAGCGCCTTGCGCAGGCGGATGTCGGTCCAGGGCGAGCCCGGCAGCACGCTGAGGTGATAGTTCCAGACATGCGGGGTGATATTGTCGACGATCCGCATGCCCGCCGATTTGAGCTGCGGCACCGCGTCGGGAGCCGGCGTTTCGATCAGGTCGACCTGCCCGGCGAGCAGCGCGTTGGTCCGCGTCAGCGCCTCCGGCATCGGGATCAGCACGATCTTGTCAACCTTCGGAATCCGCTTCTTGTCCCAGTAATCCGGATTCTTCGACAGTTCGGCGAGTTCACGCGGCACCAGTTTTGTCAGTTTGAATGGTCCGGTGCCCGAAGGCTGGCTGGCGAATTTGTCCCAGTCGTTGCCGAGCTTGGCATATTGCGCGGGGCTGGAGACCAGGAACCAGAGCATCTGGTAGGGGAAGAGCGAGTCGACCGTCTTGGTCGTGATCTCGACCGTGGAGTCGTCGATCTTGGCGTAGCTCTTGACCGAGGGCAGGCGGGTCTTGACCTGCGCGCTCTGGCGCTTGTCAAACTGCGGTGCCTTGTCGTTGAGCACCTTGTCGAGATTCCAGATCACCGCGTCGGCGTTGAAGTCGCTGCCGTCGTGAAACTTGACGCCCTTGCGCAGGGTGAAGCGCCATTTGGTCTTGTCGGTATCGTCGACCTTCCATTCGGTGGCGAGCCCCGGCACCAGTTTGCCGGGCCGGTCCGACACATCCATTTCCCAGGCCACCAGCGGATCGTAGATCGTATAGGCGGTAAATTGATAAGCGCCGGCACCGCGATCCGGCTGGCCCGTCGTCAAGGGAATATCGGCCATCGAAATGCCGTATCGCACCACCGTTTCGGCCTGCGCGGAAAGCGCCGACAGGGAGCCAGCCACGGCGAGTGCAATGGCGGCAAGGATCGAGTTTCGGGTGCGCATGAACTAGGCTCCATTGGAAGGGTACCGAAGTACGCACTTGCAGGTGCAAGGTTGATGCCAGATTAGGCATCCTTGCGTGTTTTCCGGCGGGGGCTCACAAGCAGTTGTCGCGTCAAAGGCAATTGAGCGGGCAATTCGCTTCCTTGGCACAGCCGTTGCATAAGATTGCATAAGAATTAATCATCGAAGTCGAGAAGGATAAGCTCAGATGCGTATCGATAAATCGGGACGAAGCCGCGCTGTTGCGGCGGCGATGCTGGCGGTCGCGGCGGTGGCGCTGCCGCGGATCGCGGCTGCCGAAACGACCTTGCGCATCGGTATGACCGCTGCCGATATTCCGCGCACGCTGGGGCAGCCCGACCAGGGCTTTGAGGGTAACCGCTTCACCGGGCTGACCATGTACGACGCGCTGACGATGTGGGATCTGTCCTCCGCGGACAAGGCGAGCGTCGTGATTCCCGGGCTTGCGACCGAATGGAAGGTCGACGATTCCGACAAGAAGAAGTGGACGTTCAAGCTGCGCCCCGGCGTCACCTTTCATGACGGCTCGCCGTTCGATGCCGACGCCGTGGTCTGGAACGTCGACAAGGTGCTCAAGCAGGATGCGCCGCAGTTCGATCCGAGCCAGGTCGGCGTGACCGCATCGCGCATGCCGACTTTGGTCTCGGCGCGCAAGATCGACGACATGACGGTGGAATTGACCACCAAGGAGCCGGACAGCTTCCTGCCGATCAATCTCACCAATCTCTTCATGGCAAGCCCGGCCAAGTGGCAGAAGTTTTACGACGCGGCACAAGGCGCGGACGCCAAGGCGAAATCACAGGCCGCCTGGGCGGCCTTCGCCAAGGACGCTTCCGGCACCGGTCCGTGGAAGATGTCGAGCTTCACGCCGCGCGAGCGGCTCGAACTCGTCAAGAACGGCAATTACTGGGACAAGGCGCGCGTTCCCAAGGTCGACAAGATGCTGCTGCTGCCGATGCCGGAAGCGAACGCCCGCACCGCGGCCTTGCTGTCCGGCCAGGTCGACTGGGTCGAGGCGCCGGCGCCCGATGCGGTCGCCGAAATCAAGCAGCGCGGCTTTGTCATCTCCACCAACGAGGAGCCGCATGTCTGGCCCTGGCAGTTCTCGCGCGTCGAGGGCTCGCCCTGGAACGACATCCGGGTCCGCAAGGCCGCCAATCTCTGCGTCGACCGCGAGGGCCTCAAGGACGGCCTGCTCGCCGGCCTGATGGTGCCGGCGACCGGCACCTTCGAGCCCGGTCATCCCTGGCGCGGCAATCCGACCTTCCAGATCAAATATGACAAGCCCGCCGCGCAGAAGCTGATGCAGGAAGCCGGCTACGGCCCGAACAAGAAACTCACGGTCAAGGTGCAGACCTCGGCGTCGGGCTCCGGCCAGATGCTGCCGCTGCCGATGAACGAATACCTGCAGCAGGCGCTGGCCGAATGCTATTTCGACGTCCAGCTCGACGTCATCGAATGGAATACGCTGTTCACCAACTGGCGGCGCGGCACCAAGGATCCGTCCGCCAACGGCGCCAACGCCACCAACGTGACCTACGCGGCGATGGATCCGTTCTTCGCTTTGGTGCGCTTCCTGCAATCCTCGATGGCGCCGCCGGTATCGAATAATTGGGGCTATATCAACAATCCCAAGTTCGATGAGCTGGTGACAAAGGCGCGCCAGACCTTCGATCCGGCCGAGCGCGACAAGGCGCTGGCCGAATTGCACGCGGCCTCGGTCGACGACGCGGCGTTCCTCTATGTCGCCCACGACGTCGCCCCGCGCGCGCTGAGCCCGAAGATCAAGGGCTTCGTGCAGCCGAAGAGCTGGTTCGTGGACTTCTCGCCGATCTCGATGGTGCCTTGATCGGCGGCTTGCTCTCTCTCTCTTCGTCATGCCCGGGCTTGACCCGGGCATCCACGCTTCTCTTCTTGTGGGCCAAGACGTGGATGGCCGGGTCAAGCCCGGCCATGACGGGTGAGAAATTCCTGACTGACTAACGCAAGGCAATTCCGTGCTCGCCTATATCCTCCGCCGCATCGTCTATGTGATCCCGATCGTCATCAGCGTGGCATTGGTGTGCTTCATGCTGGTGCACATCACGCCCGGCGATCCCTTGGTCGCGGTGCTGCCGGCCGACGCGTCGCAGGAACTCGCCAACCAGATGCGCATCGCCTATGGCTTCGACCGGCCGCTGCCGGTGCAGTTCGGGCTGTGGCTGTGGAAGGCGGTCAACGGCGATCTCGGCCATTCCATTGCCACCGGCCGCCCGGTGCTGTCGGAAGTGATGCGCGCGGTCGGCAACACCGTGACGCTGGCGATCGCAGCCGCCATGATCGGGTTTACGCTCGGCCTGTTCTTCGGCCTGATCGCCGGTTATTTCCGCGACAGCTGGATCGACAAGGTGGCGACCTCGATCGCGATCGCCGGCGTCTCGGTGCCGCATTACTGGCTCGGCATGGTGCTGGTCATCATCTTCTCGGTGCAGCTCAACTGGCTGCCCGCGGTCGGCGCCGGGCCCGGCGGCTCCGGCGCCTGGGGATGGGACTGGGAGCACATCCGCTATCTGATCCTGCCCGCGGTTACGACCTCCGTGATCCCGATGGGAATCATCACCCGCACCGTGCGCGCGCTGACCGGCGACATCCTGAGCCAGGATTTCGTCGAGGCGCTGCGCGCCAAGGGCTTGCGCGAGACGCATGTGTTCCGTCACGTCATCAAGAACGCCGCGCCGACCGCTCTTGCGGTGATGGGGCTGCAACTCGGCTACATGCTCGGCGGCTCGATCCTGATCGAAACCGTGTTCTCCTGGCCGGGCTCGGGGCTGCTATTGAATTCGGCGATCTTCCAGCGCGATCTGCCGCTGCTGCAGGGCACCATCCTGGTGCTGGCGCTGTTCTTCGTGTTCCTCAATCTCCTGGTCGATATCGCGCAGGCCGCGATCGACCCGCGCATCAAGCGGAGCTGAGCCCATGAGCGTCAGCCCCACCGGCGTGCTATCGGACGAGGCCCTGCAGTCGGCACCAGCGACAAAGGCCCGCGGCTATTGGGCAACCGTCGGACGGCGCATCACGCGCGACAAGGTCAGCATGGCCTGCGCCTTCATTCTGGCGCTGATCTTCCTCTCCGCGCTGGCAGCACCCTGGCTCGGGCTGGCCGATCCCTACCAGGGCTCGATGATCCGCCGGCTCCGCCATATCGGCACGCCGGGCTATCCGCTCGGCACCGACGAACTCGGCCGCGACATGCTTGCACGGCTGATCTATGGCGGGCGACTGTCCTTGATTGTCGGCATCCTGCCGGTGATCCTGGCCTTCGGCATCGGCACCTCGCTCGGCCTCGTCGCCGGCTATGTCGGCGGCAAGCTCAATACCGCGATCATGCGCACCATCGACGTGTTCTATGCCTTTCCCTCGGTTTTGTTGGCGATCGCGATTTCAGGCGCGCTGGGGGCGGGCATCGTCAACTCCATCGTCTCGCTGACCATCGTGTTCGTGCCGCAGATCACCCGCGTCGCCGAGAGCGTTACCACCGGCGTGCGCAACATGGATTTCGTCGAGGCCGCGCGCGCTTCCGGCGCCGGCCCCTTCACCATCATGCGCGTGCACATGCTCGGCAATGTGCTGGGGCCGATCTTCGTCTATGCCACCGGGCTGATCTCGGTGTCGATGATCCTCGCCGCCGGCCTGTCGTTCCTCGGCCTCGGCACAAAACCGCCGGAGCCGGAATGGGGGTTGATGCTCAACACGCTGCGCACCGCGATCTACGTCAATCCCTGGGTGGCGGCGTTGCCCGGCGCGATGATTTTTGCAGTCTCGATCGGCTTCAACCTGCTCAGCGACGGCATGCGCAGCGCCATGGACATCCGGAACTGACGCCATGAACGAGACCGACGCAGCCATCGACATGCTCGAGCCGATCGAGGATCGCGGCGGCGCGGCGCAGCCGCTGTTGCAGGTCAACGGCCTGACCAAGCATTTCCCGGTCCGCGGCGATCTCTTCAGCAAGCGCAAGACGGTCCGCGCCGTCGATGACGTCTCCTTCGCCATCGCCAAGGGCGAGACCGTCGGCATCGTTGGCGAATCCGGCTGCGGCAAGTCGACCACCGCGCGGCTGTTGATGCACCTGATGCCGCGCGATGCCGGCGACATCATCTATGACGGCATGCAGGTCGGCCGCGCGCTGTCGCTGCGCGAACTGCGCCGCGGCATGCAGATGGTGTTCCAGGACAGCTACGCCTCGCTCAATCCGCGCCTCACCATCGAGGAATCCATCGCCTTCGGCCCGAAAGTCCATGGCATGGCGGAGAGTGCTGCGCGCGCGCTGGCGCGCGAACTGCTCGGCAAGGTCGGCCTGCGGCCGGAAAACTTCGCCAATCGCTATCCGCACGAGATCTCCGGCGGTCAGCGCCAGCGCGTCAACATCGCCCGCGCACTGGCCCTGTCGCCGCGGCTGGTGATTCTGGACGAGGCGGTATCGGCGCTGGACAAATCGGTCGAGGCGCAGGTGCTCAATCTTTTGGTCGATCTCAAGCGCGAATTCGGACTGACCTATCTCTTCATCAGCCACGACCTCAATGTGGTGCGCTACATTTCCGACCGCGTGCTGGTGATGTATCTCGGCGAGGTGGTCGAGTTGGGGCCGGTGGATCGGGTCTGGGACGCGCCGGCGCATCCCTATACCCGCGCGCTGCTGGCGGCGATGCCATCCTCCGATCCCGATCACCGCACCGAGACGCCGCCGATTTCGGGCGATCCGCCCAATCCGATCGATCCGCCGTCCGGCTGCCGGTTTCACACGCGTTGCCCGTTCGCAGAGCCGCTCTGCGCAAACGCCACACCAAAATTGACCGCGCTCGATACAATGGGCCATGAGGCGGCGTGCTATATGGCCATTCCAGGCTCGGGCCACAGCCGCGCGCCGGCAAAGGGAGCGGACACCGCATGACAAGACCTACCCCCAAGGAGATCAAGGCGATGGCGGATGTCGCGGGCGTGCCCGTCGACGCCGAGGTTGCCACGCGTATGGCCAATTCAATCGGACCCGCGTTCGAAGGCTTCGCCGCGATCGCCGGCACGCTGCCGTTCGATCTGGAACCTGCGACGTTTCTTCTGGTCCAAGCTGCCGAGGTGGCAAAATGAGCACCGAGCCGGCCCTGCTCTCGCTGACCGCGGTCGCCCAAGCCATCGCGCAAAAGCGTCTTTCCTCCCGCGAGGTGACGCAATCCTGCCTCGATCGCATTGCGGCGTGGCAACCCCGTCTCAATGCCTTCATGGCGATCGAGGCCGAGGCTGCGCTGGTCGCAGCCGACGCCGCCGACGCGGCGCTTGCGAAAGGAAAAATCAGCGGGCCGCTGCACGGCGTGCCACTGGCGCACAAGGACATGTATTACGATGCCGGCCACGTGGTCACCTGCGGCTCGAAGATCCGCCGGGATTTCGTCGCGACGACCACCTCCACAGCGCTGCAGCGTCTGAAGGATGCCGGCACGATTCGTCTGGGCTCGCTGCAGATGGTGGAATTCGCCTACGGGCCGACCGGGCACAACAGCCATTACGGCGCGGTGCATAACCCCTTCGCGATTGATCACATCACCGGTGGCTCGTCGTCGGGGTCGGGCTCGGCGGTCGCGGCCAGGCTGACCTTTGCGGCGCTGGGTTCGGACACCGGCGGCTCGATCCGGATGCCCGCGCATTTCTGTGGCGTGACGGGCTTGAAGACCACCTATGGCCGCATCAGCCGCGCCGGCGCGATGCCGCTGTCGCAATCGCTCGACACCGTCGGGCCGCTGGCGCGCACGGCGGAAGACTGCGCCCTGCTGCTCGGCCTGATGGCGGGCGCGGATCCTGCGGATCCCACCGCGAGCGCTGATCCCGTTCCGGATTACATGACCGCGACACGGGAATCGATCAAAGGCCTCACCATCGGCGTGCCCACCGCCTTTTATGTCGACGATCTCGATCCCGAGGTCGCAAAGATCCTCGACGAGACAATCGCCGTGCTCAAGCGCGAAGGCGCCAACGTCGTTACGGTCGAACTGCCCGACCAGCGCCAGCTCACCGCCGCCTGCCAGCTCGTTCTCGCGGTCGAAGCCGCCAGCTTTCACAAGCGCTGGCTAATCGAACGCCCTGGGGATTATGGGCCGCAGGTGCTGATGCGGCTGCAGAACGGGCTCGCGATACCCGGCGTGTCCTATCTCGAAGCGATGCGCTGGCGCGGTCCGGCGCTGGCCGCGTTCAACGCGGCCGTGGCTGATGTCGATGCCGTGATCGCGCCGGTAGCGCCGGTCCCGGCACCGACGATCGCCGAAAGCGACGTCGGCAACAGTCCGGATGCGGAAAGTGTGATCCAGCGGCTGACGCGCTTTACCCGCCCGATCAATTATCTCGGGTTGCCGTCGCTGGCGATCCCCGCAGGCTTTACCAACGCCGGGCTTCCCGTCGGCATGCAGCTGATCGGCCGCTCCTTTGACGAGGCCATGCTGCTGCGGATTGGGGCTGTGTTCCAGCGCGCCACCGATTTCCACGACAGGGTACCGAAGTTCGCATGACAAATCTCGTCAAGATCAGCGGCCTCAACATTCGCTTCACCGGCGAGCGCACCGTCCATGCCGTCAACGATCTCAGCTTTTCGCTCGGCGAAGGCGAGGTGCTCGGCCTGCTCGGCGAGTCCGGCTCGGGCAAGAGCGTCACCCTGCGCGCGCTGATGCGGCTATTGCCGAAAAAGCGTACGCAGATCTCGGGCAGCGTTCGGGTTCTCGGCCGCGACGTGCTGGCGCTCGATGACGAGGAACTGTCGGCGTTTCGCGGCCAGACCGTTTCGATGATTTTTCAAGAGCCGGCGCTGGCGCTCGATCCGGTCTACACCATCGGGGCGCAGATCGCGGAAACCGTGATGCGCCACGAGGGCAAGAGCCAAACGGAGGCCACGGCGCGCGCGCTGGAAATGCTGGAAGTGGTGCGGATTCCGTCAGCCAAGCGGCGATTGGAGGCCTATCCGCACGAAATGAGTGGCGGCATGCGGCAGCGCGCGATGATCGCGCTGGCGCTCGCCTGCAAGCCGAAAATCCTGCTCGCGGACGAACCGACCACCGCGCTCGATGCCACCGTTCAGATCCAGATCCTGCTGTTGCTGCGCGAGCTGCAGCGCGAGTTCGGCATGTCCGTCATCTTCGTCACCCACGATATCGGCGTCGCCATCGAAATCTGCGACCGCGTCGCGGTGATGTATGCGGGAGAAATCGTCGAACAGGGCACGCTCAGCCAGATCGTGCGCTCGCCGATCCATCCTTATGCGCAGGGGCTGTTGGCTTCCACCGTGCATGGCGCCAAACGCGGCCAGCGGCTGGAAACCATTCCGGGGACGCCGCCGTCGCTCGACAAGGCGCCCGCGAGTTGTTCGTTCGCGCCGCGCTGCGCCTCTGCCGAAGCCCGCTGCGTCGAGCGGCTGCCGCCCAATGTGCGGGTTGGGCCGGGACGGATCGCAAGGTGCATCCTGGCGGAACGCGCCGCGGCGGTTGGCGTGGCGTAACCGCCGCGAATACCGGGACTCCGAGATAGGAGTCGTCACATCGGGCAATTGTGGATAGGCTTTACCGGCGTCTCTCAAGAAACGACGCACGAAAAACCGGGGGGAGTTGTTTCGATGTATCTGTCCAATGAAGGCATTCTCGTTATTTTATTTGTCGGCCTGGTGGCGGGCTGGCTGGCCGGCAAGATCGTGCGCGGCACCGGCTTTGGCATCATCGGCGACATCTGCATCGGCATCGCCGGCGCGCTGGTCGCCACTTTCCTGTTTCCCAAGCTCGGCATCCATATCGGCACCGGCCTGGTCTCGGAAATCATCTACTCAGCGATCGGTGCGGTCGTGCTGCTCCTGATCGTGCGGCTGGTTCGAACCGGCGGCCGGCTCTGACGCCTGTTGCGTTGAAAAAGGGGGCCATCCGACGGACGGCCCCCAATCGATTCGATCGATGCCGCGGTCGTCTTATTCGACGACCTCGACGATCCGGTGGGTGCGCGGATCGACCAGGACCGTGCGGCTGTTCACGACCGTGTAGCGATAGTCCCGCACGCCATATTCCGGCGGCACGTCGTAATAGGTGACGCCTTCTTCCGGCAGGACCACGCCAACCCGGACGTCCTCGCGATATTGATAGGACGGAACGTGCCGCCCAGCGACATAGCTGTGGAAGCGGGGGCGTTGATCGACGCCGAGGACTCCGGCGACGCCACCGACCACGCCGCCAATCACACCACCAACAACGGCGCCGACAGGGCCGGCTGCCCGTTCGCCATCTCTTGAGCCCCGCTCAACCCCGCCGGGGACTCCCTGGGCCTGCACCGCGACAGGCAGCGCCACGGCGGCGACAACGGTGGCAATTCCGATAAAACGGCGGATCATGGCAACTCCAATGGTGCTGGCTAAGGTACAGGACAAGTCATGGGGGCCGATTAGGTTCCGGCCGCGCGAGGGTGCGCCGTCCCTGCAAAAGCGGCTCGCGCCGACCGTTTCCCAAGCCTGCGGTGGTAAACCGGTCGTTTGCCCGGGACTTGGTCCGGCGGTTCCCCTTGCGCCCCCTTACGCCTTCCTTGGGCCGGCCGCCCCGAGACGTGCCGGTGCGCGCCAGATCGGGTTGTTAAACGCGCCGACGAGACCTGAGGCCATTGAGAACGTTTAGGTTAATGCGACTTCCATGGACGTTCGCCGCAGGAATCTGTAAGTTAGCAGTCACGCAACCTCCGTGAGTTAGGGTCGCGTACCCTTATTTTAGAGATCAGAATTGATGGCAGCCATTCCCGGTGTCCGGCGTTCCGAACTCGGTGATGCACTGCGCGCCTGCCGCAACGCATTCACCGGCGTCGGCGCCATGAGTTGCATGATTAACCTTTTGTATTTGACCGGTTCGTTGTTCATGCTCGAGGTCTACGACCGCGTGCTTCCCAGCCGGAGCATACCGACCTTGGTCGGCTTGGCCATTCTCGCCGGCGGATTATACGCCGCGCAGGGTGTCCTCGACCTGATCCGGGGCCGAATTCTCGGCCGTATCGGAACCTCGCTCGACGAAGCCCTCAATGCCCGCGTGTTCGACACCATCGTGCGCCTGCCGCTGATGGTCGGCGCCCGCAACGAGGGCCTGCAGCCGCTGCGCGATCTCGACAACATCCGCTCGTTCCTCTCCAGCATGGGCCCGGGCGCGCTGTTCGATCTGCCATGGCTGCCGTTCTATCTGGCGATCTGTTTCGCCTTCCATGTCATGATCGGCCTCACCGCGCTGGTCGGCGCGATCATCCTGGTCAGCCTTACCGTTCTCACCGAATATTTGTCGCGCGCGCCGGCGCGCGAGGCGATGGGCCTGGCGGCGCGCCGCAACGATCTCGCCGCCACCAGCCGGCGCAACGCCGAGGTGCTGGTCGCGATGGGCATGTCCGGACGCCTGACCCGGCGCTGGAGCGAGGCCAACCAGAACTATCTCGCCGGCAATCAGCGCGCCAGCGACGTCGCCGGCGGTCTCGGCGCGATCGCCAAGGTGCTGCGCATGACCCTGCAATCGGCCGTGCTCGCGGTGGGCGCCTATCTGGTGATCCACCAGGAGGCGACCGCGGGCATCATCATCGCGGGCTCGATCCTGAGCGCGCGGGCGCTGGCGCCGGTCGATCTCGCCATCGCGCATTGGAAGAGTTTTGTGGCCGCGCGGCAGAGCTGGCACCGCCTCAACCGGTTGCTCGAGCAGGTGCCGGCGGCGGTCCAGCAGACCCTGCTGCAGAACCCGTCGAGCCGCCTGTCGGTCGAGGGCATCGCGATTGTGCCGCCGGGCGATCAGAAGGTTATCGTCCAGGACGTAACCTTCGAGCTGACCGCCGGCAATGGTTTGGGCGTGATCGGGCCGAGCGGGTCCGGAAAATCCTCGCTGGTACGTGCGCTGGTCGGCGTATGGCAACCGGTGCGCGGCAAGGTGAGACTCGATGGTGCGGCGCTCGACCAATGGTCGAGCGACGTGCTCGGTCGTCACGTCGGTTATTTGCCGCAGGACGTCGAGCTGTTCGCAGGCTCCGTCGCCCAGAATATTTCGCGCTTCGATTCGGAAGCGTCGGCCGATTCCATCATCGCGGCCGCGAAGGAAGCCGGCGTGCATGAGATGATCATCAAGATGCGCGACGGCTACGACACCCAGATCGGCGAGCAGGGCACCGCGCTCTCGGCCGGCCAGGCGCAGCGCGTGGCGCTGGCGCGGGCGCTGTACGGCAATCCGTTCCTGATCGTGCTCGACGAGCCGAACTCCAACCTCGACACCGAGGGCGATGAGGCGCTGACGCGGGCGGTCCGCGGCGCGCGCGAGCGCGGCGCCATCGTGGTGGTTGTCGCGCACCGGCCGATCGGGATCGAGGGCGTCGACCAGCTCCTGGTGCTCAAGGACGGCCGCATGCAGGCCTTCGGTCCCAAGGAAACCGTGCTGGGGCAGGTCCTGCAGCAGCGGGTTGCGCCACCCACCCCGATCAAGATCGTTTCCGAGGGGGGAGTCACCAAATCATGAGCGGCACCGAGAAACAGGGCGCGCTGCGGTCGATCCGGCTGCACTTGATCGTCGGCCTCGCCATCGTCGTCGTTCTGGCCGGCGGGCTCGGCGGCTGGGCCTCGACGGCGGAGATTTCGGGCGCGCTGATCGCGCCGGGACAGATCGTCGTCGAATCCAACGTCAAGAAGGTGCAGCACCCGACCGGCGGCGTGGTCGGCGAACTGCTCGCGCATGACGGCGATCTCGTCAAGGCCGGCCAGGTGGTGGTGCGGCTCGACGACACCGTCACCAAGGCCAACCTCGCGATCGTCACCAAGAACCTCGACGGGCTGTGGGCGCGGGCCGCCCGGCTGCAGGCCGAACAGCAGGGCGTCGACAAGATCGTGTTTCCCAAATCGCTGCTCGACCGTGCCGATGACCCCGACGTCAAGGCCATCATCGCCAGCGAGACCAAGCTGTTCGACGTTCGGGTCAACGGCAGGATCGGACAAAAGGCGCAATTGCGCGAGCGCATCACACAGCTCAACGAGGAGATCGCCGGCCTGATCGCGCAGGAGCAGGCCAAGGATCAGGAAATCGCGCTGGTGCAAAAGGAACTCACCGGCGTTCGCCAGCTCTACGATCAGCATCTGGTGCAGTTGACGCGCCTCACCACGCTGGAGCGCGACGCGGCCCGGCTCAACGGCGAGCGGGCGCAATACATCGCCTCGCGCGCGCAGGCCAAGGGCAAGATCACCGAGACCGAACTGCAGATCATCCAGGTCGACAAGGACATGGTCAGCGACGTCTCCAAGGATCTGCGCGAGACCAACGACAAGATCGGTGAATATGTCGAGCGCAAGGTGACCGCCGAAGACCAGTTGCGGCGGGTCGATATCCGCGCGCCGCAAGACGGCATGGTGCTGCAGTCGACGGTTCACACCGTCGGCGGGGTGATCACCGCCGGCGATGCCATCATGATGATCGTTCCGCAGGCCGATGACCTTCAGGTCGAAGCCAAGGTCAATCCGCAGGATATCGACAAGTTGCAGATCGGCCAGAAGACGCTGCTGCGGCTGTCGGCCTTCAACCAGCGCACCACGCCGGAACTGACCGGCGTCGTCACCCGCGTCTCGCCCGACGTCACCACCGACCAGCGCACCGGACAATCCTATTACACGATCCGCGTCTCGATGTCGCCGGAGGAGCTCGCGCGCCTCGGTGACGCCAGGCTGATCCCCGGCATGCCGGTCGAAGCCTTCGTGCAGACCGGCGACCGCACCCTGATGTCCTACCTGATCAAGCCACTCAGCGACCAGCTGATGCGCGCGTTCCGGGAGAAGTGACGGCTACGGGCGGACCGCGCCAAACCCACAATTGTCATCGCCCGCCAACGGGTCGGCGCGTCGCGCCGCCCGATGACAGGCTCCAGCGGGCGATCCGGTATTCCAGAGACGGCGATGCTGGAATCGAGAGGTCGCGGCGTACTGGATACCCCGCATGCGCGGGGTATGACGACGGTTGGTTGCGGAGCACCCCCTTACATCATCTGTCGCAGCAACGACGATGAACACTTACCGCGACAAATTCTGCAGCAGCAGATTCAGCGCCGTACTGGCAAACATTTGCATGTTGGCGAGCCGCTCGTTGCTGCCGGTCTCCAGTGTGATCACCTGCGACTGCGGCCCCGCGACCGCCATGCAGCTATGGCCGGCGGCGTCGCCGTAGCGGTTGCCGGTGGGACCCGTGGCGCCGGTTTCCGACAGGCCCCAGTCGGTGGAAAAGCGCTGCCGGATCTGGCTCGCCAGCAATGTGGCGTAGGGCTCCGAGGCCGAGCGGATGCCTTTCATCGCCTCGTCCGGGATGTCCATCAGGATCCGCCGCGCATCGCGCGTATAGATCACGCCGCCGCCGAGGAAATAGGCCGATGCGCCGGGCACCGCGAGCAGGGCCGCCGAGATCAATCCGCCGGTCGAGGATTCCGCGACCGCGATGGTCTGGCGCCGCTCGATCAGCTTGGCGGCGATCTGTTCGGCGATCGCAACGAGGTCCTTCATCGGCTCTCAACTCCTGTGCAGGATTCGCTTCAACAGCGGCTTCTTTTCCGGCCTGTCGGCGAGCGAGTGCCAGACCACGCGAATGAAATTCTTGCCGGCGAGTTCCGTCGGCGCCCATTTCGCGTCGAGATCGGCGAACGGTTTTGCGGCAACCACGTCGTCCTCGCTCTTGCCATCCTTGACCAGCTTTGCCATCCGGTCGCGCGCGGTGAGCAGCATGGTGCGGTAGTCGATCAGCGCGGCCTTGTCGGCGATCGGGCCGTGGCCCGGCACGATACGCGTCCTGGCGTTGACCAGCTTGAGATAGACGTCGGTGGCCGCGATCATGCCCTTGATGTTGCCGCCATTGGCGAAATCAATGTTGGGATAGCGGCCGTTGGTGAAGGTGTCGCCGGTCGACAGCACATTGGCGGTCTTGAACCAGACATAGGTGTCGCCGTCGGTATGTGCGTTGGCGATATGCTTGAGGTCGGCGACCCGGCCGTTGAGCCTGAGCTTGAAGGCGCCGGTATAGGTTTTCGACGGCAGCGCGTCCGGCGCCGCCGGCGGCGTCTTGGCGCCGGTCAGGCCGTTGGTGGTGCCGGCGGCGAGCCGGTTCTTGACATTGACCTCCGCGACGACAGTGGCGCCGTCTTTTGCAAAAGGTTCATTGCCGCCGGTGTGGTCGCCGTGAAAATGGGTGTTGATGAGATATTTGATCGGCTGCTTCGACACCAGCACGATGGCGTCCTTGATCTTGTCGTGCAGCGGCGCGAACTCGCTATCGACCATGATGATGCCGTCCCTGGCCACCGCCACGGTGACATTGCCGCCCTGGCCCTCGAGCATATAGACGTCGTCGCCGAGATCGGTGGTCTTGATCTCGACCTTGGAGAAATCCGGCGGCGGCGGTGTGGCCGCCGGCGTCTGCGCGAACACCCCGCCGGACAGCGCCATCAGGGCGACGACGACGGCTAATTTCATCTTGTGCATAACAACTCCCCGCGGCGATCCCTCGGGATGTCCTAGCACAGGATTGCATGGGTGCCGAACAGGGATCGGCAGGGCTCCGCGATGGACGGCCAAGCCCGCCCGCTTTATGCTGGGGTCCGAACGACGAGCGCCGGGATTAACGGGCGCCGCGACTACGAGGAAACCGAGGTCATGACGTCACCGATCGCGGGCGGCGTGGATTGCGATCTGCATCCTGCCGTTCCTCATCTGACCAGCCTGCTGCCGTACCTGAACGACTACTGGCGCGACCAGGTCACCACGCGCGGCATGACCGATCTGGTGTCGCAGTCCTATCCCACCCATTCGCCGATCTCCTCGCGGCCGGACTGGCGGCCGGCGAAGGGCAAGCCGGGTTCGAGTCTTGTCGACATGCAGGCGCAGGCGCTCGATCCGTTCGGCGTCAGCCATGGCATCTGCAATCCGCTGTACGGCGTGCAGATGGTGTTTTCCGAGGATATGGCGGATGCGTTCTGCCGGGCGCTGAACGACTGGCTGGTGAAGGAATGGCTCGACAGGGACGACAGGCTGCGCGGCTCGATCGTGATCCCGGTGCAGAGCGTGGAGAAATCGGTTGCGGAGATCGAGCGCTGCGCCAGGGACAGGCGTTTCGTGCAGGTGCTGATGCTGGTCATGGGCGACATGCCCTTAGGGAAACGCGCCTACTGGCCGATCTACGCCGCCGCCGAGCGGCTGGGATTGCCGATCGGCATTCACGCCGGCAGCAATTATCACAACCCGCCGACCTCGGTCGGCTGGGGCTCCTACCACATCGAGGATTATGTCGCGCAGGCGCAGGCCTTCCAGACCCAGTTGACCAGCCTGATCGTCGAGGGCGTGTTCGCGCGGCATCCGAATTTGAAAATGGTGATGCTGGAATCGGGCTTCACCTGGCTGCCCCCCTTCCTGTGGCGGCTGCATAAATTCTGGCGCGGCATCCGGATGGAAACGCCGTGGGTCGATCGCGCGCCGCTGGATATTGTGCGCAGTAACATCCGGTTTTCGCTGCAACCGGTCGATGCGCCGCCGGATCCGAAGATCTTGAACCGGCTGTTCGAGCATATGCAGTCGGACGAATTGCTCCTATTCTCGACCGATTATCCGCACTGGCAATTCGACGGCGACGCGGCGCTGCCGGAGGGGATGTCGGCCGATTTCGTGCGCAAGGTCATGATCGAGAATCCCTATGCCACCTATACTCGCCTGAAGCAGCCGGTTCTCAAGGAGACCATGCCATGAACGTACAGTTCCGCGAGAGTCCGACGCCAGCCTCGTCCGTTCATGCGAAAACCGGGATTGCCGATTGCGACATCCATCCCGCGCGCGCCACCGCGACCGAATTGTATCCCTACCTCGCAAAGCGCTGGCATACGCATCTCGAGACCTACGACAAGCATCCCTATCAGGGCATGATGGAAGGCCCGCCTTATCCGAAGGCGCAGCCGAACGCCTCGCGCCGCGACGCCTATCCGCCGGAAGGCGGCCCGCAGGGATCGTCGCTATCCTTCATGCAGCAGCAGCATCTCGATCCGAACAATGTCGTGCTCGGCGTGCTCAATCCGCTCGCCACCGGGCAAGGCATCCGCAATCACGATCTCGCCGCCGCGATCTGCTCGGCGATCAACGACTGGCAGATCGACAAATGGACCAGCAAGGATTCTCGACTGAAGGGCTCGGTCGTGGTCGCCAATGAAGACGGCCCGACCGCGGCGGCCGAAATCCGCAAGCGCGCCGGCGACACAAATTTCGTCCAGGTGCTGCTGCTCAGCCGCAACGTCGAGCCGCTCGGCCAGCGCCGCTACTGGCCGATCTACGAGACCGCCGAAGAGGTCGGGCTTCCCGTGGGCGTCCACGCCTTCGGCTTCGGCGGCAATCCGATCACCGCCTCGGGCTGGCCGAGCTATTACATCGAGGAGATGGTCGGCCATTCGCAGTGCCAGCAGACCGCGCTTTCGAGCCTGGTGCTGGAGGGCGTGTTCGAGCGGCATCCGACACTGAAGATGATCATGGTCGAGGCTGGCTTCGGCTGGGCGCCATCGCTGTCGTGGCGGCTCGACAAGACTTTCGAGCGGCTGCACAGCGAGGTGCCGCATCTGAAGCGCAAGCCTTCCGAGTATATCAGCGACCACATCTGGTGGACCACGCAGCCGATGGAAGACCCGGAAAAGCGCGACCACCTGTTTGACGTGATCGACTGGATCGGCTGGGACAAATTGCTGTTCGCCACCGACTATCCGCACTGGGATTATGACGAGCCGTCGCGAGTGCTGCCGGCCGGCGTCAGCGATGCCAACCGCGAGGCGTTTTATCTCGGCAATGCACTGAAGCTGTATGGTCTCGCGTAGCATGATCCGAAAAAGCATGCCCTCGGGCTACGACCCGATGGGTGGGAACCGGTTTTCCGAAAAGATCATGCGGACATAACAGAATGGCTCGGCATGTCATCGCCGCGGTGGATGAGCTGCCGCCGGGCACCCGAAAATTGCTCACCATCGATGAACGCCCGATCGCGGTGTTCAACATCAACGGCGAGTTCTTCGGCCTGCTGAACCGCTGCCCGCATCAGGGCGCGGCCTTGTGCGAAGGGCCGCTGATCGGCTTGGCGCAATCCTCCGACCCCGGCGAGATCGAATACACGAAACTCGGCGAGATCATCCGCTGCCCCTGGCATGGCTGGGAATTCGATATCCGCACCGGCCAATCCTACTGCGACCCCAAGCGCTTCCGCGCGCGGGCCTATCCGGCCCATGTCGAGCCGGGGTCACACGTGGTGAAGAGCCCGTATGTGGCGGAGACCATCGCCGTGTCGGTCGAGAGCGATTACGTGGTGGTGGATTTGTAGGTATTGGCTAACTTTTACCGAGAGCCCGATTCATGGCTCTCGTGTCGGAAGTTCTGATATTGCGCCCAACCGCACATGCCGCGGACATGACAAAATCGACGCGATTGACCCACAACAGACATCAACGTCCCAGCGGGGGCCGTCAAATTGGTGCGACGTGAATAACCCTCAGGCCATTCAAAGTCGGCGGCATTCCTGACAGTCTTGCGTCGTCTATGTAAGGGTGCCGGCATGTGGCCTCTGCATGCACGGGTTTCGGCAGTCGCCTCCATTCTACTGCTTAGCTGCGCCAATCAATCACCCGCGCTCGCTCGCGGTAGTCAGGTTGGACACGATGATCCGTGGAATCCGGAACATATCGACCGCCTGCCGCCCGAGGTTCGGTATGCTGTAAGCCGTATGTGCAGAGATTCCCCGCGCGCCGGTCACTACTTTGCGACCTATTTTGACAATGCGCATTTGATAAAGCTGCACTTTGAGCATCTGCACTGCGGCGATCAGACAATATTTTGCAGGGTAGATAGTTGCCTTCACCAGGAATATGTTTCTACCGGTGGGCCGTTATCGGCTCATCAGGAACTATTACGGCCGCAATAATGACTGACCACGCCGATGATTCACCTTGGATGGTTGGCGAACAATCCATCGATGCGGAACGAATACCCGACGCCGACAATATAACTCGGGGCATTGTGATTGAGACCGAACGCGATGTGGAAGTCGACCTGCTCGGTTCGGTTCATATGATACATCGCGCCAGAATTCAGGAGCAGGCTGGGACCGGCACCTTCGGGAAAGTCGCCGACATATTCGGTAAACACGCTAAATTCCTTCGTCAGCTGCTTTTCCAGCACGAAGGTCGTCTCGGTGATGCGCCTGGTCGTGAAGTCCGAAGGACGGAAGAACTCGGTGAACATGCCGCTGACGCCCCAGCCATCATGCAGCTCCCACGACCAGGGAAATTGGAGATAAGGCTGCGCGCCACGACCGGCGATCGCGACCGCGCCGGTAGGCAACGCCAAGCCGAATACGACCGACAAATCGACCTTGCCCGGTATCGGACTGATCTGCCACTTGAGCGCCGGGGACACGTCAGAAAACCCCGAATTACCGGGCCCTTGAACGTTCGCGAAATAGGTGGGCAGGTCAACCAGTAGCTCAAGACACGGCGCAACGCCCAATCGCCACCGGCTGTTCGTCCCGTCGATGGTACGACCGTCTTCACGGATGCTGAAATTCACGCCGTTTTCGTTCTGGAGACTGCCGGTTGGCACTACAAGGCTCGAGTTTGTAACATCCGGCCGATCAGTTGCAATGTCGTCTTTCGCAGTTGGGCAACCTTCCGCCTGTGCCTCGACGGTACCGAGGATTGAAGACGCCAACAGCAAACAAATCTGGCGAGTTCGCATGCGCGCAGGTCGGCCTCAAATAAAGGAAGTTACGGTGACAGTGCACTTAATTCTGATCATGCGTCGCTCACCCCAAGCCGAATTGACGAAATGGCCACGCAGATTTGCCGATCAAGCAAGTGTTTCCACACAGAGAAATGTGTATAGCTGGAATACGGTTAGGTGCCTAGTTGTCCGCTGGCTGAAGCTGACAGTCGTATGCGAATAGCGGCAGAGAGACGCGTTGAGAACAACATGGATGTATCAATTCGGTGGCCAGGAAGGCGTTCAGCAATGGTCGGTGCTGCACTGGTGTCTGCAATTTCTCTTGGGGCGACTGCCGTCAAAGCGGAAGTTCATATAGTTGCGCTCGGCGACAGCGCCATTCGAGGCCATGGCGTCTCGGCAAGCGAGGCCTACCCGGCCCAACTTGAGGCGGCTCTAAGAGCAAGGGGACATAAGGTCACTGTCGTCAACCGAGGCGTCGACGGAGACACAACGGCAGGCGTCCTCGCAAGACTAGATCGGGCTGTACCCCCAGGCAGTGATATCGTTGTCCTGAATATCGGGGACCCACGGGGAAATGATGTCGTGTTGCATCATCTTTCGCCAGCTGCTGCGGAGGCGGGGGCTCAATCGATTATGGCGAAGCTGCGGGTCAAGGGAGTCGCTGTTTACAGGATCACTCGAATGCAGCGGGGCTTAGTTGATCGATCCGAACTTCATGTGGAAAATATGCACGATAAGTCAAATACGATGTGGCATCTAAATAGGGCCGGTTATGCCATTGTGGTTGAGCGCACACTTCCCGCTATAGAGGCGCTCGTAAAAGAATCCGAGAGCCGAAGTCCCTAAATTTGGAGTGGCCGGTGACAGTGCACTTAATTCTTATTAATTGAATGCACGGGTCACCGTAATTCCTGTCGAGCCTGCGAAATCCCGACGGTAAAGGCATGCCGCGGACCAATGAGGGCAGCCCGGCGCGGTGGCGGTTACATACCAATGATGCGGCTTCCTAAACCATAATATAGGTGGGAATCGTTCGCCCTTCGCCCATATCAAGATTGTGTCGGACTCCTCCCTCCCGGCACTTCTCAAGACTACGGCTCCAGCTTGTCCCGGGCTGGAGCCGTTTCTCTTTGCGATTACGAAGCCCTTCGGAGCGGCTTTGCGATAACCGACTGGAGCAAATGCGATGCGATATGTTTTCGCGTTATGCCTTTTGGTCACTTTATGTGCCCCCGCCGACGCCCGGCATCATCGGGGCTATGGAAACAACGGCGACGCATCCGCGCACGGCGGCGAAAGCGCCACACATCCGTAGGCTGCCCTCGCCCTTTCGCCTCAGATATGGCCGGCGGGTTTCGGTCATGTGCCCCGGCTGCCCCCAATCCACAATCGGTAGCGGATTGTTCTAGCGGCGCGGCTGCGCTTCAATAGGCGCATGTCCACTCTAACCCGCCGCCGATATCCCAAACGCCAGGACTGCTGGCACGTCTACTATGGCGACGTGCATGTGGGAACGATCGCTATCCGCGCCGGCATCCCGCATGACGAAGATCCCTGGGGCTGGAGCTGCGGTTTCTACCCGGGTAGCCACCCGCGCGAACATACCAACGGATCGGCGCCGACCTTTGACGAGGCGCACCGCGATTTCGAAGCCGCGTGGCGCGTATTTCTATCGAAGCGGACGGAGGCCGATTTCCAGGAATGGCGCGATCAGCGAGACTGGACGGAGCGCAAATATGCGATGTGGGAGCGCGGTGAGCGTTTCTCTTCGCAACAGCCGAGCGCGAGATGAAACGGAGCAAACACAGTGGGAGTAATAAGTCGCCGCAACATCCTGACAGATATCCTGCCCGGCTCCATCGTTGCTGTCGCCGGTTTTAGTATCGCGCCTAGAGCAGCGGAGGCGACTCAGCCGGTGCGAGCGGTGATGATCCGTCCGCATCGCCACATGCGTAGCCGTCACCGGCGTTGGGGTTGCTGGTGGGAGAGGGATCGTCGCTGGTGGCACTGGGGACATCGTGTCTGCGGCTGGCGCTAGCTATGCCTGAAACGGGCTGGAAACGATCGTTCGACGATCTTATTTTGCTGCCACGGGGCAGCCAACTCGTCACCCTGGAGGATGCTGATAACTACATCACCAAGCTTTCCGAAGGCCGAACATGAGGCTCCAGAATGGCAAGTAGCCATGGAAGCGCTGATCCTAGTGGCGACGTCCGGCGGGCCGACGATGTTTGCGCGGATCGGTGTCACGCGCGCGTTGAACCGGCACGTCGAGCGCGAGTTTAGTCCGGACCGCAAAGACCATCATTGGGGAAAGCGGAAGCTGGCGCGGGATAGATGACCGGGGTGACAGCGATTCAACTGTGGACAATGCGCAAGTCACAAAAGTTCATCTGACGCACCACTGACACGCGGTTCGTTAGTGCTTGCCAATTGCTGTGTGCCCTCAAGTAGTTGCTGCCTTCGCCATGTTCCTACGGTAGGAACATGGTGACATTATTCGCTGTTGACGGGCGCACAAAGCGGCCGACAGATAGATCGTCCCCCGAAGGCTCTCAATTTTTCAATGGAGAGCCAGGTATGCGCAATCGACTTCAGGTCAGTTTTTGGGGGCTTCGGCTGGATGCGCAGGGCATTGTCGCGATTGCAGCGGCGCTGCTGATCGTACTCGTGTTTGCTCTGCTGTTAGCTCTTCGATTTTAGAGGTTAAAAAATGAGGGTGACCCTCTTCATTGGTTACGGTGACAGTGCACTTAATTATGATCATGCGTCGCTCATGATGCGTGCCGTCCCTGATACCCTTATTGAACTGCCTGCAATCTCGCTAATCTCCGCACGGATAAGCGATCGCATTCCCATGTCTTCTCCCTGAACAATATTAATGACACCCCCGTGCGGCCAGCCTATGTCACGCAAGTATCCCGCTAACGCAGCGGCGGCTGCACCTGTTGCCGGATCCTCCAGTACGCCTCCGACGGCAAACGCATTGCGGACATGGAACAGTTGCGGGTTCTCTGCCGTAACAAGCGCGACCGTAACTAATCCGGCTCTTTCCATCAGCTCTCGGCCGAGCTTGAGGTCATAGCTCATGCGAGCAAGCGCGGTGCGCGTTTTCAGAGCCAGGACGACATGGTCGGCACCGCCGTGAATCTTCGCGGGCGGAATTTTCAAATCGAGATCGTCGATCGAGTAGTCGAGAAGTTGCAGCAAATCCGCTTGTAGCAACGGATCAATGGATGTGCTGCGTGTCGGCGGTGATTGAAGCGCGGCTGCAATTGTCTGGCCGTCTCGGCGGCCAGCGACCGAAATATCTGCGCGATTCAGCTTTAGTTGAAAAGTTCGGTCGCCGTGTTGAAGTGCAAGAGCGGCCCCCAGAGCGATGGTGGCATGTCCACAAAACGGCACTTCACATAGTGGCGAAAAATACCGAACGCGCCATGCGCCACCCTCGGGAGCCGCGAAGGCCGTTTCCGAGAACCCAACATCCGCTGCCATCGCTTGCATCCTCGATGCAGGCGGCAAATCGTCGCCGATCCATATACCGGCAGGATTGCCGCCTTTATTGCCGTCCGAAAATGCAGCGATGCGAAGAACTGTCATGCTCGTGATCCTGTTTCGTGTTCACCTGTTGCCCCCCCGAGTCCGTTCCTGGCACGAAGCTGCCGAGGCGGCATGTCCGCTCCGACGATCACAACCGGGGTAAACCGGACATGACGCCGTCAGCCCAATTCGGTCGAGATTGACTCTAAGTAGACCTATTTGGAGCGGTACACCGATCAGCGTTCATAAACAAACGAGGTCCGGCATGAGCACACGCCAGACCTCGTGCCCGTACGTCTCTATTTTGAACGGCGGTGAAAGGTTCTGAAGGCACCAAAACCCTTCAAAACAAGGGATTTTCCTCTACCCTACATCATCGGCTTTCAGGGCATTTCGCCAAATCTAGGACCGGGACCTTTGCCACCGGACGCGGCAGAGCGAAAGGCCACCTTCAGGAGCTGAAACCGTGAGCGATACTACCACAACCACTGAACCCGTTCCCAAGCGCGCTCGCACTGCGTGAGCCTCCTATTCCGACCTCAGACAGGGCAGCCTACCACGCTTTTATTAAGGTCGGGCCGAGGCCCGCTTGCGAGGTCACGGCGGGGACGCCCGGCGGGACTCGGGGAGCGTCACGATCACGTCATAATTGTTTTGGTCTGGGGGCAGCCGACGGAACTTACCGACGCGCGACGCGCGTGAACGTCTTCTTGATTTGACCCGTGGTCCCGATTGCGGCCTTCTACCTGGGGGCGAACGGCACGAGACACAGGAGTTTGCAATGATCAAGCAAATAGCCTTTGCAGCAGCTGCAGTTCTTATAACAGCATCGCCTTTTGCTATCGCCGCAGAAACGTCTTCCACTGTAGGAATGCGGCATCCTATTACTGGCGCCGACCTCAACGCCTTGACGGATGCACGGGTCGGCATGATCAAGGCTGCTTTGCAGCTGACACCCGAGCAGGAAAAATACTGGCCGGCCGTAGAGGAGGCCATCCGCGCCAGAGCGAAGAACCGACAAGCCCGGTTGGAACGGGTCGCGGAACTGCGCGATAGCAGCAGCCCAACGGAAGTTCTTCGCGAACAAAATGCGGTCGAACACATGCAACGTCGGGCGGAGGCACTGAGTCAACGTGCGGCCGACCTCAAGAAGGAAGCCGATGCGTGGGAGCCACTCTACAAGACGCTAAGCCAGGATCAGAAGAAGAGGATGGCTTTCGTGACGGTCGTGGCGATGCGCGGAATGCGAGATACGATTGAACGTCGTATCGAATCCGGAGATGACGACGACTAAGGCCACATGAGCCGCCACCGTCGCGGAGCAAGTCGTTTTGGTCCGCGACGGTGCCATCATTTGCCGTCATTCAAGCGCATACCGCAGCGTCATTGCTGCCGGAACATTGCATAACGGACGCGACCTGCCTCAATCGACTTTTGCAACAAGATCGGCAGTTTTCTGACATCACGCGACGTCCGACTTGAGTCCGGGATGCACAGCAAAGCGGACGCCCGCTCAACAATGCGAATTCAGGCGTTCACGCCTTGATGGCGGTCGTGGCTGCGACAAAACAACCCGACGGGCAGATTTCCGCTTTCGCCGTCGGGCAAATCACCTTTAGGAGTCCCGGCATCCTGTCCCCAAGGAAGGGGCGTTGGCCATCGTCACGAACGTTGGGACGGGATGCGGTGGACGCGGCGGCGCCGTGCGCGCGATGGGATGGCAGGGCGGGCTTTTTTTGGGCTCGTGAGCGATCACAGGACGTGCTGACGAGCGGTGCCGAAGCGTACGGTGAAGTCGTGTGGTCCTGACGCCTCAGCGGTTGGCGTCAAGTCGGCGAAAAGGCAAGTCGGCCCGACCGGGCGCGGACGAGCCAGTTATTCGCAGGCGACGGAGACAACAAGGCCCGATTCTCCGGGGAGAGCGCGGAGTAAGCCGTAAAGCCATTGCGCAGGGAATGCCGGAGTGCCTCCGCTGAACCTGTATGCTCGTGTGCGTTTTCCTTTGTCCATTTTGCACACGAGACCGCGGGTGCAGCGCGCATCCGGCATTCCCTGCTCCCTCTTCTCACGAGGGACAACGAAACCCAAAGCTCGGGCAAAATCGTGCCGCGAGAATGCTAACGTGTATCCGCTGTTTGAAATTCGAATCGGAAATAGAATTCGTCGTCCCGGACGAGCGAGCCCCGCTTTTGAACTCCCCTCCACCCACGCGCCCTTGCGCGTGGCGGGGTCCGAGGCGAGCGAAGCTCGCTCTCGAGGTCGGGGGTGGGGGGTAGCGCGGCGTCCACCGAAGCTGCGGTCCCAGCCAATAGACCCCCCACCCCCGACCCCTAAGAGCGAGCTTCGCTCGTCTCGACCCCGCCGCTTCGCGGGGGGAGGGGAGACGGATTAGCGTTCGCTCGCGAAACTCCGGACTAGGTCCCGCCCGCCATCATCCGCCGCTCCCGCGCGTAGCGCACCAGCGCGACGAAACGATAGAGCCCGTGCACGAACTTGCCGTAGGGCATGGTGATGAACAGCGCGAATACGAATCCGAGATGCAGCGCCAGCAGCGGCCCCATTGCCGCCGTCTCGCGCAACAGCAACAGCACGATGCCGGTAAAACCAGTCAGGAACAGCATGACGATAAACGCCACATCCATGCCGGTGCGCTTCTCGTCCACCAGCGCCGGATCGCGCTTGAATTTCTCCGCGAGCAGCCCCGCGGGACCCACGAGAAGCCCGATGCCGCCCAGCGTGCCCAGCACGACCGGCAAATCCCACCACGGATAGGGCGCCTCGCGCGCGAGCAGAAAATGATACAGCGTCGCCACGCAGGTGGCGGCAAAGCAGAGCCCAAAACCGTAGAAGGTCAGATGATGGTAGATTTTGCGGTGATCGGTGGGGCGTTCATCCTCGTTGAAGCAGCCGACGCCACCGCCGTCGAGATAGCGCAACTGGCCGGTGTCCTTGATCGCCTGCCACAGCGACCCGGGATCGGCGAGCATGCCGACGGGTTCGCCGATATCGCGCCAGAACGCGCGCACGCCCATCACCAGTGCCACGATCGCGTAGAGGAACGCCGCACTGAACAAGAAAGCCATCGCATTGTGCGGCATCAACGCGTAGAACGCGCCGGGACCGGTGTGGATGCCGAGCAGCACCTGCCGGTCGTTGAAAGCCGCAAAGCCGAAGATGAACGCGGCCACACTCAAGGCCGCGATGACGCTGATCGCAAGGCCGTTGCGCGCGAACAGGCCGGACAAGGCGCGCGGCCAGGCATAGGCGGCCCAGGATTCGACGCGCGCGGCGGCCAAGTTCTGCGGTACATTGACGTTGTATTCGTGCGGCGGCGAGAACTGGCAATCAGTGTAGCAGGCGCCGCAGGCATGGCAGAGATTGGCGAAATAATTCAGGTCGCCGTCGGAGAAGGCGCGGCGCATCTCCATCGCCGGAAACACCGCGCACAGGCCCTCACAGTAGCGGCAGGAATTACAGACCGTCATCAGGCGGTCGGCTTCCTCGAGCGTCTTAGTTCCGTGCATTTTGCGCCGCTTCCCGTCCCGCGATCCGTCCGAACACGCTGCCGATGGTCATGCCGATGCCGGCCGCATAACCTTTGCCGAGCACGTTGCCCGCCATGATCTCGCCGGCGGCGAACATGTTGGCTGATGGCTTGCCGTCCTTCATCAACATGCGCGCCTGCTTGTTCACGCGGGTGCCCAGATAGGTGAAGGTGATGCCGGGCCGCACCGGATAGGCATAATAAGGCGGCGTCTCGATCCTGCGCGCCCAGTGCGTCTTCGGCGGCGTCAGGCCTTCGGTGCGGCAGTCGTCGAGGATGGTGTGATCGAAGGTGCCGGGCCGCACCGCCGCATTGAAGTCGGCGATGGTTTTTTCCAGCGCGGCGGCGTCGAGCTCGAACTTGCCGGCAAGCTCCGCGATGCTGTCGGCCCTGATCGGCGGAAACAGCGTCGGCATGAAACTGGTGAGAACAGAGGAGTCGAAAACGATATAGGCGATCTGGTCAGGTTGGGCGGCGACCAGGCGGCCCCAGATCGCATAGCGCTTCGGCCAGATGTCTTCGCCTTCGTCGTAGAAGCGTAAGCCACCGTTGTTGACGACGATGCCGAACACCACCGAATCATGCCGCGTGATGATGCCGCCGTCGAATTTCGGCGCGCGGGCGTCGATCGCGACCGCGTGGCACTGGGTGGGATCGCCGACCTCCTGCACGCCGTTGTCGAGCAGCATCTTCAGGATCGAGCCGCGATTATAGGGCGTGCCGCGGATCAGGAAATTGTCGGCGGCCTCGCCCCAATACTGCTTCAGCCATTCGATATTGGCCTCGAAGCCGCCGGCTGCCGCCACCAGGGTCGCGGCGCTCGCCTTGGCGCGCCCGTCGCCCTGCTTCAGGGTAGCGGAGAGAAACATGCCGTGGTCGATGTTGAGGTCGAGCACTTCGGCGTCGTAGAGGATTTCGACGCCGAGCTGTTCGGCGGTGAGATAGAGCGCGTTCAGCATCGCCCGGCCGCCGCCGAGGAAGAACGAATTGGTCCGCCCGAGGCTGAGCGTGCCGCCCAGCGACGGCTGCCAGCGCACGCCCTGCTTGACGATCCAGTCAAGGACGTCCTTGGACTCCGCGATCATGTGGCGGGCCAGTTCCTCGTCGGTCTGGCCGCCGGTGACGCGCAGCAGATCTTCCCAGAATTCCGCTTCGGTATAAGGTCCGGTGAGGATGTCGGTCGCCGCATCATGGGCGCAGCGCATGTTGCGGGTATGACGGGTGTTGCCGCCCCGGTAGAATTTCGGCGCGCCTTCCAGCACCAATACGGAGGCGCCCAGCCGCCGCGCGCTGATCGCGGCGCACAGCGCGGCATTGCCGCCGCCGATCACCAGCACATCGTATTTACGGGCTAAGTCAACCATGCCGTCTTGTTATCGTTGTTTGCATGGAAATCAAACCGGGCCGGGGGGATCGGCCGGCCCGGCAGTTAGAGGAGTCACGTGGCGAGGGCCTCGCGGGTCTCGATGGTGCGGCCGCCGCGATAGACGGCGAGGGCCGCAAAGATGCCGAGCGCGGCGGCGAACATCAGCCAGTATCCCGGAGAAGCCTTGTCGCCGGTCGTCTGGATCAGCCAGGTCGACGCAAACGGCGTGAAGGTGCCGAACAGCGCCGCCGCGAGCGCAAAGGCCAGCGAGAAACAGGTGGTGCGGACATGGGCCGGCACGATCTCGACCAGGGCACCCAGCATGGTGCCGCTGTAGACGCCGAAATAGAACGAGAACATCATCTCGACAGCCAGCATCTTGCCGAAGGTCGGCGCGGCAACCAGCCAGTGCAGCGCGGGATAGGCGGTCAGGAGCGAGAGGCCTGCGATCGTCAGCAGCACCGGCTTGCGGCCGATCCGGTCCGATATCGCGCCGCCGACGGGATTCCAGATGAAATTCGTGACCGCAACCAGAAGCGTCACCAGCAGGGCGTCCTGGTTGGTGAGCTTCAGCACGGTCTTGCCGAAGGTCGGCGTATAGACGGTGACGAAGTAGAACGTCGTGGTGGTCAGGATCGCGATCATCATGCCGAGAATGACGATGCGCCAGTTCGCCAGGGCCGCGGCAAATACCTCGCTGGCGGTCGGATGCTTCTTCATCGCGAGGAACGCCGGCGTTTCCTCCAGCGTCCGCCGCAGCACGAAAATAACGGGGATGATGATGCAGCCGACGAAGAACGGAATCCGCCAGCCCCACGCTGCGACTGCATCCGCGGGCATCAATTCGCTGAGAATAAAGCCGAGGATCGAGGCGACGAAGATCGCCACCTGCTGGCTCGACGACTGGAACGAGGTGTAGAAGCCGCGGTTGCCCGGGGTGGAAATCTCCGCGAGGTAGACCGAGACGCCGCCGAGTTCGACGCCGGCGGAAAATCCCTGCAGCAGCCGGCCGATCAGCACGATCACGGGTGCAGCAAGACCGATGCTCGCGTATGTCGGGCAGAAGGCGATCACCACCGTGCCGACCGCCATGATTGCGAGCGTCACGATCAAGCCCTGGCGGCGGCCGATGCGGTCGATATAGGCGCCGAGCACCACCGCGCCGACGGGCCGCATCAATGCGCCGAGCCAGAACACGCCGAAGGCGTTGAGCAGCGCCGCGGTTTCGTTCTGCGCGGGAAAAAACGCTTTGGCGATGGCTTGCGCGTAAAACCCGAACAGGAAGAAGTCGAATTGTTCGAGGAAATTGCCGCTGGTCGCGCGCAGAATGGCGCCGATGCGCGACTTGATCTGCGGCGGGTGTGATGTGGATGTTTGCGACATGACGAGTTTCTCCCCGTTTCGAATGCCTGTGCGGAAAGACTTCTCGTCAGCCGACAGTTGCTTGCTTGATGCGGCAATCTGCCACGTCCGCGCCGCGCGACCAACCCGGAAAATGCCGAGCGAGCCGGATTTTCAGGCCTTGCCCTGACCTGAGGTTTTCAGCCATTGCCTGAACGCGCGGAGTTTCGGCGGATCCGCCCTGCTCTTGGGCGAGACCAGATAGAAGCCGGCATCCGCCGGCAGCGCGATCTTGAAGGGAACCACGAGCCGCCCCTTGGCGATGTCGGCCTCGACATAGGAGGTCCGGCCCATCGCCACGCCGATGCCGTCGATCGCCGCCTGCACGGTGACGAAGATCAGGTCGAAGCTCACGCCGGGCTGTCTTGAGATGTTCGCCGGCAGGCCCGCGGCCGTGAGCCACAGCCTCCAGTCATCGTCATAGCCTCCGCTGCTGTGCAGCAAGGTGTGGTTGGCGAGGTCCTGCGGGCAGTGCAGCGGCTTGTCGCCGCTCGCCAGCGCCGGACTGCACACCGGAAACAATTCGTCGGCCATCAGCCAGTCGGCGCGCAGGCCGGCCCAGTGACCGCGGCCATAACGGATCGCGGCATCGACATCGCCTTTTCCAAAATCGACCAGGCTGGTCGAGGTGGTGATGCGCACGTCGATGCCGGGATGCGCCTCCTGGAAGGCGGAAAGCCGCGGCAGCAGCCATTTGGCGGCGAGCGAGGCCAGCGTCGATACCGTCAACACGTGGTCGTCGTCCTTACGCAGTAGCCGGTCAGTGGCAAGCCTGAGATCGTTGAAGGCGGCGCGGATTCCGGGGAGATATTCCCGGGCCTCCGGTGTCAGCGCCAGCGCGCGGTTCTGCCGGACGAACAGGCGGACTCCGAGTTCCTCCTCGAGCCGCCGGATCTGATGGCTGATCGCGGTCTGCGTGACGTTCAGCTCGGCTGCAGCGTTGGTGAAGCTCAAATGGCGCGCGGCGGCCTCGAACGCGCGCAGGCCGTTGAGCGAGGGCAGCCGCGCGGTCATGGGATCCCCCAATCCATGAATTTATCTCATGTCAAGCTGGACAACATGTCGTTTGTCGGGAGCGTCGAAGACACAGATATTGTCGGTTGCAGCTTAGCTTTAGGAGGACACCGTGTCCATCTATTCACATCAATCAATGACAAATCATCATAGCACGGGATTTCTGACCCAGCTCTCCGAGGCATTCCATGTCTGGCGTGACCGGCGGCGCCAGCGCCGCGAACTGACCCATTGGACCGATCGCGACCTCCATGACGTCGGCCTGTCCTGGAGCGACGTCATGCGCGAGGCGGAAAAGCCGTTCTGGCGGGCCTAAGGGCCGCCGCGGCCGGCGTTGCCTCCTGAGGGGGGACGCCGGCCATCGACTTTCGCAACAGATGGAAGCCAGCCATGACCGCGCTTCGCCTCGATGAGCTCCGACGGCATTCCGATGTGTTGCGGCTACGCAGCGGCAAATCGTTGACGGTGCGCTTTCTGGAGCCAGGCGACGCCGAGCCGCTGCAGGCCTATTTCCGCGCGCTCACGACCAACTCCCGCTACAACCGCTTCCTCGGCGCCATGAGCCAACTGCCCCACAACCTGCTGGCGGATTTTATCCATGTCGGCGAGGGCGACCGCTTCAGCGTGATCGCGACCATGACCATCGACGGCCATGAGACTATCGTCGGCGAAGCCCGTTACGCCTTCGACCCCGACAAGGACAGTTTCGAGTTCGGCCTATCGATCGACGATCGCTGGCAGGGCCAGGGCTTCGGTACGGCCCTGATGCGCAATCTCGAATGTCGCGCCGCCGCGTTCGGCGCGACGCGGCTGTTCGGCGATACCCTGCGCTCCAACACGGCGATGATCGCGCTCGCCCGCAAATCCGGCTTTGATTTCACCAACAATCCCGACGACTGGAAGCTGGTGCGCTTCCAGAAGCACAGCGATCTCGCGCCGAAGGAAATCCCCTGCGCCAGCTGGCGCCTCGCGGCGCAGCGGATCTCGCTGCAGGCGACGGTTTGAGGACGCCTCTCGATCTGTAGGGTGGGCAAAGCGAAGCGTGCCCACCAACTTCAACAAAGCATGAGAAGCATGGTGGGCACGGCGCAAGTGCGCCTTTGCCCACCCTGCCAAACCTATTTCCCTACAAACACCGCGTTGCGCTTTTCAATAAACGCCTGCACGGCCTCCTTGTGATCCGCCGTCATGGTGGTGCGGATCAGGCGCTCCGCCTCGTGGTCGCGGGCGGTGGCGAAGTCGAACAGCAGGGCTTCGTCGAGATTGTCCTTCATGTAGCGCAACGCGATGGTCGGGCCTTCGGCCATCGACCTGGCCAGTGCAAGTGCTTCCTCCTGGAGCTTTTCGTCCGGCACGACGCGATTGACGAGGCCGATCGCCTCGCATCTGGTGGCATCGACCCTGTCGGCGGTGAACATCAGTTCGCGGGCCCGCGCGGTGCTGACCAGCCGCGTCAACAGCCAGGCGATGCCATAGTCGCCGGAAAGGCCTACCCGCAGATAGCCGGTGGAGACGAAGGCCGATTGCGCGGCGATACGGATGTCGCAGGCCATGGCGATGGCGAGCCCCGCGCCGGCCGCGGCGCCGGGTAGCGCGGCGATGGTCGGCTTGCGCACCGAGATCAGCGCGCCGGTGAGCAGGCGCTGGCGTTCCTGCAGGTCCGCGACCTTCTCGTCATAGGACATGTCCAGCTTCTTCTTGTCGCGATGGGCGCCCATGCCCTTGACGTTGCCGCCGGCGCAGAACGCGGTGCCCGCGCCGGTGATCAGCAGCACGCCGACGTCCGGGTTCTCGCCGCAGGTCTTGATCATCGTGCGTAGCGCCGGGGTCAGGTCGTCCGACAGCGCATTGCGGACCTCCGGGCGGTTCAGCGTGATGATCGCGACGCGGTCGCGGATCACGCAGAGCAGTTCGTTGGTGCCGGTGTCGATGGTGATTTCAGTGGTCATCAAATCGCTCCCCTTCGCGGCGTGCTCCGCGTTCAGCAAAAGCCGGCTCTCATACCCGCGACGGCGGGTATCCAGTAATCGCCGCCCTCAGAGAATCTCATCAGCGCCGCGGAGTACTGAATCATCCGCTTTCGCGGATGATGACGCTCATATATGTGGCTGGATCATCATCAAAACTTCTCCACCCACGGCCGCAACTCCAGCTCCCAGGTCCAGGCGCTGCGCGGCTGTTGCAGAACGTTCCAGTAACTCAAGGCAATGGCGTCGGGGTCGAGCATCGAATCCGGGCGGTCGGCAGGTTCGGTGCGCGCCGCGCTGCGGATGCCGCCGTCGATGACGAAATGCGCGACGTGAATGCCCTGCGGCGATAGTTCGCGCGCCATGCTTTGCGCGAGCCCACGCAGCGCGAACTTGCCCATCGCGAACGGCGCGGATTGCGCATAGCCCTTGACGCTGGCGGAAGCGCCGGTGAACAGGATCGCGCCGTGTTTCGCAGGCAGCATCCGCTTGGCCGCCTGCTGCGCCACCAGGAAGCCGCCGAACGCACTGACGGCAATGGCTTGCTCCACTTCCGTCGGTGCCAGGTCAATAAACGCGCCACGCGATCGCCCGCTGGCGTTATAGACCACCACGTCGGGCGTACCGATCTCGCGCTCGACCAGGCCGAACAAACGCTCGACTTCATCGGGGTCGGTGGCGTTGCAGGCAAAGGCGCGGGCGCCGGTCTCGGCGCAGAGCGCGCCGAGCTTTTCGATTTGCCGTGCGGCCAGCGCGATGCGGATGCCTTGCTTGGCGAGCAACCGCGCCAGCGATGCGCTGAGCCCTTCGCCGGCGCCGACGATCAGGGCGATCTTGTATTTTGGGATTTCCATGCGTGTTCTCCTCTTCCTTGAACGTTCAGCCGCGCAGTCCGGCCAGACAGCCGGCGGCTTCCAGGACCGGATCGAGCGCTGTCTTGTCGATTGCGGCGGCGTATTTGGCGCGCAGCATGGCAAGCGAGCGCGCGTGATATTTCTGCGGTTTCTGGGTCCAGATTTTATCGGCGAGCGTAACGCTGAATTCGTCCTTCGCCTCTGCCAGCGCCTTTTCATTGGCGCAGGTCCAGGGCATGAACTGCGCACCCACCTGCTGCTGCAGGATCGGCATCAGGGTCGGTGCGAGCCCGGGCCAGAATTCGAACGCACCTTCCGCCTTCGGCCAAAGCATCCGATGTACCCAATCCAGCACATGGGGCGCGCCGCCGCCGATCAGCGCGCCCGCGGTCGGATCGGTCCACATTTCATAGATCTGCCCCCACAGACCAAAGTCGCCATAGGCCGGCCTTCCGCCGAACAGATACGGGCGCGTCGCAAGATGGGCGTCCAGAAGGTCCAGCATGGCGACAAAACCGGCCTCGATCTGCGGCGCGGTCACGGCGTTGGAGCCGACGAACCACACCCGGTCGACCATGCGGGCTCGGACCTGGCCGGCGAAGGCGGCGTGCTTTTCCTCGTCGGCCGAGGGCCCGCGCATCCGCGCGATGCGCCCCGCCGACGAGATCTGATCGACGTCGCGCGCCCAGCGGTAGTGGAACATCCATTTGTTGCCCCACTCGTCGCCGAATTCCTCTGTTAGCGCCGAGATAAAGCGGGCGACGGGATCGTCCGGATGGACCGAGGGCTCCGGAAACAGCTTCTCCATCGCGTCAATGACCGGCGTGGAATCCTGGATGCCAGTGCCCTCGGGCGTCACCACCAGCGGAATGATCGGCATTTTGGCGCATTTCTCGAATTCCGCCTGGCTTTCCGCGTTGCGTAAAACCCATTGATGCGGGATGGCTTTGTAACGAAAATAGGAGCGTACCTTGACCGAGTAGGGCGACATCTCGGCCCCGATGATGCGATAAACCTCCGCCATAGGCATTCCTCCGGATATGTCTGGTGACGGCTTTATCGCCTGTGTGGTCTGGAATGATCTATATCATCTAAAATAATGGGCGGAACGAACAAGAGTTGCAAATGCCAGAGCTGGCCAGACAAAGTGACGTGACAAGCCCGGCCGGGACTGCTCGCGCCGGATACCTCCGGCATGAACTATCCGTTCCGGCTCACGGAAAATCTGGTGCAGCGCGCGATCACCGACCATCTGTTCGGCGAGCGCGCGGTCGGCATGGCCGAAGTTGGCGAATTGCTTTCGTCAGCGTAGGCTCGCTGCCGAAAGTCGTCAGTGGTTCAAAAAACAATACAACAAAATCCAGGGAGTATTCGATGAAGGCCGCCGTCCTGTACGAAGTCAACAAGCCGCTGGTGATCGAGGACGTCAGCCTGCAGAAGCCCGGACCGCGCGAGGTGCTGATCCGCACGTCCGTCGCCGGGCTCTGCCATTCCGACCTCCATTTCATGGAAGGGCTCTATCCGCATCCGCTGCCGGCGGTGCTCGGCCACGAGTCCGCCGGGGTGGTCGAGCAGGTCGGCTCGGACGTCACCTACGTGAAGCCCGGCGATCACGTCGTCACCTGCCTGTCGGTGTTCTGCGGCACCTGCGACAATTGTACCACCGGGCGGCCCGTGCTGTGTACCGACACGACTGTAAAACTGATGCCGGGCGTGTCCAACCGGCTGTCGTGGGCGCGCTCGGAGAAGCTGAACCAGTTCCTCAATCTGTCGTCCTTCGCCGAGCAGATGCTGGTGCACGAGAACGCCATCGTCAAAATCCGCAAGGACATGCCGCTCGATCTCGCCGCTTTGATCGGCTGCGGCGTCATCACCGGCTACGGCGCGGTGGTGAACACCGCCAAGGTCGCGCCCGGCGAAAGCGTGGTGGTGATCGGCTGCGGCGGCGTCGGCATGGCCGCGATCAACGGCGCGCAGATCGCGGGCGCCGGCCGTATCATCGCGGTCGACACCAATCCGGCCAAGCTGCAGCTCGCGACCAAGCTCGGCGCCACCGACATCGTCGACCCCAAAAACGGCGACGTAGTGCAGCAGGTACGCGACCTCACCGGCGGCGGCGTGCATCACTCGTTCGAAGTGCTCGGCCGCAAGGAGACCGCCGAGCAGGCATTCGCGATGCTGGCGCCGGGCGGCACCGCGACCATCGTCGGCATGATCCCGTTCGGCCAGAAGATCGAGCTGCACGGTTTTGACTTTTTGCGCGAGCGCAAGATCCAGGGCTCCTCGATGGGCTCCAACCATTTCCGCGTCGACATGCCGCGGCTGGTCGAATTCTACATGCGCGGCCGGCTGCATCTGGAGGACTGGATCTCGGCCAAGCTGAAACTGTCCGAGATCAACGAGGGCTTTGCCGCGATGAAGGCCGGCAAGACCGTGCGCAGCGTGATCATGTTCGATACGTAATCGTCATTCCGGGGCGCTCGCGTCAGCGAGCGAACCCGGAATCCCGCGCGATAATATCTGGATTCCGGGTTCGCGAGTTTCACTCGCGCCCCGGAATGACATCAATCATCAAACATCGGCGGCGGCACGAAGCCGCCGAATTCGCGCTCGATCAGTTCGGCGAGCTTCAAGGGCGTGCGATCCTCCAGCCACGGGCCGACGATCTGCACGCCGACCGGCAGGCCCTCCGCCGACAGACCGAGCGGGATCGCGGTGGCGGGCAGGCCGGGTAGCGTGGCGATGCCGGGCCATGCCAGCTGGTCGACATAGACGAAGTCCTTGCCGTCCACATTGATGCGGCGCGCTTCCTGGTCATCGGAATGATCGTGCGGATAGGCCGGCGTCGGCATCACCGGGCAGATCACCGCGTCGAATGTCCTGAACAGTTCGCGCCACTGGGCGCGCAGCCGTGCCCGTGCGCCGTCCGCGAACAGCCAGTCGCGATGGCCGAGCGCGATGCCGCGCAGGCGCTCGGCCGCCAGGCTCTTGTCGCCAGGAGAAAGTTTAGCTGCCGCGGCTTGCGCGCCAGCGTAGATCTCCGGCTGAAAGGAGGCGGCCAGGAACGACATCAGCATCCGCATATAGAGCCGGGTCGAGGCGGCGAAGTCGGGCAATAGCGGGCTCTCGCGTGTCACGGTGACGCCGGCCTTGCCGAGATTGGCGGCGAGCTTTTCGATCTCGGCGCGGACGGTGGCCGATGCCGGCATCACCGGATCGCTATCGAGCACCAGCACCCGAAAATTTTTCAACTCGCGGTGGCGCGGCGCCGGCAGCGCCAATGTGTAGGCTTTCCCCGCTTCCATCGCGTCCGGTCCCGCGATCACGTCAAGGAGTAGCGCAAGGTCGGCGGCCGAGCGGGCCATCGGCCCGATCACCGCGAGATCGCGGTCGAACGGCAGCGGCGGCATCGGCGGCGGGGTGTGGCCCCGCGACGGCACCAGCGCAAAGGTCGGCTTGTGCGCGTAGACGCCGCAATGGAATGCAGGCACCCGCAGCGAGCCGCCGATGTCGGAACCCAGCGAGAGGGGGCCGTAGCCCGCCGCCAGCGCCGCCGACGATCCGCCGGAGGAGCCGCCCGGCGTGCGGCCCAGGTCGAACGGATTATTGGTGACGCCGTAGATCTCGTTATAGCTCTGCCAGTCGCCGAGCCCGACCGGCACGTTGGTCTTGCCGAGGATTACGCCGCCGGCCTGTTTGACGCGGGAAATCGACAGCGCGTCTTCCGGCGGGACGAAATCCTTCTGCGCCGGAAAACCCCAGGTCGTCGGCAGTCCCGCGATATTGTAGGATTCCTTCACGGTGAGGGGAAGGCCGAGCAACGCACCTGTCTCGCCCCGCGCGCGTGCGGCGTCGGCGGCGCGGGCGGCTTCCAGGCCACGGGTGAAATCGCGTACGCATATCGCGTTGATCTTGTCATCGTGCCGCTCGATGCGGCCGATCGCGTCTTCGGCCAGTTCGACGGCGGAGACCTTCTTTGCCGCCAGCGCCGCCGACAATTCGGTCGCGGACTTGAAACTCCATTGCGATTTGGCCAAGACGTACTCCCGGTAATGTCCTTGCAACTCGCCGGATGATGCTTGGTTTTGGCCGCCTTCGCTAGACCGCTATTGCTGCCGCAACACAGCTATTCCGGCAGCATCCGCTGCATGATGCGGTTGCGATAGACAAAGATGTGGGCGAACGCGGAGGCGACGTGAATGCCGATCAGCACCAGCAGCGCCCATTCCGACGCCTGATGCAATCCGTCGATGGCCTTGCCGGCGGCGGCATTGTCCGAGGCCAGCATCGGCATCGGCATGACATAGAACAACGCGACCGACCAGCCGCGGTACGAGGCGAACAGCCAGCCGGTGACGGTCGTCGCGAGCACCAGGACATAGAGCATCCAGTGCACGACTTCCGAACTCAATCGCTGCCAGGGCGGCAGCGAGCTCTCGGGCGCGACGGGATGGGTCAACCGCCAGGCAAAGCGCAGCACGATGAGCACCAGGATGGTCATTCCAACCGAGATATGAAAGGTCATGCCGGCGCCGGGCTTCATGCCGCGATGAATGTCCGGCATCAGCCAGCCGATCAGATATTGCATGATCAGCAGCGCCACGATGAGCCAGTGAAGGACCTTGGCTGTGGTCCCATATTGCAGACGAGCGGTCATGAGATTCCTTGAAGGGAGGTTGGCAAAGCAGGCCTGACGCACGGGCACTTGCGGCGTTTCGTCAGGGTTGGGGCAATCGGGCGGAAGTATGCGCCATCGGGTTGCCAGGGCCGGCCCCGGTGGTGCGCTCGCTGGCGCCGGGATTGCCTCCGGGGACCGGAAACGCGTATCCGATGATCGTCTTGACCACCCAGCGATCGGACGCCGGTGTCAGGCCGTAACCGACGCCGAAGTCCACGTCGAAGACGCCGGCCTTGAAATCGGTGACGGCGAACAGCGTGTGCTGCTGATCGGCAAGCCTGGAGAAATTCCCGATCTCGCCAAAGTCGGCGTAATATTCGAGGCCCACGAACGTGTCCGGCGCGAGCTTGCGCGCCACACGCGCCGCGGGCGCGAAGTCCGCTTCGCCGTATTTTCCAAAGCTGACATCCACGATCGGGTTGACGATGAATTCCCACTCCGCGTTGCGCACGCCGACGATGGGGCGGATCTCCAGCCCGAACCTCGACTGCGAGAATCGCGGCATGGTGTTGGAGAATTCGAAATTGACGCCGTAGAAGAAGTTGCGCTGTTCGGCATTGGAAGAGACGAACAGGGTCCGCAGCTTGAAAGCGTCGGACAGGAATTGCTGGTCCTGGATCGCGAACGGCAGATAAAGCCCGACTTCCCACCAGTCGGTGACGCCATAGGCGAATTCGGGCGTGCCGTTGACGCTGTTGTGGGAGATCAGGCCGCCGGGAAACGGCGGTTCCCTGACGCCGAGCGGAACATAATTGAGATGCTGCTGGATGGTGAACTGGCCGGGCGCAGCGATGCCGGCGTTGTAGACCTGGATCTCGTCGGTGGCCTTTGCCGGCTGCACCGCGATGGCCGAAAAGGCTGCGACGGCCAGCAGGCAGAGAGGGTCATGGGTAGCGGGTCTCGGGCGGTGTTTCATTATAATTTGCGCTACGCCGCGCCGATGAGAATGCCTACCGCGAGCACGATGGCGCCGCCGAGCACGATCTGGAACACCGCCTGCAGGAACGGCGTGTCCATGTAGCGCGTGCGGATATAGGCGATCGCCCACAATTCGAAGAACACGACGATCCCGGCAATCGCAGTCGCGATCCAGAACGCATTGGCCCAGCTGTCGGGAACCAGATACGGCATAGTGTGGCCGAGGCCGCCGAGCGTCGTCATCGCGCCGCAGGTCACGCCGCGCAGCCAGGGCGACCCGCGCCCGGTCAGCGATCCGTCGTCGGACAAGGCCTCTGCAAAACCCATGCTGATGCCGGCGCCGATCGAGGCGGCCAGGCCGACTAAAAAGGTCTGCCAGTTCTGATGCGTCGCGAAGGCCGCCGCGAACAACGGCGCCAGCGTCGATACCGATCCGTCCATCAATCCGGCGAGGCCGGGCTGCACATATTGCAGGACGAAGATGCGCCGCCGTGTCTTGTCCTCTTCCGCGCGCACATCCGGGCTGAGGATCTGGTCGGTCAGCTTGGCCGCGACTTTCTCGTGGCCCTTTTCGGCTTCCGCGAGATCGCCGAGCAACCGGCGTACGCCGACATCCTGGGTCTGCTCGGCTGCCTTCACATAGAAGCGCTCGGCTTCGAACTCCATCGTCCCGACTTCCTTGCGGATGGCATCGAGCGACAGGTTCTTGGTCAGCCAGATCGGCCGGCGGCGCAAAAATCCCCTGACATTGTCCCTTCGGATGGGCGGAAGGTTCGGGCCGAACCGCTTTTCGTACATCTCCAGCAGCATGTGGCGATGGCCTTTTTCCTCCTCCGCCATCTCCTCGAAGATCTTGGCCGATTCCGGATAACGTTCCGCGAGGTCCTCGGCGAAGGTCATGTAGATGCGGCTGTCCTCCTCTTCCGCAGAGATCGCGACCGCCAGCACCTCGCGCTCGGTCAAATCGGCGAAATTCTTCATCAAAGCTTCCCAAGGATACTTTTAGAACGGTTCTAAACATATAGGGGCTTAGCCTGATGGGGTCAAATTCACCGCGCGCGTGATAAAGCCGCTTTCGCATGATTTTCCCCTGCCACGAAATGGAACCGTTCCAGCCGTCCGGCCGTTCGAGTTCCATCGTTGCAGGGAACGTCCGCGGGAGATCGCATGGATAAGGTCAAATACCGGTTGAACGATCCGCGCCTCGCGCCGCGCCGGACCAAGCTCGAGATTCCCGGATGGGCTGGAAAGCGCGAACCCCGCGCCAATGGTTCGCGTGAGCAGGTGTGGCATTGCGTGCCGTTTTCGGAAGGCGCGCAATACGGGATCGAGCTGTTTTACCCCTACGACAACGAGCTGTACGTCACCACCAGGGATGGCCAGCTGGTTCTGGAGGGCGACTGGGGTCCGCCACCGGATGGGGGCGTGCAGTGGCCGCCATTCCGGAATTTCGGCGACACTTTCTATACCTACCAGATTCTGCTCGATCTCAAGGTCCCAAAGGGCATGGCGGTCCGGACCGAACCGCACCCGCGTTTTTATACCGACCCCACCGAAACCGTGCCGATCGCGGTGCCAGCGCTGATCCGCAATTGGTGGCCGATGATGTTCTTCTGCGTGTTCAAGGCGCCGGCCGAGGGTCGCACCCACATTTTCAGGCCGAACGAGCCGTTCGCGCAGATCATCGTGATCCCCGAGGAAGCCAATTTCGAGCTCGAACCGATGAACGAGGAAGAAGCCGCCGAACGCGAGCTGCAGGCGCGCCGGATCTATAATAGCCGGCCGAAGCTTTCGGCTGGCACCGAATGGACTTCATCGTCCGATACCGTGTTCGACGGCACCTATCGGCATCTGCACCGCGCCGCCAAGGAAAAGGCCCGGCAGGACTAAGCCGCTTTCGAGCAAAGTGGACACCGGTTCGCGTGAAGAAAACGCGTCAGGATCAGGCGCAAAAAAACAGGACCCCTTGGGGTCCTGTTTTCGCATCAGCCGATGCCGCCCGACCTCAATAGTCGCGGCGATAGAAGCTGTGATGATGGTGGTGGTGGTGATGGTGATGATGCCGATAGCGCGGCACCACGACGATGCGGTTCCGGTATGCATGATGATGATGGTGGTGGTGATGGTGGTGGTCACGGCCGACCCCGATGACGATCTGGGCCAACTGGATGTTCGGGTCCGTAGGCTGAGCCGGAGCAGATTCATCGATGGCTTGCAGCAATCTGGCCGCGTTCGGGATGGGTTCGAGCAGGTCGGCGAATGAATTCGCCCGCATCACGTCTGTCGGGGCCGGCGTCGGGGCGGCCTGAGCGGCGTTCATTGCCCCGAGCGTCGCCACCGCTCCCAAAAGTCCGGCTATCTTCTTGTCCATAAAGTCTCTCCAATGAGCATTTCCAGTGAGCATTGCCCGTACCGCAACGCGGCCAACCCGGGATCGTTCCGCCATCGTTGTCGCGCCGGCCGCTTGAAGCCGATATTTGGAGAAGTGGGGTTTATTGCGCTTGCACTGTGGCCTGCTTCAGGAATTGCAGCAGCAGGCGGCTGACCTCGGCCGGTTGCTCCTGCTGCACCCAGTGGCCGGCACCCTCGATCAGGTGAGCGCCGAGCATGCGGGTGCAGGCGCTTTGCTGCATCGCCTCGTAGACACCGGGGCGCTGATAGATGCCCCAATCCTGTTTTCCCGCGATGAAACAGGAGGGCACATCGATGGTGCGGCCCGACCATATCTGCAATTCGGCTGTGAATTCGCCTGACGTGCCGCAGCGATACCATTGCAGGCCGCCCTGGAATCCGATGCGCTGATATTCGGCGCTGTAGAACGAAAGCTCGCGGTCGGACAGCCATTGGTTGGCGGCAATGACAGCCGCACCGGGCATTGCCTTCGCCACCGTCTCGGCCATGTTTTTGGCGAGATCCATCACGTAATAGGTCGGCAGCTTTGCCAGTTCGCCCGCGGACCAGGATTTGAGCGGATACGGCTTGTTGTCTTTCCAGTCCGCGCTCTTGTGATGGTAATAGGCGCGCAGGAAATCATGCACGCCGTGCGGCGCGCGCTGCATGTCGGCGTTGGCCTCGCGTGTCGAATAGTACCATTGATAATGCTTGCGCGGACGCGGCAGCGCGGCGAGCTCGCGATGCACGGGATCCTCGCGTTTCGGCTGCGGCGGTTGATCGGCCGTATCGAACGGCAGTTGCGGTGGCCCCGCGAACGGCGCGCTCATCAGCGCCACCGATCGGAACACGTCAGGCCGCAGCAGCGCGCACCAGGCGGCGACGGAAGAGCCGAAATCATGTCCGACCACGGCATCGACGCTGGCGTAGCCGAATGCCGACACCAGGCCGAGCGCGTCGCGCACCAGATTGGTGAGCCGGAACGAGGCAAGGTCGCCATCGTAGTCGCCGTCCCATCCGGTGGTGCGACCATAACCGCGCTGGTCCGGCGCGATCACGTGATAGCCGGCCTCTGCCAATGCCGGCATCACCTTGCGCCAGCTGAAGGCAAGCTCGGGAAAGCCGTGCAGCAAGAGCACGCCGGGCCGGCCGTGCGTCTCGAAGCCGGCTTCGAGCACGTGCATGCGCAAGCCGTTGATGTCACCGACGAAGCGCGAGCGAATGCCGGGTGGAAGGGGGATGGCGGGGAGGGTGGTGGTTGTGTTCATGAGCGGCACTCTCCTCCTCGCGTCGTCCCGGCCAAGCGAAGCGCGAGCCGGGATCCATAGCCACCAATGTGTATGGCGTGCAAGCCTGGGCGGCAATCCCCTCCCTATTTAACATCAGTGCTTATGGGTCTCAGCGTTCGCCGGGACGACGATTAACACGAGATTTGTGCGTTACACCCGCGCCGCCGCCTTCGGCCAGTATTTGTCGCGCAGATGACGCTTCACCAGCTTGCCGGTGGGCGTGCGGGGCAGTTCGGCCGCGAAGTCGATGCTCTTCGGGCATTTGATCGGCGACAGATGCTTGCGGCAAAATAAAATCAGTTCGGCCTCGAATTCCTTGCCGGCCTTCGCCATGTCATGCGGCTGCACCACCGCCTTGACTTCTTCGCCCATCTCCTCGTTCGGCACGCCGAACACCGCGACATCGGCGACGTCAGTGTGGGTGATCAGCACGTCCTCGGTCTCCTGCGGATAGATGTTCACGCCGCCGGAGATGATCATGTAGCTCTTGCGGTCGGTGAGATAGAGGAAGCCTTCGTCGTCCAAATAGCCGACATCGCCGAGCGTCGACCAGCCCCTGACGTTATAGGCGCGCTTCGTCTTCTCGGGATCATTGTGGTAGGCGAAAACCGGCGCGTCGGCGAAATACACCGTGCCGATCTGTCCCGTGGGCGCTTCGTGATCGTTCTCGTTCAGGATCTTCACCTTGCCGACCACGGCGCGGCCGACGGTGCCGCGATGATCAAGCCATTGCTGCGAGGTCGACACCGTGACGCCGTTGCCTTCGGAGCCGGCGTAATATTCGATCAGGATCGGCCCCCACCATTCGATCATCTTCGCCTTGACGTCGATCGGGCAGGGCGCCGCGGCATGGATCGCGCCTTTCAGCGACGAGACGTCGTAGCGCCGGCGCACTTCCTCGGGCAGTTTCAGCATGCGCACGAACATGGTCGGTACTAGTTGCGACTGGGTGACCTTGTGCTTCTCGACCAGCTTCAGAAATTCCTCGGCGTCGAAGGATTCCGTGATGATCGAAGTGCCGCCAAGCGTGATCGCCATCATGTTGAAGCGCAAGGGAGCGGCGTGATAAAGTGGCGCCGGCGACAGATAGACGCTGTCGGAATTCATCCCGCACATGTCGGCGCAGAGAATTTTCAGGAACGGATTCGGCCGTTCGATCGGGTTGTGTTCGGATTGCCGCTTGATGCCCTTGGGCCGGCCGGTGGTGCCCGACGAATAGAGCATGTCGTAGCCGGCTTCCTGGTCCGCAATCGGGGTGGTCGGCTGCGCCAGCGCTTCCTTGTCCCACGAGCGGAAGCCGGGCAGCGGCTCGTCGAGCATGTAGAAGATCGGGTCGCCAGGCGCGCCGGTCACGAGTTCCCTGACCTGTTCGGCGCATTTCGGCGAGGTGATGAATACCTTGGCGCCGCAATCCTTCACGATATAGGCGATCTCATCTTTCGTCAGGTAGCGGCTGATCGCGGTGTAATACAGACCGGAGCGCTGCGCCGCCCAGCAGATCTCCATGAAGGCGAGCCTGTTCTCGATCAGGAAAGCGATGTGGTCGCCAGCCTTCAGGCCGAGCGAACGAAAGAGATGCGCGCCCTGGTTCGATAGCTCGTCGAGCTCGCGATAGGTGATCGCCTTGCCGGTGCCGGCCATCCGATAGGCGATCTTGTTCGGCTGGGTGCGGGCGTGCACCGACGGATGGGTCATGGGTGTTTCCTCAATATGCGAATGGCGAATAGCGAATGGCGGATAGGGAAGAAAGGCAAATCGTGGCCCTTCACCTAATCACCATTCGCTACTCGCCACTCGCTATTCGGCTTTTATTGTTACAGCCGCTCGACGATGGTCACGTTGGCCATGCCGCCGCCTTCGCACATGGTCTGCAGGCCGTAGCGCTTGTTGCGCTGCTTCAGCGCGTTGATCAGCGTGGTCATCAGCTTGGTGCCGGAGCCGCCCAGGGGGTGGCCGAGCGCGATCGCGCCGCCGTTGACATTGAGCTTTGCCGGGTCGGCGCGGGTGGTCTTCAGCCAGGCCGTCGGCACCGAAGCAAAGGCTTCGTTGACCTCGAACAGGTCGATGTCGTCGATGCCCATGCCGGCCTTCTTCAGCGCGCGCTCGGTGGCGTGCAGCGGGGCGTCCAGCATGATCACAGGATCGCCGCCCATCATGGTCATGTGATGGATCCGCGCCATCGGCTTGACGCCGAGCGCCTTCAGGCCCCGCTCGTTGACCACCATCACGCCGGAGGCGCCGTCGCAGATCTGGCTGGAACTGGCGGCGGTGAGCTTGCCGTTTTCCGCGATCAGCTTGACGCCCTTGATGCCGGCGAGGCTGGCGTCGAAGCGGATGCCCTCGTCGATGGTGTGGGTATCGGTCGAACCGTCGGCGCGGGTGATCTGCAGCGGGATGATCTCGTCCTTGAATTTTCCGGCTTGCGTCGCGGCGATGGCGCGCTGGTGGCTGTTATAGGAGTACTCGTCGAGTTCGTCCTTCGACAGGCCGTATTTCTCGGCCATCATCTCCGCACCCGTGAACTGGGAGAACACGATGTTCGGGTAGCGCTTCTCGATGCCCGGGCTCTTGTAGGTGCCAAGTCCCGCTTTTGCGGCGAGCACGCTCGGCGTGCCCATCGGCACCCGCGTCATGGATTCGACGCCGGCGGCGATCACGCAGTCCATGGTGCCGGACATCACAGCCTGCGCCGCGAAATGCAACGCCTGCTGCGACGAACCGCACTGCCGGTCGATCGACGTGCCGGGCACGCTTTCCGGCAGCTTCGATGCCATGATGGCGTTACGCGCGACGTTGTTGGACTGTTCGCCGGCCTGCATCACGCAGCCCATGATCACGTCCTCGATCTGGTCGGGGGCGGCGCCGGAGCGCTCGACCAGCGCATCGAGCACGGAAGCGGCGAGATCGGCCGGATGCCAGCCGGCGAGCCGGCCTCCCTTGCGGCCGCCCGCGGTACGGACTGCGGCGACGATATAGGCCTCGGCCATGACTGTTCTCCCTGATTGTTTTTGGCTGGGGTTCTGAAGGATGGGCCGGATTTAAGGGATGTCCCGGGATTTAGTCAATCAATCAATTAACTCTTGAGTGCGGGCCGCGCATCGGGTTATCTGCGCCGCGGAATTCCCCGGCAGGCAGGTCATGGGATCACAGTTGAATACCAGCATACCGACCAGGCTTCCGGCAGCGAAGAACGCAACTGCCGACAAGCTCCTGGTCGCGGCGAGCGAGCTGATGATCGAGCGCTCGTCGATCGAAGTATCCCTGAGCGACATTGCCCAAAAGTCCGGTGTCAACGCCGCACTGGTGAAATATCATTTCGGCAACAAGGACGGCCTGCTGCTGGCGCTGTTGGCACGCGACGCCGCAACCGAGGTGGCGAATCTCGAATATCTGCTGGCGCAGCCGATCGCGCCGACCGCGAAATTGAAGCTGCATATCGGCGGCATCATCCGCGCCTATCACCAGTTTCCCTATATGAACCGGCTGATCCATTATCTCCTGCATGAAAGCACCCCGGAGGCCGCCGACGAAGTGTCGAAGTTTTTCGTCGCGCCGCTGTTGGACTTTCATCGCCGTCTGCTTGCCGAAGGCACCAAGGCCGGTGAATTCCGCGACATCGATCCGGTGCTGTTCTACACCAGCCTGATCGGCGCCTGCGATCACCTGTTCTTCGGACGGCACGCGATGTCGCGCGCGACCGGCGTCGGTCCGGTCACCGACGAGGTCTGCCGCCAGTACATAAGACACATGGAAGCGCTGATTTGCGGAGGCATGCTGAAAAAAAGCGAATAGCGAATGGCGAGTAGCGAATGGGGAAGAAGAAACTAGAACGCAGATAACGGATCTCTGTTTTTCTATTCGCCATTCGCCATTCGCCATTCGCCATTCGCTACTCGTCATCCGCCCCTAACAAGAAACGCCCAAGGAAAGGTTCTATCATGCAGTTGAAAGACGTTGCCGTTCTCATCACCGGTGGTGGCTCGGGCCTGGGTGCGGCCACCGCCCGCGCCATGGCCGCCAAGGGCGCCAAAATCGGCATCATCGACCAGAGCAAGGAAAACGCCGAGAAGGTCGCGGCCGAAGTGAAGGGCGTTGCGCTCCATGCCGACGTCACCGACGAGGACGCGATCAAGGCGGCGATCGCCAAAGCCGAGGCCGCCCATGGTGTCGCGCGCGTGCTGATGAACTGCGCCGGCATCGGCGGCTCGCAGCGCATCGTCGGCAAGGACGGCGTCTATCCGCTGGCGAAATTCGTCCGCATCATCAACGTCAACCTGATCGGCACCTTCAACTGCTTGCGGCTGTTCGCCGAACGCCTGATCACCGCGGAGCCGATCGGCGAAGAACGCGGTGTCATCATCAACACCGCCAGCGTCGCGGCCTATGAAGGCCAGATCGGGCAGATCGCCTACTCCGCCTCGAAGGGCGGCGTGGTCGGCCTGACCTTGCCGGCGGCGCGCGATCTCGCCAGCCAGAAGATCCGCGTCAACACCATCGCGCCCGGCCTGTTCCTGACGCCGCTGCTGATGGGCCTGAACGAGGAAGCCCGCAAGAGCCTGGGCGCCCAGGTGCCGCACCCGGCGCGGCTCGGCGACGCTAGCGAGTACGGCAACCTCGCGGTCCACATCGTCGAAAATCCGATGCTGAACGGCGAGACCATCCGTCTCGACGGCGCCATCCGCATGGCGCCGCGGTAATTTTCACTCGTCGTCCCGGACAAGCGAGCGAAGCGAGCGCGATCCGGGACCCATACTCCGCGGCGGTTCTTGTTGAAGGAAGGTCTCGGCCACCATGCCAGCACGATACGGCACGGCGTATGGGTCCCTGGCGTTCGCCGGGACGACGGTGAGAGGGAGCGCTTCGTGACACAATCGCTCCTGATCGAACATGACGACGGGGTCGACCGGGTGACGCTCAATCGCCCGGAAAGCCTCAACGCGCTCGATCCCTCGCTGATCGACGCTCTGAATGGTTATTTCGAAAGCCTGCAGCGCAATCGTTCGACCCGCGTGGTGGTGCTGAAGGGCGCGGGCGCCTCGTTCTGCGCCGGCCTCGACCTCAAGCAGGCGATGGCACGCCGCGCCGGGCAGCAGGAACCGCCCGGCGTCACCGAGTCGCTCGATTCGCAGCGCCGGATCGCCGACATCGTGATGCTGATGCGGCGCTGTCCGCAGCCGATCATCGCGCTGGTGCAGGGCGCCGCGGCCGGCGGCGGTTTTGCGCTGGCGCTCGCGGCCGACATCCGCATCGCCACCAGATCGGCCCGCATGAATTGCGCCTTCATCAAACTCGGGCTCGGCGGCTGCGACATCGGCACCAGCTATTTCCTGCCGCGGCTGGTCGGGGTGTCGGTGGCATCCGAGCTGATCCTGACCGGGCGCTTTATCCATGCCGAGCGCGCATTGACGGTCGGCCTGGTATCCGAGGTGGTTGAAGAAGGCCAACTTGAAGCTGCCGCTGCTCCCTATGTCGACGCGATGATGACGGCCTCGCCGGTGGGCCTGCGGCTGTCGAAGGAATGCCTCAACATGAGTGTCGACGCCGGCTCGATTGAAGCCGTGATCGCAATGGAAGACCGCAACCAGGTCTTGTGCAGCCGCTCGGAAGATTTCAACGAAGGCATCAGGGCCTTCCTTGAGAAGCGAAAGCCTGTCTATATCAAGCGCTAGCGACAAGGATCCGAAAACGGACCAATATTTCGGGAGACGCAATATGAGTGGGAATGCGGCCGCGGTCCTGACCAAGCCGGCCTTTCGCAAGATCGAATGGCTGAAGCGCGATATCGCGGTCGAGCGGCGGCCCGACGGCGTCATCGTGCTCAAATCGCGGATTCCCTTGAAATCCTATGAGAAGCATATCCCGGCCTCATTGACAAAATGGGCAAAGGAAGCGCCCAGCCGCATCTGGCTGGCGCAGCGCACCGGCGCCGAGCGGCAATGGCGCAAAGTCTCCTACGGCGAGGCCAAGCGCATCGTAGATGCGCTGACGCAAGCGCTTCTCAATCTCGGACTCGAGCCGGGCAGCCCGGTCGCGATCCTTTCGGGCAATTCGATCGAGCATGCGCTGATGACGCAGGCCGCGATGCAGGCACGGTTTCCGGCAGCACCGGTGTCGCCGGCGTACTCGCTGATGAGTCACGATCACGTCAAGCTGAGATATCTGTTCGACCTGATCAAGCCGAAGGTCGTGATGGTGCAGGATGGCCCAGCCTTCGAGAAAGCGCTGAAGGCGCTCGATCTCAACGGTGTCACGGTCGTTCACGTCGCGCGCCCCTGCGACGGCGTCCCGAGCGTCGCCTATGCCGATCTCGCGGCAACGCCGGTGACGCACGCCGTCGAGGAATCGATCGCAAGGATCACGCCGGATACGGTGGGAAAACTGTTGTTCACCTCGGGTTCGACCGGGATGCCCAAGGCCGTCATCAACACCCAGGAGATGATGTGCGCCAATGCGGCGATGATGATGCAGGTGCGGCCGCGCGACACCGGCGCGACGCTGCCGACCGTCCTCGACTGGATGCCCTGGAATCACACCATGGGCGGCAACGCCGCGTTCCATCCGGTGCTGGTCGACGGCGGTACGCTCTATATCGACGACGGCCGGCCGATGCCGGGCCTGTTCGAGGAGACCATCCGCAATCTGCGTGAGGTCTCCCCGACCTATTACGCCAACGTGCCGGCCGGTTACGCCGCGCTCGCAGCGGCGATGGAAAAGGATGATGCGCTATGCCGCAGCTTCTTTGGGAATCTGCAGGTCATGGCCTATGGCGGCGCGCGGCTGCCCGACGATCTCTATGAGCGGATGCAGGCGCTCGCGGTGCGCGCCACCGGCGAACGCATCGTGTTCTACACCGGTTGGGGCTCGACCGAGACCGCACCGACCTCGACGGGGACCTATTGGGACACCGAGCGCGTCGGCCTGATCGGGCTGCCGTTTCCCGGCGTCGAACTGAAAATGGTGCCGGTCGGCTCGAAATATGAATTGCGCCTGCGCGGCGTCAACGTCACGCCCGGCTACTTTGGGCGCCCCGATCTGACCAAGGCCGCGTTCGACGAAGAGGGCTTTTACTGCATCGGCGACGCCGGTGTATTTGTCGACCCCGCCGATCCCGTGCAGGGCATCATCTTCGCCGGCCGTGTCGTGGAGGATTTCAAGCTCACCACCGGCACCTTCGTTCACGTCGGCTCGCTGCGCACCGACGCCATCGCGGCGGCCACGCCGGTGGTGCAGGACGCGCTGGTCGCCGGGCAGGACCGCCCTTTTGTCGGCCTGCTGGCCTGGCCCAATCTGCACGCCTGCCGCCAGATCGTCGGCAATACGGAGGCGAGTTACGAGGACGTCGTAAGACATCCGCAAGTGCTGGCGTGCCTGAAGCAGGGCTTGCAGGCGCATAACAACTCGGCCGAAGGCGCCAGCAGCATGCGGGTCGCGCGCGCCATGCTGATGGTCGAGCCGGCCTCGATCGACGGCAACGAACTGACCGACAAGGGCTACATCAACCAGCGCGCCGGCCTCGAACGCCGCGCGGCGCTGGTGGATCGGCTCTATGCCGATCCGCCGGGAGAGGACGTGATTATCTTGAACTGAGGGAAGAAACGCTGAACCATCAAGCCGTCATTCCGGACGGTCCGTCTTCGGACCGATCCGGAATCCAGAGCTAACTTACATCGAGATTCCGGGTTCGCGTTTTCAACGCGCCCCGGAATGACAGCAGGTAAAGAGGTGCGCCGCCATGAATTTCGATTTCTCCGACGAACAAAAGCAGATGCGCGACGAGGCGAGGAAGTTCCTTGCCGAAAAATGCGCGCCGAAGGCGGTGCGCGCGGTGCTGGATGGCAACGCTGCCTACGACAAGGAATTGTGGAAGGGCCTCGCCGAGATGGGCTTTCTCGGCATAGCGATTCCGGAAGAATTCGGCGGCGCCGGTGCCGGTCACCTCGAACTCTGCGTGATCGCCGAAGAAATGGGCCGCGCGCTGGCGCCGGTGCCGTTTTCGTCGACGATCTATCTTGCGGCGGAGGCGATCATGCTTGCGGGCTCCGACGCGCAGAAGCAGAAATGGCTGCCGAAAATCGCATCGGGCGAAGCGATCGGCACACTGGCGCTGTTCGAAGGCAAGGGTAATCCGTCGCCTGCGGCGATCAAGATGCAGGCTTCCGGCGGCAGCCTCAACGGCGTCAAGAAGCCGGTGCCCGACGGCGCCATCGCCGATTTTGTCATTGTCGCCGCGCGGACGGGATCGACGGGGCGTGATTCCGATATTTCGCTGTTCCTCGTCGACACGAAAGCCGGCGGCGTCGAGGCCAAGGCGCTGACAAGTGTCGATCCGTCGCGCGGCCAGGCTGAACTGACCTTCAAGAACGCCAAGGCCGACCCGCTCGCGCGTGCCGGCGAAGGCTGGGGCGTGATCGCGCAGGTGCTCGACCGGGCGGCGGTGCTGATGGCATTCGAGCAGGTCGGCGGTTCCGACCGCGCGCTGGAAATGGGCCGCGACTATGCGCTCGACCGTATCGCCTTCGGCCGGCCGATCGGCTCGTTCCAGGCGGTGAAGCATATGCTCGCCGACATGTATGTCTCAGCGACGCTGGCGCGCTCGAATTGCTATTACGGCGCCTGGGCGCTCTCGACCAACGCCTCGGAACTGCCGGAAGCCGCCGCTGCCGCGCGCATCAGCGCCACGCAGGCGTTTCAGCATTGCTCCAAGAACAACATCCAGGTCCATGGCGGCATGGGATTCACCTGGGAGTTCGACTGCCATCTGTATTACCGCCGCTCCAACGCGATGGCGCTGTCGCTCGGCTCGCTCTCCTACTGGGAAGACGCGCTGATCGACCGCATGCGCAAGCGCAACGCGGCTTGAGACGACCGTAGGATGGGTTGAGCGCAGCGAAACCCATCACAATACGGTGCTTAACGATGGGTATCGCTGCGCTCAACCCATCCTACGAAGCGAATATAAACGTATGAACGCGGTCGAGGATTAAGAATATGAATTTCGATGACACCCCGCAGGAAGCCGCGTTCCGCGCCGAGGCAAGGGCCTGGATCGCTGCCAATGCTCCGAAGCAGTACGAGGAAGAGCTGCGCAAATCCTCGCTCGGCCGCACCGCGCTCAAGGGCGCCAACATCCTCGAGGTCGCAAAGGCCTGGCAGAAGAAGAAGGCGGATGCCGGCTGGGCCTGCTTGCACTGGCCGAAGGAATATGGCGGCCGGGGTGCTACGCCTATCGAGTGGGTGATCTGGCAGCAGGAGGAGGGCCCGTTCGGCAAGCTCTCGGGCATGTTCATCATTGGCCACGGCATGTGCGGCCCGACCATGATGGCGTTTGCCGGCGAGGAGCATAAAAGGCGCTATTTGCCGCCGCTCGCATCCGGTGAAAACATCTGGTGCCAGTTGTTTTCCGAGCCCGCTGGTGGCTCCGACGTCGCGGGCCTGCGCACGCGCGCCGAAAAGAAGGGAGACGACTGGATCATCAACGGCCAGAAGATCTGGACCTCGGGCGCGCGTTATTCGGATTACGGCATCCTGCTGACGCGCACCGATCCCAACGTCGCAAAACACAAGGGGCTCACCATGTTCTTCCTGGACATGAAAAGCCCCGGCGTCGAGGTCAAGCCGATCAAGCAGGCCAGCGGGCAGTCTGATTTCAACGAAGTCTTCTTCACCGATGTGAGAATCCCGGATTCCCAGCGGCTCGGCGCCGTCAATGACGGCTGGAACGTGTCGCTGACCACGCTGATGAACGAGCGCATGTCGATCGGCGCGGGGGTCTCCACCGGCTTCCCGGAATTGTTCGAGTTCTGCAGCGGTCTGATGCTGGAAGATGGCCTTGCCATCGACGACCGCAATGTTCGCTCGAAGCTGGCGAATTGGGCCGTGAAGGCGAGCGGGCTGAAATACACCAGCATGCGGGCGATTTCGGCGCTGTCGAAGGGCGAGCGTCCGGGACCGGAGAACTCGATCGGGAAATTGGTCGCAGGCTCGATGGTGCAGGACGTCGCGATGTACGCGCTGGACCTGCAGGGCGCCGCCGGTGTGCTGAGCGGGCCCGAGGACGCCGAGGTCGCCGGAAAATTCCAGGCGATGCTGTTGCGCGCGCCCGGCACAAGGGTCGAGGGCGGCACTGACGAGATCATGCGCAACATCATCGCCGAGCGCGTGCTTGGCCTGCCCGGCGACATCCGGGTGGACAAGGACGTGCCGTTCAACAAGATACCGACCAAGGGACGCGCCTGACCGGCGCGAGAGGACCAGCCATGAATTTCGACGACACCCCGCAGGAAGCCGCGTTCCGCGCCGAGGCCCGCAAGTGGATCGACGCCAATGCGCCCAGGGAATTCGAGGAAGAACTGTCAAAGTCCTCGCTGGGCCGCATCAAGCTGAAGAAGGAAGAAATCGTCGATGTCGGCAAGGCCTGGCAGAAGAAAAAGGCCGAAGGCGGCTGGGCCTGCCTGCACTGGCCGAAGGAATATGGCGGCCGCGGCGCTACCCCGATCGAGAAGGTGATCTGGCAGCAGGAAGAAGGCGTCTACGGCAAGCTGACGCAGCCGTTTCAGATCGGCGAGGGCATGTGCGGGCCGACGGTGATGGCTTTCGGCAGCGAGGAGCACAAGCGTCACTATCTGCCGAAGCTCGCTTCCGGCGAACATATCTGGTGCCAGCTGTTCTCGGAGCCGGCCGGCGGTTCCGACGTCGCGGGTCTTCGTACGCGCGCTGAAAAGAAGGGCGACAACTGGATGGTGAATGGCCAGAAGATCTGGACCTCCGGCGCGCACTATTCCGATTACGGTCTGCTGATCACGCGCACCGATCCCAATGTGCCCAAGCACAAGGGCCTGACGATGTTCTTCCTCGACATGAAGAGCAAAGGCGTTGAGGTGCGGCCGATCAAGCAGGCCAACGGCATGCAGGAGTTCAACGAGGTCTATTTCACCGACGTCGTGATCCCGGACAGCCAGCGTCTTGGCGCCGTCGGTGACGGCTGGAACGTCTCGCTGACCACCCTGATGAACGAGCGCATGTCGATCGGTTCGCGGCTCGCGACCGGCTTCCCCGAAATGTTCGAGTTCTGCTCGAACCTGATGACCGATGACGGGCTCGCCATCGACGATCCCGCCACGCGCTCTAAGCTGGCGAGTTGGGCAGTAAAGGCGAGCGGGCTGAAATACACCAGCTACCGCGCGATCTCGTCGTTGTCGAAGGGCGAGCGGCCGGGTCCAGAGAATTCGATCGGCAAGCTCGTTTCAGGCACGATGCTGCAGGACATCGCAAGCTACGCGATGGATCTGGAAGGCGCGGCCGGCGTCCTTACCGGCGCTGACGAGGAGGCTGCGCATGGCCAGTTCCAGCAGATGCTGCTGAGTTCGCCGTCGATGCGCATCGCCGGCGGCACCGATGAAATCCTGCGCAATATCATCGCCGAGCGCGTGCTGGGGCTCCCCGGCGACATCCGCGTCGACAAGGACGTGCCGTTCAACAAGATCCCGACCAAGGGAAGATGACGTGATGGACTATAAAACCGATACTGCGCCGATCGAGGTTTTGGAAGACCTGCTGGCACAGCGATTTTCCTGCCGCGCGTTCAAACCCGATCCGGTGCCGCGCGCGGCCATCGAGCGCATCCTGACGGCGGCGCAGAAGACCGCGTCGTGGTGCAACAGCCAGCCGTGGCGGCTCGAGATCACCTCTGGCGCGGCGACCACAAAATTCCGCGATCTGATATACGGCACAGCCTCCAGCGGCAAGCCGAACACCGGCGATTTTCCGTTCCCGCGAGAATATCGCGGGGTCTATCTGGAGCGGCGGCGCGAAAGCGGTTTCCAGCTCTACAATTCGCTCGGCATCCCCCGCGGCGACAGAAACGGCTACGCCAAACAGGCGCTGGAGAATTTCAACTTCTTCGGCGCGCCGCACGTCGCCATCGTGCATACCGACGAGGCGCTCGGCGTCTATGGCGCGATCGATTGCGGCGGCTATGTCACGAGCTTCATGCTGGCAGCACAGGCGCTCGGCATCGCCACGATCCCGCAAGCCGCGCTGGCGTTTCATTCCGAGGTGGTGCGCCGGCATTTCGGCCTCGGCGAGGATCGCCGGGTGGTGTGCGGAATCTCGTTCGGATATCCCGACCGCGACCACAAGGCCAACAGCTACCGCACCACGCGCGCGAGCATCGCCGACACCGTGACGTTCGTGGACGAATAGATCCAGCACGGTTCATCGTCGTCCCTGCGAAAGCAGGGACCCACGCCGTGCCGTTGCGATCTGAAACAGGCGCCTATTGCAGGCTTTGTTTTCGACCGCGTTGGCCGGTGGTTATGGGGCCCTGCTTTCGCGGGGACGACATCTTGAGTTGCGAGTACACCTCACGCCTCATCAAAACTTCGGCGGCCGCTTTTCCGAGAACGCCTTGATGCCTTCCTTGATCTCGGCGCTGCGCATGCTGTCGCGGTGGCGGCGGTCGGCGGCCTCCTCGTTGAGCTCGCCTCTGGCGTATTCGTTGATGGCGCGCTTCATGCCGCGCATTGCGACCGGGGCGTTGCCGGCAAGGGTGGCTGCCAGCCGGTCGACCTCTTCGTCGAGCGCTTCCGGCGGCACCATCGCGGTGAGGTAGCCGATCCGCAGCATTTCGGCGGCGCCGATTTTCTCGGCGGTCAGGAACAGCCGCTTGGCGTTGTCGACGCCGAGCCGCGACACGTAGCGCTTGATGCCGCTCTTGTAATAATGCAGGCCCAGCCGCGCCGCCGGCATGAACATCTCGGCAGTGTCGACGCCGATGCGGAAATCGCAGGCCAGCGCGAGGTCCGTGGAGCCGCCATAGACGCCGCCATTGAGCCGGCAGATCGTCGGCACCGCGAGGTCCTCGAGCCGGTTGACGACGACCTCGAACGCCGACCCCGCGGTCTGCTCCTGCGCGTTGGCTGCGCGTTCGGCGATCGAACCGAGATCGTAGCCGGCGGAGAAGGCGCGGCCGGTGCCGGTCAGCACCAATACCCTGATGGAAGCGTCAGCTTCGATCCGGTCGAACAGTCTTGAGAGCATCTCGAGGTCGTCGGGCTGCAGCCGGTTCAAATGCTTCGGCCGGTTGAGGCGGATGGTGGCGCGCGCGCCGGCGAGTTCGAGCACCGGTGTGCTCGCAGGATCGGTGGCAGCGGAGGCGTGGTCCTGCGTCATTTGTTCTCCAGCGCGCGCCGATTGGCCTCGGCGTCGATGGTCTCGGCAAGATCGGGATGCCGCGCCATCAAGAGGCGGAAATCCACGAGGTCGAGCACCAGAAGCCGCGACACCCGCGTGGTGGTGATATTGGCCGAGCGCAGATTGTTGCCGAGCAGCGCCATCTCGCCGAAGAAGGCGCCTTCGCCGAGCCGCACCTTCTTGCCGGGCAGATCCACCTCGACCTCGCCGGCGGCGATGAAATACATGCAGTCGCCGGCCTGGCCCTTTCGGATGATCATGGTGCGCGCCGGCAGATCCATGGTGCGCAGCATATGCGTCACGTCGGCGATCGCCGCGGGTCCCAGCGCGGCGAAGAACGGCACCTTGCTCACCGATTCCCAGGTTTTCAGGAAATTGTCGCGGCGGGTCTCGGCGGCAAAACCGGTGGCGAGGATGCCGGTCCATAGCCCGAACACGCCGAGCCCGCAGATCATCACGACGGCTGCGACCAGGCGGCCAAGAACCGTGATCGGCACCACGTCGCCATATCCCACGGTGGTCAGGGTAACGACCGCCCACCACAAGGCCGCGGGAACGCTGCCGAAGGTGGCCGCCTGGACGTCATGCTCCAGGTAGTATTCTGCCACCGACGCGAGAAAGAGAACCATCAGGAAAATCACCAGCACGCTCAGCAGCGGCCCGGATTCCAGCACCAGCACCCGGCGCAGTTGGCGCAATCCGGGAACCCCCGGAACCACCTTGAGCATCCACAATGCGCACAACAACCACGCCGATTTGGGATCCGCGCCAAGCGCAAGCGCGAGCGGGATGGCCAGGGCAGCCACCGCGTCCACCAGCCCGCGTCCCGACAGCGCGTAACCCCAGCCGCGCTGCGTCAGGGAGGCGTGGCGAAGCCGGACCACCCATTCGAACACAAAGAAACCCAGGCATGCCCACAGCGTCGCGTCGACCCAGCGATGCGCCGCCTCGTAGGCCGGGGCAACCGTCAGAACCAGCATCATGACGAAGCCGATGGCGACAGCCACATAGGCCGCCTTGGTCATGTTGCGGCCGGTGGTGGCGGCCACAAATTGTGCCAAAGCGGGGAAAACAAGCGGCTTGGACATCGGGAGACGGCGGCCTGTTGCTGGAAGAAACCTTAACGGTCATGACTTGCACGTGACCGGGCCCCAAAGTGCCCAAGCGGGGGGAGATCGTCAACGAGATGCCGAAAACAGCGTTATCGCCCGCTCCCGGTTGCGAAGCGCGGATCCGCTCGGGGGCGCTCGCGAGAGCCGGGCGGGCCGGGAATTTTCTGGCCGGGATTGGATAGATTACCCGACAAAACGTTGGTTTTTCGCCGTATATCAAAAACTCCCGCGGGCATTATGATGCCGGGAGCGCACCGCACCACGGCCCGCGAAACCATTTACCCCGGAAAGCTGGTTGGCCCCGATGGATACCTCACATCTTGCGGAACACGCCGGCACCGCCGGCACTCTGTTCGCCTCCGTTTTCGTCGTCGCCACGACGACGATGCGGACCATGATCCCGTTGCGGGTGTTCGCCATTCTCACCAACATCGTCCTGATCGCGACCGCGATTCCGAGCCATAATTCCCTGGTCATCCTGGTGCAGTCGGTGGTGCTGGTGCTCAATACGTACCGGCTGCACCAGATGCTGCAGCTGGTGCGCGACGTGAAGAAATCCGTCAACAGCGATCTGTCGCTGGAATGGCTGAAGCCGTTCATGACCGAGCGCAAATGCATCCCCGGCGAGGTCCTGTTCTACAAGGACGAGAAGGCTGAGGACATGTTCTACATCGTCAGCGGCCGCTTCAAGCTGGTCGAATCCGGCATCGAACTGCCGGTTGGCGCCATCGTCGGCGAATTCGGCATGCTGTCGCCGTCGAATGAGCGGACGCAAACGCTGGAATGCGTCGAGGCCGGCGTCGTCCTCAGCGTCAGCTACAGCAAGGTCGAGGAACTGTACGTGCAGAATCCGGCCTTCGGCTTCTACTTCCTGCGCCTCGCCAGCGCCCGGCTGTTCGAGAACATCGGAAAACTGGAGCAGCGGCTGGCGCAGCAGGGGGCGCCGGCCCCGGCAGCGCCGAACCCCGCCTGACAGACTGGAAACCCGATTTGGCCGGTGTCCTTTCCTCGCTCCGCTATCTGCTCGCCGATGTCATCGGCGACGACGACGGCGCGCAGCCATTGCTGCCGGACGGATTGCCCGACAGCGCGGTGGCCGACGTTAGTGACGGCATTCATCTGCTGATGGACTATCAGGGCCCGAGCTACGCGCAGCTTTATGTGGAACGGGTGCGGCGCTTCGTCGGAAGGCGCGGCGTCGATGAGGCGATGATCGCCGAGATCGCCCGGCTGATGGCGCGCCGCATGAGCTACGAAGATCCGATCCGGATCGCGCAGCTGAAGCTCGCGGAATGGGAGGCGGCGTCCGGCAATCGCCGTCTTCTACCTGGGGACATGATCGGGAAATTCCGGCTCGATGAGCTGATCGGCGCGCTTCCCGCGGCGATCGCCGAACCCGTGCTCGATGCGCTGGAATGGGCGGGCTGGACCCACATGCCGGTCTCGATCCGCTTCAGCGCCAGGAGCCGCTGGGGCGTTCGCCGCCTGAGGATCGAGGCGGGCTTGCGGCGATGGCGGCTGTTCTCGGTGCGCTACGCCAAGGAACGCGTCTGGGTCGAACGCTGGCTGCACATGATCAGCCGCAGCCTGGACAAGCAGCCCGCCGCCGCCCCCGCCATGGTGCGGACCGCGACCATGATCTCCGGCTATGGCGCTCCCTATCGCCACGGTCTCGCCGACTGGCACGCCATCATCGATGGTCTCGCCAAGCCGACTTTCGACGGCGTGCTGCCCTTGGCCGATCTGGCCGCTGCCGTCGCCGAGGCCCGTGCCGCCGCCACGCCTGATTCCCGGCAGGTCGCGCTCAAGCGCGCCATCGCGGAGATCCGGGCGCGGGCGCTGGCCGCCGGCACCAGTGTCGCGGCGGAGTGAACAGCTTCGTCGTGTCCCGAACGCGGGGACGACTCAGAGTGAGAGTGTTCGACACCGTCATTCCGCGTTCGCGCCGATGCGCGAACCGGAATGATGAAGGCTCACGCGCTCTGCGCGGTCTTGACGACCACCACATTGTCCTCGTGGCCGGCGTGCCGCTTCAGATGATCGCGGCGCATGCCGATCTCGTCGCGCACGAATTCATAACCGAGCTTGAAGGTCTCCAGCCCGTCGGTCGAGATACTGCCGTCGCGCAAGCCTATCACCGCGCCGCGAAGGATGGCTTCCAGTTCGTCCTGTAGCGCTTCCAGCGAATCCAGCGAATCGGCGTGTTCGATCCGTTCGCCGATGTCGAGGATGGCGGTCGCCAGTTCGCCGGCCTTCTCCGGCGCGACGCGGGTGATCTTGGTGTAGATCGCGGCGAAGATCGAGCCGATGATGCTGAGCGCGCCGACGCCAAGATACATCGCGTCGCTGTAGCGGTCCATGAACGACTTGGTGTCGTCGTTGATATATTCGGCGGCGCCCTGGTGGGCGATGATGAAGGCGTCCTTGTCGGTATCCGCCGGTTCGATCCTGGAAGCGAATCCGTCGTCCAGCGCGAGTTCGGCCTTGTTTTCGTAGATCGCGCGCGCGAGGTCTCCGGCTGTCGTCGTCGACATCCGGGATTGCGCGACCAGCAGCCATTGCAGTCCGATAGTATCGATATCGTCATCGGGAATCGCCGGCGAGGAGGACAGCATGGCGGTGGTCAGCGTCTCCTCGGAAATGCCGGGATTGCGCCGCGCCATGGCCTTGCCTTCATCGATGGCGTTGATGGTGAACCCGCCGCGTTTGGCGTATTGCTCGTAGCGCTTGTCCTTCACCAAAGTCGAGGCGTGCGCGACGGCGATGACCGCGCCGTAACCGCCGGGAGCGAACAGTCTGTCGAGCGTCGAATTCGGCGGCGCCGGCTGAACCTTCGAATTGGCATCGGCGCTATCGGAAATTTCCAGCGCATTGCGGATGAAGGCGGTGCCGCTGTCGCCATCGGCCAGCACCGCGATCTTCTTTTTGCGGAGTTCGGCGAGCGATTTTATCTTTTTGCCGCCGGGGCTGATAAGGAGCACGAGATCGTGTTCCAGCACGGCGAGCGCCCGGGCGCGCGGCGGCACCTTGGCGTCGGTGCGCAGCACCGCGAGGTTCGCCTGCCTGCGATCGAACGAGGCGAGCGCCTTGGCGCTGTCGCCATTGGTGACGATCTTCAGACGCAGCCGCGAATTGGTGCTCTTGAGCACCGCGGCCAGCTTGGCGGCGAAGCGGGCCTCCAGGCTGTTGCCGTCGCCGACGGCGAAGACCACCGTTTCGGAATTCCTCAGCCAGGTGCGGCCGCCCCATGCGACGATGATCACCGTCAGAAGCAATGTCAGGGCGGCAAACAGGAGCACCTGCCGGCGGTTGGTTCTGACAACCTGCGAGCGTGGCGTAGCCGCATTCGGTGTTGGCACTTCAGCGCCCATGGCTCATACCCGCGACCCGGAAGGCTGATTTCCCCGCCTGGCCACGCCGCGAAACGCCTGGCGCGGCCGTAAATATCTAAAAAAGAACAATAATTTTCCTGTAGACCGATGATATCCGCCCCGGGGCGGATTGCAAATTGCTCCGCGCCGGTAACGTTACCGGAGGAACGCATATCGCCATAAGGCCACACTTGGCGTTTTTCGAGTTCCCCGAGGTGCATTCCGGCCCGGGAGATGTCATAAAAGACAAATACCGGTCGAATTGTCCGGATTTGAGAAGAAGTTGCGCTGAAGGCCTCCCGTTCTGTTTGTGCCATTTCAAGTCAGTCCCAGCGAGGGCGTCAGCTTTGTTGTTTCCCCCCATGTCGTCATCGGTCCCGGTAGGCGCGCTGATCGGCTGGATGCTGCTGCTTACCGTCAAGCACGTGATCGCCGATTTCGTCCTGCAGACTTCCTGGATGGCGATCGGCAAGGACCAGAAGCACGGCTGGGCGCTGCCGCTGCTGGCCCATTGTCTCGTGCACCTTGCGGTTGCAATGGTGCTGATTCTGATTGTCGCGCCGCGGTTCTGGTTCGTCGCACTGATCGATTTCGCGATCCACATCACGGTCGACCGCGCCAAGGGACTTTGCGCCGCCAACTTCGGCGTGACGCAGGAGAACAAGCACCCATGGTTCTGGACGCTGATCGGGGTCGATCAGGCGCTGCACCATCTCACCGGCTTTGGACTTTCGATTTTCATGGCGGCGAACGGCTGAGCCCACCGGCTCGACGTCATCATCCGGACACCGGCGCTCCGTGCCGCGCTCGTCGCGGCCGCGGTGTCTGATTCGGCTCGTTCGCTCAAGCATCCCGGGGTACTACCGGGGGCTTAGGTTAACCGTTCGTTATAGAGTTGCACTGCATCCTCCCGATCAGGAGATATGCAAATGTTTTCAAGCCGCGACGCCTTCGAGAACGACTTCTGCCCGGTTCGGGACGAATTGCTCGGCGAAATGTACCGCGCCAACGAACATGGTCTGGCCCGGCTGGTGGAGAGCGTCTCTTCCGACGTTCGGGCCATGCTGGCGCTGTTCTGTTACCGCAGAAGCCATTTGCATACGCTGGCGCTCTCGATCGCCGCAACCTGCAGCGAACGCGAACTGATCGAGTTGGGCGGGCGCGTCGGCTCGACACTCTACGCGCTGTCCGGCAAACCTTCCGCGCATTCTGCGCCGTCGTCATCCTACGGCAACCGCAAGCCGATCACGCTCTCGACCAAGCCGCTCTCCAGCTTCGTGCCGATCGAAGACGAACTGGACGAGGATCTCGCCGAGGCGGTGACGGCGTAATCTCTATAGCTGTCGTCCCTGCGAACGCAGCGACGACAACATTAGCATCATGTCAGCACCGACAGTCCATGCCGCCGCCGTGCCATCGCACATTCGGCGTCGCCGGGCATGCAGGTCCGGCACACTTCCGGCCGCACGGCATAGATGGTGCACGCGGTCGCGATCCCGATTCTACCCGACAACGCCGAGCAGCGGTTGCCGTCGCAGCGCATGCCGGACAGTCTGTCGTTGACGAATTTTTCCGGGATCAGATCGAGCGCGGCGTCGTCCTCGGTGGTGAAGCGCGGCCAGTTCGGCGAATAGGAACAGCAGGCTCCGCAGGCCTGGCAGGGGCTTTCGATATCCGCGGCTGAATCCCGGCTTTCCATGGTGTCCGTTTATAGCGTTTTCGAGCGAAGTGGATACCGGTTCGCGCGAAGAAATCGCGTCACAAAAATCTGGAGGCTCGGTTCTGATTCAATCAAAACGGAGCCTCTAGTTCGCGATACCGCCATCAGATTTCCTTTGTCAGATTTCTTTGGGTGCCTCCCAGACCAGGCTCCTGCGCCATCGCGCCCGAAGCAGGTCGCGCCGTTCGGGGTATTTCTCGTCGTGATACACCGCGTCGACGACGCGGTCGGTCCGAAAACTGCGGAAGTCCTTTCGCAGTTCGCACCACGCCGCTAAAATCCGCACCGCTTCATGATAGCCGACGGCGATCGGCCAGACGGTACGTTCGCTGCCGCGGCCTTGTTCGTCGCGATAGTTCAGCGTGATCTTCTTGCCCTCGTGAATCTGGGCGCGCGTTCGCACCATGTCGATGCGGTCGGGTTCCCGGTTCCAGACCGGACGCGCCCGGCTCGCGGGTTCGAGCACGAACGGCCTCAGGCGTTCGGGGACGGTGTCGGCGATTTTCGCCATCAGGTCCTGCGCGGCGCGCGCCAGCACCTCGTCGGCGTGCCCGGCGACCCATTGCGCGCCGAGCACGGCCGCTTCGATCTCGTCCGGCGTGAGCATCAAAGGCGGCAGGTCGAATCCCTTTTCGAGGATATAGCCCATGCCGGCCTCGCCGCGGATCGGCACGCGCTGTTCGATCAGGGTCGCGATGTCGCGGTAGATCGTGCGCTTGGAGGTCTCGAGCTCGGCGGCGATCGCATCCGCCGTCAGCGGCTTCCGGGTCCGCCGCAGCACCTGAATGATCTGGAACAACCGGTCGGCGCGTCTCATGGCAGCGTCTCTTTTGTCTTTATCGGAAGGCTGCCATCCGATGCTGACAGCATGTTGGCAGCAGGGGGTCAGTATAACGGGACAACCCGCTAACGAAGAGGATTTTGTCCATGATGATTCTGTACGGCCTCGACCTTTGGTCAACGATGTCGCCGCTGCTGACACCACGGTGGCAGCAGGGGGTGGCTAGCCTGAAGCGCCTGCTCAGGAAATCGGGAGCGCTCAATTGATCACCCTTTATGGCTTCGGCCCCGGCTTCGGCCTGCCGGAAATCAGCCCGTTCGTGACCAAGACCGAAGTCCAGCTGAAGATGGCCGGCCTCGCCTACCGCAAGGAAAAGGCGATGCCGCCGGCCTCTCCCAAGGGGCAATTGCCCTATATCGTCGATGACGCCGAGAGCGTCGCCGATTCGACCTTCATCCGTGCGCATATCGAGGGCAAATACGGCTTCGATTTCGATGCCCCGCTCAGCCTGCAGGCGCGGGCGCAGGCCTGGGCGTTCGAACGGATGATCGAGCACCATGTCTATTGGGCACTGGTCGGCGCGCGCTGGGTCGATGGCGAGAACTTTGCGAAGGGGCCGTCGCATTTCTTCGACGGCGCGCCCGAGCACATGCGCGAAAGACTTCGCGAGGACGCGCAATTCCGCGTCGCCGAGAACTATCTGCTGAGCGGCCTCGGCCGCCATGCGCCGGACGAGGATATCGACCTTGCGGTCCGCTCGCTGTTTGCGCTGTCGGTCCAACTCGGCGACAAGCCGTATCTGATGGGGGACGCGCCCTGCGGTACCGATGCCACCGCCTTCGGTGCGCTCGCCGGCATCCTGACGCCGTTCTTCACCTCGCAATTGCGCGAGCGCACCGAGCACTTCCAAAATCTAACCGACTATGTCGACCGGATGATGCTGCAATATTATCCGGATTTTGCGTGGGCCTCCCAGCAGCAGGCCGCCTGATGTTCAATTTGCCGGCGCTGACGCGGCCTTCGACGCCGCCAGCTCGGCCTCCAGTTCAGCAATCCGCGCATCGCGGGCGGCAAGTGCCCCCGCCACGTCGGCGGCGTCGAACTTCTGCGGGATGTGCTGCGGGCAGTTGGTGTCCCAGGCGGATACTTTGA